>NZ_JAGIOD010000001.1:0-1200000 GCF_017876545.1 Brachybacterium sacelli | reverse complement strand
GGCGGAGGAGAGGTGGAGCGTGATCATCGGTTCAGCAGTGAGCACGGCGCAGCACGTCCACCTCCCGCACGAGACGGCCCCGGCGACCGACGCTTTCGCCGGGCACGTGCATTTCGATCGGACCATCACCCCGGTGCTGGTCACGGACTTCGATGTCGCCGCCTTCACCCGTCGCGGCAGCGGGCGGCTCCCCGTCGACACCGCTCTGCTCGCCGCCGAGACGCCGCTGCCGGCGGATCTGCGCACCGCGCTCGGCGTGCTGCAGCGACTGGAGTCCTCGGCGCTGTCGGAATCCCGGGCGATGCTCGCCACTGCCACCGGGAACGAAGCACGGATCACCGCGTTCCTGGCGACCTGGCTGGTGGACCGGCACTGGCAGTCGCGGGCGCTGCGCGATCTGCTCACCGGCGACCACCCCGTCGAGCGCCCACGGATCCAGCATCGTCTGCACCCGCTGCGCTCGCTGCGCCGGGTCCACGTGGACCGGGTCCAGCCCCTGCTGTCCCCGTTGTGGACCGCCGTCGCCGGAGAGTCGGTCGCCGCCGGCCACATGGCGCGCATGGCGATCCAGGAGGCCTCCCTGCAGGCCGCGCTGCACGCCCTCTCGCGCCGTCTCGACGGAGAGGCGCGGCGGGTGGTGGACCTGGTGCTCAGGCGGCATCAGGCCGCAGCGGACTTCTTCACCGCCGAGGCGATCGCCCGCATCGGACGGTCCCGGGGCGAGGCCGTCACCGCGCGGGTGGTGCTCGCCCTCGGATCCCCGCTGGACGGCGGCGGCACGCCCGATGCCGACCTGCCCGCCGCCCTCACGGTGCTCGGCGCGGAGGCCCGCGACCGCGCCGCACTGCGCCGTGCCCGGTACGAGATCACCCGGCTGCTGCCGGGCCCTGCTCTCCCGGATCCCGTTCTCGCCGCCCTTCCCCGCACCGGAGCGTGACATGGCCTTCGATCTCGACCAGTTCGCCGAGACCTCCGTCCCCGTGAAGTACGAGGACCTCGATTTCGACCTCTTCGACGCGCAGCCGCTCGACGCGCAGACCCTGCGTTCGCTGCGCTACATGTGCGACGTCGAGTACCACACCTCCTGCTTCCTGCGGGACCTGCTGGTCACCCCCTCCCACCGCGAGGAGGTCGCCGGAGGCTTCATGACCATGTGGAACCGCGAGGAGTTCTGGCACGGCGAGGCCCTCGCGAAGGTGCTGGCCGCGCACGACATCGTCGTCGACTACGACGAGATCAAGGCCAAGCGGGTCAAGCTCGGCTGGACCGGTGCGCTGGGCCCGCTGAAGCAGTCCGTGCTCACCAATCTCGCCGGCACCGACTTCGTGGCCGTGCACATGGTGTGGGGTGCGGCCAACGAGCTCTCCGCGGTGGCCGCCTACCGTCGGCTCTCGGCCCTGACGGACCATCCCGTGCTCTCCCCGCTGCTGAAGCGCATCGCCCAGCAGGAGACCCGGCACGTCGCCTTCTACACCACCCAGGGCCGCGAGCGGCTGGCGGCCTCCGAGACCGCGCAGAGGATCGTGCGCCTGGTGATGAGCCGGGTCTGGAAGCCGGTGGGCAGCGGCATGATGGAGGAGTCCGAGGTGCGCCACGTGATGGGCCACCTGTTCGCCGGCAAGTCCGAGGAGCTCGACAAGCTCGACACGCGGATCCAGAAGCTCCCGGGCCTCGAGGGACTGACCATCTTCCGCAACGCCTTCTCGCGTCTCGGCATCGCCGCCTGAGGTCCTCTCCCCCAGCGCTCCGCTCTCTGTGATCCCTCTCATCGTCGGCTCATCACGGACTCATCCCTGACCGGTTCACTGCGTCGAGTCAGGCACGGTCCGCTTCGGGACCGTCCGCCCCGAGACGACACGAGGAGCCCCCGATGACGATCCTGAACGAGACCGCCACCGATACCGCGACCGTCCCCGCCGCGACTCCGGCCACGACCCCTGCCGCCGTCCCCGAAGACCTCCGCACCCGGCTCGAGCGCGCCAAGCACGCCTTCTCCACCCGCGACGTCGGTGCCTTCCTGCGCCGCGCCGAACAGATCGACCTGATCACTGAGGACCACGTCCCGCAGTCCGGCGAGGTGGTGCTGGCCCGGGTCACCTCGGTCGGGCACCACAAGCGGCTCGAGAGCCCGGTCTCCCGCCGGCAGGTCCTGTTCCCCGGCGACGAGATCGTGGTGGCCTACGGCCACCGCTACGCCGCCGACCAGTTCCTGGCCACGGTCCCCGGCGACCTCGGCCCGGCCCACCTCGCCGCCGCCGGCGGGCTCGCCTCCCGCGTTCTCGAGCAGCACGCGGCGGTCGGCTCCCCCACCGGGATCGAGCCGATCGGGGTGCTGCGCGACGCGCACGGCCCCGTCACGCTGGCCCGCGCCGCCGCGCACCACGTGGTCCGCGACGTCGCCGACCGGGCGGACCGTCCCGCCCACCGCGTGCCCGTCATCGCCGTGCTCGGGACCTCCATGAACTCGGGTAAGTCCACCGTGCTGGCCCAGCTGGCGCACGGGCTGGCCGCCGCCGGGCTGCGGGTCGCCGCCGCGAAGGTCACCGGCACCGGCGCCGGCAACGACTACAACCTGTTCCTCGACGCCGGCGCGCACCGCGTCCTGGACTTCACGGACTTCGGCTACTCCTCGACGTTCCAGGTCGACTACGAGGAGGTCCGCGACCTGTTCCTGTCCATGGCCGACGAGCTCGCCGGCGGCGGCGAGGAGCCCGACGTGGTGCTGCTGGAGATCGCCGACGGGGTCTACCAGGGCGAGACCGCCCGCCTGCTGGCCGACGACGAGTTCGGGGCGGTCGTCGACGCCGTCGCCTTCGCCGCGGGTGACGCCCTGGGCGCCGTCGGCGGGGTCGGGGCCCTCGGTGCACTCGGTCGCACCCCGGCGTTCGTCTCCGGGGTCGTCACCAGCTCCCCGCTGGCCACCGACGAGGCGCGCCGCGCCCTCGAGGTGCCGGTCGTGCCGACCTTCGACCTGGGCACCGCCACGGTGGCCGGGAAGCTGCTCGCCGGGCTGATCACGGAGCGCACCGCCGATGCCGCGTGAGCGTGAACCGGTGCAGCTGGCCAACGGCCTGCTGAAGAACGCGCCGCCGCTGCCCCCGCTGCTGCGGGGCGCGAGGAGGCGCTGGATCGGCATCCTGGTCGCCCTGGGCCTGGGCCAGGCCGCACTGGCCGCGCTGTCCGCCTGGGCGCTGGTGATGCTGCAGGATGCCCCGACGGGGCACTCCGCCCTGCTGCTGCGTGCACTGGTGCTGCTGGTGCTGACCGCGCTCGCCGTCGGTGCGCTGAAGGTCCACGAACGGGTGGTGGCCGAGAAGCTCGGACAGGACTACGTCCACCAGCTGCGGCTGACCCTGCTGGGCGACGCACTGACGCCGGGGCACGCCACCTCCCTCGGCGTGACCGTCGCCCGCACCACGAACGACCTCTCCGGGGTGCGCAACTGGGTCTCGCAGGGCATCGCCCCGCTGGTGGTCGCCGTTCCGCTGATCGGCGGCAGCCTCATCACCCTCGCCGTGCTCCACCCGTACCTGGCCGTGGTGATGGTCGCCCCGCTCGTGGTCCTCGCCCTCTGCCTGGCGTTCTGGGCGCGCGCGGCCCTGATCAAGACCCGCCGCATGCGTCGCACGCGCGGGAAGCTCGCCTCGCGCATCGCCGACACCGTCACCGCCTCGGACGGCATCCTCGCCTCGGGCGGGACCACGCGCGAGCTGCGGAACATCCGCCGGGACTCCGACAGCCTCGTCGAGATCGCAGTGGACCGGGCCGAGACCGTCGGCACCATCCGGGCCGGTGGCATCGTCGCCTCGACGCTGACCACCCTGCTGGTCGCCGCGGCCGGCACCTACCTGGGGCTCGCGCCAGGGGTCACGATGGCCGCGATGGCGGTCGCCGGGATCGCCGCGACCCCCGTGCTGGAGATCGGCCGGATCGTCGAGTACCGGCAGACGTACTCCTCGGCGCGCATGGTGCTGGGGCCCGCGCTCGCGGGCGCCGAGGACCGTCGTGCCCGCGCGAGGTCGCGTCGCGAGGCGGCCGCCGCCGTCCCCGCCCCTGGCGCCGGGACCGAGGGCGAGGCCCTCGTGCACCTCGACCTGCCGGGGCCGGACGGCGGTGACGGACCGCTGCAGGGCCGGCCGCGGGAGCTGGTGCGTCTGGTCTCGGAGGACCCGGCCGCGCCGCGCGAGTTCGTCCGTCGCCTGCTCGAGCTCTCCCCCGGCCCCGGGACCGGGCAGCCGGACTCGGTGTGGGTGGCCGGGGAGAACCTGCGCGCGGTCTCGGCCTCCCGCGGTCGGGTCCTGGTCGGGTACGCCGCCGCGGGCACCGTCTTCGAGCGCGGCACCGTCGCCCGGGCCCTGCACTACCGGCGACCGGACCTGGACGCCGCCGATGATCAGGAGATCCTCGATCTCGTCGGGCTGGACCTCTCGAGCCTCCCCCGGGGCGCACGGACCACCCTGCGCCGCGTCGGCGACGGGCTGGACCGCTCGGACCGGGCGCGCCTGGCCCTGGCCCGCGCGCTCTACGGGGCCCCTCCCCTGCTGCTCCTGGACGGTCTCGAGGGCGACCTCGACGATGCGGGCCGCGCGATGCTCGAGCGCGTGCTGTCCGACTACCGCGGGGTGGTGGTGATGATCAGCTCCGACGCCCTCGCCGCCCGCCTCGGGGCCCGCGAGCACCGACTGGCGCGGCTGGGCGTTCCCGGGCACGACCGTCCCGTGACGATCGGGGGCCGGCACGATGCCGACGAGGGCGGCGGGGACGAATGACGGGCGAGGGATGACGCGCGGCGGGGCGACCGGCGAGGGGTGACGGGCGAGCTGACGCTCAGTCGTCCTCGTCGTCCTCGTTGCTGTCGTCGTCTCCGTCGTCATCGTCGTCGCAGTCCCAGTCGCCGTCGTCCCATTCACAGGTGCTCGAGGGGGCCTCCGGCGCGGCGGGCTTCTGTGGGGCCGCGGGCTTCTCCGGGGCGGCGGGCTTCTTCGCAGCCGAGCTGCCCCCTCCGGAGGAGGGCCCCGCCGTGGCCGTCGGCTCGGGCGCCTTCGAGGTCTCGTACTCCACGGCACCCGCACCGTCGTCGGCCGGCTGCTCGGTGACGTCGGACCGCGGCAGATCGACCGGTCCACTCGCGGCACCGGACGGCTCGGGCACGTCCCCGGGCAGCGCGGAGGACTCCCCGCCGGCATCCGAGGCGCGGTCCTCCTCGCCCACCACGATCCCCGGCTGCTTCCCCGGCGTCTCCTCGAGCGAAGGCAGCAGGGCGAGACCCGTGGCGGACAGGGCGACGGCGAGCAGGATCCCGGCGGTGCGCAGAGTCTTCATGTCCGGCATCCTCACCGGCAGCGATGAGACCCCCGTGAGTCCGTCATGAGAGACCTCTCATGGTCACCTCTGACCAGGGCGGATCATGAGCGCGACGGGTCGCGGTCAGGCCGTCGGGTCGACCGCCTTGTAGCCGGCGCCGCGAACGGTCACCAGGCGCTTCGCGCCGAGCTTGCCACGCAGGTACCCCACGTACACGTCCACGACGTTCGAGGCACCGTCGTAGTCGTACCCCCACACCTTCGACAGCAGCAGGTCGCGGGTGAGCACCTGGTTCGGGTTCTCGAGGAAGACCCGCGCCATGGTGAACTCCCGGGAGGACAGCTCCACCGAGCGCTCCGGGGACTCGACCTCCTCGGGCGCGAAGGTCGCGATCCGGGTGCGCAGATCGAGCCGGAGGTCGCCGAGCTCGAGGACGTCGCTGCTCACGGAGCCCGACCCGGCGGTCGTCTCCCGGGCGCGCAGCTTCACCCGGGCCAGCAGCTCCTCGAAGCGGAAAGGCTTGGCGATGTAGTCGTTGGCCCCGCCCTCGAGGCCCTGCACGGTGTCGTCGACACCGGTGCGTGCGGTGACCATGAGGATCGGGATGTCCACGTCCATCTCGCGCAGCGCCTTGAGGACCTGGAAGCCGTCCATGCGCGGCAGACCCACGTCGAGGATGAGCAGGTCGAAGTCGCCGCTGGAGGCGAGGTCGAGAGCGCTGATGCCGTTCTCGACCACGGTGGAGGCGAAGCCGTTGGCCTTCAGCCCCCGCTCCACGAACCGGGCGATGCGCGCCTCGTCCTCGGCGATCAGGATCCTCATGAACTTCTCCTCGTCCTCGTGCGCGGGGCGTCGGCGGGGCCCCGTCGGTTCTCGGCCCCGCCTGCGTCGTCGGGCTCGTCGTCCTCGCCCTCACCGGCTTCGTCGGCGCCGTCGTTCGTGCTCCCCGCGAACTGGGGGAACACGAGGGTGAAGGTGGAGCCGCGCCCGGGCGTCGACAGCAGCCGCACCACCCCGCCGTGCCCCGCGGCGATCGCCCGCACGATCGGCAGCCCGAGGCCGGATCCGGAACCGCGGGCGCCGTCGACGCGGGTGAAGCGTTCGAAGATGCGGCGCTGGTCGTCCTCGGCGATGCCGTCGCCCTCGTCCTGCACGCCGAGATGGATCTCGGGGCCGTCGGGGCCGAGCACCTGGTCCACCGCGAAGCGGATCCGGCTTCCCTCGTCGCTGTAGCGCACGGCATTGGCGGCCAGCTGCACCACCGCCTGGGTCAGCCTCTGCTCATCGGCGTCGGCGACGACGTCGGCCGTCCGCGCCAGCTCCCACTCGCGCTCGGCGATGCGCTCGATCCGGGCGAAGGTGGAGCGGGCGAAGGACTGCATCCGAAGCGGTTTGGGCCGCACGTAGTCGGGGCGCGCCGAGGCGGCCAGCTCGGAGAGGTCGCCGACGACGCGGCCCATCCGGTCCAGCTCGTCGGTCGCGATCTCGTGGGCCTCGCGCACATCGGCGGGATCCCCGACGTCGGTCATCTCCAGGGTCCCGCGCACGATCGTCAGCGGGGTGCGCAGCTCGTGGCCGACATCGCTCATGAAGCGCCGCTGCTCGGCGAAGCCCACCTGGATCCGCTCCAGCATCCGGTTGAAGTTGGTGGCCAGTGCGGCGATGTCGTCGTTGCCCGAGGGCACGGGGATGCGGTGCTCGAGGTCGTCGACGGTGATCTGCTCGGTGGCCGAGCGCAGTGCTCCCAGCGGTTTCAGCAGCCGCCCCGTGACCACGTAGCCGACCCAGCCGGCGACCAGCAGGGTGATGACGGAGAGGCCGGCGAAGGTGAGGACGGACTGCCACAGGTCCTGCTTCTGCACGCCGATGTCATTGGCGACGACATACACACCCTCGGCATCATCACCGGTGACCTGCACCGACGCGACGAGCACCCGCAGCTCCCGGTCTCCGAGGGACAGGGTGGTGGTCACCGTGCGCCCCGGCTCGTGCACCGCCAGGATCTGCTGCAGGACGCGCTGGGACTGCGCCGAGTCGTCCGGGATCAGCTCGAAGTCCTGGGTGCGCGGCTTGTGCGCCGGCCGCCCGTCGAGCAGCGCGATCACGGATTCGTTGTCCGACGGGGCGGCGGAGTCGGTCGCGGTCTTGAGCACCTCGTCGACCGTGGAGTGGGTGAAGCTGCCGTCGTCCGTCGTCGACTCGGCGATCAGCCTGAGCTCGCTGTACTCCTGCAGCAGCTCGGAGTGCACCCGCTCGTCGAGCGACCGGAACTGCGCCGCATAGGTGAGGACACCGGTGACGGCCAGGCCCACCACCATGAAGGCGAGCATGGTCGTCAGCACCTGCGTGCGGACCGTCCAGCTGCGCCCGGCGGCGCGCTCGCCCTCCCGCCTGCTCTTCCGTGCTCCCATGAGGGCATCGTAAGCGGCCAGAGGCCGTAAACCCGATCCAGGTCCGGCCGGGACCCGGCGCCATCAGGTCAGTGGCGACCCAGACCGCGCCGGATGATGCCGACGAGCCCGCCGCGCTCCTTGAGCGAACGGGGCGATCCCTGGTGCTGACGCTCGCCGGCCACCGGACCGCGGGCCGACGGGCTCTGCGTGCCCTGTGCGCTCTGCGTTCCCTGCGCGCTCTGCGCCTCGGCGCTCCTGGTCTCCTCCTGCGCGGACCGGTGGGCGGCGCGCTGCTCGGCGAGCGCCTGCTCACGAAGGTCGCGCCGCTCGGCCTCGCGGGCCTCGGCCCGCAGTCGGCGCCGCTCTCCCGGCCCCTCGGCGATGCGGTAGAGCACCGGCACGATGAGCAGGGTCAACAGGGTCGAGGAGACCAGACCGCCGATGACGACGACCGCGAGCGGCTGGGCGATGAACCCGCCGCTGCCGGTGAGGCCCAGCGCCATCGGGATCAACGCGAAGATCGTCGCGGCGGCGGTCATCAGGATCGGGCGCAGACGTTTGGCCGCGCCGGCGTGGATCGCCTCGTCGAGCCCCATCCCGCGCCGTCGATACTGGTTGACCAGGTCGATCAGCACGATCGCATTGGTGACCACGATGCCCACCAGCATCAGCAGGCCGATCATCGAGGGCAGACCCAGCGGCACCCCGGTGAGGATCAGCAGCCCCAGCGCACCGGTGGCGGCGAAGGGGATCGAGACCAGCAGGATCAGCGGCTGGATCAGGGACTTGAAGATCCACACCAGCAGCACGTACACCAGCAGGATCGCTGCCAGCATGGCCAGGCCGAGCTGGCCGAAGGTCTCGTCGATGTCCGCGGCGGTGCCCCCGACGGTCGCCTCGACACCCTCGGGCAGGTCCGCGGACTCGACCGCGGCGTTCGCGGCCTCGGTCACGGGCGAGATGTCGTCGCCCTCGGGGGTGATCGAGACGGTCACGGTCTCCAGCCCGTCCTGGGTGGAGATCGACGGGCGGGAGGCGACCTCGTCGATCGAGGCGACGTCGGTCAGCGGGACGCCGCCGGCCAGCTGGATGTCCGTGAGCTGGTCGAAGGTCTCGATGCTCTCGCCGCGCTCGACGTAGATGTCCAGCTCGGTGTCCTCGAGCGTGACCGAGCCGATCGCGCCGGGATACATCTGCTGCGCGACCATGCCGATCACGGTCTCCTCGGTCAGCCCGAGCTGCGCGGCGGCCTCACGGTCCACGGTGACGACGGCGGTGGGCTCCTCGGCCGCCAGGTCACTGGTGACCTCGGTGGCGCCGTCCGGGATCGGGTCGAGCTCGGCGAGGATCGCGTCGTTCGCCTCCTGGCGGGAGTCGGCGGTGGGGCCGGTGACGAGGATGTCCACGGAGCTGGAGCCGGTGGGCGAGGCGATGTCGGCCGCTTCGATCATGCCGGACTCCGGCAGCGCCTCGAGGGCCTCGACCATCTCGTCCTGCAGGGCCTCCTGATCCGCGTCGGGGTCGGTGGTGATCGAGAAGCTGATCTCGTTCTCGGCGCCGCCGCCGCCCATGCCGAACTGGCTGCCGCCGATCGTGGTCTGCACGATGTCGACGCCGTCGACGTCCATCAGCGCCTGCTCGCTCTCCTCGGCCTTGTCGGTGGACTGCTCGAGGCTGGTGCCGGCGGGCAGGGACTGGGTGAGGGAGGCGATGTTCTGCCCGGTGTCCCCCAGGAAGTTGACGTTCACCAGCGGGTACAGGAAGGCGGTGCCCACCAGCACGAGGATCGAGGCTGCCACCGTGATCAGGCGACGTGGCAGTGAATCGGTGACCAGGTGCAGCAGGGGCGCGTAGATCCGGTGCAGCCAGCTGCGCTCCTCCTTCGCCTCGGCCTCCTCGCGGATCACGGCCACCTGCTGGGCGTCGTCGGGATCCACGTCCCGCTGCGCCTTGGGGGCGCGCAGGAACCAGTACGCGAGCACGGGGACGATGGTCAGCGCCACCAGCAGGGAGCTGAGCATCGCGATGCCCACGGTCAGGGCGAAGGGCCGGAACAGCTCCCCCGCCATGCCGGAGACGATCGCGATCGGCAGGAACACCACCACGGTGGCGAGCGTCGAGGCGGTGATGGCGCCGGCGACCTCCCCGACGGCGTCGAGGATGGCGCGCATCCTGGCCTTGCCGTAGCTGAGGTGGCGCATGATGTTCTCGATGACGACGATGGAGTCGTCGACCACGCGGCCGATGGAGATCGTCAGCGCCGCCAGGGTCAGCATGTTCAGCGTGTACCCGGTGACCAGCATGCCGATGAAGGCGATCAGCAGCGAGGTGGGGATCGAGATCGCGGTGACGACCGTCGGCCGCACGCGACGCAGGAACAGCAGGATCACGCCGACGGCGAAGACCAGGCCCAGCAGGCCCTCCTCGGCGAGAGCGACGATCGACTCCTGGATGAACGGCGCCTGGTCGAAGACGACGGCGCTCTCGGCGTTCCCGCCCACGCCCGGCAGGGTGTCCGCGAGGACCTCCTCGACGCCCTCGGAGATGTCCACGACATTGCCGTCGGCGGTGGCCGTGACCATCATGACCAGCGAATCGCGGCCGTCGGTGCGGGAGATCGAGGTGAGGTCCTGGGTGGTGCGCTCGACGGTGGCGACCTCGGAGAGGGCGACCGGCTGCGGCTGCTGGCCCTGCTGACCCTCGCCGCCACCCTCGGGCATCAGCATGATGCCCTCGAGGCTCTCGATGCTGTCGATGCTCTGTCCGAGGACCACGTCGAGGGTGCGGTCCTCGTCGGTGACGGAGCCGCCCGGCAGGGACAGGCCGTTGGCGTCCAGCGCGGTGGAGATGTCGTTCTCGGTCAGGCCGTTCTCGGCCATCGCCTGCTCGTCCGGGGTGATCTGGACGATCTCCTCCGGGGCGCCGATCAGAGCGACGGAGGAGACCCCCTCGACCCGCTCGAGCTCGGAGGTGACGGACTCGTCCAGGCGCGCACCGAGGTCGGAGGGATCCAGATCGGAGGAGACGGACAGCACGACGGCCGGCAGGTCGCTGGTCCCGCCGGAGATCACCTGCGGGTCCGCGTCCTCGGGCAGCTGGTCCTCGATGCCGGTCAGCGCCGCATCGACCTGATTGGCCGAGCGCGCGGTGTCGGTGCCGTAGGTCAGCTCGACGGTGACCATCGAGACCCCGGCCTCCGAGGTCGAGGAGGTGGCCTCGACGTTCTCCAGCCCGCTGAGGGACTGCTCGATCGGCCGGGTCAACCGGTCCTGCACCTGCTCGGAGGAGGAGCCCGGCGAGGAGGTCACCACCTGGATCTGCGGCAGCGACACCGAGGGGATGAGCTCCTGGCGCATGGTCGTCATCGCGAAGGCACCGATGATCGACACCGCGATGCAGACCAGCGCGATGAAGGACCTGTTGTTCAGGCTGAGTCGGGCGAGGCGGTTCATCCTGCTCCTGAGGGGTGCTGGCGAGGGACCGACACGGTGGATCCCGCGTCCGGAGGGCAGTGCTCCGAACCCTCGGGAGGAACTGTTCCATACGGACCTGTATCGAGACATTCGACCTCCGTAGGAGATTCGCCCCGGGGCGAGACGCCCGGAGTGCCCGGGGGCCGGGGTGAGACGCCCGGAGTGCCCGGGGGCGTGCCCGACGCCGGGGCGTGCCCGACAGCTGGACCCTCCCCTGTCGTCGCCGGGCTTCGGCGTCGAGAACTGGCGCCATAGCGTGCGCAGTGGCCATATCGCCAGTGCACATGCCATAGCGCCAGTACCCGACACAGAGACCGACAGAACCGGGCCCCGCCTGCCCGAGGCCGGGGGCGCGCTCGACGCCGGGGCGTGCCCGACGCCGGGGCGTGCTCGACAATGGAGCTGTGCCCGACCCCGCCTCGCCCGCCTCCCCCGACTCGCCCGATGCCCCCACGCCCGGCTCCGCCCGGCGGGCCCGTCGCACCGTGGACCGGGACATCCTGCGCCTGGCGGTCCCCAGCCTCGGCGCCCTGATCGCCGAGCCGCTGTTCCTCATGGCGGACTCGGCCTTCATCGCCCGGGTCGGCACCGTCTCCCTGGCCGGCCTCGGCCTGGCCTCCGCGATCCTGACCACCGTGATCGGGCTGTCGGTCTTCCTGGCGTACTCGACCACGGCGTCGGTCGCCCGCGCCTTCGGGGCCGGCCGACGCCGGGAGGCGATCGCGCGCGGGGTCGACGCCTGCTGGCTCGCGTTGATGATCGGCATCGGCGCCGTGGTGGTCCTGCTGCTCGGCGGCGACGCGATCCTGTCCCTGTTCGGCCCCTCCCCCGAGGTGCTCGCCGAGGCCACCACCTATCTGCACCTCAGCGCCCTCGGGGTGCCCGCGATGCTCGCGGTGCAGTCCGCGACCGGGTTGATCCGCGGCCTGCAGGACGCTCGGCTGCCCCTGGTCGTCGCCGTCTCGGGGGCCGTGGTGAACATCCCGCTGAACTGGGTGCTCATCTTCGGGCTCGACCTCGGCATCGCCGGCAGCGCCTTGGGCACGAGCATCGCCCAGTGGGGCATGGCGATCGTGCTGCTGGCGATCGTGGTGCGCGCCGCCCGCCGCCACCAGGTGCCCCTGCGGCCCCATCCGGGCCAGGTGGCCTCCGCGGGCCGCGAGTCGGTGCCGATGTTCGTGCGCACCGTGTCCCTGCGGGTGGTGCTGCTGGCCGGGACGCTCGTGGCCACCCAGCTCGGTGCCGTGCAGCTGGCCGCGCACCAGATCGCCCTGACCGTGTTCACCCTCCTCTCCCTCGCACTCGATGCGCTGGCGATCGCCGGGCAGGCCCTGACCGGCCGCTTCCTGGGGGCGGACGATGCCGCGTCCGTGCGCGCCGTGACCCGTCGGCTGATGGTGTGGGGCGTGGGCGGCGGCGTGGTCACCGGGGTGCTGCTGCTCGCGGCGAGCTACGTGATCCCGGGCCTGTTCACCCCTGACGTCGCCGTGCAGGAGAACCTGCGGGCCGCGCTGTGGGTGCTGATGATCGCCCAGCCCGTGGCCGGATACGTGTTCGTGCTCGACGGGGTGCTGATGGGGGCGGGCGACGCCCCGTACCTGGCGAAGGTCGGGATCATCAACGCCCTGGTGACGCTGCCGTTCGCGGTGCTCGTGTACTACTCCGGCTGGGCGGGGCCGTGGGCGCTGGCCGCACTGTGGGTGGCGTGCACCCTGATCTTCCTCATCGCCCGCGCGGTCTCGCTCGGGGTGCGCGTGCGCGGGGATGCGTGGATGCGGCTGGGGACCTGAGCGACAGTCCCGTCCCGACCGCTGCGGCCGCCTCCGGGCCGGCCGCGCCCCTCAGCGCCGCCAGAGGTCCTCGGGCCGGCGACCGGGGCGGAAGCCGTAGGCCTCGACCATCGCCACCGCCTCGGGGAACCCGTGGGCAAGGGTGTTCGGGGCGTGCGAGTCGCTGCCGAAGCTGATCGCCCGGCCGCCCGCCTCGGCCCACCACTGCGGCATCCAGGGCCACAGGCGGCGGGTGTTCATCTCCAGCGCCCTCCCGCTCTCGGCGATCGCCTGCATCGCGGTGCGGAACTCCCGCTCGAAGGCGCGGGGGTCGAAGGGGCCGATTTCCTCCTCCGGCCAGTACCGCGCCGCGTAGTCGAGGTGGGTGACGACCTCGAAGGGCTCATCGCCCGCCACCAGGGCCGGGATCTCGGCGAGGTACCGGCGGATCACCTCCTCGGGCGCCAGGCGGCGGAACAGGGTGGGCGGCTCGGCCCGCGTCCCCTCGAACTCGAGCGTGTGCAGGGAGCCGTTGATGCGGTCGAAGCGGCTCAGGTCGAACTGCCCCGCGGCGGCTTCGAACCGCAGGTGGGGCTGGCCGAACTCGAGTCCGGTGCCGATCCGCAGCGCGGGGAAGGCGGCGCGGCAGCGCTCGATGCTCTCGAGATATCCGTCGACGTCGAAGCGCGGCACGTCGACGATGCCGTCCTCACCCAGCACATGCGCCTCGTGGTCCTCGAAGTCCTCGGCGTCGCTGAACCAGGCGTCCTCGAGATCGAGGTGCTCGGTGAAGAACAGCGCCGGCAGACCGATGCGGACGGCGCGGGCGCAGGTCGCCTCCATGGTGCCGCGGGCGGCGGAGGTGGGGCCGCCCGTGTCCCAGGAGAACTCGCTGTGCACATGGCTGTCGGCAGGGAGGTTCATGGAGCCAGCGTCCCACAGCGCCTGCAGGTATCCCGCCGGAGCTCGGCACCGGCAGGTCAGCGGATCACTGGTACTCGATCTCGATGTCGCCGTCAGTCGTGAACACCACCATGGCGTTCACCGAGATCGACAGCTCCGCCCTCAGACCCCTCGGCGCAGGGTGCGGTGTGCGATGACCGCGGCGATCACCATCAGGAGCGCTCCGATGCCGCTGGTCAGCAGCACGCCGGAGTCGAAGGCATGACGGGCCGACCCCAGCAGCTGCTCGGCGCCCGCGGGCGGGAGGTCCCGCGCGACGGCGGTGGCACCGCCGAGGGTCTCGGAGGCGGAGGCGCGCTGGGCGTCCGTGAGCCCTGCCGGCAGCAGGACATGACGGCTGTAGGCGACGTTCAGCAGGCTGCCCAGCACGGCGGTGCCGAGCACGGCGCCGGTCTCGTAGGCGGTCTCGGAGATGGCGGAGGCCGCACCGGCCTTCCTCGCGGGCACGGCCGCGAGGATGAGGTCGTTGCTGAGGGTCTCGGCCGCCCCCAACCCGGCCCCGAGCAGGGCGAAGGCGATCAGCAGCAGGAGGTCGGAGCCCCAGGTGCCGGTGATCGCCACCAGGGTGAAGGCGAGGGCGTTCAGCAGCAGCCCTGCGGTGACGAGGGTGGCCGCCGAGACGTAGCGGACCAGGCGCACCACCAACAGGCCCGCGATGATCGTGACCACGAGGCCGGGCACCAGCACCAGCCCGGCCTGCATCGGTGAGCGGCCGCTGACCAGCTGCAGGTGCTGGGAGACGAAGTACAGGAAACCGACCAGCGAGAACACGCTGAGCAGGTTCGCGAGCACGGCGCCGGTGAACACGGGTCGGGCGAACAGGGTGACGTCGAGCATCGGCTGCGCTCTGGCGAGCTGCCGACGCACGAAGGCGATTCCCGAGACCGCGGCGACCAGGGCACTGAGCACGGCGACAGGGCCGAGGCCGCTGTCCGTGAGGGTCTTGATCGCGTAGACCAGCGGCGCCATCGTGGCCAGCACCAGCACCACGCTGATCGGGTCGACCGGGCCCGGCTCCGGGTCCTTCGATTCGGGGATCAGCACGGGGCCGAGGATCAGCAGCGGCAGCATCACCGGGACGGCGAGCAGGAACACCGAACCCCAGGCGAAGTGCTCGAGCAGGAATCCGCCGACGATCGGGCCCAATGCGGCGCCACCGGAGAAGGCTGCCGCCCAGATCGCGATGGCGGTGCGGCGCTGCGCGGGATCGGTGAAGATGTTCCGGATCAGCGAGAGCGTGGCCGGCATGAGCATCGCCCCGAAGAAGCCCATCAGGGCGCGGGCCGCGATCAGCGTGGCGGCATCGGGGGAGAACGCGGCCAGCGCGGAGACGACGGCGAAGCCCGTGGCGCCGATCAGCAGCAGTCGGCGGCGGCCCAGGCGGTCGCCCAGCGAGCCCATGGGCACCAGCAGACCGGCCAGGACCAGCGAGTAGATGTCGACGATCCACAGCAGCTGCTGCCCGCTGGGCGAGAGGGCCTCGGAGATCGCCGGCAGCGCGAAGGAGAGCACCGTGTTGTCGATCGCGATGAGCAGCACCGGGAGCGTCAGCACGGCCAGTGCCCACCAGCGGGAGCGGGTGCCGGAGGGGCTGGTCGCAGTGGTCGCAGGAGCGGGGAGCACGGGCACCTCCAGGTGTGGATCGACATCAGGGGATCGGGGCCGGAGCGGGAGGTGACGAGATGCCTCTCGAACCGACAGGACCAAACTAAACCGTCCAGACGGTACACTTCAAGCAGTGGGGCGGCCCCGCCCCAGTAAGGTCGGTCTCATGTCCGCACGCGATGCTCTGCTCGACGCCTACCGCGCGATCCTCCTCGCGGACGGCCAGCGCGCCACGACGCTCAGCGCCGTCGCCGCGCGAGCCGGCGTCTCCAAGGGTGGACTCCTGTACCACTTCGCCTCGAAGGAGGCCCTGGCCGAGGGGCTGATCGAGCGGCTCGACGAGCTGATCGCCGAGGACGCCGCGGCCATGAGCGCCGCCGAAGACGGCCCGTCGCGCTACTACATCCGCACCTCGGTGTGGACCGACTGCGACCTGGACCGCACGCTGGTGGCGGTCGCCCAGCTCGCCCAGGAGTCCCATCGTGGGGCGCGGGAGGCGATGGAACGAGCCCGCAGGCAATGGCTGGAGCTGATCCGCGACGAGGTCGCCGAGGAGGCGACCGCGCAGGCCATCCTGCTGATCGGGGACGGTCTCTACTTCGACGCCGCACTCAGCGGCGACCCCGGGGCAGCGCGCGAGGGGGCGGTCACCGCGGCGGGGCTGCTGCCGATCGTCGACCGCCTGCTGGCGGCGGCACGGGGCTGAGGGACGCCCCGACGCCCGCCCCACGTCACGACCGCCCAATCCGCACGGAGCGCTCGGGCTCCTGAGGACGGGTGACCATGAGCCAGAAGACGTGCACGACGCGCCGACCCCGTCAGGGGCCGACGCGTCGGTGAGGAGGAGGCGGAGGCGACCGGTGGGACGCCGCAGGATCAGTGGGCGTTGAGGTACTGCTGCAGCGCCTTGACCGTGCTGTACGAGGTGCGGAAGTCCCACACGCCGTTGCTGCTGTGACCGATGGCCTCGCGCAGCTTGGCGGTGGTCTCGGAGCCGATCTTGCCGTCGGGCTCGGCCCCGATCTTCTTCTGCAGGGCCTTGATGTCGTTCGTGGACAGCGAGCCGTTCGGGGTCACTCCGACCCAGGACTCGAGGGCCGCGGTGGTCTTCGGACCGAACTTGCCGTCGACCACCAGGTCGCCGGAGCTCTCGCCGGAGTTCGAGCTGCCGCCGCCGCTGCCACCACCGGGCCGGGCGTCGGCATCGGCGCCGCCGTTGGCCTTGGTCAGGCCGGCGCTCGGGCCGCAGTTGGGCCAGGCGCCGGGCCCCTGCTGCTCCAGGGTGCGCTGGGCGACCGCGATCTGCTCGGCCTTGGTGGCCTGGTGCGCGTTCGAGGCGAACTCGCCGCCGCCGAAGGCGCCCCAGGTGCCGGAGGAGAACTGGAGCCCGCCGTAGTAGCCGTTGCCGGTGTTGATGGACCAGTTGCCGCCGGACTCGCACTGGGCGACGCGATCCCAGACGGAGTCGGCGCCGGCGACGCCGGCTCCGGCGACGCTCAGTCCGGCAGCGACGACCGCCCCGCCGGTGGCCGCGGCCACCTTCGGTGCGACGTCGACCGACCGGAAGTAGACGGCCGAGCCGTCGGCGCGATGAGTGGGAGTGCGGAGTGCGGACATCTCTGGCTCCTGGGGAAGGAATGGTCACAATGCGGAAGCCACGACGGGACCTCATCCGACGCGTGCGACGGTGACGCTCCCGTTACAGGTCGTGACCTGCGCTTCCGCTCTGGGCAGGACTCACTGTGCCCCGCAGCCACCCCCAGGAGGAGGCGAGGAGACCACATCCGGCCCTGAATTTTGTCAACCTTTTACCGAATTCCCTCGGAATGTGAATGACATCCACGGAATTACTGCGTACAAAGCGTATTCGCCGTCCGCCCGACGCGTGGGTGGGCCCGGCGGTCGCGGGGTCCGCGGGCCGGGCCGCTCATATCACCGAACGCCCGCCGTCGACCCGGACGTTCTCGCCGGTGATCATCGCGGACTCCTCGCTCGCGAGGAAGGCGACGAGAGAGGCGACCTCGTCCGGGGAGGCGAAGCGGCCGGCAGGGATCTCGCGGCGGGCCTTCTCCCCCTTCTCCCCCACCCAGATCTCCCGGGCCAGCGCGGTGTCGACGATGGTCGGGGAGACGGCGTTGATCGTGACACCGCGGCTCGCCCACTCGACGGCGAGCACGCGCGTGAAGCCGAGCACCCCGGCCTTGCCGGCGGAGTAGGCCGCATGCTCCGGGAGACCGATCTCCGCCGCCTGGGAGGCGATGTTGACGATCCGCCCGTAGCCCGCCTCCAGCATGACCCTGCCGACGGCCTGGGCCATGAAGAAGCTCCCGGAGAGGTTCACGGCGAGCGTCGCGTTCCAGTCTCCTTCGGGGACGTCCTCCCCGGGGGCGAAGCGGCCGATGCCGGCGGAGCTGACGAGGATCCTCGGCGTGCCGAGCTCGGCGACGACGCGGGAGACCGCGGCGGAGGCCTCGGCGGCGTCGGCGATGTTCGCGCGCACGGCCAGGTGCCCCTCGCCGGGCAGGCCGACGAGCGCCTCCTCGAGGGTCGGGGCGATGTCGACCCCGGCGATACGGGCGCCCCGCTCGGCGAGGTGGGTGGCGATGGCGTGGCCGATCCCGGCGGCCGCACCGGTGATGACGGCGGTCTGACCCGTGAAATCCGTGCTCATGGAGAGCTCTCCTGTCTCGTGCTCGCGACCCGGCCTGCATCCGGAGGGGTGGGGCCGAGGGCGAAGTGGTTGCCTGGGTGCCCAGTCTCTCCAGTCGTGGCCTCGCGCCGGTGGCCGGACGGAGGCTCTGCGCCCTCGGTGAACGGCGGGTGAGGCGGCCGGGAAAACTCTGGCCACCTGTCACCCCCGATGTTTACTCTTCTCCGGTGCACCACAACACCCCCGACTCCGAGCACATCGGTACCCCGTCCGAGACCGCCCCGCACGCTGCCGCCTACGCGCAGGGCGCCCACGCACCGGCCCATGCTGCCGGTGCCGTCGCCCCGCGCGATCGCAGCGTCATCATCCTGCTGCTGGTCAGCGCGTTCGTGGTGATCCTCAACGAGACGATCCTGTCGGTCGCGCTGCCGCCGATCATGGACGACCTGGATCTGTCCGAGACCACCGCGCAGTGGCTGACCACCGGGTTCATGCTCACGATGGCCGTGGTCATCCCGACCACGGGCTATCTGATGGGACGGTTCTCCACCCGTCAGGTGTTCACGATCGCGATGACGACGTTCACCGTCGGCACGCTGATCTGCGCCGTCTCCCCCACCTTCCTGCCGCTGCTGCTGGGGCGCGTCGTGCAGGCCTCCGGCACGGCGATCATGATGCCGCTGCTGATGACCACGGTCATGAACCTGGTCCCGCCCTCGCGGCACGGTCTGGTGATGGGCAACATCTCCATCGTCATCTCGGTCGCCCCGGCACTGGGGCCGACGATCTCCGGGCTGATCCTGTCCTTCGCTCCGTGGCGCGCCCTGTTCCTGCTGGTGCTGCCGATCGCGGTGATCGCGCTGCTCTTCGGGCTGCGCCGCATCGAGAACGTCGACGAAGGGACCGCCCAGCCCGCCGATCCGCTGTCCGTGGTGCTCTCCGGCGTCGGCTTCGGCACGCTGGTGTACGGCCTGACCGGCATCTCCGGCGGCGGTGGCCACGGCGGCTCCGGCGCGGCCGACGCAGCTTCCGGCTCCGCACCCACCGCCGCGATCGTGTGCCTGGTGATCGGCGTGGTTTCGCTGGCGCTGTTCGTGCGGCGTCAGCTGACGCTGCAGAAGGCCGACCGTCCCCTGCTCGACCTGCGCACCTTCTCCACCCGGAACTTCACGGTCGCGGTGGCGCTGATGGTGGTGATGATGGGGGCGATGTTCGGCGTCGTCGTGCTGCTGCCGATCTTCCTCCAGCGCGTGCTGGAGCTGTCCACCCTCTCCGTGGGCCTGATGATGCTGCCGGGTGGTCTCGCCATGGGCCTGCTCGCCCCGCTGGTCGGCCGTCTGTTCGACCGGGTCGGGCCGCGCCCGCTGCTGGTGCCGGGCCTGTCCGCCGTGGTGATCGGCATCGGGATCATGTCCCGGGTGCCGGACCAGGCGTGGCTGATCGTCGCCGGCCACGTGGTCATGTCCCTGGGCCTCGCCTTCGTGTTCACGCCGCTGATGACCACCGCGATGGGTTCGCTGCCCAAGCGGCTGTACCCGCACGGCTCGGCGATCGTCGGCACCGTGCAGCAGGTGGCCGGTGCCGCCGGCGCCGCGCTGCTGGTCTCGATCATGTCGCGCGTGTCCGGCCTGACCACGGCCGGCGGCGGCAGCGAGCTCGAGGGCATCGCCGACGGCACCTCGGTGGCGTTCACGATCTCGGCCGCGCTCGGCGTGGTGACCGTGGTGATCGCGCTGTTCCTCCGCCGCAACCCGGCCGACGCCGGGGATGCCCCGGTGACCAGGCCCGACGAGACCGAGGACGCCGACCTCACGGCCTGAGGCCTGGTCGGGGCCCTCTCCCCTCTCCGGGGCTACAGCACCCCCGGATTCGCCCTCTCGCGGGCACGGTCCGCGAAGCTCACGGCCATCGCCGCGAGGGTCAGCGCCATGATGATCGCCACGGCGATGACGAACGCCTCGAACCAGGCGTGCCCGCCTTCGGTGAGGGAGAAGATGATACCGGGGATCATCGCCGTGCCGACAGCCGCACCGGTGCGCTGGCCGAGCTGCAGGATGCCGCCGGCGACGCCGCCGAAGCGGGGATCGACGGAGTTCAGGGTGAGGGTCTGGTTCGGGGAGATGGTCATGCCCTGGCTGAGACCCATCAGCGTCAGCGGCGCGGCCAGCCACCAGAACGCGACCGCGCCGTTCTCCACGAAGCCGGCCAGCACCGCGGTGCTGCCCAGGCCGCAGAAGGCCACGGCGAAGCCGATGATCACCATGCGCCGGCCCAGCGTGAGCACATAGCGTCCGGCGATCTGCGAGGAGATCGCCGCCGCGGTCGCCGAGGGCAAGCCCATCAGGGAGGCCTCGAAGGCCGAGTGCTGCAGGTGCATCTGCAGGTACAGCGGCACGATGATCCACACGCTGGTGGCGCCCAGGAAGTACACCGAGACGATGAGGATGCCGTTGCGGAACGCCTTGTTGGCGAAGATCGCGGTGTCCACCATCGGGGGCCGGCCGGACCGCTTGTAGTGCTGCTCCCACATCCACCACAGGCCCAGCACGGCGAGGCCGGCGGGGAAGGACAGCCACACCAGCGCGGTGGTGCCGCGCTCGAGGAAGGGGAGCATGATGCCGAGGATCGCGAGGCACAGCAGGATCGTGCCGATCGGGTCGAGGTCGGGTCTGGCCCGGCCGCGGGCCTTGTCGTCCGGGATGAACTTGAACGCGCCGAGGATGGCGATCACACCGATCGGGATGTTCATCAGGAACATCCAGCGCCAGCCCTGGTCCGGCCCGAGGATCTCGATCAGCGCCCCGCCGAAGACGGGGCCGATCGCGGTCGCGACGGCGACCGTCGTGGCCAACAGGGCGAAGGCGCGGGCACGGTCGTGACCGCGGAAGTGCTGCTGGATCAGGGCGACGGTCTGGGGGTTCAGCAGACCGGAGCCGAGGCCCTGCAGGATGCGGGCGAGGTTGAGCATCTCCACCGAGGGGGCGAGACCGCTGAGCAGCGAGCCCAGGGTGAACACGCCGACGCCGAGGACGAACATGCGACGGCGCCCGGTGGCGTCGCCCGCACGCCCCGCGGGGACCAGCAGCATGCCGAAGGCCAGCGCGTACCCGGAGATCACCCACTGCAGCCCGCCGGAGTCAGCATCCAGGCTCTCCCCGATCGCGGTCAGCGCGACGTTGATGACGCTCACGGCGATCAGGGCCATGAACAGGGGCGCGAGGAGAACGGCGAGCAAGGGCTTGCGACGCACCGCAGGAGGCGGCGCGCTGGGGTCGGGGATCACACGGTCAGGATATGCACTCGGTGCCCTTCTGTCGGCTCCCGGGTGACCGGTGGGACACCGGGGCACGGACCTCGCGGAGGTCAGCGGGTCAGGATGCGGGGCCTTCTCGCGGCGGCTCCTGGCCCTGCCGCCCGAAGGGATTCATCCTCGGGTCCGTGAGCAGACCACGGGCGTCGTCCCGGTACGGTCCCGACGGGATCTCGTACGTGGTGCGGCCGGAGAGCTGGGGAACTGCCAGCTGGACGGCGCGGGTGGCCGGACGCCCGGAGTAGTCCGCCCCCGGGAAGCGGCCGAACTGCTTGCTGGTGCCGGCGGGGCGACTGCGGTCCGCCGCCTCCAGCAACGCGCGGGCATCGCCGGGGGTCGGGAACTGCGAGGACCACACGTGGCCCGGGGGCAGCGGGGACCGGAACACGGCGCCGGAGGGACGGATCCACAGCGCCCCGGGCTTGGAGCGGTCACGCAGCGCGTGCGCCCGCCACGTGGTCACCGGATGCGAGGACATCAGGTTCACCCAGTGCACGAAGAGGCTCGGGTCGGTGGCGGCACGATCCGCCAGCTCGTGCACGTTGACCTCGGCGCCCAGGTACTTGCCTCCGGAGAGCACCCCCATCATGCCGGGCGAACCGGCCGGCGCGAAGGAGTGGCCGAAGTTGTCCGCCGTGTATTCCTGGGAGCGGGAGAGCGCTGGGCCCAGGATCGGGATCATGTTGATCACCGTGGAGAACACGAGGCGGAAGTAGGCGACGTGGCCGGCGGCGAGGTGACCCACCTCGTGGCCGATCACGAAGCGCAGTGCCTGGGGGTCACGCACCTCCCCGCCGATCTCGAACAGGTCGGAGTAGACCACCACGAAGCGGCGGAACCCGTGACCGGCGGCGAAGGCGTTGATGGTGCCGTTGCCCAGCTGCACGTACGCATCGGGCACGCGGCGCATCCCGTACTGCTGAGCGGCCTCGACCACGATCCGGTAGCCCTCGGGGAACTGGGTGGGGCTCATCCGCACCGCACTGGTGCGCAGCTGCGCGTACATCGTGGCGCGGATCCACCAGTAGATGATCGGAGCGAGCGGCAGCAGGACCGCGAGCTGCACGAAGATCGGCAGGACACCCACGTACTGCCACAGGGTGTCGACGGTCTGCCGTCCCTCGGCGACGTAGAGGTACACGGTGCCGATGATCAGAGCGGTCCAGGCGAGGTAGCCGAGGATCGTGAGCACCACACCGGTGATCAGCAGGCGCATCTCCCACGGATGCCGGATCCCCCGCTTCCCGGTGAACCCGTGGACGGTGGAGCCGTTGAACAGCGTCGGGTCTCCCGGCCGGGCAGGATCGCCTGGTGAGGCGCCGTACCGGTCGTGCTCGGCGCCTGGGTGCTGCGGGGTCCCTGGGGGTGGCGTCGTCATGAGGGGGTCCTTCCGTCCGTCGGCCCACGGTGGGTCACGGGGACGACGCTAGTTCCGAACCCTGAGCACTATCGAGCGCGACGGTCTCAGGGAGCGAGGGCCGGGGCGGCCGCCTCCTCCATGGTCCGCCCTTCGGCGAGCGCCTGCCGCCAGCGACGCAGGGCCTTGAACATCCCGGCGCCGACGACGCCGACGATCCGGTCCGCGTCGTCCGCGCACACAGCCACGAACCGTCGGTCCTCGACGGCTCCGTCAACCACCTCGAAGCGGTGCTGCCGGGCGGGCAGGCCGAAGCTCTGGAGCTTGAGGTCGAACTGGTCGGACCAGAAGTACGGGACCGCGGGGGTGTGCTCGACCGGGAGACCGAGGATGTCCTGTGCGCTCCGCAGAGCGTGCTCGTTGGCGGTCAGGCGATGCTCCACGCGAAGATGCCGGCGCAGGCCCGGCTCCCACCAGGCGGCGACGTCCCCGATCGCCCAGACGTCGTCCGCGGCGCGCCCGGTGGCATCGCAGCGCACGCCCCCGGCGCCGTCCTCATCGGCCGCGGTCAGCGGCACCGCACTGCCCCGCAGCCAGTCCACGGCCGGCTCCGAGCCCACCGCCACGACGACCAGATCCGCCGGGATCGTCCGGCCGTCGGCGAGCGTCACCCCGGTGACGTGGCGGTCGGCCTCGGTGCACGAGACGGCGGGGACGCCGAGCTCGAGGTGCACGCCGTGGTCGTGATGCATTTCGGCGATCATCGCGCCGATCCGGTCCCCGACCTGTTCCTGCATCGGCAGAGCGCGCGACCCGATGAGGGTGACGTCCCTGCCGTGGGTCCGGCACACCGCCGCCACCTCGGCGCCGAGGAAGCCGGAGCCGACGACGGCGACCCGCTGCGCGCCGGCCAGGGCGGTGCGCAGCGCAAGGGCGTCGTCGAGCCCGCGCAGCAGGTGCACCCCGGTCAGCCCCTGCGCCGCGGGCAGCGTGCGGGCGCGGACCCCGCTCGCGATGAGCAGGGCGTCATAGGGCAGGCTGCGCCCGGAGTCGAGCTCGAGCCGGTGCGCCTCGACGTCCAGGGAGACCGCTCGCGTGGACAGCTGCAGGTCGGTCCCGGCGGCGGCGAGCTCGTCCCGGGTGCGCAGCCGCGCCTTCTCCAGCGGCCAGGTGCCGGCGAGGACCTGCTTCGACAGCGGCGGCCGGTCGTAGGGCGCATGGGCCTCCTCGCCGACGATCACGATCTCCCCGTCGTGCCCGGCGGCGCGGAGGGCGTCGGCCGCGGCGATCCCTGCCGGTCCCGTCCCGACGATCGCGATGCGCGCGGGCGTGGTCCCCGCCGTCACTGCTCGCGCAGTTCGATGGCGGCTGCCGGGCACAGGGCGGCGGCGGACCGTGCCGACTGCTCATGGTCGGCGCTCGGGTGCTCCTCGAGGACCACGACGACACCGTCCTCGTCCCGCTGATCGAACACCTCCGGCGCGGCGAATACACACTGCCCTGCGGCGATGCACTTGTCCTCGTCAACCTCGACCTTCAACGACATCTCCTCTGCTGCACACTTCTCCGCTGCCCGCCCTTCATTCGTCAGGCAACTGACTTAGCGATAACGTAGCACCGACGACGCAATGCCGCGGTCAGCGCGGCAGTGGAAAGGAAGACCAGATGTCGACGACGAAGACCTGCCCGATCACCGGTGCCACCGCAGAGGACCCCCTGCCCTTCCCCTTCGAACCGCCCACCGCCGTCGCTCCGCCGACCGAGTGGGCCGAGCTGCGCGCGCAGTGCCCCGTGGCGCACGTGCGCACCCCGCAGGAGGATGCGCTCCTGCTGACCCGCTACGAGGACGTCAAGACCCTGCTGTCCGACCCCCGGTTCACCCGCTCCCCCGATGACGAAGAGACCGCGAAGGCCGGCAGCAGCCCCGGCTCGGGCTCCTCGCTCAACATGGTCGGCGAGGACCACAAGCGCTGGCGGCGACTGCTCAGCAGGTCGTTCACGGCCAAGCGCATGCAGGCGATGCGCCCGCACATCCGCCACCTCACCGACGAGCTGATCGACGACATGGTCGCCGGCGGCAGCACGGCTGACCTGCGCACCGCGCTGGGTTTCCCGCTGCCTGTGTACGTCATCTGCGACCTGCTCGGGGTGCCCGCCGAGGACCGTGACCGCTTCGCCCACTGGTCGGATCACTTCCTGAACCTGACGCGATACGAGCAGGCCGACGTCGAGCAGGCGATGCGTGAGCTCGACGAGTACCTCACCGCCCACGTCCAGCACAAGCGCGAGCAGCCCGGTGAGGATCTGCTGTCCGAGCTGACGGTCATCGCGGACGAGGACGACGGCCGGCTGTCCCAGCAGGAGCTGGTCGACACCGGCAAGGGACTCCTCATCGCCGGGCACGAGACCACCGCGAACATGATCGGTAAGATGGCCGCCATGCTGCTCACTCGTCGGGAACGATGGGAACAGCTGGTCTCCGATCCCGGCCTGGTGCCCGCGGCGGTCGAGGAGACGCTCCGCTTCGACGCCAACCTCGGGTTCGCCATGCACCGGTGGGTCTCGCAGGAGGTCCGGGTCGGCGAGACCACGATCGAGCCGGACACGATGGTGCTCTCGGCGATCCCGGCCGCGAACCGCGACGAGAGCTTCTTCGAGCATGCCGACGAGATGGACTTCTCGAGGTCCCCGAACCCGCACCTGACCTTCGGTGCCGGTCCGCACTCCTGCCTCGGCCAGAGCCTGGCCCGGGTGGAGCTGGCCACGGTGCTGTCCGCCCTCCTCGAGCGCCTGCCGACCCTCGAGCTCGCCGTCGGCGAGGACGAGCTCGAGCGGCGCGAGGGCCTGCTGGTGGGCGGTCTGGAAGAAGTTCCGGTGCGCTGGTGAACACCGACGCCTCGGAGGTCCCGCCGGCCGGGCCGCCCGCCGCCCGGCGGCACGAGCCCTCGCGTCGTCAGGCCCAGGCCGACACCACGCGATCGCAGCTGCTGCTCGCCGCGGAACGCCTCTACGCCACCCACGGGATCTCCGAGGTGTCCAACCGGCAGGTCGCCGAGGCGGCAGGTTCGGCCAACAACTCCGCCGTCGGCTACTACCTCGGCACGAAGTCCGACCTGCTCGAGGCGATGCTGAGCGCGCACAACGACCCGATCGCCCAGGACATGAAGCGGATGGTCGAGCGCACCGCGGGGTCGCCGCACCTGCACGACTACGTCCAGTGCCTGGTGCGGCCCTACACCGATCACCTCGCCCGGCTCGGCACCCCCAGCTGGTTCGCACGGGTCATCGCCCAGGTGGTCACCGACCCGACGCTGGTACGCACCAGGCTGTTCGAGACGACGCTGGGACCGACGATGCGCCAGGCGTTCTCCGCCATGTGGCCGCAGATCGCCGCCGCCCCCGAGGGCACCGTCGAGATGCGACAGCACGTGCTGCGGAACATGGTCATCCACACCTGCGCCGAGCAGGAGCGCCTCGCGCACCACTCCGGGACGCCCGCCGACTGGGAACTAGTCAGCGAGGTCCTCATCCACTCCGTCACCGCGATCCTCACGCACGTCCCGGAGTGCGCGGCGGACCCCTCGGACTCAGCGCCCTCCGAGCACTCGGGAGACCCGGACCCCACCGTGTGATCTCCCGAGGCGGCGGCAGCTCCGACCGCTCAGCGGAACAGGCGCTTCACCAGGGCCCGTTTCGCCCGCGTGTACGGCGGGTAGACGATCCGCAGGGTGTCGGGCGTGAGGGCCTTGCGGGCGACGGGCTTGGCGTGGGTGAACGCCTCGAGTCCTGCCCGCCCGTGGTAGGCGCCGCTCCCCGACTCCCCCACCCCGCCGAACGGCAGGGTCGGGGTGCCGATGTGGGCGAGGGCCATCCCCACGGCGAGCGAGCCCGAAGAGGTCTCGGTCGCGAAGCGCTCCTGGATCGCCGCACGGTCGGTGAACACGTACGCGGTCAGGGGCTTGTCCCGCTCGCGGATGCGGGCGATCGCCTCGTCCGGCCCGTCGACGGCGAGCAGGGGCAGGACGGGCCCGAAGATCTCCTCACCCATGACCGGGTCGTCCCAGTCCACGCCCGTCATGAGCGTGGGCGCGAGATAACGGTCGGCGCGGTCGGCCTGGCCCGTGCCGCCGAGGACGGCCCGCTCGTCGTCGATCAGCGAGAGCACCCGGTCGAAGTGCTTCTCGCTGACCAGGCGCCCGTAGTCCCGGCTGCGGCGCGGGTCCCTGCCGTACATCTCGCGCACGGCCCGGCGCAGGTGCGGCAGGAGCTTCTCGAGGGTGCGCGGGGTGGCCATCAGGTAGTCCGGCGCCACGCAGGTCTGCCCGGTGTTGGTGAACTTCCCCCACACGATGCGGCGCGCCGTGACGGCGAGGTCGACGCCCTCGTCGACGAACACGGGCGACTTCCCGCCCAGTTCGAGCACCGTCGGGGTCAGGTGCTCGGCGGCGGCGCGCGCCACGACCCGGCCGACGGTCCCGTTGCCCGTGTAGAAGATGAGGTCGAAGCGCTGCTGCAGCAGCGCCGTGGTCTCCTCCACCGCCCCCTCGGTCACCCGTACCCAGGCAGGGTCGAGGTAGGTGCGCAGCAGATGGGCGAGCGCCGCCGAGGTCGCCGGGGCGACTTCGCTGGGCTTGATAATCGCGGTGTTGCCGCCGGCGAGCGCGGCGACCAGCGGGGAGAGGGTGAGGTTCAGCGGATAGTTCCAGGGCGCGATGATCAGGGTGAGCCCGAGCGGTTCGCGGCGCACCTCCCCGGAGGCGGGAGCCAGCAGGGCGCCGAGGGAGAGCTTCTCGGGGCGCAGCCAGCTCCTCAAGTGCTTGGTCACGTGGGAGATCTCCTGCATGACCGCGCCGATCTCGGTGATCGCGGCCTCGGTGCGGTTCTTGCCGAGGTCCTGCGCGAGGGCCTGGGTCAGGCGCCGGTTCTCCCGGCGCAGACCCCGACGCAGGGCGTCGAGCTGCGCCAGGCGCGCGCTGATGTCGCGGGTGGTGCCGGCGTCGAAGGAGACCCTCAGCGCGGCGACGTCAGCGGTGATGCCCGTGTGCGCCGCAGGGTCCGCACCGTCGCCGGGCTCGGAGGCGGGATGCACAGGGGCGTTCGTGTCGGTCGGCATGCTCCCAGGGTAGGCGCCGCACCGGAGCTGCGGATCCCGGACAATGGTGGGAACGACGGCCCCTCGGCCGGGCCGACGAGGAAGGACTTCGACGATGAGCGTGCTGATCGCGGCACCGATCCTGCTGACCCTGACACTGCTGGTCTCCGGGCTGACGAAGCTCGGGGCGCGGCAGGGCACCGTGGACGCGATGACGTCCCTGCGGCTGCCCCTGCGCACGTTCCATCGCTCGGTCGCCTCCCTGCTGCCGGCGCTGGAGATCGTGCTGGCGCTGGTGGTGTGGGTGCCGTCGGTCCCGCTGCAGCTGATGGTGTCGGTGGTCATCGCGCTGCTGATGCTCAGCTATCTCGCGATCATCGCGCGCGCTCTGACCTGGGAGGGGACGGTGGAGTGCTCCTGCTTCGGCACGCTCGCCTCGCCGACGGTCTCGCGCGCCACCCTCGCCCGCAACATCCTGCTGTCGATCCTGGGCGTGCTCGGCGTCATCGCCGCCGGGTCCGGGCAGATGACCCTCGCCCTCGTGCAGCAGCCGCTGACGCTGCTGACGCTGGGCGGCGTGCTGCTGCTGACCGTGGCGCTGACCGCACTCGCGCTCGGCGGGACGACAGCCTCGGAGCCGGAGCCGGGGGCCTCCTCCACCGCCGCCACCCGGGAGCACTCCGCGGACGTCGAAGGGCTCGAGGACGAGCAGGAGATGCTCGACTACGAGCGCACCGCCATCCCCGCGGGGGTGCTGCAGCGCCCGGACGGGCAGCTGGTCACCCTGCGACAGCTCACCGCCCAGCAGGCGGCGCTGCTGGTGTTCGTCAGCGAGGGCTGCGGGCCTTGCGAGCGCGTGCTCGACGAGGTGCCGGCCTGGATCGAGGAGCTCTCGCCCTTCCTCCAGGTGCGGACCGTGCTCTCCCGCCCCCCGGACCAGCTGCGCGAGCGGACTCTCGAACGGGTCGGCGAGCATGCTCTGCACGACCCGCAGTTCAGCGCGCGCGAAGCCCTCGGCGGTCGCGGTGCGCCCGGCGCCGTGCTGCTCGGGGCCGACGGCCTCCTCGCGGGCGGGCCGGTCAGCGGCGGCAGCGCGGTCATCGAGTTCGTCGAGGACATCCGCACCCAGCTGCGCAGCGCGCAGGACGAGGGCGAGCTGTCGGCACCCGCGGAGTGAGGGAACGGCTCAGGGCACGCTGGCCTGGGCGAACCGACCCTGGCCGTGGGCGCGCAGGGTCCCGTCGGCCGCCGGGACGAACACTGCCTGCCCGGCGGCCAGGGGGTGGGCCCCGGCGTCCGTCTCGAGGGTCATCCTCCCCTCGAGGCCCAGCACGATCCGCGGCCCGGAGCCCGGGACCCGCAGCGGCTCGTGCGCCGGGACCTCCGGCCCCGTGAGCTCGGTCAGCGCCAGTTCGAAGTCGTCGACCGGTGCGTAGTAGGCGATCGATGTCGGGGTCTGCCGCTCGGGGGCGACCCGCAGCGGCGGCGCGGCGGTGACGCTGACGCACTGGAGCACCTCGTCGGCGTCGACCTTCTTCGGTGTCAGGCCCGCGCGCAGCACGTTGTCGCTGGCGGCCATCACCTCCAGCCCCATCCCGTGGATGTAGGCGTGCAGCGCACCGGCGGGCACGTACATCGCCTCCCCGGGCTGCAGCGTGACCGGGTTCAGCAGCAGCGCGGCAACCACGCCGGGGTCTCCCGGATGGTGCTCGGCGAGCAGGGTGACGAAGCCGTCGATGCGGGGCGAGGGCGAGGCGCCTCCGTCGGCGCGGGCCCGGCAGGCCTCGACCACCTCCCCCACCGCCTGCGCACTCGGGCGCATCGGGGCCGAGACCAGGGTGCGGAAGGCGGCCCGCATCCCGTGCGCGGTGGGGTTGTCGACCAGCAGACCGTGGAGACGGTCGGTGAGATCGGTGCCCAGGCCCTGAAGGATCACGGCGGCCCGGCGCGGGGTGCGGAAGCCGCACAGCGCGGTGAAGCGGGTCAGGGCGACCAGCATCTCCGGCTTGTGGTTGGCGTCGCGTGAGGTGCGCAGCGGCGAGTCCAGGGCCAGGCCGGCGGCGTTCTCCGCGGCGAAGGACTCCGCGGCGTGCTCCCGGGTGGGGTGGACCTGCAGGGACAGCGGGCGCTCCGGGGCGATCACCTTCAGCAGGTAGGGCAGGCGGTCGCAGAAGGCGCGACCCACGTCGGTGCCCAGCGTCCCCGCGGGATCGTCGGCGATCACGTCATCGAGGCGGCGGCCGTCGGGAACGGAGGCGGGCGCGAGCGGATGGGCGCCGAACCACACCTCGGCCCAGGGTGTGCCGTCGCCCTCGCGGCCCAGGAACTGCGGAAGCGCCGTGGCCGAGCCCCACGAGTAGTGCTCCAGGTGGCCGTCGAGCGCGAGCATGCTCACGCAGTGCCCTCGAGGATCTGGGCGATCAGGCGGGCGGGCTCGTCCGCGTCCTGCGGCGGGGCGGGGGTGGGCTCACCGCCGCTGCGGCGCATTCCGTAGCGCTCCCACTGCTCGTGGACCCAGGAGGGCATCCGTGGACCGTGCACCCAGGCGGGCAGGCCGCGCACCGCAGCCTCGAGGACGTCGGCGGAGTACACCGCCACCACGGGCCGTTCCAGACGCGCGACCGGGAGCGGGGGGAGCTGCAGCTCGACCCCGCGGCGTCGCAGCAGGGCATGGGCGGCGCGGGAGAGGCGGTCGGTCTCCTCGGGGCCCGGCTGATAGAGCGCGTCGAGGGAGCGGCAGTAGGCGTGGGCGGCACCGAGGGTGAGCCGGCGCGGCAGCTCGATCGAGGCCAGCTGGCCCAGGAACACGGGGCGGTCCTCGAGCACTTCGGGACCCTCCGAATTGGCGTGGGCGGCCTGCCACAGGCGCTGGGATCCGACCACCCGCACCTCGACGTCATCGCGCCCGGCGCGCTGGAAGTCCCCGTCAGCCTCTGACCAGGCGAGGAAGGTGGTGCGTGGTGGGAGCGGCGGCGCGAACGGGGAGAGCACGTCGTGCTGGACGACCGCGCTCGGGACGTCGGAGGCGAGGGTCCACTCGTGGATCAGGCGGCCGACGTCGAGGTGCCAGCCGAGCGTGAGCGCGGAGGAGATGCCGAGCTGGTCGAGAGTGGCACGGGGGTCCTCGAGATGCTCGTGCTCCCAGTCGGGGCCGGACAGCTCGGGCAGGTCCAGACCGGCGGGCGTGAGCACCAGGGCGGTGCCGTGCAGGTAGGACAGGGCCACCAGCAGCCCGCCACGGGTGGTGTCCGAGGAGGTGTCGACGCCGAGCAGGACGCGCTCGGAGCCGTCCCCCTCACGGGTGTGCAGCAGGTAGCCGGGAGGGGACCCCGGCTCGGTCCCGCCGGCGACGCGGCGCAGCGGTGCGGGAACGGCGCGATGGATGCCCCGGGCACGGCGCCGCGAGCTGCGCCACTCCTGCCAGCGCTCCAGGCTGCGCGGATGGATCAAGGCCATGGAACGGCAACCTCCTTCGACGATGGTCGGCTCCGAGCCAGCATTCCACACCGCGTCCCGGGATCCGTGCGGATCCCGGGACCGCTCCGCGCGTCGGCCGGCGGCGGTCGACCGTGGCTCAGCGCGGCATGTTGCGGAGGTTCGAGGCCGCCATGTCGAGCATCTTGCCCACCCCGCCGCCGAGCACGATCTTGGTCGAGGCGGTGGCGAAGCCGCGGATCTGCTGCGCGGAGATCTTCGGGGGCATCGACAGCGCGTCGGGATCGGTGACCACGTCGATCAGCATCGGCCCCGGGGTGGCGAGCGCCTCGGCCAGCTGCTTCTTCAGCTTCTTGGGGTCGGTGATGCGCACGGCGCGGATCCCCACGCCCTTCGCGATCGCCGCGTAGTCGACGTCCTCGTGGTCGGTGCCGTGGTCCGGCAGTCCCTCGACCAGCATCTCGAGCTTGACCATGCCGAGGCTGGAATTGTTGAACACCATGATCTTGGTGTTGAGGTCGTGCAGCTTCACGGTCAGCAGCTCGCCCATCAGCATGCCGAGCCCGCCGTCGCCGCTCATCGAGATCACCTGCCGGTCGGGGAACGCCAGGGAGGCGCCGATGGCCTGCGGCAGGGCGTTGGCCATGGAGCCGTGGTGCCAGGAGCCGAACACGCGGCGCTTCCCGTTGGGGGTGATGTAGCGGGCGCCCCACACATTGCACATCCCGGTGTCCACGGTGAACACGGCGTCGTCGTCGGCGAGGTCGTCGAGCACGTCGGCGGCGAACTCCGGGTGGATCGGCGTCATCCGCTGGACGTTCTTGGTGTATGCGGAGACCGCCCCGGTGAGGGCCTTGTGATGGGCCTTGAGCATGCGGTGCAGGAATCGGGCGCTCTTGGAGCTGGTCAGCAGGGGGAGCACGGCCTGCAGGGTGAGGGCGATGTCGCCGTGGACCGCGAGGTCCAGGGGGATGCGACGGCCCAGCCGGGAGGCCTCGGCGTCGATCTGGACCACCTTCGGCGGGTTCTTCGCCCCGGGACGCCCGGGCAGGAACTCGGTGTAGGGGAAGTCGGTGCCGAGCAGGATCACCAGATCGGCCTCGTGCATGGCGTCGTAGCAGGCGCCGTAGCCCAGCAGGCCGCTCATGCCGACGTCGTAGGGGTTGTCGTACTGCATCCACTCCTTGCCGCCGAAGGCGTGGCCGATGGGTGACTTGACCGCCTCGGCGAGCTCGAGCACCTCCTCACGGGCCCCGCGCACCCCGGCGCCGGTGAACAGCGTGACGGTGCCGGCGGCGTCGATCATCTCGGCGAGGCGGCCGACGGGGGCCGGCGCGGGCTGGACGCGACCGAACTCGGTGGCGAGCTCGCGGGTCAGCGGGCCGTCGACCTCTTCGTCGGCGACGTCACCGGGCAGGACGAGCACGGACACGCCGCTCTTGGCGATCGCGGTCTGCACGGCGACGTGGAGCATGGTGGCGCCGTGCTCACCGGAGTTGACCATCTCGCAGAAGTGGGAGCACTCGCGGAAGAGCATCTCCGGGTGGGTCTCCTGGAAGAAGCCGGTGCCGATCTTCTCCGACGGGATGTGGGAGGCGATGGCGAGCACCGGAGCACCGTCGCGATGGGCGTCGAACAGACCCTGGATCAGGTGGGTGTTGCCGGGCCCGCAGGAGCCGGCACAGACGGCGAGCTTGCCGGTCAGCCGCGCTTCGGCGCCGGCGGCGAAGGCCCCTGCCTCCTCATTGCGCACGTGCACCCACTCGATTCCCTCGGTGGTGCGCACGGCATCCACCACCGGGTTCAGGGAGTCGCCGACCACCCCGAAGATGCGCTCGACGCCGAGATCGCGGAGCTGGGTGACGAGGAGCTGGGCGAACGACGAGCGGGCCATGGGGTGCCTCCTGGGTGGTGCGTTCGGGTGGGCCCCGGCCGCAGGCACGGCGCCCGTCACCGTCAGCCTAGCCGGATGGGCGCGCTGCGGTGCAGGAGCACGAGCCGATCGGTCAGTTCGGGCCCGAGGGATCCTCGACCTGCTGCTGATCGGCCGAAGGGGCGGGCACGAAGCGCACGGTCTGGACCCGGCGCTCGTCGACGTCGACCACCTCGAGGCGGCCGTCCTCGACGTCGACCACGTCGCCGACCTCGGGGATCCGGCCCAGCCGGGCCATGACGAAGCCGCCGACGGTCTCGTAGCCGCCGGTGTCCGGCAGCTCGACGCCGGTGGCGGCCTCGAACTCCTGCAGGATCAGGCCGCCGTCGATCGTGCCGTCGGCCTCGACGATCCGGTCGAGCCCGCCGGGCGCGGGCCAGGACTCGCGGTCGAACTCGTCGTAGATCTCCCCGACCAGCTCCTCCAGCAGGTCCTCGAGGGTGACGATGCCGTCGGTGCCGCCGTACTCGTCGACCACCACGGCGATCTGGTTGGCGTGGGCGCGCATCCGGTTCAGTGCCTGCAGCACCTCCACGGTGCCGGGGATGTGCTCGATGGGGCGGGCGAGATCCGCCATGCGGGTGGAGGCGGGGTCATCGACCAGCAGCAGGTCGCGCACGTGCGCGAAGCCGAGCACGTCGTCGACGTCCTCCCCGGTGACGGGGTACCTCGAGTAGCCGGTGTCGCGGATCTCCTCGCGGACGTCGGCCACGGTGTCACTGCCGTCCAGGAAGTGCACCTGGTGGCGGGGCCGCATCACCTCGACGACGGTGCGCTCGGAGGCGTCGAAGACGTCGGCCAGCACCCGGGACTCGGCCTGGTCGAGGGCCTCGGAGTTGCGCACCATCGATCGGATCTCCTCGGCGGAGACGGACTCGCGGTTCGCGTGCGGGTCCCCGCCCAGCAGGCGCACCACGACGTTGGTGGAGGCCGACAGCAGCCAGATCACCGGGCGCATCAGCTGCCCGAACACGCTCAGGGGCGGGCCGACGACCCTCGCCATTCCCAGGGCGTTCTGCATGGCGAGCCGCTTGGGGACGAGTTCGCCGAGGACGAGGGAGAGATAGGCGATGACCAGCGTCATCCCGATCAGTGCGGCGGTGTCGGCGGTCCCCTCCGGGATCCCCAGGGCCACCAGGGCCGGAGCCAGGGACGGGGCGATGGTGGAGGCTCCGTAGGCGGAGGAGAAGAAGCCGGCGACGGTCACGCCGATCTGCACCGCGGAGAGGAACTGGTTGGGGTCTCGCACCAGGGTGGCGGTGCGCTCCCCGCGGGGGCCGGAGTCCTCGAGCTGCTTGATCTGCGATTCGCGCAGGTTGACGATCGCCATCTCCGTACCGGCGAACAGGCCGCCGATGAGCACGAAGACCAGCACGAGGGCGAGGTTCAGGAGGACGGTGGGATCCATGGGGCAACGCTACCGGGAGGGCCTTCACGGATCCCTGAAACGACCGGGTCCTCATGAGCCAATGCGTCACCCGTGCCGACAAGAGATCGGCGTGTCATGCGGCCGGGTTGACGTGAACCACACAACTCGATACCTTCACCGCGGACAACCGGAGCACCCCGCGAGAGGTAATTAGTGCTGCTATTCAGTGTGCCGCCGAGGAGGCCGCGAGCGTCGGCGGCAGTGATGTTCTGGCTGCCATTCTCGACGTCCTGTCAGCTACTGGCGTTGGGGAGCAATGCTTCGGGGCTGATCTCTGAGCAATGAATAGAGATGGCAGTTCACGCGACGACTCTCCCCTGACGACCAGCGGGGGTGAAGGCTCGTACACATGGGGTCTGGTATTTGTCGCCCTAGCCCTGCTCTCAAACTTTGTTTTTGAAGAACCCCCCGCGGTGTACATCGGGGCCGTATTCGCAGTGATTGCCCTGATCCTCGGAGTCATCCACATTGTGCGAGTGCATGCCAGGACTCGACCATAGTTGATTATCCTCGAGATTGTAGCCGTCTAGCTCACGAGTAGAGGCTGGACCAGATTTCCATGTCGAGAGCAAGGGCCGGTTCCCAGACAAAGTCGTGACTGGTGGTGTCGGCATGTCGGCGCATTGAGCGAGGCCAAAGTTCCAGGGGAAGCAACCGAGATCGTCCAGGCGCCCGAGTCATCGACCTGGTCCGCTTCCTCAGTACCACCGCGGGCCGCGACTGGCTGAACCGGGGATCCGAAGGCAATCAGACAGACGCTGAGAGTCCCCTGCCCTTCGCAGTGCCCGACCGTCACAGGAGTGGCAGCAGCTCCTCCCACACCGCACGGAGGATCTCGGCGCCGCCGCGGCCCTCGAGGTGCGAGGTGATCGTGACGACCGTGTCCTGCTGGGGCAGCACGATGATCAGCTGGCCGTAGGCCCCGTCGGCCCGCCAGGCGCCCTCCGGTGAGCACTGCCAGACCCCATAGCCGTAATGGAGGCTCTCAGGTTCTGCGTCACCGGTGGCCACCCAGGCTTCCGCGCCGTGCATCGCGTCGATCCAGGCGGCGGGGATCAGCTGCGTGCCCTCGTGCTCGCCGCGCTGCAGCAGGAGGCGGCCGATGCGCGCCAGCTGCCAGGACTTCAGGTGCAGGGCGGTGGCGCCCCAGCTGTGACCGTCGCGCGTGGTGTGCCACTGCGGGTTCAGGATGCCCAGCGGCTCGAACAGGCGGGGCATCAGCCAGTCCCGCATGCTCTGCCCGGTGCGCTCGGTGATCACCCGCGAGAGCAGGTAGATCGAGCCGTTGGAGTACTCCCACCGCTGGCCCGGGGCGGCGATCAGCTCGGTGCCGAGGATCAGCGCCGCGAGGTCCTCGTGGTCGCGCTGTTCCTCGAGGAACCCCAGGACGGGCGAGCCCGAGGTCATGGTCAGCAGGTGGCGCAGCCGCACGTGGTCGATGCCGCGGCCGTACCCGCCGGCCGGTGCGGGCAGGTGGTCCACGAGGCGATCCTCGACGTCGAGCAGACCCTCGGCCCCGGCGATGCCCACGGCGAGCGCGGTGACCGTCTTGGAGCAGGAGTAGATGTTCTCGGCCGTGTCCTCGACGACACGGTGGGAGACGTCCTCGCGGCCGCGGCGGTGCACGTGGATCGCCCGCACGCCCAGGGCACGTTCGGAGATCCGCTGGCGCAGCGGGAGCAGCAGCAGGTGATCGGGAAGGGCGCTGACGGCTTCGGCAGAGGTCATGGGAAGACCCTACGGCGGGCACTCACGCTCCGAAGCCTTCCGCTCCTTTGACGTTCGCCCCCGGTGGAGCGGGCACCGGTCCGCGCAGCAGCGGATCGTCGGTCTCGCGCATCCACGAGTCCATGCGGGCCCGCATGTCCGTCACCGTGTCCGAATGCCCGGGGTCGGCGAGGAGATTGTGCGCCTCGTGCGGGTCGAGCAAGACGTCGAACAGCATCTCCGCTTCCTGCTCCTGGTCACCCCACCCGCGGGCGGTGAGGTACTGCTTGCTGGCGCCGGCATCGGTGTGCTCGAGGATCCGGTGGTCGAGCTCCCGGAACGAACGGATGTACTTGTACCGATCGGTGCGGACGCAGCGCTGCGGCTGGTAGTCCACGTGGTAGGTGAGCTCGGCATGGACGGCGTCGTGCAGCGTCTCCTCGCTGCCACCCATCAGCGGCAGCAGCGACCGCCCACGCAGACCGTCCGACGGGACGGCGCCCGTGATCTCGCAGACCGTGGGGAACAGGTCGAGCTGGGTGACCAGAGCATCGCTGACCACGCCGCCGGTGAAGCCGCCCGGGCCGCGCATCATCAGCATCACGCCGATGCCGTCGTCAAAGAGCGTGCACTTCATGGACGGGAAGGCCAGGCCGTGATCGGTGGTGCAGATGACGAGCGTGTGCTCCGCGATGCCCGCCTCCTCCACCGCGTCGAGCACCTGGCCGACCGCGTCGTCGAATCGGCGGGCGCTGGCCGAGTATCCCGCCATGTCCTCGCGGGTCTCCGGCGCATCCGGCACGGGGGACGGCGGCTGGAGATACCGGGAGTCGTCCTGCGGTCCCGGAGCCGGATAGGGGCGATGGGTCTCGAAGAATCCGACCTCGAGATAGAACGGCTGCTCGTGCTCCCCCGCCACGAAGTCCGCGGCCGCCGGTGCGACGTCGGCTGCCGCGTGACTCGAGACGGGAAGGACTTCGTCATAGCCGAGTTCCTCCGGGTCCTCGGCGACGTGCTGCAATCCCGCGAGCACGGTGCGGTAGCCGGCCGACTGCAGGACGTGACCGAGATGCTGGTGGGGATCGGTCAGCGAGAAGCCGCGATGGCTCAGTCCCAGCATCCCGACCTCGTGCGGGTACCGGCCGGTCAACAGCGCCGCTCGGCTCGGCGAACAGGTCGGCGACGCGGAGAAGGCACGCCGGAAGACCACGCCCTCCTCCGCGAACTGCTGCAGGCGCGGCGTTGCCACCGGATACCCGTAGGGCCTCACGTAGCGCCCCGTGTCGTGGGAGTTCAGGTAGATGATGTGCGGTCGCAAGCGGTCCTCCTCGTTCAGGTGCGGGATGCGGCGAGTGCGGTGGGTATTCGGTCGTGGGTCTCGTGATGACCGATGGGGCATGCTCCTCCGCCGCTCGCGGGATCGGTCAGCCGTCGGCCTTCTCGGCGAGCGCCTGCTGGTACTCGTCGCGCATGGCGTCGCCACCACCCTTCTTCCAGGTCGCCACGCCGTCCGCCCAGGAGCTCACCGGTTCGCGGCCCTGGAGGATGTCCGTCTCGAGGTCTGCGAGGGCGGTGCCGATCTGCTTGCCCTTGCGGCTCTGGGTCTCGCTGTAGAGACCCTCGACGGGATTGTGCGTGATCGTCGGGGCCAGCTCCTGCGTGACGTCGTACATCGCCTGGGTGACCTCGGAATCGCTCGGGTTGAAATGGACCCAAGGGCCCTGCGCGATGTACTTCTGCCCCAGTTGCAGCTCGCGGCGGCCCTTCTCCGTGAGGATCGGGTTCGTGCCGTCGAGCTCGTGGTGGACACCCTCCAGGCCGTACGAGTTAAACAGGTACTCGGCGGATCCGAAGGGTGCCGCGAAATAGTTCAGCACCTCGAGCAGAGCAGCCGCACGATCCTCGGACTTCTTGCTGATCGAGGTGATGCTGTGGGTCGCCGCCCCCATGTGCACGGGCGCCGCCCCGCCCCCCTCCGCCAGCGGCGGCCGGAGCACCCGCAGCCGGAAACCGTCCGGGAGCGGGAAGTTGCCGAAGTCGGGCCACCCCGAGAGGGTCCCCCAGAAGAGGGCGCAGGTGCCACCGACCACCCACGTCTTCCGCTGCGGGATGTTCGCGGTGAAGGCGTCCGGATGGACGAGACCGTCCTCGACCAGCTTCCTGCCTGCCTCCAGCGCATCCTCCTGGCGTTCGTGCTCGAATGCGCTGACCAGAGCGTCGGCGTCCCCGGACCACACATTGGGGATCTCGAACATCTGGCGCAGGAATCCGGTCGGCACCAGCGGGAGTGCCCAGCGGTTCCCACCGGTCAGCTCCCTGCATGACTCGTGGAAATCCTCCAGGGAGGTCACGTCGACCTCGAGCCCTTCGCCCTTCACCAGGTCCTGGCGGGCGTACAGCACCGTGCTCTGCACGATCCCGCGCGGGATCGGGACCGAATAGATCCGCCCGCCGTAGATGCTCGAGTCCCAGCACCTCGGGGGCACATTCGCCAGGAACGGGTACTCCGCGACCGCGCCACCCGAGAGCAGGTCGGTCAGGTCCGCCGCGCGCTCGGACAGCATCGACGGCAGACCAGGGACGTCACCGGGGAAGAACGAGAACACGTCGGGCAGTCGATCGCCCGCCACCGTAGTGGTGAAGCGGTCGGCGAAGTCGCCGGTCGGCACCACGGAGATCGCGGTGGAGGCTCCCAGGCGGTCCTCGAGCTCCTGCCAGAACACGTTCGAGCTGCGCCCCGGGGGTGCCGGCGTATTGGTCATCACGAAGAATCCGACGTCCTCGCCGTCACCGGGCGGGCCGTCGACGACCGACTCGGGATCGGCGGGATAGTCCAGCATCGCCCCGCTGATGCCCGCCTCGTCATCCCCCTCGAGGTCGAGGGTGACCCCCTCGAAGGGAAGGTGGTCGGGTCGGGTGACGTCCGCGTTGTCGCCGAGCTCTGCGCCTCCACGGCCCTCGTTGCTGCAGGCTGCGAGGCCCAGGGGACCGAGGCCCGCGGCGGCCGTTAGCCCGACTCCCCCGTGGACGACGCGCCGTCGGGAGATTCCTGATGTGGTGGTGGACGAGGTCATGACGACTGCTCCTTCGCTCTTCCGTGGGGTGGCGGAACGGCATCATCGAGACGGGAGAGCACTCCCCCGTGGGCGCGGAGTCCGCTCCCTTCTCCGCGCCGTCGGTCAGCCGCCGGCCTTCTCGGCGAGCGCCTGCTGGTACTCGTCGCGGATGTCGTCCCCACCACCCTTCTTCCAGGTCTCCACGCCTTTCGCCCAGTCGCTGACCGGCTTGCGGCCCTGGAGGATGTCCGTCTCCAGGTCACTGAGGGTGGTGCCGATCTGTCTGCCTCGACGGCTCTGGGTCTCGCTGAAGAGGCCCTCGACGGGATCGTGCGTGGCAGTCGGGCCCAGTTCCATCGAGGCGTCGTACTGCGCCTGGGAGACCGCGGAGTCCTTCGCATTGAAGTGGACCCACGGACCCTGCGCCATGTACTTCTGACTCAGCTGCAGCTCGCTGCGTCCCTTCTCGGTCACCACCGGGTTCGTGCCGTCGAGCTCGTGGTGCACTCCCTCCACGCCGTACGACAGGAACAGATGCTCGGCGGTCCCGAAGGGTGCCGCGATGTAGTTGAGGACCTCGAGGAGGGCGGCCGCGCGGTCCTCGGACTTCTTGCTGATCGAGGTGATGTTGTGGGTCGACGGCCCCATGTGCACCGGGGCGACTCCGCCTCCCTCTGCCAGCGGCGGCTGGAGCACTTCGAGACGGAAGCCGTCCGGGAGGGCGAAGTTCCCGAAGTCCGGCCAGGCGGACATCGTGTCGAAGATCAAGGGGGTGGTGCCGGCCGCGACCCAGGTCTTCCGCTTGGGCTGATCGACGGAGAAGGAGTCGGGGTGGGCCAGTCCCTCCTTGACGATCCGTCGGCCCGCCTCCAGGGCGTCCTCCTGGCGTTCGTGCTCGTTGGCGCTGGTGAGACCGTCCGCGTCCCCGGACCATCCGTTCGGGATCTCGAACATCTGACGAAGGAATCCGAGCGGGACGTGCGGGAGCGCCCACCTGTTCCCGCCGGTCAACTCCCTGCACGAGTCGAGGAAGGTCTCCAGGGAGCTCACGTCGACCTCGAGGCCCTCCGACTCCAGGAGATCCTGGCGCGCGAACAGCACAGAGGTCTGCACGACGCCGCGGGGCACCGGGATGCTGTAGATCTTCCCGCCGTAGATGCAGGCGTCCCAGGACTTCGGCGGCACGTTCGCGAGGAAGGGATAGTCCGCGACCGCGCTCCCGGAGAGCAGGTCGGTGAGATCCGCGGCTCGCTCGGCGAGCATCGAGGGGAGGCTCGGCACGTCGCCGGGGAAGAACGAGAAGATGTCGGGAAGACGATCGCCTGCGATGGTGGTGTTGAAGCGGTCGGCGAAGTCGCCGGTCGGCACCACGGAGATCGCGGTCCGGGATCCGAGGCGTTCGTCGAATTCCTGCCAGTAGGCGTTGCTGTCATGCCCCGGGGGCGCAGGGGTGTTGGTGGGGACGAAGAATCCGATGTCCTCCCCGTCCCCGGGCGTGCCCTCATGGACCGGCTGCGGGTCCTCCGGGTAGTTGAGCATCGCGCCGCTGATGCCCATCTCGTCGTCCCCCTCGAGGTCGAGGGTGACGCCCTCGAAGGGGACGTAATCCGGTCGCGTGACGTTCGAGTTGTCGCCGAGCTCGGCACCGCCTCGCCCTTCGTTGCTGCAGGAGGAAAGGCCCAGCGAGCCGAGCCCGGCGGCCGCGCCGAGGCCGAGGCCGCCCTTGACGAGACCGCGCCGGGTGGTGGTGGTCCAGGAATTCATGAGAACTGCTCCTTCGCTCGTCGTCGAGTAGGTGAACAGGGATCGTCGGCGTGGGTGCCGTGATCCGTGACGGGTGGCGGCGTCAGCCCTTGACGGCACCGGTGAGCATTCCCTTGGCGAAATGTCGCTGCAGGAACGGGTAGACGATCAGCACGGGGACGACGGAGATGACGAGAATGGCCATCTGCAAGGAGGTCTGCGGGGGCAGGGACGACGTGTCGATGCCGAGGTCCTGACCACCGAGCTGCGTGCCCTGCACCACGTACGTGCGCAGCACCATCTGCAGGGGCCACTTGCTCGCGTCGCTCAGATAGAGCAGCGCGTTGAAGAAGGCGTTCCAGTAGCCCACGCCGTAGAACAGGCCCACGACCGCGAAGACCGGTTTGGACAGAGGCAGCCCGATGCGCAGGAAGAGCTGGAGCTCGCCGGCACCGTCGACCTTGGCCGAGTCGAGGATCTCCTGCGGAAGCTGCACGAAGAAGGCCCGCACCACCACCACGTTGAAAGCCGATACGGAGGTCGGGATGATCAGCGCCCACAGGCTGTCGAGCAGTCCGAGCCGCTCGACGACCAGGTAGCTGGGGATGATGCCGGGGCCGAACAGCAAGCTGATCAGGACCAGCAGCAGCAGCGGCCGGTTCCCGAAGGCTCCCTTGCGGCTCAGCGCCCAGCCCAGGGTCGCCGTCAGGAACAGGCTCAAGGACGTCCCGACCACGGTGACCAGCAGGCTGACGCCGAGAGCACGGGTGACCACGCCGCCGGAGAAGATCATCTGGTATGCGGTGAAGTCGATGCCGGTGGGGAACAGGACGAACCCGCCGGCCCTGGTGACCTGGTCCGGCGTGGCGATGCTCGTGGAGAAGACGCCCACGAAGGGCAGGATCACCGCGGCGCAGGCGATCGTGAGGATGACGCCCTTGATCACCGACTCGGTGGGGCCCGGTGTCGCGATGCCGTCGATCATCCGGGGCTTCTTGCGCCGGGAGGTGCCGCGGCGGCCCTTGTCGGTCCCGCGCGCATCCGTCGATGTCTTGGTCGCGGTCATGCCTTGTACACCCCTTCCTCACCGAACGCGTGCGCGATCTTGTTGGCCATCAGCACGAGGATCAGCCCGACGACGCCCTTGACCAGCCCGACCGCGGCGGAGACGCCCCAGTAGCCGCCGACCACGCCGTTGTTGTAGACGTAGGTGTCGAGCACTTGGGCGACGCCCGCCCCGACCGCGTCCTGCTGCAGGATCAGCTGCTCGAAGCCGACGGAGAGGGAGTCACCGAGCTTCAGGATGAAGAGCATGATGATGATCGGCCGCATGCCCGGGAGCGTCACGTGCCACGTCTGGTGCCAGCGGGTCGCACCGTCCACGGCCGCGGCTTCGTAGAGCGATTTGTCGATCCCCGCGAGGACGGCGAGGAAGAGGATCGTCGCCCACCCCGTGTCCTTCCAGATCACCTGGGAGGTGATGAGCGCGTAGAAGACGTCGGCATTGCCGATGATGTCGATGGGCTCCCACCCGTTGGCGCGCAGGAAGTTGTTGAGCAGCCCGGCACCGCCGAGCATCTGCTGGAAGACCGCCACGACGATCACCCAGGACAGGAAGTGGGGCAGGTACAGCACGGACTGGACCAGCTGACGAACCTTGTTGGAGACCAGGCTGTGCAGGATGAGCGCCAGGATGATCGGCGCCGGGAAGACGATGACCGTCTGCAGCGCAGTGATGATCAGCGTGTTGCGCAGCGCGTTCAGGAACTCGGGGTCTCCGTTGACCAGGATCTGGAAGTTCTCGAAACCGACCCAGAGGCTCTCGGAGATCCCCAGGTACGGCTGGAAGTCCTGGAAGGCGATCACGTTGCCGCCCAGCGCCAGATACTGGAAGACGATGATCACCGCCATGCCGGGCAGTGCCAGCAGCAGCACGGTGCGGTCGCGCCACATCCGTCGCCACCACCGCATCTGCGCTCGCGGCCTTCCGGCTCGGGAGCCGCGCGCCCTGCGGGACTCCTTCTCCTTCCGGGGCGGGGAGGAGTTCTCGACGTCTGCTGTCATCGCGGCGCCCCCTTCGTGAGGAGTCGGGATCCTGCTGAGAATCTGTATGCGCTTTCCCGAGGTTGCTGGGAACGCCCGCACTGCCATCGGCCCACAATCTGCTCCATCGCATAGTGATCGATCACTCTGGGATTCTCACGTTAGATGCAGTGGGTCGAGCGCGCAACCCCCTGGCCCGATCGCTCGCCCCTCGGCCCCTGTGCGAAGCCCCCGTCCCAGGCACCCGCAAGGTTCGGGCCAGGAATACTGGGAATCATGGAGGATCTGCCGCAGCACTCACGACCACGATCCGACCCGAGGGGCGACCAGATGCAGCGAGACTCGACGAAAAGCACCTCGCGGGCGACGATCTGGCAGGTCGCGGCGGCAGCCGGAGTCTCCCACCAGACGGTCTCGCGGTACCTTCGCGCGGACACGGGGATGAAACCCCAGACCCAGGAGAAGGTGCGCCTGGCCATCGCGGAGCTCGGGTACCGGCCCAACCTGTCGGCGCGGACCATGCGCACGCGTCGCACCCAGCGCATCGGGGTGCTGCTGCCCGCGGTCAGCGGCTTCCAGGCGCCCGCGCTGAGCGGTGCCATCGACATCGCCACCGCCGAGGGGTACGCCCTCGAGGTGCTGAGCGTGGAGGGCGACGCGCATGCGGCCTTCGAACGTGTCCTGCAGATCGCCGACTCCGGACAGGTGGACGGAGTCCTCGCGCTCGCACCCCTGCCTCCGGAGACCGAGCACAGCTACCCGGGCCGCGCGGCGATCGTCGCCTCGGCGGACTACGACGAGAACACCCGCAGCATGGGCGCCATGGCGGACGGCGCTCCGATCGCCGAGCTGATGGACGGTCTCCACCGCCTGGGACACCGACGGTTCCTCCATGTGACCGGCGATCTGACCTACGCCTCGGCCCGCAATCGCCGTGAGGTGTTCCTCGGGTCCGTCGACCGGCTGCACGTCGGGCCACCGCGGGTGCACACGGGCATCTGGTCCGCGAGATCGGGGCAGGAGGCGATCATGTCCCTGGCGGAGCAGGACCGCCCCACCGCGGTGATCGCCGGGAGCGACACGATCGCCGCCGGGGTGATCAACGGCGCCCGCGAACGCGGATGGAGCGTTCCGGAGGACCTCAGCGTGACCGGCTGGGACAACCAGTTCCTCGGCGCTCACCTGTGGCCCACGCTCACGACCGTCAAGGACGACCGGCGTCAGCTGGGTCGCAACGCCATGAGCCGCCTCATCGCGGCCCTCCGCGAGCAGCCGCTCCCCGAGGAGGAAGCCCTGTCGACGGTGATCTGGCGAGGGTCGACCGGGCCCGCCCCGGACTGACAGCGGTCGCGGGCCGCCGCGACGACGCCCCACGGAATCCCCCCCTGCGCGCCGCCCGGACGGCTCAGAAGGCAATGGGCTCCGGGGCGGGGTCGGAGGCGGGGCGACCGACGGGTTCGAGCACTCCGATCCTCTCGCGCCTGCTCACCACGACCACGATCACGACGGTGAGCGCCACGAGGGCGACCGCGGCGGCCACGCCGCCGGCGAGAGCGGCATCGGCGCCCTGGAACGGGCCGCCGGCCTCGTGCGCCGCGAGCGCCGCGGCGGAGGTGCCCGGGGCGGCGGTGGCGGCGCTCAGGGCGGAGGCCCCCATGCCGGCGCCCGTGCCCGCACCGAGGGCGGAGACGAGGAGCGACACCGTGGTGAGGGTGAGCGTGAGCGCGATCGGCAGCTCGAGGCCACCGGTCTTCCACGCGAGCACCGCCGCGGCGAACGCCAGGGCCAGCGTCGGGATCACCACGGCGCCGGTGAGCTCGCGGCCGATGAGCACGACCGCGGTGACCACGAGGATCGGGACGACCGGGCTGCGCACCCAGGTGCCGACGGCCTGGAGGAGCACGCCGCGCAGCGTCAGCTCGAGGCCGATCGCCTGGAGCGGCGCCAGGACCAGCACGATCACTACCAGCAGCACGAGCTGGAGGGCCGAGGCGCCGGCGGGGGCCGTGCCACCGGTTCCGGCATCGACGGCATCTCCGGATCCCGCGAGCATTCCCGCGAGTGCAGCGACCGCGACCACGAGCAGCGCGCCGGCCGCCGCCCAGGCACCCGTTCGGCTCAGCAGCTCACGGCGGAAGCGCGCCGCGACCGACCAGCTCAGGCCGAGCGGACGCCACCCGCCGACGCGCACCCCGACCATCCCGGCGGGCAGCCACATCGCTCCCATGGCCAGCGCGAGGCCCACGTCGAGCGGACTGGTGGGGTCCCCGCTGGTGACACCGATCGCGACGTTCACCCCGGGAGCGACGGCGAGCACGAGGATCGTGAGCACCAGCAGCACGGAGGCCAGCACGACATACGCGACGAAGGCAGCGGCCACCGTCAGCAGGGGTTTGGCGCGGCCCGACCAGGCAGGACGCAGCGTGGCCAGGCGGTGGTACGGGGTGAGCCGGCCCGCCGGGGCGGCGCTCATGCGGTGCCCTCCGCACCCTCGTGGCGGCCCGCGGTCGCACGGCCGGCGGGGCCGGGGCGGCACCGCGTCGTCAGCGAGCAGGGGGCATGGAGCGGCCGAGGAGCTACCGGCACGGGCCGGTCGGTGGGGAGCGCGAGGAGTCGAGACATGGCCCGACCACTGTAGGTCCGCCGCATGGGGGCCGGCCTGAGAGCGACCGCCTCGGCGCCCCGCCCGTCCTGGGGACCAACCGCGGGAGGTCTTGACCTCACCGCTCTACAGCGCTGTAGAGTCGGCGGACGGCATCGGATCCGCCAGGACCGGCCCGTCGCGACGAGGAGGCAGTGCATGCCGGAGACCCCCGCCCCGGACGTCATCGTGCTGATGACCGACCAGCAGCGCGTCGGCTGCACGGCCGCCCAGGGCGGTCCCGACACCATGCCCCGCACCGACGCCCTGCTCGCCGCGGGCACCCGTTTCGAGCGGGCCTACACCACCTCCCCCGTGTGCGTACCGGCCCGGACCAGCCTGCTGACCGGCCGCTTCCCCACCGCGCACCGGGTGCGACAGAACAGCACCGCCGCCCACGCGCACTACGGGACCGACCTGCTGGAGGTGCTGCGCGGGGCCGGGTACTCCCTGCACTTCAGCGGGAAGCCGCACATGCACCCCGGCCCGCAGGACTTCGACACCTACACCGGCCCGTACTTCCACGACAGCGGACCGGACCCGACGCGCTCGGGGCCTTCGGCCGGCGACGACGAGGATCATGCGGGCTTCGAGAGCTGGCAGCGCGACCTCGACCACGGCGTCGCGAACACCCCGACCCCCTTCCCGCTGGCGGACCAGTTCCCCACCCGCATCGTCGACGGGGCCCTGGACGCGCTCGAGGCAGCCCCGAGGGACCACCCGCGCTTCCTGTGGGTCTCCTTCCCCGAGCCCCACAACCCGTACCAGGCGCCCGAGCCGTACTTCAGCATGTTCGAGGACGAGGTCCCCGAGCGCGCGACCGACGCGAGCGTGCTGGACGGCATGGACTGGCGCTTCCGCTGGCTGCACCGGCTGCTCGAGGACAAGCGCCCCGGCTCCGACCGCGACTGGCGGCGCTATCGCGCGAACTACCTGGGCATGCTGCGGCTGATCGACGACCAGATCGGCCGTCTGCTCGACGCCGTCGCCGCCGGCGGCCGGGAGACCCTCGTGGTGGTGCTGTCCGACCACGGCGACTTCACCGGCGAGTACGGACTGCAGCGCAAGGGGGCGGCGATGCCCGACGTGCTGATGCGCATCCCGCTGGGCTTCGCCGGTCCCGGGATCGCGTCGCAGGTGCGCGACGAGCCCGTTTCGATCATCGACGTCCTGCCCACCCTGGCCGAGCGCCTGACCGGGCAGATCCCCGCCGGGGTCCAGGGCCGCTCCCTGGACCCGCTGCTGCGCGGCGAGGACGCCCCGGCCGCGGAGTTCGGCTCGATCCTGGGCGAGCTCGGATACGGGGGCGTGTCCTACACCGAGACCGACCGGCCTCCCCTGCATTTCCCCTACGAGGGCGCCTCCTTCGACGAGCTGAACTCGGTGACCCTGGGAGGGGAGATGCGCATGCTCGTGCGCGGACGCCACAAGCTCGTGGTCGACGACCGCGGCCACGACACGCTCCATGACCTGGAAGCCGATCCCTTCGAGATCCACGACCTCGCCGCCGACCCCGGCCATCAGCAGGTCCGCGCGGAACTGCACCGTGACCTGGTGCGCTGGATGATGCGAGCGGCCGACGACCTGCCCACCGGCGCCTACACACCGCGCACCCGTCCCCACAACTGGCGCTGGGCCTGACCCGGGTCCGCGTCGCTCCGTCCGAAGCCCGGGAGGTCCTGCCATGACCCGCTTCACCCGACGATCCCTCCTGGCCGCCGGCGGCGCCGCCGCGGCCCTCCCCCTGGGGGCCTGCGGCCCCGGCGCGCGGAACGCCTCGGCAGACCTGCTCGTCGCCTGGTACGGCGGCCAGCCCGTCCATGACGGCGTGGGAGGCGCTCTCGAGAAGTACCAGCAGGAGCATCCCGACGTCCCGGTCACCCCTCAGAAGGCCGCCTTCGACGACTACTGGGACAAGCTCGCCACCCAGGTCGCCGGTGGGCAGGGACCCGACCTGGTGCGCATGTCGATGACCTGGCTGACCGAGTACGCCGATCGCGGTGCGCTGCTGGACCTCAGCGACCTCACGGGCCAGGCGATCGACATCTCGGGTTTCGACGAGGACGCCGCGACGGCCGGCACCACCGACGACGGGAGGTTCGGGATCGGCCAGTCCTCGATCACCCAGACCACCTTCCGCAATCCTCACCTGGCCCAGGAGCACGGGCTCGAGCTGCCCGGGGCATGGAGCTGGCAGGAGTTCACCGAGTTCGCCACGGCCCTCGCCGAGCAGGCCGGACCGGGAACCTACGGCACCGCCGATGCCGGCGCCGACCTCCAGCTGTTCGAGGTCTTCGCCCGCCAGCACGGCACCGAGCTGTTCGACGGCCAGTCCCTCGCCGTCGGGACCGACGTGATCGAGCAGTGGCTGGTGATGTGGCAGGACCTGCGCGACGCGGGTGCCGCTCCCCCGCCCGAGATCACCGCCGAGGCCACCGGTTTCGAGAACTCCCCGTTCGCGACGCTGAATGCCGCGGTCACCTTCGGCTGGGTCCAGCAGGTCACGTTCTTCCAGCCCGTGATGCCGGAGCACCCGCTCGAGGTCGGTGACATCCCGGGGGCAACGGCCGGGGACCGCTCGGGCCAGTTCGTCACGGCCCTCGACTTCTGGTCGATCCTCTCGACCAGCGCACGGCCCGAGGATGCCGCCGCCGTGGTCGACTTCCTCGTCAGCGAGCCCGCGGCGATCACGTCGATCGGGCTGAGCCTCGGGGTGCCGCCCTCGGCCACCACCCGTGATCTGCTGGGGGAGTCGGCCGATTCCGCCGCGGGGAAGGCGATGGCGTACGTCGAGGAGGTCACCGGGACCACGGGCGCCCCGCCGGGCCCGTGGCCCCGGGGTTACGGCGCGCTGCAGGGCACCGAGTTCGGCCGGCTCAACGAGGACGTCGCCTTCGGCAGGACCACCGCGTCGGCCGCGGCGGCTTCGTTCGTCGAGACCGCCGCGAGCGCACTGAGCGGCTGAGCACCGGCCACCTCGCTGCCCATGGTCCGTCGCTGCCCGCTCTAAGCTGGGGCGATGACGACGGACCGACGCTCTCCCCGGCCGCGCCTGACCGACGTCGCCGCGGTCGCCGGCGTGTCGATGAAGACGGTCTCGAATGTCATGGGCGGATACGCCCCGGTGTCCGAGGCGACCCGCGCCAAGGTGCTCGCCGCGGTCGACCAGGTCCGCTACCGGCCCAATCTCTCCGCCCGCAATCTCGCCCGGGGGCGCTCCGGCGTGATCGCGCTGACCGTGCCCCGGCTGGACCTGCCCTACTTCGCCTCCCTGGCGGGGAGCGTGGTCGAGGCCGCCGGGGAGCACGGATGGTTCGTGCTGATGCACCAGACGGGCGGCGACCTCGACGGCGAGCGCCGTGCCCTGCTCGGCGACCATCCGCAGCGCCTCGACGGGATGATCCTCAGCACCCAGTGGCTGGAGGCCGAGGAGATCGCTGCCCGCCCCGATCCCACCCCGCTGGTCGTCCTCGGCGATCACCCTGTGCCCGGGCCCGTCCCCCACGTCGGGATCGACAACCACGCCGCAGGCCTCGCCGCCGCCCAGCACCTCCTCGCCACCGGCCGCCGACGCATCGCCCTGATCGGTGCCCCGTCCCCGGGTGCGGAACCGGGACGCGCCCAGGGGCTGATCGACGGGGTCCGCGCGGCCGGGCTCCCGGTGCTGCCCGAGCTGACGCGCCCGATCACCGCGAACACCGGCGACGCCGGGGAGAGCGCCACCGCCCGGATGCTGGCGGAGGTCGACGAGGTGCCGGACGCGCTGTTCGCCGTCACCGACTGGGTCGCGATGGGGGCGATCCGTGCCCTGCATGCCCGTGGGCTCGCGGTCCCCCGCGACGTCGCGGTGATGGGCTTCGACGACATCCCCTACGCCCGCTCCGTCTCCCCGTCGCTGACCACGATCGCCCCGGACCGCGAGGCCGTCGCCCGGTCGGCGGTCGAGGCGCTCGAGGCGCAGGTCGGTGGCGTGCTGCCAGGGGACGACGCGGGCCCCGCCGCGCCCGACGGCGAGCACTTCGCCCCGTTCGAGCTGGTCGTCCGCGAATCCACCGGAACCGGGATCTGATCGACCGCGGAGACCGCGCCTGCCTGCCGATCGGTGGATGGCGCGTCCCGGTCCATCAGCCGCGCGGCCGATCCCTCGACCTCCCTGCCCTCCCTACGCTGGGCTCATGACCGTCACCGCGCCGACCACCACGGCGCCGCCCTCCGTGCGCAGCGTGCGCGAATGGATGATCGCGCTCGCCCAGTCCCTCGCCTGCACCGCCCTGGGCGTGCTGATGGTGCTCGTCGCCTTCGGGAGCCTGCTCACGGAGTTCGACGAGGATCCGCCGGGGGCGCTGGTGGCCATGCACGGGCTCGATGCCGTGCTGGGCGTCGTCGTCACGCTCGCGATCGGCCCGCTGCGGTTCCTGCGACCCGGCCGACTGCACAGCGTGCTGCACCTGATCGCGGCGTCGGTCGCGGGCCTGAGCACCACAGCCCTGGCGGCCTCGGCGATCGCGCTGTACCGGCTCGGGCTGCGGCGCCGGCCCGGGCTGGATGCGCTCGCGGTCCTGCTGGTCGCCGTCACCTCGATCCTGACCATGGCGCTCGATGCGTCCATCCGTGCCCAGCCCGTCGGGGTGTTCTTCACGACCACGATCGCGGTCATGGTCGTCGGCGCCCTGGTCCCGCTGCTGATCGGCCATGTGGTGGGCACCCGCCACGAGCTCGTCGCCTCCCTGCGCGACCGCGCCGCCTCCGCGGACCGGGAGCGGGAGACGGCCCAGCGGGAACGGGCCGCCGCCGAGCGGGAGGCCGCTGCTCTGGTGCGTGAGCGCGACGCCGACGCCGCCCGGGTGCGCGCCGAGGAGCGGGCGGCGCTGGCCCGCGACATGCACGACAGCATCTCCCACCACCTCGCGACCATCGCCATGCATTCAGGCGCCATGTCCTACCGCGAGGACCTCCCGCGCGAGGAGCTGCGCCGCACCGCCGGCACCGTGCGGGACGCCGCCCAGCAGGCCAATCGCGAGCTGCGCACCGTGCTGATGACCCTGCGCACCACCGATGGCGAGACCCCGCTGGCCACGGCCCCGACGCTCGTCGAGATCGTCGAGCGCGCCCGTGCCGACGGGCAGGACGTCGAGCTGAGCTGGGAGGGGTTGGGACCGCACGAGCTGGAGACCCGCGACCGCAGCACGGTCGTGGCTCTCGCCCGCATCCTCACCGAGGTCACCGTGAACGCCGCCAAGCACTCCCCGGGCGCCCCGTTGCGCCTCACGCTCGCGCGGGAAGCGGATCGCGTCGTGCTGCACGCCCGCAACCCCTGTTCTGCGAGTCCGGCGACTGCGCCGACCTCCACCGGGCACGGACTGCTCGGCGTGCAGGAGCGGGCCCGGCTGCTGGGCGGCGATGCCCGGCACGGGGTGCGCGGCGAGGACTTCGAGGTGCAAGCATGGATGCCATGGTGAACGGGACGGAGGCCGGGAGCGGCACGGTGCGGGTGCTGCTGGTCGATGACGAGGCGCTGATGCGCGCCGGTCTGCGGCTGATGATCGACGGCGCGCACGGGATCGAGGTGATCGGGGAAGCGGCCGACGGGCACGAGGCGCTCGACCGGGTCCGTGAGCTCGACCCCGACGTGGTGCTCATGGACATCCGGATGCCGAGCATGACCGGCCTGGAGGCGCTGCGCACGCTGGGGGACGAAGGGCACGCGGCCCGCGCCGTCATGCTGACCGCCTTCGACACCGACGAGTTCCTGCTGCGGGCACTGCGGGCGGGCGCCGTCTCGTTCCTGCTCAAGGACTCCCCGCCCCAGGAGGTCGTCCGCGCGGTGCTCGAGGCGGCCGAGGACCGTCCCCGCTTCTCCCCCGAGGTCCTCAGCCGCCTGGTGCGGCTCGCCGCCGAGGACGGCACGGCTCCGACTCCGGCCGAGGAGGCGACGGGAGGGGCGGACACCGCGGGGAAGGCCGAAGAGGCCCCGGCGGAGATCCCCGCCCCGGAGGGGATCACCGAGCGCGAGTGGGAGGTGGGCCGACTGGTGGCGCAGGGGCTGGCGAACCCGGAGATCGGCGGCCAGCTGTTCATGAGCGTCGCGACGGTGAAGACCCACCTGGGCAGGCTCTATCACAAGCTGCAGGTCACCAACCGGGTCCAGCTCGCGATCCGGGTGCTCGAGCTCGGCGGGTGAAACCCGTGACCACTCCCCGTGCCCTCACCCCGCTCGTGCTCATCGGCGGCCCCATCGCCGCCGGCAAGAGTGCCGTCTCCCGCCTCCTGGCCGATGCTCTGCGCGCCGACGGACGGCAGCTCGCCCTGGTGGAGCTCGACGCGATCGCCGACATGGCGCGGCCGACGCTCCCCGACTGGACGGTGGCGCATCGGATCTTCGCGTCGGTCACGGGCCAGTGGCTCGAAGCCGGGGCGGAGGTGGTGATCGCGGAGTCGGTCAGCGACCGGGAGGAGCTCGCGCGGGTCCTCCGGAACGTTCCCGCGGGAACGCCTGTCCTCACCGTGGTGGTCACCTGCCCGTTCGGGACCGCGCTCGAGCGGGCGCTCGCCGATCCCACGCGCGGCATCTCCCGTGATCCGGAGTTCCTGTACGAGGTGCACGCGCAGTGGGCTGGAGAAATGCCCCTGATCAGCGCCGATCTCGTGCTCGACACCTCGACCCTGAGCCTCGAGGAGAGCGTGCGCCGGATCCGTGCCGCGCTGGAGTCTCTGCCCCAGAATGCGGTGGCACCTGCGAACATTCACCGCCACCCTGGACGCATGCGCCCTGCGGACGAGCTGATCACCGAAGCCGCGACCGCGGACGTCGACGGGTGGGGCTTCGCCTTCCTGGACGACCGCGCCTTCGAGGAACGTCCTCCCTGGGGGTACTCGGGGCAGCTCGCCGAGGCCGTGGCCACTGCCGACGTGGCGATCGACCTCGACACCGGCGGCGGCGAGGTGCTCGCCGAATGCCCTCGCCTCGCCGCCCAGCAGCACGTCACGGAAGGGTGGGCGCCCAACGCAGAACGGGCACGGCTGCTGCTGGGCCCACGCGGGGTGCAGGTCCACGAGACCCCGGCCGGGGCCCCGCTCCCCCTGCCCGGCGGCGCCGCCGACCTGGTCACCGCTCGGCATCCCGTGAGCCCGGACTGGGCGGAGATCGTGCGGGTGCTGGCGCCCGGCGGGGAGTACCTCGCCCAGCACGTCGGCCCCGCCTCGGCCTTCGAGCTGATCGAGCACTTCATCGGCCCCACCACCGAGCAGCAGCGGCGGGGCCGGCATCCGGACGACGAAGTGGCCGCTGCGGAGGCCGCCGGGCTCGAGGTCACCGAACTGCGCACGGCGCGTTTGCGGATGGAGTTCCTCGACGTCGGCGCCGTGGTGTGGATCCTGCGCAAGTGCGTGTGGTGGGTCCCGGACTTCGAGGTCGACCGCTATCACGAGCGACTGCTGGCGATGGACGCGATCATCCGCCGGGACGGGCGGTTCGTCGCGCACTCGACGCGGCACCTGATCCGGGCACGTCACTGAGCACGGCCCGGGCCCCGCCGACGAGCCGCCCGTCTCCTCAGCGGCGAGTGCCCGAGGCGTTCGCCCCGTGGGTCGACTCCCCCGGCTCGAGGGCGCCGACCACGCGGTGGGGGACGTACGGGGCCTCGAGCGCCGCGAGCTCCTCGTCGGTCAACTCGAGCTCGAGGGCGCCGAGGGCCGCGTCGACATGGCCGGTCCTGGTCGCCCCGACGATCGGAGCGACCACCGGATCCTTCGCCAGCAGCCAGGCCAGGGCGACGTGCACGCGCTCGAGCCCGCGCTGCTCGGCGATGCGGGCGACCTGCTGGACGATCTCCCGGTCGGTGTCCTGCGTGGAGTCGTACTTCGTCTGTGCGGTCCGGTCGGTGCGTGCCCGCTCGGTGTCGGCGTCCCAGTCCCTCGTCAGTCGTCCGGCAGCCAGCGGGCTGTACGGAGTGGAGGCGACGCCGAGCTCACGCAGCAGCGGCATCATCTCCCGCTCCTCCTCGCGGTACAGGAGGTTGTAGTGGTTCTGCATCGAGACGAACTTCGTCCACCCGTTGACCTCGGCGACGTGCTGGGCCTGCAGGAACTGCCAGGCGAACATGGCCGAGGCGCCGATGTAGCGGACCTTCCCCGAGCGCACCACGTCGTCCAGAGCACGCATCGTCTCCTCGATCGGGACGGAGTAGTCCCAGCGATGGATGAGGTAGAGGTCGATGTACTCGGTCCCCAGCCGGCGCAGGCTGGCATCGACCTCCGCCAGGATGGCCTTGCGGGACAGGCCCCCGCCGTTCGGGCCCTCGTGCATCCGGCCGTGCACCTTGGTGGCCAGCACGATCTCCTCACGCCGGGCGTAGTCGACCAAGGCCTTGCCGACGATCTCCTCGCTGCGCCCCAGCGAGTACACGTTCGCGGTGTCGAAGAAGGTGATGCCCGCGTCGAGCGCATGCTTGATCACTGGGCGGGCATCGTCCTCCTCGAGCACCCACGGGTGGATCCACCGCTCACGGTCACCGAAACCCATCGTGCCCAGGCACAGGCGCGAGACGTCCAGTCCGGTGCTGCCGAGCTTCACGTACTCCATGGGGGCTCCTCCTCGATCGGGTGCACGGGCGGTCATCGCCCGTCGCGAGCATCCTCGCACCGGCTCTGAGCACCGAGGGAGTCCCTGTCAGGGTCCCTGTCGACACGTCCCCGATTGCCCGGGCTCAGCGCCGTCGGCCACCCCGGCCGGTGGAGCGCAGGAGCCGCGAGATCATCGGGAACGCGACGAAGAAGATGACCCACCAGACGTCGAAGCCCATCCGGTAGGCGACGATCGCGAAGATGCCGAGGCCGACGAGTGTGGCCAGCGCGCCGAAGACTTTGGCGCCGCTTCCCTTGCCGGTTCCTTCATCGCCCGATGCGTCGTCCTGCCCCGTGAAGCTCTCCGCCCAGCCGGGTTCCTGCTCGCCCCCGCGACCTGCGGCCTCGCCACCGAACTCGGGCCCCTGAGGGCGCGGCGCCTCCGATGCGACGTCCCCGCCGAAGTCCGAGTCCGCCCGGGACTCCGAGCCGAAGCCGGAGGACCATCCGGTCCCGCTGGTGCCGTCGCGGTCCTTGCCGCCCAGCCAGGACGGGTCCCCACCCGGCCCGTGGGCGTCACCGTTCCCCCGTGAAGAGCTCATGTGCCCACGATAGTCGCGGGCCCCACCCCAGCATCGCTCCCCTGTCCCGAGTCGGCAACGCCGTGCTCAGGCCACGCGGACCCCCTGACGTCGCTCATGGAGCTCCTCGCGGGTGCTCCACCCGGCGAACAGCCCCGCGCCGGGCTCGAAGTGGCGGCCGTCCGCGAGGGAGCCGACCACCTCCCCGTCGTAGCCGAGTCGGTTCAGCAGGGCACCGACGGCGTCCGCCGCCCGGGGGTCGTCCGAGGCCACCGCGATGGCCCGGCGGCCGGGATCCCCGCCGTCACGGCCCTGGTCCTCGACGTCGTGGTATCCGATGTGGTTGAGGGTCTTGACCACGCGGGAGGTGCTCAGATGCGCGGCGAGCAGCTCGCTCGTGGACAGGACGCCGTCCCCGTCGCCCAGGGCGTTCCGGGCCACGGCGACCGCCGCCGCGTCGTCCCCGCCCCATGGGTTGGTGGCGTCGACGACGATCGCGCCGCGGAGGGCCTGCGGGTCGAGGTGGAGCGCGACGTGCAGCGGCACCGTCAGCAGGATGATGTCGCAGGCCGTCGCGAGATCCTCCGGGGCGACCGGCGCGGCGCCGGGCAGCTTCGCCGCGAGTACGGGGGCCGCGGAGCGTCCGGCGACCCGGACCTCGATCCCGGCGCGCAGGGCGGTGCGGGCGAGCGCACTGCCGATCTTCCCGGGTCCGAGAACGCCCAGGCGCGGTGCGCGGGTCCCCGGACGGAGGACCGGCTCACCGGCGTCGGACCGCTGACCGGTGGCCACCGGGCCCGCGGGGGTGGACGGCGACGTGGAGGCCTGCCAAGGCCGCTGAGCTCCGTGATGCGGCGGGGCCGACGTGCCGGCAGCGGCCTCGCCGTGGTCGAGAGCTGCCTCGAGCACCCGACGCGCGAGGGCGTCGTTGCGCCGGTGGCAGGGGGCGTTGGTGCCGGGACGGGCGAAGGCGCCGATCGGCAGCTCGGAGGTCCAGGGGCCGACGGCCCACAGGTTCTCGCGCGCGGTGCCGTCGGGGGCGATCACGCGGTACCGGTCATCGACCTCGAGCTTGCCCGCCGCCGCGGCCGATTCGCGACCGATGGCCGCCCGGCCGCCGGCGACCAGATCGCGGAGGAGGGGGTTGGTGGAATCCGCCAGCGAAGGTTCGGGCAGGAAGGCGTCGATCAGCGCGGTCGCCTCGACCTGCACACCCGCACCCCCGCGGGCCACGAACCGCCCGGTGGAGTCATCAGTGGTCACGGCCGTGCGCGGCCCGAGGAAGGAGACCACCCCGGCGCGTTCGAGCGCGAGCAGCTGGTGCAGACGATGCGGAGGCGGCCCGGAATCCACGAAGCTGAACAGCGAGTGCCACCAGTGCGGGTACTCGCCCCGGGAGCTCTCGCGCAGCCGGGTCGCGGGCAGCTGGTCGACCAGGACCCCGTGCAGGCGCAGCAGCAGCTGGAACAGGATCCGGGAGGAGGTGACGTCTCCCCGCGTGCGGGCGTGGAGATCGTGCTCGATGTGACGCACCACGGCATCGCGGGTCACCCGCGGCTCGGCATCGCCGTCGAGCCAGGCCAGCGGGTCGTCCAGCCAGGCCAAGGGCTCCTCCCCCGGCTCGGCGGGCGGTGCGTCCGGGACCCAGTGCGCGATCTCGGCGGCGATCAGGGGCAGGACGTCGGCGCGGAAGTCGAGACGACCGTCTGAGTCCTCGCGCTCCCGGAGGGCAGACGCGGTGACGTGGACCAGCTCCCCCAGGCCGGTGGGCTCCCCCTCCCCGTGCACCTTCGAGTGATAGGGCACGCCGCGGCGGGAACCGACTCGCAGCAGGGGCTCGCGGCCGGACGCGCGGTAGCGCAGGCGGCCGGGGTCGCCGGGCAGCGGTTCCGGTTCGAAGGAGCCGCCGCGGCCTTCGGTGAGCAGCGCCAGGAGGTCGATGAAGCCCAGCCCCATGCCGCGCACGATCGTCTCCTGGCCCGCACCGAGCTGGCCGAGGTGGGCGTCCGAGGCCTGGGAGGGCGGGAGGTAGGCACCGCCGTGCCGGCGCGCGAAGGCGGCCAGCTCGTAGCGCGCGGACGAGGGACGGGAGTCGGTGTGCCCAGCGGCCAGGACCAGCAGATCGGCCCGCAGCGGGGCACGGTCCTCGAGCTCGATCCGCCAGGGGGCGGCTCCCGTGCCTTCCTCCGCGCGCACCGCGGTCGCGGTGGTGCGGTGCACGGTGACGGTGACCGTGCCGGGCAGCGCCGCGAGGACCTGGCCGAAGAACCACTCGAGGTACAGCGCCTGGACGCGGCGGCTGGCGAAGCTGGTGGCTTCGAGGGCCTCGATCTCCGCCAGGCGCGAGGTGCCGGCGGTGGGGGCGGCGAGGGTGCCCTCCCGGATCCCCGCGGCCCACTCGGCGAGCGAGGGGCCGGCGACGACGGGCCCGTCCACCTCGGTGGTGTCGTCGGTGAAGATCGACACGTCGGCGGCCCGCGAGTTCATCAGCAGCAGGGGGCTCTCGGCGGCGCGCCAGATCCTTCCGGCGCCCGGCATGTGCGGGTCGATGATGTCCACGCGCACGGGGGCGCGCTCGAGGCGCGCAGCCTGCTCGGGCAGGGCGGCGCTGGCACCGAGGCGTTCGAGAACGCCGATCGCGCGCGGCCCGCCGCCGATGAGGGCGAGGCGCGTGGGCGTGGTCCTGACCCGGGAGTTCATCGGGCGGATCCCTTCTGACGAGGTTCTGTGTCGCACTGTGACCACTCATAGTTGCCACCTTGCACGTCCATTAGGTTCGCTTATACCGTCGGGCAGTGCAAGCCATGACCGCCCTGCGTTCATGCATCGTCACGAAAGGCACCGCCCATGACCCCCTCAGCTGTCTCCACCGAGACCGCACGCCACGCGCCCGCGGCCGATCCGGCCGCAGGTCGCGACTCGGCGACGGGAGCCGTCGTGATGCCGTGCCCACCCCCCGAGCACGAGGACCTCTCCCGGCTGCGCGTGGTGCCTGTCCGGCATCCCGGTCGCGTGGTGCTCGCCGTCGTCGTCGGCCTGCTGGTCGCCGCCGTGCTCTACTCCTTCGTGACCAACCCGCGCTGGGAATGGGGGGTGGTCGCCCAGTGGTTCTTCGCCGAATCGATCATCCGCGGTCTGCTGGAGACGCTGAAGCTCACCGCGATCTCCGGTGCCCTCGGCTTCGGCCTGGGCCTCGTCCTCGCCCTGATGCGACTGTCCCCTTCCGGGCTGATCTCCGGCGTGGCCTGGACGTTCTCCTGGGTCTTCCGTTCCACGCCGCTGCTGGTGCAGCTGTTGCTCTGGTACAACCTCGGATACCTCTACGAGCGCGTCTCCCTCGGGATCCCGCTGACGGACGTCACCTTCGTCGACGCCCGCACCAGCACGTTGATGACCCCGATGCTCGCGGCGATCCTGGGACTCGGGCTGCACCAGGCGGCCTACGCGGCGGAGCTGATCCGCGGCGGGATCCTGTCGGTGGACCAGGGGCAGGTGGAGGCGGCGAGCGCGCTGGGCATCCCGGCCCGCGACCGCTCGCTGCGCATCGTGATGCCGCAGGCGATGCGCGCCATCCTGCCCACCGCGTTCAACGAGATCATCGGCCTGGTCAAGGGCACCTCGATCGTCTATGTGCTCGCGCACGCCGAGCTGTTCTTCACGGTCCAGCTGATCTACGGACGCACCCAGCAGGTGCTGCCGATGCTGCTGGTCGCGACCGTCTGGTACGTCGTGATCACCTCGCTGCTCTCGATCGGGCAGTACTACATCGAGCGCCACTACTCCAAGGGCGCCGTGCGCACACTGCCGCCGACGCCCCTGCAGAGCCTGCGCGCCCGCCTCACCCGCCATCGCTCCGCCCCGAAGGGAGCCCTCGCATGAGCCTGCTCGACCTCCTGCGCCGCGGCGCCCCTCCGGCCGATGCGCCGCCCGACTCCCCCGACCCGGCACCGGAGAGCTCGCACATCCCGATCGGCGGGCTCGTCGAGATCCGGGACGTGCACAAGTCCTTCGGCGACCTCGAGGTGCTGCGCGGGATCGACCTGACCCTCGCCCCCGGCTCGGTCACCGCGATCCTCGGGCCCTCCGGATCCGGCAAGTCGACGCTCCTGCGCACCGTCAATCACCTCGAACCCGTCAGTCAGGGGCTGATCAGCCTGGACGGCGAGGTGATCGGGTACCGCCGCGACGGGGACCTGCTGCACGAGCTGCCCGAGCGCGAGGTGCTGCGCCAGCGCACGCGGATCGGCATGGTCTTCCAGAGCTTCAACCTGTTCGGCCACATGACGGCGCTGCAGAACGTCGCGGAGGCCCCGCGACGTGCGCTGGGGACTCCCCGGCCGCAGGCCGAGGCCCGGGCCCGGGAGCTGCTCGAGCTGGTGGGGCTGTCGGAGAAGGCACAGGCTTTCCCGCGACAGCTCTCCGGCGGCCAGCAGCAACGCGTGGCGATCGCCCGCGCACTCGCGCTCGATCCGAAGGTGCTGCTGTTCGACGAGCCCACCAGCGCCCTGGACCCCGAGCTGGTCGAGGAGGTGCTCGCCGTGATCCGCTCCCTGGCCCGGGCCGGCACGACGCTCGTGATCGTCACCCACGAGATCACCTTCGCCCGCGACGTCGCCGACACGGTCGTGTTCATGGACCGCGGCGTGATCGTCGAACAGGGCCCTCCCGACCAGGTCATCGATCATCCCGCCCAGGAGCGCACCCGCTCGTTCCTGCAGCGCGTGCGCACCGGCGAGCAGGATCCACCCCCCGAGGACGCGCCCGCCCCCGCCGCCGAGGCCGGCACCGCCCCGTCAGCTGCCCCCGTTCCCTCCCGCACTCGCCCCGAGGACCCCTCATGACCTCCCGCCTGCTCTCCCGACGCGCCCTGACGGCCTCCGGCCTCCTGCTTCCGGTCGGAGTGCTCGCGGCCTGCTCCGACCCGGTCCCTGCCACCGCCGGAGGAGCCGACGCCTCCGACGGCGGCGGTGAGGACGGCGCGGGCCTCGACACCTCCGGCACCCAGGAACTCCTCCGCGCCGAGCCCGACCAGGAGGTCGCCGCCCTGCTACCGCCCGAGATCGCCGGATCCGGGGTGCTGCGGGTGGGCATCAACGGCACCAGCTCCGCGCCGCTGTCGTTCCTGGCCGACGACAACGAGACCTACATCGGCTCCGAGATCGACACCGCCCGGATCGTGGCGGACAAGCTCGGCCTGGAGTTCGAGCTGAAGCTGACCACCTGGGAGAACTGGCCGCTGAAGCTCGAGGCCGGGGACTTCGACGTGGTCCACGCGAATGTCGGCATCAACGCCGAGCGCCTGCAGAAGTTCGACTTCGCCTCCTACCGCGCCGCCTACATGGCGTTCCTCACGCAGAAGGACGCCGACTTCTGGCTCGAGGACGCCGCTTCCCTCAGCGGGCGCCTCATCGCCGTCGGCGCGGCCACCAACCAGGAGCGCATCCTCACCGACTGGAACGCCGAGCTGGAAGCCGCCGGGAAGGAACCTGCCGAGCTGAAGCACTACTCGACCGACGCCGACACCCTGCTCGCCCTCGGCTCCGGGCGGGTGGACGGATACCTCTCCCCCTTCCCGTCGCTGTCGTTCATCACCGCACGCCGCGACGACTTCGAGGTGCAGGGGAGGATCAACGCCGGCTGGCCCGACGAGACCCTGGTCGCCGCCACCTTCCCGGCCGGCAGCGGCCTCGCGGACCCGTACGCCGCAGCCCTCAATGCACTCATCGAGGACGGCACCTACGGCGCAGTGCTCGAGCGGTGGAAACTGACCGAAGAGGCCCTGCCCGAATCCCGCGCCCACACCCAGGAGAACCCGTGAGCACCACGACATCCAGCCCTTCCTCCGTCGCCCACGGGCACGGCGCCCCGGCGCCGGACGCGACCACCGCCGCCACCTCCGACCCGGGGCGAGCCCTGCCGGTGCTCGCGGTCGACCTGGTCGCCGATCCTGAGCTCCTGGAGGGCCTCGCCGACCTCGCCCGCGGGCTCGAGGCCGCCGGCGTCGGCGCCCTGACGATCAGCGACGGCGGTCTCCACCCGATCCACGTGGCCTCCCATCTGGCGCCGCTGACCCGGGACGTCGCCCTGCTGCCCCGCACCGACGCCGTCTACGTCGAGCCGTTCCACCTGGCCACCCAGCTGATGAGCCTCGACCACATCTCCCACGGCCGCGCCGGCTGGCTGCTGACCGCGGAGACCGACCCCGCGGTGGCCGCGGCCGTCGGTCGCACCACGCTGGGCCTCGAGGCCACCGCCCGGGAGGCGGCCGACGTGCTCGAGGCCTCCCGCCTGATCTGGGACTCCTGGGCCCCCGACGCCGTCGTGCGCGACACCGGACGCGGCGTGTACGTCGACGCCTCGCGCCTGCAGTACGCCGACTTCACGGGCGAGACCTTCTCCGTACGGGGGCCGGCGATCACCCCGCGCTCTCCGCAGGGCCTGGTCCCGGTGCTGGTCGCCGACACCGACCGGGCCGCCGCCGGCGAGAGGGCGGCCGTCGAGCTGGCCGACGGCCGTGCCCTCGACCTCGACGTCTCCACCGGCTCCGGCGCCGTCCTCGAGACGGTCGACGCGGCGCGGGCCGACGAGGACGGCCCGCCCGTGCACCTGGTGCGCCTGGTGGGCCTGGACCTCGAGGCGGACCCGCTGGGCACGGTCACCGAGCTGGCCACGGCCCTCCGCGAACAGGGCCTGGTCGCTCCGGCCCCGACCACCGGGCAGAGCCTGCGCGAGCAGCTCGGCCTCCCACTGCCCCCGTACAGCAACGATCCCGCGCGCCGCTCCGACCGCGCCCGCCTCACGAGCAAGGACCCCGCATGACCACCGCGCAGTTCCCCACCCTCGCCGATTCCGGGCTCTCCGCGGAGGCCGCGGCCCTGGCGACCGGCACCGCCGAGCACCCGATCCATTCCGACCACACCCCCACCGGGCAGCTCGCCTTCGGAGCGTTCTTCCAGGGCGTGAACTCCTCCACCATCTGGCGCCTGCCCTCCAGCGGCGACCAGGTGGCCTGGGAGTCCTTCGAGTCGCTGGTGCGCACCGCCGAGCGCGGGAAGTTCGCGGCCTTCTTCCTGGGCGAGGGCCTGCGGCTGCGAGAGCACCGCAAGGTGCCCTTCGAGCTCGACGTGGCCGGCCGCCCCGACGCCCAGACCCTGCTGGCCGCGCTGGCCGCCGCCACCGACAGGATCGGGCTGGTCGCCACGCAGAACACCACCTACAACGACCCGGTGGACCTGGCCCGCCGCCTGCAGACCCTCGATCTGCTCTCCGGGGGCCGCGCCGGCTGGAACATCGTGACCACCGACAACGCCTGGACCGGGGAGAACTTCCGGCGCGGAGGCTACCTCGACCACGCCGACCGGTACCTCCACGCCGAGGCGTTCGTGGAGGTCGCCGAGCAGTACTGGCGGGGCGAGAGCATCTCCCACGACGGCGCCCACTACTCGGTGCGCACCCAGGGCGACCTGCCGGCCTCGGCGCAGGGCCGCCCGGTCCTGTTCCAGGCCGGAGCCTCCCCGGCCGGCCAGGACTTCGCCGCCCGCACGGCCGACGTCATCTTCTCCCCGCACGGCGGCCTCGAGGCGGCGGTCGACTTCCGCCGCAGCATCACCGAGCGCGTCGTGGCCGCGGGCCGCGATCCGGGCAGCGTGAAGATCCTGCCGGGCGCAGAGATCATCCTCGCCCCCACCGAGGCGGAGGCCGAGGAGAAGGTGCGCTGGGTCCGCGACCTGCAGGTCGGCCCTGAGCAGGCCATCGCCCTGCTCGAGCAGTACTGGGGCCGGGACCTGTCTGGTTTCGACCCCGAGGGGCCGCTGCCCGACGTGGCCCCGGAAGTGTCCGAGTCCGGGGTGACCCGCGGCGCCGGATTCCAGTTCGCCAAGGCCGAGGAGCTCACCCGGACCTGGCGCGAGGAGGCCGCGCAGAAGGGGCAGTCGATCCTCGAGTTCGCCCGGGAGAAGTCCGGTGCCCGGCGGGGAACCTTCACCGGCAGCTACGACACGGTCGCCGAGCGCCTGGCCGACTTCGCCCGCCTGGGGGCGATCGACGGCCTGAACATCACCCCCTGGCTGATCCCCTCGGGGCTCGACGACATCGTCGACCACCTCGTCCCGCGCCTGCAGGAACGGGGCGTGTACCCGGCCGAATACGCCGGCGCCACGCTGCGGGAGAACCTCGGGCTGGACCCCCTGTGACCGGAGCGGTCCCGAGCAGGGTGGCCAAACCCATAAGCAGGGCTTGAGGCGGGCGATTACGATGGAGGACATGGATCCCCGTCGCCTTCTCATCTTCCGCACCGTGGTGCGCAACGGCTCGATCGGTGCCGGTGCCCGCGAGCTGGGGTGGACCCAGCCCGCGGTGTCCCAGCACCTCGCCGCGCTGGAGAAGGAGGTCGGCACCCAGCTGCTGCTGCGCTCCTCGGCCGGGATCACCCCGACCGAGGCCGGTGGCCGGCTGGCCGCGCACGCCGAGGCGATCGCCGCCCAGCTGCACGCCGCCGAGGAGGAGCTGGCCGACATCACGGCGATGCGCCGCGGCACCGTGAAGTTCGGGACCTTCCCCTCGGCCGCGGCGGTGCTGCTGCCGCCGGTGCTGGCGCGCCTGGGCGAGACGGCCCCCGACCTCGAGGTCACCTTCTCCGAGCTCGAGCCGCCGGACGCGGTCCCGGCGGTGCGCGAGGGAGAGCTCGACCTCGCCCTCGTCTTCCGCTACCCCTGCAGCGACATCGACGACGAGGGGACCCTCGAGTGGACACCGCTGATGGAGGACCGCGTGATGGCGGTGCTGCCCCGCGACCATCCGCGCGCCCACGATCCCGCGCTGACCCTCGCCGACCTCGCCGAGGACTCGTGGATCGCGGGCTGCGAGCGCTGTCGGGCGAACCTGCTCAGCAGTGCTCGCCGGGCGGGCTTCGTCCCGAAGGTGCGCCACTCGACCGATGACTCGATCGTCGTCCAGCGCCTGATCCTGCACGGCGGCGGCGTCGCCCTGATGCCCGAGACCACGCTCGAGGCCGCACCGCCCGAGGGGGTCGTGGTGCGGGAGCTGCCCGACCTCGACAACCGCATGATCGGGCTCCTGAACCGTCGCGGCGCCCTGTCGATCCCCGCGGTCGGCGCCCTGCGCGACGCCCTGGTGGCCGAGACGAACACCCGCCTGTCCACGGCCGCGATGATCTGAGGGGCGCCCGGCCGACCCCCGTACCCTGGCAGCATGACCAGCCCTGACGCCCCCGGTCCCTCCGGTCCGCGCCGAGGCCGCGCGCCGTGGCGGGCCTGGTCGCGCTCGGCGGTGCTGCTTCTCGGCGGACTGCTCGCCACCGCGCTGTTCGCGCTCGCCGATCAGCTGCTCATCGCGGTGCTCTTCCTCCTGTTCTCCCTGTTCATGGCGTACTGGACGAGTCCTCTGCGCACCGGCCCCCACACACCGCTGGCGACCGCCCTCGCCCGCCGCGGCGACGACGTCGTGATCATCCTGTGGGCACCCGGCAGCACGCTGTCGGCGCGATTGCAGACCGCGGTCCGGCCTCCGCGGGAGGACGTGGCCTGGGTGAACATCTACCAGGACGCCGACGCGCAGCCGTTCCTCGCCGAGCATGGCGGACCGGAGGCGGTGCCGCTGGTGATCGTCGGCGACGAGGTGGCCCCGGCGGCGAGCGTCGTCCAGGTGCTGGAGATGCAGGAGGCCGGGCGCCGACGCGCAGCCGGCGAGGGCTGAGCGAGCTCAGGCGCCGGCGATCTCGCCGATCACGACGGTCCACTCGCGGGCGCTGCGGTCGATGATCACGCCCTCGCGCTTGAAGGGGTCGCCGTCGAGCTTGGCCAGCGCGTCCTCCTCGGACTGCGCCACCACGACCAGCAGCCCGCCGGGGGTGCCGCCGAGGGGACCGGACAGCAGCAGCGTCCCCTCGCGGTGCAGTTCGTCCAGGTGCTCACGGTGCTCGGGGCGGTAGATGGCGACCCGGTCGGCGTCGTCGGTGTAGGTGTACTGGACGGCGAAGAGGGCCACGGTCGCTCCTGGGCTCGAGAGGTGAGGGCCGGGCGACGACGGTCGGCGCCACGGCGGATCCGTGCCCATCGTGCCGTATTCGGGCGGTGTCCCGGCGGGTGTTCCATGGCGTGCGCCGGCGGCGGACTCGGGCGGGCTGTGTTCCGTCGGTCCGGGTCAGGGCCGGATCGGCAGCCAGTCCAGCACGTCCTGGATCCCCTGGTCCCAGAACTCCCAGGTGTGATCCCCCGGGCGCAGGCGCGAGGTGAGGTCGACGCTCGCGGCCTCGGCGGCCTCGATGACGCGGCGGTTCTGCTCGACCAGAGCGTCCTCGGTGCCGCAGTCCAGGAACAGAGCCGGCAGCGAGAGCGGATCCGCGGTGCCGAGCCTGCCCAGGAGGTCATCGGCAGTGCCGGCGAGGTCCCGCCCGCCCCAGACGCGCTCGGCGAGATGGCCGGTGTTGTGCTCGAGCCCTAGCGAGGCCGGATCCAGAGCTCCGGACAGGCTCGCCGCGGCCGCGAAGCGCTCCGGACGGTTCAGCGCCAACTTGAACGCGCCGAACCCGCCCATCGACAGGCCCGCCACGAAGGTGTCCTCGCGGGAGGTGGAGACGTGGAAGGTGCGTGCGATCAGCTGCGGCAGCTCTTCCGCGACGAAGGTCCAGTAGTTCTCCCCCACCGCCTCGTCGCAATAGAAGGAGCGACGCACCTCCGGCATCACCACCGCGATGCCCTTCTCGGTGGCGTAGCGCTCGATCGAGGTGCGGCGCTCCCAGATCGTGCAGTCGTCGCTGAGTCCGTGCAGGAGGTAGAGCACCGGGACGCCGCGGACCGAGGTGCCGCTCCCCTCGGCACCCTCCATCCCGATGCCCGAGGCGGCCTGCGGCATCAGCACCACCATCGAGGTGCCCATCCCGAGGGACTCGGAGAAGATATCGGTGCGCAGACGGATCATCGGTGGATCTCCTGAGGTGGTCGCGGCGCCGGCGGCGCGTCGGAACGGGCGGCAGGACCCAGTGAACACCACGCATACGATGGCGAGATGAACACGACGGAACCGTCCTCACCCCCCTGGATCCGGGACGCGATCTGCTGGCAGGTCTACCCGCTGGGCTTCTGCGGGGCGCCAGGGCATCGCGAGGATCTCGAGGGCGAGGGCTACGGCGGGGCGGCGGGCGAGAACGTCGTCCACCGGCTGCCGCGCCTGCTGGGCTGGCTCGACCATCTCGTCGGTCTCGGCGCGAACGTGATGATCCTGAACCCGGTCTTCGACTCCGTCTCCCACGGCTACGACACCCTCGACCACCGCCGCCCGGACCCGCGGCTCGGCAGCGACCAGGATGTCGACGCCCTGATCGCCGCCTGCCACGAGCGCGGCATCCGGGTCGTGCTCGACGGGGTGTTCAACCACGTCTCGGACCGTCATCCGGTGGCCCGCCGCGCGATCTCCGTCGGCCCGAACTCCCCCGAGGGCGCCCACATCCGTTGGGCGGGCGAGCACCCGTACGCCTTCGAGGGCAACGCCGACCTGGTCGAGCTGGACCTGAGCGATTCCGTCGTGCAGGACGCGATCGTGGACATCATGACCCTGTGGCTCGACCGCGGAGCCGACGGGTGGCGGTTGGATGCGATGTACGCCGCCGGGGCCGAGACCTGGGCGCCGATCCTCGAGCGGGTCCGCACCGCGCACCCGCAGGCCTGGCTGCTCGGCGAGGTCATCCACGGCGACTACTCGGCGTTCGCCGCCGCCTCGGGCGCGGACTCGGTCACCCAGTACGAGCTGTGGAAGGCGATCTGGTCGGCACTGCACGACGAGAACCTCTTCGAGCTGGCCCACGCCCTGGGCCGTCACCAGGAGTTCCTCGACACGGACGGCGGCTCCCGCCCCCTGACGTTCGTGGGCAATCACGACACCACCCGCATCGCCTCGCAGCTGTCCGACGGTCGCGACCTGGCCGTCGCCTACGCTCTGCTGGCGCTGCTGCCCGGCATCCCCGCGGTGTACGCGGGCGATGAGTTCGGAGCGATCGGGGTGAAGGAGGAGCGACCCGGCGGGGACGACGCAATCCGGCCCGCGTTCCCGGAGGCCCCGGCGGGAGTGCGGGAGGGCCCCGAGGGCACGGCCGAGGAACCCGCGGCGACGGACGACGCCGCCGATCCCGGCTCGAGCCCGGCCCCGCGCCCGCTGCAGGTGCTCGATCCGGAGGCGGCCCCACGCATCCTCGAGGTGCATCAGCGGCTGCTCGCCCTGCGCCGTCGCGAGGCGTGGCTGGCCGAGGCGCACGTCGAGGTGCGTGAGGGGACCCTCGAGAACGCCTACGCCGAGATCGTGCTGACCCCGCGCGACGAGGCCGGGACGCGGCCGCTCACGCTCGTGCTGAACCTGGGCGAGGAGGACCGGCCCGCACCCGGCGAGGTCCTCGAGGCGGTCAGCGGCGCCGACATGCTCGACGCCGCCGGCCCCGCCGCGGCCGGCGCGGTGCCCGCCCACGGGGTGGCGGTGGTGCGGTGAGGGGCGCCGTCGCGCCCGTTCTCGGGCGTCGCTGACGCAATCCCCTCGTCGTCCGGCGCAGCCCTCGCCACCGGGATCATGAGCCCGACGTCCAGACAGCCGGACTACCCTCGAGACCATGAGCACAGCGATCAAGCCCGCCGAGTCCGTGAACACCGCCCCCGTCGTCGCCGTCGGACTCATCGGCGGGTGGCTCACCGCCCGGGAGACCGGCATCCGCCCGCTCGGCGGCGTCGTGCTCGCCGCGGCCGGGATCTACGCGGGTCGCACGTGGCTCGCCCGTCGCGGACCCGCCACCACCGCCGTCCTCGGTGCCACCTACGTGCTCGGCTTCGGCCTCTCGCACCCGCTCGCGAAGAAGCTGGGCTCCTGGCCGGCGGTCCTCACGGTGACCGCCGCGAGCGCCGGTGCCGCCGCACTGCTGTCCGACGCCGCGTACGGCGAGTGGACCCCCGTCGACCCCGAGGCCTGAGCACGGCGGGGCCCGGCGGGGCCCCTTCAGCCATCCCCGCCGCACCTCACCCAGCGGCCCACGCGGCCCACGGAAACGGATCGCCGCCTCAGGACCGATGTCGAGCCGAGCATCGGTCCTGAGGCGGCGATCCGAGAGCCGAACCCGCCCCACTCCGGGGCGACGCGGCGGTAATGCGCTGTCCATCGTGGGAATAGTTGACTAGGCTAAGCCTTCGTTCCCGATCGCCGGGACTGCGCAATCCTTGAGGACTCCTTTCCCCATGCTCGGCACCATGAGCCGCCTCTGGCAGACGGTCCGCCCCATCCGATTCCGCCTCTACCTGGGCCTGTTCAGCGCCCTCACCGCCTCCATCGTGGCGCTGATGATCCCTCAGGTCCTCGAATTCGTCGTCAACCGCCTCGAGACCGACGCCGTCGCCACCACCATCTGGACCGGCGGCGCGATCGTGCTCGCCCTCGGCCTGCTCGAGGCCGCCCTGATCTGGCTGCGGCGCACTTTCGCCGTGGCCCCCTCGACCACGGTCGAGAAGCAGATCCGTGTGGACTTCTACGAGAAGCTCCAGCACATGCCGGTCTCCTTCCATGACGGATGGGGCTCCGGCCAGCTGCTCTCCCGCATGCTCTCGGACATCAACCAGATCCGTCGCTGGATCGCCTTCGGCATGATCATGGCGGTGACCAGCTCGGTCACGATCATCGTGGGCATGGCCCTGCTGTGGCGCTCCTCCGGCATCCTCGCGATCATCTTCTTCCTGGCGGCGGTGCCGGTGTCGGTGATCGCCTACCGCTTCAACGTCAGCTTCTCCGTGCTCTCGCGCCGCGCCCAGGACCAGAACGGTGACCTCGCCACCACGATCGAGCAGTCGGTGCAGGGCATCCGCGTGCTCAAGGCCTTCGGGCGCGGCCCGTCGGCCCTGGAGGACTTCACCGAGCAGGCCGAGGAGCTGCGTCGCACCGAGGTGCGCAAGGCCACCGCGATCGCGCGCTTCGACATGTCGATGTTCATGCTCCCCGAGCTCGCCCTCGGCATCTCCCTGCTGGCGGGACTGTTCCTGACCGCGAACGGCTCGATCTCCACCGGTCAGCTGGCCTCCTACTTCGCCACCGCCACCCTGGTGGTGGGTCCGGTGCGGCAGCTCGGCATGCTGCTGGGCCAGGCCGTCAACGCCACCACCGCGCTCGACCGCCACTACGAGGTGATGGACGAGGCCAACACGATCACCTCGCCGCCGGACCCGACCCCGGTCGACCCCGCCCGCGCGGTCGGCGCCGTGCGCCTGGAGGGCGTCCACTTCCGCTATCAGGACGCCCCGGAGCACGTCAGCGACGTGCTCGACGGGGTGACTCTCGAGATCCGCCCCGGCGAGACCATGGCCCTGGTCGGGGTGACCGGCAGCGGCAAGTCCACCCTGCTGCAGCTGGTACCGCGTCTGTACGACGTCACCGGCGGCACGCTGTCCATCGACGGCGTCGACATCCGTGACATGGACCTGATCACGCTGCGCACGCTGACCGCGGTCGCCTTCGAGGACGCCACACTGTTCTCCGACTCGGTGCGGGAGAACGTGCTGCTGGGCGCCGACCCCGAACTGTCCGACGAGGAGCGCGAGCAGCTGCTCGACCTCGCACTGCGCACGGCCGACGCCGCCTTCGCCTTCGATCTGCCCGAAGGGGTGGACACGTCGATCGGCGAGGAGGGGATGAGCCTGTCCGGCGGCCAGCGCCAGCGCCTCGCGCTCGCCCGGTCCATCGCCGCCAAGCCCGCGGTGCTGCTGCTGGACGACCCGCTGTCCGCCCTGGACACCAAGACGGAGGAGATCGTCACCTCGCGTCTGCGCGAGGTGCTCGAGGGGACGACGACGCTGATCGTCGCCCACCGCACCTCGACCGTGGCTCTCGCCGACCGGGTCGCCCTGCTGGACCGCGGCCGCGTGGTCGCCGTCGGCACCCACACCGAGCTGCTGGAGTCCTCGCCCCGCTACCGCTGGGTGATCGCCAACCAGCAGGAGGAGGCCCGCCGCGACCAGGACATCGTGACCCTCACCGGGGAGCTCGAACTGCGGGCGATCCAGGAGGCGGCCGCCGGCGACGGCTCCGGGACCGAGACGTCCGGCGACCCTGCCGACCGCTCGAGCGGCGAGAGCACGGTGACGGCCGGGACCCCCGCTGTCGGGGCCCGACCGCCCGAGCGCGAGGACGGGGAGGAGCAGCGATGACCGCGACGCTCGATCATCAGGACCGCGACGAGCAGCACACTCCCAGCGCCGCGGAGAACAAGGCCTCGCGCCGTCGCTCCTTCGCCCTGCTCGGGGAACTGGTCTCCCCGGTCAAGGGCCAGTTCGTGCTGATGGGGATCATGGTGGTGATCGCGCAGCTGGCGGTCGTCGCCGGCCCCGCGATCATCGGCTGGGGCATCAACACCGGCCTGCCGGAGCTGTTGGCCGGCAACCCGATCCCGGCGATCCAGGCCGCGGCCCTGCACATCGCCGCGGCGATCGTCGGCGGTGTGCTGACCTTCGGGTATGTGCGCCAGTCGGTCGTCGTCGGCCAGCAGATGCTGCTGGCACTGCGGCGTCGCGTCTTCCGCTTCACCCAGCGCCAGGACCTCGAGTTCCACGAGAACTACACCTCGGGGCGGATCGTCTCGCGCCAGACCTCCGACATGGAGGCGCTGCGCCAGCTGCTCGACTCCGGCGTGAACGTCATGGTGGGCGCTTCGCTGTCGATGGTGTTCACGATCGTGCTGATCGTGCGGAGCGACTGGGTCACCGGCGCGGTGATGCTGGTGATGCTGATCCCCTGCGTGGTGCTGACGATGTGGTTCCAGAAGCGCTCCAGCATCGAGTACCGCGCGATCCGCACCCACTCGGCGCGGCTGATCGTCCACTTCGTCGAGGCGATGGCCGGGATCCGCGCCGTGAAGGCCTACCGCAAGGAGGAGCGCAACCAGGAGGAGTTCGACACCCTCGCCCAGGACTACCGCGACGCCTCGCTGCGCTCGGTCAACGTCTTCGGCATCTACCAGCCCGCGCTGCGCATCCTGGCGAACACGACCATCGCGGCCGTGCTGGTCGTGGGCGGCTTCCGCGCTCTCAGCGGGGACCTGGAGGTCGGCACGCTGGTGGCGCTCGTGCTGTACGCGCGGCGCTTCTTCCAGCCGGTCGACGAGATCGCGAACTTCTACAACGCGTTCCAGTCCGCCGTGGCGGCGCTCGAGAAGATCGCGAACCTGCTGGCCGTGCAGCCGCACGTGAAGGAGTCGCCGGAGCCGACGCCGCTGCCCGCCTCCAGCGGGAAGATCGACTTCGAGGACGTCTCCTTCCGCTACACCGCCGACGGCCCCCTCGTGCTGCACCCCATGGACCTGCACATCCCCGCCGGTCAGACCATCGCCCTGGTGGGGCAGACCGGCGCCGGCAAGTCCACCGTCGCCAAGCTCATCTCCCGCTTCTACGACGCCACCGAGGGCAGCGTGCAGCTGGACGGCGTGGACCTGCGCGACATCTCCATGGAGGACCTCACGCGCAACATCGTGATGGTCACCCAGGAGGCGTACCTGTTCTCCGGCACGGTCGCGGACAACATCGCACTCGGCAAGCCCGGCGCGAGCCGCGAGGAGATCGAGCAGGCCGCCCAGGCGATCGGTGCGGACTCCTTCATCGAGTCCCTCCCCTACGGCTACGACACCGACGTGAACAAGCGCGGCGGTCGGGTCTCGGCCGGGCAGCGGCAGCTGATCTCCTTCGCCCGTGCCTTCCTCGCCGATCCGCGGGTGCTGATCCTCGACGAGGCCACCAGCTCGCTGGACATCCCCTCGGAGCGGATGGTGCAGGAAGGGCTGACGAAGCTGCTGGGGCACCGCACCTCGCTGATCATCGCGCACCGTCTGACCACGGTGATGATCGCGGATCGGGTGCTCGTGGTCCACGGTGGGGAGGTCGTCGAGGACGGCTCCCCGCAGGAGCTGGTCGCCGCAGGGGGCCGCTTCGCCGCGCTGTACCAGGCCTGGCAGGATTCCATGTGAGGTGCGGGGCGGGACGGATCCCCCCGTGGCTCACGCGCCGAGCAGCGCCAGCAGCTCGTCCGTGACACCCTCGACCTCGACCGGCACGCTCGGCCGCCGGAACCGCTCCGGGGTGAGCAGGAAGCGCTGCTGGAGCACCGCCGGGCCGGGCTCACTGGACATCTGGGTGCCGTTGTCGGCGTAACCGCACCGGCGCGAGACGGCGAAGGAGGCATCGTTGCCGACCACGGCCGCGGACTCGGCGCGCAATGCCCCGAGGTGATCGAAGGCGAAGGTCAGCATGGTCTGGCGCATGAGGGTGCCGTAGCCCTTCCCGTGCGCGTCCAGCGTGAGCCACGATCCGGAGGCGACGGTACGGCGCTCGGCGAAACGGTGGGCGGTGATGTCCTGGCAGCCGATGAGGCGACCTCCGGCCCAGATCCCCAGGGGCAGGGTCCACGCGTCCGCGCTCAGCTCGGTGCGCAGTCGCCACTGGAAGTGCAGCGCCTCGCGCACTCGGGTCGCGGGCTCGTTGCGAGCCCAGCCGAACACGTGGGCGGAGTCGGGGTCCTCGAAGATCGGCCGACGGATCAGTGCGGCGTATTCCGGCAGGTCCGCGTCGGCGAGCGTGCGCAGGGTGAGATCCCCGGCCCTCAGGACAAGACCGAACGGCGGGTGGAGCGAGTCGAGCGACGGGAAGGCGGTCATCGCCCCAGAGTAGGGGGACGGTGCGGCGCGGGCACCTGGAATTCCGCTTCCGTCGAGAACTGGCGCTCTGGCGTGCACACTGGCCATATAGCCAGTGCGCATGCTCTGGCGCCAGTACTCGACAAGCGTCCAAGCGTGATGGCGGCGCCGCGTCTACAGGCGGCACCGCGTCTACAGGCGGCGCCCCGTCTACAGTGGGCGCCGCGTCTACAGTGGCGGTCATGGCGATCGATGTGCTGCTGACCGGCTTCGAGCCCTTTGCGGGTGCCGCGACGAACGAGTCCTGGGAGGCGGTGCGGCGCGCGGTGCCGGTGCTGCGCGAGCACGGGCTCTCGGTGGCGGCGTTCGAGCTCCCCGTCGAGTTCGGCCGCGCCGGAGACCTGCTCGCCGAGGCGGTGCGAGAGCGCCGGCCACGACTCGCCGTCGCCGTGGGCCTCGCCGCCGGCCGCACCGCCATCACCCCCGAACGGGTCGCGATCAACGTGCGCGATGCCCGGATCCCCGACAACGCCGGCGCCTCCCCGGTCGACGAGCCCGTGGTCGTAGGCGGAGCCGTCGGCCACTTCTCGACGCTGCCGATCAAGGCGATGGTCGCGGCGCTGGGCGCGGAGGGGATCCCGGGCTCGGTGTCGCAGACGGCGGGCACCTATGTGTGCAACGACGTCTTCTACCGCCTGCAGCACCTGCTCGCGACCGACGAGGGCTCGGCCGGCGTCCGCAGTGGCTTCGTCCATGTGCCGTCGGCCGACGTGGTCGACGTCCCGACGGCATCCCGCGCGCTGACCCATATGGTCCTGGCGGCCCGGAGCACCGGGGCCGATCTCGTCGAGGCGAACGGCGCCGAGCACTGAGCACTGAGGACTGAGGACGGCGCGACCGCCGTTATCAGCTCCTCGCGCATCAGTCCACGGCGCCTCCGGTCCTGTGGCAGGAATGTGCACATCGGCCGTGCTCGTGCACAGTCACGCTGCGTCAACAGGGTTCGTACGCCTGGGTCCAGAAGTTATCCACAACGATGTCCACAGACGTGGACGAATGACAGGGTTGTAGTTCCGCAGGTACCGGCCCTGTGGACGGCGTGTCGTACGAGAGGACGATCAGCGACCGCTCGCGGGCTGTCCATGGCCTCTCGCACGAACCATGCGAATCCGCGGTGCCCACCCATCACCCCAGGTCATACGCTCTACGGCGCGTGATGTCGCGTCCGCGGATTATGTCCGAATGCTCCGCCCCGACGAGAGGACCCGCTGGCCAGACACTGGTGCACCGCGGGGTCACGTGCCGTGACGGCGCGGCCCCTCCGTCCACTGTCCCCACCGTCTGTCCACAACGAACCCCCGGTTATCCACAGCAATCCCCCACCGCGCGCTCTTCATCCCCAATTGCGTCCACAACTGGGGATAATCACACCGTTGTCATTCGCCCCTCACGGGCTCGCTGTCATGCGCCTCGCGAGGGCGTCAGGCCGGGACGGTCAGCGTCTTGACGACGATCAGCACCACGCACAGCAGCACCATCGCGGCGACCGCTGCCGCATGCAGCAGGGCCGAACGCTTGGCCAGGGCCTGCCGGTCGGCCCCGGGGGTGGCCTTGGGGCGCAGGGCGAACAGGCTCGCGGTCAGCAGTCCACCGGTCACCAGTCCGCCCAGGTGCCCCTGCCAGGAGATGTTGGGGAAGGTGAAGGTGATGACGAGATTCAGCGCGATCAGCACGACGATCTGCGCGGTCTGCCCACCGAGGCGTCTGTTGACGATGAAGATCGCCGCGAACATGCCGAATACGCCGCCGCTCGCACCGAGGGTGCCGGAATACCAAGACTGTCCGATCGGATCGGAGAACAGGTAGACCGCGGTGTGCCCGCCGAGCACCGAGACGAAGTAGACGGCCGCGAACCGGGCATGGCCCATGGTCGGCTCGAGGTACTGCCCCACGATGTACAGCGCGTACATGTTCAGCAGGAGGTGCATGATCCCGCCGTGCAGGAAGCCTGCGGTCAGGAACGTCCACGGCATGACCAGCGCGTAGCCCGGCACGAACAGGCCCAGCCCGTAGACGATCGCGGGCAGGGCCATCTGCCCGAGGTATGCGAGCACGCACAGCGCCATCACCGAGTAGGTGACGACGGGCTTGCCGCGGCCCATGCCGCCGCCCATCGCATTGCGCGGCCGCGAGGCGGCCTGCTGCTTGGAGATCTCCCGCTCGCAGTCCACGCACAGCACGCCCACCGATGTGGGGCGCTGGCAGTCCGGGCAGGCCGGACGGTCACAGCGCTTGCAGCGCACATAGCTCACCCGGTCGGGGTGCCGGGGGCAGACCGGGGTCGCCTGCTGGTCCGGGTGGTCCTCGGCGCTGTAGCCGTAGCTGGGGCGTTCCATGGGTGCCATTCCACCATGGGGACCTGGAACGGCGCCGGGTCCGCGGCCAGGGGGCGCTGGGGCGGGGACGGGATGGACACGGCGACGCGGCGACACCGGCGTGAGACCGGCGGACGGGCGATCGCCGACGGCCAGGGAGTGGAGGCAGGTACGGAGTCAGGGTGCGGTGTACGGGAAGGCGGCGAAGAGCTTCTCGAAACGACGGTGCTGGGTGGGGCTGATCGGCCGCAGCGCGGTGAGATCCAGCGTCCGTCGCCCGGAGGATCCCTTGCGGGTCCAGGTGCCGACGACCTCGCCGCGGCGGATCGCGGACCGCTTGAAGACGCCGTTGTTGCCGGGAACGAGCGCGTGATGCCGCTCGGCGTCCATCAGGTAGAGCCGGTCGCGGTAGCCGAGCACGAGCTCGTCGAAGCCGGGCAGGAGCAGCTCCGTCATCGTGCTCTTCTCCGCCGTCGCGTACTCCTCGGCCAGTCCCGGGCTCCACCACAGCTGCTCGCCTGTGCCGCCGCGGGCCTCGGCCGCGGTGGTGTGGAGCCGGCCGTCGCGGTCGGCGAACCCGGTCTCGAGCTGGTCGGAGATCAGCGGGAGAGCGGCACGGAGTCTCCCCAGCGGCAGCTTCGACCACCAGGCGAGGTCCCGCTCCCCCGCCGGCCCGTGAGTGGTGAAGTAGCGCCGCGCGAGCTCCGCGACGGCCGCCGTCTCGTCGCCGCCGAAGGTCCCCTCGAGGTCGCTGCCCTCGGGCAGCCAGCTCTTCACGAGCACGACGGCGGTCTCCCCCTCCCGCCACGGACCATAGGCGGCGAGGCCGAAGGTGATCAGCTCGCCGAGCAGATGATAGCCGCGGCCCTGAGCGGTGGAGATCCCGGCGGCCTCCCACGCGGCGAGCAGGTCCTTGCGCAGCACCCCGCGGCCGACGCCAGGTGCCGAATGGGCGCCGGCGATCTCCTCCAGCACCTCCTGCGCCCGGCCCACGTGGTGGTCCTCGAGCTCGAGGTGTCCGCGGCGGCTGATCGCCGCGCGCAGCGGGGCGGCGGCGCAGAGCTCGGTGAGCCAGGCGAGGGTGTCGGCGGCGACGGCGAACACGGTGCCGCGCATCGGATAGCCGCGCACGATCTCGCCGCGGTCGAAGGCGGCGAGCACCGCCTCGAGGTCACCGCCGGTGCGCAGGGCCAGCGAGGCCATCACCCCGGGCAGGTCCTGGCCCTGATGGACACCGAAAGCGCGGGCGGCCCCTGCCGGGTCCGCGAAGCGCGGGGGACCGACGAGGCCCTGGGCGAGGATCCGGAGGCCGGCCAGATGTCGCTGCGTCATGCGCCGAGGGTAATCATCGCCACCCACGGCCGGCCCGCGAATACATCGAACGATTGATCCGGTCCCGACCTGGCGTCCATAGCGTGGGAACCACCCCGACCCGGGGTCGAACCCTCCGCCGCCACCAGCGGCTGCCGTCCGAAGGACCCACCGTGCCCGCACCCTTGCCCACCACCCGACATCGCCGCACCGACGATCTCGCCGCGACCGATCCGGCGACCGCCAATCTCCCTGCAGGTCGCCCAGCTGCCGACGGCACCGACCCCGGCACTGCGCCGGCCGGCCTCGTCGGCCGTCTCGGCGAGGGCCTCGCCGCCGCCCTCACCGGCCGCCGTTCCGCCTGGGTGATGCTCGGGGTGTTCATGGTGCTGCTGGTGGCCGTGGCGGGCGGGATGCGGGGCACCGGACCGGCCGCCGGCATGGACGCCCTGCCTGCCGGCTCCGAGTCCTCCCGCGCCGCGGCGATCGCCGATTCCCTCGAGGGCAGCCGGTACCAGCCCGTCTTCGCCGTGGTCACGCGGGACGACGGCGCAGAGCTCACCGCCGAGGATGCCGCCGCCGTCGAGACCCTGCGCGCTGAGCTCGCCGCGGTCTCCGGCCGCGAGGGCGTCGGCCCCATGCCCGCCGAGGACGGCGAGGCCGACCTCGTGATGACCACCATCGACTCCGAGGCCGACGAGGAGGCGATCGACGCGATGATCGCCGACCTGCGCGCCGCGGCCGACGGCTCCGTCCCCGAGCAGCTGAGCGTGTCGGTCACGGGCGGCCCGGCCGTCGGCTCCGACATCCGCGGCGCCTTCGCCGGCGCGGACTTCACGCTGCTGGCCGTGACGATCGCGGTGGTGGCCCTGCTGCTCCTGGTCACCTACCGCTCCCCGATCCTGTGGCTGGTGCCGCTGAGCATCGTCGCCCTCGCCGACGGAGCGGCCGGCGCCCTGACGTCCAGCCTCGGTGAGCGGTTCTCCCTCGCCTTCGACGCCGGCGTGATCAGCGTGCTCGTCTTCGGTGCGGGCACCAATTACGCCCTGCTGCTGATCTCCCGTTATCGCGAGGAGCTGCACGTGCATCGCGAGCACCGCGCCGCGCTGGCGACCGCCTGGAAGCGCACCGCCCCGGCACTCCTCGCATCCAATGTCACCGTGGTCCTCGCCCTGCTCACCCTGCTGGCCGCCGTCATGCCCGCCACTCGCGGGCTCGGCATCGCCGCAGCGGCCGGGCTGCTCCTCGCCCTGGTCGCGGTCCTGTTCCCGCTCACCGCGCTGCTCGCGGTCGTCGGCCGTCACGTGTTCTGGCCCTTCGTGCCCCGCCCCGGGAACGCCGGCGCCCGGCGGGACGACGCGGAGCACGGACCGTTCGCGGCCGTCGCCCGCATCGTCACCCGGCGTCCTGCCGTCGCGGCCGTGGTCTCGCTCGTGCTCATGGGGGTGCTGGCCACGGGTCTGATCGGCACCCGCGTCGGCCTCTCCCAGGACGAACAGTTCGCCTCCGCCACGGAGTCCTCGACCGGCTTCTCCGCGATGGCCGCGCATTACGGCGCCGGTGAGAGCGCCCCGCACCAGGTGGTGGTGCGCGAGGATCGTGCCGGCACCGTCGAGGCCGCGCTCCGAATCGCCGAGGCCGTGCCCGGCATCGACCGCGCCTCGGTCAGCGGCACCACGGACGGGGGCTGGGCCGTGCTCTCCGCCGTCGGCTCCGCGGAGCCGGAATCCCCGGCGGCCCTCGCCGAGGCCGAGGGCCTGCGCACCGCGCTGCATGCCCGCTCCGGTACGGATGCACTGGTGGGCGGTACGACGGCGAGCGCCATGGACGTACGCGCGGATTCCACGCGCGACCTGCTCGTGGTGGCCCCGATGATCCTCGCGGTGGTTCTGCTGGTGCTGGTCTTCCTGCTGCGGGCAGTGGTCGCGCCCCTGGTGCTGCTCACGATGAACGTGGCCAGCTCCGTCGCGGCGATCGGCCTGGGGCTGTGGGCCGGCCGGCTGCTGTTCGACATCCCCGCGCTCGATGTGACCGTGCCCCTGCTGGCCTTCCTGTTCCTGGTGGCACTCGGCGTGGACTACACGATCTTCCTGGTCCATCGCGCCCGGCACGAGGCGGCCGCGCACGGGACCACCGAGGGGATGGTGCGGGCCGTCGGCTCCACCGGAGTGGTCATCACCAGCGCGGGAGTGGTGCTCGCGGCCGTGTTCGCGGCCCTGGGGGTGCTGCCCCTGGTGGTGCTCGGCCAGCTCGGCCTGATCGTGGGCCTCGGCGTGCTGCTGGACACCCTCGTGGTGCGCACCGTCCTGGTGCCGGCACTGTTCGCCCTGCTCGGCGACCGGATGTGGTGGCCCTCGCGGCCCACCACGGCTCACCTCGCCTGACGCGGAACTGCCCGCCCCCTCGAGGGAGGGGGCGGGCAGCGTCGTCGCGTGGGGCGGACCGACCGCTCAGAGCCGTCGGGTCCAGCGGCGGATCACTTCTCGATGGTGACCTTCTCGATCACGATGTCCTCGAGGGGCCGGTCACGCATGTCGGTCTTGGTGGCGCCGATCTCGTCGACGACCTTCTTGGAGTCCTCGTCGGTGACGGCGCCGAAGACGGTGTGCTTGCCCTGCAGGTGCGGGGTGGGGCCGAGCGTGATGAAGAACTGCGAGCCGTTGGTGCCGGCGGGCTGGCCCGTGATCGCGTTCATGCGCTTGCCGGCATTGGCCATGGCCAGCACGTAGGGCTCGGTGAAGTTCTTCTCGGAGATCTCGTCGTCGAAGCTGTAGCCGGGGCCGCCGGTGCCGGTGCCCAGGGGGTCGCCGCCCTGGATCATGAAGCCGGAGATCACGCGGTGGAAGACCACGCCGTCGTAGAACGGACGGGTGGCCTTCTCGCCGCTCTCGGCGTCGGTGAACTCGCGGGTGCCCTCGGCGAGGCCCACGAAGTTGTCGACGGTCTTGGGGGCGTGGTCCGGGAACAGCTCGAGACGGATGTCCCCGTGGTTGGTGTGAAGAGTTGCGAACATGGCGCAATCCTCGCACAGACGCCCGCGCGCGAGAGCTCCGCCCCTGGCCGGCGGACCTCCCGGACGGTCCGTCGGTTCGGCAGGGAGCGAACCTGACCATTGCCCGAAGAGGTCCCGCGCTCCGTCGCGTTAGAGTTGTGCCACACGGGTCGCGTCATCCTCCGGATGCCCCGGCCCAGGGACCACCGTCGGCCCGACCCGGCGGATTCGACCGAAAGGGGAACCTCATGGCGCTGACCTCCAAGCGTGAAGCCAAGAAGGCCAAGAAGCAGGCCGAGAAGACCGCCGAGGCTGCCGGTTCGACCGCGCAGCGGGCCGAGAAGGCCGTCGAGGAGCTGCAGAAGCTCGCCTCGACCGTCGGCCCGGTCGTGTCCGAGGGTGCCCGCGAGGCCCGCTCCCGGGCCAACGACCTCGTCGATCAGTACGGTCCGGGCGTCGAGGAGCGCTTCCGCCAGCAGAGCGAGAAGCTCTCCGAGCTGTCCTCGTCCTTCGGCCCCCGCGCCGACAAGTTCAAGCAGGACGTGCAGGACGACTACCTGCCGCGCGCCCGCAAGACCGCCGAGACCACCGGCACGGTCCTGAAGGCCGCCGTCGACGCCGCCCGCAAGGAGCTCGACAAGGGCCAGGACGACATCAAGGCCGCCGCCCTGGTGCCCGAGCCGCCGAAGAAGAAGGGGCGCGCCGGGAAGGTGCTGCTCGTCCTCGGGCTGGCCGCCGCCGGCGCCGCTGCGGGCTACATCGCCTGGCAGAAGACCCGCCCGGTCGAGGATCCGTGGGCGCCGCCCGCGGACTTCGCCCGCGCGCACTACCCGGCCTCCGCCTCGTCCGACGCCGACTCCTCCACCGTCTCCGACACCGTCGGCTCGGCCGACGCCGGTGACGTGGCCTCGGCGCTCAAGGGCGAGGACCGCTCCTCGGACACGGAGCCCAAGGAGGTCAAGGTCGACTCCGACGCCGAGGAGTCCGCCGGATCCGACGACGAGAAGCGCGGCTCCCACCGCGGCGACGCCTGAGTCCCGCCTCGGCCCGCTGACCACGGAGAGTTCCGTGCACGGCGCGGCGATCCCGTCCTCGGACGGTGATCGCCGCGCCGTTCCTCTTCGGACGCCCCGGCTGCGCCTGGCCCCGGTCTCCGCGCCGGACCTCGAGGAACTGTTCGCCCTGCACGCGGACCCCCGCGCCTTCGCCGAGGACCTCACCGAGCCGCTCACCGAGCGGGCGCAGATGCGCTGGGTGCTTCGGCAGTGGCTCGAGAGCTGGCGACGCCACGGGACCGGCTATCTCACGGTGCGGGCGCGGGACGAGGCGACGGCCGGGCTCCCGCCCGGCCTGCTGGGCGTCGTCGGCCTCACCCCGCTCGAGCTCGAGGGGAGGCCCGCCCTCAGCGCCTACTGGCGCCTGGCCCCTGAGGTCAGGGGCCACGGCATCGCCACGGAGGCGATGCGGGCCGTGCTCGCGGATCCGCGGCTGGGTGCGAGCGACCGCGAGGTGGTGGCGGTGACCGCCGTCGGCAACGGTGCCTCCCGCGCACTGGCCACCCGACTGGGCTTCACCCCGGCCCCGCCGCAGCGCGAGGTGCCTGGAGGGCGCAGCGGCGACGTGATGCTCATCCGTCAGCGGTGATGGGAGCCGGCCCGCGCTCGCGCAGCTCTCTCAGATGATCTCCCCGTCCGGATGCGCGGCACCGACGGACCCGCCGTTTCCCGGCGCCGGCGCCGACTGGTGGGCCACCTACACTCGGAGGCCATGAGCGCCCCGACCGTCCCCCCGCAGCACCCGCGGGGCGCCGGACGGTACGCCCCCTCCCCCAGCGGCGACCTGCACCTGGGGAACCTGCGCACGGCGATCCTGGCCTGGGCCCTCGCCCGGCGCAGCGACCGCGCCTTCCACCTGCGCCTCGAGGACCTGGACCGGGTCCAGGAGGGCTCCGCCCAGCGGCAGCTGGAGGATCTCGTCGCGATCGGCCTGGACTGGGACGGCGACGTGGTGCGGCAGTCCGCCCGCGGCGCCTCCCATGCCGAGGCCATCGACCATCTGGTCGACCGCGGCCTCGTCTACGAGTGCTACTGCACCAGGCGGGAGATCCTCGAGGCGCCCAGCGCCCCGCACGCCCCGCCGGGCGCCTATCCCGGCACCTGCCGTGATCTCACGGAACCCGAGCGCGCGGCCGGCCGGCAGCGGATGCACGAGCTGCGACGCGAGCCCGCCCTGCGCCTGCGGGCCGGCACGACCACCTGGAGGGTGCACGACCTGTGGGCCGGCGAGGTCACCGGCACCGTCGACGACCTGGTGCTGCGCCGGGGCGACGGCGTCGTCGCCTACAACCTCGCGGTGGTCGTCGACGACGCGGCGGCGGGCGTGGATCAGGTGACCCGGGCCGACGACCTGCTCAGCTCCGCCCCGCGCCAGGCCCATCTCGCCCACCTGCTGGGGCTGCCCGAGCCGGGCTACGCCCACGTGCCGCTCGCGGTGAACGCCGCCGGGGCGCGCCTGGCCAAGCGGGACGGCGCGGTGACCCTGCGCGACCGGCTCGAGCGCGGTGAGAGCGCCGCGGACGTCGTCGGCCACATCGGTGACTCGCTGGGGCTGCCCGGGTGCAGGAGAGCGGCCGACGTGCTGGAGCGCTGGGAGCCCGGGTCCCTGTCGTCGCAGCCCTGGCTCGTGCGACTGGCCGACTGATCCGAGACCGTCGGCGACGTCGCCGGGCCGGGTAGCGTCGGGTCAGCGCCTCACGGCGCGGCAGACCGATGCGCTCCACGTTCCGCGCACCACACTTTTATGACTCACCGGTAACAAACTCAATACACAAATGTATCGTGAGGCTCGTGATGGGAATCCTTCGTGCTCTCCTGACCGCCGTCTCCTCCGCGCTCCACGCCATCCCGGCCGGGCTCGGCATCCTCGCACGCCCTCTGGGCAGGGGGTTCGCAGCGATCGGCCGAGGCCTCGCCGCCGTCGGCTCCGGTGCCGTCGCCCTGCTGCCGGGCGAGTGGAAGAAGCCGATCGCCGCCCTGTTCGTCGTCGGTCTCGCCCTGGTACCCCTGATCTATTCCGGCAACATGACGTGGTCGTTCCTCGACCCCAGCAACAACCTCGATCGGGTCACGGCCGCTGTCGTCAACGAGGACGAGGGCGCCACCGCGACGACTCCCGGCGGGACCGGGAGCGAGGACGGGACCCACCTCGACGTCGGCGCAGAATTCACCGACACGCTGCTGGACCTGGACGAGGAGAACGTCTACGACTTCGTCGAGGTCTCTCCCGCCGAGGCGCAGCGCGGCCTGGAGGACGGCACCTACGGCGCGACGGTGGAGATCCCTTCGGACTTCTCCGCGAACGTGGCCTCCCTCGGCGGCGAGGCCGAGCAGGCCGCCCCGGGACTGCTGACCGTCACCACCAACGACTCGGTCAACTACGTCGGTGGCAACTTCACGAAGTCGGTCGGCACGGCGCTGACCGACTCCCTGCGCGCGAACGTGCTCGAGGAGTACCTCGACAACATCTACATCGGCTTCACCAGCATCCATGACGGGATCGCCGACGCGGCCGACGGCTCCTCCGAGCTGGCCGACGGCTCCTCGGACCTCGCCGACGGCACCGCCGACCTGGTCAGCGGCAGCAGCGAGCTCGCCGACGGGACCGGTGAGCTCGCCGACGGTGCCGAGCAGCTCACCGGGGGTGCCGAGACCCTCCACGACGGCAGCCTCGACCTGGTGGTGGGGCTGGACCAGCTCACCACGGGTGCGGTGCAGCTGCAGGACGGCTCCGCCACGCTCAACGCCGGGGCGCAGCAGCTCAGCTCCGGGCTGGTCACACTCGACGAGAAGGGCCGCCCCCTGCAGACCGGGGCCGATGACCTGGCCGCCGGCACCGGTGAGATCGCCACCGGAGCCACCGACCTCGCGGGCGGTGCGAGCCAGGTCGCCGGCGGCACCCAGCAGCTCGACGACACCGTCGGCGCCGCCCAGCAGCGCCTCGACGAGCTCGGGGTGACCGAGGACAGCGTGCAGCGCACCAGCGACGACCTGGTCACGGCGCTCGACACCCTCGAGGACGCCGCGACCGCGGCCTCCGAGGGACTCGAGCAGCCCGCCACCGACGCGGGCGCCCTCTCCACGTCGGCCGGCACCCTCGACCAGACCGCGACCGAGGTGGACGAGACCGCGCAGACCCTCGCCTCGGACACCGCCGACCGCAGCGAGGATGCCCGCACCCTGCAGGACGGCGCCGCCGGCATCGACCAGGAGGTCACCTCCCTCGAGGACACGGTCCAGGGGACGAGCACCGCCACCGGGACCGCCGCCGACAGCGCCGCGACCTCGGCGGACAGCACCCGGGACTACACCGGGTCGGTCGACGACCTGGCCGCCCGCTGCGAGGAGTCGGGGGCCGAGGCCTCCTTCTGCGAGGAGCTCACGGGGGTCGCGGACACCTCGCAGCAGACTCGCGAGGAGGCCGATCAGGCCGCGACCGACTCGACCACCGCAGAGGAGTCCGCCACCGAGGCCTCCGAGCAGTCGGCCACCGTCGCCGACACCGCCGAAGACATGACCGGGTCCGCCGACCGCGTCACCACCTACCTCGACGACCTCTCCACCACCACCTCCACGCTCGCCGACGGCACCACCCGGATGGCCGACGCCACCGGCCCGCTCGCCGAGGACGCCGAGAGCCTCGAGACCGACCTGACGACGCTGCGCGAGGACACCGCCGCAGCCGCCCCGGATGCTTCGCAGGACGCCTCCGCAGGGGACCTGGCCGCCGACCTCGCCGACCAGGCGAGCACCGCGGCCGCCGCCGTGCCCGAGGCCTACGCGACCCTGGAGCAGGGCGCCGAGGACATCCACCGCCTGAACACCGGTGCCCAGGACGTCTCCACCGGTGCGGAGAAGCTCGCCGCCGCCACCGGGACCGCGAGCAGCGGTGCCGACGACCTGGCCTCCGGCGTCGGGCAGTACACCGACGGCGTGGGCACCGCCAGCACCGGCGCCGAGCGACTCGCCGACGGCTCCTCCGACCTCGCCTCCGGTGCGGATCAGCTGGCCGACGGCACCACCGAGGCCCGCACCGGTGCCAGCCAGCTCGCCGACGGCGCGGGTCGGCTCGCCGACGGCAGCAGCGAGCTCGCCGATGGGGCGCACCAGGTCGACGACGGGGCCGAGCAGCTGGCCGACGGCGCGGTCGACCTCGACGACGGCGCCGGGCAGCTGGCCGACGGCTCAGCCGAACTGCGCGACGGGCTCGAGGACGCCGAGGACGAGGTGCCCTCCTACACCGACGCCGAGAGCGAGGAGCTCGCCGGGACCGCCTCGGATCCGGTGCAGATGAGCTTCGAGCGCGACCACGAGCTGAGCCGCTTCGGCGAGGGCCTGGCCCCGCTGTTCCTCGCGATCAGCCTGTGGGTCGGCGGCATGGCGATCTTCCTGATGATGCCGCCGTTCTCCGCGCAGGCCGCCTCCCGCGGGGTGGGGGCGCTGCGGCTGCTGGCCGGCGGCGTCGTCCCGGCGTTCCTGCTGGGCCTGGTGCAGTCCGTGATCGCGGTCGCCGCCCTGCACTGGGGCGTCGGCATCACGATGGACGACCTGCCGCTGATGCTGGGGCTGGCCGGGGTGACGTCCCTGGTGTTCGTGGCGCTGAACCACGGGTTCGGGGCCCTGTTCGGCCCGATCGGGAAGTTCGTGGCCCTGGTGCTCGTGGCGCTGCAGATCTCGGGCGCCGGAGGCACCTATCCGACCGCGACGCTGCCACCGTTCTTCCAGGCCATCCACCCGTTCCTGCCGATGACGCACGCCGTGGACGCCTTCCGGGGTGCGATCGGCGGGGGCTGGATCGATCCTCGCGGCGATCTGCTGTGGCTCGGCGGCTGGCTCGCCGTCGGAATCGCGCTGGGACTGCTCGGGGCGATCGTGCAGCGGCGGCGCGCGCTGCGCGAGGCAGCAGCGCCCCCGCAGGACGAGGGTCTCGAGGCGGCCACGGCCTGACAGCCTGCGGGCTGGGGGCTGGGGGCTGCGGGCTGCGGGCCAGCCAGCTGAGGGCTGGGGGCTGGGCCAGCGGCCAGCAGGCTGGGGGCTGCGGACTGGATGGTGCCCGCGGGCTGCTAGCTGCTGAGCGACGACCTGGTGAGCTCCGCCATCACGCCTGGGTCCCTGTCGAGTACTGGCGCCAGAGCATGCGCAGTGGCCATATGACCAGTGCACATGCCAGAGCGCCAGTACTCGACCCCAGCCACCCCCTCCGCACCAGCCCAGGTTCCCCGGGCGCTCCGCCACCATCCCGCCGGACGCCAGGGCCGTTCCTCCCCCGAGGTGCCTCGTCCACAGCTGCCGCGCTCATCCCCCGCCGCCTTCTGAGATCCGGCTGTACTGCGGGGATGAGGATCCGAGGAATCGTCCATCGGCGCGATCTGCCCCTCCGCGGCATCTCCGAGACGGAGCGCCGGCGGCTTCTCCGACAGGGCCGCGTCCGGCGTGTCGCCACGTGGTATGTCACGCCCGAGGCCCCCGAGGACCTCCTGCCGATCCTGCAGCGCGGAGCTCGCGCCACCTGCCTGACGGCCGCCGAGCACCACGGCCTGTGGACCCCGCTGCACTCGGGGGCACATGTGTATCGGCCGCGCGGCCTGAGCCCTGATCAGCTCGGGGAAGAGGAGGTCGGTCACGGCCGGGGGCTGCGCTGCTGGCCCGACACCGACCCTGTCGCCGCCCTGCCGCTCGCCCTCGACCATGCGGCGCGATGCCTGTCGGCACCGGAGGCCGCGATCCTGTTCGAGTCCGCACTCCATCGCAGGAAGCTGTCCATGGATGCCGTGGCTCGCTGCGTGGCCGGGCTCCCCCGGACGCTGCGCACCCCGTTCAGCCGTCTCTCCTCCCGTGCGGAGTCCGGTACCGAGACCGCTGTGCGCTGGTGGCTGGAGTCCCTGCGGGTCACAGTCGTCCCTCAGGTGTGGATCCCGGCAGTGGGCCGAGTGGACCTGAAGCTCGGCACGAACTGGATCATCGAGTGCGACAGCGTCCGCTATCACGACAATCTCGAACAGTTCCACCGAGATCGCGCCCGTGACCTGCGACTTCGCGCGTTGGGTTTCGTGGTGACCAGGTTGACCTGGGAGCAGGTCTTCCTCGAGTGGGAAGCCACGTCGGAGCATCTGCTGACCGCTCTCCGCCGGCGCGACCATCGCAAGAAGCTCCCCCGCTGAGGCCGGTCAGTCGCGCACTCGTGGACGCCGCCCTCGAGGTGCTGCCCTGTGCTCGGCGCGCCAGTCTGGAGCTGGCAGGCACCCCGACGGAGGGTAAGTGGTCGAGTACTGGCGCCAGAGCATGCGCAGTGGCCATATGACCAGTGCACATGCCAGAGCGCCAGTACTCGTCAGAACAGCACCCGCCAACCAGGGACGGCACCCCCGCACGGGGAGCACCGGTACTCGACCGGGAACGCCGCCACTGGGCGCGGCGCGCTCTGGCCGGCGTGCGCCTCAGGCCCGAGCGAGCTGCCGAGCTGCTGCCAGGGCAATGTCCTGCCGGGACGGCGTGGTGCCGGCGAGGACCCGCTGCCCGGAGGGCAGCGGGGTCGGCCTCGGGGCGGGGCGGGGCGTGGGTGCGCGCCCCAGGGAGCGGATCTCCCAGCCCGCCTCGGCCCAGTCCCGGGGATCCAGCACGTTGCGGCCGTCGATCATCCGCGGTGCCTCGACCAGCTCGGAGGTTGCGGCCGGATCGAGGTCGCGGTACTCGCGCCATTCGGTCAGCAGCACCACCAGCTCCGCCCCGTGCAGCGCCGCGGTCGTCCCGGCGACCACCCGCTCCGGGCCCAGGCGCCGGGTGGCCCCGGCCAGGGCCTCCGGATCGGTGACGCGCACATCGGCCCCGGCCTCCAGTAACCGGGCAGCGACGTCCAGGGCCGGGGAGTCGCGCACGTCGTCGCTGTCGGGTTTGAAGGCCGCCCCGAGCACGGTGATACGTCGTCCGGCCAGCTCGCCCAGCATCTCCTCGGCGAGGGTGACCACGCGGGTGCGGCGCCGCTCGTTGACGGCGTCGACCTCGCGGAGGAACCCGAGGGCCTCACCGACCCCGTGCTCCTCGGCACTGGCCAGGAAGGCGCGGAGGTCCTTGGGCAGGCAACCGCCGCCGTAGCCCACCCCGGCGCGCAGGAACTTGCTGCCGATCCGGTCGTCCATGCCCAGGGCCCGCGCCACGTCGGTGACGTCCGCGCCGGTGGCCTCGCACATCTCGGAGACCGCATTGATGAAGGAGATCTTGGTGGCCAGGAAGGCATTGGCGGAGACCTTCACCAGCTCGGCCGCCTCGTACCCCATGACCAAGCGGGTCACTCCGGCCTCGAGCAAGGGGGCGTAGATCGCGTCGAGCATCTCCACCCGCTGGTCACGGACCCCCGGATCCGGGATGCCGTAGACGAGGCGGTCCGGGGTCAGGGTGTCCTGGACGGCGAAGCCCTCGCGCAGGAACTCGGGGTTCCACATCAGGCGCACGCCCGCGACCTGCTCCAGCGTCTCGGCGAGCTCGCGGCTGGTGCCGACCGGGACGGTGGACTTGCCGACCACGAGGGTGTCGGCCCCGTCGCGGGCGGGCAGCACGGCGGCGAGCGCGGCGACGGCGGTGCGGAGGTGGCTGAGGTCGGCGCCCATCCCGTCGGCCCGCTGCGGGGTGCCGAGCCCCAGGAAGTGCACCTCGGCCCCGGCCAGGTCGGCGTAGTCGGTGGTGAAGCGCAGACGCCCGCTGGCAAGACCGCGTCGGAGCAGCTCGTCGAAGCCGGGCTCGTGGAAGGGGGCCCGCCCGGCCTGCAGGGCGGCGACCCGCTCGGGGTCGACGTCCAGGCCGATCACGTCGTGGCCGAGCTCGGCCATACTGGCGGCGTGGACGGCTCCGAGGTAGCCGATCCCGATCACGGAGATCTTCGGGGTCATGACGTCACTGTCCTCTCATCGGGGGTGGTTCTCAGATCGGCGGCGAGGGATCGCGCGAGGTTGCGCCACCGGGGCCGGAAGGCGTAGACGCAGGCCAGACGCGCCAGGGTGCCGCCCTCGTAGGCAGCGAGGGTCGCGGCCGGGATCCGGTTGCGCACGGCGGCGGCATCGATCTCCTCCCGCGCGATCCGGGCGTGCTCGGGACTCCAGATCCCCTGCAGCTCCCTCCAGCTCGCATGGGCGCGCAGGTTCGCGAGGTCGAGGGCGGGATCGCCGAACGCGACGGTGTCCACGTCGAGCAGACCGGGGGCGAGCCCGGGGGCGTGGAGGATCTGCTTGTCATGGAGGTCGCGATGGATAAGCGACGGCCGCCGCGAAGCGTCGACCCTGGCCAGCTCGTTCCGGACCGAGTCGAGTGCCCGCTCGCGCACGGTGATCCCCGCCGGGTCGACGAGTGCGGCCCGCTCATGCCAGGTGGTCAGCACGGCGATCTCCTCGGCGGGGCCGTGGACCGTGCCGCCCTCGGGGCACCGGGGGGCGGCGGCGAGGGCGGCGGCCCAGGCGTCGACGGTGCCGCGCCAGGCTCGGCGCCAGGTGCCGTCCGCGAGGGGAAGCCCTTCGTGGAGGGTGCGCCCGGCCAGGGCGGCAGTGGTGCTGGACTCCTCGTCGGCCGCGACCTCGTGCTGGAGGCGGAACGGGCCGTCGAAGGAGCCGGCGCGGGTCAGGGCCACGTGGATCCGGCCGGCGCGCCCGGGGCGGACGATCTTCACGTACCGCTCGCCGCCCGGATCGTCCCCGCTCCCGATCCGGACCACGGCACGCTTGCCCGGTCGGTGGGAGACGACCTGACCCTCCGGACGCTCGGCGAGGCAGCGGGAGAGTCCGGGCAGGCGGGGGTCGGTGCCCGGTTCGAGCACGGTGACGCTGCCGGTGGTGGGGTCCAGACGCGCGCCGCGCAGCTCGCCCTCACCGCGCAGCTCGCCCTCACCATGCAGCTCGAGCGGGAGACCGCGGCCGTCGTCGGGCCAGGCCCGAGCGACCTCCCACGAGGTGGCGCCGAGCAGGACCCGCGCGGGGATGACGGGGGCCGAACCGGACGCGGCGGCGACGGGTGCCGGGCCACCTGCAGGCACGACGGGGGCCGAACCGGACGCGGAGACGACGGATGCAGCGCCGACGGACGCGGGAAGGATCGGCGTGGGACGCCCCGGGAGCGGGAGCGTCTCCGGTGCGGCGAGAACCTCCTCGGCCAGCTCCAGCCGGCGCGCGACAGCGGCGGGCCAGCCCGGCTGGAAGCGCCGGATCGGATCGGCCGCGGCGGCCATCAGGGCCCGGGCGGTCCAGACCGCCAGCTCCTCGGCGGCGGGAAGGTGACCCTCGCGGGCATACCCGTCCAGGAGCGCGGTGGCCAGATCGTCGTCGCCGGCGACCAAGCAGGAGGCCTGCCAGGCACCGAGATCGGCGCCGAGCGGGCCGCTCCCGGAACGGTCGAGATCGATGAGACGGATCTGCGGGGCCGACGGATCGAGGTCGACGAGCACCTGGTCCGGGGAGAGGTCACCGTGGATCAGGCCGTGCCGGGGGCGCGCGGGGAGCCGGTCGCGCAGCTGCAGCGCGAGCCGGTGCACTGTGCCGGCACTGCCCGGCAGCATCTGCGCGACCGCGTCCAGGACCTCGGGCACCGGGGCGCCGAGGCGCGCCGGAGGCAGGTCGTCACCGGCGAGCGCGGCGCCGTGGAGCCGGGCGAGGGCCTCCCCGGTCGCGGCCGCTGCGGGGACGGCCTGCGGGTGGTCGGCGTGCCGGGCGAGGTCCCCGTCGCCCCAGTGCTCGCCGACCAGGACCGACGGCTCCTCCTGCCAGGGGCGCTGCGCGAGGGTGGGCACGCCGAGGGCGAGCCAGGACCGCGTAAGGCGGGCGATGTCCTCCAGCGGACGGGCCGCGAGGCGCAGCACCTGCCCGGTCGTCGGCAGGTGCAGGACGGCGTGGCGGGCGGGGTTGAAGCTCAGCACGCGCGGCAGGTCGTCCCGGACGGAGCGCAGCACCCGGTGTGCCGCGCGGCCGATGCGCGGATCCGCCTCGATCCCGCCGCTGAGCAGGTAGGGACCACCGGCGGGTCCCGCGTGCTCGGTGAGCGGCACCCCGGACCGCGCTGCTCGCCGCAGCGCCCCGTCCCGTTTGTCGCGGGAGGCGACCAGCAGCGTCCAGCCGACGTCGGCCAGCGCGTCCCCGGGGGCGGCCGACGTCTCGGAGCCGGTCACGGTCTCCGCCCCTCCGGGGCCGTTCCCGGCGTGGCCGACGGATCCGCCGTTCGTCGCGACAGGGTCTGACCCGAGCGCGGTCCGGCGGTGGGAGACCAGAACGCTCGCGTCGGGCTTGAGGCGACCGCGGGTGAGCGTGAGCTCCTGGTGATGCAGGTCCGAGAGGGCGCCGGACGCCAGCAGACGCTCGGCCCCGGGCAGGTCGGCGTAGGCCGTCAGCAGCGCGGTCGGCTCCAGGACGGTGCGGGCGGTGGCGGTCATGACCGGACCTCCCCGGGGAGGACCGGGGCGCCGAGGCCCCACACGTCCTCGTCGTCCGCTCCCCCGCCGGACTCCGCGCCGGCGTCGCCCCCGGAGCTCGGGGCGTTCTGCACCGCCACGTCATCCTGCGCAGCGGGCTCCCCCTGCTCGTCCCGCTCGGCGGCGCGCTGCTCGAGCAGCCAGCGCGCGAAGCGCGAGCCGGGATCGGCGGCGAGCCGCTGGGGGCTGCCGTCCTCGAGGATCGCGCCGTCCTCGAGCCACAGCACCCGGTCCAGACCCTCGACGGCACTGGCGTCGTGCGTGATCGAGATCGTCGTCCTCGAGCGCGCGAGCTCCCGCAGGGACTCGCCCACCTGGGCCTTCGAAGCGGGGTCGAGGCCGGTGGTGGCCTCGTCGAGCACCACCACGGGCGAGCGGCGGATGAGCGCCCGGGCGATCGCGATGCGCTGGCGCTGGCCGCCGGAGAGGGTGTCGCCGCGGTTGCCGAGCACGGTGTCGTAGCCCTGCGGCAGTCCGGCGATGAACTCGTGCGCCCCGGCGCGTCGGGCGACCTCCTCGATCTCCGCGTCGGTCGCGTCCTGGCGGCCGTAGCGGATGTTCTCGCGCACGGAGACGGAGAACAGCACGGACTCCTGCGGGAGGACGCAGAGGTGGCGGCGCAGGTCCTCGAGGGCCACGCTGCGGATGTCGTGCCCGCCCACCAGGATCGTCCCGTCCTCGGGCTCAGAGAGGCGGATCAGGTAGGACACGAGCGTGGACTTCCCGCCGCCGGAGGGGCCGACGACGCCCACGTGCTGACCGGCGGGGATGCTCAGGTCGAGACCCTCGAACAGGGGCCGGCCGTGGCCGTCGCGGGAGCGGATCCCGCGGAGCGCGACCGAGCCCGGGGCGCCGCGCAGCGGCACGGGGTGGGTCGGGTCCTCGATCTCGATCTGCTCGTCGAGCAGGTCCGCGATCCGCTCGCCCGAGGCGGTGGCACGGGCGATGCGCCCGGTGTACTTGGCCATGTCGCGCAGAGGTTTCATCGCGATCTTGAGGTACATCATGAACAGCACCAGGTCGCCGGGGGTCATGGAGCCGCGCAGCACCTGCAACGAACCCGAGACCAGCACCGCGGCCTGGGCGATCCCCACCAGGATGTCGGTGGAGCGTTCGAGCGCGGCGGCCAGGCGCTTGGCCTTCACGCCCGCCTTCATCGCCTTCTCGTTGCCGCCGGCGAACTCGTGGGCGACGGTCTTCTCGAGCCCGTAGGACTGGACCACGCGGATCGCCGAGAGCGCCTCGGCAGCGGCGCCCACCAGCGACCCCTCGCCCTTGCGGGTGCTGCGGGAGGCGGTGACGATGTCCGGGGAGGAGCTGCGGGAGAGCAGCAGGTACCCGATCGCGGCGACCACGACGATCGCGGCCAGCGTCGGCTCCAGGATCGTCATCACCGCCAGCAGCACCACCAGGGTGATCACGTTTCCCACCAGCGGCAGCCCGGCGGTGACGGCGACGTCCTGCAGGCGGCCCATGTCCCCCACCAGGCGCTGGGAGGTGTCGCCGATGGAGGCTTTCTGGTGGTAACGCAGCGAGAGGGCCTGGACGTGGTCGAAGACCCGGGTGCGCAGCTCGGTGGCGATCCGCGCACCGACCTTCGCGAAGGCGACGGTGGAGAGGTAGTTGGTGACCGCGCGGCCCGCGACGATCACCACCAGTCCCAGCGACGCGGCGATCACCGTCCCGGTGAGGTCGAGACCGAAGGGGGTGGCGTCGGGCATCGAGGTGCCGAGGGAGGCGGTCACGGCGTCGATCGCGTACTTCAGGGGCCAGGGCTCGAGCACGCGGAACACGACGTCCGCGAGCAGCGCGACCAGACCCAGCAGGCACAGCAGCAGGTGGCGCGGGAGGTGGGGCCGGACGATCTGCAGGGTGCGGCGCAGGGCCGACGGGTCGATGCGGTCCTTCGAGGAGCGGGCAGGGGCGCTCATGCGACCGGCACCTCCACCCGTTCCAGCAGCGCGCGGCAGCGGTTGCGCCAGTCGTGCTCGGTGAGCGCGGCCTCGCGGGCGGCGCGTCCCAGACGGGCGCGGCGGGCGGGGTCCGCGGCCAGCTCGTCGAGGGCGGCGGCCAGGGCGTCCACGTCCCCGGGCTCCACGAGGACGCCGAGCTCCCCGTGGCGCAGCACCTCGGGGAGGGTTCCGATCGCCGAGGCGATAACGGGCAGGCCCGCGGCGAGGTACTCGTAGACCTTCAGCGGGGAGAAGTAGTGCTCGGCGGCCGGGTAGGGGGCCACGGCCAGATCGAGCCCGTGCAGCACCGCGGGCACCCGCTCGGGGGCGACGGCGCCGCGCAGCAGCACCCGATCGGCGAGGCCGAGCTCGGTGGCGAGCTCGGCGAGCTCCTCCTGCTGAGGGCCGGTGCCGCAGATGTCCAGGCGCAGGTCGCCGCGGGTGCGGGCCAGGGCATGCAGCAGCAGCTCGGTGCCGTGCCAGGGCTTGAGGGTGCCCACGAAGCCGACGGTCACGGGTGCGGACGGGTCGGCGAGCTCTGTCCCGCCGGCCAGATCGTGCGCGCGCGGGGTGATGCGGGAGGTGTTCACGCCGTTGGGGGTGACGACCAGGCGCTCGGCCGGGGCACCCTGCCCGCGGGCCCACTCGGCGACGGCCGGGGACACGCAGGAGACCACCTGGGCTGCGTGCAGCTGGGCACGGGTCGCACCGAGCGCCGCCACGTCGTCGTGCAGGTGGCGGTGCCGCCGCTGCTCCTCGATCAGCGGGGCATTGACCTCCAGGATCCCGGGCACCGGGGCGCCGGCTGCGGGATCCGCGAGACGGGCGAGAGCGTCGGAGAACAGCGAGTAGCGCTCGTAGGCGAGGTCGAAGCCGCCCGTGGCGACCTCGGCGGCGATGTCGGCGGCGGCCGCGGCGACGGCCTGCTCGCGCTCGGCGCCCGTGCCCCGGGGCAGGCGGTGGCGTCGCACCTCGAGATCGGAGAGATCGGCGGGCATGTGCTCGTCGACGCGGGTGCAGTGCACGGTGACCTCGTGGCCATCGGAGCGCAGGGCGCGGATGACCTCCTGGACGTGCACGGAGGCGCCCTTGGTGCCGAACACCCCGATGCCGGGGTCGAGCAGAATGTAGGCGATGCGCATGGTCAGCTCCTCGGGGTGGGGACGGCGCCGTCGGCGGTGAGGACCGATCGGGGCGTCGGGACGGCGGTGGGCGCGGAGGAGGTGGGATGATCCGCCTCGACCAGCGCGCGCAGGCGGGCTGCCTGCCCTTCGGAGGCGTACTCGGTCTCGATGAGCTCGCGGGCCGCATCGGTCAGGCGGCGCAGTTCGGACCCCGCGGCGATCGCGTCGCGGATCGCGGTGGCGAGCGGGGCGGTCTCACCGCTGCGGATCAGCCAGCCGGTCTCCCCGGTGCGGACCACCTCGCCCACCGCGGTGACGTCCGCCGCGATGCAGGGGATGCCGCTGGCCATGGCCTCCAGCAGCACGGTGGGCAGGCCGTCGGCGTTGCCGTCCTCCGCGATCACGAAGGGGGCGACGAAGAGGTCGGCCTCCTGCAGCAGGGTGCGCACCTCCTCCTGGGTGCGCGGGCCCAGCAGCCGGACGGATTGCCCGAGGCCGTGGTGCGCGATGCGCGCGGCGAGGTCCTCGTGCAGCGGTCCGTCGCCGACGATCTCCGCCCGGACCGGGGTCCCCGCCTCCCGCAGCGCGGCGACGGCGTCGATCAGGTGGGCGAAGCCCTTCTTCTCGACCAGCCGGCCGACGGCGAGGAGGCGCGGCACCTCCCGCATCCCGGGGCGCGGGAGGTACGGGAAGCGCTCGAGCTCGAGACCATTGCGCACCAGTGCCAGGTGCCCGACATCAGCGTCGCCGAAGCGTTCGCGCAGGTGATCGAGGTTGTACCGGCTGATGGTGACGGCGTGGTGGGCGTCGCGCAGCTTGCGGGAGAGGTCCGCGTCCTCGACGTCGCGGTGGAAGACGTCCTTGGCGTGCGCCGTGAAGGAGTAGGGCAGGCCTGCCAGCTGCCCGGCGAGGCGGGCGACGGTGGTGGCCATCGAGGCGAAGTGGGCGTGCAGGTGGGTGACGCCGTGCTGGCGGGCGAGGCGGGCCACGGTGATGGCCTGCTCGGCCTCGTCGGCCTCCCCCGCGACCAGGTCGTCCAGGCTCGCGGCGAGGCCGGCGGCGATCCGCGGGTCGGCCAGGCCCTCGCGCCAGGTCTCCCAGAACCGGCGGGGGCTCGAGGACCGGCCGACGGGGATCACCGGCGCCTGGACCCGGGCGAGCTCGGGGTGGAAGCGGGCGTCGGTCGGGGGCCGCAGGGAGAAGATGACGATCTGCTCCCCGGCTGCCTCGCGGGCGAGGATCTCGGAGACGATAAAGGTCTCGGAGAAGCGGGGGTACATCTTCAGGACGTAGCCGATGCGGCGGGGCGTCTCAGACTGCATGGATGCTCACCTCTGCGGGGGTCGGGGCGGCGGCCTCGAGCAGGGCCGCGGCCAGCTGGGGGACGACGGTCAGGCCGTCGAGGTCGATGCCGTCGCGTGGGGTGACAGTGGTGACGGCCCGGTGCCACCAGCCGGTCAGGTCCGGCGCGGTCAGCGCAGCGATCTCGCGGGTCTCGAGAGCACCGACGGCGGCGAGGGCGAGGGCCCTACGGGGCTGCTCCAGGCGGCGACGGCTCCGGGGCACCACGAGGGCGGGGGTGTCGGTGACCAGCAGCTCGGCCACCGTGTTGTAGCCGCCCATGCACGCCACGGCGGCGGCCCCGGCGATCAGCTCCGGCACGTCGGGGGCGCTGCGGACCACGGTGGTGCGCTCATCCGCGAGCTGCTGCAGCTCGGCGATCTCCTCGGAGGCCATCTGGGGGCCGGTGATCAGCAGGTGGCGGTGGCCCGCGGGCAGCTCGGCGGTCACGGCGAGGTGGGCGAGATCGGCGCCGTCGGAACCTCCCCCGAGCACCGTCAGCACGTACGGGGGCGCCGGGGTGACCGGGGGACGGCCGGCAGCGGAGGGGCGTGCGGCGGGCCGGCCGCGGCCCAGGTAGCCGGTGGCGGTGGCCCGTTCGGCGAGCGGGCGCGGCAGCTCACCGGTACGGCGGGGATCGTAGACGTGCTCGTCGCCGTAGATCCACACGGCATCGAGGTGGCGGGCCACGTGCGCGGCGCCGCCCAGACGCTCCCACTCCTGGGCCGCGACGCGCGGGGCGTCGAGGACCTCGCGCAGACCGAGCACGACGGCGCCGCCGCGGGAGCGCTGGTTGTGCAGCACGGGCAGCAGCTCGCCGTCGATGCCGAAGGGGTGCCGGTCGATGAGAAGCAGGTCCGGGCGGAGCGCGGCGAGGGCGGCGTCGATGGTGGCGCTGCGCAGGTCCCGCAGTGCAGCGGCGTCGGTGCCGAGGCGGCGCGGGGCGTAGCCCTCCCCGCGTCGGGTCAGTCCCGGCAGGATCATCCAGTCCCAGCCGGGCGGGAGGGGGTCGCGCCCGGCGTCGGGGTGGCCGGCGATCAGCAACCCTCGTACCGCGGTGCCGGTCAGCGCGGGGAGATGCTCGGCCAGCGCATAGGCGATCGCCCGATTGCGCCGGGCGTGGCCGAGTCCCACCGAATCGTGGGAGTACAGCGCGATCGTGGTCTCCGCCATGGCTGGCCCTCCTGCCTCGTGGATGAACACCAGGAGAATCGCAACCAGCCATGAGGTGACGATGAGCCGCCGATGAGGACTTTCTCAGACGAGCGGGCCCGGCCTGTGCTGGCGGGGCCGGGGTGGCCGAGGCGGCGGGGCCAAGCTGGCGGGGCAGATCCGGCGGGGCTGAGCTGACGGGGCAAGCCCGGCGGGGCAGATCCGGCAGGGCAGATTCGGCGGGGCTACGGCCCGATGTGGTCGAGTACTGGCGCTATGGAGACCGCTCTGGCGATATGACCAGAGCGCACGCTATAACGCCAGTACCCGCACGAGGGCCACTCAAGTCCCGGCGAGCAACCGGACGGGCAGCCGGACGGGCACGAATGACGAGACCGAGCTGACGGGGCAAGTCCGGCGAGGCAGAACCGGCGAGGCAAAACCGGCGGGGCTACGGCCCGATGTGGTCGAGTACTGGCGCTATGGAGACCGCTCTGGCGATATGACCAGAGCGCACGCTATAACGCCAGTACCCGCACGAGGGCCACTCAAGTCCCGGCGAGCAACCGGACGGGCGCGACCGGCGAGGCCGCCGGGTCACCCGGCCGGCCCAGTGCGCGCAGGTCCCATCCGGCCTCGCGCCAGGCGCGCGGGTCGAGCACGGTGCGCCCGTCGATGATCCGGGGGGCGGCGACCAGGGCGGCGGCCTCGGCCGGGTGGAGGTCGCGGTACCGTCGCCATTCGGTCAGCAGCATCACCAGCTCCGCGCCGCGCAGGGCCTCGGCGGTGTCGGCCACGGTGACCAGGCCCTCGACGTGGTGCCGGGCGTTCTCCAGTGCCTCGGGATCGGTGACGGTCACCTGCGCACCGGCGGCCATCAGCCGGGAGGCGATCTCGAGCGCCGGGGAGTCGCGCACGTCGTCGCTGTCGGGCTTGAAGGCGGCGCCGAGCACGGTGATGCGCCGACCCCGCAGGGGGCCGAGCATCTCGCGGGCCATCTCCACCACGCGCACCCGTCGACGCTGGTTGATCGCATCGACCTCACGGAGGAACCCGACGGACTGCCCCAGGCCGAGGTCCTCGGCGCCGGCGATGAGGGCCCGGATGTCCTTGGGCAGGCAACCGCCGCCGAAGCCCACCCCGGCGCGCAGGAACTTGCCGCCGATCCGGTCGTCCATGCCCAGGGCCCCCGCCACGTCGGTGACATCGGCGCCGGTGGCCTCGCACAGCTCGGCGATCGCATTGATGAAGGAGATCTTGGTGGCCAGGAAGGCGTTGGCGGAGACCTTCACCAGCTCGGCCGCCTCGAAGCCCATGACCAGGCGGGTCACTCCGGCCTCCAGCAACGGGGCGTAGATCGCGTCGAGCATCCCGACCTCGAGCTCGCTGCTCCCGGACGCATCGCCCTCGGCGCCGGCCCTCTGCCCGTCTCCGGCCTGGCCGTCGGCCCCGGAGCTCTCGGGGTGGCGTACCCCGTAGACGAGCCGGTCAGGGCTCAGGGTGTCGCGCACGGCATAGCCCTCGCGCAGGAACTCGGGGTTCCACAGCAGGCGCACACCGGGGACCTGCTCGAGCCGGACGGCGAGGTCGCGGGCGGTGCCGGCGGGCACGGTGGACTTCCCGACCACGATCGTGGGGGTGCCGCCGCGCCGCGACAGCACGGTGGCCAGCGCGTCGACGGCGGCATGCAGGGCGGAGAGGTCAGCGCCGAAGCCGTCGGCCCGCTGCGGGGTCCCCAGCCCCAGGAAGTGCGCGTCGGCGTCGGCCAGCTCGTCGTGATCGGTGGTGAAGCGCAGCCGGCCGGAGTCCAGGCCGCGGCGCAGGAGCGCGGCGAAGCCGGGCTCGTGGAACGGGGCCTCCCCGGCTGTGAGCCGCTGGACGCGCGGGGCGTCGATGTCCAGACCGATCACGTCATGACCGAGCTCGGCCATGCTCGCGGCGTGCACGGCGCCGAGGTACCCCACGCCGATGACGGAGATCTTCATCGCGAACCCGCTTTCTCGCACTGCCCCGGAGGAACACCGGCCCGGCGGGCGGACCCTGCGGAGCTCGGACAGCGCGGCCAGTCTCCCCAGTGCGGGTGACGGGGAGGTGGCCGTGGGGTGGAGTGCTGTGAAGGGTCCTGCGACGCCTCGGGTCAGACGCTCTCGTCCTGGCTGCGCAGCCAGCGCGCGAGGCGGGAGGCGGGGTCCGCGGTGAGGACCGAGGGGGCGCCGTCCTCGCGGACCTCCCCGTCCTCGAACCACAGCACGCGATCCATGGCGGTGATGGTCTCCGGGTCGCGGCTGCTGACGATCGCGGTGCGGGAGTCCACGAGCGTCTCCAGGGCCTGCATCACCGGGCGGCGTTCGGCGGCGGAGAGGTCCGCGTCGGCAGCCTCGAGCACGACGATCGGGGCGTCGCGCAGCAGGGCCCGGGCGATGGCGATCCGTCGGCGCTGCCCGTCGGTCAGCACGTCCCCGCGCCGCATCAAGACGGTCTCGAACCCGTTCTCCAGCTGGGCGATGACGTCGTCGACCCCGGCGTCGCGCGCCGCCTTCTCGACCTCGGCGTCGGTCGCGTCGGGGCGGCCGACGCGGATGTTCTCGCGCACCGTGTCGGTGAACAGCACGGGCTCGCGCTGGACGACGGCGATCTGGCGGCGCAGGTCGCTCAGGGACAGGGTGCGGGTGTCGTAGCGGTCCAGCAGCACACGGCCGGTGTCGGGTTGGTCGAAGCGCAGCAGGTAGGAGATCAGGGCCGCGGCCTCCCGGCCGGTGCCGTCCAGCAGGGCGACGTGCTGGCCGCTCGGCACCACCAGCGAGACCGTGTCGAACAGGGCCCGGTCGGCCCCGCCCGCGGTGTCGACGGCGGAGAACACGATCTCCCCGGCGACGCGGCCGACGCCCTGGGTGCGCTCCGGCTCGGAGATTCCGCCGCGGCGCTCGAGCAGGTCGGCGATGCGGCGGCCGGCGGCCGGCGCGGAGCGCAGCGACCCGGTGTGCTGGAGCAGCTCTCGCAGCACCAGGATCATGATCAGCAGCTCGGCGAGGACGAGCACCACGTCGCCGGGGGTCATGGCGCCGGCCGCGACCCTCGAGGCGCCGAGGAGCAGGGTCGCGACGACGCCACCACCGGCGATGACCTGGGTGACCAGGTCCAGCAGGGCGTCGATGCGGCGGGCGCCGGTCAGGGCGCGGCCGTCCCGGGAACCCGCCTCGGTCAGCCCGCGCTCGGCTCGGGACTCCAGGCCGTAGGACTGGATGGTGCCGGTGGCCGCGACCAGCTCGTCGGCGGTCTCGGCGAGGAGGCGGGCCTCGGCCGCGGCGGTCCGACGGGCGGCGTGGCTGCGACGCAGCACGAGCGTGGCGACCAGCGCCTGCACGGCCCCGGTCACCAGCAGCACCAGCGTCGCCAGCGGAGCGGCGATCAGGGTGACTATCAGCAGCGACAGCAGCGTCAGCGCACCGGCCGCGGCCCGGGGACCGGAGTGCGAGAGCAGGTCGCGCAGGGCGGCGACGTCGTCGATCAGCGGCCGAACCTCCTCCGGCTCGGCCGGACCGTCGCGACGGGACGGGACGGCGGAGGGCTCCCCGGCCTGCGGGGTCAGGGAGTGGAGGTGCCCGAGCAGCCGGGTGCGCAGGGTCGTGGCGATGCGGGCACCGACCCGGCCGAGAGCGGAGATCGCGGTGAATCGGGTCGCGACCTGCGCGATCAGCAGCACGCACAGGACGATGACACTGATGGCCAGGGTCCGGCCGGGCGCGGTGATGCCGGCGAGCGCCGGCAGGTCGGCTCCGGCGGAGGCGATCGCGGCGTCGAGGGCGTACTTCACCGGGAAGGGCAGGGCGATCAGCATCCACACGCTCAGCAGCAGCGCGATCCCGCCGGTGAGCAGGGCGGCGCGATGGGTCCGCAGCGAGGGGCCGAGAACCTGCAGGACCGGCTGCAGCGGACCACCGGACTCGGCCTCTCCCGTGGGGCTCTCGGGCTCGGTGGCGGCGTCGGATCCTGCGGTGCCGCCGGAGGAGACCCCGTCGGTCGCGGCGACGCTCGCGGCCGGGCCGACGGGGGCTGCGCCCACGCCCCCGGTCTCCGGAGCGGCGACCGGGTCATTGCCGTCGGCGACCTGCCCCAAGGCCGTGGCGTGATCGGCGTCGTACCCGGCCTCCCCGGGCGGGAGCGGGTGCTCGGAGGCAGCTGGCCCGGAGGGGCTCGGTGCGCCGGGCGTGCCGGCGGAGCTCGGCGTCGTCCCCTCCGGGGCCCGGCCCGTGAGCAGCGATTCCCGTGCCCAGCCGAACTTCTTGGCCCGCGGCGACATGGTCACGGGCACCGGGAAGGCCGGCAGGCGCTCGTCGTCGACGTCCACCGGCTCCGAGGCGGTTGCGGGCTCCGGCGCAAGCGCGGGCTGGACGTCGTCCGCCTCCGGTGCAGGCGCGGGCTGGACGTCGTCCGTCTCCGGTGCGGGCGCGGGTGTCGGGGCTGAATCGGGGGTCGGGGCTGACCCTGGGGTCGGGGCTGACCCGGCCGTCGGCCCGGAATCGGCGGTGGGCGCCGAATCGGCGCGGGTGACGCGATCAGCGGGGGCGACGGGACCGGGATCCGCGATGGGCTCCGCATCGGGTTCGGCCTTCGCGTCCGGAGCGGCGTCGTCGTCCGGCGCTGCGACGCCGTCCGACGCAGCGTCCTCAGGCACGACGCCGCCCTCGTCCGGGGCGAGCTCGGCACTCGACGCGGACGCGACATCCGACGCAGGCTCGCCGCCCGACGCAGGCTCATCGCCCGGCGCGGGCTCGTCGTCGCCGGCGTCCTCGGGCTCCACCATGATGTCCTCCTCGACAGCGGAGTCGGCGTCGTCATCGACGACGCTCCAGCGGTCCTCGGGATCGGGATCGGGCACGGGGCTCGTGGAGAAGGCGGGGGCGTCCTGGACCCAGGAGTGCTCCAGCGGTGCCGGCTGGCCGGTATCGGACTGCGGCGAGCGGAGGTCAGCGGCCGAGGACTCGTCCGGGGTGGGGGCGGACCTCATGAGCGAGCCACCTCCGAGCCGGACGCAGGGCGCTCGGGGAAGGGCGTGACGGGGGTCGCGGACGCGGGGAGGGTGAGCTCGGATGGCATGGGGTTCCTGGTCGGCGGCGAGTGGCCCCTCAGGGGCGGGACGGGACGATACGGCCAGTGTGTCACCACCGGGCCGTCGCCGAGGCGTCGCCCGCCCCTCATCCCTTGCGCGCGCCCTGCGACCAGCCCGTGCACTGGGCCTCTTCCGGGCTCGTCGATCGCCGGGCGGTCAGCGCGCGAGCAGCTCCTCGGTGCTGGTGCCGGGCAGACTGGCGCTCACGGGGGTGCCCCACGGGTCCTCGATGCGCACGGAGCGGCCCTCGTCGGCGAACTGACTGCCGGCCGCTCGCAGGCGGGCGGTCAGCGCCTCGAGGTCCTCGCGGCCGGGAACGGTGATCGCCACGTCGGCCAGGCCGAGGGCGGTGGCGCGCGGTCCGGCGCCGCGACTGTTCCAGGTGTTCATGGCGACGTGGTGGTGGTAGCCGCCGGCCGCCGCGAACAGGGCGCCCGGATGGGAGCCCACGGTGGTCTCGAAGCCGAGGGTGTCGACGTAGAACCTCCGGGCGGACTCGACGTCACCGACCTGCAGGTGCACGTGGCCCACGATGCCGGGACGCAGGCCGGGGCTGGTGGCCACGTCCTCTGTCAGGTGCGTGCGCAGGTAGGCGTCGGGGTCGAGGTACAGGGTGTCCATGGCCACCTGGCCACCGGCCCAGGTCCACGCATCGCGCGGGCGGTCCCGGTACAGCTCGATGCCGTTGCCCTCGGGGTCGGTGAAGTAGAAGGCCTCGGAGACCAGGTGGTCGCTGCTGCCGACGAAGCGGGAACGGGGATCCTGGGCGGCGCGCAGCACGGTGCCGGCGAGCGAGGCCTGGTCCTCGAAGAGGAAGGCGGTGTGGAACAAGCCGGCCTGGCGCGGATCGACGGCGGGCAGGCCCGGGGTGGAGATCAGGCGCACGAAGGGCACGGTGCCGCGGCCGAGGACGCGGTGGACCTCGCCGCCGGCGCGGGTCCTCTCCTCGATCGGGGTCAGCGCCAGGGCGCTGGCGTAGTAGGAGCTCATCAGCTCGAGGTCGCCGACGTGGAGGGTCACAGCGTCCATGGCGAGGTCGGCCGAGAGGTGCTGCTCGCCCGTCGCGGTCGCGGCGACGGGCACGGCGTGAGGGGTGGAGGTCATGGGGTGCGTTCCTTCCGATCGAACGGGCTCACCCTCAGTCTGACCTCTTGTCGTCCAATATTCAATCACTTGTGGGGGTGTCTCCGCCCATAGGTCACCCTCAGGCGCTGTACGCGCGCAGCGCCACCACCCGGGCCTCCGGCGATCCGTTCGTGTCCTCGACCACCAGCCGCAGCGCGGTGGTCCTCAGCCCCTCCCCCAGGTCGAGGGAGCGATGCCGCCTCCGGTTCTCCGTGATCCGTCCGACCTCGTGCCACTGGTCGCCGACGAGGGCCTCGACGCGGGCGTTGCGCACCAGCGTCGCCATCGCGTCCCCCGGGGTCCGGTGGTGATGGAGGTTGATGAGGTCCTCGTTGACGTCGTCGTCCAGGACGAGATCCACCGTCCCGATCTGCTGCGGCGCCGTCCAACGCAGCTCGATCCAGGGCTGAGGGTCCTCGGCGACGGCCCCGGAGACCCACATGTTCGGCCCGCCGTACGGGCGGGCGTACCCGCCGACGGCCTGTTCGGGACCGAAGGCGGAGGTCGGAGCGGTCGCCCGGAAGCAGATGCCTTCGCCGTGCAGGGTCTCCTTCCAGTGCCGCCACTGCTGAGGACTGACCTCCTCCACGGGCATCTCCCGGTGCCGCAGGGTGACGGTCCCCGGCTCCACCCGTGATCCGCGGTGCACGCTGACCAGCGGGTTCCTCCGCAGGACGACCACGGCGTTCTGCGGCGCCTCGGGCCTCCACCCGAGGTCGGCCCGTGCCCACGACCTGCCGCGGGCGATCGGCACCGTGACGCCGCGCCGGAGGGTGTCGGGGAGATAGTTCTGTGGCCTGCTCACGCTGTGCAGCTCTAGCGTGAGGTCCGTGTCCTGCTCGGCGTCGACGAGGATCTCCACCTCGTCCAGGCTCGGATCGATCGGCAGCACCAGCCCCAGGTCGTGGTCCAGCGGGTGGTTGCCGGCGCTCTCGGTCGAGGCGAGAGCGCTCTTGCGCGAGGACGCCGTCGCGTCGGCGACGAGGGCGAGGTTCGCCGGGTCGTCGTCGACCACACCGAGCAGCGAGGCGTCCGCACGGACCATCGCCCGGTGCAGCTCCGGCAGGTGGTCGGCGGCGAGCCGGGGAGGGGTGACCGCGAGGTGGCCGGCGAGGGAGGCGGCGATGCCCGCCGCTTCGCCGAGGACGGCGCAGGTCGCCATCACGCGCGTGCTCCCGAACGCGACGTGGCTCGCGCTGATGTCCCGGCCGGCCATCCACAGGTTGGTGACATTGTGCGAGTACAGCGCACGCAGCGGTATGTGGTAGTTCCCGTCCGGGTGCCAGTGCCGCGATCCCTTCTCGCTCGCGTAGACGCCGCCCACCGGATGGAGGTCGATGGACCAGCCGCCGAAGCCGATGCGGTCCGCGAACTCGGTCTGTCCCAGGACGTCGTGCTGGGTGAGGACATGATCGCCGACGAACCGCCGGTACTCCCGCTTGCCGGGCACCGCGCCCACCCACTCGAGGCTGAGGGTGTCCGCGTCGTAGAGCCCGGAGTTCTTGATGTAGTCCCACAAGCCGTAACAGACGGCCTGGAGCTCGTCCCGGATCCGCTCGTTGTCGTGGACGACGTCGAGGTCCCCGCCCCATTCGATCCACCAGTAGTCGCAGCCGTTCATGGTCTCCCGGACCACCCTGTTCTCCGGGATCGAGGTCGCCGCGACGTCGACCGCGAACGAGGGGGCGACGAACTTCTGCGGGTGGCCGACGTCCTTGGTGTAGAAGAGGATCGTCGAGCCGAGCATGTCCTCTCCCGGCTCGTCCGGCGCCCAGGATTCGTCGTAGGTCTCGCGGGGCTCGCTCCCGCGCATGCTGCGGGCGCCGGCGAGATGGCCGACCAGCCCGTCCCCGCTGCAGTCGATGAACGTCGGCGCGGTGAAGGTGACCCGGCGTTCGGATCCGCTCATCCAGCCGGTGGCGGAGCGCACCACCCGGGCGTCCTGCGCCCCCTCGGCCTCGACCTCCGTGACGTCGGTGTTCAGGAAGAGCTCGATGCCCGGCTCCGCGCGGACCTTCTCCAGGAGCAGGAGATCCCAGTAGTACGGATTGCCGTCGGGATTGCGGAACTGGTTCTCGACGAACAGCTCGCCCATGATGCCCGTCTCGCGGGCGAACAGGTGGATCCCGTGCGCCGTGGCACCGCAGACCCAGACCCGCACCTCGCTCGACGAGTTGCCGCCGAGGACCGGGCGGTTCTGCACCAGGGCGACGCGGCTGCCCTGGCGGGCAGCTCCGATCGCTGCGCAGATGCCGGCGAGGCCTCCTCCCACCACGACGATGTCGGTAGTGACGGATTCGGTGAGCATGGGGGTCCTTCCTGCAGGGGTGGTCGTGCGGAGCGGGTGGTCGTGCCGGTGAGGAGGTCACCGACCGTCGTCGGGCGCTGCGTCGTCGCCGAGGTCCCCGAGGGTCCCGTCGTCCACGAAGCGCAGGGTGGGATCGGCGGAGCGTCGTTGGGCGACGAGCAGCCAGAGCATGCTCGTCACGAGGGTGTCGCTGGCGCGGCCGGCGAAGTGCTGGGTCCACACCGTCCCGTTCCGGATCCCCGTGTACACCGGCACGTCGACCGACTCCTCCAGGACGGAGCCCGGCACACCGTGCACGGCGATCGTGGTGGAACCGGCGCGCTGGGCGGCCTGCACCAGGTGGAGGGCGGTGTCGTCGTCGCCGGAGCGGTTGAGCACGAGGACGGCGTCGCGCTCGGTGAAGGTGCCCGCGACCAGGTCGAGGGTGCGCGGACCGGTCTCGTGGCACCAGACCGCGACGCCGATGCGCAGCAGCCGCAGGTACAGCTCGCGCACGGCCACCGAATCCCCCCATTCCCCGTGCAGGTGCACCCGCTCGGCGCGAGTGATCGCCTCGGCCGCGCGCTCGATCTGGCGCAGGTCGACCACGGCGGCGGCATCACGGAGCGCACGGGCCGCGGTGCCGGCGAGGATGTCCAGCACGTCGCGCGGGGCATCGGAGGGTGTGATGGCGGTGCCGATGTCGCGCTCCCACCCGGACTGTGCGGCGCGGCCGTTGTCGAGGGCGATCGCGGAGCGGAGAGCGGGGAACCCGGTGTAGCCCACCCGCCGCGAGAACCGGGAGACCGCCGCGGGGGACGTCTCGGCCGTCGCGGCGAGCGCCGTGATCGAGGCGTCTCCGGCCCCGAGGGGGTCCGCGAGGATCGCCTCGGCGATCCTCCGGGCGGTCGGGTTCAGCTGGGGGATCGCCTCGCGGATGCGCTGCAGCGCCGAGGCCGGCGAGGCGGTGGGAGATGTGCTCATCTGTGAATACTCGTCCATGGTCGGTCGCGGTGGTCGGGGGCCGGCGCGGACTACTTCAGGGCGCTCTCGGTCATCGCCCGGACGAACCGGCGCTGGAAGACCAGGAAGACCAGCAGGATCGGGATGATCGAGATGACCGCCGCCGCCATCGAGAGACCGGCGGCCATGGCCCCGTTCTCATCGGTGAAGTTGGTCAGGCCCATGGGCAGCGTGAAGGTCTCCGGGCTGGAGAGGAAGACCAAGGGAGTCTCGTAGTCGTTCCAGGACCAGACGAAGGTCAGGATGGCCAGCGCACTGATCATCGACGTCGCGTTCGGCAGGTAGATCCGGGAGAAGATCTGGAACTCGCCCGCCCCGTCCAGCCGCGCCGCCTCGGCGAACTCGTCCGGCTGGGAGACGAAGTACTGGCGCATGAGGAAGGTGCCGAGCACGGTGAACATCCCCGGCAGGATGAGGGCCCACAGCGTGTCGTACAGGCCGAGCTCCTGGAAGTACACGAAGCGCGGGACCAGCAGCAGCTGCGCCGGGATCAGGGACGTGGCCAGGTAGGCGATGAAGACCTTTCCCCGGCCCGGGAAGCGGAGCTTGGCGAAGGCGTATCCGGCCAGGGTGGCCGTGGTCAGCTCCCCGAGCACCCGCAGCAGGGCCACGAACACCGAGTTCCAGAACGCGACGAGGATCGAGTTCTCGCCGAACAGGACCTCGGTGTAGTTCTCCCAGCGAGGTTCGTCCGGGATCCACTGCATGGGGATCCTGAACGCCTCCAGGTCCGGTTTCAGGGAGGTGGAGATCATCCAGGCGAACGGCAGCAGGAACACCAGGGCCAGGATCCACAGCGGAACGCCCCAGGACCAGCGGCGGATGCGGTCCCGGCGACGGCGACGGGCCTGCCGCTCGGCGATGCCGGTGCCGGCGCCCGACCTGCTCGGGCCGGTCGCGAGGCCGCCGGTGACGGCTGTCGACTCAGTCATGCAGTGCCCTCCCTCGCTGGGCCCGCCACATCAGGAGCATGATGGCGAAGATGCCGACGAAGGTCACCAGACCCACGGCCGAGGCATATCCGAAGCGGTAGAACTGGAAGCTCGTCTGATACATGTAAAAGGACAGCGTGGTCGTGGACGCGCCGGGGCCGCCGTTCGTGATCAGGGCGATCATGCCGAAGGTCTGCGAGATCCCCACGAAGAGCGTGATCAGCAGGAACACCGTGGTGGGGAGCAGCGAGGGCCACGTGATCGCGCGGAACGAGGCCCAGCGGCCGGCCCCGTCGATACGTGCCGCCTCGTACAGCTGCGTGGGAGCGTCCTGCAGCGCCGAGAGGTAGATGAGGTTCGCGTACCCCGCCTGGGACCAGATCGTCACCAGGATGAGTGCGGGCAGCGCCCAGTACGAGGAGGCGAACCACTGCGGCAGATGCTCGAGGCCGAAGACCCCGAGGAACTGGTTCACGAGCCCCGCCGAGGGATCCAGCAGCATCTGCCAGGTCATGCCGATGGCGACGATGTTGACGATGTAGGGCACGAAGAACGCGGCGCGCAGCAGCCCCCGGGCCGGGATGTCACGGTTCAGCGCGAGGGCGAGGGCGAGGCCCACCACGAGGGTCAGCGGCACGGCGACGCCGGCGTAGAGGATCGTGATCACGAGACTGCGCCAGAACGTCGGATCCTGGAACACCGCGAGGAAGTTGTCGAGGCCGACGAAGTCGATGCCCCCGAACCCGGAGACCAGGTTCCACTCCGTGAACGACAGCAGGATGACCGACACCAGGGGGATGAAGGTGAAGGCCAGCACCCCCAGCAGGTTCGGGGCGATGAAGAGCCATCCGACGATCGGCTTCGGGTCCGAGGGGGCGCGTCCGCTGCTGCGGCGTCCCCGCGCCGTCGGCCCCCGGGGGTCGGGCGGGGCCCCGAGCCCGTCGGCCCGCGTCTGCGCTGTGGACATGTCAGTCCTCCTCGAAGCGCTCGATCAGCGCCTGGGCGTTGCGGTCGACGGTCTCGATGGCCTTGGTCGGTGAGCGCTCGAGGAGCCAGCACACGTCACGCTGCTGCTCGAACTTCTGGGTGATCTCGGTGTAGGCGGTCAGCTCCGTGTCCAGGTGCATCCGGGGCTCGTCCTCGAAGAGGGTCCGACGGAACGAGTCGACGTCGAAGAACTGCTCTGCGTCCTCGCCGAGGATCCCCGCGAGGAGCTGCTCGTCGTCGACGTCGCCCAGCAGCGAGATGTACCCCGCGCTGATCAGGTCCTGCGCTCCTTCGAGCAGCCAGAACTTGCTGAACTCCCACGCGAGCTCCTGCTTCGGGCTGCGGGAGTTGATCTGGACGAAGGCCCCGTACTCCCCCGTGTTCCAGTCGCCGTTCTCGGTGGTCGGCACCGGGGCGGCGGAGACGGTGAAGTCGTGGGGGTACTCCTCCTGATCGGTCAGGAAGCGCAGGCTGTAGGGCGCCGTGGTCCACAGCCCGAAGTCCTCGGCGATGAAGTTGTTCTGCTGGTACGCCTCCAGCTGGCGGGCCAGGGCCTGCGACCAGGGATAGAGGACACCGTCACGGATCAGCTCCGCGGACAGGTCGAGGTGGCGCTGGAACGCCGGGTGGGAGAAGTTGGAGTCTCCCTCGGGGGTGAACCGGTAGTTCGGGCCGAGCTCGATCCGCGCGAGGTCCGGGATCACGTACGAACCGTACTTCCCGTCGGCCGCAAGAGCGCGGATGACCTCCAGGTATTCCTCGAACGTCCACTGCCGCGGAAGGTCGATCCCGGCGCGCTCGCGCAGGCTCTCGTTGAACAGGACCATCTGAGGGATCCTGGTGGTCGCGAGCGCCGTGATCTCGTCCCCGTCGATGAGCGCCTTGGGATCATCGGTGTCCAGGAACATCGCCAGCTCAGGGGTGCTGCGCACCTGGTCGCCGACGTCCGCCGCCAGCCCCGAGCTCACCCGCATGGTGAGGTTCGGGACGCCGTAGGTGAAGAAGACATCGATGTCGACACCGCCCTGGAGGGCCGTGTTCAGCTTCAGGTTGCCCCGGTCGTCGTTGATGTACCGCGTGTACTCGACGGTGAGGTCCGGATGCTTCTCGTGGAATCTGTCGATCAGTCGCTGCGGACCGCTCTCGGCCGGGATTCCGCCCCACACGTGGAGGGTGTCCATGTCCTTCTCCGGCTCGGAGGAGCAGCCGCTGACCGCGGCACCGCCCGCCACGGCGCCCAGGGCCCCGACGAACTGCCGACGGCTCGGGCGACGACTGCGTGCAGGGAGCATGCCCATCCTTCCGACGCTGCGGTGCGCGGGTCGAGTACCTCGCAAGATGCGCAACTTTTGCACCGAAGAGCCATCACGTCAACCCTTGGTGCAACTTTTGTGCACGGTTCTTCTGAGCGGCCCTGAGGTGTCGGCCGGCGTTTGTCGGGGTGAGGGGCGAGGTGGAGCCCGCGTCGTGGCGGTGGTCAGTGATAGCGACGGATGCGCTCGAGCAGTTCGGCAGTCACCCAGGGGGCCGCCGGGTCCTCGAGGCGAGGCGAGAGGTCGGTGAGCATGGCGGCGCCGGCCCAACGGCGGAAGGCCGGCTCGAGGTCCTCGTGGGCGCCGTACCCGGCCCGCCAGGAGTCCAGGAGATCCTGCCGCAGGCGATCGCGCTGCATCCGCGGGTCCGGGTGCAGAGCCAGTTGGGATTCCGTCCGGGCCCGGTCGTACCGGGGATCGTCCGCGGCGGCATTGGCCCAGTCGAGGACGGCGACGATGCGGCCGCCGCGGACCAGCACGTTGCCGGGGTGGTAATCCAGGTGCAGCAGTCGCGCAGGGGGATCGTCACGCGGGGCGTCCTCCGCGGGTACGCGCCGCGTCCGCAGGATCCGGTCCGTCTCGGCGGCCAGGTCCTCGGCCGGCAGCTCATGGACGGCCGCCTGCATCTCGCCGAAGCGGGCCATCAGGTCACGGCGCCGGCGGGGTGGGGTCCCCGGATCCATCACCCTCTCCGCCAGGGGGCGCCCCTCGACCCATTCCATCAGGTACGCGGGCCGCTCCTCGGCGAGCGCGGTCGCCACGATCCGCGGCACCGGCACGTCCGTCGGCTCCATCCCGCGATGGACGCCGACCTCGCGTCGTGCCTGCTCATGCTGCGAGGGTCGCAGCACGCGCAGCGCGCAGCGGGTTCCGTCGACGCTCACCCGCCACAGCTGGGCGTCGGCCCCGCCGAGCAGGGGCTCGATCGTCCCGTCCCCGCGCAGGCCCATGCTCTCGAGCACTGCTGCCGGCTCGACACCGTCCCGTGCTGCCATGGGCACAGTGTCCCCGACGGCGGCGGCGAGGAGAAGGGCGCCTCAGGGAGTCGTCACTGCCCGGAGCGCAGCAGCGGCGGCACCAGGGTGGTGCCTCCGCCGGCGCTGTACAGGCGGGCGGGGCGGCCGCCGGTGGGGGCGGCGCGCTTCTCCAGCTCGAGGAGGAACCCGTCGGTGCGGGTGGCCTTGCGGTGGAAGTTCCCGGCGTCCAGCGACGTGCCCCACACGCTCTCGTAGACGCCGCGCAGCTGGGAGATCGTGAACTCCTCGGGCAGGAAGGTGACGGCGAGGGTGGTGTACTCGAGCTTGGCGCGGGCGCGCTCGACGGAGCATCCCAGCACGTCGGCATGGTCGAAGGCGAGGTCGATCCCGGTCAGCTCGCCCACGCTCCACCAGCGGGCGTCGGCGACCTCGTCGCCCCGCTCGGGGTCCGGCAGATCCGCGCCCAGGGCCATGAACGCCACCGAGACGACACGGCCGCGCGGATCGCGGTGCGGGGTGCCGAAGGTGCGCACCTGCTCCAGGTGCACGGCACCGCTGCCCAGGGAGGCCTCGTCGGCCAGCACGCGGTAGGCGGCGTCCTCGAGGTCCTCCTCGTACTCGATGAACCCGCCCGGGAGCGCCCAGGCTCCGCGGTGGGGCTCGTCCTCGCGCTGGACCAGCAGGACGTTGAGGGCATCGTGCCGCAGGGTCAGGACGATGAGGTCGACGGCGACGCGGATGTCTTCGACAGGGGAGGCCATGAGGTCACCCTAGGACCGGTTATGGTCACGGTGACTCCTCGTGCAGTGCGGGTCACAGCTGCTGTCCCTGCGTCTTCCCTCACAGCCGTCGTGAGCTGGGCGGACGGCCGCGGGTGAGCGGTCACTCAGCGATCCAGCGGGCCCACTTCTCCGGGCGATGCTCCGCCTCGATCAGCCGTACGGTGCCGGAGGTGGAGCGCATGACGATCGACTCGGTGACGATGCGCCCGCCCCGGTAGCGCACCCCGCGCACCAGATCGCCGTCCGTGATCCCGGTGGCGGTGAAGTAGCAGTTGTCGGAGGTGACCAGGTCGGAGGTCGTGAGCACCCGGTCCAGGTCGTGGCCGGCGTCGAGGGCCTTCTGCCGCTCCTCGTCGTCGATCGGGGTCAGGCGTCCCTGGATCATGCCACCGGTGGCCTTGACCGCGCAGGCGGCGATGATGCCCTCGGGGGTGCCGCCGGTGCCCAGCAGCATGTCCACGCCGGATCCGCGGGCGGCGGCGATCGCCCCAGCCACGTCGCCGTCCATGATGAACTTGACGCGTGCCCCGGACTCCCGGATCTCCTGGACCAGCGGCTCGTGGCGGGGACGCTCGAGCACGCAGACGGTGACCTGGCTGATGGGCTTGCCCAGGGCCTTCGCGACCAGTGCGATGTTCTGGGCGGTCGGCAGGCGCAGGTCGACGAACTCGGCCGCCTCGGGGCCCACCACCATCTTCTCCATGTAGAACACGGCCGAGGGGTCGTACATGCTCCCCTTCTCCGCGACGGCGAAGACCGACAGGGCGTTGTTGTAGCCGAGGGCGGTCAGGCGGGTGCCGTCGATCGGGTCGACGGCGACGTCCACGTGAGGGCCGGTGCCGTCACCGACGCTCTCGCCGTTGAACAGCATGGGCGCCTCGTCCTTCTCGCCCTCGCCGATGACCACGGTGCCGTCCATCCGCACGGTGTCCATGAAGGAACGCATGGCGTCGACGGCGGCACCGTCGGCCGTGTTCTTGTCCCCGGCCCCGACCCAGCGGGCCCCGGCGATGGCGGCCGCCTCGGTGACGCGCACCAGTTCGAGGGCGAGGTTGCGGTCGGGAGCGGTCGAGGTGCTGGCAGCGCTGGTCATGCGGGCCTCCGTCGTCGTCGTCGGGGTCGTGGCGTCGCGTCCGGTCCGGCCCGGGGCCGGGCCGATCTCGGCGATGCCGTACGGGTCCCTGGGACTCTACCCGGCCGGTGCGCGGGCCCGGGAGAACAGCAGGTGAACCCTCACGTGGGGCCGGGTCGGCCCATGACGGGGTACGGGTCAGACCGCGATGGCATCCCGCTCGCGGGCCGCCAGGCGATCGGTGACCCCGGCCCGCAGGGCGAGGAACAGGGCGACCAGACCCACCGTCAGGAGGATGTGGCCGAGGCCCGCGATGCCGGGGATCGCGGCGCTGGTGGCCGTGGGGTCCTGACCGTCGAGGGTGAGGATGCCGCGCACGGCCTGCATCGCCACCGTCACCACGAGACCGACGTTGTAGGTCCAGTAGAAGACGGAGAAGGAGCGCCGGCCGCTGAGGGAGAAGATCGCGTCCAGAGCCAGGACCAGCAAGAACATGACCATGCCGAGGACGAGCAGGTGGGTGTGGAGCGTGCTCAGCTGGGTATCGGCACCGACGGTTCCGGTGGCCTTGGTGTACTCCCGGTAGAAGAGTCCGGAGGCGAGGCCGAGGAGGATGTAGGCGAAGGCGGTGTTCATCAGGCGTCTCATGCCGTCGACTCTAGGAATCGCACGTGACCTGGGGATCAACCGAAAGATGGAGTCGGGTGGTGGCTCATGCCACCCCGTACGCTTCGGCTCCTGCTCGGGTCATGCGCGCTTCGGCTCACGCTCGGGTACTGCGCGCTTCGGCTCATGCTCGGGTCATGCGCGCTTCGGCACCTGCTCGGGTACTGGCGCGTGAGCATGCGCTCTGGCGATATGACCAGTGCTCATGCTGACGCGCCAGTAGTCGACCCTCCGCTGCGAGAGAGCTCAGGCATCCTGCGGGGCGCGGACGGTCCGCACGTGCCACGTCCACAGGATCGCGCCGAGCACCGCGAACCCCAGCGAGGCGAGGGCGAGCGTGCTCAGACTCGCGGTGACCATCGGCGCGACGACTCCGGCGAGCAGGGCGTTGAGCACCAGACCGAAGAAGGTGCCCAGCGAGGCGGCCGCACCCCGCTCGTGCGGGAACAGGTCGAGCACCTCGAGCTGGATCGGGGCGAAGAGGAGTGCGACGGTGAACGCGATGAGCATCGGCCCGGTCACCGCCAGCAGCAGCGACCAGCTCAGCCCGCCCGTAAACGGGGGCGCGAACGAGACCAGCACCAGGTTCAGGACGGTCGCTGCGAGGGTCCCGAGGAATCCGAGGCTGATGAGGCGGCTGCGATCCATCAGGTCCGCGGCCCGGCCCACGACGAAGGCGCCGGACATCATGCCGATGATCAGCGGCACGAACAGCACCCAGAAGTCCTGCTCCCCGAGGCCCAGCAGACGCACCACCAGCAGAGAGGCGCCGGCGATGAACACGAACTGGGAGGCGAACCCGCATGCGGACGCCGCGGCGATCCGCAGCATCACCGGGGAGCGACCCACATGCCACAGCGACCCCAGCAGCGCCCCGACGCGCAAGGGGTTGCGGGCCTCCGGGGGGAGCGTCTCCGGCAGTCGCGTGGCCGCGACCAGCACCAGCAGGGCATAGGCGCCGACCCCGCCAAACACCCAGCGCCAGTCCCCGAGCAGCAGCAGCCAGCCGCCGAAGATCGGCGCGACCGCCGGGGCGACCGAGAAGATCATCATGACCTGCGCCATCAGACGCTGTGCCTCGGAGCCGGAGAACATGTCACGGATGACCACGCGGGAGACGATGGTGGCCGCACCGGCGCTCATCCCCTGCAGCACGCGCATCAGGACGAGGCTGCCGAGGGTGGGGGCGAGCACGCTGCCGAGCATGCCGATCAGGTAGATCACCAGCCCGCCGATCATGACCTTCTTGCGGCCCAGCGCGTCCGAGAGGGGGCCGTGGAAGATCGACATGATCGCGAAGGCGGCCAGGTAGGCGGAGACCAGTTGCTGGAGGGCGACCGCATCGCTGCCGAACTCCGCACCGATGCGCGTGAAGGCCGGGAAGACGGTGTCGATGGTGAACGGCCCGATCATCGCCAGCGAGGCGAGGGTCAGCGTGATCCGGGCTCCCGCCTTCTCACGGCGCGTGGGGACGGACGGGGCGGGCGGGACGTGGGAGGAGGGGTAGGGCGTGGTCACCGGGTCCAGCCTAGGCAGGACGAGGTGCGCAGGGCATCGTCGTCCCGAAGGATGGAAAGCGCTCGCGCAGGGGGTGCGCTCCGTCGGCCGACGGGCATAGGCTCGTCCCCGGCACCGACGCCCCGCGACGGTGCCGCACCCCTGTCCCACGACTCTCCCCTGCGACCTGAGGTCATCCCATGAAGCATTTCGCCCTGCCGCACACCGACATCTCCGCACCGAACGTGGTGCTGGGGCTGATGCGTATCGCCGAGAAGTCCGACGACGAGATCCGCACCCTGGTGCGCACCGCCCGGGACGCCGGCATCGACTTCCTCGACCACGCCGACATCTACGGCGGCTCGAAGCACCGCTGCGAGGAGCGCTTCGCCCAGGCCCTGCAGCTGACGCCCTCCGAGCGCGATCAGGTGACGATCCAGACCAAGGCCGGGATCGTCCCCGAGGGCCCCTACTTCGACTACTCCTACGAGCATCTCATCGAGTCCGTCGAGGGCTCGCTGCGCGCACTGGGGACCGACCGCATCGACATCCTGCTGCTGCACCGTCCCGATGCCCTGGTCGAGCCCGATGAGGTCGCCCGGGCCTTCGACGAGCTGCACGCCAGCGGCAAGGTCCGCAGCTTCGGCGTCTCCAACCACACCCCGCGCCAGATCGACCTGCTGGCCAAGCATCTGAACCAGCCGATCGTCGCCAACCAGCTGCAGCTGTCGATCACGCACTCGACCTTCATCGCGCAGGGCGTGGCCGCGAACATGCAGGGCACCGACCAGGCGATCGTGCGCGACGGCGGCGGGATCCTCGACTACTGCCGCCTGCACGACATCACCGTCCAGGCGTGGTCGCCGTTCCAGGCGCAGTTCTTCGACGGGGTCTTCCTGGGGCACCCGGACTACGCCGAGCTCAACGCGGTCATCGACCGGCTCGCCGCGCAGTACGACGTCGCCCCCGAGGCGATCGCGACCGCGTGGATCACCCGCCACCCGGCGCAGATGCAGGTCGTCCTCGGCACCACGACGCCGCAGCGGGTGGCCGATTCCGCCGAGGGCTCCGATATCCCGCTGACCCGTGCGGAGTGGTACGAGCTGTTCCGGGCCGCCGGGTGGATCGTGCCCTGAGCAGGGCGGAGTAGACCCTCGGCACCGCGCGGCAACTGTTTCCGCTCGTCACGGCCGCGGGCGAGGATGGCGACGGAGCAGATCTCACCCACGTGCCGCAGTGGAGCGGCGAGGAGGCGCAGCACATGGCCCAGCGACGTATCGGCCTGGTCGGCTACGGGGACGTGTCCGTCGTCCACGTCGGAGCGATCGGGGCGATCGACGGCCTCGAGCTGGTCGGACTCGCCGACACCGACCCCGCCGCCCGGGAGCGGGCCGCCGCCGAGACCGGCCTGCCCACCTATTCCTCGGTCGAGGAGCTGATCGACGCCCAGGGCCCGGACGCCGTGCACGTGACCACCCCGCACGACCAGCACGTCGGCCCGTCCCTCGCCGCGCTGGAGCGCGGCGTGCACGTGCTGCAGGAGAAGCCGGTGGCCCACACCCTCGACGAGGGAGCGCGACTGGTCGAGGCCCTGGGATCGGTGACCACACCCCGGGCCGACGGCGGCGCGGGCGCCGCGAAGATCGGGATCTGCTTCCAGAACCGCTACAACCGTGCCAGCCAGGAGCTCGCGAGGCTGCTCGCCGGCGGTGAGCTCGGCGCCGTCCAGGGCGCCTGGGCCTCGGTGGTGTGGAGCCGCACCGCCGACTACTACGCGGCCAAGCCGTGGCGCGGCCGCTGGGAGAGCTCCGGCGGCGGGCTGCTGATCAACCAGGCGATCCACACCCTCGACCTGGTGCAGTGGCTGATCGGCCCCGTCGAGCGCACCGAGGGCCTGGTCTCGCAGAAGAAGTTCGCCGGCGTCACCGAGGTCGAGGACACCGCGGACCTGGTGCTCCACCACGCCTCCGGGATCACCACCACCTTCTACGCCACGCTCACCGCGCCCCTGGCACGTCCCGTCGAGCTCGAGATCGCCACCGACAACGCCTACCTCGAGCTGCGCTCCGGGCGCGGCGGCGGGCTCACAGTGCACTGGGCCGACGGGCGGGTCGACACCTGGTCCGACCGAGTCGCGACCGCGGGCGGCCGCGCCTACTGGGGCGTCTCCCACGAGGAGCTGATCCGCGACTTCCACGCCGCCCTCGACGGCCCCGAGCCGTTCTGGATCGGGCCGGGCGAGGCCATGGCCTCGCTGCAGATCCTCAAGGACGCCTATCGCGCCAGCAGCGTCGGGAGCTGATCGAGGCCGGACCACCGGCTTGCTCCGACTCCGCGCCCGACGACGCCCGCCGCCCCGTCTCGGGAGCGGCGGGCGTCGTCGTGGTGCCCGGGCCGGCTGCGAACGCCGGGCGGGCCTCGTCAGATGACCGTGCGGCCCTCCTGGCGGGCCTCCTTGACGTCCTTGGCGAAGCCGCCGGCAATGGTGATCAGGATGCCGAGCACGAGCACCGGCCACATGAGCACATAGGCGGTCAGCAGAGCAGTCATGGCTCTCCTTTCGAGTGGGGCGACGGAGCGGGGCGCCCGCCGCGGGACAGGGCGGGTCAGCGGTCGGCGGCGTCGGTCGCCTCGGCGGCCGGTGAGGGGCCTTCGGGGACGGAACCGGCGGTCTCGTCCTCCTCGTCGAAGTCACCGGTGATCCTGCTGATCACCGAGAAGTCGAAGTCCTGCTTCGAACGAACGCTCATCAGGTAGCAGACCAGGAACGAGACCGAGTAGGCGACCAGCGAGCCGGACAGTGTCTCGTAGTCGCGCAGGTAGCCAAAGCCGAAGGGCAGCACGGCCGCGGTGGCGATCGCGCCGATAATCACGGCGGGGCGCAGGCCGAAGAAGCCGAAGGACATGATGCCCAGCACCACGCCGACCCCGACGATCGCGAGCAGCTCGACGAACAGCGCCCAGGGGCCGACCAGCGGGATCAGGGCGAAACGCACCGGCAAGAACACCACCAGCGCGGCGATCACGGAGACGGTGAACGCCTTGTTGGTGATCTTTTTCCAGTAGAAGGACGCGATGACCGGGAACACCAGGCAGCCCCAGAGGGCGCCGACGAACACCAGCAGGTCGAGGATGTTGAACCTCGCGGTGGCGAAGTACAGCGCCGCGGCGGTGGCCACGATCATGGTGATCCGGCCGATCAGCAGCATCCTCTTGGGATCGGCCTGGGCACGACCCACGGACTGCCCGTAGATGTCAGTCATCACGATCGAACTGAGCGCCGACAAGTCAGAGTCCGCGGTCGAGGACAGCGAGCCGATGATCATGATGAAAGCGAGAGCTATCAGGGCGGCGGGCAGGTAGGTGCCGACCATCTGCGGCATCAGGTTGTTGACATCGCCGTTCATGGGCTCGATGCCCAGGTACAGCGCCATCACGCCGAGCATGCCGATGCCGATCACCGTCGCGCCGTAGCCGATGGTGGCGGTGATGAAGGTGGGCTTGATGAGGTCCTCACGCACCGCGAACAGGCGCTGGGCGATGGTCTGGTTGCCGATCGCGTAGGCCAGCACCGCAGCGATGTAGGGGGCGCCCTGGTTCATGAAGGCGTCGGAGGAGAAGAAGCTCTCCTGCGCAGGGGTGACGTTGCCGTTCGCAGCGCCCTCGACGAACAGCGAGGGTCCGCCGACGACGAAGAACACCGCCGGGATGATCACGACGGCTGCTCCGAGCATGGCCATGACCTGCGCGAAGTCCGTCAGCACCGAGGCGCGGAAACCGGACCACAGGGTGTACAGCAGCACTCCGCCCGCGATGATGACGATGCCGTGGCCGAAGCTCATCGGGGAGAGCATCGCGATCAGTGCGCCGCCGGCGATGAAGTTGGAGGTCAGCGAGATGACCGAGCCGAGCACGTTGGAGCCGGCGAGCATCAGCTGGGAGGAGCGGCCGTGGCGGGCGTACATGACCTCGGCGAGGGTGTGCGCCTTGGGGGCGACCTTCCGGATCCGTTTGCCGAAGGGGTAGATGAACAGGATCATCAGCGCTCCCCACAGCCCGTAGTGGATGGGGCCGGAGACGCCGTACGTGTAGCCCGCGGTCACCGAGGCGTACATCGAGGACGCCCAGATCCAGGTCGCGGTCATGGAGGCGGCGGAGACGCCGAAGCCGATCTTGTTGCCGGCCGTCATGTAGTCGTCGGCGTTCTCCTTCTTGCGGGAGATCGCCACCGACATCCACATCGTGCCGCCGTAGAACAGCAGCAGGAGGAGGATGACACCGATGGTTCCGAGCTGGGATATCTCCCCTGTGGGCGCGGGCGGCACTGCACTTCCTTTCTTCGCGGACGATCCGGTCACTCTCTGCCGGCGCGTCGCGACGCGGACGCGAGAGCGCGCTGACGTCAGGGGGTACCCCACAGCGGGCCGACCGGCATTCGGCCCCCTGAGCGCGTCCCGTCCGACATCGACCCGGGCGGTGCCTCGCACCTGCTCCGGGGATGTCCTTCTCGACGGCTGCGGTGGGATCCGCGCTCTTCTCGGAGCGCGGTCCCGCACGTCACAATCACGCTTGGGGCCGCATAGATACTCGCACACGTGGCCCCCGATAGCCACCTGAGAGGTCACTGGACGAGTCGATTTGCAGGTCATGGGGTCAAAAGTGATTGTCGGACAAGCAGATCCCCCGAGCTGTCAGCTCCGTGGCGCATGTCGATGCACTCCGCGCGCGCCCCGGCGGACGCCCACGGTGCGGCGCTCCCCGGCGCTGTTAGGGTCACGGCCATGACCCGCATCGGCCTCGTCGTGACGGACCCCGCGACCTTCACGGCCGCCGATCCGCATCTCGATGCCGTCCCGCTCCTGGAGGCGCTGCGGCGACGGGGCGCGGAGGCCGAGCTCACCGTCTGGCACGATCCGGCGGTGGACTGGGCCGCCTTCGACCTGCTGGTGATCCGCAGCCCCTGGGACTACGCCGAGCGGCCGGCCCGCTTCGAGGAATGGCTGGACCGGGTCGGGACGCTCACCCGGGTGCTCAACGAGCCCGAGATGGTGCGCTGGAACATGGACAAGAGCTACCTCGCCCAGCTCGAGGAGGCCGGCGTCGCTGTCGTGCCCACGAGCTACCACCTCGAGATGCCCACCCTCGAGGCCGCGCTGGCCACGGAGGGGAGCTCGACGCCGCACGTGGTGGTGAAGCCGACCGTCGGGGCCGGTGCCCGACACACCGGGCTGTTCGCCCGCGACTCCCCCGCCGCCCTCGAGCTCGGGCGCGCGATCCTCACCGAGGGCGGCGTCGTGATGCTGCAGCCCGAGGTGCCGGAGCTCTCCGAGGGCCGGGAGAAGGCGCTCTACGTGGTCGACGGGGAGGTCACGCACGCGATCGCCAAGGGCGCCCTGCTCGAGCGGGGCGGCGGCCTGCGCGGCGGGGTCTACCGCGAGTCCCCCGTGGTGCTCCGCGCCACGGCCCGTGAGGAGGCCTTCGCCGGACAGGTGCTGGAGGCGGTCTGCGAGGTCACCGGGCTGCCCGCACCGCTGTACAGCCGCATCGACACCGTTGACTCCGCCGAGCACGGCCTGGTCCTGCTGGAGGCGGAGCTGTTCGAGCCGCTGTTCAACCTGCAGCTGGTCCCCGAGGTCACCGAGATCTTCGCCGACGCGATCCTCACCCGCGCCTGAGGCGCATGTCCCCGGCCATCGCCAGGGCGACCCTGCCGTGACCCGAGACGGTCAACGCCGGCTCGTCGGCCGCGATGAACAGTGCCCGGCCCCGCCGCAGCTCGAGCTGCTGCGTCCTTCCCCGCAGCCGGGGGGCACCGTCGAGCGCGAGGGCGATCGCCGGTCCCCGGAGATCGACCACGGTCCCCTCCCGCTCCCGTCCCTGCCCGGTGGAGGGCGCGGCCGCGGGTGACGGGGCGGTGACCAGGTGCAGCTCGAAGTCCGGTTCCCGGGGACGGTAGACCGCGACGTCGGGCTGCGACCGATCGGGCCGGCAGGTCGGGTCCTCCAGCGGATCCGCGCAGACGATCCGCTCCAGCTCACGCGCGTCGACGTGCTTGTCCGTCAGCCCTCCGCGCACGACGTTGTCCGAGGCGGCCATGACCTCGACGGCGAGTCCCCCGAGATGTGCATGGAGCGCCCCCGGAGGGACGTACGCCGCCTCGTCCTCGCGCAGGCTCAGGGTGTTCAGGAGCACGGCGGCGAGGATCCCGGGGTCCCCGGGGCGCACCGTCACGAGGCGCGCGAGGGCGCGGAGGTCGTCCTGCAGCGACGGGTCGGCACCCTCGATCGGGATCGCCGACTCGACGGCCTCGGTCACGGCCTCGACCAGCTCCGCGCTGCCGGCGTCCAGGAGATCACCCACGAGGCAACGCAGCCGGTCCCCGCACGCCCCCTCCAGCGAGCGGGCCCAGCGGGTGAGCACCTGCTGGGCGCGCGGGCGATGGGCGGCCCGGGTGATCAGCTCCTGCAACATCAGTCGTCTCCGGGCGCTCGGCTTCAGCCCCACCAGGGTCTCGAAGGGCGCCTCGAGGGCGAGGGCGAGCTCCGGCTTGTGCCGCGGGTCCTTGTAGGTCCTGGTGGCGCTCGTGCTCGGGACGCCGCGGCGGCTCTCCACCGCGTACCCTCGCGCGGCCTGGTCGGCATCGGGGTGGACCTGGAGCGACAGCGGCTCCTCGACGGCCAGGACCTTCATCAGGAACGGCAGCTGGTCCGAGGCCCGGTCCTCACCGAGGGTGCGCACCGGGTCCGCGGCGATCAGGGCGTCGAGGCTCTCATGGCGGTCGGCCGCATCCGGCACCACGATGTGGCTGGGGCACAGTGGGTGCGCTCCGAGCCAGAGCTCCGCCTCGGGTTCCCCGCTGGGGCAGCGGCCGAGGAACTCCGCCATCTTCGAGCGGGAGCCCCAGGCGTACGGCCGGGGGTCGTTGGTGATCTCCAGCAGCATTAGGAGGCTCTGGCGGCGGTGCCGTCGACGAACGCCTTCACCGTCGCGTGCTGCACGCCCTCCCCGACGCCGTGGGGACGGATCCGATAGGCCCCCACCTCGGCCGGGACGATGAAGGTCTCCGCGTAGTGCACGACGAAGGGCGCGAAGGCGCCGTGCGGGCTCTCGACGACCGCCTCCGGTCCTTCGACCAGGTTGAGCACGTTGACCGTCCCCTCGGTGTCATGGTCCACGGCGTCGGTGAACCAGTGCCGTCGCACCTCGATGAACTCCAGCTCGTGCAGGCCGGTGCGCTCCTCGCGCCATCCCGGCCCCTCCGCGATCGGCACGACGCGGTCGACCAGCTGCTGCCTCGTCCACTCGGTGTCGCGATCCCACTGGACCGACGCGAGGGCGTGCTCGAGGTGGATCGGTCGGGGTGCGCCGTCGAGGCCGACGCGGCCCCAGTCCCACATCTTGAAGGTGAAGATGTACGGGGTCGCCGAGATCTCGAGGACCATCGACCCGGCCCCGGAGGCGTGCACGGTCCCGGCCGGGATCGCGAAGTGGTCATGCTTCCTCGCGGGGAAGGTGTTGACGAACCGCTCCGCGGGGAAGGAGCTCTCCCCGGCATCGGCGCTGCGCAGCCGGGAGACCATCTCCTCCGGGTCGGCGTCCGTGCGGAGCCCGAGGTAGACCCTCGCGTCCTCGGCGGCGTCGAGCAGGTAGTAGCTCTCGTCCTGCGTGAACGTCATCCCGAAGGTCTCTTTGATGTACTCGGTCAGCGGGTGGACCTGGAGGGAGAGATTGCCGCCGTCCATCGTGTCCAGGAAGTCGAAGCGGATCGGGAACTCGGCGCCGAAGCGGGCGAAGGTGCGCTCCCCGAGCAGCTCGCGCGGATGCGAGAGGACGAGATCGATCGCCGGGATCTCGAGGACCTGGTCGCCGACGGCCAGCAGCAGACTGTTCTCCTCCGGCACGCAGTCGAAGCACCAGGCGTAGTTGTCCTGCTCCGGGTCGAGACCGCACACCTCCTTCATCCACTGACCGCCCCAGACCCCGGGGTCGAAGAAGGGCGCCAGACGGAAGGGGCGATGCACCGCAGAGCGGAGCCCCTCGCGCAGCGCGTCACCGGTGGTCATGGGTGCTGTCTCGAGCGGACCGTTGGCGTCGAGCACGAAGTCGGCGCGCTCGAGCAGACCGGTCTTGTGCCGGTCGGCCACGCGCCATTCGACGAAGTAGCCGCGCTTGAACTTCGCCAGTGCATCCTGGTCGCCGTTGTCCGCACGCCAGTTGCCCGCGCCGGCACGGTATCGACGCTGGATCTCTGCGCGCGCGAGATCCGCCAGAACGAGGGCCGAGGGCGCCAGCGGGACCAGCGACGCCCCCCACCCCACGAGCACGCACTGGTGCTCGGCGGAGGAGACCCGTTCGGCGAGCGCGCGCAGGCGGGATGCGTCGTAGAACTCCTCGAGGCGGTGGTGGGAGACGAGCCCGAAGACCCGATCGGCGGTGAGGTTCCGCTCGAGCAGGGACTGGATCCGGTCCGGGTCGAGCGCGGCCTCCCGCTCGACGTCGATGACCTCGGCGCGAGGCAGGGCCTCGTGGGCCACCGCACCGAGCGCCTGCACGTCACTGGCCGGGTAGGCGTCGACGACGATCGTGCCGCCGGCCGCGTGCGCGGTGATCGCCGTCCAGGCCTCGCGTCCGCTCCAGGCCGGGTGATCGCCGGGGACGTCCATCACGGGGCGCTTGTCGTAGTTGCGGTGCGCCGCGCTGGCGGGGACCTGCATCGTGCTCGTACCCATCGCGTTATCGGTACCTTTCCGAATCCCGCACCTGAGAGCTCATCTCGCAGCTAAGTTGAGGAGATGCAGTTCAACAGGGTGCATCTGATGCGTGTTGCTTGGTAACGTTACCAGAGATCGTCATTGCACCCCGGCGCCGAGCCCTCGAGGATGAGCACATGCATCGCGACCACCGGAGATCGCCCACCGTCACGGCCGTGGACATCGGCGGCACCCACGTCTCTGCCGCCATCGTGGACACCGAGCTGCGGATCCGCGACGAGCAGCGCCGCCCTCTCGACGCCGACGCCCCGGCGCACCAGGTGCTGGACCAGATCGCCGGCTGCGTCCGCGAGCGGCACCTGGACACCACCCGGATCGCGATCGCCGTCCCCGGCCCGTTCGACTACTCCCGCGGCATCGGCGATTTCGAGGGCGTCGAGAAGTTCGCCCGCCTGCGCGCCGTGGACGTGCGGGAGGAGCTCGCCTCGCGCTGGGACCGGGATCCCGGCACGCTGCGGTTCGTCAACGACGCCGAGGCCTTCGGCCTGGGCGAATGGGCGGCCGGGGCGGGTGGTCGCGCGCGCCGATGCGTCTCGATGACCCTCGGCACCGGGATCGGCAGCGCGTTCATCGACCGAGGCCGCTGCCTCACCACCGGCACGGAGGTGCCCGCGGACGGCAATCTCCACACGGTCGAGGTGGACGGCGCCCCGCTCGAGGAGCACGTCTCCCGCCGCGCGCTGATCGGAGCGTTCCGTGACCGGGCGGGACGCACGGTCGACGTGGCGGAGATCGCCGAGCTCGCCCGTCGCGGCCACCGGGACGCCGCCGAGATCCTCACCGCCGGCATGGAGGTGCTCGGCACCGCCCTCGCGCCCTGGCTGCGCGCCTTCCGGGCCGAGCGGCTCGTGATCGGCGGATCCATGGCCGCCTCGGCGGATCTGCTCTTCCCCCCGCTGCACGCGCAGCTCACCTCCTTGATGACGGCGGCGCCGCCCGTGGTCCAGGGGGCGCTGGGCGCCGAGCGGGCGAGCCTGATCGGAGCGCTGATCGGCACCTCGGCGCGGTGAGGGCCCCGGGCGCGATCAGCGCGCCTGCTGGTGCTGCAGGAGCAGGTCGCAGGTCTGCTCCAGGCGTCGGACGTGCTCGTGGTCGTCCGCGAGGTCCTCGCAGTCGCCGAAGGGGTCGTAGTGGACGGGGCGGATCCCCGCCGCCTGCGCTCCGCGGACGTCGGCGGGGACCGTGTCGCCGAGGTGGACGGCCTGCCCCGGGCTCGCCCCCACCAGATCCAGGGCGCAGCGGAAGATCTCGGGGTCCGGCTTGTCGAACCCGACGAGCTCGCTGTCCACGATCCCGTCGACCTCGACGCCCGGCCCTTCGCCGATCTGGCACATCTCGGCCTCCCGCAGGAGCTGTGCCGCGGTGCCGTCGGCCTGGGAGACCACGACGGTCGCGATGCCCGCGGCCCGCACCAGGCCCAGGAGGCGGCGCGCCGGCGGGTGCGCCAGATGGCACATGTTCCGGGTGTGCGAGAGCGCGCGGAAGGCCTCGGTGAACTCCTCGAGCTCGTCATCGGCGACACCGGCGACCTCGCCGAAGCGGCGGTAGTAGTCACCGTCGGGCCGGACTCCGGAGAAGGTGCTGTTGTGGCACGCGAAGTGCACCCGCTGATAGTCCTCGGGGGTGCGGAGTCCGCTGTACTCCGCGAGGAGCGGGAGGAGCAGCTCATGGTTGTTCAGCAGCAGCACACCGCCCGCATCGATCAGCAGGACAGGGGGCTTCCCGGCGCGGTGCGTCGGAGCATTCGTCATGGTGGGTCCTTCCGGGGGTGGGTCATGATGTCGGCGCTGCGCCCGCGCGTCGTCGGGCTCATGGGGCTCGTGGGGCTCAGCCGCCGGGGATCTCATTGGGCTGCCCGTAGGTCTCCGGCATCGTGTAGCCGGGGAACAGGTCCATCTTGGGCTTGACGTAGGCCTGGTTGATCGCTACCGCCTCCGCGGGCGTCTCCGAGCCGATCGGCACCGCCGCGCGGGTGCGATCGAGGGTGTCCCAGATGGCCTGTCCCGCCGGGACCGGCGGTCGGGCGATCGACGTCGGGAGCATCTGCCGGAAGATCTCCGCCGCCGGGTTGTACTTCTTCTCCTCGATCGCGCGCAGGTTGGTGGGAAGGTTGCCCATCGAGGGCTGGATGATCGACTGCCCCTCGAACCCGGCATGGAACTTGATGTACTCCCAGAGCGTCCGGGTGATGTGGGCGCCCTTCGGGATCGCCAGGGAGAAGCCGCCGGACCAGGTGTACGTCTCGGCGCCCGCCTCGCTGACGGGCAGCCAGGTGAACTTCAGCGGGAGGTCCGGGGCGTACTTCTCGTTGCCCTCGAGGGACCACGGGCCCGTCGTGGTCAACCCCAGCCGGCCGCTGAACATGGCGCTCTGGCTGGGCGGCGCGTTCGGCGGCTGGTACGTCGCGAAAAAGGTGTCGACCATCGAGTACGGGAACTCCTCCGCCCAGTCCGCGTAGAGGCCGTAGACGGCCTCCCACTCGGGCGAATCGAGGGTGACCGTCGCCGTGTCGTTGTCGTACGCCTGCGCGCCGAGCCCGAAGCCCCAGGTGTAGGCCCATCCCTCATCGAGCCAGGGCGCGAAGCCGAAGCGGGTGTAGTTGCCGCGGGCGTCGGTCTTCGTGATCGTCCGGGCGACCTCTCGCAGCTCGTCCCAGGTCATCACGTGCTGCTCGGGGTCCAGCAGGTCGAGGTCGATGCCGGCCTCCTTCATGACGTCCTCGTTGTACATCAGCGAGCGGGCGTCGGTGTCCGTGGGCAGCCCGTAGATCTGGCCCTCGTACGTCAACTCGTCCACGGCGAACTGGAGCCACTGGCGCTTGAACTCCTCCGGGGAGACGTCCTCGTACTTCTCGATCAGCGGGTCGAGGGGCTCGAGCAGACCGATGGAGGCCGTCTGGACGGCGGTGAAGCGTCCCATCCACCACAGGTCCGGAGCCGTGTTGCCGCGGACCGCGGTGATGATCGAGCTCATGTCCCCGGCGCCGTTGGAGGGCACCTGGTCGATGTAGATCTGCGCGTCCTTGCCCGCGTCGGTCCCCACGAAAGCCTCGCGGACGGCCTTGTCCTTGTCGGAGTCGGCAGCACCCATCCCCCAGTAGCGGATGACGTGCTCCCCGTCGGCGGGGACGCGGGCGCAGGAGGGCAGAGCCAGGCCTGCCGCGGCGGCGGAGCCGCCGAGGAAGTGTCGTCGGGAGATCACTTGAAGCCTCCGATCGTGATGCCGCGGATGAAGTACCGCTGGAAGATGAAGAAGAGGATCAGCAGCGGCAGGATCACCAGGAACGAGGCGGCCATCAGCTGGTTGAAGGAGACGTCCTGGGCGTTGACGGAGCGGAAGGCCTGCAGACCGATCGAGAGCGTCTGCACGCTCTGGTCCTGCAGGTAGATCAACGGGCCCATGAAGTCGTTCCAGGAAGCGACCGCCGCGAAGATCGCCACCGTCGTCAGCGCGGGCAGGGAGGTCGGGAACACCAGGCGCCACAGGATCGTCCACTCCCGCGCGCCGTCGACCCGGGCGGCGTTGAGCATGTCCTTGGGGATCTGCAGCAGGAACTGGCGCAGCAGGAACGTGTAGAACGCGGACCCGAAGGCCGCCGGGATGATCAGAGGGAACAGGGTGTTGACCAGGTCCAGGCTCGACCAGAAGTCGAACATGGGGATCAGCGTGACGGGGAACGGGAGGAAGAGGGTCGCGATGACCACGTAGAAGAGCGTGTCGCGCCCGCGCCACTCGATGCAGGCGAATCCGTAGGCGACCACGAAGTTCGACAGCACCGAGAGGATCACGACGCTGACCGTGATGATCGAGGAGTTCAGGAAGAACTGCAGGAACGGCATCGCGTTGAGGGCGTGGAGGAAGTTCTCGAACTCCCACGTCTGCGGGAGGAGGGTGGGCGGGAACTGCGCCAGCTCCTCGTCGGACTTCAGCGCCGAGACGATCATCCAGTACATGGGCAGCAGGAAGAGCAGGCTCAGCACGACCATCACCACGCGGGCGAGGGTGCTCGACCACCAGGGCCGCCGGGTGCCGTCCGCGCGCCGGTTCAGCTCGCTCTGTCGCTCGGCCCGGCCGCGGGCCCGGAGCGAGGTCTTGTCGGTCAGCGGGGTCGTGGCCATGTCAGTTCGCCTCCACGTCGTAGTTCACGAGCCGGCGCGAGAGCCAGAAGATCAGCAGGGCGAGGATCAACCCCACGAGGAACAGCAGGACCGCCAGCGCGGAGGCGTAGCCGAGCTCGGCGAAGCCGAAGGCGTTGCGGTAGAGGTACATCATGTAGAACAGCGCTCCGGCGTCGGGTTCGCCGGTGCCATCGGTGACGACGTAGGCCTCGGTGAAGACCTGCAGCGCGCCGGAGACCCCGGTGATGAGGTTGAACAGCACCACCGGGGAGATCAGCGGCAGCGTGATGGTGAAGAACTGACGCAGCGGGCTCGCCCCGTCAACGCGGGCCGCCTCGTACAGGGTCTTCGGCACGTTCCGCAGTCCGGCGAGGAAGATCAGCGCTGCGTTCCCGGCCCCGAACTGGGCCATCAGGATGATCGCGATCTTCACACCCTGCGGGTCGCCGAGCAGGTTCACGTTCTGCCCGCCGAAGAGCCCCAGGATCTGGTTGAACAGGCCGAACTTCGGGTTCAGGAACACGATGAAGATGAACGACATCGCGAAGGCCGGGATCAGGGACGGGGCGTAGAAGATCGTCCGGTACAGGGCGACCTCGCGGACGTTCTGGTTCATGGCGATGGCGAGCACGAGCGCGATCAGCAGGCCCAGCGGGATCGCGATGATGGCGTAGTACGCGGTGTTCGAGGCCGCCTTGTGCACCAGCGGATCGGTGAACGCCGAGATGTAGTTCTGGATGCCGACCCAGGTGGGCGCCTCCATCCCCGAGTACCGGGTGAAGCTCAGCGCGATCGAGTAGACCACCGGGTACACGATGAAGACCATCAGCCCGATCAGCCACGGGGAGACGTACAGCAGCCCGGCGCGAATGCTGCGCCACTGATAGCCCGTGACCCGGCGGCGCCCTGAACGTCCTGGTGAGGACTTCGGTGCGGGGTCACGGCTCCGGGGCGAGCTCCGCCCCGTGCCCGCACCGGGCGGGGAAGTCGCGACGGTCGGGAGAGCATCCTCCATGGGTTCTGGCTCCTTCGGTCGGGAAGTCTCGGGGCTTCCGCGAGCAACGGGTCGAGTCATGCCGTGGTCCGGTCGCCGACTGCGATGTCGCCGGACGTCAGCAGGGTCGGTTCTGCTGTGCCGACCCCGGGGGTACGGGAGTGCGGCGAGGTCGTCGAAGGTGGGTGACTGCGAAGGCCCTCGGGGTGGACCCGGGGCGCCGCCACCTCGAAGGCTTCTGAAAGGTATCGCTACCCTTCCACCCCGTCAAGGTCCACAGGGTGAGAAGGCCACGCAGGTTGACGTTGACCTGCAGTGATCGCCGAAACATCGATGACCTGGGGGAAGAACGGTCCTCGGGCGGCGCAGAACCTTGACCGACCTGCTTGGTACCGATATCTTTCCTGACACCGAATGTGCGCCGGTCCGCGCCGATCCTGCGAGGGCCGCAGCGCGCACGAGGAGTCCGGCACGAACGCGCCACAGCACAAGGAGAGTGCAGCCCCATGCCGAAGACATCACTGGTCGCGCGAGGACCAGGCCACCGCGAGCGTCTGCTCGAGGCCTCCGCCCGCGCGTGGATCCCGGTGGGAGACGAGACCATCGCGGTCGTCTGCGAACCGTTGATCAGGAAGGACGACGACGGCGCCCGGATGCGCGCACTGCGTCTCGACCTCCCGCCCGGCGTGAGGGGCTCCCTGTCTCCCGCGGACGTCCACATCACCGACGGGGACGGTTCCACGGTGCGCACCGCGGAGGCGCCCGCGCCCGAGGGCACCGTGCGGATCCTGGTGCCGCTGTTCGCGCAGGAGACCACGGTGCACGTCGCCGTGCGCACCACCGAGGTCGACGCAGGGACCGACGTCGTCCTGGATGTCCCGCGGGAATGGACCATCCACCTGGTGCACCACTCGCACCTCGACATCGGGTACACCGATCCGCAGCCGCGCATCCGTGCCGAGCAGCGCTCGTACATCGACTCCGCCCTGGACCTGTGCCGGGCCACGGACGACTGGCCCGAGGACGTCAGGTTCCGGTGGACCGTCGAATCCCGCTGGGTCGTGGACGACTGGATGCGCTCCCGCCCCCGTGCGCGCATCGACGAGCTCGTCCGTCGGATCCGTGAGGGCCGCATCGAGCTCTCGGCGCTCCCGTACAACGTCCACCTCGACACCTGCTCGACCGATGAGCTCCACGAGATGCTGCGCCCGACGGTGGAGTTCAGCCGGAAGTACGGCGTCGAGCTCCCCAGCGCGATGCAGACCGACGTCCCCGGGCAGCCCGTCGGCCTGCCCCAGGCTCTCAGCGACGCCGGCGTGCGCTACCTCTCGGTCGCGCACAACTGGGCCGGCCGCTCGATGCCCCATACCCACGGCGACGACGACCTCCCGCGGCTGTTCCGCTGGAGGGCGCCCTCCGGCGCGGAGGTCCTCGTGTGGAAGACCGACAGCCCCCACGGCGGGGCCTACATGGAGGGACCGCACGTCGGCCTCCACGAGTCGTACGCGGAGGTGGACCGCCTGCTGCCGTCCTACCTCTCGAATCTCGCCCACCTGCCCTATCCCTACCCGCCGGGAATCTTCGGCTGGCACGGGGAGGAGGTCTCCACGCGGGACCCGTACCCGTGGGACGTGCTGCACCTGCGGACCCAGGGCCGCGGCGGCGACAACGCCCCCGCCCGGCTCCAGGCCGCGGAGATCGCCAAGGAGTGGAACGAGACCTGGCAGTGGCCGCGGCTGGTCACCTCCACCAGCACGGCCTTCTTCGAGGATGCCCAGGAGCGTCTCGGCGACGAGATCCGCACCTTCGAAGGGGACTGGGGCGACTGGTGGGTCGAGGGGGTCGGCTCCGGTGCGCTCCCCCAGTCCCTGGTCCGCGACGCCCAGGCGCGCGTCAGGGATGCCCACTTCGTCTCCCGGACGGGCCAGATGCTCGGCATCGACGGGACGGACGCCATGGACGCCGGGGACGAGCGCCGTCTGGCCGACGCCGGCTACCAGGCGATCTCCCTCTTCGACGAGCACACCTGGGGCGCATCGAACTCCTGGCTCGCCTCGGACCGCGGCATGGATTCCGGTGGCCTGCAGTGGCAGTGGAAGGCCTCACGCGCCCTCGATGCCGAGGAGGCCACGCGGGAGTTCCTGGAGAAGGCGAGCTCGGAGCTCGCGGACCAGGTGGGCTCGGATCCCTCCTCCCTGCTGTCCGTGCTGGCCGTGAACACGCACGGCTGGGCCGGCTCCACCACGGCGTCGTTCCTGCTGCGCGAGGCGATCGTCCCCTTCTCCCAGGAGATCGTGGTCCTCGACGCCCGCACGGGCGAGCCGCTGGCCCATACGGAGGCCGAGCAGGTCAACCACACCTTCCGCGAAGCCGGGCGCTGGATCCGGGTCACCGTCCCGGACGTCCCCGCACTCGGCTACGTCCGTCTCGATGTCCGGGCGGCCCCCGAGACGTCGGCCGCCCGGCGCTCCGACACCGCCGAGGGGACCGCGCTCGAGGCCCTGGTGCTTCAGAACGAGTTCCTGCGTGTCGAGTACGACGCGAACCGCTCCTGCATCACCTCGATCCGCGACCTCGCCGGCGACCGCGAGCTGGTCAACCCGGACTCCGTGCTCGGATTCGATCAGTACGTCTACGACGAGTACACGACGGCGAGCGGCTTCAACCACCATTCCAACCGGTCCTCCTCGAGCTCCAAACTCGAGCTGCTCGGCAGCCGGAGCCTGGCCGGGCCGTCGGTGCTCACCGAAGCGGTCGACGACGGCGTGGAGCAACGGCTCGTCCTGGAGTTCACCGCGGCGGGGATCGAGCAGGGCTGGACGACGCTGCGTCTGCGGCACGGCGAGAACCTCCTGCGCATCGAGCACCGCCTCCGCAAGCCGACCACGGAGACGAAGGAGAGCGCGTACTTCGCCTTCCCCTTCGCCCTCGCGGAGCCCCGCGTGCACTTCGAGATCACCGGGGGGATCGCCGGGGACGACCTGCCGTCCATCCCCGGCGCGCCGACGCACATGCGGGCCATGCGCAACTGGGTGAGCATGGAGTCGGAGCAGGACGGATCCGTCGCCTGGGTCACCCGCAATGCGCCGCTGGTCGAGTCCGGGGTCATCGCGCTCCCCTACGCCCCCTTCCCCGACAGCACGGCTCCGCGCGAGCCGGCCACGGTGTACTCCTGGGCGCACAACAACGTCTGGGACACCAACTTCCCGAACCAGCAGGCCTTCGAGACCACCTTCGAGTACGCGGTGGGGGTGCCGGGCGACAGCGGTCGCCACGGTGACGTGCTGGCGGCGGCGACCGCCGCGAGCGTCGTCCACCCGCCGGTAGCGGTGCCCGCGCACGGCGCGCCGGGGGCACCGGTGCCGCCGCCGCAGGGGCAGCTCCTCGCGGTCACCGGGGACGGTGCCGAGGCGGTCCAGGTCGTCACGGTCTCCGCGGGCGAGCAGGGAGCGGTGCTGGTCAAGCTGCAGTCCTTCGCCGCGGACCCCGTCACCGTGCAGGTCTCCCTGCCGCAGGTCGACGTGCGGGCGGCACGGTCGACCAGCTACCTCGGCGAGGAGGGAGAGGACCTTCCCCTCCGGGACGGAGCGGGGGTCCTCACCCTCGAGCCCCGCGGAGTGCGGGCCGTGGCGCTGCTGCCCGCGGACACCGCGTCGGGTCCCGGCGGGGGCGAGGCCTGACGGCCGGTCTCCACCGGTCACGGGCAGGAACCGCCTTCGCGCTCACGCCTCCGGTCCCCGAGCAGTGCTCGGCGGGCCGGAGGCGTGAGCCCGCTCCGGCCCCGGGTACGCGAATCTCCCGCCCGGTACGCAGGTGATCTGCACCGAACGTCCTTTGCCAGGATCCTCGTCGGTTTGGCATGCTGAGGCCGTGGGAACGATACCGACGATGCGCGACGTCGCCCAGCGCGCGCGAGTGTCTCCGATGACCGTCTCGCGCACTCTGCGGGGCGAGGGCACGGTGGGCCCCGAGCTCGCCGCTCGTGTGCTCGCGGCCGTCGAGGAGCTGGGCTACCGGCACAACGACTGGGCGCGCGGCCTGAAGTCGGGCAGCAGCAGCGGCCTGGTGGGGCTGGTCGTCACGAATCTCGCCAACCCCTTCTACGCCGAGCTCGCGACCGGGGTGGACCGCGTGGTCTCGGGCGAGTCGCTCCAGCTCCTGTTCGGCTCCAGCGGTGACGACGGAGGTGGGGAGCGTCGCGCTGCCGACGGCCTCGCCGCGCGGCGCGTCGAGGGGCTCGTGGTCGTGCCGACGGCCGACGACGACGATTTCCTCGCCCAGCTGTGCCACCAGCTCCCCGTGGTCACGGTGACCAGTCGCCTGGCAGACGCCCAGGCGGACTCCGTCACGGTCGACGACTTCGGCGGCGCCCGCGACGCGAGCCGTCGGCTGGTGCTGGAGGGTCATGAGCGCATCGCCTTCCTCGGGCTGTCCCATGCCTCCCGCACCGGCGAGGAGAGGGAGCGCGGCTACCTCGCCGGCCAGGAGGAGTGCGGGCGCCCACGGGACCGGGCCCGGATCGTCACGCTCGCGGCCGACGAGGCCGAGGCCGACCGGCAGATGTGGCGCCTGATGTCGGGCCCCGAGGCTCCCACCGCGGTCTTCGCCGCCAACAACCGCAACACGATCGCCGCCTGCCGGTGGGTGGCCGCCTCCGGTGATCCGCTGCGGATCATCGGCTTCGACGCGATCCGCACGGCAGGATTGTTCCGGATGCCGATCTCCCTGGTCGAGTACTCCGCGGAGGAGCTCGGCGAGCGGGCCGGAGAGCTGCTGCTGCGGAGGATCCGCGGAGGTCTCGAGGAGCCGCCGCGCCACGAGGCGATCGCGACCCAGCTCGCGCACTACGGCGCGGCGGGGACCCTGTAACTCGCCCCCGCCGCGGACTGCGACGCGGTCCGATCACCCGGTGGGGGACTCGTGCCACTCGGAGTCGGGGATCCCGTTGACCTCCTCGTGCCCCTCGGGGACGTCGAACCGCTGCGCGGTGAGATCGCGGGGGAGCATCGAGAACCCCTGCCAGTGCATCTCCATCGGGGACTGGTCCTCGTCACGGGCCACGTGGTGGAATCCGACCGCCACCCAGGAGACGACGTCGTCGAGCGTCTCCTCGCTGCCGTCCTCCACGAAGTCCTGGACCCCGCCGCCGCAGTCCCCGCGGTTCTTCACCGCGAAGCGTTCACACTCGTCGTAGTTGGTGAACGCGACGTCGTACCCGAGGTCGCTCTCGTGCTCGTGGCCCTCGCCTCCCCCGTCGGCCTGGGCCTCGGCGAGGTCGTCGGCGAAGACGAACGAGTCGGTCTTCTTCATGTCGATCTGGTAGGAGATCGGATGGCCGTCCTCGTTGAGCACGTCGGGATTGAGCACCCGCCACCAGCGCCGGTCCTGCCACTGCGCGGTGGTGGGCTGCCGGATGGGCGTGATGTCCCCGGTCAGGAGCGCCGACTCCTCCCCCATCTCTCCGGTGGGCTCCGCGTCGAACTGCTCGGCCTGCATGCCGCCGTCACCGCCGAGGGCCCAGTGCACGCGCCACACGGCGTTGTGCGAGTGGCTGGCGGCGTGCTCGTCGTCGCCGACGTCCCAGCCGTGCTCCTCGTCGGTGTAGTCGACGGGTGAGAGGTCCCCGGTCGCGCCCAGCTGCACGTCGATCGAGCCGTCGGCGCCGAAGGTGTACTCGGTGATGTACTCGTACCAGCCGACGCGGGAGACCGTGAACAGCTGCAGATCCTGCTTCCGGGTCGCGGCGGGGGCGACGGCGTCGCTCGAATGGTAGGAGACGCCCCCGTCGACCTCGGTGGAGCACAGCACCTGACGGGTCTCGGTCTCGCCGTAGCTGCCGTCGCCGATGTTGGGGATGTCCGCCGCGAGGAGGTCGCCGGTGCAGACCTCCTCGTCGAGGGTCTTCATCTTGGTGCCGCCGAAACCGGATTCGGTGATGTCGTGGGTGTTGCGCCCGCCGTCGTCGTAGGGCACCTCGAGCTGCGAGAGGGCGAGGGAGCTGATCAGGCTGATGGGTTCGGCCCCGGGCGGGGTCAGATGGATGTCCGAGACGACGAGGCCCATGTCCGGGTCGATCGACCAGCACATCGACCAGGTGGCGCCGCTCGTGAGAGTCCTCGAGAGCTCCTGGCCCTCGCCGCAGTCGAGCTCTGCCACGGCCCCGGTGGCTGCCTCGGTCTCCGCGGGCGCGTCGGGGCCGGGGGCCGTCGGCCCGATGCTCGCGACCCAGACGAGGATGCCTGCGGTGACGACCAGGACTGCGGCCAGAGCGATCTTGCTCTTGTTCATCGACCCTCCACGGAGATCGGTCCTTCGAGATGCTGACGCCTCGTCTCCGGGGCCGGTGCAACGAGTACTGCGGACAGCGCAATGGTGGCGACCCCACTGGGGGGCCGCCACCATTGCGGTTACTGCCTCATCGGATGGTGTCCGTTCACACCTTCCGCTGGTGGTGCGTGATGAGAGCAGCGGCACCGCCGATCGTCAGCAGCGAAGCGAACGCGGCGATCGGGAGCACGTCGAACCCGGTGTTCGCCAGGTCACCGTCCGCACCGCTTCCGCCGTTCCCGTTGCCCTCGCCGACACCGACGGACGAGTCATCGTCGCCACCGGGTGCCGGGTCGCCGCCGTTCTGCGCCTCGGTCACCGTGAGGGAGTCCGACGCGGAGTTGCCGTCACCGTCGGAGACCACGAGCTCGTAGTCACCGGGGCTGACATCGGTCGAGACGACGACCTCGTTCTCGAAGGCGCAGTCATCGCCGACCTCGATGATCTCGAGCGCGGCTCCGACCTGGTTGCCCTCGCCATCGACGAGCGCGACGTTCCCGGTGCCGGGAGCGAACCCGGTGCCGGAGACGATCACGGTGCCACCGGCGTCGACCGAGTCGGGCTCGATCGTCACCGTCTGGTCACCGACGCAGGTGCCACCGTCGGCCGCAGCCACCTCGAGGGTGTCCGTGGCCTCGTTGCCCTCAGGATCGGTCGCGGTGACGGTGTAGCCGTCAGCCGGGGTCGCATCCTCAGGGATCGGGAGCGCGGAGCCCTCGGGGAAGGCACCGTTCTCATCGGTGGTCACCGTGACCGGATCGCCGACGGCATTGCCCTCGGGATCGGCCAGCTGCACGGAGACCTCGGTACCCGGGGTCCAGCCGTCACCGGTCAGAGTGGACTCGCCACCGGCCGGAGCCGGCGAGGAGGCATCGACCAGCGGGGCATCCGCCGCAACCACCTGGATGGTGTCCGTCGCCTCGTTGCCCTCACGATCCCCCGCGGAGACGGTGAAACCGTCGCCCGGCTTCGCCTCCGGCGGGATCGGGAGCGCGGAGCCATCGGGGAAGGCACCGTTCTCGTCGGTGGTGACGGAGATCGGGTGGCCGACGGCCTCGCCCTCGGGATTGATCAGCTGGACCGACACCGCGGTGTCCGGGGTCCAGCCCTCGGAGGTCAGCGTGGACTCATCGCCCACACGCACCGGCGAGGACGCCTCGAGAGTTGCCTCGTCGGCCGAATCGGCCGGCGCGATCTCGAGGGTGTCCGTCGCCTCATTGCCCTCAGGGTCCGACGCGGTGACGGTGTACCCGTCGCCCGGAGCCGCATCCTCAGGGATCGGGAGCGCGGAGCCCTCGGGGAAGGCACCGTTCTCATCGGTGGTGACCGTGACCGGATCGCCGACGGCATTGCCCTCGGGATCGGCCAGCTGCACCGTCACGTCGGTATCCGGAGTCCAACCGTCACCGGTCAGAGTGGACTCGCCACCGGCCGGAGCCGGAGTGGAGGCATCCACCAGCGGAGCATCCGCCGCAACCACCTCGAGGGTGTCGGTGGCCTCGGTGCCCTCAGGATCCGTGGCGGTGGCGGTGTAGCCATCGCCGGGGGTCGCATCCTCGGGAACCGGGAGCACCGTGCCCTCGGGGAAGGCACCGTTCTCGTCGGTGGTGACCGTGACCGGATCGCCGACGGCATTGCCGTCGGAGTCGGTCAGCTGCACGGACACCTCGGTGTCCGGGGTCCAGCCCTCGGAGGTCAGCGCGGACTCATCGCCCACACGCACCGGCGAGGACGCCTCGAGAGTTGCCTCGTCGGCCGAATCGGCCGGCGCGATCTCGAGGGTGTCCGTCGCCTCGTTGCCCTCAGGGTCCGACGCGGTGACGGTGTACCCGTCGCCCGGAGCCGCATCCTCAGGGATCGGGAGCGCGGAGCCCTCGGGGAAGGCACCGTTCTCATCGGTGGTGACCGTGACCGGATCGCCGACGGCATTGCCCTCGGGATCGGTCAGCTGCACCGTCACGTCGGTATCCGGAGTCCAACCGTCACCGGTCAGAGTGGACTCGCCACCGGCCGGAGCCGGAGTGGAGGCATCCACCAGCGGAGCATCCGCCGCAACCACCTCGAGGGTGTCGGTGGCCTCGGTGCCCTCAGGATCCGTGGCGGTGGCGGTGTAGCCATCGCCGGGGGTCGCATCCTCGGGAACCGGGAGCACCGTGCCCTCGGGGAAGGCACCGTTCTCATCGGTCGTGACCGTGACCGGATCGCCGACGGCATTGCCGTCGGAGTCGGTCAGCTGCACGGACACCTCGGTGTCCGGGGTCCAGCCCTCGGAGGTCAGCGCGGACTCATCGCCCACACGCACCGGCGAGGACGCCTCGAGAGTTGCCTCGTCGGCCGAATCGGCCGGCGCGATCTCGAGGTTGTCGGTCGCCTCGTTGCCCTCGGGATCGGTCGCGGTGACGGTGTAGCCGTCAGCCGGGGTCGCATCCTCGGGAACCGGGAGCACTGTGCCCTCGGGGAAGGCACCGTTCTCATCGGTCGTGACCGTGACCGGATCGCCGACGGCATTGCCCTCGGGATCGGTCAGCTGCACGGAGACCTCGGTGTCCGGGGTCCACCCTGCGGATTCCAGGGTCGACTCCCCACCGGCCGGAGTCGGCGAGGCCGCATCCAGCGAAATCACCTCGGCATCGGGAGCGACCACCTCGATGGTGTCCGTCGCCTCGGTGCCCTCAGGATCCGTCGCGGTGATGGTGTACCCGTCGCGCGGGGTCGCCTCCTGCGGGATCGGGAGTGCGGAGCCCTCGGGGAAGGCACCGTTCTCATCGGTGGTCACCGTGACCGGATCGCCGACGGCATTGCCCTCGGGATCGGCCAGCTGCACGGACACCTCGGTGTCCGGGGTCCAGCCCTCGGAGGTCAGCGCGGACTCATCGCCCACACGCACCGGCGAGGAGGCGTCGATCGTGACCTCGTCGGCCGAATCGGCCTCCGTGACCTCGATGGTGTCGGTCGCCTCGTTGCCCTCGGGATCCGTCGCGGTGACGGTGTAGCCGTCAGCCGGGGTCGCATCCTCGGGAACCGGGAGCACCGTGCCCTCGGGGAAGGCACCGTTCTCATCGGTCGTGACGGTCACGGGGTCACCCAGCGGGTTCCCCTCGGGATCGCCCAGCTGCACGGACACCTCGGTGTCCGGGGTCCAGCCCTCACCGGAGACGGTGGAGTCATCGCCGGCGGCAACCGGCGAGGAGGCATCCACCAGCGGGGCATCGGCCGCGACCACCTGGAGGGTGTCGGTGGCCTCGGTGCCCTCGGGGTCGGTCGCGGTGACGGTGTAGCCGTCGCCGGGAGCCGCATCCTCGGGAACCGGGAGCGCGGAGCCCTCGGGGAAGGCACCGTTCTCATCGGTGGTCACCGTGACCGGATCGCCGACCGGGTTGCCCTCGGGATCGGCCAGCTGCACCGTCACATCGGTGTCCGGGGTCCAGCCCTCGGAGGTCAGGGTCGACTCGTCGCCGGGAACCACCGGCGAGGAGGCTTCCAGCGTCGCCTCGTCGGCATCGGCCTCGCCAACCTCGACAGGTGCCGGGATCTCTGCGCCGTTGTCGTCCGAGATGATCGCCTCGTAGTCACCCGGCTCGGTCCCCTCGGGGATCGTCACGCAGGTGTCTGCGGGGAGGTTGCCCTCGTCATCCGCCGTCGCCGTCACGGGGTCCCCGACGGGGTTGCCCTCGGCGTCGGTCAGCTGGATCGTGACCTCGCTGCCGGGGACCCAACCGCTGGAGGTCACCGTGGCGCACTCACCGGGAGCTGCCGGCGAATCGACCTGGGCTTCCGGCGCGTAGACCGTCAGCTCCGATTCGCCGGTGTTTCCGTCCGGGTCCTCGCCCACGACGGTGTAGTCACCGGGCTCGGTGCCCTCGGGCACCGTGAGGCAGGTGTCCGCCGGGACATTGCCCTCGGCGTCGGTGGTCGCCGTGATCGGGTCGCCCACGGGGTTGCCCTCGGCGTCGGTCACCTGGAAGGTCACCTCGGTCTCGGGGGCCCATCCGCTGGAGGTGATCTCCGTGCACTCGCCGGCCGGAACCGGGCTCGCGGCCTCGACCACGGGCTCGGCGGCGGCGAGACCACACGCATCGGTTCTCACGCCGGCATTACCTATGCCCAATCGTGCTGTGCCGTCCAATACGCCGATACTCAATGCCGATACCTCGAGGCCCGAGAGCGCTTCGGAGCCATCCGAGGTCTCGCAGGTCTGGGTCTCCTGGTGGTTGATCTGCACCGAGAACAGGTTGGTGGCGATCAGCTCGAGGAAGGGATCGAGCGCAGCACGCACCGGGACGGTCATCAGGTCCGTCTTGATGGTGGTGAACGCCTCGTAGATCACGCCCTCCGGGTTGGTGATCAGGTCGTTGATCGGCGTCATGACCGGGCCCAGAGCGCCCATCGCGCCTTCGAGGGTCGCGCAGGTCGCCACGCCCGTGATGCCGCTGGGGGTGCACTCGAAGTTGGAGACCTCACCGGCCAGCGTCATGTCCCACGAAGCCGTGGTGCCGTCGGGGGCGCTCACGGAGGAGCCGATGCTCACGCTCTCCAGGGAATCCATGGCGGTGCCGACGGAGAGATCGACGGTCTCGTCGATGACGTCGTGCACGCTGCTCGCGATGAAGGGGTAGGTCTCGTCATCGATGAGCTCGGTATTGGGGTTCTGGTTGTTGATCCCGACCGGACGATCGATGAGGCCGTCATCGTTGCCGCCGATCCGGCCCAGGTCGACCACGACCGTGCCGTCGCCGAGATTGATCTCGGCGAGGCCGTCATCCGTGGCGATGGGGCCGAGGAGAGTGGCGTCGAGGACGTCTTCCTGGAGGGTGCTGGAGACCTCGGTGTCGACCGAGAGACCGGGCACCGGCAGGGCGCTGGTCAGGTCGAGGCTCTCGTTGATGGTGTCGGTGACTTCCTGCTCCATCTGCCCGGCCGCATCGCTGAGACCGTCGCCCGCGGCCTGGACGGCCGGGGAGTGGAGCTCGAGCTTCATGTCGCCGACGCGGTACTGACCCATCTCGCCCACAGCATCCGGGTCCTGGAACTCGCCGTTGACCGACTCGACCCATGCACCGCCGAGTCCGAAGCTCAGATCGGCCTGATCGACCATCTGATCGGTGACCGTGTCGGCCCCGCTGGCCTTGGCGATGGACAGGAGGTCGACGCGTGCCGTGCCGAAGTCGCTGTCGGTGCCGTCGAGGGTGAGACCGCCGTCCGCCCCGACGATGCCGGTGATGGCTTCGCCGTTCTGGTCGTCGGTCGCGGTCGACTCGCTCTGGATGGCACCGACCTCACCGAACTCGAGGAACTCGTCGAGGGGGATCTGGTATCCCGTGCCGAAGTCGACGACTTCCCCACCGCCGATGGCACCGTTGAAGGCCTCGTTGTTCGGGCCCGGGTTCGAGGCGGAACCGGCCTGCGACTGCCCGAGTCCGATGAGGTCCTCACCGCCGAGCGACATCCCCGCAACGCTGGCCTCGGACTCCGTCGGCTCGTCGGGGTAGGTATCGAGGCCCAGCGCTGAGGCGGGACCGGAGGCCAGAAGTGCCCCGGCGAAACCCAGCGCCGCGCCTTGGGCGACTCGCCTTCGCCACGATCTTCCCCGTGGAGGTGGGGCGATTCCGTCCCGTGGTACTCGGTCAGGTGTGAGCATGACTTCCCTCTCTGGCGCGACGTCGAACAGGCACTAATTGCTGGCGATCACCACCGGATCGGACGGGCCTTCTCGGGGCGGACAGATCGCCAGCGTGCCCAGCCAACATTAAGCAAAGTGGTCCCGTCAAGTGATGGGAGGCCCTTTCCTGAAAGTCCACTCAACGTTGGCCATACATCCCCTAAGGGCGTTCTGCAAGGGCTGTCCGTGCCCGGCGCGCATCGCTCGGAAATGCTCGTGTCCAGCTACGATGCTGGATCATCCGGCAAGGTCCGTGGGACGAAATGGTCATATCGGCAAGACAACGAACCGGTAACGAAGCGCGACTTCAGCGTTTAAGCGCGCGTTGCCGGCGCTTGCCAGCTCGTGTTCAGGTTGCTGCCGCATCTCGCCACCCTCAGCCCCTCAACCCGCCGCACCGTATGCCCGAAAGAACCGGAAGAGTCCGATTTCGTACGAACTGCGCAATTTCTCTGCAGCGACCTTTCGGAGAATAGTTCTTCATGGACATCTGTCGCAAAGCGAAGTGTGCCGGGTCTCAGCCGCGCGTCGCGGAGTCGGGAGCACGGCGGCAAGCGCGCCGAGAGGATCGGAGAGCCACGCGGGCGAGCACGCCGAAAGGGTCGGAGCGCCACGCGGGTGAGCACGGCACCGGCGACCGCCACCTCGCGCGGCCGCGCACCGCACCGCGTCCGCCACCTCGCACGGCACTGCGACATGCACTCGCGGGCGCCTTCGCCCGCCTCGGCGTGCGAGCCGGCCTCTGATGTGAGAGGAGGGCTCTGCACCTGAGCGTGCCCTCGAGTTATGTCGCCGCAGGACCGATGCGGCACGACGCATCGGTCCTGCGGCGACATTTCTGCGTAGCGGCGGCCCCGCCGGGGCTCAGGTCCCCGCGACCGGGGCGGTCGACTCCCGCTCGATCAGCTGGGTCTCGAGCTTGAAAGGGTGGGCGAACAGGCCCGGGTCGGAGGACAGCGCCAGCAGGCGTTCGACGGCGACCTGCCCCATGGAGAACAACGGCTGGCGCACGGCCGTGAGCTGGGGATGTGTCCAGTTGGCGATCATGGTGTCGTCGAAGCTGACCACGCTGAGGCGATCCGGTACGGCGACCTCACGCCGGCGGGCGGCCCGCAGCACGCCGACCCCGAGAGTGTCGGCCACCGCGAAGATCGCGGTGGGCGGCTCGGGCAGGTCCAGCAGCGTCTCCGCGCCGCGCTGGCCGTCCTCGTAGCCGAAGCTTCCGTGCTCGATGAGGGCGGGGTCGACGGGGATGCCGGCCTGCGCGAGAGCGCTGTGGTACCCCTGGACGCGCTGACGGGCGGGGACCGACTCCTCGGGACCCCCGATGATCCCGATGCGCCGATGCCCGAGATCGAGCAGGTGCTGGACGGCGCTGCTGCCGCCCTCCCAGTTGGTGGCGGAGATCGCGACGACCCCCTTGGTGTCGGGGCCGATGGTCACCGGGTCGATGGCGATCAGCGGAAGCTTGAGGTCCCGGCTCCATCGGGCGTGTTGCTGGCCCACCGGCGAGGTGACCGCGATGAGCCCCTCGACTCCGCGGGCAGAGAGGTCCGCCATCATCGCCCGGGTGGGGCCCTGGTAACCGGGGCCCCGTTCGTCCACGCTCACGACGAGCAGGTCGACGTCGGCCCGGCGGGCTGACTGCTCCGCACCTTCGAGGATCTGGAGCACGTAGGGGCTGGTGAGGGTGTCGAAGTGGATCATCACCGAGCGCCGACCGTCGGTGTCGCGCCGCTTGGGCTGGTAGCCGAGCGCCCGCGCGGCCGCGGCGACCTCCTTGCGCGTCGAGTCACGCACGTCGGCGCGTCCGTTCATGACCTTCGAGGCGGTCGCGAGGGAGACCCCGACCCGCTCCGCGACGTCCCTCAAGGTGACGCGGCTCTGCCGCGAACCGTCCTCGGGCATGTCCACGTCCTCCCCGTCGTCTCGGCACCTTCACCGGCACCGACCGGCGGAGGGCATCCTTGCCGGATCCGCAGGTGCCGTACCTCCCAGCGTAAAGCACTCCATAACTTTCCGACACTTTTCGGCACGTTTCTGCTCGCACTCCGGGCGCCCGCCATTGGATGCGACGGACATCGCCGGTACAGCCCGTTGTGGAACCACCACACGGTCGGCGGCTCACTGAAGCAGCGCCGCCAGCTCGAGTTGTCGAGCGACCGCCGCTGATCGACCCTGCTGACGCGCCCGTCGGCCCCGACCCCTCGCATCTGCGCACCTGACCAAGGTCGAGCATCCGCGCGCCCTGATCCCTCAGGCCAGGGGGACGCGACCAACTGCTCACCTACTTCCGCCGGGCCTCCGACCCCCGGCGGGACATGGCGGCCGCTCTACTGAACGGGTCGTTCCCTGGCAAGCCGGGAGTGGACATGCATATCGTGCCAACCGTCAGCGTGCAGAGCACCGTCCCGTCGTATTCCTTCGGCCACGAAGCCCGCCTTGGATGCGACACGACAGGAAGCCGAATTTCGCGTCGAATGCTCAAGCTCCACTCTGCGCATCCCAATACTGAAAGCCCAATCACTCGCTACCACCAGCGCCCGCGGTGCGAGCCCACTCCCCCGATAGTCGGCACGGGTCCAGTACGCCGTTGAGGCACACCCTTCTGTGAGATCGAGCTTGAGCGTCATGCGTCCAGCCAGCGCACCGCGGACCTCGACGGCCCAACTTGCCTCAGTCTCTTCGGCCCACGCCGAGCCCGCGCGCTCCACCCACCGAGCGGCTTCGACTTCGGTCATCGAACGGGCGTGCCATCGCTGGATATCTGATTCCGCGTATACAGAGACCAGACCCGCGACATCGGTGAGTCGCCAAGGACGCAGGCGAAAAGCTCCGGCAGCGAGAATGGGTTGAGCAGAGATCGACAGCGATCCTGGCGGCACTGCAGGATGAACACATGAAGGCACGGTGGAATCATCTCAGCGATTCCCGACGAGGAGAAGGGCCAACGCCCCGTAAGTGTGTACCTCACGCCGCTCCGGCCTCACCCCTCCTCGAGGCGATGACCGCGAGCAGAGTCGGAGGGAGAGTGGGCCCGGAGGCGCCAGGGGCAGCCGCGTCAGCTCCGGCGGACCCAGCCCTCGGTGCGGTCCTTGAGCTCGCGGTAGGCACCGAGCACCTCCGGGGTGGGGTCCGCCTCGACGACCCGGCTGCCGGAGACCTCCCAGGACGGCGGCTCCTCGGTACCGGCCAGCGCCCACGCGGCCTGGCGTGCGGCCCCCAGCGCCACGTACTCCGCGGCCGGAGCCACGGTGACCTCCCGGCCGAAGACCGCGGGAGCCAGCTGCTGCACGGCCTGGTTGCGGGCCGCGCCGCCGATCAGCGTGATGCGGGCCGCGGAGGATCCGGTGCGGTCCTCGAGCGCGGTGATGCCGTCGGCCAGGGAGCACAGCAGCCCCTCGACGTAGGCGCGGGCCACGTCCTCGCGGGTGGTGGCGGTGCTCATCCCGCTCAGGGTCGCCCGGGCCTCGGGACGGTTCGGCGTGCGCTCGCCGTCGAAGTAGGGCAGCAGGGTCACCCCGTGGGCGCCCGGCACACTGGCCAGGGCGAGCTGCGCCATCTCCTCGTGGCTCACCCCGAGCAGGTCGCGGCCGGCCTCGAGGATCCGGGCGGCGTTGATGGTGGTGGCCATCGGCAGGAAGCGCCCCGTGGCGTCGGCGAACCCGGTGACGGCGCCGGTGGCGTCGTTCGGCCGCCGCGGGCTGACCATCGCGCACACCCCGGAGGTGCCGATCGAGACGGAGACGTCGCCCTCGCTCTGGGACAGACCGAGCGCGGCGCCCATGTTGTCGCCGGTGCCGGCGGCGATCGCGGCGCCGGAGGGGGTGCGGGCCATGATCTCCTGCGGTGTCCCGGGCAGGCGCGGCAGCTCGAGAGAGCTCCCCAGGGCCAGCTCGACCAGCTCGGGCTTCCACTCCTCGGTGCGAGTGGAGTAGTAGGCGGTGCCGGAGGCGTCGCCGCGGTCGGTGAAGGCCTCTCCCCCGCCGGCCAGGTGACGCGAGACGTAGTCGTGGGGAAGCAGCACGCTGGCGGCGCGCCGGGCCGTCCCGGGCTCCTCGTCCCGCACCCAGCGCAGCTTGGAGGCGGTGAAGGAGGCCACCATCAGGCTGCCGATCTCCTCGACCGAGGCCTCGGGGCCCCCCATCTCCTCGATGAGCGCCTCGGCCTGCGGGGCGGAACGGGTGTCGTTCCACAGCAGCGCGTCACGCACCACCTCGCCCTGCGCGTCCAGCAGCACCATGCCGTGCTGCTGGCCGCCGACGGAGACGGCCTCGGCCCGCTCGAGCAGCGGCCCCGCCGCCTCGTCGACCGCTTCGAGCCAGGCACGAGGGTCGACCTCGGTGGCGTCGGGGTGCGTCGCGCGGCGCTCCTCGAGGACCTCGCCGGACTCGGCGTCGACGAGCAGGGCCTTCGTGGCCTGGGTGGAGGAGTCGATGCCGAGAACCTTCGGTGCCATCGGGAGGTCCTTTCCGGGGAGCAAGGTGCGGGGGAAGCTGCGACTTCCCAGAGTACGTGGAGGCGGCCCCGGGCATGCCGGCTCGCGGGCCCGGCACCACCGCGAAATCCCGACGCCTGGTCCGGCTGCCGGGCCCGACACCGGGTCGGCTCACGGAGTGTCGCCTCGGGACCGATGTCGTCGAGAACATCGGTCCCGAGGCGACACTCCGCGGCTGCCGCGGACCGGACGGCTCAGGCGCGGAAGCCGAGCAGGTGCTGCAGGGCCAGCTGCTGCAGACGGACGAAGCCGTAGTTGCGCTCCCCCGCCGTCTCGGCGTCGAAGTCCTCGAAGGCGCTGCGGTCGGAGAGGAGGTCGGCGACGGTCTCGCGCTCGGCCAGCGTGGGCAGTGCGAGCTGGTCGACGCCGGAGTACGCCAGCGCCTCCTGCACCTCGGAGTCCTGACGGAACGCGACCGCGCGCTCCTTGAGCATCAGGTACATCTCCATGTTGGCGGCGGCCGCGTCGTACTGGCCCTGCTCGTGCTCGGTGCGCGAGGGCTTGAAGTCGAAGTGGCGGGCGCCCTCGTAGGCGCCGGGCTTCGAGGGGAACCCGTTCTCGAGCAGGTCGACGGTGAAGAAGGCGCTGATCAGGTCGCCATGGCCGAACACCAGGTCCTGGTCGTACATCGGGCCGTGCTGGCCGTTGAGGTCGATGTGGAAGAGCTTGCCGGCCCACAGCGCCTGGGCGAGGCCGTGGGTGTAGTTCAGCGTGGCCATCTGCTCGTGCCCGGTCTCGGGGTTGATGCCCACGATGTCGCCGTGCTCGAGCTGCTCGATGAAGGCCAGGGCGTGCCCCACGGTGGGCAGGAAGATGTTGCCGCGAGGCTCATTGGGCTTGGGCTCGAGGCCGATGCGCAGGTCGTAGCCCTTGTCCTTGATGTAGGCCGCGACGGTGTCGATGCCCTCTGCGTAGCGCTGGTGGGCGGCGAGCAGGTCCTTGGAGCCGTCGTATTCGGTGCCCTCGCGGCCGCCCCACATGACGAAGGTGCTCGCACCCAGCTCGGCGGCGAGGTCGACGTTGGTCAGCACCTTGCGCAGGCCGAAGCGGCGCACGGAGCGATCGTTGGACGTGAAGGCGCCGTCCTTGAACACCGGGTGGGCGAAGGTGTCGGTGGTGATCATCTCGATCACCAGGCCGGTCTCCTCGGTGACCTTCTTCAGCGAGGTCAGGATGCTCTCGCGCTCGGCGGGGGTGGCGTCGAAGGGGACGACGTCGTTGTCGTGGAAGGTGAAGCCCCAGGCGCCGAGCTCGGCGAGCCGCCGGATGTGCGCAGTCAGCTCGAGCGGCGGGCGGCTGGCCTCGCCGAACTGGTCACGGGCCTCCCAGCCGGTGGTCCACAGGCCGAAGGAGAACTTGTCGTCACGGGTGGGGGTGGGCGCGGTCATGGTCGAGCTCCTCTGGTCGCAGGCAGGTCTGGTCCCTCGCGGCCCGGGGCGCCGTCATACGATGCCCGCAGCGGGCCGGCCGTTCCACGGAACTGCCGTCCTCGAACCGCTTAGTATGTTTGGGTTACTAACATACGACGTCCCGCCGCCCGATCACAACCCGCACGTCTGCGGCCCGCCTGACCCCGAGCCGCCGGTCAGCCCGCCGGACCAGACCACCCACCCCCGAGCCGCCCGTCGTACGACGAAGTCACCGAGCACATGACGGAAAGGTCCCCATGCAGTCCACGCACCTGCGCGAGCACAACCTCTCGGTCGTCATGCGCGCCGTGGCCACGGCGACCGACCCCGTCTCCCGGGCGACGCTGGCCCGCTCGACGCAGTTGACCAAGCCCACCGTCTCCAAGCTGGTCGAGGAGCTGATCTCGGCCGGGCTGGTCGAGGAGCACGCGCCGGTCTCCCAGGGCAGCGGTCGCCCGATGGTCCCGCTGCAGCCCGCCAAGGGCACGGTGCTGGGCATCGGCCTCGAGATCGCCGCCGAGCACATCTCCTGCCTCGGCATCGACCTGGCCGGCCGGCAGCTGAGTACCCACACCGAATACCTCCGGGTCACCGCCGGCAACGTCGAGGAGACCGCACAGGCGTGCGCCCGGCTCGTGGCGCAGGTGCGGTCCGAGACGCCCGGGGCGACCCTCGTCGGCGTCTGCGCCGCCGTGCCCGGTCGCATGTCTCCGGACGGGCAGTCCGTGCTGGCCGCCCCGAACCTCGACTGGACCGAGGTGCCGCTGGGCCGCGAGCTCGCACGGACCCCCCAGCTGGCGGACGTCCCCGTCCAGGTCCAGAACGACATCCGCCTGTCAGTCCTCACGGAGATCGCCCGCCGCCCTGAGGACTCGTTCATGTACGTGCGCGGGAGCACCGGCGTGGGCGGGGCGATCGTGCTGGACGGCACCGTGCTCGAGGGCGTCCACGGCTGGGCCGGGGAGTTCGGGCACACGGTGGTCGAACCGGGCGGCGCGCTGTGCCGCTGCGGCCGACGTGGCTGCCTCGAGGCCTACATCTCCTACCACGCCCTGCGGGAGCGGGCCGGGCTGCGCACGGACGTGCTGATCGACGAGCTGGTCGAGGAGCTCTCGCGCAGCACCGACCGCGCCAAGGTGATCGGCACCATCGGCCGTTCGCTCGGCCTCGCGGTCGCCAATGCGCTGAACGTCCTGGACCTGTCCACCGTGGTGCTCTCGGGCTACCTGGGCCCGATCGCCGGGGAGATCGCTCCGTTCATCCGCGAGACGGTGGATCGCCACGCGTTGGCGGCCGAGGTCGACGAGGTCGTCATCGAGCGGTCCGACGACCTCGCGGCCCCGGCCCTGTGGGGTGCTGCCCGCGCGGCGATCTGGCCGATCCTCGACTCCCCCGGCGCCTGGATCGCTCGCACTGCCGCTACCGTCGACTGACGAAGCGACCTCCCGTCGGCCCGGACCGACAGCCGGCGCCACGGACCCGACCCACAAAAGCTTTCGGGGCCCTCTCGTCGCTCGTCCTACACGTGGAACGATCGCGACCGCCAGATCAGGGCGCATCGGTCATGGACCTCCGAGGCGCGCTCCACGACCCTCCGAACTCTGTGCTCCCGAAAATTCCAACCCTCTTGACCGTGGAACTTTCGATTTGTAAGTTAGGCACACTTACCTGGGTGCGCCCTTCGATCCGCGGGGCGACCCCTCTGGCCGCCGTACCCCGTCACCGTCGACATCAGGAGTAGGTCATGAAGAACCCCCAGCTCTCCCGCAGGTCCTTGCTGGGCGCCTCCGCCGGCGCCTCCGCCCTCACCCTCGCCGCCTGCGGCACCTCCGGCCCCGGCGGCTCCGGCGGCTCCGGCGAGGGCGGTGGAGGCGGCGGCGCCACGTATTGGGACCTCTCCGGCGAGCCCGGCGAGAGCATCACCCAGGGCGCGGTCGACGCCTTCAACGAGCTCGATCAGGGCACCGTCGACCTCACGTTCTTCCAGAACGACGCCTACAAGCAGAAGATCCGCACCGCCATCGGAGCGGGCCAGGCCCCGACCATCGTCTACGGCTGGGGCGGCGGCGGCCTGCGCACCTACGCCGAAGCGCAGCAGGTCGAGGACCTCACCTCGTTCTTCGAAGAGAACGCCGAGGTCAAGGATCGCTTCGTGAAGTCGGTCTGGGGCGCCGCGACCGTCGAGGACAAGATCTACGCGATCCCCAACGAATCGACCCAGCCCATCATCCTGTTCAACAACCGCACCGTCCTCGAGGACATCGGCGCCGAGCCGCCGACCACCTGGGAGGACCTGATGAGCACCATCGAGAAGGCGAACTCGGCCGGCATCGCCCCGATCTCCCTGGCCGGGCAGTCGCGCTGGACCTCGATGATGTGGCTCGAGTACCTGCTGGACCGCATCGGCGGCCCGGAGGTCTTCGAGCGGATCGCCGCCGGCGAGGAGGACGCCTGGCTCGATGACGCCGTCGTCGAGATGGGCACGAAGGTCGAGGAGCTGATCGCGGCGAAAGCTTTCGTCGACGGCTTCGAGTCGATGGCGGCGGACTCCAACAGCGATCAAGCACTGCTGTGGACCGATCAGGCCGCCCTGATGCTGCAGGGCGGTTGGACCTACGGCTCCATGAAGACCAGCGGGAACGGCTTCGTCCAGGACGGCCGGCTGGGCTACGACCCCTTCCCCACCATCGAGGGCGGCAACGGCGACCTCGCGAACCTGGTCGGGAATCCCGCCGGCTACCTCTCGATCTCCTCCGACGCGAGCGACGAGGAGAAGGAGGTCGCCAAGGCCTATTTCACCGACGGCGTCATGACCGACGCGGTCGCCGAGGCGATCATCGACACCGGCGGCATCCCCGTCGTCACCGGCCAGGACGAGGCGATGGCGGCCAGCGAGGACGCCGACTACCTGCAGTGGGTCTACAGCGGCACCCAGGAGGCCCCTGCCTTCACCCAGTCCTGGGACCAGGCGCTGCAGCCCACCGTGGCCGAGGCCCTGCTGGTGAACATCGAACAGCTCTTCCTCGGCTCGATCACCCCCGAGCAGTTCGCCGAGACCATGAACACCGAGACGGCAGGCTGAGCATGGCCACGACCACCACGGAACTGTCCTCCCCACCGCGGGACGGAGCGTCGCCGGCGCCCGCCCGGGCCGCGAAGGAGCGGACCCAGCTGCCCCACGTGCTCTTCGCCCTGCCGGCGCTGGTGATGTTCGGCGTCTTCGCGCTGCTGCCGCTGCTCGGCGTCATCGCCCTGTCCTTCACCACCTGGAACGGGATCGGCGCGATCGAGTTCACGGGCCTGACGAGCTGGAAGGAGGTGCTCTCCCGGAGCTCGACGTGGAACGGCCTGGCGCTGGTGGTGCTGATGGTCGTCGCCACCTGGCTGACGCAGACCCCCCTCAGCATCCTGCTGGGCGCGTTCCTCGCGGGGCCGCAGCGCTACCGCAACGTCCTGGCCGTGCTGTACTTCCTGCCGCTGCTGCTGTCCTCGGCGGCGATCGCCATCACCTACAAATCCCTGCTGGACCCCAATTTCGGCCTCGCCAGCGGACTGAACATGGACGTCTTCGCGCTGAACTGGCTGGGTGACACGACGCTGGTGTGGTACGTCGTGCTGTTCGTGATCGCCTGGCAGTTCATCCCGTTCCACACGCTCATCTACCAGGGGGCCGTGCGCCAGATCCCGCAGAGCATGTACGAGGCGGCCCAGATCGACGGGGCGGGCCGGGTGCGACAGTTCTTCTCGATCACGCTGCCGCAGCTGAAGTACACGATGATCACCAGCTCGACGCTGATGGTCGTGGGCGCGCTGACGTACTTCGACCTCATCTTCGTCCTCACCCAGGGCGGACCGGGGGTCGCCACCCGGATCCTGCCCCTGGACATGTACCTCACCGGGTTCCGCGGCAACGAGATGGGCGTCGCGAGCGGCCTGGCCATGATGCTCGTCGTCCTCGGCCTCGGCCTCGCCCTGGGTGTGCAGCGCCTGGGCGGCAAGGACGCGTCCGCCAGCCAGATGGAAGGGGCCTGACATGAACCGCAACTGGCTCGGAGGGACCCTCGGTTGGCTCTGGCTGATCGTCGTGCTCCTGCCCATCTACTTCGTGCTGATCACCAGCTTCAAGTCGATGGCCGCCTACTTCGGATCCAATCCGGTCGTCCCGGCGCTCCCGCCCGTCATCGAGAACTTCATCGCGGTCCTCGAAGCGGACTTCGGGATGTACCTGCTCAACAGCGTCGTGGTCGCCGTCGGCACCGTCGTCCCGCTGGTGATCATGGCCTTCATGGCCTCGTACTCGATCGTGCGGGGCAGCCGCCGTGTGTTCAACCCCGTGCGGAACCTGTTCCTGCTGGGGCTGGCGATCCCGGTGCAGGCGACGATCGTGCCCATCTACCTGCTCATCATCCGGATGCACATGTACGACAGCCTGGCGGCGCTGATGCTCCCGGCGATCGCCTTCGGGCTCCCGCTGAGCATCCTGATCATCGCCAACTCGCTGCGCGACGTGCCCAAGGAGCTGTTCGAGGCGATGGACATCGACGGCTGCACCGAGTGGCAGAAGATGTGGCGACTGGCCCTGCCGATGACCCGTCCGGCGCTGGTCACCGTCGCCGTCTACCAGGCCCTGCTGTCCTGGAACGGCTTCCTGTTCCCGCTGATCCTGACGCAGAGCCCGGACAAGAGGACCCTTCCTTTGGCATTGTGGTCCTTCCAGGGCGAGTACGCCACGAACATTCCCGTGGTCATGGCCGCCGTGACCCTGTCGTCCATCCCCATCGTCGTGCTGTACGCCGTCGGCCGCCGGTACCTGGTCAGCGGCATGACCGCCGGGGCCGGCAAGTGAACGACGACCTCCACCACCCACACCGCCCGCACCACCCGCTCTTCGAGGAGTCGTGAGACCTGCAGTGACCACCCCATCCGCCCCCTCCTCCCGGCCGCTGCGCATCGGCATGGTCGGCTACGGCTTCATGGGTGCCGCCCACTCCCATGCCTGGCGCACCGCCCACCGCTTCTTCGACCTGCCGCTCACTCCGGTGCTGCACACCCTCGCCGGCCGCACCGAGAGCAGCCTCGTCGCGGCCGCCGAGCGCTACGGCTTCGCGCAGACCACCACCCGGTGGCAGGACCTCGTCGAGGACCCGGAGGTCGACGTGATCGACATCTGCACCCCGGGCGACACCCACTTCGAGATCGCCATGGCCGCGCTCGCCGCCGGCAAGCACGTGCTGTGCGAGAAGCCGCTGGCGAACTCCGTGGAGGACTCCGAGCAGATGACCGCGGCCGCTGCGGCCGCCCGCGAGAAGGGCGTGCGCAGCATCTGCGGCTTCTCCTATCGCCGCACGCCCGCCCTCGCCTACGCGCGCCGGCTGGTCGCCGAGGGCTTCGTCGGCGAGCTCCGTCAGGTGCGCGCGCAGTACCTCCAGGACTGGCTCTCCGACGCCGACGCCCCCATGACCTGGCGGCTGGACCGGGAGAAGGCCGGCTCCGGGGCACTCGGGGACATCGGCGCCCACATCGTCGACCTCACCCAGTGGATCACCGGGCAGGACATCGCGGCGGTGGCCGGCACTGTGGAGACCGTCGTCCCCACTCGTCCCGCCGCCGGCACCGCGCAGGGCCTCGGCGGCACCGGCGACGCCTCCGGTGAGCGGGGGACGGTCACGGTCGACGACATCGCCCTGTTCACCGCGCGCTTCGGCGGCGGCGTACTGGGTTCCTTCGAGGCCACCCGCATGGCGCAGGGCCGCAAGAACGCGATGCGCGTGGAGCTCAACGGCGAAAGCGGCTCGATCGCCTTCGACTTCGAGCGGATGAACGAGCTGGAGATCTACGACGCGACCGCGCCCACGGGCCGGCAGGGATTCACCCGGGTGCTGACCACCGAGCCCGAGCATCCCTACGCCGAGGCGTGGTGGCCCACCGGGCACGGACTGGGCTACGAGCACACCTTCACCCACGAGATCGCCGACCTCGTGCGCGCGATCGGCGAGGGCGACGACCCGTCGCCGTCCTTCGAGGAGGCGCTGCACGTCCAGCGCGTCCTGGCCGCCGTCGAGGTCAGTTCGGCCGACGGCTCCGCCTGGCGCGACGTCGACCCGTCGGCCGCGAGCTACCCCACCTCCACCACCCCGCAGTCCCCCACCTCGCAGGAGAGCACCTGATGACCGACGCCCAGACGACCGCCTCGACCCGGATCTTCGTCGACGAGGACCCCACGCCCCGCACCGCCCTCGTCGTCCGCGGAGGATGGGACGGCCACCAGCCCATCGAGGCGACCGACCTGTTCATCCCCTTCCTCGAGGACAACGGCTTCACGGTCCGCATCGAGGACTCCCCCGCGATCTACGCCGACCCCGAGTACATGGCCACGGTCGACCTCATCCTCCAGTGCGTGACGATGTCCTCCATCGAGCGGCCCCAGTTCGAAGGGCTGCGGGCGGCGGTGGAGGCAGGCACCGGGTTGGCCGGCTGGCACGGCGGCATCGCCGACTCCTACCGCCACGAATCCGACTACCTCACCCTCATCGGCGGCCAGTTCGGCTGCCACCCGGGCAAGCACCCTGACGAGCGCCGGGGCGAGCAGGCCGACAACTACGTGCCGTACACCGTGAACATGGCGCCGGGGGCGGCACACCATCCGATCACCCGCGGGATCAGCGACTTCGACCTGGTCACCGAGCAGTACTGGGTGCTCTCGGACGATTACGTCGACGTGCTCGCCACCACCACCCAGAAGGTGCGCGAATGGGATCCGTGGCACCGCGAGATCACCTCGCCGGCGATCTGGACCCGCCAGTGGGGCGAGGGCCGGATCTTCGTCTCCACCCCCGGCCACCGCGTCGAGGTGCTCGAGGACGAGAACGTGCGCACCCTGATCCAGCGGGGCCTGCTCTGGGCCGCGCGCGGAACCGACCAGCCCTACGGCGACCACGGCACGACGGGAGCTGAGACCCGATGAGCACGATGAGGATCGGCATGATCGGCTGCGGGGTCATCTCGCAGCAGTACCTGGCGAGCTTCGAGCAGCTGCCGGACGTGCAGCTGGTCGCCGTCGCCGACCTCGACCCAGCCCGGGCCGAGGCCGCCGCCGCGGGTCGCGAGGGGGTGCGGGTGCTGAGCGTCGACGAGCTGATCGCCGACGACGAGGTGGACACCGTCCTGAACCTGACGATCCCCGCCGCCCACGCCGGGATCGATCTGCGCGCGATCGCCGCGGGCAAGAACGTGTACTCGGAGAAGCCGTTCGCGGTGACCACCGCCGAGGGCCAGGAGGTGCTCGCCGCCGCCCAGGAGGCCGGCGTGGTCGTCGGCAGCGCTCCGGACACCGTGCTGGGCACCGGCACCCAGACCGCTCGGGCCGCGCTCGAGGACGGCACGATCGGGGCCCCGATCGCCGCGGTGGCCACGATGGTGACCCCGGGCCACGAGCGCTGGCACCCGCAGCCCGACTTCTACTACGTCCCTGGTGGCGGACCCCTGCTGGACATGGGCCCGTACTACATCCATGCCCTGGTCACGCTGCTGGGCCCGGTCTCCGAGGTGATGGGGGCCTCCAGCCGTCTGCGCACCGAGCGGACCATCGGCTCCGGTCCCCGCCAGGGCGAGACCATCCCGGTCACCACCGACACCCACGTCACCGGCGTGCTCGTGCACGAATCCGGGGTGCTGTCCACACTGGTCATGAGCTTCGATGCGGTCGCCACGACGATCCACCCGATCGAGATCCACGGCACCGCGGGCACCCTGGCGGTGCCCGACCCGAACCGTTTCGACGGGGACGTGGAGGTCCGCCGACTGGGCGGTGACGGCTGGGAGACCCTGCCCGTGGCCGCCGGTTACGCAGAGGCCGGTCGCGGCATCGGCCTGCAGGACATGGCGGTGCGCGGGAGTGGGCTGCGGGCCAGCGGCGAGCTGGGCCAGCACGTGCTCGAGGTGATGAACGCGGTGCTCGAGTCCTCGACCGGCGGTGCGCGCGTGGAGGTCACGAGCAGCGTGGCGCGGCCGGCGATGGTGGCGCTGGAGGGCGCCGGCGTCACGGCGTGAGGCGCAGGAGGGTGGGGCGTTGTCGTGCTCGGCGGAGCGGTCATCTCCCCGAGATGATCCATGTACGTGACGATGCCCTTCTCCATCGGGGGCGAGGTCATGGCCCATGATGCTCAACCGTGTGCTGCGCGGCGGGGACCGGTGACGTCCGCGTGCCCTGGCGGCGTCACAGGTTCCAGATGACCGGGACGAGCAGGATCTTCACCACGATGGAGAAGGCGAAGAGCGTCGCGTAGGCGGTCTCGATGCGCTCGTCGGCCCGCTTGGAGTTGGCGGCGTCGAGCACCGCGGGCTGGCCGAGGAAGCCGGCCACCGCCCCGGCGGCCCGCGGGGCGGACAGGTCCAGCACCCAGCGTCCCGCCAGCAGCATGGCGGCGCAGCTGAGCACGGCGACGACCACGGAGAGGACCGCCGCGCGCCAGGCCGTCGGCGAGGCGAGCACCGCGGCGACGTCGGGCCCTGCCGTGAGGCCCAGCCCGGCGAGGAAGAGCAGCAGGCCCAACTGGCGCAGCGTGATGTTCGCGCTGCCCGGCAGGGCCCACACCACGGGCCCCGTGCGACGCAGGGCGCCCAGCACCATCCCCACCAGCAGCGGGCCCGCCGCCGGCCCCAGGGAGAAGCTCCCACCGCCCGGCATCGGGACCGTGACCAAGCCGAGGGCAAATCCGAGCACGAGCCCGAGGCCGAGCGACAGCACGTCGAGCTCACTGGCCTTGCGGTCGGAGTCCCCGAGCAGGGCATGCACGGCGTCCAGCCGGGAACGGTCCACGACCACGGCGAGCCGGTCGCCCGGCTCCAGCACGAGATCGTCCCGGGCGAGCAGCTCCAGGTCACCACGCCGCACCCGGGTGACGACCGCGCCGAAGCGCACCGGGAGGTTCAGCTCGGCGATCGACCGTGAGGCCAGGTCAGGGTTGGAGACCGTGAGCCGCGTGAACTCCACCAGTGACCGGTCGTGGGCGATGTGGCGGTCGCTGCGCCGGCCGAGCACCTCCGTCACCGCCTCCACCGCCTCCGGCATCCCGACGGCGACCACCTCGTCACCGGCCAGGAGGTCCTCGCCGGGCACGAAGACCCGCACCCGCTCCTCTCGGCGCAGGTAGGAGAAGCGCACCTGCTGGTCCCGCCACTGCGGGACGTCCCGCAGGTTCACGGAATGCAGCACCTTCACCGTCGTGGAGGCCAGACTCGTGCCGGCCAAAGCCGGGGTGTCCTTGCGTCCCGGCCAGCTGCGGGTGACGACGCTCGAGACCAGCACGATCCCGACGATCACGCCGAGCGGATAGCCGAAGGCGTAGCCCACCGAGGGCGCGGAGTTCCCGGCGAGCCGGTCCGCGGCGTCCAGGGCCGGGGCGGCGGTGAGTGCGCCGGTGAACAGGCCCAGGGAGAGGTCCTTCGTGATGCCCAGCACGTGTCCCAGGACGATCGTCGCCCCCGCCGCGAGGACCGTGCTGAGGGTGGCTGCGAGCAGCAGGGGCAGCTGACGGTTCAGCGTGCCGAAGAAGGCGGCGCCGGCGGAGATCCCGACCGTGTAGACGAACAGTGCGAGCCCGAGGGACTGCACGATGTGCATGCCGTCGCCCAGGTGCGGGGCGGCCGCCGAGAGGGCGAGCCCGGTGAACAGGGCCCCGGCGGCTCCGAACCTGACGCGGCCGAAGGGGATGGCTCCCAGCACGGCCCCGGTGGCGACGACCAGGAACAGCGCCAGCAGCGGATTCCCCTCGAGGACGTCGATCACGATGATCCTTTCCAGGGCCCGCGGAGGTGCACCTGGGCGGTGCGCGCCGGACGCGGGCACCGCGGTGTGAAGTGGGTTTCCACGATAGTCGGGGCCGACGGGCACCGTGCGTGGAGTTGTCCGAGGTCACCCCGGAACCACCGACGCTTCACTCGACCTCGGCTCGTCAGCCCTGCCGCCTCACCCGAGGGACAGCGGCAGCATCTGCCCGCGCACGCCGAGGGCGTCCAGCTCGGTGCGCTGGGCAGGAGTGGGTCGGAGGCGTCCGGTGGCGATCCGCAACCCGTCGGCGTCGGCCCATGCCTCCGGCAGCCGCACCCGGAGTATCCGCTCGAGCATCTCGCGGGACCGGGCCAGGCTCTCTGCCGGCGGGGGCCCGGCCCCGGGAACCGCTGCGATGAGATCCAGGTGGTGCAGGGTCCATTCGAGGACGTAGGCGCCGAGGTAGTCGCGCACCGTGAGGGTCATGTCCTGGGTGCTCACGGGCAGGTCGGGGTGGGCGAGACGGGCCGCGCGCTCGGCCGCTGGGCCGAGGTCCTCGAGGTGGGCGCGCAGCAGGGCCGGGTCCTCGTAGGCGGCCGCCAGGCGCACGGTGAGCGCGTCGAAGGGATCCTTGCCGTCCGGCGGGGTCGCCGAGGGCGTCCAGTAGCTGAGGGCGTCGTGGGTGGGGGCGGCGTCCGCCGGGGTCGCGAGGGTGATCAGCACGTCCTGGGCGTCGATCACGAGGTGGCACACCAGGTCCCGCACCGACCAGCCGCTGCAGCCGGAGGGCCGGGCGAAGGTCTCGTCGGGCAGTTCGGCGACCGTGGTGAGCAGCGCCGAGAGGGAGCGGGAGAAGAGGTCCACGTCCGCACGCTAGCAAGGAGGCCCACCGGCGGCGAGGTCGAGCCGTCGTCCGGCCCCGTCGCCCAACCAGGTGCCGACCGCCCACGCCGCGGCGCCCATGGCAACATCCGGCACCTCCCTGCCCCGACACGGGTGGTGCAGGACACTTTCGGGGGGCGTCCCTCGGCCGCGGGCGCGCCCTTCCGCGCCGACGCGGCCGGCTGCGTCGGCGACGACGCAGCGCCCCCTCGACGCGCTCGCCGGCGGCCGACGCGACCACCCGCCGCCCGCGCCCGTTTCCCCTGACCAGCCCCCGTCACGCAGAATCCTGATCACCGATCACCGTCGAAAGGACCCCCATGGCCGTCTCCGAAGGAGCCAACTACGCCCCCGCCCCGATGCCGAAGCCGGTCGTCGAGCCCGGCGAGTTCGTCTTCGCCGTCGCGCGCCTCGACCACGGCCACATCGGCGGCATGACGCAGGGGCTGATCGACGCCGGAGGCGCCCCGAAGTGGGTCTACGACACCCAGCCCGAGCGCGCCGCCGCCTTCGCCGAGAAGTTCCCCGGGGTGAAGATCGCCCGCAGCGAGGAAGAGATCCTCGGCGACGACGACGTGCTGCTGGTCGCCGCCGCGGCCGTGCCCGCCGACCGCGCAGCGCTGGGCATCCGGGTGATGGAGGCCGGCAAGGACTACTTCACCGACAAGACCCCCCTGACCACCCTCGACCAGCTGGCCGAGGCCCGCGCGGCCGTCGAGCGCACCGGGAAGAAGTACGCGGTGTACTACTCCGAGCGTCTGCACGTGGAGGCCGCCGTCCTCGCCGGGCAGTACATCGACCGCGGCGCGATCGGCGATGTCATCCAGGTCATGGGCATGGGTCCGCATCGTCTGGGCGATCCCGCCTCCCGCCCGGACTGGTTCTACGAGCGCGCCCGCTACGGCGGCATCCTCACCGACATCGGCAGCCACAACTTCGAGCAGATGCTCACCTTCACCGGGTCCGACGACGCCGAGATCCTCTCCAGCGCCATCGGCAACTTCGCCCACGGCGACCACCCCGAGCTCGACGACTTCGGTGACGCCCACATCCGCCTCTCCAGCGGTGCCTCCGGCTACGTGCGGGTCGACTGGTTCACCCCGGACGGCCTGCGCACCTGGGGCGACGGCCGCACCTTCATCCTCGGCACCGAGGGCTACATGGAGCTGCGCAAGTACGTCGACGTCACCACCGACAACGGCGGCGGACAGGTGATCCTGGTCGATAGCGCCGGCGAGCACCGCATCGACGCCACCGGCCAGGTGGGCTACCCGTACTTCGGCGAGCTGATCCTCGACGTCCTGCACCGCACCGAGAACGCCATGACCCAGGACCACGCCTTCAAGGCGGTGGAGCTGGCGCTGACGGCCCAGCAGCAGGCCACCGTGCTGCAGGCACCGCGCGGCTGAGACCCGCACGAGCAAGGGCCGGGCCCCGGGCGCTGACCCCGGGACCCGGCCCTCCTCGATGCGCCGGCGCGGGTGCGCCGGGACCGCCGCCGACGTGGCGGCCGACGACGGACGGACGCGGCCCGTCGCGGTCAGCAGCGGCCGGTCGCGGTCAGAACAGGCTGACCACCCCGTAGACGGCCAGCACGATCGCGAAGGCGACCACGGACTCGATCGCCTGCTGGACGGTCCACACCCGCAGGGTGGTCTTCACGTCCATGTCCAGCAGCCGGCCCACCAGCCAGAAGCCCGAGTCGTTGACGTGACCGGCGAACACCGAGCCCGCCGCCAGCGCCAGCACCATGCAGGCCGTCTCCATCGCGCTGAAGTCGCCGCCGATGATGCCGGGGGCGATGAGGGCGGCGGAGGTGGTCAGGGCGACGGTGGCCGAGCCCTGGGCCAGGCGCAGCGCCACGGCGATGAGGTATCCGGCCAGGATCAGCGGGATGCCGATGTCCGCCAGCGTGTCGGCGAGGGCGTCGCCGATGCCGGTGGCCTGCAGCACGCCGCCGAACATGCCGCCGGCGCCCGTGATCAGGATGACCGCGCAGACCGGGCCGAGAGCGTTGTCCATCGTCTTCTCGATGGTGGTCCCGCTCTTGCCGCGGCGGAAGCCGAGCACGATGACGGTGAACAGCACCGTGATCAGCAGGGCGATGGGGGTCTCGCCGACCATCCGCATCACCTGCACGATCGTCGCGTCGGGGTCGACGACGCCGATGCTGCCGAGCGCGTCGAATCCGGTGTTGAGCAGGATCAGGATCAGCGGCAGGATCAGGATCAGCAGGACGGTCGCGGGGGACGGGGGATTCTCGACCTCCTCCTCGTCGCCGGTGAGCCCGGCGAAGGCCGCGTCCGGCACGTTGATGCGGTGGCGGCGGGAGACGAACTTTCCCCACAGGTGCCCGGAGACGAACCAGGTCGGGAAGGCCAGCAGCAGGCCGAGGATCATCACGAAACCGAGGTTCGCCTCGAGGAACGTGGTGGCGGCGACCGGCCCGGGATGGGGCGGCAGGTACACGTGCATGACGGACAGGGCCGCGGCCACCGGGATGCCGAAGGCCAGCAGGTTCCCGGTGAGACGCCGGGCCACGGCGTAGACGATGGGGACCATCAGCACGAAGGCGGCGTCCATGAAGATCGGGAAGCCGATGAACAGGGCGGACAGACCCAGTGCGAACGGCGCGCGCTTCTCACCGAACAGGCGGATCATCCATTCGGCGAGCGCCCGCGCACCGCCGGAGGTCTCGACCATCGCGCCGAGCATCGCCCCGATCGCGACCAGCAGGGCGACGCTGGAGAGCGTGTCCCCGAAGCCCCAGATCATGGTCGGGACCACCTGCCCGGCAGGGATGCCGGAGACCACTGCGGTGAGCAGGCTGACGATGATCAGGGCGAGGAACGCGTGGATCTTCAGCTTGATCACCATGACCAGCAGAGCGGCCACGGCGACGACAGCCACAGTGATCAATCCGCCGGCACCGAGCCAGCTCTCCCATCCGGTCTCTTGTATCCAGTCCATGTCGGCTCGCTTTCGTCGAGGTCGGGCGGGGTCGTGCGACGCCGGCCGCTCCGTCGTGGAGGCGCGGCGCACGGTACGACGGGACCCGTGGTGCAGAGGACGCCGAGCGGAGCCCTCCGCGCGGCGAGTGGACGGCGGGTCACGGGCACCGTCTCGGGGCGTTCCGCGGCGCCCTTCGGACGCGACCGTCAGCGTCGCACCGTACCGGGTGGAACTGGTGATGACCCATTCGGGGTCCTGGCGCTCCCCGGCCCCGCTCGGAGAGCGGCGGGATCCCGCTCGAGCCCGCGGGGCCGCCTACCGTGGACCGCGGCGGGCTCACCGTGGCCGCTTGATACGCTGTTGCGACCCACAAAACTATAGTTTTGAATCGCGAAACGCTCTCGGATGCCGTGTTCTGCACCGCCCGCCCGAGCACCACTGCGCGAACCGTCATCGACCAGGAGAACCACATGCCGTCCTCGGCCTCCGCCCCCGCCCTCGGGCGGGCGAGCGTGACCGGTCTGCCGCTGCTCGGCGCCTCCGCCCCACGGGATCCCGCGCGGGCCGGCATCATCCACCTGGGACTCGGTGCCTTCCACCGCGCCCATGCCGCCGTGCACACCGCCCGCGCGCTCGCGGCGGAGGAGGGCGACTGGGGCATCATCGGCTTCGCCCACCGCTCCCGCGCCGTGGTCGACCCGATGCGCCGTCAGGACGGGCTGTACAGTGTCCTCCAGCTCGCCGACACCGGCATCCGGGCCGACGTGGTCGACGTCCACCGCGGGCTCGGCGTCATGACCGAGGACCCCTCCGCAGTGATCCGGGAGATCGCCGACACCCACCGTCGCCTCCTCACGCTCACCGTCTCCGAGGGCGGCTACCACGTCTCCCCGCGCACCGGGCACCTGGACCTCGAGGCCCCGTTGCTGCGGGAGGATCTCGCCGCCCCGTCCGCGCCTCGTACCGTGATCGGCCTGCTCGCCCGCGGCCTCACCGAGCGCGCCCGCGGCGGTGAGCCCTTCACCGTGCTGCCCTGCGACAACGTCTCCGCCGCCGGGCAGACCGCCCGACGGATGGTCACCGAGTTCCTCGAGCACTCCGGGGCCGACGACGACGTCCTGAACTACGTGCGCACACAGGTCGCCTTCCCCGATGCGATGGTCGACCGGATCGTCCCGGCCACCTCCGCCGGCACCGGCGACCAGGTCGCCGAGCTGCTGGGGGTGCGCGACGAGGCCCCGGTGCGCGCCGAGAAGTTCTCCATGTGGGTCATCGAGGACGACTTCCCGGCCGGCCGGCCGGCCTGGGAGCTCGGCGGGGCGATCATGTCCCCCGAGGCCGCGGACGTCGGCAGGTACGAGCAGGTCAAGCTGCGGATCCTCAACGGTCCGCACTCCCTGATCGCCTACCTCGGTGCTCTCGACGGCCGCCGCACGATCCCCGAGTCCTTCGATCAGGACTGGATCGCCGAGTCGACCCTCGCGCTGATCCGGGGCGAGAACCTGCCCACGATCGACCTGCCCACCGGCTTCGACGTCGGCGGCTACCTCGAGGACCTCACGCACCGCTGGCACAACCATGACCTCGGCCACCGCACCCGCCAGGTGGGATCCGACGGCTCGATGCGTCTGCCGCAGCGGATCCCCGCGCCCGCCCTGTTCCACCTGGAGCAGGGGCGCACGCCCGCTCTGCTCGCGCTGACCGTCGCCGCCTGGTTCGCCTGCGTCGTCCCACCGCGAGGCTTCGAGCCCGGCGCGCAGGCCCGCGCCATGACCGACCCCGCCCAGGAGCGTCTGGTCGAGATCACCGCGGGGGCGACGGCCCCGGCGGAGCACGCCCGGGCGCTGCTCGAGAGCGGCTGCCTGACCACCGCGCTGGCCGAGCACGAGGGCTTCGTCGGCCTCGTCGGCGAGCTGCTGACCCTCCTCGTCACCTCGGGACCGCGCGCCGCGGCCGCCGAAGCCCGAGCCGCCTCGCTGAAGGAGAACCACTGATGAAGGCCCTGACCATCCACGCCGCCGGCGACATCCGCTGGGAGAACGCCCCGGACGTCGAACCTGCTGAGAACGAGGTGCGACTGCGCATCGCCTACGTCGGCATCTGCGGCTCCGACCTGCACTACTACTTCCATGGCGCCAACGGCGCCTTCGTCATCCGCGAACCGTTGATCCCGGGCCACGAGCTGTCGGCCGTGGTCGACCTCGACCCCCGCGGCGAGCTCGCGCCCGGCACCCCGGTGACCGTGCACCCGGCCCGCTACGGGAACTCCGTCGCAGGCATCGAGGGCCGGCCGCACCTGTGGCCGGGCGGGGACTACCTGGGCAGCGCGAGCGTGATGCCGCACCGCCAGGGCGCCGCCGCCGAGTACATGGTCATCGACCGCGCGAACCTTCGGCTCCTGCCCGAGGGGATACCGCTGCGCCGGGCGGCGCTGGCCGAGCCGCTCGCCGTCGCGCTGCACGCGGTGAGCATCGCCGGGAACGTGACCGGGAAGAAGTGCCTGGTCCTGGGTTCGGGACCGATCGGGCTGCTGGCCGCCGCCGCCCTGCTGCACCGCGGAGCCGCCTCGGTCGATGCGACCGACATGCGCCCCGAGCCGCTCGAGCGGGCGAAGGCCCTCGGCGCCGAGCGCACCTTCCTGGTCACCGAGGAGACCCCCGCGGACAACGACTACGACGTGGTGCTCGAATGCTCCTCGGCCCCGGTCTCGCTGTCCTCAGGGGTGCGGGCGGTGCGACCGGCCGGGATCATCGTGCAGGTCGCGATCCTGCCGGACGCGGAGATCCCGGTGAACCTCGCCACCCTCGTGGCCAAGGAGGTCCAGCTGCGCGGGACCCAGCGCTTCGACACGGAGATCGACGAGGCCATCGAGGTGCTCGCGGCCGATCCCCGCTTCGATGCGGTGGTCACCCAGTCCGTGCCGGCCGCCGACGCCGAGGAGGCCTTCGCGACCGCTCAGGACGCCTCCCGCTCCGCCAAGGTGCTGCTGGAGCTGTGAGCCGGGACGGCCGCGGCTGCCCCGTCGGCCCCGCGACGAGCCGCCGTCCCGCGGTCGCCGTGCCCTCCCCGGACGACCCGCCGCTCCCGACCGACCATCCGTCACCCCTGAGGAGATCCCGATGACCACCACCGACCGCCCCGTCCTCCCCGAGCGCACCGCTGCCGCGCGGCTCATCGTCGTGATCCGCGGCGAGCGCGCCGACCAGTACGCACCCGTGCTCGAGACCCTCGCCGACGCCGGCATCCGCTCGGTGGAGCTGACCCTGTCCACCCCCGGGACCCTCGACGTGCTGCCCAGCCTGCTGGAGCGCGTCGGAGACCGGCTCGACATCGGCATCGGCACCGTCACCGACCCGGCCGACCTGCGCACCGCCGCCGAGCGGGGCGCCCACTACATCGTCACCCCGATCACCCGGACAGATCTGCTCGAGGCCGCCGCAGAAGTGGGCATCGCGCTGGTGCCCGGAGGCCTCACCCCCTCCGAGCTGCACGCCGGCTGGGCCGCGGGCGCAGCGGCGGTGAAGGTGTTCCCGGCGAGCGTCGTGGGCCCCGGCTACATCAAGGACCTGCGCGGGCCCTTCCCGGGCATCCGGGTGATCCCCTCCGGCGGTGTGGACCTGCAGGCGGCCGCGGCCTGGCTGCAGGCCGGGGCCGACGCGGTCTCCGTGGGCGGCCCGCTGCTGGGCGACGCACTGAAGGGCGGCAGCCTGGAGGACCTGGCCGAGCGTGCCGCGAAGTTCGTCGGCGTCACCACCCGGGAGGCCGGCGCATGAGCAGCGCCGGGGCAACCCCCGGAGCGGGCGACGCCGGGCGTGGCGTCGCCGGGACGGGCAGCGCCGGGGCCGGGCCGCGGGTGGTCGCGATCGGCGAGACCATGGCGATGATGCGCAGCGGCACCATCGGCTCCCTCGCCCACCTGCCCTCGGTGGACATCTCCCTCGGCGGCGCCGAGTCGAACCTCGCGATCGGCCTGCGCCGTCTGGGTGTGCCGGTGGCCTGGGTGAGCCGGGTGGGCGATGACCCGCTGGGGACCCGTGTGATGCGGGAGATCCGCGCCGAGGGGGTCGAGGTGCGCTGCGCTGTGGATCCGACGCGGCCGACGGGTCTGATGGTCAAGTCCCGCCCCACCGGGACCACCACCCGCGTGGACTACTACCGGGCCGGCTCCGCCGCCTCCGCGCTCACCCCGGCGGACCTGCCCGCAGGTCTCCTCGAGCAGGCCGAGATCGTGCATGTCAGCGGCATCACCCCGCTGCTCTCGGCGACGGCGCACGCCACCAATGTCGCGGCCGTCCAGCGCGCTGCCACAGCCGGCATCCCGGTCAGCCTCGACGTGAACTACCGCTCCCGGCTGGGCTCCCGCGAGCGCCTCGCGGAGCTGCTGGGCGAGATCCTCGAGCACGTCGACATCGTCTTCGGTGGACCGGAGGAGCTCTCGATCCTCGCCCCGGGCGTCGACGAGGGCGATCATCGTGCGCTGCTGCGGGCCCTCGCATCCGGCGGACGCCAGGTGGTCGCCAAGCTGGGGGCCGACGGTGGGGCCGCGCTGGCCGAGGGCGAGATCCTCGAGGCGCCCGGGCACCGGGTCGACGTGGTCGACACCGTCGGGGCCGGGGACGCCTTCGTCGCCGGTTACCTCAGCGCCCAGCTCGACGGGCTCGATGTCCCGGCACGCCTGGCCCGCGCGAATGCCTGCGGCGCCCTGGCCTGCACCACCCCCGGGGATTGGGAGGGGGCGCCGCGTCTGAGCGACCTCGACGCCCTGCTCGCCGGGGACGGCGGCGACCCCGTCACGCGCTGAGCTAGCGGCGACACCCGGCACCCCGTGCCAGGCAGGACCCCCTCAGCGCACGCCACCACCCTCGCCACGTCGTGAAAGGTACCAACCAACTGGAACCTTTCACCGCGTGGCGCCATGGGCCGCACCTCCGGGGAGACGGGCCGTGGGGAACCGTCACGCGGCACTGACTGTGGGGGTACCGTCACGCGGGACGAGTGCCTCTGAGGAACTGCGCGACCGCCCGCTCGACCAGGGCGTCCATCTGGGAGCGGCCGATCATGTCGCCGTTGACCAGGGTGGCGATGCCCTGCATCGTGGCGAACAGGACCATCCCCACCTGTTCCGAGCTGCCCTGCTCCAGATGGCCGGACTCCTGGCCCTCGCGGATCATGCCCTCCATCAGGCCGAATCCCGCTTCCGAGGCCGCCCGGACCTCCTCGGCGCCCGGTCGGTGCTTACCGGAGAACATCAGCTCGAGCAGCGCCGCGTCCTGCGTGGCGAAGTGCAGGTAGGCCGCGACGGCGGCGTCGAGCCGGGCCGGGAAGTCGTCCGCGGGAGCGGCGGCGACCGCCTTGCGCAGCTCACGGTCGAGCCGCTCGAATCCGGCGACGGCCAGGGCGTCGAGCAGGGCCTGGCGATCCGGGAAGTGCCGACCGGGTGCGGCGTGGCTGACGCCGATGTCACGTGCCAGCTTCCTCAGCGAGAGCTGGTCCTGCCCGTGCTCGCGCAACGTGCTCTCGGCCGCTTCCAGCAGGGCCTCCCGCAATCGTCCGTGGTGGTACGGGCGTTCCTCGGAGACAGACATGGGCCACATCTTAGTAGATGTTGCCATTGACAACACATGTAGTCGGTGACTACTTTAGCCCTCATGACATCCCCGACAGCCCGCCTGCCCGAGCCCGACCTCTCCGCCCTCGAGGGTCGCACCATCGTCGTCACCGGTGCCAACAGCGGTATCGGCCGCATCGCCGCCCGCAGCCTCGCCGCCGCCGGAGCGCGCGTCATCCTCGCCGTCCGCACGCCGCAGAAGGGGCTCGACGCCGCGGCGACGATGACCGGCGACGTCGAGGTCCGCACGCTCGACCTGGCGGATCTCGCCTCGATCCGCAGCTTCGCCGATGAGCTGTCGGAGCCGATCGACGTGCTCATCAACAACGCGGGCCTGATGATCCCGCCGCTGGGCCGCACCGCCGACGGCTTCGAGCTGCAGTTCGGCACCAACCATCTCGGCCATTTCGCCCTGACCAACCTCCTGCTCCCCCGGATCCGGGACCGGGTCGTCACTCTCGCCTCGCTCGGGCACCGGCTGGGGAGGATCGATCTCGGGGACCTGAACTGGGAGCGTCGTCCGTACCGGGCACTTCCCGCCTATGCGCAGTCCAAGCTCGCCAATCTCCTGTTCACCGCCGAGCTGCATCGTCGCCTCGCCGCGGCAGATTCCCCGGTGCGCGCCCTGGCGGCACACCCCGGCGTCTCCTCGACGAACCTGCTGAGCCGGAACCAGAAGCTGTCGCCGGTGGAGCGGCTCACGATCAGGTGGGCGCAGCCCGAGGAGGACGGCGCCCAGCCCACGCTCCTGGCCGCCTCGGCGGACCTGCCGGGAAACAGTTACATCGGCCCCGGCGAGTTCATGGGATGGCGCGGAGCACCGACGCCGGCGAGCCGTTCACGCCGGGCCCGTGATGCCCAGGTCGCCCGGCGACTGTGGGTCGCCTCCGAAGAGCTCACCGGCGAGAGCTTCCCGCAGGACGCGATGGCCCCGAGCAGCTGACCGGGCGCGGTCAGGCGCTCAGGGGCGCCTCGGCCATCGTGGGGTAGTCGGTGTACCCCACGGCGAGGCCGTCGCCCGTGTCGGGGTAGAACGTGAGCGGATTCGGGGTGTTCGGGCCGACCCCGGCGGCGATGCGCTCGGCGAGATCCGGGGTGGCGATGTAGTCCCGGCCGAAGGCGACGGCGTCCGCGGTGCCGTCGTCGACGTGGCGGCGCCCGTCGGCCGCATCCATCTCCTCGTTGGTGATCACCGGCCCGCCGAACAGCTGCCGAATCTCGCCGATGAGACTGTCGGCGGCCTCGATCTCGCGGATGAAGAGGAAGGCCGCCCGCCGCGCCCCCAGCTCCTCGGCGACGTGACCGAAGATCGAGCGGGGGTCGCTGTCCCCCATGTCGTGCTCCTCGCCGCGCGGGCGCAGGTGGACTCCGACTCGCCCGGGACCCCAGACGTCCATCACGGCGTCGGTGATCTCCAGCAGGAATCGGGCCCGGTTCTGGACCGACCCTCCGTACTCGTCCGCGCGATGGTTCGTGCTGTCCTGGAGGAACTGGTCGATCAGGTATCCGTTGGCGGCGTGGATCTCGACCCCGTCGAAGCCTGCGCGCTTCGCGTTCTCCGCCCCGCGCCGGAAGTCCTCGACGATGCCGGGGATCTCGTCGATCTCCAGTGCCCGGGGCCGGACGTACTGCCGCCTCGGGCGCAGGCGCTTCACGCGTCCCGCGGGGGCGATCGCGCTGGGGGCGACGGGGAGCTCCCCGTCCAGCAGCTCGGGATCGGAGATCCGCCCCACGTGCCACAGCTGCAGGACGATGCTCCCGCCGGCGGCGTGCACCGCCTCGGTGACCTTCCGCCAGCCGGCCACCTGTTCGTCGTTCCAGATCCCCGGGGTGCCGTGGTAGCCGACCCCCTGCGGGCTGACGCTGGTGGCCTCGCTGATGATCAGCCCGGCTCCGGCCCGCTGCGTGTAGTACTCGGCCATCAGATCGGTGGGGACGCGATCGTCGCCGGACCGGGCGCGCGTGAGCGGCGCCATGACGACGCGGTTCGGGATCGTCAGCTCCCCGAGGTCGAGCGGGGTCATCAGAACGGACATGCGGGAGGTCCTCCTTCTCGGCGCTTCTCGGCGCGCGGCCGACGGTCTGGCCGGTGCGCCGCTCCATGAACGAGCGGTCACAGCCTCTCCGCGCAACGGCCGTAGGGACCGACCTATTCCTCCGACCAGGAGATACGAACATCACGTGCGCTCACCCCTTGCACTGGTTTGCATTACTAACTACTGTGGTCCGACGTGACGACGACTCCCGGCACCGACAGCGATCTCCCCCAGCACCTCGCACTGGCGTGCAGCCAGTTCTCGAGGCTGGCCGCCCGTCGCTCGGACGTCGGCGTCGGGGCCGTCTCCTGGCGCGTGGTCGCCACCATCGAGCGGCACGGACCGCTGCGCCTGAGCGAGATCGCTGACCGTGAGCGGGTCTCCCGCCCGACGGCGACCACAGTGATCCAGCGCCTCGAGGAGGAGGGGCTGCTGCAGCGGGCCCCCGATCCCACCGACTCCCGCTCCTCGCTGGTCAGCACCACCGAGCGCGGGAACGACCAGCTCGCCGCCTGGCGCACACAGCTCGCCGTCGGCGTCGGCGGCCTGCTCGAGCAGCTGCCTGCCGCGGACCTCGCGACCCTCGAGGCGGCCACCGAGATCCTCACCCGACTCGTCGACGCGCACGACGGGTGACCCCCGCACGGGACCGGCCCACCCGGACCGCCCGTCACCTCCCCGGCCTCGCCCCGGGTCGAGCCGCTCGTCGGCCCTCCCGTCACGACGCTCCCCTCCGACCGAAGGATCCCTCCGCATGACCGCGCACGTCCCTGAACCGGCGGCATCCGCCGCCCCGCAGAGCGCTTCTCCCACCGCCCCCACCCTGCGTGACGCCTTCCGGCAGCCCAAGGCGGTCTGGGCGATCGCCTTCGCCGCGACCGTGTCCTTCATGGGCATCGGCCTGGTGGACCCGATCCTCCCCGCGATCAGCACCCAGCTGGACGCCTCCCCGTCGCAGGCGATGCTGCTGTTCACCAGCTACCTGTTCATCACCGCGATCGCCATGTTCTTCACCAGCTGGTTCGCCTCCCGCGTCGGCGTCAAGCGCACCCTCCTCATCGGCCTCGCCCTCGTGGTGATCTTCGCGGCGCTCGCCTCCACCGCCGGCTCGGTCAACGAGATCATCGGCCTGCGGGCAGGCTGGGGGCTGGGCAACGCCCTGTTCATCTCCATCGCCCTGGCGGCGATCGTCGGCGCGACCGCGGGTCCGTCGGGCGGCGCGATCATCCTCTACGAGACCGCGCTCGGCATCGGCATGGCCTTCGGGCCGCTGCTGGGCGGGCTGCTCGGCTCCGTCTCCTGGCGCGCGCCCTTCGCCGGCACCGCCGCCCTGATGGCCGTCGGCTTCCTCGCGATCGCCCTGCTCCTGCGCCGCGAGCCGCTGCCCGCACCTGTCTCCCCACTGGCCTCGCTGCGCGCCCTCTCCCACCCCGCGCTGCGCACGCTCGCCCTCACCGCGATCTTCTACAACTTCGCCTTCTTCGTGCTGCTGGCCTACTCGCCCTTCCCGCTCGAGGCGGCGGCCGCCGCCCGCGGCGGCGAGTTCGGTGCGATGGGCATCGGCGGGGTGTTCTTCGGCTGGGGGCTGGGCCTCGCCATCACCTCGGTGTTCGTCGCCCCCGTGCTCACCCGCCGGCTCGGCCTGATCCCGACGCTGCTCACCACGCTGTCGCTGCTCACGCTGGTGATGCTGGCCCTGGCCATCTCGCACGGCTCGATGACCGGGATGATCACGCTGATCATCATCGGCGGCCTGCTGCTGGGCATCATGAACACGGCGCTCACCGAGACCGTCATGGAGGCCACCGATCTCCCGCGCGGCGTGGCGAGCTCGGCCTACTCGGGCGTGCGCTTCCTCGGCGGTGCGATCGCCCCGGCCGTCGCGGGCCCGCTCGCGGAAGCCACGACCGCCGGCGCTCCGTACTTCATGGCCGCCGCCGCCCTGGTGGTCGCGATCGCCATGCTGGTGATCGGCCGTCGCCACCTCAGCGCGGTGGGACACCGGGCCGCGCCGCTGGACGAGGTCGAGGAGGCCGAGGCGATCACGGTCGGCGACGAGATCTGACGCCCCGCCCCGCGCGATGACGGCCACCGCGCCGCACCAGGGGTGCGCACCGGTGGCCCACCCTCACAGCCCCAGCACTGCGGTGGCGATCGTGAAGTAGATGATCAGCCCGGTGGCGTCGCAGAAGGTCGAGATGAAGGGGTTGGAGAACACGGCGGGGTCCGCGCCGACCTTCTTCGCGACGATCGGCATCAGTCCGCCGACGATCGCGGCCATGGTGCACACGGACAGCAGAGTCGTCCCCATGACCAGTCCGATCGGCCACCCGTAGATGAGGCCCGCGATGAGCAGGCCGAGCACCCCGAGCGCGCTGCCGAGCGTCGCCCCCACCCGCAGCTCGCGCCACACCACCCGCGGCAGGTCGCGCACCCGCACCTCCCCCACGGCGAGCGCCCGGGTGACCGTGGTGGCCGCCTGGTTGCCCGTGTTGCCGCCGGTACCGGTCAGCAGCGGGATGAACAGGGCGAGGATCACCACCTGGTCCAGGCGGTCCTCGAAGATCTCGAGCACCTGGACGGTGAGGATCGCGGAGACGGCCAGGACCAGCAGCCACACGATGCGGCTGCGCACGATGCGCAGGATCGGAGTGGACAGGTAGGCGCGGGGCAACGGCTCGGAGCCGCTGGTGCGGGCGGAGTCCTCCGCGTTCTCCTTCTCCAAGATGCCGAACGCATCGTCGATGGTGACGATGCCGACCAGCCGGTTCTCGCGGTCCAGGATCGGCATGGCCAGGAGCTTCGCGTCCAGGAATCGGCGGGCGGCGTCCTCACGGTCGTCGGTGGCGTAGGCGTGGACGGCCTCGTGGGCCAGATCGCCGACCAGCTCGTCCCCCTCGCTCAGCAGCAGGCGCCGCAGCCCGATCACCCCGAGCAGACGCCGGGTGCCGTCGACGACGGGGAGCATGTAGATGGTCTCCGGCTCCGCGGCGTGGGCACGCACGTGCTCGAGAGCCTCACCGGTGGTCATCGTCGGCCGCAGGGGCAGCACCTCGGGCGACATGTACCGGCCGATGGCGTGGCGCGGGTAACCCAGGACGGCGGTGGTCATGGCGCGCTCGTCCGCGTCGAGGCCGTGCATGAGGCGCTCGGCGACCGAGGCCGGGAGCTCGTCGAACAGGAGTGCACGATCGTCGGGATCGAGGTCGCTGATGATGTCGGCGACCTGCGGGGTGCGCAGACCGGAGATCAGCTCGGCCTGGTGCAGCGGGGGCAGCTCCTCGAAGACGGCCAGGGCCAGCTCCTTGTCCAGCACCCGGAACAGCAGCGCCGCCTCGGTCGCGGGCCGTGTCTCGACCAGATACACGAGCTCGCCGAGAGGCAGCAGGCGCACCTCGAGCGCGAGCTGCTCGAGCAGCTCCTCGTCGTGCTGCGGGGCGCGCAGCAGAGCCAGGACGGAGTCGAGGGAGGCCGAGGACGCGGAGGAGGTGGAGGAGGTGGTCACGAACCCATTGTGGTCCCGCTCAGGGGGCCGCGAACCAGAACCCCTCGAAGGAATCCTTGTACACGCGATAGCCGTGGCCGGCGGAGTCGTAGCGGTAGGAGGCCAGCAGAGTCCCGTCGGCCGCACGTTCGGAGTACTCGCCCGCGCGTCCGGAGTTGGTGACCATCGGCTGGTCGATCCCGCCGTCGCCGAGACGGAACACGTTCGAGACGACCGAGGAGTAGGGCAGCTCGACGGCGGCGTCCTCACGGAAGGTACCGGCGCTCTCGTCGACCACGTAGCGCAGGGCGTGGCTGACCCCGTCGTGCTCGTCGGTGGTGGCATCGTCGGGGCCGACGTCCTGCCACTCCGCCTCCTCGCGGGTGCTGAGCTGCCAGAAGTTGTTGTTGAACATCTCCAGGTAGTACTGCCCCGCCGGCAGGGCGTCGTCGTCGATGCGGTGCACGGTGTGCTGGCCGGCGTTCCCGATCACGGTGCCCTCGGGGGCCAGGAAGTGCTCCTCGTACCCGGTGCCCTCCCACAGCGCCTCGACCCCGATCATCCAGCGCACGGACGGCTCGGAGCCGGGTTCGAGCGCGTCGTCCAGGGCGATGATCGTCGAGGTCTCGCGGGCGGAGACGATCATGACGCCGTCGGTGACGTCGATCGAATTGAGGTGGATCCAGTCCTTGCCCTGGACGGCGGAGCCGCCGGCCTCGCCCTCCTGGACGTGCGCGATCGCCTCGTACTCGGGCAGGACCGTCTGCAGGTCCACCACCTGGGCCACCTCGCCGGTGGAGAGATCCACCCGGAGCACCCGATCCTCGACGCGGCCGGAGGACGCCACGGAGGTCAGCAGGTAGACGAGGTCACCGACGACGGCGAGGTCGTGATGGACGCTGTGATCCCCCAGGTCGATGAGGGCAGTGGCATGGCCGAAGGGGTCCAGGACCCCGAGCTGGCGCGAGCCCGTGGTGGTCACGATGCGACCGTCCTCGGGGACGAAGTGGTGGGCAGCGGTGTCCCCGGAGAGCACTTCGGCGCGCATCGTGCCGCCGTTGTCGACGAGGTAGGTGTTGGTGCTGAGATCGGTCACGCCGCTGAGGGCGAAGAGGCCCGGGGTGAGGGCCTCGGCATCGGCGATCTCGGCGGCCACGGAGGTGCCGTACCCGGAGGCGGTGGTGGGCGCCTTGATCCGCACCTCACCGGAGGTTCCGCCGGAGCCCTCGGGTCGCCAGGTGAGGGTCAGGGTGTTGTGGGCACCGGGAATCATGCCGATGACCAGGCCCTCGAACCCTGACTCGGCCGCATGGTTGGCGGCGGTGTGGGCGAAGTCCTCGGTCGCGGCCGCCCGCGAGACCACGTCGAGCCGCCCGCCGGCCTCGTCCTCGAAGAAGACGTACAGCCCGGTCAGGGTGCTGCCGTAGGGGTCGAGCACCAGCAGGGGGTCCTCGCGGGTCCACGGCTTCTCCGCCTTCTTGGACTCGAGCGCTTCGTGCCGAGCCTCCTGGGTCGAGGCGTCGTACAGGGGCGGCGCGTCCTGGTCCTCCTCCAGGTCGTAGCCGACGGACCAGACCGTCCAGTCCCCGCGAGCGGCGGGATCCTCGCTGAAGACGACCCTCAGGGCGGTGACCTCGTCGGTGTCGGGCTCCTGCGGGCCGGGATCGGTGTCCTCATCGGTGCAGGCGGTCAGCGCCAGCAGGCTCAGAGACGTACTCGCGGCACCGGTCATGATCGTCCGACGGCGCAGCGACCGGCCCCCTCGGGACGCATCGGCGGAGGAGAGGGGGCGGTCGCTCAGCATGGCTCCACCCTAGGCATGGCGTGAGAACGCCTCGGGCCGCGGCACGGCCAGCGGGAGGAGGGGTCGAGGCGCCGGGGCCCCGCCCACGGCCCCAACGGCGCCCACGGCCACGCTCGCGCCCACTGCCACGACCCCGCCCACGCCCATCGAGATCGACATGAGGACCACTTTGCGGGCACGAAACTGGTCCTCATGTCGATCTCGATCCGTCGGACCGAGGTGGACGGCGGCGGAGCCGAGGTGGACGGCGGCGGAGCCGGGGTGGACGGCGGCGGAGCCGGGGTGGACGGCGGCGGAGCCGAGGTGGACGGCGGCGGAGCCGAGGTGGACGGCGGCGGAGCCGAGGTGGACGGCGGCGGAGCCGAGGTGGACGGCGGCGGAGCCGAGGTGGACGGCGGCGGAGCCGAGGTGGACGGCGGCGGAGCCGAGGTGGACGGCGGCGGAGCCGGGGTGGAGGGCGGCGGAGCCGACATGGGGATGATCCCGGAGCCGATGAGCGTGCTCCCCGCCCCGGCCGCTCACCAGTCGTGCACGGAACCGTCCCGCAGCCGGTTCACCGGCAGGTAGGCGGGCACGTACTCGTACTCGGCGGCGGCCTCCTCGTCGAGCTCGACGCCCAGGCCGGGAGCCTCCCCCGGGTGCAGCATGCCGTCCTGGACGCGGTAGCCGGTGCGGAACACCGACAGGGTGTCCTCGGAGTGGGGCATGTACTCCTGGATGCCGAAGTTGTGGATCGCCAGGCCCAGGTGGAGGTGCGCTGCCATGCCCACGGGCGAGACGTCGGTGGGGCCGTGGAAGCCGGAACGGATCCCGTAGATCGCCGCGAACGACATGATCTGGCGCAGACCGGTGATGCCTCCGGCATGGGTGGCCGAGGAGCGCACGTAGTCGATCAGCCGCTCGGTGATCAGCGTCTGGTAGTCGTACACGGAGTTGAAGACCTCGCCGATGGCCAGCGGCGTCACCGAGTGCTGGCGCACCAGGCGCAGCACGCTCTGGTCCTCGCCCGGGGTGCAGTCCTCGAGCCAGAACGGGTCATAGGGCTCGAGGGACTTCGCGAGCTTCGCGGCCTCGATCGGGCTCATGCGGTGGTGCCCGTCGTGCAGGAGGCGCAGCTCGGGACCGAACTCCTCGCGCACGGCGGCGAAGACCGTGGGCAGGTGGCGCAGGTAGGCGGCGGTGTCCCAGGTCTCCTCCGTCGGCCGCATGGCGGCACCGGCCGCGGCGCGCCCCGCCGGCTCGTACTCGTACTTCCCGCCGGGCGCGGCGTCGTGCACGCCGTAGATCTGATCGAGCCCCGGGACGCCGGCCTGGATGCGCACGGCCCGGAAGCCCTGGTCGACGTAGCCGCGGACCGCCTCCTTCAGCGACTCGATGGTGGTGCCGGAGGCGTGGACGTAGGCGAGCAGCCCGGTGCGGGAGGCCCCGCCGAGCAGCTTGTACAGGGGCTCGCCGGCCTTCTTCGCGGCGATGTCCCACAGCGCCATGTCGATAGCGGCGACGGCCGCCATGGTGACCGGCCCGCGGCGCCAGTAGGGGCTGCGGTAGAGGTACTGCCAGGTCTGCTCGATCGCGGACTCGTCGCGGCCGATGAGGGTGGGGGCGACGTGGTCACGCAGGTAGGAGACGACCGCGAGCTCGCGGCCGTTGAGAGTGCCGTCGCCCCAGCCGATGTGGCCGTCCTCGGTGGTGACCTTGACGGTCACGAAGTTGCGGCCTGGGCTGGTGACGGTGACGTCGATGCGGGCGATGGTCATCGCGTGCTCTCCTGGGAGTCGGCGGGATGGGAGTCGGCGGGATGGGTGGTGGGGCGGGGATCGGTCCGGTCGAGGGAGGCGGCGTCCTCGAGCGGGCTGCCGCCGCCCCAGTGCGCGTACTCGGTGCCGCCACGGGCGGCAGGGGCGGTCTCGGGCAGGAACCGCAGCGCGATGATGCTGATGAGGATCAGCGCCGCCACGTACAGCGCCGACCAGTGGAATCCTCCGCCGCCGGCGATCAGCAGTGCGGTCGCGACGACGGTGAAGGGCCCGCTGGCGATCATCGCACCGAACTGCCACACGATCGAGACACCCGAGTAGCGGGCGTGGGCGGGGAACAGCTCGGGGAAGAAGGACGCCTGCGGGGCGTAGGTGCCGGCATGGCCCAGCGCGAGGCCGCAGATCAGCAGCACGGTGATCACCAGCAGGTTCTCGCTCTGGACGGCGTAGAACGCCGGGACCACGAGGAGCAGGTTGAGCACCGCGGCGACCAGATAGACGGGTTTGCGGCCGACCCTGTCGGTCAGCCGCCCCAGCAGCGGGATGGTGATGATCTCGCAGACGATCGCGATGATCACCGCGTCGAGAATGAGCTGGGACTCGTAGCCGTTGGTGTCCGCGTACGCGACGAGGAAGACCGTGTAGAAGGGGAACACCGCGGCTTCGACGAACTTCGTGAACATCCCGCCGAGGACCTCGCGGCGGTTGCGGGTGACCAGCTGGGCCAGGGGCGCCTTGTGCTCGGTGGCCTCCTCCTTCACGGCACGGAAGGACGTCGACTCCGGCACGCGGGTGCGGATGTACAGGCCGATGGCGACCACGACGATGCTCAGCAGGAACGGAATCCGCCAGCCCCAGCTGATGAACGCCTCGTGGTCCAGGGAGGACATCAGCACGGCGAACAGCGCGGTGGGGATGAGGTAGGCGACCGGGGACCCCAGCTGCACGAAGCTGGACCAGAAGCCGCGCCGGTGCGGGGGTGCGGCCTCGGCGGTGAGCAGGACGGCGCCGCCCTGTTCGCCGCCGACGCCGAAGCCCTGGATGAGGCGGACGATCACCAGGATCACCGCCGCCCAGATCCCGATCTGGTCGTAGGTGGGCATGAGGCCGACGGCGAAGGTGCCCAGGCCGGTCAGCAGCAGGGTGAACACGAGCGCGCGCTTGCGCCCGACCCGGTCCCCGACGTGCCCCCACACCAGACCCCCGAGGGGTCGGGCGAAGAACCCGACCGCGTAGGTCGCGAAGGCGGCGAGGGTGCCCATCAGGGGGTCGGTCTCGGGGAAGAAGATCTCGTTGAAGGCGAGGGCCGAGGCGGTGCCGTAGATGAAGAAGTCGTAGTACTCGGCGATGGTGCCGATCACGGAGGCGCCGACGGTGCGACGGAGGTCCTTCGTCGTGGTCGGTGCGCGGAGATCACTGCTGGTCATGGTGCGCTGTGGGCTTTCGGTCAGGGTCGGGAGGGTCGGAAGGTCGGAAGCGGACGGGGCGGGCTCGAGGACGGGGCCGCGAGGGCTCGGGCGTCACATCGCCGGGTTCGGGTCGGTGAGGTCGCGCCCGGCGATCTCCTTCATCCAGATCGCCGCGAACAGGGCGCAGCCGCTGAAGAACATGATGATCACGGCGACCGGGATCCACGAGCCCGTGGCGCTGACGATCGCGGCGGCGATGACCGGGGTGGCCCCGGTGGCGACGATGGCCGCGACCTCGCGCACCACACCCGTGGCCTGGTAGCGGTTCCGGGCGCCGAAGATCTCCGGCAGGGCCAGGTTCTCAATCGAGGCCAGCGACATCACGCCGATGTTGTGGATGACCACGTAACCGACGATCACCTGCCAGGTCACCCCGGAGACGATCAGGAGGACACAGGGGATCGCCACCACCATCCCCACCGCGCTCATGATCGTGTACATCCGCTTGCGGCCGAACCGGTCGCCGAGCAGCCCGATCACGGGCACGGTCACGAAGGCGACCAGGGAGGAGATGATGACGACCTCGGTAGACAGCTGCTTGTCCAGCAGGAGGAACACGGTCATGAAGGTGATCAGGTAGGTCTGGATCATGCCGGAGTTGCCGGCCTGCCCGAAGCGCAGCAGGAAGGCCACGGCGACGGACTTGACCGTCAGCGAGCGGGCCTGGGTGAACTCCTCGGCCTCCGCCGGGGCCTGCCCGGCATCGATGGTCTCCGCGTCGACCGCCTCGCCCTCGACCACGTCGTCCCGGGCTTCGAAGACCGGGCTCTCCTTGAGGTTCAGGCGCACCCACACCGCGAACACCATCACCAGCGCGCTCGCGATGAAGGGGATGCGCCAGCCCCAGTCCATCAGCTGCTGCTCGGTGACCGCCACCAGCAGCACCGCCCACACCGCCGAGGCGAACAGCGTGCCGCAGTTCGTGCCCAGCGCCACCAGGGAGGCGACCAGCCCGCGGCGCTTCACCGGCGCGTACTCGGCGAGCATGACACCGGCCCCGGAGATCTCGGCGCCGGCGCCGAAGCCCTGCAGCAGCCGCAGGAGCACGAGCAGAGCCGGCGCGAGCAGTCCGACCTGGCCGTAGGTGGGCAGCACCCCGATCAGCGTGGTGGCCATGCCCATGAGCACGATCGTGTAGAACAGGACCTTCTTGCGGCCGATCCGGTCCCCCATGCGCCCGAAGTACCAGGCGCCGACGGGGCGGGCCACATAGCCCACGCCGTAGGTGGCCATCGCGCCGATCACGGCCATGCCGGGGTTGTCGGCGGCGAAGAACACCTCGCTGAACACCAGGGCCGCGGCCAGGGAGTAGAGCTGGAAGTCCATGAACTCCAGGGCGGTGCCGAGCCAGCCGGAGACGGCGGCGCGGACCAGGTCCCCGACGGATCGCGTGGGCTGGGTCGAGGCCGCTCCGGGGGCCGTGGGGGTCTCGGGCGGGTCGGCCGACGCGTCGGTTCTCGGGTGGGTGCTCATCGTGCTCCTTCGCGCGGGCCCGTCGCCGCGGCGCGGCTCCCGGTCGTCGACGACGTCGTCGACCGATGTGGATTGCGGCAGCTCGCGGGGCCTGAGACGAACGAGAACTGCCTGATGTTTTGTATGCTGGAACGTGCGTTCCGTAGTGCGCGATCAGCATAGGCCTCCCGACCGGCCTCGGCAACGACGTCCCGCCCCTGGGACCGACGGAGAGAATGGACCCCATGACCACGACCCCCGAGACCGCGGCCTCCCCCGTCGGCAGCGTCGACAAGGCGCTGGCCCTGCTCGAGATCCTCGCCGAGGCGGGGCCCGACGGGCTGACGCTGCGCGAGATCACCGCCTCCAGCGGTCTGAACAAGGCCTCGGTGCACCGGCTGCTGCGCGCCCTGATCCATCGGGGCTTCGCCGAGCAGGTGCAGCCCGACCAGCGCTACCGTCTGGGCAGTGCCGTCCCGGTGCTGGCAGGGCGCTTCGAGCGGGGGGAGAACCTCCCGGTGCTGTTCGCCCCGGCGCTCGCGGCGATCTCGCACCGCACCCAGGAGCTGGTGCACCTGGGCCGGCTCGACGGCCCCCACGTCCTCTACCTGGACAAGGTCGAGCCCGAGCGCACGCTGCGCGTGTGGTCCAGCATCGGCAAGCGCGCCCCGGCGGCACGCACCGCCATGGGGCGGGCCCTGCTCGCGGCCGACGGGGTCCGCGGCCAGGCGCTGGACGCGTACGCCCGCGCCACCGCGGCGGAGACGGCGGAGGTGGGACAGGTGATCGCCCTCGAGCACCTCGCGGAGGTCGTCGACCGGACCGCCGCGCGCGGCTGGTCCATGGAGATCGAGGAGAACGAGACGGGCATCGCCTGCGTGGGCGTGGCCCTGGTGCGTCCGGGCGGGCGGTCGGTCTCGGTCAGCGTCACCGGGCCGATCGAGCGCATGGACGAGCGGCGGCGGGCCGGGATCGGCGACCTGCTGCGCGAGGAGCTCTCACGCCTCGCTCCGGCGGGCTTCGAGGTCGCCCCGACGGCCTGAGCGCAGCGCCATCAGGCCGCCGACGGCGGTGCCCAGCACCAGGGCCCCCACGATCACGACGAGCTGCGTGGGCATCGGGATCGCGGAACCGCCGGTGGCGACGGCGAGCACGACGATCGCGGTCCCGGTCATCACGGCCGCGACGGCGCCTGCCGCCGCGACGCCGATCTGCAGGGCTCGCACCCTGCGGCCGGCCGCGACGAGAGCGCTGACCACGAGCGCCAGCACCACGGCCTCGATCACCACCGCGGTGAGGGCCACCAGCGCGGACTGCGTGAGGGCGAACATGGACGGAAGGGCCCGCCCGGGCTCGGCGAGGCCGATCAGAGCGCAGGCGAGGATGCCGACCACGGCCGTCCCGCCCGAGCCGTCGGAGCGGATGACGATGGACACCGCAGCGACCACCGCGCACAGCAGCCCCAGCACCAGGCCGAGATCCGCGGCGGCCGTGAGGGCTTCCCCGAGACCGAGGAAATGTGCGGCGATGACGGCGAGCACGCCGATCAGGAGTCCGAGCCCGAGGGCGAGCCCCGCGCCGCTCCGCATCCGGCGCGGCGCGGCGATCACCCCGGCGGCGACGGGGAAAGCGATCGGCAGTGCGAGCATCACGGCGTTCAGGGCGGCGGCGAGCAGTTCGAGAGGGGCCAGATCGAACGACATGTCTCATCGTCTCCCGGAACCCGCCGCCGGGGGAAAGGTTTTCGCACAACCGTGATCTCCCGGCCGGCGCGTGTCGGCCGCTCGAGGTCGGCCTCGGCCCGTCTACGTCCCCGGACGTAGTCCCCGGTACGCCGCCGACGGGGTGACGCGGCCGCGCCATCGCGCCAGACTGGTCCCCCGACCACGGACGAGGGGAGCTGACGTGCCGGAGCCCGATCGCCCGCAGCGGCCGCTCCTCGCACCGGGGAGCCTGGCGCGGGATCTCGTGCCCGCCCTCCTGCTGGCCGCGCTCTGCCTGGCGACGCTCCCGGTCATCGGCCGTGCCTCGCAGCGCTGGGGCCCCGGGCCCGAGGGCCCGAGCCCGACGCCGCCGGTGCCGGAGGGGGCGACCAGCCCGGATGCCGTCGCGGCGGTGCTCGTGGCCACGGCCGCGCTGGCGCTGGTGGCACGCCGCCACCGACCGGTGACAACCCTGGTCATCGCGACCACGGCGACCACGATCTACCTGATCATCGGCTATCCGTACGGTCCGGTGCTGCTCGCCGTCGCGCTCGCCGTCCACGCCGTGGCCCGCCGGCGGCCCCCGCGCGTCGCCGCGGTGTGGGCGCTCGTCACCCTCGCCGCGCTGATGCTGCACCTGGTCACCTCCTGGTCCCTCACATCCCTCACCCACGGCATGGTCGGCCTGGTCCCGGCCGCGGCGTGGGTCGCGCTGCCCTTCTCGATCGGGCTGGCGCGCCACCTGGCCGCCGACGCGCGGAGCCGGGCCCGCGCCGACGCCGACGAACGGCTCGTGCAGGCCGAGCGGCTGCGGATCGCCCAGGAGGTGCACGACGTCGTCGGCCATGGCCTGGCCGCCATCCAGATGCAGGCGGACATCGCCCTGCACGTGCGAGACACCCGACCCGGACAGTCCGAGGAGGCGCTGCGGGCGATCAGCGCGGCGAGCGCGGAGGCTCTGGACGAGCTGCGCTCCACCCTGTCCTCGATCCGCCCCGACGGCACGGACGCCTCGCAGGACCCGGTCGCCCCCACTCCCGGGATCGCGAGGATCGGGGCGCTGTGCGAGCGGGTGCGGACGGCGGGCGTGGCGGTGGACCTCGAGATCGACCCCGCGGCGGGGCCCTTGCCGCCCGCGGCCGACGTCGCCGTCTACCGGATCGTGCAGGAGTCGCTGACCAACGTGGTCAAGCATTCCGCGCACCCGCGGGCCGAGGTGCGGATCCGCCAGGAGAGCGAGGCCGTGGAGGTCACCGTCACCAACCAGGACCTGCATCCGGCCGGGCACGAGCCCGGCTTCGGGATCTCCGGGATGCGGCACCGCGCCGCTCGCCTCGGCGGCACCCTGACCGCCGGCGCCGGCCCCGAACCGCACACCTTCCACGTCCACGCGGTCCTCCCGCTCGCCAGCCCGTCCCCCGAGGAGCAGCCATGACCTCCGTCCTGATCGTCGATGACCAGGAGCTGGTCCGGCTCGGTCTGCGTGTCCTGCTCGAGGAGACCGACGGCCTCACCCTGGCCGGGGAGGCACCCGACGGGCTCGCCGCCGTGGAGGAGGCCGCGCGGACGCGCCCGGACGTCGTCCTCATGGACATCCGGATGCCCGGGATCGACGGGCTCGAGGCGACGCGGCGGATCCTCGCGCATCCGGATCTCGAGCACACGCGGGTGATCGTCCTGACCACCTTCGAGCTCGACGAGTACGTGTTCGAGGCGCTGCGTGACGGGGCGAGCGGATTCCTGCTCAAGACCGCACCACCGGCGGATCTGGTCGAGGCGATCGCCATCGTCGCCGAGGGCGGGGCCCTGCTCGCGCCGACGGTCACGCGGACCCTGATCCGGGAGTTCACGCGCCGGGCGCCGCGGCGGGCGAACCCGCACCCACGGCTCGGCGAGCTCACCGAGCGGGAGCGGGAGGTCGTGGCGCTCGCGGCGGAAGGCCTCAACAACCAGGAGATCGCCGAGCGTCTGGTGGTCTCCCCCGCGACCGCCCGCACGCACGTCAGCCGGGCGATGATCAAGCTGGGGGCCCGCGATCGCGCCCAGCTCGTGGTGTTCGCCTACCAGTCCGGGGTGGCCTGAGCAGGGCGAGGCGGACACGCTCGAGAGAGGGTCCTCGGGCAGAGCCGCCGACCCCCTCCCGAGCGTCAGGGCTCACTTCTCGCGCAGCACCGCGCGACGGGCGCGGAACTCGTCCTCGTCGATCGCCCCCTCGGCGTACCGTTCGGCCAGGCGCCTCTCCCCGGCCCGTCGTCCTGCCGCGATCTCGCGACGGCGACGGCCGAGCACGACGGTCAGGACCACGGCGATCACGACCAGCAGCCAGAACAGCGGGATGAGGAAGAACGGGAAGGGTGGTCCCCCGCCGTCCATCCAGGGCCCCTGCTCGCCGCCGGCGACGACGATCTCGGTCAGTCCGTGGGTCAGTGTGTTCATGGTGGTGTCCTCCTCGGTGGGTACGTGCTCCCGAGACTGCCCGTCCCCGCGACGCGCGGCGTCGGTCGGCGGACGACACCTCCGCTACGCTCCCCGACGTAGCATCCTGAATCCCGGCACCGGCGGCCGGGTTCCCGGGTTGGACGGCGACGGAAGTGGCCGGGCGAATCGAGGCGCCACCTGCTGATCCGCTCGCGGCACCGCACCCCCGCCACCACACAAAGAGCAGCGCTCTCGCTCAATCGCCCAGCCAGAAGCGGTTAAGCCTTGGCAAAAAAGGTCGCGCCAGGGGGATGCGATCCGACGGATTCTCTGTAGGCTGGTTCACACCAATTTCGCGGCCGTAAGTCCTGCGGGCACGCCGCTCCCCCGACCCTGGATCGTGAGGATTCGTGTCCGCACCGCTGCGCATCGCTGCCCTGTCCGCCTGGCATGTCCATGCCGAGGAGTATGCGAGAGAAGCCCAGAACCACCCCGACACCGAGCTGGTCGCCGTCTGGGACGACGACGGCGAGCGCGGGAAGGCTCTCGCCGAGAAGGTCGGCGTCGAGTTCGTGCCCGACCTCGATGCCCTGCTGGCCCGCGAGGACCTCGACGGCGTCACCATCACCACCGCGACCACCGTGCACCGCGAGGTGATCGGCAAGGTCATCGCCGCCGGCAAGCACGTGTTCACCGAGAAGCTGCTGGCCCCCGATCTTGCGGAGTGCGATGAGCTGCTGGCGGCCGCTCGCGCCGCGGGCGTGCAGGTCACCGTGTCGCTGCCGCGCCTGGCCCACGGGTACACCGTGGCGTTGCGGGAGGTGCTCGAGGCCGGCACCCTGGGCCGGCTGAGCTACTCGCGGGTGCGCCTGGCCCACAACGGCTCGACCGGCGACTGGCTTCCGGCCCGCTTCTACGATCCGGCCGAGGCCGTCGGCGGGGCGTTCAGCGACCTCGCCGCCCATCCCGCCTATCTCACCCAGCTGATCCTGGGCACCGACGTCACGGTCGCCTCGGCCACCTACACCGACATGACCGGCCGCGGCGTCGAGGACAATGCGGTCGTCACCGTGACCAGCCCCGACGGGGCGATCGGCGTCGTCGAGACCGGCTTCGTGACCCCCTCCAGCCCCTTCTCCATCGAGGTCCAGGGCACCGCAGGCACCCTGACCCACGGGCTCGGCGCCGATGGCGGCATGGTCCTGGACACCGGTGACGGGCCCGCCCCCGTCGAGGTCCCGGCCGACGCCCCGAATCCCTTCGCCCAATGGGTCCAGGCGATCCACAGCGGCGAGGAGACCACCGAGAACCTCGAGCGTGCCCGGGCGCTGACCGCACTGGTCATCGCCGCCAACACCGCCGCCGCCTGAGGCCGGACGGCGCCCGAGGCGACGGCCGCACGTTCCACGCACCCTGCGTCACCCGGTGCTTCCCACGTGCCAGGTGCCGCTGACCCCGACCCGCGAACACCCCGAACTCACCCGCTCCACCTTTCCGAGGAGAACCCCCATGACCAGCACCATCCAGTCCCCCGTCCGCATCGGCATCATCGGCGGCGGCGGCATCGCCAACGCCCACCTGAAGGGCTACGCCCAGATCCCCGACCGCGTCACGATCGCCGCGATCGCCGACGCCAGCGAGGAGACCCTCGCCGCGCGCGTCGAGGAGACCGGGGCGACGGGCTACAGCGACTTCACCGAGATGGTGAAGGATCCGAACGTCGACGCTGTCGACATCTGCCTGCCCCACCACCTGCACACCCCCGCCATCGTCGCGGCCGCCGAGGCCGGCAAGCACATCCTGTGCGAGAAGCCGCTGTGCCTGACCCCCGAGGAGGCCACGACGGTCTCCAAGGTGATCGAGAAGTCCGGCGTGACCCTCATGTGCGCCCACAACCAGCTGTTCATGCCGGCCGTGGCCAAGGCCAAGGAGGTCATCGACTCCGGCGCCCTGGGTCAGGTCTACGAGGTCCGCACCACGGACTCCTTCTTCAACGACTTCGACCCGGAGTCGATGGGCTGGCGCGGGGTCACGGCCACCTCCGGCGGCGGCGAGCTGATCGACACCGGCTACCACCCCACCTACCTGATGCTGCACCTGGCCGGTGCGACCCCGGTCAGCGCCTTCGCGATGCTCTCGACCCACCGCCTGAAGTTCATGGAGGGCGAGGACTCGGCGCAGGTGCTGGTGCGCTTCGACAACGGCGCGGTGGGTCAGATGGTCACCTCGTGGGCCTATGCGGCCGCACCCGGGACCGACCGGTTCTCCGCCGTCGGCGAGAAGGGCTCGCTCAGCTCGGACGGCTCGACCCTGAAGGTGCAGCTGCGCGGCGAGGAGGTGCAGGTCTTCGAGCACGAGCAGGTCGACACCTTCGCCGCCGAGATCGCGCACTTCGTCGACGTACTCACCACCGGCGGGCGTCCGCTGAACAACCAGGTCGAGGGCGTCAGCGTGCTCGGAGTGATCCTCGCGGCCTACGAGTCCTCGAAGACCGGTCAGGTCGCGGACGTCATCAGCCTCTGACCCGGCTCCGGCGCGCGCCTCGATGATGCGGCCCCAGGACCGATGTTTCGCGCATCATCGGTCCTGGGGCCCCTTCTCTGGGGCTCCCACGTCGATTCCTCGGCGCCCACCGAGAGAGAGGCCCTCGCCTCGTGACCCCCTCTGACCCACCCGGTGGCGCGCCCGGCGACGCTCAGCGCGGGGCGCCCGTTCCGGCATCGCCGCCCGGGGTCCCGTACCGCACCCTGATCTGGCTCGCGGTCGCGACCTTCACCACCGGCATCGACGGATACGTCCTGGCCGGTCTGCTGCCGGACATCGCCTCGGATCTCGAGGTCACCGCGGCCCTGGCCGGGCAGCTGGTCTCGGCCTTCGCCCTCACCTCGGCCGTCGCCGGTCCGGTGCTCGGGGCGACCACCAGCGGGTGGGAGCAGCGCCGCACCATCATGGTCGCGCTGACGACCTTCGTCCTCGGCAACCTGCTCACCGCGATCGCCCCGAGCTACTCACTGGCCCTGGGCGGGCGAGTGCTCGCGGCGCTCGGTGCCTGCCTCCTTGGGGCGGCGGTGACGGGGTACGTGGTCCACCTGGTCCCCGAGCGCCACCGCGGGCGGGCGCTGTCGTTCGTCCTCGGCGGGTGGATGACCGCCACCGCGCTCGGGGTCCCCGTCGGGCTGATCCTGGGCCAGTCCAGCTGGCGCCTGCCCCTGGTGCTCGTCTCCGTCGTCGGCGCGATCGCCCTGCTGGGGATCGGTCTGCGCCTGCCGCCGCTGCGCTATCCCTCCTCCTCCCTCGGTGCTCGCCTGCGCCCGCTGGCCCAGCCCCGCCTGGTGGCAGGTCTGCTGGTCTCCACCGGAGTGCTGTGCGCGAGCTACACCTGCTTCACCTATGCCGTGCTGATCCTGCAGCCCACGCATCGAGCCGGCTGGATGATGATCGTGATCATGTGCGGCTACGGGCTGGCGAGCATGCTCGGCAACGCCGTCACGGGGCGGCTGGTGGACCGCTACTCCCCCGTGCGCGTGCTCACCGTGATCCTCACGGCCCTGCTGGTCGATGCGCTCTTCGGAGCACTCGCACTCTCGCTCGCAGCCCCGATGGCGGTGGCGGTGCTGAGCGTGGTCTGGTTCCTGCTGGCGGGCATCGGCAACGGCGGCCACGCGGTCCCGCAGCAGGCCCGACTGGCAGGGATGGCTCCGGCGTCGGTCGCCGTGGTCATGGCCCTGAACGCGAGCGCGATCTCGCTGGGCAGCGCTCTCGGCGGCGGCGTCGGCGGGCTCGCCCTGGCGACAGGCCTCACCCCGGGCCACCTCCCGCTGATCACGGCGGCGGTCCTCGCCCTCACGCTCCCGCTGCATCTGCTGGTGGCGCGGTGGTCGCGGACGGGAGCGGGGGCGCGCCCGGCGTGACCGCGGGGGCCTGGCGGTCGTTTCCTTCAGGGGCCTCACCGGCGCCCACGGAGTACGACCTCCGGGGCGACCTGGCTGACCGACGGCATCCCCGCACGTCCGAGCTCGGTGCTTGCGGGGATGCCGTCGGGCGTTTCACGCCCGATGCGCCCACAGGTCCCGCAGCAGTGCGATCTCGGCGAGGTGATGGATGAGCTCGCGGTGGATGTGAGCGACGAGGGTGGCGCGGGAGTACTCGGCCCACGGTCCCTCCGCCTCGCCGACGGCAACCTGCAGGTCCTCCTCGTTCCAGGAGCGCACCCCGGCGATCCACCGCTCGTACTCCGCGTCGAACTGCTCCAGGGCCTCCGCCGCGGTGGCGGCGTAGCTCCAGGTCATGTAGTCCGCGGGCGGGCCACCGAAATGCGAGTGGCTCCTCGCGCCGAGGACCCCGACGATGATGTGCCCCAGCCGCCACGCGATGGTGGTCAGCGGGGTCGGGTCGGGCTCGGGGAACTCGAAGTCGATGACCACGTCCCCGGCGCCGCCCTGGATCGCGGTGGGCGGGGCCTGCCCCTCGGACACGCGCGGGTGGACGGTCCAGGCGGAGCCGTCCGGGGTCGGGTCGTAGAAGTACTCCTCGTCGCTCAGCCCCTCCAGGCGCGGCCGGAGGTGCTCACGGACGTGGTACTCGATCTGGTCGAGGAGCACGGTGGGCAGGTCACCATCCTTTCCCGGGGCGAGGTCGGGCGTGGTGGGGGTGTCGCTGCTGGTCATGGCGTAACTCCTGGTTCTCGTGAGCGTGCGGGTTCTTCCTGTGGCGCGATCTCCGCGCCCGGATGTCATCGGGGAAGACGGACCGGATCGACAGGGATCACTCGTGGTCGATCAGGATGGAGTCGGATCGAGCCGGGTCCGGTCTCGCCGGTGGGTCACCACCCCGCGGGCGGCCACTCCTGTCCGTCGGCCAGGGCGTTGAGCTCATAGGCACCCTTGCCGTCGATGCTCTCGCGCAGGATGTCGGCATGCCCGGCGTGTCGGGCGTTCTCCTCGATCTGGTGGAGGGCGTACCAGCGCACGCTCCACAGCTGCCGCCCCTCGAACCAGGGCTGGTCGGGGTACGGCCCCTCCGTCTCCGGATCCGCAGCGCGGAGGACCGCGCCGAGTCGCTCCCCGGCCTGGTGGAGCTCGGCGATGAGCGACTCCGCAGTGTCCTCCTCCCGCACGGCCTCGGGGGAGATGGTGCCCTCGGCCTCGTACTGGGCCGGCGTGCGCTCGGGCTCGCTGCCCTCCTCCGGCGCGGCGGCGATATGCGCCACCGCACCCTCCGTGATGAGGATGGCGTGACGCGCGAGCGCGCCGAGGCTCATCGCCGAGGCGGTCGGGACCTGACGGATCTGCTCGGGGCTCAGCCCATGGAGGGTGGTCGCGATCTGGTCGAGCTGCTGGCCGGCGAAGGTCGCGAGGCTGTCGAGCTCATCGGTGGTCTGTGCGGTCAGGAACGGCATCATGCTCTCCTTCGATCGGTGCGTGCACGGCGAGCATCCTCCGTGCAGCCGCTGAGGGACCGGGCCGGTCGGCCGTCGTCCGTGCTGTCGGATCACACTCTTCCGAGCCAGGCGGACAGATTCTGTCCTCAAAGTGGGACAGACTGTCACCCATGAGCGACGTGACCACGAGAGCCCTGCGATTGCTCGCGCTGCTGCAGTCGCGCACCGTCTGGACAGGCCCGGAGCTGGCCGCCGAGCTGGCCGTGACGGTGCGGACGGTGCGGCGCGACGTCGACCGGCTGCGCGAGATGGGGTACCCGGTGCTGACGTCGGCCGGCCACGGCGGCGGCTACCAGCTCGGCGCGGGCAGGGAGCTGCCGCCGCTGCTGCTCGGCGCGCGCGAGGCCGTCGCGGTCGCCGTCGGCCTGCGCCTGACCGCCACCTCCGGTCTCGAGGGGCTCGACGCCGACGCCCTGCGCGCGCTCGCCGCCCTGGACCGGGTCCTGCCGCCGGAGGTCCGCTCGGAGGTCACCGCGGTGGCCGACGCGATGGGAGTGGTCGCCCGTCCCGTGCCCGCCGCCCGGTCGGAGGTCCTGCTCGCCCTGGCCACAGCCGTGCGCGACGCCCTGCGGGTGCGGGTGGACTACGAGCGCGGTGACGGCGAACGCTTCGAACGCCGTCTCGAACCCCGCCGGGTGGTCTCGATCGACGGGCACTGGTACCTGTTCGCCTGGGACCTCGACCGCGAGGACTGGCGCACCTTCCGGCTGGACCGGATGCACGCGGTGCATCCGAGCACTTTCCGCATCACCCCGCGCCCGACCCCGGACATCGAGGCCACCGTGCGCGCCTCCATCACCCACGGCGCCTACCCGCAGAAGGCGACGGTGCGCCTGCACGCGCCCTACGAGGAGATCGCCCACCGGGTCCCGCCACGGACGGCGACCGTCACGCCAGAGAGCGAGGAGACCTGCCTCCTAAGCGCCGGCGCCGACGACCTGGATTGGATCGCGATGCATCTGCTCGCGCTGGGAGCGGCCGTCGAGGTGCTCGATCCTCCGGAGCTGATGGACGTCTTCGCGCGGATCGGCGAGCAGGCCGCCCGGGCGACCCTCGCCGGATCCTGAGTGCTCAGATCAGCAGCAGGGCGAGGGCGGAGCCGACGGTGAGCACCAGCACCGCGGTCTCGAACACCCGCTGCGGGATCCGTCGGGCGATCTTCGCACCGCAGAAGGCGCCGATCAGGACGATCGGCACCAGCATCACGTCCATGACCAGCGTGTCCCGCGTGATCAGACCGAGGCCCGCGGAGAACGGCAGTTTGAGCACGTTGACGATCGCGAAGAACCAGGCGGAGGTCCCCAGGAACGTCAGCACCGGCATCCGCATCGCGTAGAAGTACATCGACATCACCGGCCCGCCCGCGTTGGCGACCATCGTGGTGAAGCCTCCCAGCGCCCCGTACGCAGCACGGCTGAGCGCGGTGGAGAGTCGGGAGGGCGGCGGTTGTGTCCTCGCCGGGTGGTCCTCGGCCGAACTGGTCGCGGCTGCTCCCGTGCCCGTTTCGCCCGCCGACGGCTGCGCGGCCTCAGGCGCCAGGGCCTTGATCCGGGCGGCCCGACGACGCCAGACGGTCACGGCGATCAGGGCCAGCAGGATCACGCCGATGGTGGTGCGCACGGTCTCGCCGCCGACGGTCGCGAAGAAGATCGTGCCGAGCACGACGCCGATCAGCACGCTGGGGATCAGCCGCACCAGGGTGCGCACGTCGGGTTCGCGCCGGTAGACCCACAGCGCGGTCGCATCGCCCACCATGAGCAGGAGCAGCAGTGCGGCGGTGGACTCCTTGGCGGGCAGGGCCAGGGCGAACAGTCCGACGGCGATGGTTCCTCCCCCGGGCATCGCCGTCTTCGACAGGCCGACGACGAAGGCACCCACCGCCACCAGCAGCCAGGTGGCCGTGGCGAGGGCGGGGATCTGGGAGGCGAGGTCGGGCACGGCAGACGAAACTACCAGCGCCGCTCACCGGCCCGCGGCCCGGTCCGTGCGTCAGGTCGCCACTCGCACGCTCACCCGCTGCGCGGCAACGGAGGCGGGTTCGGCTCCGGACGCGGGCCCGGACGCGGGCCCCACATCGAGATCGACATGGGGACCACGTTCCCGGCCACAAAGTGGTCCCCATGTCGATCTCGGTTGAGGGAGCTGGCCGGAGCCGTGAGATCAGGCCGGGGCCGAGGGGCAGGCCGGGGCCGAGAGGTCGAGACGCGGCCAGGCCGGACCGGGGCGAGCGCCGCCTCAGGCGATCCAGGAGGTCTCGACCGTCTCCGTCCCCTCTGCCGCGGCCCGGGAAGCGCCGATGACCAGTGCCATCGCGGCGGCACCGGGATCGATGACTCCCTCCGAGGCCTCGCCGACGTAGCTGGCCCGTCCCCGGCGGGCGGTGGTCTCGGCGGTGGATCTTGCGGCGTCGACGGCGGCCTGCTCGGCGGCACCGAACGCGGCGGCTGCATCCTTCCCCGCCTCGAGCGCCTCGCGCAGCGCGGCCACGGCCGGGTCGAGGGCGTCGACCATGGTCTTGTCGCCGACCTTCGCCTCCCCGTACTTCTGCACGGTGGCCTGCCCGGCAGCCAGGGCGTCGCCGAACTGCGCAGGAGTGGGGCCACCCTGTTCCGAGGCCGGGTCGCCGCCCCCGGTTCCCGGGGACTGCGCATCGGCAGCCTTGGCGAGGTCGCGGAAGAACATGCCGAACAGGGGGCCGCTGGTGCCGCCGACGCCCAGCCAGGCCATGTACAGCGCGGTGAGCCACTCGCGGTAGCCGTCGGGGTCGTCGTCCTCGACGTTCTTCTTCAGCAGCGTCATGGCGGTGCGGATGTTGGTGCCGAAGTCGCCGTCACCGGCGCGACGGTCGAGGTCGCCGAGGGCGTCGGCGGATCCGCTCAGCGCCTCGCGCACGCGGGTGACAAAGGCGCGACCGAAGTCGTCGGGCAGGGTGCTGGTGGTGGTCATGGCAGGGCTCCTTACCAGGTCAGGGCCGGGGTGCGGACGGGTGCGTCCCAGAGACGGCGCAGCTCGTCGTCCAGCGGCATCAGCGTGATCGAGACGCCGTGCATGTCGAGGCTGGTGACGTAGGGGCCGACGAGCGAACGGCTGATCGTGAGGCCGGCGCCGTCGAGCCGATGGTGCAGGGCGCGGGCGACGAGATTCAGCTCGAGCGGGTAGGTGGAGCCCAGGCCGTTGACGATCGCGACGACCTCCTGTCCGCGCCCCAGCTCGAGCTCGTCCAGCAGCGGGTCGACCAGCAGGTCCGTGAGACCGTCGGCATCGGTGAAGGGCACGCGCTGCGCGGCCCGCTCCCCGTGGATGCCGACGCCGAGCTCGACCTCGTCGTCGCCGAGGGTGAACTGAGGCTGCTCGTCGCCGGGGTGGGTGCCGGCAGAGAGCGCGAGGCTCATGGTGCGGGCCGACGCGGCCGCGCGGCGGCCGATCGCGGCGACCTCGGCCAGGCTCGCGCCCTCCTCGGCGGCCGCCCCGCACACCTTCTCGACGATGACGGTGGCGGCGGTGCCGCGGCGACCGGGTCCGTCCTCGTCGCCGGTGTCAGTGGCGAGATCGTCGTCGACCAGCACGATCTCGGTGTCGAGGGCGTCATCCCCGGTGATCTCACCGGCGATCCGGAAGTTCAGCACGTCCCCGGTGTAGTTCTTGACGATCTGGACGACGCCGCGCCCGGAATCGGCGGCCTTGGTGGCCTCGAGGACCTGCAGGGCCGTCGGGCTGGCGAAGACGGCGCCGGCGACCGCGACATCGAGCATCCCGGGGCCGACGAACCCGGCGTGCAGCGGCTCGTGGCCGGAACCGCCGCCCGAGACCAGGCCGACCTTGTCCCGGGCGGGCTCGGCGCGAGTGAGGAAGCGGTGCTCGGCGTTCAGCGCGAGCATCGTCGGGTGGGTGAGGGCGAGGCCCTCGAGGGCCTGCGGGATCAGCTCGTCCGGATCGTTGAGGATGCTGCGACGCATGGGCGCTCCTTCCGCGGAGGTGAGGTGCGCCCAGGCTACGCCGCGCGGGGCACCCGGTCTGCGGGACCTTCGGCGCCGCGGCCCGCGCGATATCTGGGGGGCCTGCTCCCGGCGGGACGGTACCTGCGGCCACCGGCTCCCGGCGAGGTCGGCGTCGGGCCGGTTCCCGGCGAGTGACTCCCCCGTCGCGGCCGGTTCCCGGCGCGTGCCGATCCTCATGGCCTATGGTCCTGGCCATGCGACTCCTCCTGATCCGTCACGGCCAGACCCCGAACAACGTCCTCGGTGCGCTGGACACCGCGCGGCCGGGCGCAGGGCTGACCGAGCTGGGCAGGGAGCAGGCCCGGGCGGTGCCCGAGGTGCTGGCCGCCGAGCGGATCGCCGCGCTGCACGTCTCCGCGCTCGTGCGCACCCAGCAGACCGCCGCTCCCCTGGCGGCCGAGCGGGGGCTCACCGCCCAGGTCACCGAGGGTCTCGAAGAGATCTCAGCCGGGGACCACGAGATGGGCCGCGCTCACGAATCGGTCGCCGCCTACCAGGAGAACCTCGTGCGCTGGGGTGACAGCGACTTCGACCATGCGATCCCGAGCGGCGAGGACGGGCACACCTTCTTCGGCCGCTACTCGTCGGCGCTGCGCGCGATCGCCGCGGAGCACCCGGAGGACGCCACGGTCGCCGTGGTCAGCCACGGCGCCGCGATCCGCATCTACGCCACGATCGCCGCCGGTCTCCCCCTGGAGACCCTCGATGACCAGCCGCTGTACAACACGGGCATGGTGGTGCTGACCGGGCATCCCGACCGCGGCTGGGAACTGAGCACTTGGATCAACGACCCGGTCGGCGGCGCGCAGCTAAGGGGCGACACCAGCCACGACGTCACTGCCGACGACACCACCGACGCGGTGGGGACGGAGACCCAGGACTACACCTCGACCTCGGAGTGACCTGCTCACACGCAGCGATCGGGGAAGCGCAAGGATCGCGGGACCCGACGACCCCCGCCCCTCACCAGCGCGAGTGGATCGACTCCCGCAGCAGCTCGTCGTAGGTCTCGCGCACGGCCTCGTCGAAGCGGGCGAGGATCTCCTGCTGCGCGTCGGTCGGCGCGCTGCCCGCGGCCGCATTGCGCCGGGCCTGTTCGCCGCTGCTGGCTCCGGGGATCGCCGCGGTCACTCCGTCCTGGGCGAGGATCCAGCGCAGCGATGCCTCCGGCAGCGGCATCTCCCACCGTAGGGCGTGCTCGAGACGGGCAACCGCCTCGAGACCCGTCCCGTACTCGACGCCGGAGAACGTCTCGCCCTGGTCGAAGGCTTCGCCGCGGCGGTTGAAGGTGCGGTGATCGTCCGCGGCGAAGGTGGTCTGCGGTGAGAACTTCCCGGTGAGCAGACCGGAGGCGAGCGGGACGCGGGCGATCACTGCCACGCCCTTCTCACAGGCCTGCGGCACGACGGCCTCGAGCGGCTTGAGCCGGAAGGGGTTCAGGATGATCTGGAGCGAGGCGAGGTGCTCGCGCTCGAGGCTGATCAGAGCCTCCTCGCAGGTCTCCACGCTCACGCCCCAGGCGGCGATTTTCTGCTCGTCGACCAGGGTGTCGAGCACATCGAACACCCGGTCGTCGCGATAGACCGCGGGCGGCGGGCAGTGGAGCTGGACGAGGTCGAGGGTGTCGGAGGCGAGGTTCTGGCGCGAGCGCTCCACCCAGCTGCGCAGGTTCTTCTCGGTGAAGGACTCCGGGGCGAAAGGGTCCGCCCGGCGAGAGGCCTTGGTGGCCAGGAACAGAGGGGCCGACAACGATCCGGCACGCTCACGCATCGCTCCCACCAGACGTTCGCTGCGGCCGTCACCGTAGACGTCGGCGGTGTCGAAGAAGTTCACGCCCGCGTCGAGGGCGGCGTCCAGCACCGCGTTCGCGGAATCATCGGAGACCTCACCCCAGTCGGCGCCGATCTGCCAGCAGCCCTGCCCGATCACGGACAGCGGGCGGCCCAGGCGGGAGGGTGTGCGGTGCTGGATGGACATCATCGACCTCGCGTTCTCGGCTGGCCGCCCAGCGGCGGGCGGTATACAGGGCCAGTGTCCCAGAACCGGGTCGGGCAGTGCCCGCGACAGCACCTGGGGACACTCCAGCGGCGATCGAGGTCGCCGGCTCCATCGTCATCCCTCAGCGGCTCACGGCGAGGATTCGGACAGGTATCGGTGCGGTCTCGCCACCGTGCCCGGGGGCGCAGCGGGGCCTCCATCAGTTCTACGATGCCGGGCGACCGTCCCGTCGACCGCAGGAGCACGCACCTCATGACCTGGACCCCCACCGCTGACGATGACCGCCGGTTCCTTTCCCTCGCCATCGAGCAGGCCCGCAAGAGCTGGGACGAGGGCGGCGTACCGATCGGAGCGGTGCTGGTCCACGACGGGGAGGTGCTCGCCGCCGGACACAACCAGCGCGTGCAGAAGGACTCCGCGATCTTCCACGGGGAGACCGACACAATCGAGAAGGCTGGCCGGCTGCGTGCAAGCGTGTACCGCGAGTCCGTGCTCTACACGACCCTGTCGCCGTGCATCATGTGCTCCGGCACCGCGCTGCTCTACGAGATCCCGCGGATCGTGGTGGGCGAGAACCGCACCTTCGAGATGGCCGAGTCTCTGCTGCGCGAGCGCGGCGTCACGGTCGACGTGCTGGACGATCCGGAGTGCATCGCCCTGATGGAGCGGATGATCGCCGAGCGACCCGAGATCTGGAGCGAGGACATCGGTGTGGAGGCCGCGGAGCTGGGCGGCCAGGCCAAGAGCCAACAGCGGTGACCGCCGCCGACGTGCGCGATGGCGCGGACGAGCCGCCCGTCGACCCCGACTACCCGGTCACGCCGGTCCCCCGCTCCGCACGCCGCGGCGTGGTGTCGATCAGCGTGGTCCTCATAGGCTTCACCGTCTTTGCGCCGACGCTCATGGCCGGTGCGAGCATCGGCGCAGCGTTCCGATTCTCCGAGTTCCTGGCAGTGCTCGCGGTGGGATCCGTGGTGCTCGGCGCCTATGTCGCCGCAATCGGCTTCCTCGGCGCCCGCACCGGCCTGACCACCGTGGTCATGTCCCGGTACACCTTCGGCACCGCCGGGTCGAAGGTCGTCTCGCTGCTGTTGGGCGGCACGCAAATTGGCTGGTACGGGGTGGCCGTCGGCTCGATCGGCCAGATGACCGCCCTCGCCTTCGGGTGGGAGAGCACGTGGGCTCCGGCGCTCGTGATGATCGCCGTCTCGATCCTCATGATGCTCACGGCCCTGTACGGCTACGAAGGCATGTACTGGGTCTCCCTCATCTCCACGCCCCTGATCCTCATCCTCGCCTTCTGGATCACGGGCAAAGCCCTCGCCGAGGTGGGTGGGGTGAGTGGGCTGTTCGACATCGCCCCGACCACCACGATGAGCTGGGCCGCAGCGGTTACCACGGTGGTGGGCACCTTCGCCTCCGCCGGGACACAGGCCGCGAACTGGACCCGCTTCGCTCGACGCGGCCGCGACGCCGTGATCGCCTGCGCCATGGGCTTCGTGATCGGCAACGGGCTCATGGTGTTCTTCGGCGCCGTCTCCGCCCTCGCGTTCGGCGAGGGCGACTTCACGTCGTTGCTGCTGGGCATGGGGATGATCGGCTGGGGCCTGTTCTTCCTGTTCGGGAACCTCTGGAAGTCCAACGCCGACGCCGCCTACGCCTTCGGGGTCGCCGGCGCTGAAATCGCCAGCTCCACCCGCAAGGGCCCCTTCATCATGGGCGGCGTCGCTATCGGCACCGTGCTCGCGCTCACCGGCGTGGAGAGCCACATCGTGGGTTACCTGAGCTTGCTGGGCGTGCTCATCCCGCCGCTGGGCGGAGTGCTGATCGGCGACTGGATCGCCCGCTGGCGGCGTGGGCAACCCGCACTTGAGACTCTGACGGAGAAGGTGCGGTGGCAGGCGATCGTGCCGTACGTGCTCGGGTCGCTCAGCGCCTGGGTCTCGAACGAATTCGGGATCGGGATCGCGCCGCTGAACGGCATCGTGGTGGCGCTGGTGCTGGCGTGGGTGTTCGAGATACGGAGCGCGAGGAGCTGAGGCGGACGGGTCAGGAACTATCCACTGAACCTCACGCTCTCCCCGCTGGTCGCCGCGATCGCCGGCGGCAACACTGCGATGGTCAGACACTTCGGCCACGTCGCGAGGGTCTACAACACCCTGCGTGTCAGGCCCGGGCAGGTTCGGCACCGACTGGCCAGCTTGGATCGCGTCCGTCCAGCACAGCGCGTTTGAGGCGAACGAGGAAGGCCGCAGTCTCGCTCCCCCACCCGCGCTGATCCCCGGTCAGCGGTGACCGGGCAGAACCGCTGGAAGTGACGTCACTCTACCGGAGCGGCGCGAGGCGCAACGCGGGGTGCGTCGGGACGGCTTCGTACGCAAATCTGCTGTCGCGGCGTCGGACGGCCTGCCAGGCTTTCCCTCATGACCGGACACCCCCAGCACTCCGTCGCGCACCAGCACGGTGCCTCCGTCGAGCACACCGCCACGCACGACCACATCGCGCCCGATCCATCCCTCTCCCCCGCCGACCACTGGGAACAGCGCTACGCCGGCCAGGAGCGCATCTGGTCCGGACGGGTCAACACGACGCTCGCGGACGTAGCCGGCAGCTTTCCCCCGGGCACGTCGATCGACCTCGGGTGCGGGGAGGGCGCGGATGTGCTGTGGCTGGCCGAGCAGGGATGGCAGGCCCACGGCCTGGACATCTCGGAAACCGCCGTCGATCGCGCCCGGGCCGAAGCCTCCGCGCGCGGCCTGAACAACGCCTCCTTCACCGCGACGGACCTGAGCACCTGGCAGCCGGAACCGGGTTCAGCAGACCTGGTCACCGCGTCGTTCTTCCAGTCCGAGGTGGCGCTGGACCGCATGGCGATTCTGCGCCGTGCGGCCGCCGGTCTGCGGCCCGGTGGCCATCTGGTGACGATCTCCCATGCAGCCCCGCCCTCCTGGGCCGATCACCACCCCGCGCACATGATCGACGTGCGCGCGGAGGCGGAGGAACTTGCACGGCCCGCTGCGGAGTGGGCGGTGGAGGTCGCCGAGGAGCGTCCGCGACCCGCCGACGGTCCCGACGGCGCCCCTGGCGAGCATCTGGATGCCGTCGTGGTGCTGCGCCGGAGGTGAGGCCCCGCCGCCGGCGGTGCGAGGCCCGCCTCAGCCGGCCTCGGCGCGGGCCTGCTCGTACCAGGCGAACGCGGCCTCGGGGTCGTCGGCCGTGGTGCCGTCCAGTCCGATCTCGAGGGCGCGGCGGAGGTTCTCCTCGCTGCGGGTGGGCCAGCCGTGCACCAGGCGGCCCGCGGCGTGCTGCTCGGCGACCACCTCGGCGCTCAGCCCCGGCCACCCGCAGTACAGGACGCTCGCACCGGTGCGCTCGAGCAGATCCTCCACTCCCTCGGGGCTGTCCTCGGGCAGCGGGAGCCCGTGCACGATGAATCCGCGGGGGATCTGCGGCATCAGTTCGCGCGCATGCACCAACGCCCCCGCGTCGAAGCTGGTCAGGCGTGCGCGCTCGGTCAGCGCGGGCAGTTGGTCGACCCGTTCGGCCAGCAGCGGCACCACCGCCGGGTCCTTGATCTCGACCTGCAGGAAGACGCTGGTGGCCTCGATGGCCTCCTCGAGCGTGGCCACCCGGTGCCCGTCGCGCAGCACGATCCGCTGGAGGGCCGCCCAGTCCAGGGAGTCGACGGGGTCGAGCCCACGGTCCTCCTCCGCCACCATCCGGTCGAGGCTGCGGTCGTGGGTGAGCACGAGGCGGCCGTCGGTGCTGGGCCGGATGTCGAGCTCGATCTCCTGGCAGCCCACGCGCTCGGCCTCTTCGAAGGAGGCGATCGTGTTCTCGAGGACGGTCGCCATCGCGCCCCGGTGGCCGACGATGGTGAAATCTTCCCCGGGGCGGGTGGGATCGCTGGTGGTCATGATGCTGGTCTCCGTCGTCTCTGTCGGATGGTGGGCCGCGGGCCGTCCGCGGTGACGGGTCCCAGCCTCTCACCACGACCGTGCCGTCCGTGCTCGAACCGCGCTGCGAGCTCCCGGGCAATCACGCCCGGCGGTAGGTTGGGACCTACCAGAGCGTCCAGCGCGCGAGCTCGGAACGGCTGCCGCGCGGGCGCCGACCGTCGACCGGTGCGCCGGGGTGGGAAGTGGGTGGGGCAGTGAATACGTTCTTCGGTCTGGGCGGGTGGGAGCTGATCATGCTGGTGGGCATGGGCATCGTCGTCCTCGTGCTGCTGGTGGTGGGAGCGGCCCTGGTAAAGCTTGCGTTCTTCGGCCCCGCGTCACGTCGGGACGATGACGAGAGCGATGATGAGGACGGCGACCACGACGAGGACTACGACGACGACGGACGGTGACGTCCCCTCGCGCCGGGCAGACCTCCTCCATCGGAAAGGACATCGGATGACCGTGTTGAGCGCATCGATGAGCGCCGCACTTCAGGAGCAGACGGCGTGGCAGGAGTCCCTGCTGAAGGACTTCCATCGTCACCCGGAGCTGTCGATGCGCGAGGAGCGCACGCGCGGCGTGATCGCCGGGCAGCTCGCGGGCTACGGCTACGAGGTCCATGAGCTCGGCGGCGGCGTGGTCGGCGTGCTCGCGAACGGCGAGGGCCGCACCGTCCTGTTCCGCGCCGACATCGACGGTCTGCCGGTGCGGGAGGACTCCGGGCTGGACTACGCCTCGACCGCGACCCAGGCCGACGGCGAGGATGTTGAGCAGCCCACGATGCACGCCTGCGGCCACGATTTCCACCTCACCGCGGGTCTGGGCGCCGCGAAGCTGCTGGCCGATCACCGCCAGGACTGGTCCGGGACCTATCTCGCACTGTTCCAGCCCGGCGAGGAGAAGGCGGCCGGTGCGCGCTCGATGGTGGAGGCCGGTCTGGTCGACGCGGTCCCCGCTCCCGACGTGTGCTTGGGCCAGCACGTGCTCACCGACCCCGTCGCCGGGAAGGTGGCGGTCGCGTCGGGTCCGGTGATGAGCACCGCGGCCTCGGCCCGGATCGTGGTCCACGGCGCCGGCTCCCACGGGTCGATGCCCCACCTCGGTGTGGATCCGGTGGTGCTGGCCGCCGCGATCGTGACCCGCCTGCAGACCCTGGTCGCCCGCGAGCTCTCCCCGGCGGATTTCGGGGTGGTCACCGTCGGCTCCCTGCAGGCAGGATCGAGCGCGAACATCATCCCCGGCAGTGCGACGATGCTGGTGAACTTCCGCGCGTACGACGAGGACATCCTCGGCCGGCTCATCGCGGGGGCGGAGCGGGTGGTGCGCGCCGAGTGCGAGACGGCCAGGTCACCGCGCGAGCCGGAGATCGCGGTGTACGACCGCTACCCGCTGACCGCGAACGACGAGTCGGCGGCCGAGGTGGTCCGCGAGGGGTTCCTGGCGCAGTTCGGTCCGGAGCGGGTCGAGGTCATGGCACCGGTGACGGCCTCGGAGGACTTCTCGATCGTGCCGGATGCGTTCGCGGCGCCGTACTGCTACTGGGGCGTCGGCGGCTACGCCGAGGGTCGCGAGGCGTACCCGAACCACAGCCCGCTCTGGTCACCGGATCTGCAGCCCACGCTGCGCGTCGGCACCGAGGCGGCCACGGCTGCCGTGCTCGCCCACCTCTCGACGGACCGGATGGGCTGACACTCGCGCGGCCGCGCTGATCCCGAGGAATTCTCCCCGTCGGCTCGGCGCGGGTCGCGGGCCACCCTCGGCGTCGGGTACCGGCTTACCTCATCCCACCGGGGCGGCAGCAGCGGCCGTCCCGTCCTCGTTCTCGAGCGACACCGCGAGGTGCAGCTCGGCGTCCTGGGCGATCTCCCCGGTCAGCGGCACCTCGAGCGTCTGCCTGCCTGTCCCGCTCTCGCCGGCGTCGAGGGCACCGACGGTCCCGGTGCCGTCCCACAGGTAGGCCCGCACCGTGCCGGCCTGCCCGGTGCGCAGGCGCACCGAGACGCCGTCGGAGGTGCGAGAGATCGTGCCCAGGCGGAGGGCGCCGTCATCCAGCGCGGTCGCCCCGCCGAGGCCCGTGCCGTCCCCTGCCGCCTGGATGATCGAGGCCGGGGAGTGCACCGACCGCGCCGCGGTGTCGGGGATCTGCGGCTCGAGCGGTGCTTCCTCGCCGGCAGCGGCGTCGGGCAGCTCGAGCACGCCCCATCGGTAGGGATCCGCCTGGACGCCGGGAAAGGTGGACCAGCCGATACGGGACTGGCCGGTGCGGTCCTGGGTGTCGGAGTCGTAGACGACGACGTTGAACCCGAGACGGGTCGGGTCGATGCCGTCGGGCAGTTGCGCGTACGGGATCCTCGCCTCGAGCACGTACCCGTCGTAGGGGTCCGAGAGGGTGGCGGCGATCCTCACGCCGGGCGCCACCTCGTCGATCGGCCCCTGATGGTTGTCGTGATCCCGCCCGGCCACGGGCCCTCCGGTGCCGTCCTCGGCAGCGGTGCCGGGCAGGGCGCCGAGGATGAAGGTCGTGGCGGTGTGGTCCGAGCTCCCGCGCGGGTCGATCATGATCTCGATCGAGTCCGTGCGGAAGCGCTGCTTGTTGTCCTCCGGCGGCAGCAGGGCTCCGAGCGTGTCGTCGACGACCTGCACGAACACGGACAGCCCCTGCTCGTCGTAGGTGACCCAGGTGGTGCCCGAGGCGTCCTCGGCAGTGACTTCGTCACCCTCCCAGAGGGTGCCGACGTCGATGCTGTCGCCCGGGTACTCGCCGCTGCTCCGCCGGGCATCGATCTCGATGCCCGCGGACCGCTCGGCGACCAGCCGGGGCACCAGGTGCAGCCCCTGCGCCGTCGAGGAGGTGCTCCCCGCAGCGGTCACGGTGACGGTCACCGGATAGACGCCGTCCTCGGGCGCTCGGTTCGCGGTGGGCAGGGAGGGATCGGTGTTCTCCAGCCGCACCTCGCGTGCCGCCTCCTGACCGGGTGGGACGCCCTCGACCGACAAGTGGGTCGGGTCGGCCGTGAAGCCCTCAGGCAGCTCGAGGGTGACTTCGGCGTCCTGCGCTGTGGCGGAGCGATTGCGCACCACCACCTCGACGGTCTCCGCGAGTCCGGAGCCCAGCGCCCGACGGGTGGGGACCAGCGCGTCCAGACGCTGCATGCCCAGCTCCTCGGTCCACTCCAGGAAGGTCGCGATCTCCGGACGGTCCGCGAGGCCTGCCTCGACGGGTCCGGCGGTGCGCAGGGGCAGCACGTTCTCGCCGGTGCCGCCCCGGGAGCTCGCGCGGGCTCGCAGCTGGACGTGCTCGCCGAGGGCGACGTCCTCGGGAGCAGTGACCGTGAAGGTCGCGCTGCGATGCTGCTTCGCGGGGACGGTGCCGATCCGCTGCATCCCGCCGACTTCCCAGCCCTCGGGGACCTCGAGAGCCACCTCGACGCCGGGAAGCGCCCTGCCCGGGGAGCCGACGGTCACGGTCACCTCGAGGTCCTCCCCCGGCAGGGCCGTGAAGCGCTCGGAGGCGACCTCGAGCGTGGTGCCGAGCGGCAGGCCGCCGTCGATCGGCAGCGTCGCACCGCGCAGGGCCGCGGTGCCGGAGCTGGTGGGGTCGGCCAGCGGAGTGCGGGAGGCGATCAGGGTGAACCAGGTGACCGGGATCTGCGCCGGGTCGGAGGGCGAGGGCGGGTTCACGTGCCAGCCCTGGGTGCGATAGGTGTGGACCGCATCGTCCAGCACCGCGCTCCAGCGCTTCCCGTGCCGCGCGGACTCGGTGCCGTCCCAGGCACCGAAGACGACCTCGCCGGCCACCTCGGGCTCATACCCCTGGGCGACGGCGTCCGGTCCGGTGCCCGCGCTGCCGTTCGAGCCCGAGCGCAGGATCCGGGACGGGGAGAAGGGGCGCAGGCCCTCCTCGAAATGCTCCGGGAACACGTCCTCGCGCCCGGCCAGCTGATAGGCCTCGACGGCGAACATCGCCGCCTGCTGGTGGTTGCCGTGGTTCCCCTCGACGGGAGAGGGGTCCATGGTGACGATGACGTCGGGCCGGGTGGCACGCACGATGCGGATCACCCGGCTGAACACCTCGGCGCCGCCCCACACCTCGTAGGACAGCGGGGCCGAGAGGGTGTAGAAGAAGTCGACGGCGTCGAGGTTGAAGACGTGTTCGATCCCGGCGTAGCCGACGGCGGTGCGCTCCTCGGTCTCCCGGAGGAGGCCGAGGGCGGGGCCCTCCTCGAGTCCGACGGCATTGCCGCCGCCCTCGCCGCGCGTGAGGGTGATGACACCGGCGCGCTGGTCCTCGAACTCGTGCCACTGCCCGAGAGCCGCGAGCGTCCAGGCCTCGTCATCCGGGTGCGCGCCGATGTAGAGGACGTCGAGGTCGACGGTGCCGTCGGCGAGGGCGCGCTCCATCGGCGGCAGGCCGGGGACGTCCAGGACGGTCGCTCCGGCGGCGAGGCCGAGGACGGCCGAGCCCTGGAGCAGACGCCGCCGGCTGAGCGGAGTGGCGGACGGGGTCGAGGAGGTGCGGGCGGGGTGCGACATGGGGTTCTCGTCTCTCGCGGGACCGCTGCCGTGCGGTCAGTGCTTGCCGGCGTCCGAGCGCAGGGCGAAGGTGCCCTGGGCGCGACGTCGTCCCTGGACCCGACGGTCGGGGACGATGTGCTCGAGGAAGCAGTAGCCGTCGCGGGTGTACGCGGCGCGCAGGTCCCCGTCGTCGGCCGCATCGGTGAGGTGCCGCCACCAGTCGGTGATGTCGCCCCAGCCGGGGGCTGCCAGGGACCCGCCGAACTGCTGGACGGCGAGAGCGGAGCAGAGTGAGGCGAACTTCAGTCGCTCGTCCAGCGGCCAGTCGGCGAGGGTGCCCAGCACCATCGAGGCGGCGAACACGTCGCCGGCACCGGTGGTGTCGATCGCGGTCACGGGCACGGCCGGGCAGTACGCCTCCTCACCGGTGGACGCGTCGATCGCGTAGGAGCCGGTGGCGCCGTCGGTGACCACGGCCAGCGGCACCTTCTCGGCGAGCGCGCGCACGGCCCGGTCGGGGCTCTCGGTGCGGGTGTACCCCATGGCCTCGACCGCATTGGGCGTGAAGGCATGGCAGTGCGCGAGCGGGGCGAGGTCCGCCACGTCCCAGCGGCCGGTCTCGTCGAAGCCGATGTCGGCGAAGATCTTCGAGCCGCGACGGGCGAGGTCCGCCCACCACCCGGTCTCCCCCGCCAGGTCGACGACGGCGGCCCGCGCGGCCGGGGCCCGGGCGATCATCACCGACAGCGGCTCGGGCAGCTCGTGGCCGTGGGTGACCATCGCCCGGTCGCCCTGGGCGGCGACGGAGGCGGTCAGCGGCGAATGGAAGTCGGGGAAGCGACGGGAGGCGGTCAGGTCGATGCCCTCCTCGTGCGCCATGGTGTGCCACATCCAGTCGGCATAGGCGTCGTCGCCGAATCCGGCCACCAACCCGGTGCGCAGTCCGAGGCGGGCCGCGGCCACGGCGAGGTTGGCGATGCCCCCGGGGCTGGAGCCCATGCCCTTGCTCCACAGCTCCTCGCCGGGCGCGGGCAGACGGTCCAGGCCCGTGAAGACGATGTCGAAGAAGACGGTCCCGGACAGCAGCACGTCCAGCGGCGGGTCCCCCTCCTGGCGGGTCGCGGCCAGGGGGTCCCAGTCCGCGGCGGCGTCGATGGCGGCCGCCTCCTTCGCGGTGAGCCAGGGGCGGGACGCGGCGGTGGAGCCCTCCGGAGGGGCCGGGTCCGACGGGGCGCTGTCCGTCGTCGGGCGGCCGCTATCGGGGGTCGCAGGTCCGGGGGTCGGGGCGTTCTCGGTCATCACTTCACGGCTCCTTCGAGCATTCCGCGGATGAAGTGCCTCTGCAGGAACAGGAACATGATCACCATCGGCAGCGCGACGATGACCGCTCCCGCCGAGAGCAGGGCGAGCTCGGCGGTGTACTGGCCTTGGAAGTTGGACAGGCCCAGCGGGGCGGTGCGCAGGGAACCGCCGGGGGCCATGACCAGGGCGATGAGGAATTCGTTCCAGGTCCACATGAACGCCAGCACGACGAGGGTGGTCAGTGCCGGGACGGAGGCGGGCACCACCACGCTGCGCAGTGTGCGCATCGGTCCGGCGCCGTCGAGCGCGGCGGCCTCCAGCAGGCTGGTGGGAAGGGTCCGGAACTGGGCGCGCAGCCAGAAGGTGCCGAAGGCGACGGACTGCGCGATCTGCGGGAGGGCGATCGCGGCGTAGGTGTCGGTCAGACCCAGGGTGCGCAGGTCGAAAAACAGCGGGATCACGGTGGCCTCGGTGGGGATCATCAATCCCAGCAGGAACACGTAGAACAGCACCGTCGCGCCCCGGAACCGCATGGTGCCGAAGGCGTAGCCGGACAGCACCGAGAGGACCACGGCGGAGGTGACCACGAGGGCGGCGACGATCAGGGAGTTGCCCAGGGAGCGACCGAAGCCGCCCACCTGCCAGGCCTCCACGAAGTTGCCCAGGTGCAGTCCGGGGGCCTCCCCGATCTGCGGGGAGAGCGCCGTGGCGAGGATGGTGAGGATCGGGACGAGGGCGAACAGGGCGAACAGCACCAGCACGACGTAGTTCATCGTGCGCTCGGCGGCGGAGATCCTCATCGCGACCGCTCCCCGATCCGCGTGACCAGGACGTTGATCGCGAACACCAGCACCGTCAGCACGATGGCGACGGCGCTGGCGGAACCGACCTCACGCAGCTGGAACGCCCTGTCGTACACCTCGTAGCTGGGCACCGTGGTGGCGTTGCCGGGCCCACCGGACGTCGTCATGTAGATGAGGTCGAAGGTCTTCAGGGCCGCGATGATGGTCAGCACCAGGGCGACGACGATCTCACCACGCACCGACGGCAGGGTGATCGCGAAGAACTCGCGCACCGGACCGGCGCCGTCCAGCCGCGCCGCCTCGAAGAGGTCGTCGGGGATACGGCTCATGCCCGCCAGCAGCAGCAGCATCACCAGCCCCATCTCCAACCAGGTGCCGATGAACCCGACCGCCGGCAGGGCGGCCCCCGGGTCCCCCAGCCAACCGCGGGCCAGTCCGTCGAGCCCGACGGCGCGCAGCAGCTCGTTCAGCGGCCCGTTCGGCGCGTAGATGTTCCGCCATGCCACCGCGACCACCACCAGCGCGATCACCTGCGGCAGGAAGATCACCGAGCGGAAGAAGCCCATCCCTCGCACCTGTCCGCGACGGAAGATGGCCGCCAGCACGAGACCGATCACCAGCGGCAGCAGCGCGTAGAACGCGATCAGCACCAGGGCGTTGCCGAGGGCGGCCCGGAACGCCTCGTCCCCCGCGAGGTCCGCATAGTTCGCCAACCCCACGAAGGTCGAGGGCCCGAAGCCGGCCCAGTCGTACAGGGAGAACTGTGCCGCCCTGATCAGCGGGTACAGCGAGAACGCCGCATAGACGAGGAAGGCGGGCAGGATGAAAAGGTACGGGGTCAGGCGCGAGCGCACGACCGCCGAGGGGGGACTCTTCGACATCGGCGACTCAGCCCTCCGCAGTGAAGTCGCCGTAGTCGGTCTGCAGCTCCTCGGCCGCGGCGGCCGGCTCGCTCTCGCCACCGATGACCTGCTGCAGCGCGGCCCCGGCGGTGTCGGCGAAGGTCGGCGTGGCGTAGTCGAGGTAGGGCAGCAGCTCCCCGTCGTTCGAGACCGCGTCGAAGGCCTCGTAGATGTCCTTGTTCACCCCGGAGGCCGGGGCGAGCTCCGCGGTGCGCAGCACCGGCATCCCGCCGGCCTCGGCGATCAGTTCCATCGCCGTGTCGGAGGTGAGGTGGTCGATGTAGGCGGCCGCCGCGTCGGCGTTCGCGGCCTTCGCCGGGATCGCGAAGGGCAGGCCGGTGCCGCCGGTGGTGGCGATCGTCCCGTCGACCCCGGCGGGTGGGGCCATGAAGCGCAGGTCCTCCCCCATCACGGCCCCCATGTCGGGGCCGAGCCAGGAGCCGCCGATCAGCAGCACGCCCGAGCCCTCCGTGTACTCCGCCCAGGCGGTGTCGTAGGCGAGGCCGTTGGGGGAGTCGCCGAGGGCGCCGCTGCTCGCCCAGTCGGCGAGCCGCGTGAGGGCGGCGAGGTTCTCCTCGCTGGTCCAGTCGGCCCCGGCGTTGCCCATGGCGAGGGGGACGATGGTCTCGGCGGTCACGAAGTCCGCCTGCAGCGGGCCGAAGAGGTGCAGCGCGGGCCACTGCTCGAGGTTGCCGAGCTTGATCGGCAGCTCGCCGGCCTCCTGCGCGGCCTCCACCAGCGCGTACACCTCGTCCCAGGTCGTCGGTGGCTTCGCCCCGAGAGCCTTGAGCTTCTTCGCGCTGTAGTAGATGCCGCACACCTCGCCGGTCTGCGGGAGTCCCCACAGCGGGCCTTCGCCGAAGGTGACTCCGTCGGCCGAGTAGCGGGCCTTGGACAGCACCGACGTGGGGAAGCGGTCCTCCCAGCCGTAGGCCTCGGCGTAGCCGGTCAGGTCGGTGAGCTGGCCGGCTTTGACGAACTCGCCCATGTCGCCGCGGGCGTTGTTGACCTGCAGCACGTCGGGCACGTCGTTCCCGGACAGCGCCAGGCCGGACTGCTGCTGGAGGTCGTCGAAGGACTGCTTGACCCGATCGACCGTGATGTTCGGGTACGCCTTCTCGAAGGCGTCGACGAGCGATTCGATCGCGTCGTTCTGCGCGCCGCGGACCTCCTGGTCCCAGACCTTCAGGGTGATCTCGCCCATCGCCGCGGGGTCCGTCTCGACGTCGGAGGCGGCCGGGCCGGAACCGCCGCCGTCGCTCGCGCCGGAGTCGGAGCCGGGTGCGCAGGCGGCGAGGAGTCCGACGCCCCCGACGGCAGCGCTCGAGCCGAGGAAATGTCGACGGGACTGACGACGCATGGTGTCCTCCTGGGTGCGGGCGGCGACAGCCGCGATGCTGTGGCGCAGGGCACCATGATGGCACATCGTGCTCGCAGATGCAGGCTTGTGCACAGTCATGTTCGAAGCTGCGCGAACGGTGCTACGGTGACGCCATGCTCAGCGAAGAACGCCACGAGGCCATCGTCGCCTTCGTGCGCCGCCACGGTTCGGCGACCGTCGGCCGCCTGAGCGTGGACTTCGCCGTCTCCGAGGCCACCATCCGTCGCGATCTCGAGCTGCTGTCCGGTTCCGGCGCGGTGCGTCGCGTGCGCGGCGGTGCCTGCGACGTGCGCGGCAGCATCCGGCCCGAGGCCGACGTGCGGGCCTTCGCCGACGTGGCCACCTCCGCCTCGACCGCCAAGCGGCAGATCGCCGAGCGCGCCGTGTCCTGCATCGCCGACGGTGACGTGATCGCGCTGGACATCGGCACCACCGTCGCGGCGATGTGCCCCCTGCTCGCCGGGCGGTCGCTGACCGTGGTCACGGCCTCGCTCGCCGTGATCCAGGCCCTCGCCGAGGCCCCGGACGTCGACATCGTCGTGCTCGGCGGGCTGCTGCGGCCGAACTACCAGTCGCTCGTGGGGACCCTGACCGAGTCCGCCCTGCGGCAGGTCCGGGTCGACATGGCGTTCCTCGGCACCTCCGGCATCCGGCCCGACGGGACGGTGCTCGACTCGACTCCCAGCGAGGTGCCGGTCAAGCGCGGCCTGCTCGAGGTCTCGACCACGGCCTTCCTGCTCGCAGATCACGAGAAGCTGCCCGGCTCGGGCTTCCTCGAGGTCTCCTCCCTGGATCGGTTCACGGGACTGATCACCGACCGTTCCCCCGCCCCCGATGCGCTCGTCCTCCCGGAGGGGGAGGAGCTGGAGGTCCTGCTGCCATGAAGCTGACGATCCTGGGCGGCGGCGGATTCCGCGTGCCGCTGGTGTACGAAGCCGTGGCCACCGGAGCCACCGGGCTGCAGGTCGACGAGATCGCCCTGCAGGACGTCGACACCGGCCGTCTGCGCACGATCACGGAGGTCATCGGTGGGGTGCGCGAGCGGCTCGAGGCGGAAGGGCGCCTCTCCCACGCGCCCCGCCTGAGCGCGACCACCGACCTGCGCGAGGCCGTCGCCGGCGCCGACTTCGTCTTCAGCGCGGTCCGGGTGGGCGGCGCCGAGGCCCGCACCATCGACGAGCGGGTCGCCCTGGGCCTGGGACTGCTGGGCCAGGAGACCATCGGTCCGGGCGGGCTCGCGTACGCGCTGCGCACGATCCCGGTCGCCCTGGACATCGCGCGTACGGTCGCCGAGCTCGCCCCCGACGCCTGGACCATCAATTTCACGAACCCTGCCGGCATCGTCACCGAGGCGATGCGCTCCGTGCTCGGCGACCGCGTCGTCGGCATCTGCGACACCCCGATCGGTCTGGTGCGCCGAGTGGGCCGGCTGCTCGATGTGGACCTGGTGGCCGGCGAGCGCGGCGCCGAGGTCGACTACGTGGGGCTGAACCACCTGGGGTGGCTGCGCGCGGTCACGGTCGACGGGATCGACCGCTTGCCCGGGCTGCTCGGCGACGACGCCGCCCTCGAGGAGATCGAGGAGGCACGGCTGATCGGCAAGGACTGGGTGCGGGCCGACGGCGCGCTGCCCAACGAGTACCTGTACTACTACCTCCACACGACCGCGGCGATCGAGCGGATCACCGGCGCCGCGACCACTCGCGGGGAGTTCCTCGCCAAGCAGCAGGGGGACTTCTACCTCGCTGCGGAGGACGAGAGCTGCTGCTCCTCCCCCGCCGAGCTGTGGCGCGAGACGCTCCACGAGCGCGAAGCGACGTACATGGCCGAGTCCCGCGACGAGGAGCGCCGCGAGGAGGACGTCGCCGGCGGCGGCTACCAGGAGGTGGCGCTGCGGCTGATGACGGCGTTGGCCACGGGGCGGCGCGAGCGGATGATCCTCGACGTCGGCAACCTCTCCGCCGAGCGGCAGGACGCCCTCGCCTCCGAGCGGATCGTGCCGGAGCTGCCGACCGATGCGGTGCTCGAGGTGCTGTGCGAGGTGGATGCCGACGGGGTGCATCCGCTGCCCATCGCCCCCGTCGAGCTCGGACGGCTGGGCCTGATGAGCTCTCTGCGGGCCTCCGAGCGGAAGATCCTCGAGGCGGCGGTCACCGGATCCCGCGATGCCGCCTGGCAGGGCTTCGCCACACATCCGCTGGTCAGCTCCCCGGAACTGGGTGCGAAGCTGCTGGAGGGCTATGTCGCCGGGCACCCCCAGATCGCGGAGCTGCTGGGCACGGACCTGCTGGGCACGGACTGACCCAGCGGCCCCACCCCGAGCGGTGGCCGGCCACGGCCAGGCGCCCGCCCCCGGATTGCCCCGACCCAGACCGCGGCCCCGGCCGGCTCCGATCAGCCCCAGTCGTCGCTCCACCGAGGATTGTCGCCAGAGGACCGATGTTCGCGACGACATCGGTCCTCAGGCGACAATCCGTGTCACGGCTCAGGACATCCGGGACGCCTCGGACCGCGAGGCCCCACGGCCGGCCGACCCCGTGTGGCACCTGCCGACCTCCGCGCTCTGCAAGCACCTGTGACGGCTGTCGGCGTCGAGGGGTCACCGCAGCGGCAGGGTCACCACGGAGACGGCGCGCTCCCCGGGACGCGGGGTCAACGTGACGCGCCCGCCGTCGCAGGACCCTCCGGGGGCGCCGGCTTTCCCAGCCGCACCCTCGGGCACCTGCGCGATGTCCCGGACAGCTGCCGAGACCTGCGTCTCGAGCGTGACGGGGCCGGCGTCAGGGTCCAGCAGCAGCATGTGCATCACCTCGCGCCCGTCAGTGTCGCGGCCGCACGTGAAGCGCACACCGTCCGGCGGTACCCGCACCGCTTCGTGCCTCCACGGCCTCGTCCCGTAGATCGCCGGCCCGTGCCTGCCCAGCCAGTCCCCCAGTTCCTCGAGGGCGCGGCGCTGCAGCTCGGGGATGCTGCCGTCGGCGCGGGGGCCGACGTTGATCAGCAGGTTCCCGTTCTTGGAGACCACGTCGGCCAGCAGCCGGATCAGCTCGGGGCCGTCGAGGGCGTGCTCGGCGGACTCGTCGGCGTTGTAACCGAAGGAGAGGCCCAGTCCGCGGGTGGATTCGAAGGCCTCCTCCTGCACCGACTCGATGTCCTGGTACTCGCGGGTGAGCACGCCGTGCACCGGCACGCCCCATCGGTCGTTGACCAGGCCGTCCGGGACCGCAGCGAGGTGCTCGCGGAACAGCTGCTGCAGGGAACCCGCGCCGTGGTACTTGCCGGCGTCGGGCCAGTCGATGTCGTTCCACAGCAGGTCCGGGGCGAAACGCTCGATCAGTTCTCGCAGCTGGGCGGCGGCGAATCCCGCGAACCGCTCATCGTTGCGGCGCAGCGCGAAGAGATCGTCGTTCGAGGTCAGCGGCGGATAGTCGCTCGCGTGCCAGTCGTGGGCGCCGGAGTAGTACAGCCCCAGGCGCAGCCCGGCTTCCCGCGCGGCCGCGGCGACCTCGGCGATCAGGTCCTGGCCGGGGCCGCGACGGGCGGCGGTGAAGGATGTGGTGGCGCTGTCCCACAGGCAGAACCCGTCGTGATGCTTGGTCGTCGGCACCAGGTACCGCGCACCCGCCCGCGCCGCGAGGTCCACGATGCCGCGGGCCGCCTCCGGGGAAGGCTGCCAGTCGTCGGCGAAGTCCTCGTAGGAGTGCCCGACGCCGTACAGCCGCTCGTGCCGCTCGCGGGTGGGGCTGCCGTCGATCCGCACGGTGTTCGCATACCACTCGGCGTACTGGTGGCGGGCGTAGGCGTTCTCGGCGGTGACGTCGCGGCGGTCCAGGACGTCGGCCCAGGCGGGCACTGAGTACAGCCCCCAATGCACGAACACGCCGAGCTTCGCGTCGCGATACCAGTCGGGGACGGCGAGGTCGGGGTACTCCGCTGCCGCGGCGGCGTCGGCCGGACCGTGGCGGTCATCGAAGCTGATCATCGGCATGCTCCTACGAGCGCCTCGGCGCGCTCATGGCGGGGACGACGGTCGGGGTGGAAGGATGTCCGTACCCAGTATCAACCGCTTGAGCCTCTGGAGCATCCCCATGTCTGCGACGACGCCGTCCACGCACCCGACAGAGCTCTCCCGGCCCGACGCGCGCGGCAGCGGCCCCCTCCCCCGCATCGGCATCGCGGGGATCGCGATCGAGTCCTCGACCTTCACCCCGTACCGCTCCTCCGAGCAGGACTTCGAGGTGCGGCGCGGCACCGGGGCGATCCTGGAGCGCTACCCCTTCTTCGCTGACGGCTCGACCTCCGGTCAGGCGCTGCGCGAGGCCGCGGAGTACGTCGGCGTGCTGCACGCGCGGGCATTGCCCGGTGGTCAGCTGGAGCGCGAGGCCTACGAGGCCTGGAAGCAGGAGATCGTCGACGGGCTGGCCGCCGCGCACGCCGAGCAGGCGCTGGACGGCTTCTTCTTCGACATCCACGGGGCCATGAGCGTGGTCGGGCTCGAGGACGCCGAGGGCGATCTGATCACCGCGATCCGCGCGGTGATCGGCCCGGACGCCGTGGTGGGCACCGCGATGGATCTGCACGGCAACGTCTCGCACACCCTGTTCGAGGCCTGTGACCTGCTGACCTGCTACCGCCACGCGCCGCACATCGACGCCTGGGAGACCCGCGAGCGCGGCCTGCGTGACCTCGTGGGGACGGCCGCCCGGGTGCGCGACGGCGGCGCACTGCCCCACAAGGCGCTGGTGCACGTGCCGATCCTGCTGCCCGGGGAGAAGACCTCCACCCGCATCGAACCGGCGAAGTCGATCTACGCGGGCATCCCCGCGATCACGCAGCGCGACGGCATCACCGACATCTCCTGCTGGATCGGCTTCGCCTGGGCCGACCAGCCTCGCTGCCAGGCGGCGATCGTCGCCGTCGGGGACGACGCCGCAGCGGTCGACGCAGCCGCCCTCGAGCTCGCCGGCACCGTGTGGCAGGCCCGCCACGACTTCGAGTTCGTGGCCCCCACCGGCAGCTTCACCGAATGCCTGGACCGCGCCCTGGCGTCCGAGGCACGCCCGTTCTGGATCTCCGACTCCGGGGACAATCCGGGCGCGGGCGGGGCCGACGACACCACCTACTGCCTGGCCCGGCTCCTGGACCGCGAGGAGATCCTCTCCGGGCGGGTCAGCGCGCTGATGGTCTCGCTGGTCGATGAGGTCTCCGCCGACGCCGCCCACGAGCTGGGCGTCGGCGGCCGCGGCGAGTTCGCGGTGGGGGCCCGGATCGACACCCGGGACCCGGGACCGGTGCGGCTGCGCGCCGAGGTGTCGGCGCTGGACGAGACGGGCCCGACAGGTCGCGCCGCCGCACTGCGCGTGCTCGAGGGAGACCGGCCGACGGGGCTGACCGTGATGGTCACCGCCCGGCGCTCCCAGTGGGCGCGCCACGAGATGTTCGAGCGCCTCGGGCTGTCGATGACCGGCTTCGACGTGGTCACCGTGAAGATGGGCTACCTCGAACCCGATCAGTACGAGGCCGCCGCGGACTGGCTGCTGGCCCTGACCCCGGGAGGCGTGGACCAGGACCTGGTGCGCCTCGGCCACTCCCGGATCAACCGCCCGATGATCCCCTTCGATCCGGAGATCCCGGCCCCCACCAGGCAGGACGTGCTCACCGGCGGAGGCGCCCACAGCTGACCGTAGCCCACTCGCGGGGCCGCGTCGTGCTGCACAACGGCCCGATACGCCTCGGCCCCCACGTCCATTCCACCGAAACGCATCGCGGATGAAGCGGATCGAGGGAACGGACGGGCAGCGCTCTGCGTATCGTGCGGAGGGGCTGCCTTCCGTGCATCGCGCGGCTCAACGGACCCCGGCGACGATGTCGTCGACGACGCGTTCGGCGACTTCACGCACCACGGGGCCGGGAGCTCCCCGCAGCGGGCCGTGCACCATCAGCTCGGCGCACCCGTGCACCGCGGACCAGCAGGAGAACTCGGCCCCGCGCCGTCGCTCGGGGGACAGCGCCCCGGTCGCCGCGCACTCATCCAACGCAGCCATCAGCTCGGCGAAGGGCGGCACCTGCCGCAGGGCGGGCGAGCCCGCCGGATCGGTGCCGCGCCCGGGCGAGCTGCCCGGACGGGATGCGTTCGCAGCCGCGGCCCCCGGACGGGAACCGCTCACGGCTGCAGGCCCCAAACGGGCGCCGCTCGCCGGTGGCACCCGCACGCTCGAGGGCAGGCCGTCCTCGTCGGCCGGCCCGAAGAACGCCAGCTCGAACCAACCCGGCTCCTCGAGAGCGAAGTCGATGTAGCCCAGTCCCACCCCGCGCAACCGGAGCAGAGCGGCATTCTGCGGGTCCTGCTCGGTGAGGCTCTCGTCCCGTGCCCGCATCCGCGCGACCATGCGGTCCTGGATCTCGGAGGCCAGCGCGCCCATCAGCGCTGAGCGGTCGCGGAAGTGCCGGTAGGCGGCCGCCGGCGAGACGCCGACGCGACGTGTCACCTCGCGCAGGGAGAGCGCCGTGGGACCGCAGCGGGCGACCTCGAGCGCCTCGGCCACCAGCGCCGCGCGCAGGTCACCATGGTGATAGGGACGCGATCTCTCCGACACCCTTGACGCTCAACTCCTCGAAGTTTACGGTGTTCACACCGAATGTGTACGGCGTTAACATGCACTGTATCCCACTGATCTCAGGAGAGCATGATGGCCACGATCCCGACCGCCCTCCCACCCGTCGTCGACACCAGCACATGGCAGAGCGAGCTCGACGCTCTGCGGGTACGCGAGAAGGCCGCCACCCGAGAACTCGACGCCATCGCCGCCCAGCGCCGCCGTCTGCCGATGGTCGAGATGCCCGAGTACACCCTGGAGTCGAAGGACGGGCCCGTGCGCCTGGTGGACCTCTTCGACGGCCAGTCCCAACTGGTCACGTACCACCACATGTGGTCCCCCGGCGCCGAGTGGCAGTGCGGCGGCTGCACGAGCTGCACCCACCAGTTCACCCGGCTCGAATTCCTGCGCCGCTACGACGCCCGTTTCGTCGTCGTCACCCAGGGGCAGATCGACGAGGCACTCGCCTACCGGGAGAAGGTGGGCAACGAGATGGACTGGTACTCGACGGCCCACAGCTCCTTCGGGGCCGACGTGGACGCCCCGCCCGGGGGTGGCTTCGCCGTGAACGTGTTCCTCCGCGACGGTGACCGAGTCTTCCGCACCTGGCACACGACCGGCCGCGGCACCGAACAGCTCACCTACACCTTCGCGCTGATGGACGTGCTCCCCTACGGCCGCCAGGAGAGGTGGCAGGACTCCCCGGAAGGCTGGCCGCAGTCGGGCACCGGCTCGGGGTGGCTCGACTCGCCCGAGGTCGCCGCGCTCTACGGGAGGACCGCGTCATGAACAGCCCCCAGCACTCGGGGGCCGAGGAGACACGGCTCGTCGCCGAACGTACCGTCGACGCCTCCCCTGCGACGGTGTTCTCCCTGCTCACCGACCCGTCCAAGCACCACCTCACGGAGCCGACGGACTGGGTGAGGGGCTCGCTGGAGGCTGACCCAGCACCGATCACCGAGGTGGGGCGGGTCTTCGGGATGGACATGTTCCACGTCGACGCCGGCGGGCATTACGAGATGTACAACCAGGTCATCACCCTCGAGGCGGAGCGCGCGATCGCCTGGAAGCCCTCGCAGTACGGCGCCGACGGCACCCTGGCCAGCGGCGGATGGGTCTGGCGGTACGACCTCGCCGCGACCCCCGCCGGAACTCGGGTGCAGCTCATGTTCGACTGGAGCGAGACCCCGCCCCAGCTGGCCGGGGAACTCGGGTTCCCTCCGTTCGCCACGGAGTTCCTCGACCGCTCTCTCGCCGCTCTCGCCCATGCGGTGGAGACCGTCCCGAAGTGAGTCCCCCGACGTCCCGGCGTGGCCGGATTCGCTGAGAGTTGTCCCGGCCCGGGTTCAGGTTGTCCCGGCCCGGGTTCAGACGGTGACGGTAGCCTTCGGGGACGCCCATGACGAGGAGCTCTCGCGGCGCCCGGACCCGGCCCGCCCGGACCGCCGGCCCCGAGAGGAGCACTTCGTCTCCGCCGTCCGAGGGAGCAGCGGGTCCGTGAGTGACGGGAACGCAGGACCGGCCGAGAAGCCGGGGAACGGGGACGCGACGTCCCCAGATCCCGTCGCGCCCGGCGATGTCGACCTCCCCTGGAAGGCCACCCCGGAGCGGCGGAGCCTGTGGGGGCCGGTCGAGAGACCGCTCGAGGGCACCGTGCACGATCCCGGCTCCGATGCGGTCGGCCGGTCGCGCCGACGCTCGGGCCTGTTCGCCGTGGGGGTCCCGCTCCTCGCCGGCGGCCTGGTCGGCGTGGCCTGCCTCGTCCTCGGACTCGGCACCGCGATCGTCGGCCCGCTCGGCGCCCTCGGCCTCGCCGCCGGGGCCGGCGTGCTCGTCGCAGGCGGCAGCGGCGTGGCCGTGCGCGCCCTCCGACAATCATCGACTCCGCAGGTCACAACTGGAACCGACGGTCCCGACACCACCGCGCGGATGCTCGAGGAGGTCCGGCGGGCCACCGCCGAGACCCGACAGCGCACCCGTCAGCTGCGCCATCGGGCCTCCGAGCCGACCGTCGGCCTCACTCTCGAGCACGTCGAGTCCCTGCTGCGGCGGATCGACGCCCTCGCCGACTCGGAGACGCTCCGCGCCCAGCGCCCCTACGAAGGCGAGGTGACCATGCTCGAGGGGATGGCCACCCGGTACCTCCCTGAGCTGGTCGACGCCGCCGCCGACATCATCGGGTTCCTGGACACCTTCGCCGGCAGCGCCCGTCAGGAGGCGCTGGAGAATCTCGAGGACATCGATCAGCAGCTCACCGTGCTCGGGGACGGGCTCGAGCAGATCGAGAGCGACCTCGTCGCCGGCGTCTCCCGCTCCCTCGAGGTCCATGCCGAGTTCCTGCGCACCCGCTTCGCCGACCAGCACCTGAACCCGATCATCGACGTCTGAGTACCCCTGCCCGTGCCCCGTCCGACCCCGTCGAGGAGACCCCGATGAACAAGCTCGAACCGCCCACACCCGATCCGGAGATCGCGCCCGCCGAACCCGTCGAGCAGATCGAGGAGGACGAGGCCGTCTCGATGCTGACCGAGCTCCCCGCCGAGCAGCAGCAGGACCTCGAGGACCGAGCCGACCAGTGGCTGGACCAGATCACCACCCTGAACCCGCACTCCCAGGAGTTCACCGCCCAGGTCGACGCCCTGGGGGCCGTGGCCCGCCGGACCTTCGAGCGCACCAGCGGCACCTCCTCCCGCTTCATGGAGCAGTCCATGCGCGATGCCCGCGACTCCGGCGGCGCGCAGGAGTCGGTCTCGAAGTCCCTGGGCGAGCTGCGCACGACGATGGAGGATCTGGCGCCGAAGGAGGAGACCTTCGCCGACAAGGCACTCTCGTGGCTCCCGGGCAGGAACGTGGCCAAGCGCTACTTCCGCGGCTTCGAGTCGAATCAGGAGCAGCTCGACGAGGTGATCGCCGCCCTCGGCCGCGGTCAGGAGATGCTGCAGCGCGACAATGCCGAGCTGGCCGTGGAGCGCCGCTCCCTGTGGGATGACCTCAGCGCCCTGCAGAAGGCCTCCTACCTGCTGGGACTGCTGGACAAGCAGGCCGTGCGGCGCGCCGAGCAGGCTCGCGCGGAGGGGAAGGCCGACGCGGCGAACGCACTGGAGCGGGACGTGCTCTTCGCGGTGCGTCAGCGGCGTCAGGACGTGGCCACGCAGATCGCCGTGACCGTCCAGGCATACCTGGCGATGGGCCTCATCGAGGACAACAACACCAAGCTCGCCCAGGGCGTGGACCGTGCTCGCACCACCACCGTCACGGCGCTGCGCACCGCGGTGATCACGGCCCAGGCGCTGGAGAACCAGAAGATCGTGCTGGACCAGATCGACGCGGTGAACCGGACCACCGATTCCCTCATCGACCGCACCTCGCAGATGCTCGCGGACAACACGCTGAAGATCCAGGAGCAGGCCACGAACTCGGGCGTCTCCCCGGAGACCCTGCAGAAGGCCTTCGACAACCTCTTCACCACGATGGACGGGATCGACGCCTTCCGCAGCCAGGCCAACGAGAACTTCCTGTCCACGGTCACGGCACTGGAGCACCAGGTGGAGCGGGCTCAGCCCTACCTCGAGCGCATGCAGCAGGAGCCCGAGGAGACGGCGACGCTCGAGAAGAGTGCACAGGACCTGCTCGAGATCGACGACTGAGCGGGGCGGCCCGTGGCACAGGCCCCGTGCCCGGACCTCCTTGCGGCAGGTCAACCGGTTGTGCAGACTGACGGTCGCACGGCCGGTGACCGCGTCGCGCCCGACAGCACCGTTGCTCCGCCCGCATCGAACGGATGGTCCCGATGTCTCGCCTCTCCTCCCGCACCGCCCTCGTCACCGGCGCCGCCTCCGGCATCGGCTTCGCCGTGGCCTCCCGCTTCGCCCGGGAAGGGGCCCGCGTCGCCCTCGCCGACCGGGACGGCGCCGCGGCGGAGAGCGCGGCCACCGGCATCGCGGAGGAGACCGGTGATGGCACCGCCCGGGCGCTGACCATGGACATCTCCGACGAAGCGGCCGTCGGAGCGGGCTTCGCGGAGCTCGGGTCAGCGGGCTGGGCACCCGATGTCGTGGTCGCCAACGCGGGCGTCCAGCTGTTCGGGCTGGACGCGAAGATCGCCGAGCTCGACCTCGAGGTCTGGCAGCGCACCGTGGACGTGAACCTCACCGGCACCTTCCTGACCCTCAAGCACGCGGTCCGCTCGATGCTGGCCACGGGCGGCGGCTCGATCATCCTCACCGGCAGCCCCACCGGCCTGACCGGCGAGGGCAACGACTTCACCGCCTACTCGGCCACCAAGGCCGGCATCCACGGCCTGGCCCGCACCGTCGCCGCCGCCTATGCGGCCGACGGGATCCGCGTCAACACCGTCGTCCCCGCCTACACGGAGACTCCCCTGGTCACGACGATCTCGGATGATCCCACCGAGCGCGCCGCGATCGTGGGCCGCATCCCGCTGGGCCGCGCCGGCACGGCCCACGACGTCGAAGGAATCATGGTGCTCCTCGCCGGCGAGGACGGGGCCTTCGCCACCGGCTCCCTGTTCGCGGTGGACGGCGGCATGACGTCGTTGTGATCGGCGTGGCGGACGACCCGGCGCCCGCGGCCCTCAGGAATCGACGAGCGTGACCTCGAAGGAGTACCGCGAGGCGCGATAGACGTGGTACCCGAACTCGACCACGCTGCCGTCGTTCGCGAAGGACTTCCGCTCCATGGTCAGCAGCGCCGCGCCCACCTCCTCGTCGAGCAGCTCGGCGTGCTCCTCGTCGGCGACGGTGGCGCCGATGCGCTCGTGCGCGAGCACCGAGACCACCCCGTCGGCCCGCAGCGAGGCGTACAGGCCGCTGTCGGCGAGGCTCTCGCGGGAGGGGGCGATCCGTTCGGGCAGGGTGTTGCGCATGACGGCCAGGGGCTCGTCGTCGGCGTAGCGCACCCTGATCAGGTCCAGCACCTGCTCGCCGGCGCCGAGCTGCAGGCGATCCACGGCCTCGGCCGAGGGGCGCCCGATGCGGTACTCGATGATCTCCGTGCGGGGGGCCTTCCCGGCGGTGCGCAGGTCGTCGTACAGCGAGGTCAGCGCGACCTGACGGTTCACCGGCGCCTGCACCACCTGGGTGCCCACGCCGCGCTTGCGCACCAGCATGCCCTTGTCCACCAGCTCCTGGATCCCCTGGCGCACCGTCGGCCGGGACAGCCCCAGTCGCTTGGACAGGACCAGCTCGTTCTCCAGCCTGCTGCCGGGCGGCAGGGTGCCGGAGCGCACCGAGGCCTCGATGGCCCCGGCCAGCTGCAGGTAGAGCGGCGTCGTCGCGGAGCGATCGACCTCGATGTCGATCTCCGTCGCGCCCGGGGTCTCCACGGGCATGCCCACCTCCGATGTCTCCCTGTCATGGTCTCGGCTCCGTCGCGGATCCGAGTCGTTCCGTGCTGCTCCGCTCAGGACGACACCCATGCCCCGAACATACCGTGAGCCGATCCTGCCGGGCGCGGGCCGCGTCCCGGGGGTCTCAGTCCCCGTAGCGCGTGCGGTACCCCTCCTCGAACTCCTCGAGGGAGACGTCCTTGGTCTCCGGGACGACCTTCCAGTAGAAGAGGAACGCGACCACGTTGATGAGCGCGAAGATCAGATAGGTCTTCGATCCGCCGAGGGACGTCATCATCACCGGGAACACGAGCGCCACGATCCCGTTGAAGAACCACAGCGCCCCCACGGAGATCCCCTGGGACGCGCCGCGGATCTTGGCGGGGAAGATCTCCGCCAGCAGCACCCAGGTCACGGTCCCGGCCTGCTTGATGAAGATGAACAGGGAGACCACCGCGAGGATCAGCCACGGGATCAGCAGCGGGACCGCGTCCCCGACGGAACCGTCCGCGCTCATGTGCGGCTCGATCCCGAAATGGAACAGGGCCGCCAGGAGGAACAGCGACACGGCGATGCCGAACTCCTGCGCCATCCCGACGTGGCGTCGCATGAACTTCGCGACCAGCCAGAGTCCGAGCAGGGACCCGACCGCGGAGACGAATCCTGTCAGCACGTTCAGCAGCAGCGCGTCGGCGGTGGAGAACCCGGCCGCGGACAGGATCGTGGGCATGTACCACATCGCCGTGTTGATGCCGGTGAGCTGGTCGAAGATCCCCAGGCCGATGCCGATCCAGATCAGGCGTCGGGTCCACTTCTTCGCGAAGCCCCGCCGCAGTGACCATTCCTCCTGCTTCTCCTGCTGTCGTTCCAGGTCGATCATCTCGGCGACCTCGTCGGTGACGGCCCCGTCCTTCGAGGGGTCCCGCAGCTGCTTCAGACTCGCGATCACGTCGTAGTACCGCTGGTTCGCGGCGTACCAGCGCGGGGACTCCGGCATCACCCGCATCCCGATCCACAGCACGAGGGCCGGCAGCGTCGCCAGGATCAGCATCCAGCGCCAGGCATGTCCGTTGCCGTCGGCGACGACGAGGCCCTCGATCTGCTGGAGCGCGTCCCAGGAGACGGTCTCGCCGGGTTCGAACTGCCCGGTCGGATCGCTCTGGACGGTGGCCTCCGGCGCCCGCACCATGCGGGAGATCGCGGCGTTCATCGAGTAGGCGATGAACTGTCCGAACACGATCATGAACTGATCGATCGCGACGACCGGGCCGCGGATGCGCTTGGGTGCGGACTCGGCGAGGTACAGCGGAACGGTCGACGAGGCACCGCCGACGGCCCAGCCCAGGATGAAGCGGAACGGCGAGATCACCACGACGTTCGGCGCGAGCGCGCACCCGATGGTGCCGACCAGGAAGATGATCGCCAGCAGCATGATCGCCTTGCGGCGGCCGATCCGGTCGTTGATCTGCCCCCCGATGAGCGCACCGAAGGCCGCCCCGAAGGCCAGCAGGGAGGTGACGACCCCCTCCTCCGCGGAGGAGAGCTCGAGCCCACCGGCGGCGAGCGGGAGGTGCATGTAGGAGAGCGCCCCGGCGATCACGCCGGTGTCGTACCCGAAGAGGAAGGACCCCATCGTGGCGACGGCGGCGATGGCCAGCGGGCCGCGGCGCTTCCCGGCGGCCCTGATCCTCTCGACGAGGCCGGGCAGCTCCTCCGGGGAGGGCACATGGCCAGGGGGCAGCGCGGAACGATCCGTGGTGGGCATCATCGACTCCAGGGGGATCATCATCGGCCCGGGTACCGGTCACACCGGGGGCCCGGGCGGGGCGGGTGGTCGTCAGGGGCGAGGGCGAGTGGTGACCGGCACGAAACCGTCGCTGGTCAGCGCCGTCTCGGTCGCCTCGCAGGCGGCGGCGGCCAGGTAGCCGTCCCAGGCGGTCGCGGACCGGTCGGCGACGTGCGAGCCGTCCCGGACGGCCGCGACCCAGGCCTGGACCTCGGCGTCGTACGCGTCGAGGAAGCGGGGCCGGAAGTCCGGGGGGATCGCACCGCCCCACCGGGCGCCCTCGAGATGCGTGGTCACCCGCCCGCTCCCCGTGCCGATGGTCGCGATGCCGCGCGAGCCCAGCACCTCGGTGCGGACCTCGTAGCCCGCGTCGGTGTTCACGTAGAGCTCGTCGGTGACGATCCGCCCTGACTCCGTGCGGAACAGCAGCAGCATCGGGTCGTGCTGGCCGCCGTCGGCCCGGGGCCCGGGCACCGGCAGGACGGCCTGGACCGCGACGATCGGCTCCTCGAGGAAGTAGTGGATCGCGTCGACCTCGTGGACCGAGGAGTCGTAGACCATCATCGAGTCCACGAAGCCGGGCAGGGTGTGGGCATTGCGGTGCTTGCAGTTCAGGATGCTGATCTCGCCGAGCTCCCCGGCATCGATCGCGTCCTTGAGCTCCGCGTACTCCCGGTCGAAGCGGCGCATGAAGCCGAGGGAGACGTACCTGCCTCCGGAGGCCTGCTCGGCCTCCACCACGCTGTAGGCGTCCTCGGGGTTCATCGCCAGCGGCTTCTCGCACAGCACCGGCTTGCCGGCCTCGATGCAGGCGGTGGCCTGCTCGCGGTGGAAGCGGCCGGGGCTGGCGATGAGCACGGCGTCGACGTCGTCGGCGGCCACCAGCTCCTGCCAGGATTCCGCGACGCGGCAGCCGGGCGCGGTCGCGGCGACCTTCTCGGCGGTCTCGCGCACGTAGTCGTCGACCACGCTGACGCGGGCGCCCTTGATGCGGGCGGTGAGGCGCTCGACGTGGTCGGCGCCCATCTGGCCGACGCCGATGACGCCGACGCGCACGTCCGGGGGGAGGGTGGTGTCAGGGGTGGAGGTCATGCGGGTCTCCTGCGTGAGGTCGGGGGTCGTCAGCGGAAGTCGCCGGCGCGCGGATCGGTGCCGAGCTCCTCCCAGGTGCCGCGCACCCAGGTCTGCTCCGGATGGTCGGTGATGTTCCAGGCCCGCACCGGCTCCGGGCCCGCCATCACGTTGAGGTAGTACATGGCGTGGCCGGGCGCGGCCGCGCAGGGCCCGTGCCAGCCGTGGGGCACCAGCACGGTGTCGCCGCTGCGCACCTCGCTGAGCACGTCGATCGGCGTGTCCTCGCCGCTGGTGGTGGTCCGGTGGTAGCCGAAGCCGGGACCGCCGCCGGGGGCGTCCTGGATCTCGTAGTAGTAGATCTCCTCGAGCTGTGATTCACGGTGCTCGGGGTCGTCGTCGGTCGTGTCGTGCTTGTGCGCGGGATAGCTGGACCAGTTGCCGCCGGGGGTGATGACCTCGCAGGCGATCAGGCTGTCCATCGCGTCGAAGGCGCCGACGGCCCCGAAGTTGCGCACGGTGCGGGTCATGTTCCCGCCGCCGCGGATCTCGACCGGCACGTCCTCGGCGCGGATCAGGGCGACCGGGTGAGCGGCGGTGGCCACGGCCGTGACCAGCGCGAAGCGCCCACCCTCGGAGGAGCGGAGGGTCAGCTCCGCGCCGACGGGCACGTAGAGCACGTCGGTCGCGGAGGCGAACACGTCACGGCGCCCGCGCAGGGTGTGGGTCTCCCCCGCGACGGCGACCTCGCAGCCGCCGCTGAGCGGGACGACCATCACCTCGACGCCGTTCGCGATGGTGGTCTCGCTCCCGCCCGGCGGCAGGGCGAGCACACGCAGGCCGGTGTGGTCCCAGCCGTCGCGGGCTCCGGGGTCGATGATCGTCTCGTAGGTGCCGCGGCCGGTGGAGCCGGCGGGCAGGTGCAGCTCGGAGGAGTTCGGCGTGCCGGAGGTGGAGGACATCGGTGGTCTCCCTTCGAAGAGGCTGGTCAGCGGAGCATGTCGACGGAGGCGCTCACCGCGGCGGTGACGTCGTCGTCGGCGGGGTACAGCAGGGTGCGGCCGACGACGAGCCCGCGCACGTTGGGCCGGGACAGCGCGCGCTTCCAGGTCGCACGCAGGATGTCCGGGTCGTCGTTCGCGGGGTCCCCGCCGAGGATCAGGGCCGGCAGGGTGGTGGCGTCCATGACGCGCTCCATGTCCTCGACCGCCGGCAGCTTCAGCCAGGTGTACGCACTGGTGGCGCCGAGCCCCTGGGCGATGTGGATGGACCTGATGACCGCCTCGGGGCTGAGGTCGTTGACGACCCTGCCGCCGCCCGGCCGGCCGGACATGAACGGTTCCACCATCGCGATCAGCTCGTGCCGGGCCAGATCGGTGACGGCCTGCGCGCTCGCCTCGAGGATGAAGGACGTGCGGTCGTCCTCGAGGTCGATCCGGGTGAGCATCTTGCCGCCGTCGAAGCCGGACGCCGCGATCGCGGCGGCGTCGTACGCGGTGAAGCGGTCCTCGATCTCCCAGGAGCTGCCCTGCAGGCCGCCGCGGTTCATCGAGGCGAAGACGATCTTGTCCTCGAGGGCGCCGAGCAGGAGCAGGTCCTCGAGGATGTCGGCGGTGCCGAGCACCCCGTCCACCCCGGGCACGGCCAGGGCTTCGCGCATGCGGTCCAGCAGTTCGAGGCGGCTGGCCATGGCCGCCGGCCGGCTGCCGACGCCGAGGGCGCCGCGGGCCGGGTGGTCGGCGGCGATCACCATCATGGTGCCGTCGGTGTCGGCCACGGTGCGGCGCCGCCGGGCGGCCGCGAGGCGGCCGATCCGACCCGGGTCCTCCAGGCGGACGCGGGTGACCTCCTCGTAGGTGCTGACGAAGCCGCTTCCGGTGCTGCTCATGCCGTTTCCTCCTGGGCCGCGCCGACGCCGCGGTCGCGCAGGGCACCGAGCATCTGGTCGACGGTCCGTCCGTGGTTGGGGTCGCCGCCGTCGATCAGCAGGTCGATCTCCTCGCCGGTGGGCATGGCCGTCGAGCACTCCAGGCGGCTGGTGACGATGGCGCCGGCGGCGTTGCAGCGGGTCAGGATGGTCTCGAGGTCCTGGCCGGCCAGGAGGCCGTGGCACAGGGAGCCGCCGAAGCTGTCCCCGGCGCCGAGCCCGTTGATGACCTCGATGAGGTTCGGGGCGACCTCCACGCGGTCCTCGCGGGTCTTGCCGAGCACACCCTTGGGGCCCTGCTTGACGATGGCGATCTCGACGCCGGCCTCGAGCAGGGCGTCGGCCGCCCGCTCGGGCTCCGACTCGCCGACGGCCACCTCGCACTCCTCCTTGTTGCCGACCGCGACGGTGGTGTGCTTCAGCGCCTCGCGGTACTGGGCGCGGGCGTCCTCGACGGAGTCCCAGAACATGGGCCGGTAGTCGAGATCGAAGACGGTGTGGGCGGTGCGCCCGCGGGCCTCGAGGGCGGTGAGGTGCGCCGAGCGGCTGGGCTCCTCGGAGAGCCCGGTGCCGGAGAACCAGAACAGCGGGACGTCTGCGATCGCCTCGAGATCGAGGTGCTCGGGGGCGACCTGCAGGTCGGGGGCGCTGGGCCGGCGGTAGAAGTACAGGGGGAAGTCGTCGGGCGGGAAGATCTCGCACAGGGTGATCGGGGTGTTCAGCTCGCCGTTGCGGACGACGAAGCGGCCCGAGACGCCCAGACGCTCCATCTCCTGGACCACATAGCGGCCGAAGGGGTCATCGCCCACACCGGTGATCACCGCGGGGGCGTGCCCGAGGCGGGCGGCGGCGACCGCGACGTTGGTGGGGCTGCCGCCGAGGAACTTGCCGAAGCTGTAGATGTCCTCGAGGCCCTTGGCGATCTCCAAGGGGTAGATGTCGACACCGCTGCGACCGAAGGTGATGATGTCGAGGTCGGGTGCTGCCATGGTACGGAGCCTCTCTGCGTCGAGATCTGGGCGGTGACCAGGGATGATCCGCTGTGTCGTGCCGCGCGATGGGTCTATCGTCCCACTGGTGGTTTTCTTTGTCCAGACAAATTAGCAATCATGTCCGGGAACTGCGGTCAGCAGTCAGAGCTCCCCGGTGAGGAACTGCGCCCGGCCGTGGCCGAAGGACCAGTCCTCGCGGTCGTTGTGGACCACGGAGAGGATCAGGTCCTCCGGGCGCACGAGGTCCGCCGCGGCGAGCCGCTCGGCGAGCGCGGCGTAGAGCGCCTGCTTCTGCTCGGTGCTGCGCCCCTGCTGGGTGACGTGGATGATCACCACGCCGTCGCTGCGCTGGATGCCGAGCCCGGTGTCCTCGGCGATGATCGAGCCGACCGGCAGGGTCTCGAGGATCTGGTACCGGTCCCGGGGCGGAGCGGCGAACAGCTCGAGCATGACCTCCTGGACGATGTCGGCCATCTCGCGGGTCTGCGCGGGAGTGCGGACCTGCTGCTGGGAGATGCGGACGAGAGGCATGATCGGTTCCTTGTCTGGGCCGGGGCCCGGTGGGGTGCGGCGCACCGGTGGGTTCAGACGCCGGCGCTCCGTGCGGCATCGAGCAGGGTGCGCGCGCCGCGCTCGAGGCCCTCGATCTGCCCGAAGGCGGCGTCCTCGTGCTCGATGTTGACGTGCAGGTCGGGATTCACCGCGGCCAGGGCGGTGAGGAAGCGTGCCCAGTAGTCCGTCCCGTGCCCTTCGCCGAGGGCCACGAAGCGCCAGGCCGGGTCTTCCGGCCAGGTCGAGCAGTAGTGCCCGATGCCCGTGGGGGTGCGCTGCGCCGGATCCTCGGGGACCGGCCCGAAGGTCGTATCGAGCACGCCGCGGGTCGCCACGGCCGGGAGCACCGCGGTGTCCTTGGCGTGGACGTGGGTGATGTGGGCGCCGAGGCGCTGGATGCACTCGATCGGCTCCATCTGCTGCCAGAACAGGTGCGAGGGGTCGAGGTTCACACCGATGTTCGTCGGCTCCACGCGTTCCAGGAACTGCTCGAAGGTGGGCGGGGAGAACACCAGGTTGCGCGGGTGCATCTCGAAGGCGATCTGCACGTCGTGACGACGGGCCAGGGCGTCGATCTCCCGCCAGAAGGGCACGGCCACCGACCACTGGTGCTCGAGGATCTCGAGGTCGATGCCGTTCCACGGGTTCACGATCCAGGCCGGGTAGCGCGCGCCCGCATCGGTGCCGGGGGTCCCGGACATGGCGACCACATCGCGCACGCCGAGCGCGCCGGCCAGCTCGATGGTGCGGCGCAGGTCCTCGGCGTGGCCGATCCCCTCGGTGGGCAGCGGGGACAGAGGGTTGCCGGAGACCGTCAGCCCGGTCAGCTGCATCCCGCGGTCCGCGAAGAGGCGCAGGTACTCGCGCCGGGCCGTCGCGCCGGCCAGCAGCGCGTCGACCGGGGCGTGCGGGGCGGGGATGAACCCACCGGTGTTGATCTCCGCACCGGCGAGACCTGCCCCGGCGAGGACGTCGAGCGCCTCCTCGAGGGTGCGGTCCTGCAGGCAGGCGGTGTAGGCGCCGTAGGTGAGTGCCATGGATGGGGTCCTTTCGCGAGGACGAGATGGTGGGAGTGGGGCGGGCGTGGCAGGTCAGTCGATCGCGATCACGCTGCCGCCGTCGGCCGCGGACCGGGCGACGGCGTCCAGCACGCGCATCTGGCGGTGGCCGTCGGCGAAGGTGGCGCACGGCGGCAGGGCCCCGTCGGTGACCCCGGCGACCTGCTGCAGGAAGGCGTGGGCCTGATAGGTGAACTGTTCGATCTGAGTGAGGCCGACGCCGCCGAAGGCCATCGAGGACCCGGCCGCGAAGTACGGGAACTCGGGATTGACCAGCACCTGGCGCAGGCCGCCCAGGCCCTGGGGCGAAGTGCCGTCGGCGACCTGGATCTCGCCGGTGCGGTCCAGGGACCAGCTCGCGGTGCCGCCGGTGCCGAGCACCGTCAGCGCCTTGTAGTTGGGCAGGCCGTGGGCGACGCGGGAGACGGAGAAGGTCCCGGCCGCCCCGGAGGCGAAGCGGGCGGTGAAGGTCGCGACGTCGTCGTTCTCCACCGCTTCCCGGGGGGCGTCGGCGGAGGCCGCGACCCCGCGCCCGCCCGCGACCGCACCGTCGGCGACCGGCCGCTCCGCGATGGTCCGCACCAGCTGCGCCCCGGAGACCTCGACCACGGGGCCCAGGATCAGCTCGGCCGAGTCGACCAGGTGGGAGCCGACGTCGCCGAGCGCGCCCGAGCCCATCGGGCCCTTGTAGCGCCAGGCCATCGGCACGTTCTCGTCGGCCCCGTAATCGCACCAGTAGCGACCGTCGAGGTGGGCGATGGAGCCGAGGGAGCCCTCGCTCGCGAGCTTCGCGAGCATGGCGACCCCGGCGTTGCGTCGGAAGGTGTAGCCCGTGGCGAGGACGAGGTCGGGGTGCTGCTGCTCGAGGGCGGCCATCGCCTCGGCGTCCTCGAGGGTGCCCGCCAGCGGCTTCTCGCACAGCACGTGCTTGCCGGCCGCGGCCATGGCCTCGGCGATCTCGCGGTGCAGGGCGTTGCCGACCACGATCGAGACGATGTCGATCGAGTCGTCGGCGGCCACCTCGCGCCAGTCGCCCACGGCCCTCTCGTAGCCGTAGCGGGCGGCGGCGTCCTCGGCGAAGGGCAGGTGCATGTCGGCGATCGCGGCCAGGCGCACGGGCGGCAGGCCCAGGTCGTAGACGGTCCCGGCCTGGCGCCAGGCGTTGGCGTGGGTGGTGCCGGCCATGCCGGCGCCGATCACGGCCACGGACAGGGGTGAGGTGGTCATGTCTGGTCCTTTCACAGGGGTGCGAGCTCGGTGGTGAGGTCGTGCGGTGGGAGACGTGGGGGATGGCGAGCGACGGCGGACGAGGGGACGCGACTCAGCGCAGGCGGATCACGCCGCCGGCCTCGCGGAACTCCCACTCGATGCGCTCGAGGGAGAACTTCTTGGTCTCGGGGATGCGCAGGAAGTACCAGATCACCGCGCCGATGTTGATCGCGGCGAAGATCGCGTAGGTGAACACCGAGCCGATGCCCTCCATCATCACGGGGAAGAGCACCGTCACCGTGAGGTTCGCGATCCACAGGATCATCACGGCGAAGCCGTTGGCGGCGCCGCGGATGGCACCCGGGAAGATCTCCGCGAGCATCACCCACATCACCGGGCCGGGCCCGGACTGCATCCCCAGCATGAACAGCACGATCACGACCACCACGAGGTACGGGACGAAGCCGGGGATGTCCTCGGAGACCGCCCCGTCGGCACTCAGGTACGGATTGATCCCCAGCAGGAAGATCGCCGTCATCGCGATCAGGGACAGGGTGAGGATGGTCTGGCCCACCAGCAGCACCTGGCGTCGGCCGAAGCGACGCAGGGCGAGCAGTCCCGCGGCCGAGCCGATCACGGAGGCCAGCCCGGTGAAGACGTTCAGGACGATCGAGGCCTGCGCATCGAAGCCGGCGGCCATGAGGACCTTCGGGGCGTAGTACATCATCGTGTTCACGCCGGTGAGCTGCTGGAGGACCGCGAAGATGCCGCCGAAGACGATGATCGAGCGCAGCCAGGGGATCCGGAGTCCCGCACGCAGGCTGAGCTTCTCGCGTTCTGATTCGAGCCGGCGGTTGTCCTCCATCTCGGCGACCTCGACGGTCACGTCGTGCTTCCCCTCGATCCGCACCCGCTTCAGGGCGCCGATGGCCTCGACGAGCTCGCCGCGGCCGATGTGCCAGCGGGCCGATTCCGGCATCATCCGGATGCCCAGCCACAGGCCGATCGCCGGGATCGAGCAGAGCAGGAGCATCCAGCGCCAGGCGTGCCCGTTGCCGTCGGAGACGGCCACCCCTCCGAGCCCGGCCAGCAGCGACCAGGACACGGATTCCCCGGCCTCGTAGGTTCCCGAGGGGTCCTCGGACACGACGGCCGAAGGGCCGCCCTGGAGCGAGGCGATCAGCGCGTTCGTGGCGAAGGCGACGAACTGGCCGGTGACGATCATCAGCTGATCGACGGCGACCAGCATCCCGCGCTGCTCCTTGGGTGCGGACTCGGAGAGGTAGACGGGCACGGTGGTCGAGGCACCGCCGACGGCGAGGCCGAGCACGAAGCGCGCCGGGTAGAGGGCCCACAGGCCCGGGGAGAGCGCACAGGCCAGCGCGCCGACGAAGAAGACGACGGCGAGGATCAGGAGGTTGTGGCGACGGCCGTAGCGGTCCGAGAGCCGCCCGCCGAGGATCGCGCCGACGGCACAGCCGGCCAGCAGGAATCCACCGACCAGGCCCTCCTCCAGAGAGGTCAGGGCCAGACCGCCGGCCTCCTTCGGCATGTACATGTAGGGCAGGGCGCCGGAGATCACGCCGGTGTCGTAGCCGAACAGGAAGCCGCCGAGGCAGGCGACGACGGCGAGGAATCCGATGGAACGGCGCGGGCCCGACGGGGCGGTGCGGCGCACGAGCTCGGTGAGGCGGGTCCGTTCCACGTGGTGCTGTGTGCTCATGTCCCCTCCTCGGAACCTGAGTCCGGCCGGCGAGCGTGCTCGTCGTGCCGGGCGCCGGCCGGATGGCCCGCGGCGGGTCGCAGTGCCGTGCTCACGCACCGCATGTCAGGCATGTGTCAGGACACCTGCATTGCATGTCCGGTCTAAGTGACAAGTCCTCACTGACTAACCGGAAAGCTAGCACAGCTCTCCCGCGCCGGGGAAGGCCCCGCCTGCTTCGATCCACGGGCACGGGCGCCCGACCTGCGCCGCCACGGGGCATGTCTTGTCCTGACAAACTATTGACAAGCACTGCTGGTCTCGGCATGCTGGGTCCACATGAACTCACCGTCGAGTCCTTCCCGGCAGACGGTGCCCCTCGAGTCCCGTCCCCGCGACGGGTTCCGCATCACGGAGGCAGCATGAGCGTCCCCTCGTCGGCCCGCACCGGCACCATCCGGCTCACCGTCGGCCAAGCCCTCGTCCGCTTCCTCGCCGCCCAGTTCACCGAGCGCGACGGCGTGCGCGAGCGCTTCATCCCCGGGACCTTCGGGATCTTCGGCCACGGCAACGTCGCCGGCGTGGGCCAGGCCCTGCTGCAGAACGCGACGGATCCCGGCGAGGGCGAGAACCCGATGCCGTACTACCAGGCGCGCAACGAGCAGAACATGGTGCACACCGCGGTCGCCTACGCCCGCACCAGGAACCGCCTGCAGGCCTTCGCCTGCGCCGCCTCGATCGGCCCGGGCTCGACGAACATGGTCACCGGTGCCGCGCTGGCGACCGTGGACCGCATCCCCGTGCTGATCCTGCCCAGCGACATCTTCGCCACCCGCACCGTCGACCCCGTGCTTCAGCAGCTCGAGGACGAGACCGGCGGGGACGTGTCCGTCAACGACGCCTTCCGCCCCGTCTCGCGCTATTTCGACCGCATCTCCCGGCCCGAGCAGCTGATCCCCGCTGTCCTGCAGGCCATGCGCGTGCTCACCGACCCCGCCGAGACCGGCGCGGTCACCCTCTCCCTGCCGCAGGACGTCCAGGCCGAGGCCCACGACTGGCCGCTGGAACTCTTCCGCGAGCGCACCTGGCACGTGGCCCGCCCGGTCCCCGAGCCCGCCGCCCTCGACCGGGCGATCGACGTCATCCGCACCGCGCGCAGGCCCGTCCTCATCGCCGGCGGGGGCGCCGTCTACTCCGAGGCGAGCGCAGCGCTCGCGGCCTTCACCGACGCCACCGGCATCCCGGTGCTCGACACCCAGGCGGGCAAGGGCGCGCTGAGCGCCGACCATCCCCTCGCGATCGGCGGGGTCGGCGCGACCGGCAACAACGCCGCGAACGACCTGGCCGCCGAGGCCGACGTCATCATCGGCGTCGGCACCCGGTACACCGACTTCACCACCGCCTCCCACACCGCCTTCCGCCACCCCGGGGCGCGCTTCGTGAACCTCAACGTGAAGGCCTTCGACGCCGCCAAGCACTCGGCGACGATGGTGGTCACCGATGCCCGCGCCGGCCTCGACGCCCTGCGCGAGGCCCTCGGCGACTACCGCGCCCCCGCCGAGCACAGCGCCCTCGCCCAGACCAGGCGGGCCGCGTGGGAGGAGCTCGTCGAGCCCTGCTTCCAGCCCCACGACCAGGAGCTGCCCGCGCAGACCGAGATCTTCGGGGCCCTCAACGAGCTGATGGGCGAGGAGGACGTCGTCATCAACGCCGCCGGGTCCATGCCCGGCGACCTGCAGGCGCTGTGGAAGGCCCGCTCCCCGCTCCAGTACCACCTGGAGTACGGCTACTCCTGCATGGGTTACGAGCTGCCCGCCTCGCTCGGCGTGAAGATGGCCGCCCCGGAGTCGGAGGTGGTCGCGATCATCGGCGACGGCACCTTCCAGATGGCCCCGCAGGAGATCGCCACGATCGTCGCCGAACGGGTCAAGGTCATCCTGGTGATCCTGCAGAACCACGGCTGGTCCTCGATCGGCTCCCTGTCCGAGTCCCACGGCAGCGAGCGCTTCGGCACCAAGTACCGCCTGCGCAACGAGGAGACCGGGCTGCTGGACGGCGAGAAGCTGCCCTTCGACATCCCGGCCAACATCCGCTCCTACGGCCTCGAGGTGCAGGAGGTCTCCAGCGCGGTCTCCTTCCGCGAGGCCTACCGCCGCGCCGAGGCCTCCGAGCAGGCCACCGCGATCGTCGTCAACACCGATCTGTACGGCCCGAACCCGCCCGGCAACGGCTGGTGGGACGTTCCCGTCTCCCAGGTCTCCCGCCTGGAGTCCACGCGGCGGGCCTCCCAGGAGTACGAGGCGGACAAGGCGCCGCAGCGCCACTACCTCTGACCAGCGAGGTCATCGATCCGGCAGGCCCCGCGGCCGGACACCACCCCACAGACCATCCGAATTTCGAGGAGTACACCCATGGGATACGACGTCCAGCACTGGGTCGGCGGCACCGCGACCGCCGGCACCGGCTCCACCCAGCCGATCCTGAACCCCGCCACGGGCGAGGAGGTCGGCACGCTGCACCTCGGTGATGCCGCCACCGTCGACCGCGCCGTCGAGGTCGCCACCGCCGCCCAGCGCGAGTGGGGACAGGTCTCACTGGCCAAGCGCACCCAGGTCCTCTACCGCATGCGTGAGCTGCTGATCGACGCGACCGACGAGATCGCCGTCCACATCTCGCGCGAGCACGGCAAGACCCTCGGCGACGCGAAGGGCGAGATCGCCCGCGGCCTGGAGACCCTCGAGTTCGCCACCTCCATCACCCAGGACCTCAAGGGCGGCTTCTCCGAGAACGTCTCCACCGGGGTGGACGCCCACACCATGCGCCAGCCGCTGGGGGTCGTCGCCGGCATCACCCCGTTCAACTTCCCGGCCATGGTGCCCTTCTGGATGCACCCGATCGCGATCGCGACCGGCAACGCCTTCCTCCTCAAGCCCTCCGAGCGCGACCCCTCCGCCTCCAACGTCGTCGCCCGGCTCTACCAGGAGGCCGGTCTGCCCGACGGCGTCTTCCAGGTGGTCCACGGGGGCAAGGACACGGTCGATGCGCTGTGCACCCACGAGGGCATCTCCGCGGTGTCCTTCGTCGGTTCCACCCCGATCGCCAAGCACGTCCACCGCACCGCCTCGGCGGCCGGCAAGCGCGTCCAGGCCCTGGGCGGGGCGAACAACCACGCCGTGGTGATGCCCGATGCGAACATCGAGTTCGCCGCCTCGCAGGTCGCCTCGGGCGCCTTCGGCTCCGCCGGCGAGCGCTGCATGGCGGTGCCCGTCGCCGTCACCGTCGGCGAGGCGCACGAACCCTTCCTCGAGGCCATCGCCGCCGAGGCCGAGAAGCTCGTGGTCGGCCCCGGCGACGACCCGAGCACCGACATGCCCCCGGTGATCACGCCCGACGCCCGTGAGCGCGTGATCCGGATGACCGACGAGGCCGAACAGGCCGGCGGCCGCGTGCTCGTCGACGGCCGCGGCCTGGTCGTCGACGGCCACGAGAAGGGCAACTTCGTCGGCCCGATCGTCATCACGGACCTCGAACCCACCCACCCGACCTACACCGACGAGGTGTTCGGCCCGCTGCTCGTGGTCATGCACGTGAACAACTTCGACGAGGCGGTCGAGCTCGTGAACTCCTCGCCGTTCGGCAACGGCACCGCGATCTTCACCGACTCCGGCCACTACGCGCGGCGCTACCAGGAGGAGATCCAGGTCGGCATGATCGGCATCAACGTGCCGATCCCGACGCCGGTGGGCTACTACTCCTTCGGCGGCTGGAAGGACTCCCTGTTCGGTGAGCACCATGCGCACGGTCCGGAGGGACTGAGCTTCTACACGCGGCAGAAGGCGGTCACCACCCGCTGGCCCTCGCAGAACGAGACCGTCGAGGCCTCGATGAGCTTCCCGACCCACGACTGAGCGTCCCCCGAGCCGCCCGCCACCCTGGCCTCGTCGGCCCGCGTCGGCACACCCCCCGCCGTCACAGTTCTGTCGCCCCAGGATCGATGTGCAGTGCGTGATCGGTCCCAGGGCGACAGAACCTCACCACCTCACCGTCCCGTGCCGCAGGAGATGCCTCTATGACGATCGACCGTTCCCGCAATCCCGAGCCGCCGTTCGACAACCTCACGATCGGCGTCTGCCCGGATCAGTGGGGGGTGTGGTTCCCCCAGGACGAGCAGCAGATCCCCTGGCGCACGGCACTCGGGGAGATGGCCGAGGCCGGCTTCTCCGTCATGGAGACGGGTCCGTGGGGGTACTTCCCGCAGGACGCGAAGCAGCTGCAGTCCGTGATGGACGAGCACGGCTTCCGCGTCGTCGCCGGCACCGGCTGGGGCATCCTGCACCAGGAGGAGGCCTGGGCGGAGACCGAGCGGACCTTCCGCGCGATCGCCGAGACCCATGCCGCCGTCGGGGCCGAGTACATGGTGCACCTGCCGCCGCTGTACCGCGATGACAAGACCTGGGAGTTCACCGACCAGCGGGAGCTGACCGGCACGGCGTGGCGCCGGTACGTCGAGAACGCCAACCGCCTGGGTGAGCTGCTCAAGCGGGACTACGGACTGACGATGGTGCTGCACCCCCACGGCGACAGCCACATCGAGACGCCGGAGGAGATCGCCCGGATCTTCGAGGCGACCGACCCGGAGCTGGTGAGCTTCTGCCTGGACACGGGCCACATCGTCTACGGCGGCGGCGACCCCCTGCTGATGATCGACGAGTACCCCGAGCGCATCGGCTACGTGCACATCAAGGCCTTCGATCCGGAGCTCACCCGTGAGGCCCACGAGAAGGACTGGCCCTTCGGGGAGGCGGTCGCCAAGGGTGCCTCCGTGTGCCCGCCGAAGGGACTGCCAGACATGAAGGACCTGGTCACGAAGCTCGCTGCGATGGACAAGGAGCTCTACGTGATCTGCGAGCAGGACCTCTACCCCTGCGATCCGGCGCTGCCGCTGCCGAACGCCATCGCCACCCGCGAGTTCCTGGCCGAGTGCGGCCTCGGCCAGAAGTGAGGAGGACGCACCGATGGTGAAGATCCTGCTGGACCCGAGCATGTACCACCCGCAGCTCTCGGTCGCAGGCGAGCTGCACAAGGCCCGCGAGCTGGGCTTCGAGCACCTCGAGCTGTCGCCCCGCGCGGACTTCCACGAGTGGCACCACTACCCCAAGGTGGATCGTCACCAGATCGCCGAGGTGAAGCAGGCGATGAAGGACACCGGGGTGAGCATCGGGGCGTTCAACCCCGTGTTCGACTGGGCCGCACCCGAGGAGCAGGAGCGCCAGGCGCAGGTGCGCAACTGGAAGCGACTGCTGGAGCTCGCCGACGCCCTCGAGGTGCCGCTGATCGCCACCGAGTTCTCCGGGGACCCGAACCGGGCGCTCGCCTCCGAGCACCAGTTCTACAGGTCCATGGAGGAGTTGGTCCCGGTCTTCGAGAAGTACGACCTGCAGTGCACGATCGAGGCCCACCCCTACGACTTCGTCGAGGAGAACGACCAGGCCGTGCAGATCATCCGCGGGGTGGACCGGGACTGGCTGAACTACGAGTTCTGCTTCCCCCACGCCTATCACCTGGGCCGCGGCGCCCGGGATGTGCGGGAGATGATGGATTACGCGGGCGACCGCCTGCAGCACCTGCACGTCGCGGACGTCTTCGACCACACCGCGAACGTCGGCAACCGCTACATCATGAACCCGCCCGGGGTGGATGCCCGCATCCACCAGCACAACGAGATCGGCAACGGCGAGATCGACTGGGACGACGCGTTCAGCTACCTGCGCGAGCGCGAGTACGACGGCACGGTGACGGTGTGCGTGTTCGGCTGGGAGGAAGAGGCCGATGCGATCAACGTGCGCATGCGCGAGCGGATCCTCGCCGAGCTCGGTGGGCGGTGAGGGAACCGGATGAGCATGCGTGACCTCGCAGTGGCCGTCGTCGGCCTGGGCTGGATGGGTCGTCTGCATTCGACCTCCTACCAGCGCATCCCCTCTCGGTACCCCGAGCTCGGCCTCCGCCCGCGCCTGGTCGCCGTCGCGGACCCGGTGCCCGCGAACCGGGCCGCCGCCCTCGAGCAGTTCGGGGCCGCCCGGGCCGTGGACTCGATCGACGAGGTGCTCGCCGATCCCGAGGTCGAGGCCGTCTCGATCTGCTCGCCGAACTTCCTGCACCGGGATCTGGCCATGGCGGCGGCCCGGGCCGGCAAGCCGTTCTGGATCGAGAAGCCGATGGGGGTCTCGGCGCAGCAGTCCCGCGAGATCCACGATGCCGCCGCCGCGGCGGGCGTCGCCACGGCCGTGGGCTTCAACTACCGCCACGCCCCCGCCGTCCAGCACCTGCGCGAGCTGGTCTCCTCGGGACGGCTGGGGCGGATCACGAACCTGCGCTGCTGGCTGATCGCCGACTACGCTTCCTCCCCCGACGGACCGCTGACCTGGCGCTACGACCGGGACAAGGCAGGCAGCGGAGTGATCGGGGATCTCCTCTCGCACGGCGCCGACCTCGTCCAGTACGTCACCGGCCAGCACATCGCCGAGGTCAGCGCCGTCAGCGACGTGTTCATCCCCGAGCGCCCGATCCCCACCTCGGCGGGCGTGGGCCACAGCGGCATCGAGGTCGGCAGCGAGCGCGGCCCGGTCCGGAACGAGGACTGGGTGGCGGCGATGGCGCGGCTCGACGGCGGCGCGCACGCGACCCTGGAGTCCTCTCGGGTGGCCCGCGGACACCGCAGCGACTACGCGCTCGAGCTGTTCGGCACCGAGGGCTCGGCCCGCTGGTCCTTCACCCGGATGAACGAGTTCGAGGTGATGCTCGAGGACGGCGGCACCGAGCACGGGTACACGACGGTGCTGGCCGGGCCCGGTCACGGCGACTACGCCCGCTTCCAGCCGGGGCCCGGCATCCCCATGAGCTTCGACGACCTCAAGACGATCGAGGCCGCCGCGTTCCTCTCCGACGTCGCCGGCGGCACGCATCTCGCCCCGAGCGCGGCCGACGGGCTCGAGGCCGCCGAGGTGTGCGAGGCCGTGGTGCGCTCCGCGGCGAGCCGGGCATGGGAGGCCGTGGCGCGCTGAGCCGAGGCCCTCAGCTCCGCGCGTGCCAGCACGGCGTGCCTGGCCCCGGCGTGCCTGGCCCCAGCGTGCCTCACCCGGATGCGTCACCCCGGCGTATCTCCTCGGCGTGCGTCACGATGGTCAGTTACTGGCGCGTCAGCATGCGCACTGGTGATATCGCCAGAGCACATGCCCACGCGCCAGTACTCGACCATCACTCCGACAGATACGCCACCACCCGACCGGCTCACCATCACCCGACCGGCCCGCCCCCACCGAGACAGATGCGCCATCACCCGATGGTCAGTTACTGGCGCGTCAGCATACGCACTGGTGATATCGCCAGAGCACATGCCCACGCGCCAGTACTCGACCATCACTCCAACAGATACGCCATCACCCGACCGGCCCGCCATCACCCACCGGCACGGGCCGGCTTCGGGGCCCAACTCCGCGGCGGTGCGGTCCATGCCCCGAAAAGTGCCACCTCAGCGGTACCTTCCGCGTCGCAGCTGGTCGCGAGGTCGAGGGGCGGAGTCAGCGCCCCGCGACGGCGGTGGTGAGGCGATCGACCACGTCGGCCAGCGCCTGCTCGCCGCCCACATTGCCGGGGAAGACGACGTAGGGAACGCCCAGCACCTCCTCGGGAGCCTCCTGCGCCGAGAACATCGAGACCTGGCCGGGCCAGAACTGCCCCGCCACCCGGGCCCGGCGGATCCCGAGACCGTTCGCGGCCACCTCGTGGGAGGTGATCCCGCCCTTGGCAACGACCCAGGCCGGCCGTGCCGCGCGCACCCGCCGGACCACCTCGACCACGGCGTCGGAGACGCTGCGGGCGATGGCGAGGGATTCGGCGGGGTCGTCGGTGCGGACCAAGTCGCGACTGGTGTAGAGCACGCAGTCGTCGGCCTGGAGCGCCTCGCGCACGCAAGCGGCCACCTCCTCCAGGTGCTGCTCGCGCCGCTCGTCGAGCAGGGAGGGCACGTCGAGCTCCACCTCGACGAGGGTGCCGCGGTCCTGGACGGCGCGCAGCTGCGTGGTGGTGAGCCCGACGTGGGAGCCGACGACGACGAGGCCGTGGTCCAGGCGCCCGTCGGGGATCGAGATCGACTCCGGCCCCACCACCTGTGCGCCGCTCTGGCCGGCGAGGGGCCGTACGAAGGAGGGCCCGCAGCGGGTGATGAGCGTGCGGCCATCGGCCTCGCGCCGAGCCACGGCGGCCGCGACGACCTCCATGTCGGAGTACTCGGTGGCGTTGACGACGACCCAGCGCCGGTCCCGGGCCCCGGCGAGGATCTCCTCGACGCGGTCCACCCCGCCGGTCCGGATGTCCTCGAGGCCGATGCTCAGCACGTCGGCCGCCCGCACCGCTCCCCCGGACCGCTCCTCGAGGAACTCCCGCAGGTCGGAATGAGCAAAGCCGAAGGTGGCGTCGCGGGCGAAGTCGGTGTCCTCGACGCGGAGGGCCCGGCCGTCGACGACCGCGTAGTGCACGTCGCCCTCGGTGAAGCGACCGGCCTCGAGCATGGCCGGGACCAGCAGGATCGCGTCGACCTTGTGGCCGTGGGCGGCGAGCTCCTCGGCGATGGCGGTCGGTTCGGCGATCACGTGGCCGCGCAGCGTAGAGTCCGAGCGGGAGACGACGTGCAGACCCTCCGGGGCGCCGGGCCCGGCGAGCACACCGGCGAGGATCCGGCGGTTCAGGGACACGGCCTCCGCCTCCCCCAGGGCGCGGGTGTTGGTGAGCACGAAGCAGGTGGCCCCGGGCTCGGCCAGGACGCCACGAGGGATCTCCGGGTCCAGGTCGAAGGCGACGTCGACGTGGGCGACGCACTGCGAGCCGGTGGGGTCGTCGTCGAGGACGAGCAGACGGCGGTCGGCGTTCTCGGGCACAGGGACCAACTTCCGGGTTCGAGGGACTGACGTCGTTCGGGTTCCGGGCCAATCCTCGCGCAGTCGCGGCCCGGAACTCGACCGTCGCCGGTGTGGCGGGGTCCGCTCTCAGGCGGCGAGGACGAAGACGACCGCCGACAGCGCGAACGCGACCAGCGAGATCGTGGTGCCGACCACCGACCAGGTCTTGAAGGTGGTCGCCGTGTCGAAGCCGCAGAACTTGCCGATCAGCCAGAAGCCGGAGTCGTTCACGTGCGACCAGCCGATCGAGGCCGCGCCGATGGTGATCACCATGGCGGAGACGGCGATCGAGTTGAAGTCGCCGCCGAGAATCGCCGGTGCCATGATCGAGGCGCCGGTGGTGGCGGCGACCGTGGCCGAGCCCTGCGCGATGCGCATCGCCATGGTGACCAGGTAGGCGGCGACGATGAGCGGGAGCCCCATCGCGTCGAGACCGTTCGCGACCTCCTCGCCGATACCGGTCTCGGTGAGGATCGCTCCGAAGGCGCCGCCCGCACCGGTGATCAGGATGATCGAGCAGACAGGTGAGAGGGCGTCGTCCACGAGCTCCTCGAGGACCCCGCCGGTCTCCTCGCCCCGACGACGTCGAGGGATCACGTAGAGCACGAGCATCGCGAGCAGCGCGGAGAGCGCGAGGGCTACAGGGGTCTCCCCGATCAGGCGGGACACCTGGTAGAAGACGTTGTCCGCGCTCACCGCGCCGGACTGCTCGGCCGTGGAGAAGGCGGTGTTGAAGAAGATCAGCACAAGCGGGAGCAGCAGCACGATCACGATCGCGCCGAACTTGGGACGCTCGTCGACCGGCACGTCGCGGGGCTCGCCGAGCAGGGCCGGGACCGGGGTGTCGGGGAAGCGCTTGGAGATCGCGCGTGCCACCAGGTAACCGCCGAAGTACCAGGTGGGCAGGCCGATGAGCAGTCCCATCAGCACGACCAGGCCGATGTCGGCGCCCATCACGGTGGCTGCGGCCGTGGGCCCGGGGTGCGGGGGAAGCAGCGCGTGCATCATCATGAACGACGCGATCGAGGGCAGTGCGTAGAGCATGAACGAGCCGCCGAGGCGGCGGGCCACGGTGTAGATGACTGGCAGCATGACGATGAAGCCGGCATCCAGGAAGATCGGGAACGCGTAGAACAGCGACGCGACCGAGAGCGCGAGCGGCGCCCGCGCCTCCCCGAAGGTGTTGAGCATCTTGTCGGCGAGCACCTGGGCGCCGCCGGTGACCTCGATGAGTCTGCCCAGCACGGCACCGAAGCCGACCAGGAGGGCGACGGTGCCTACCGTGGAGCTGAAGCCGTCGATCACCACCTCGATGACGTCGCCGACGCCGATGCCGGCGGCGAGGCCGGTGGCCACGGCGACGATCAGCAGGGAGAAGAAGGCGTGCAGTCGGGCCTTGATGATGAGGACCAGCAGGACGGTGATCGCGACGACGGCGATCGACAGGAGCAGCCAGACGGGCCGGTCCGCGAGGACGAGTTCTTCCACGGGGTGGATCTCCAGTGATCTGTGTGGTGCCCGCGACGGGCGCGGTCAGGGGTGTAAGGACCCGGGACCCTGCGCGCAGGCACAGGGTCCCGGTCCGGGAGGGCGCCGAGCGTCGGGCCCGGCGGGAGGTCAGTCGGCCTGCGGGGCGGCCTTCGGCGCCGGGCCGAGCTCGGCGAGCAGCTGCGACATCTTCGCGTAGGCCTTGTTGCGGTAGGCGATCAGCTCGGCGGAGGCGTTCTCGTCGTAGTCGCCCAGCAGGCCCTTGCCGTTCTTGACGCCCTTGCGGTCCCCGGCGACGGCGTCGGTGAGGAGCTGCGGGGTCGCCAGTCGCTCCCCGAAGGCGTCCTCGAAGGTCACGAAGCAGTTCGCGTAGACGTCCAGCCCCGCCTGGTCGGCGATCGCGAAGGGCCCGAAGAAACCCAGGCGGAAGCCGAAGGTGGTGCGCACGATGGTGTCGACGTCCTCGGCGGTCGCGACGCCCTCCTCGACGACGGAGGTGGCTTCCTTCAGCAGCGCGTACTGGAGGCGGTTGAGCACCATGCCGGGAGTGTCGGCGACCTGGGCACCCTGGTTGCCGGACGTCGCCAGCAGCTCCTTGACGGCCTCGACGGCCTCCGCGGTGGTGGAGGCCCCGGCCACGAGCTCGACGCCGGGGATGAAGGGCGCCGGGTTGGAGAAGTGGACGGTGAGGAACCGCTCGGGATGCTGCACGGCGCTCTCGAGCTCCTTGACCGGGATGGTCGAGGTGTTGGTGCCGATGATGGCGTCGGGCCGGGCGTGCTGGGAGATGGTCGCGAGCACGTCGCGCTTGACGTCGAGGCGCTCGAAGACGGCCTCCTCGATGAAGTCGACCTCGGCGACCGCTTCCGCGAGAGGCTTGCCGGCGGAGATGTTCTTCGCGACGAGGTCCGCGCTGCCCGGCGAGTACAGGCCCTGCTCCTCGAAGTCGCGCGCCTCCTTCTGGAGGCGCTCGAGGGAGGCGTTGGCGGTCTCGACGCTGACATCGGCGATGGTCACGTCGAAGCCGGCGATGGCGAGCACCTGGGCGATGCCGCCGCCCATGTAGCCGGCGCCGACGATGGTCACGGTGGAGATGGTCATGGAGAACTCCTTCGTCCGAGCTGTGCGCCGCCACGGAGGAGGGCGCCTGTGCCGCCAAGGGCCGCTCCGGGGCATCCCGGGCGGCCACCTGGCCCTGCTGATGTCTCACAATCCTATTGGATATTGCCGAGCGGTGCGAGAGGGTCAGTCCCAGCCGGGCGCTCCCGACCGGTCGGCCCCGACCGACGGCGGGCCGTCCGCGCAGCAAGCCGTCATCCTCCATTCTGCCACCACTCCCCTCGCGTCGACGAGGACACTCGAGCGCACGACGGAGAGGCACCTCTCGTCAGGGCCTCGGTGCCACGCGTCATCTCTTCCGAAGGTCGGACGCAGCTCTCGCGACCTTGCTCGATCCACGATCCTGTAGGAACTGGTTGACACGGGCCGCTGCACGGCCTAGGTTCGCCACGAATGTGAGCCAGGTTTCACCTGGCTGGAGCGAGGGCGCTTCCGGATGACACCGGGGACGGGCCGCACGATCGTGGCGCGTCCCGGCCGACGACAGCGCTCTCCCCCGGAGACATCCGACGACTGGCCCAAAGGAGGACCAGCTGACATGACCACAGGACAGCCTGAGAAGCTCGGGCTCGGGGAGCTGCGCTTCCCCGAGGCGGACCCCCGACTGAAGAAATGGAGCTTCGGGAACCTGCTGGCCTTCACCGGGCCCGGCATGATCCTCGCCTCCGTCACCATCGGCAACGGCGAGGTGTTCTCCGCCTCCCGCGGCGGCGCCGTCTTCGGCGTGGCCATCATCTGGACCTTCGTGCTCTGCGCGATCATGAAGGCCGCCATCGTCTATTCCGGCGCCCGCTACATCACCCTCACCGGCGAGCACCCGTTCCAGCGCTGGGCCCAGATCATCCCCGGGCCCCGGAACTGGCTGGCCTTGCTGCTCGGAGTCCTCGCCGTGGCCTGCTTCCCCTCCTGGGCCGTGGCCTACTTCAAGGGGCTCGGACAGTGGTCGAACTGGACCTTCCACACCGACATCGATCCCATGATCTGGGGAATGATCTGGGGTGTCATCGGCTTCGTCACCGTGTTCGTGCGCAGCTTCAAGATCGTCGAGAACTTCCAGACGGTCGTGGTGGGACTCATGATCGTCTTCGCCTTCGTCGCGGTCTTCGTCTCCAACCCGCCGTGGGTCGAGGCCCTGCACGGGCTGATCCCGAACATTCCCAGCGAGTATCCGGCGTGGGTGCGGGAGGGCTATCCCGACGTCGCGGCCCGGCCGATCCCGCTCGAGATCATCGCCTACCTCGGCGCCCTCGGCGGCGGCAGCTACGACTACATCGGCTACGTCGGCTCGCTGCGCGCGAAGCGCTGGGGCATGCTCGGCACCCCGAATCATGCCGAGCTCGAGGAGAAGCTCAACCGCCTGGACACCGACCAGGCCCGCATCCCGCTGGCCGAGGACGCGGAGAACGTGGACAACGGCCGCGCCTGGCTGCGCGCCGTCAAGCTCGACGTGCTCGCCTCCTTCGTCTCCGTGACGATCCTGGCGCTGACCTTCATCATCCTGGGCGACATCGTGCTGGGCACCGGTGCAGGCCAGGAGGTCCCCGCCGACGACAACATCCTCACCAACCAGGCGGCCTTCTTCTCCGTCATCTCCCCGGTGCTGGTGTACCTCTACCAGCTCGCGATCTGGGCGGCGTTCTTCGGCTCGCTGCAGGCCCTGTTCTCGACGATCTACCCGTACACGGTCCGTGAGGCCTTCGCCCCATCGTTCAAGTTCCTGCGCGAGGAGAAGCACTGGCACCGGATCCGCATCGCGGTCGCCACGTACACCTTCGTCGGAGCGACCTTCCTGCTGTTCAGCGGCGTCAGCTACACCGCGGTGATCTCCTTCGCCGGCATCCTCGGCGGCGTGCTCTCGCTGGGCGTGTGGGGCTTCGCGCAGCTGTGGACGGAGCACAAGGTGCTCCCGAAGCCCTACCGGATGCATGTGGTGCTGCGGGTGATCGTGCTGATCAGCTCGATCTTCCTGTTCGCCGCCGGGGCGCTCGCGCTGGTCCAGTTCTTCGTGAACTTCCTGGGATGAGCACGATGACCGCCCCCGCCGCCGTGAGAGGATCCGGGACCATGCGGACCCCTGTGTACCTGATCGCGATCGGGTCGTGCCTCGTGCTGTCGTGGCTCTTCGCCTCGCGGGAGAACTGGCTCGGCTTCGCGCTGGTGCTGGTCGCCGCCGTGGCGTATGCGGCACGCCTGGTCATCACCACGCGCGCCGATCGGAGGGCCTCCGCCGAGGCCGCCCGCGGACCGCGGGCCGAGACCTCCGCGGAGCAGGCGCAGCTGAAGGCGGAGCTGAGCGAGATGCGCGAGGCCTACGAGCGCAGTCGCCGGGTGATGCTGCTGCTGACCGTGATCATCGCAGGGCTGGCCGCCGTGGCCTGGCCCTGGAACCCGGCCCTGGCGCTGGCTCTGCTGATCTTCTCGGTCCCCACGCTGGTGCTCGCCTGGCGCAGCACCAGGGCCATCCGGAAGATCGACGGCGGTCTCGCCTCCGCCCGCTGATCCCCCTCGTGCCGGCGCCCCGGCAGCCGATCGGCTGCCGGGGCGCCGGCCGGTCCGCGGGTTCGGCTCAGGCGCGCTGGACGAACCGCTGACGCTGCTCGCCGAGACCCTCGATGCCCAGCTCCACCACGTCGCCGTCGGCGAGGTACGGGAAGCGACCGGACAGGCCCACGCCCTGCGGGGTGCCGGTGTTGATCAGGTCGCCGGGCGAGAGCACCATGTACTGCGAGAGGTGATGGACCAGCTGGGCGACGGTGAAAACCATGTCGGCCGTGGTGGAGCCCTGCCGGGCCTCGCCGTTCACGCTGGACCACAGCCGCAGCCGCTGCTGCTCGATCTCGGCGGCCGGCACCAGGGCGGGGCCGACCGGGTTGAAGTTCTCCGCGCACTTGCCCTTGGACCACTGCCCGCCGGACTCGGCGATCTGGAAGTCGCGCTCGGAGACGTCGTGGCTGGTCACATAGCCGGCGATGGCGTCGAGCGCGGTGTCCTCGTCCTCCAGGTACGAGGCACGCTTCCCGATCACCACGCCGAGCTCGACCTCCCAGTCGACCTTGGTGGCGCGCGGCGGGATCGGGACCTCGTCATGCGGCCCGACCACCGTGTTGGGGTGCTTGAAGAAGACGATCGGGGTGGTGGGCGGCTCGGCGCCGGACTCCGCGGCGTGCGCGGCGTAGTTCTGGCCGATGCAGATCACTGCTTCGGGACGCGCGATAGGGGCGCCGATGCGCTCGGCCTCCGCCCCCTCCCAGACCGGCAGCTCGCCGGCGGCCAGCGCCGCGGCGGCCCTCCCGATCCCGTCGTCGGCCAGGAAGGCCCCGGTGACGTCGTCGGTGACCGCCTCGAGGCGGTAGGTGACGCCGTCGCTGACGAGGGCGGGCTTCTCCTGGCCGCTCGGGCCGAGTCGTCGCAGCTGCATGGTTCTCCTTCGAAGGGGTGGGGCGGGCCGCGATCCCGCCGACGGCGGCGGGTCGGTCGATGGCGGACGCCGAGGCGCCCTGGACGCGTCGTCCACCCCCACTGTGCCAGGATCCGAGGCCTTCCGATCTTCGGGACCGCACCGTGATACCTCCGATGTCTCGGGGCGGAGTGGGGCGGGCAGTGGGCGCGGGTCCGGGGCTCAGTGGGGGAAGGGGCGCTCCCGGGGGATCTCGGGGTTGAACTCGACGCCGAAGCCCGGGGTGTCCGGGACCCGGATCCTGCCGTCCTCCGGCACCGGCTCGCCGAGCAGCATCGGGGAGAACATCGGGACGATCTCCTCGGCGCTCGGGTGCATCATGAGGAACTCGCTGAAGGGACTGTTCGTCCTGGTGAGGACGAAGTGGTAGGAGTACACGGAGGAGCCGTGCGGGACCACCATCGCCCCGTGGGCGTCGGCGAGCGCGGAGATCTTCAGCAGCTCGGTGATGCCGCCGCACCAGCCGACGTCGGGCTGGATGATGTCGGCCGCACCCATCTCGAGCAGCTGCCGGAATCCCCAGCGGGTGGCCTCGTGCTCGCCGGTGGTGATCAGCATGCCCGGCGGCGCATTCCTCCGCAACTGCTGGTAGCCCCAGTAGTCGTCGGGGATCAGCGCCTCCTCGAGCCAGCGCAGCCCGTACTCGTGGGCGCGGTGGGCGAGACGGGTCGCGTAGTCCACGTCCAGCGACATCCAGCAGTCGTACATGAGCCAGAAGTCGGCCCCGACCCTCTCGCGCATCTCGGCGAGGAGGGCGATGTTCTTCTCCATCCCCTCCTCTGCGTCGGCCGGGCCGTGGTGCAGGGGCATCTTCCCGCCGAGGAAGCCCAGCTGCTTCGCGACGTCGGGCCGCGCGCCGGTCGCGTACATGGTCAGCTCATCGCGCACGGGCCCGCCGAGCAGGGCGTACACCGGCTCCTGGCGGAGACGCCCCAGCAGGTCGTAGAGGGCGAGGTCGAGGGCGCTGATCGTGTTCAGCACGATGCCGCGGCGGCCGTAGAAGAGGGTCGAGCGGTACATCTGGTCCCAGATCCGCTCGATGTCGCTCACCCGCGCCCCCTCGAGGAAGCGCACCAGGTGCTTCTCGACGATCCAGGCGCCGAGCTCGCCGCCGGTGGAGACGGCGAAGCCGACGGTGCCGTCGTCGGCCTCGATCTCGACCATCAGCGTGCCCAGCACGTTGAGGCCGAAGGACTGCCGGGAGTCGGCGTATCCGGGGTATCCGGACATCGGGGTGGCGATGTGGTCGTCGATCCAGTGGTCCGCGCCCTGGTCGTGGTAGTCGGCGCCGCCGCCGGAGACGGTGTAGGCCCGGACGTGGGCGATGGTGCGGTGGTGGGTGTTCATGCGCCGAGCTCCTCCTGGTCGAAGCGGACGAGGATCTTGCCGGCAGGGCCCTGTCCGGCCGCGAGCGCGGTGAAGGCCTCATGGGCCTGCGCGGGATCGATGACACTGCTGACCAGCGGGGTGGCCTGCTCCACGTGCTCGCCGATCCAGGTGGCGGCCGCGGCGAAGTCACGCGCGGAATAGGTGAAGGAGCCGATGATCGCACGCTCCTCGGTGCTGATCGCGAAGGCCGGCAGCTCGAGCCGGGGCGAGCCCATGCCGACGAGCACCACGCGGCCGCCGAGCGCGGTCGAGGCGAGGGCATCGCTCATGGTGGGGCTGAGGCCGACGGCGTCGATCGCGAGATCAGCCGCGCCGCCGAGCACCTCGCCGACCTGCTCCGCGAGGGGCCCGGCCGACGGGTCGAGCGCGGTGACGCCGAGGGCCTCGACCAGCTCCCGGCGGCTCGGATCCCGCTCGGACAGCACGATGTCCCGAACGCCGGCGCGCTGCAGCGCGAGCACGACGCTCTGCCCGATCGGACCGCCGCCGACGACCAGGACCGTCTCGTCGGTCCGGGGGCGGGCCAGGCCCACGGCGTGCACCGCGACGGCGAGCGGCTCGATGAGGGCGCCGAGGTGCAGCGGCATCGCCGCATCCAGCAGCAGCACGTTGCGCGCCGGCACCATGACGTAGTCGGCGAAGGAGGCCTGGACCTGCTGGGCGACTCCGATGACCTGCTTGCCCGGGGCGTGCTGCTCCCGATCGCGGTACCGCTCGAGAAGTTCCTCGGGCACCACGACGGGATTGAAGGTGGCCGGGGCTCCGAGCGGCAGGACCGAGGCGTCGACCCCGTCCCCGAGGGCGGCGATCGTGCCGGAGGATTCGTGGCCCATGACCTGCCCGGGGGCTCGCCGGCCGTTGTCCCCGGTGAAGCCGTGGACGTCGGAGCCGCAGATGCCGGTGGCGCAGACGCGCAGCAACACCTCGCCGGGGCCGGGCTCGGGACGCCAGGTCTCGACGAGGTCGAGCTGGTGGAAGTCGGTCAGGACGAGTGCTCGCACGAAAGCTCCTCCAAGATGGGGTGGTGGAGAGACGGGGCGATCCGGCCGCGACGCGGGTCGGCACATTCCGTGCCCGAGCCATCACGACCACGAGACATCGGAGGTCAGAGCGCCCGCAGTCCTCGCGCACGCCTTTCGTATCGCCTGCTCCGAACGCTATCAACGCCGCGGAGCTCAGGTCCCCTGCGCGCGATCCGCGTTCCGGGATCCCCGTATCCGATTTCGGCAACGTCTTTTCCCGACGCCTCTCACCGGCAGCGATGCCTCTCCCTGCCGCCCCGACTTCCCATGGCGACCAGGGACCCGGCACTGACGACGACGCGCGTGGCGGGCGCCCCGACACGCTCGACGCCCGGTCCCATATCCTGCAGGGAAGACGACTCGACGAGGAGAACACCCCATGACTGCAGCGACGGATGCTGAATTCGCCGGACTCACAGCCCTGATCACCGGGGGCGGCGCAGGCATCGGCGCGGCCACGATCCGTGCCCTCCAGGCCCGCGGCGCGGCGACCGCGGCCCTCGATCTCGACCCCTCCGACGCCCCCGAGGGCGCGATCCGGATCCAGGTCGACGTCACCGACACCGCCGCCGTGCAGGCCGCGGTGGACCGTGCTGCCGAGGAGCTGGGCGGGATCGACATCGTCATCAACAACGCCGGCATCGGCGCCCAGGGCCAGGTCGAGACGAACGACGACGCCGAGTGGCACCGCGTGCTCGACGTCAACGTGGTCTCCGTGGCTCGCGTGACCAGCGCGGCCCTCCCCCACCTGCGCCGCTCCGAGGCCGCCGTGGTGGTCAACACCGCCTCGATCGCATCGATGCTGGGCCTTCCCGACCGTGTGCTCTACGGCGCCTCCAAGGGCGCGGTGCAGGCGATGACCCTGGCCATGGCCGCGGACTGGGTGGCCAAGGGCATCCGGGTCAATGCCGTGGTGCCGGGCACCGCGAACACCCCGTGGATCGGCCGGCTGATGGAGAAGGCCGAGGATCCCGCGGCCGAGCGCGCCGCGCTGAACGCGCGCCAGCCCCACGGCCGCCTGGTGGAGCCCGAGGAGGTCGCCGAGGCGCACTGCTATCTCGCCTCTCCTCGCAACCGCTCCACGACCGGGGTGCTGCTGCCGATCGACGGCGGCATGACGACTCTGCGCACCCGGTCCTGAGGCCGCAACGGACCCCGGGGGCCCGCCCCGGTGGCCCCAAAGGACGGAGGACGCGATGGCGCGGATAGAGCAGACGGACTGGCTGGAGACCTTCGTGGCGGTCATCGACCACGGCAGCTTCTCCGCCGGCGCCCGTGCCCTGCACCGGGCACAGTCCCGGGTCAGCACGCACGTCGCCGCGCTGGAGCGGACGCTGGGCGGAACCCTCGTCGATCGCAGCCATCGCCCGATCGGGCCGACGGAGCTGGGCACCGCCTTCCTCCCCCACGCCCGCGCCGTGCTCGAGGCGCTGGAGAAGGGCGCGGAGGCCGTCGACGCCCACACCGGGACGCCGCGCGGACGGGTCGTGATCGGCTGCCATCCCAGCGTCAGCGCCGGCTTCCTGCCCGGGGTGCTGGCCGCGGTCCACGCCGAGCACCCTTTCCTGCGGGTCGAGCTCACCGAGCACACCACCGGGGACCTGGTCTCCGGGATCGTCTCCGGCCGCTTCCACATCGCGATCCATTCCCTCGCGGCCGATCCCCCGTCGGAGGATCTCCGCAGCGTCCACCTGTGGACCGAGCGCTACGTCGCGATCGTCCCGCCGGCACACCCCGTGCTGGTCGAGGGCGACGCCGCGAGCGGCGGGCTGTCTCCGCACGCGCTCCAGGCGCACCCCCTCATCGCCGTCGCCCAGCCCGGTGCCGCCGTCGACCCCGACACCGGCAGCGCACTGCAGGCCTGGGCGCTCGAGATCCCGCTGGCCTGGCAGTCCGAGCAGCCGCAGACCGTCGTGAACCTGGCCCGGGCCGGATTGGGCGTCGGGCTGCTGAACGCGCTCGCGGCGACCATCTGCGACACCGCCGGGACGGTGGTGGTGCCGGTGGGCACGGCGGCGGAGGGACGGCAGGTCGCGGCCACCCGGGATCGTCGCACCACCTCACCCAGCGTGGACGTGGTCTACCGCGCGATCCTCTCGGCGGCACCGCCGCCGGGGGTGCAGCCTGCACGCGCGGCGGCGAGGCGCGACGCTCCCGAGTGACGGGACGACGCGGTCGCTGCTTGACCGCCCGACACGGGACGTAGATCCTATAGGGCAAGCCCAGCCGGTCACTTCGGGTTTCCCGGCGTGCGTCAGCACCACCGGGACGAACTGCTCGACCGCGGCGATGCCCCCTTCTCGTGACGAGGCCAGAAGGAGCCCCTCCGTGCCCGACCCCACCCCGCCCGACCCGACGACGCTGCGCTCCCCGCTCTACGGGACCATGGACAGGATCCCCGGTGGGACCATGGTGATCCCCCTGGTCCTCGGCGCCGTGGTGGCCACCACGGCTCCCGGGTTCCTGGAGCTCGGCAGCTTCACCACGGCACTCTTCGCCACCCCGATGCCCCTGATGGCCCTGGTCATCTTCGCCACCGGCATGCAGATCACCCCTCGCAGCATCGGCCCCGTCGCCGGCACCACCGGCGCGCTCCTGCTGGGCAAGACCCTCGTTCCCGGCCTGCTCGTGGTCGCCCTCGGTGTCGCCGTGGGACTGGACGGCATCCTCGGGATCTCGATCCTGGCGCTGCTGGCGACCTTCGACAATTCCAACGGCGGCATCTGGCTGGCCTTCACCGGCAAATACGGCACCCGGACCGACCGCGGCGCCTACGTCGCCTCCGCGATGAACGACGGTCCGTTCTTCACCATGCTGTTCATCGGGGCCGCCGGTCTCGGGTCGATCCCGCTGGACGCCTTCGCCGCTGCCATCATCCCCCTGGTCCTGGGCATCTTCGTCGGCAACATCGACCACCGTTGGACCGAGATCATGCGCCCGGTCCCGAACATCGTGATCCCGTTCTTCGCCTTCGGCCTCGGCACGGGCATCGACCTCAGCGCGATCCTCACGGGCGGCGTGACCGGCATCGTCCTGGGACTGGTCGTCACGCCGTTCACGGGCGGCACGACCTACCTGGCGTACCGCTTCCTGCTGCGGCGGGGCAAGCGCTCGGGCATCGGCTTCGCGGCGGGCACCACCGCCGGGAACTCCATCGTGACCCCGGCGATCATCGCGTCGGCCGATCCACGTTTCGAGCAGTACGTCGACGTGGCCACGGTGCAGGTCGCCACGGCCGTCCTGATCTCCGCCCTCACCGCACCCCTCGTCGCCGCCTGGTTCCTGAGGCGGAACGGGACTCTGAGCGATCCCGACCAGGACGGGCTCGACGCGCGCGGAGAACCCCGACCGGCCTCCGCCTCCGACTCTCCCGAATCCGCCTCGTCGACCCCCAGGTGAGCCAGCTTTCATGACCTCTGCCGCACCGCGAGTGACCCGCGCCCACCTGGTCTGGGCGGTCGGGGTCTTCGCCTATCTGTGCGCCGTCTCGGGGCGCGCCTCCTTCGGGGTGGCGAGCGTCGAGGCCTCCGCCCGCTTCGGGGTCGACGGGGCAGTGCTGAGCCTGTTCGGGGTGGTGCAGCTGGGCACCTACGCGGCCGCGCAGATCCCTGCCGGGCTGCTGCTGGACCGCATCGGCCCCCGGCGCATGATGGTCCTCGGCGCGGTGACCATGGCCGCGGGCCAGCTGCTGCTCGCCCTGGCGAGCGACGTGCCCACCGCCCTGGTGGCACGGATGCTGACGGGCATCGGCGACGCGGCCACCCTGATCAGCGTGGTGCGGCTGATCGCGACCTGGTTCCCGACCGGCCAGGTCCCCGTGTTCACGCAGCTCGCGACCATGATCGGGCAGTTCGGCCAGGCCGTGGCCGCGGTGCCCTTCCTCGCGGTCCTGGTCTCTCTCGGCTGGACCGCGGCGTGGTCCTCACTGGCATTCCTGCTGCTCTTCAGCGTGCTGCTGGTGCTCGCCGTGGTGCGCGACGAGCCGCCGGGGGAGGAGGGCACCCCGGCGCGGGAATCGCCGCGCGCCGGGCAGGTGCTGCGCGACGTATTCACCTCCCGGGCGGCGTGGTCGGGCTTCTTCCTGCACGCCCTGACCTTGGGGACGGTGAACACCTTCCTGTTCCTCTGGGGCGTGCCCTACCTGACCCACGGCCACGGTCTCGAACCCGCCCAGGTGGGCGCCCTGCTCACCCTCAACGTGGTGGTGATGGTCGCGATCGGGCCGCTGGTCGGCGTGGCCACGGGGCGCTTCCCCCACCATCGTGCCCGGCTGGGCTGGATCGCCGGGGGCGTGCTCGCCCTCGCCTGGACCGGGACCCTGCTGGTCCCCGTCCCCCTCACCGCCTGGCAGCTGCTGCCGCTGATCCTCGCCCTCTCGGTCGGCTCGGCGACCTGCTCGGTGGGCTTCGACCTCGCCCGCACCGGGGTGCCCCGACGGGCGATCGGCACCGCCACCGGGATGGTCAACATCGGCGGGTACACCACCTCGCTGCTGGCGGTGCTGACGATCGGACTGCTCCTGGACGTGCTGGCGCCCGACGGCCGCACCGGGCTCGACGAGTACCGGCTCGCCTTCACCTCGATGGGCCTCTTCCTGGCCCTCGCGGCCATCGGCCTGTTCCTCACCACGCGGCAGGTCACGCCCGGCTCCACGTCGATCAGCCCCCGCCCGACCGGCTGATCTCCTCCCGACTCGTCCCTCCTCAGCACGTCGATCAGCCCACCCGCAGACCGCCGTTGAGGTTGTAGGTCGCTCCGGTGGTGAAGCCGCCGTGCGGGCCGACGAGGAAGGCGACCAGCTCGCCGAGCTCCCGAGTGGTGCCCAGGCGACCCACCGGGGTGCGGGCGACGAACTCCTCGCGCCGCTGCCCCACGAGGGCTCCGCCCATGATGTCGGTATCGATGTTGGCCGGCGCGATCGCGGCAGTGGTCACCCCCGTGCCCGCGACCTCCTTCGCCAGCCCCCGGATCAGGCCCTCGACCCCGGCCTTGGAGGCGGCGTAGGCGGAGGTCGAGAAGTTTCCGCCGCCGTCCTGTGCGGCGGTCGAGCTCATGGCGACGATCCGTCCCAGCCCTTGGTCGAGCATCCCCGGCAGCACGCGCCGGGCGAGATGGAAGAGGCCCAGGGTGTTGATCGCCAGGGTGCGCTGGAAGCCGGAGCTGGTCATCTCGAGGAACGGGGTGGGGTCCGCGACGCCGGCGCAGTGGACCAGGGCCCCGATCGGCGGCAGCGGGCCGGTCGGCGAGGCGCGCGCCGACTCCACCGCGGAGATCGCCGCCGCGACGCTCGCCTCGTCCGCGACGTCCACCTCGGCGGTCACGACGGCGGGGGAGCCGGCGGCGCGCACGGCCTCGGCGGCGTGGGCCAGCCGGGCGCCGTCGAGGTCGAGCAGGGCCAGCGGCCGGCCCTGGCCGGCGAGGGCCAGCGCGACCCCGCGGCCGATGCCGCGCTCGGAGGCTGCGCCGGTGACGACGCAGGTCAGATCGGTGAGCCGGGATTCGTCGGCCGCTGAGCGCTCACTCATGACCCGGCCGGTCCTCCGGGGCGTTCACCACGTGGCTCGGGGCGGTCCCCTGGGCCATGGCGATCACCTCGCCGAGCACCTCGGCCCCGGTCGCCTCGGCGAAGTCCGCGGTCCAGCACAGCGAGTGCGGGGAGAGGACCACGTTTTCGAGGGCGATCAGCGGGCTGTCGGCCGGCAGCGGCTCGACCTCGAACACGTCCAGCCCCGCCCCGGCGATGGTGCCCTCATTCAAGGCGGTGACCAGGGCAGGCTCGTCGACCACGGCGCCGCGGGCGATGTTGATGAGGAACGCCGAGTCCTTCATCGCGGCGAGCTCCCGCGCGCCGATCAGGTGTCGGGTCCCGGCGTTGGCGGCGACGGTGACGATGAGACAGTCGCTGCGGGCGATCACCTCCTCGAACGCGAGCTGCTCGATGCCAGTCTCGACGCAGAACTCGGGGCGCGGGGAGCGGTTCCAGGCGATGACCGCGAGGTCCAGAGCGCGCAGCTGGCGCACCGTCTCCTGGCCGATTCCCCCGAGGCCGACCACGCCGATCGTGGCCGAGGCCAGGCCCGGGCCGCGATGCTCGGCCTTGCGCTCCCAGGCCGCCTCGCGGACCAGGCGGTCCTTGGGCAGCAGGGAGTGCGCGAGGGCGAACAGGAAGGTCAGCGCCGTGTGGGCCATCGGTACCCGTAGCCCGGTGGGGGCATTGGTGACGGTGATGCCGCGGGTGTCACAGGCGGCGAGGTCCACGGAGTCGAAGCCGGCGCCGAAGCGGGCCACGTGCTTCAGGGTCGTGACGCCCTCGAGCTGGGCGCGGCCGAAGGGGGTGCCGCTGAGCAGGACCACGGCGTCGAAGCCCTCGAGCTCGTCCCCGCGCAGCTCACGCTCGCCGTCACCGACCAGGGACCACTCGATGTCGTGTTCGGCGAGGGTGCCCAGACCGATGTCCCCGTAGATGGTCGAGCCGTCGGCCTCGGCGTAGTCGGCGGTCACGGCGAGCTTCCAGGGGGCGCTCATGGGGCGGGCTCCTCGGTGGGCGGAGTCGGTCCGGTCGGCTGGATGGCCTGCTCGGGCTCGGGCACACGGTGCAGACCTGCGCCGTGCCAGGCCTCCGGGTAGTCGACGAAGCTGCGGTCCAGGGCGCCGATGCTGGTCGCGCCGAGCTGGCCCATGGCCAGTTCGAGCTCCTCGTCGAGGATCTCGAGCACGCGCAGCACGCCCTTCTCCCCGGCGGCGGCGTTCCCGTATCCCCAGGCGCGGCCGATGGAGACCAGGTCCGCCCCCACCGCGAGAGCCTTGGCGATGTCGTCCCCGGTGCGCACGCCGGAGTCGAACACGACGGTCATGTCCTCCCCGACCGCGTCGACGATCGACGGCAGCACGCTGATGGTGCTGGGCGAGGAGTCGAGCTGGCGTCCGCCGTGGTTGGAGACGTAGATGCCCTGCGCCCCGACCGAGCGGGCGCGCACCGCGTCCTCCGGAGTGAGGATGCCCTTGATGTACAGGGGACCGTCGAACTGCCGCCTCACGTCTGCGATGTTCTCCCAGGTCAGAGTGAGGTTCGCGAGATACTTGGCGACGAACTCCTGGTGGGAGACGGCGTTGTCGCCCTGGATCTCGCCGGCGAGGTTGCGGAAGCCGATCGTCGGGGGCCGCATGATCGCGCGGGTCCAGTCGAGGTGGCGGATCGCCTGGACCGCGTTGCGCGGGGTGATCTTCGGGGGGATCGACATGCCGTTGCGGTGGTCGCGGTAGCGCTTGCCGTTCAGCGGCACGTCGACGGTCACCACGAGCGCCTCGGCACCGATGGCCTTCGCCCGGGAGATCAGGCGGGAGACGATCTGGTCGCTCTTGTACATGTACAGCTGGTACCACAGCGGCCCGGTGGCCTCGTCGGCGAGCTCCTCCATCGACCAGTTCGAGGCGGTGGAGACGGTGAAGGGGATGTTCGCCTTCCCCGCGGCGCGCACCGCACCCAGCTCACCCTCGCCGCCGATCATGCGCTGCAGACCCAGCGGGCCGAGCACGTAAGGGCGGGGCAGCGTCGTGCCGCCGACGGCGACGGAGGTGTCGATGTGCGAGATGTCGGTGAGCCAGCGGGGCCGGAAGCGGACGTCGCGCAGGTCCCGCGTGTTCGCGTCGAGGGTGATCTCGTGGTTGGAGGCGCCGTCGATGATGTCGAAGGCCATGGTGGGCAGGCGCTTCTTCGCCAGGCGGCGGATGTCCTCGATGGACGGGGCGGAGGCCACGGGGTCCAGGCGGAAACCGCCCGCGGCGAGCATCTTCGCGAATTCGAGGGCGCCGGAGAGTGTCGAGTCGGCAGTCATGAGACTCCTTGGAGGGTTTTCGGAGACGTGTCGTCGCTCTCGCGACGAGCGCGGATCGTGCGCAGGATGACAGGGGCGGCGCCGAGGACCAGGGCGAGCACCAGGATCACCACCGCGACCGGCGAGCCGAGGATGATCGACAGGTCCCCCCGGCCGAAGGCGGAGGTCTGCACCAGCGCCTTCTCCGTCATCGGCCCGAGGATGAGCCCGAGGATCAGCGGCGCGCTCGGGTAGTCGAACCTCTTGAGGAAGTATCCCAGCAGGCTCGCCAGGACCACCACCACGAGCGCGAAGGAGTTCCCCGCGACCGCGAAGGCCCCGATGAGGCTGAAGAAGATGATGAACGGGTACAGGTAGTTGTACGGCAGGCGCAGGATCTGCGCGAACAGCGGTGCCATCGGCAGGTTCAGCACCAGCAGGATCACGTTGCCGATGAAGAACGACGTGATCAGGCCCCAGACCAGCACCGGCTCCTCCTCGAACAGGAGGGGTCCCGGCTGCACGCCGTACATGATGAAGGCACCGAGCAGCACGGCCGTGGTCGAGCCGCCGGGCACGCCCAGGGAGAGCGTGGGGATGAAGTTGGCGTTCGCCGCCGCGTTGTTCGCGGATTCCGGTGCCGCCACCCCGCGGATCGCTCCCTTGCCGAACTCCTCGGGACGCTTCGAGACCGACTTCTCCACGCCGTAGGCCAGGAAGGACGCGAGCGTGGAGCCGGCGCCCGGGAGGGAGCCGAACAGGAAGCCGAGGCCGGTGCCGCGGCCGATCGCCGGTGCCGCCTCCTTCAGCTCCCGTCGGGAGATCACCAGATCGCGGAAGCGCGCACGGATCGGCGCGGCGCCGCCCTGGGAGACCTGGGTGAGCACCTCCCCGATCGCGAAGACGCCGATCATGACGACCACGAAGTCCAGACCGCCCAGCAGGTTCACCGAGCCGCCGGTGAAGCGTGCGGTGGTGAATCCCATCGCCACGCCCACGGTGGACAGGAAGATGCCCAGGCCCGCCATCATGAGGCCCTTGGACACGCTCCCGCCGGAGAAGGAGACGATCGTGGCCAGGGCGAACACCATGATGGCGAAGTTCTCGACCGGTCCGAAGTCCAGCGCGAGGTCGGCGATCGGGGCGGCGAGGGCCGCGAGCAGCAGCACCGAGACGATGGCCGCGATGAACGACCCGATCGCCGAGATCGCGAGCGCCGCCCCGGCGCGTCCGTTGCGGGCCATCGCGTAGCCGTCGAGCACGGTGGAGACCGCGTTCGCGTCGCCCGGGGTCGCGATGAGCACGGCGGAGATCGTCGACCCGTACTGGCAGCCGTAGTAGATGCCGGCCAGCATGATGAGCGCGGTGAGCGGGTCCATCCCGAGGGTGAGCGGGATGAGGATCGCGATGCCGGTGGTGGCCCCGAGGCCCGGGAGCATCCCGATCACGGTGCCGGCGACGACGCCGATCAGGCACCAGAGCAGGTTCTCGGGAGAGAGGGAGGCCGCGAAGCCGGTGGCGAGGTTCTCGAGCATCGTCATCCCCTCAGATCAGGCCGAGCAAGCCGGTGGGCAGGGGCACGTTCAGCAGCGTCGCGAAGACGAGCCATCCGAACCCTCCGGCGGTCACCGCGGCGATCAGCGCGGCCCGGGGCCGGGTGCGGTCATTGACCAGGAACAGGGCGCCGACGAGCAGCGAGACCGCGATCAGCATCCCCACGAGGAAGGTGGCGGCGACCGCCAGCACGATCAGGGCGAAGATCAGGGCGACCAGCCGCGCATCCGGTCTGGCGTCGGGAGCGGGCCCGTCCGGCGGTCCGGCGTCGTCCGCGGGGGCGGGCGCGGGCTCGACGACGGGTGCACGCAGCCGACGACGGGCCTGCACCGCGACGGTCAGGAGCATCAGCACCCCGGCGGCGAAGGGCATGACCCCGGGGCCGACGCGCCCCTCGAGCTCCAGCCCGTAGCCGAGGCCGCCGACGACGGCGAGGATCCCCAGGACGGTCATCACGGCGAGGAAGATCAGCTGCTCGCGCTTCTCGTGGGCGGTCTGTGTCATGTAAAGGCCTCCGCGAGCTCCTCGTTGTACTGCTCGAAGTACTCCCCCAGCTCCTTGTCGTAGAGCGGGGCCTCGACCAGGAAGTTGTCCGCGAGGTAGGTGCGGTACTCCTCGGTTCCGGCGTACTCCCGGGCCGCCTCGACCCAGCGCTGCCTGGCCTCCTCGTCGATGCCGCCCGGGGCGATCACGGCGCGGAACTGCGCGAACGCCACGTCGAGCCCCTGTTCCAGGCCCGTGGGGATGTCAGCCAGCTCGTCGGCCTCGTAGCGCTCGTAGGCCAGCGCGCACAGCGCCTTGAGATCTCCCGACTGCAGCTGCCCGAGGACTTCGCTGGGGTTCAGCAGCCCCGCCTCGATATGACCCCCGAGCAGGGCCGCCAGCACCTCGCCGCCGGATTCGTAGGGGACGCGGTCGAACTCCATCTGCTGGTCGCCCTCGATGAGGGAGAAGAGGATCTCGTCGAGGCTCGTCGCCCCGGAGACCCCGACGAGGATGCTCCTCTCCCGGGCCGCGTCGACCAGGTCCATCCCGGTCCCGTAGTCGGCGTCGGGCCGAGTCACCAGGATCGCGAAGTCGTCCCCCGCCTTGAAGATCGGCGTGAAGTCCTCGTAGGAGAAGCGGACGTCCTGGGTGAGCGCGAGCGCCATCAGCGCCGTCTCGGTGGCCAGGAGCTTCGAGCCGTCGCCGTGCATCCCGAGGAACTCGGAGTACCCGATCGCGCCGGAGCCGCCCTGGATGTTCTCCACGGAGACGGTGTCGCCGGTGGCGCGCTCGAGACCGTCGGCGAGAGCGCGACCGGACTGGTCGGAGCCCCCGCCCGGGGCGAAGGGCACGATCATCGTGGTGCTGCCGCCGGAGGCGCTCTCACCGCGCGAGCAGCCCGCCAGCGCCGCGGCGGTCAGGGGCGCTGCCGCCAGGGCGTGTCGTCGTGTCAGGTGCACCGATGCCTCCTTGCCTCGGGTGACGGGAAGGCCAGCGCTCAGCGTGCGCGGCGCGAGGCCGTCTGCGCCGCGAGACCCGACGCGATGTCGAATGCCCGCTGGCTCGGCCCCAGCCCCGCCAGGTTCTTCCCGACGATCTCGTAGGCGGTGCCGTGGGCCGGGGTCGAGATCGGCACCGGCAGGCCGCCCTGGACCGTCACGCCGTCCGAGAAGCCCAGGAGCTTCATGGCGATCTGGCCCTGGTCGTGGTACATCGTCACGACGCCGTCGAAGTCCCCGTCCCACGCCTTGAGGAAGAGCGTGTCGCTCGGGTAGGGGCCGCTCACGTCGATCCCGTCGACCTCGTGGGCGAGCTCGACCCCCGGGGCGATGTGGTCGATCTCCTCGCGGCCGAACTGGCCGTTCTCCCCCGCGTGGGGGTTCAGGGCGGCGACGGCGAGGCGCGGGGATCCGATGCCCGTCCCGCGCACGACGTCCCGGAGGAGCCCGATCGCCTGGCGCACCCGCGCAGCGCTGATGCTCCGGGCGACGTCGGAGATCGGGACGTGCGAGGTGACGCGGGAGGTGATCAGGCCGGGGATCACGTTCACCTCGCTGGTGAAGCCGTCGAAGTCGAGCTGCCGGGCGAACCAGCGCAGCTCGTCCTCCTCGTCCATCCCCGCGAGGTGCAGTGACGTCTTGTTCAGGGGGAGGAACATGATCGCGTCGGCCTCGCCGTCCTCGAACAGCCGCAGTGCCTTCTCGAGGTCCCGGATGACGCGGGTCCCGGCGGCCACCGAGGTCTCGGCGATCGGTACGGGGACGTCCTGGAGATCGGAGCCGACGAGGTGCACCGCGCCCGTGCGCGGCTCGTCGGTCGTGGGCACCTCCACCCCGGCGGCCGCGCAGGCGGCGGCGAACTCCTCCGGGGAGACGAGCGCGGAGACCCGCACCGTCTCGAGGTTCTTCGGCTCGGCGAGCAGGCGTACGGCGAGCTCGGGACCGATGCCGGAGAAGTCTCCGAAGGTCAGGGCGATCCGGGGTGCGGGTGCGGGCATCATCGTCCTCCAGCGGTGTCGAGAGCCGACGGGGCGCGGGGTCCCTCGGCACGCCAGGTCGCTCTCGATATCAAATAGGATGTGGCTACAGTCAAATGATCTACCTCACGCCTGTCAAGTGCTCGACGGTGCGCGGAGGCGGACCATCGGTCGACGTCACAGGGCAGGGCGGCGCCGGAGACCGCGCACGCCGCAGCCGCATGCTCTGCCGTCGGCACGGACTCGCCGCGAAGGATCCAATGGGATCTGCGCCCCGGGACGCGCCGCCCCGGGGCCGACGCACCTCAGTGCATGTGCTTCCCGCCGTCGACGCTGATCGAGGTGCCGGTGACGTAGCTGGAGTCCTCGCCGACCAGGAAGGCGATCAGGCCCGCGACCTCCTCGGGCTGACCCACGCGCTGCAGCGGGATGTTCGAGCTCATGCCCTCCTTGCGCTCGTCGGTGAGGGTCCCGCCCATGATGTCGGTGTCGATCGGGCCGGGCAGGATCACGTTGGCGGTGATGCCGTACTGCCCGAGCTCGCGGGCAGCGCCTCGGGTCAGACCTTGCACGGCGGCCTTCGCCGCGGCGTAGCCGGTCTTGGAGAAGGTGCCGCCGCCGTCGAGGGCGGTGATGGAGGAGGTGTTCACGATGCGGCCACCGAAGCCGCCGTCGACCATGCGCTTCGCCGCGGCCTGCATCATCAGCAGCGTGCCCTTGCCGTTGACGTCCATGACCCGGTCCCAGATCTCCGAGGTGAGCTCGAAGATCGAGTGCGGGCTGGGGATCCCGGCGAGGTTCACGAGCGCCGCGATCGGCGGCATCTCGGCGTCGACGCGCGCGAAGGCGGCGTCGACGGCGGCCTGGTCGCTGACGTCGACCCCGACGCCGAGGACCTTCTGGCCCGAGTCCGCGGGCAGTTCGGCCGCGAGCTCCTCGGCGAAGGCCTCGACGGCCGCGGCGTCGAGATCGGCGGCGACGACGCTCCAGCCTTCGGCGGCGAGCTTGCGGGCGACGCGACGGCCGATGCCGCGCGCGGCGCCGGCGCCCGTCACGATCGCGGTGCGCTGCTCGGGGAAGGGCTGGATGCGGGTGATCTCGAGGCTCATGGGGTTCTCCGTTCGTTCGGGGGTCATGGGGGGGGGTGGAGCAGAGGTGTCAGGTGGTGGTGGATCGGGTGGTCAGCCGCTCGCGCCGAGTACGAGGCTCAGCACGAACAGCATCGGGATCGAGGCCGCCCACATGACGGTGGTCAGCCCGGAGTGGGCCTTCAGGGCCGCGGTTCCCTCGAGTCCGAGGAAGCGGGTGACGACCCAGAAGTAGGAATCGTTGAAGTAGCTGCACACCATGGCGCCGGCCACGCAGGCCATCACCGCGACCAGCGGGTCGAGCCCGATGGTGGCCATCACCGGGGCGGTGACGGAGGCCGCGGTGATCATCGAGACCGTCCCGGAGCCCTGCGCGATCCGCACGATCGAGGCGATGAGGAAGGGCAGCAGGAACGACGGCAGGGGGAGGCCGCCGATCGCCTCGGCGAGCGCGTCGCCGATGCCGGTGTCGCGCAGCACCTGGCCGAGACCGCCGCCGGCACCGGTGATCAGCAGGATCAGGCCCGCGTCGGCCGCGGCGTCGCCGAGCCACCGGTGACTCGTCCTGCGCGGGGTCCAGCGGGGCAGCAGCAGGTACACGGCCAGGACCAGGCCGATCAGCAGTGCGATCACCGGATCCCCGATGAACACGAAGGTTCCGGCCCAGGCGGAGGGCTCGTAGTCGTCGGGCAGGGCCGTGCCCTGCGCACCCATGTCGATCGCGGAGACGACCGTGTTCAGCACGATCAGCACGATCGGGACGACCAGCGGCAGCAGGCCGACGAACGCTCCGACCCGGTGGGGCGGGGCGCCCTCCGGTCGCTCCCCCAGTTCGGGGTTCTCCGCGGAGAGGTCCTCGAGGTCGGTGGCGGCGTCGGTCCGCGAGACCCCGGCCGCACCCCCGGTCGCCACGGCCACCGCGGAGCGGTCCCTGCGCACGTCCCCGTAGACGGTCTCCTGGATCTCCTCGGAGACGAGGTCCTCGACCTGGGGCCCGACCCACTTCGCGTACAGCGTGACCACCGGGATCATGAACACGGTGAACACGAGGCCGGTGATGATCACCGAGCCGACGCCGACGCCGAGGATCCCGGCCACGCCGAGCGGGCCCGGAGTGGGCGGCACGAAGTGGTGGGTGATCACCATGCCGCCGGCGAGCGCGATGCCCAGCGTGGCGTAGCCGTAGCTCTTGACCCGGGCGATCGCCCTGGCCAGCGGATTCATGATCACGTAGCCCGAGTCGCAGAAGACCGGGATGGAGATCAGGGCGCCGATGCTGGTCATGGCCCAGGGTTCGCGGCCCTTCCCGAACAGGCGCAGGAAGGCGACCGCGATGGACCGGGCGGCACCGGAGACCTCGAGGATCTTGCCGATGGCCACGCCGAGACCGATCACGATGCCGATCGACGCCAGGGTGTCGCCGAAGCCCGTCTTGATCGACTCGACGATGGCGGGCAGCGACTGCCCTGCGATCAGTCCGATCACGACGGAGGCGATCAGCAGCCCGGCGAAGGCGTCCAGGCGGGTCCTCAGGACGATGACCACGATGAGCGCGATGCCGACGAGCAGCGCGACGAGGAGGATCGGATCCATCAGAACTCCTTCGTTCTCAGGGGATCAGGGGCCTCGACCCCGGGCCTCAGGCGAGGGCCGAGGCCAGGACCTGCCGGATGTAGTGGACGTTCTCGGCGACGACGCCGAGGGAGTCGGAGCCGTAGTGCTCGCAGCAGAACGGTCCGGTGTAGCCGAGCTCGAGGGCGCGGCGGATGACGGCGCGATAGTTGACGTAGCCGTACTTCAGCGGCATCGGGGCGGTGGCGTACGCCCCGGTCGCCGGATCGTAGTCGCGGGTGTAGTTCTTGATGTGCCAGAAGTTCGCGTGCGGGAGGACCTTCTCGAACATGTCGGTGACCGGCTCGATCTCGCGGTGCAGTCGCACGAGGTTGCCGAGGTCGGGGTTCAGTCCCACCGAGGCGTGGTCGACGTCCTCGAGGAAGGCGACGGCCTCGTCCGCGGTGCCGACGTAGGTGTCCTCGTACATCTCGAGGCTGAGCTCGATCCCCTGGTCCCGGGCGGCGTCCCCGAGGGCGCGCACCCGCTCGACGGCGAGGTCGCGCAGCGCCGGGTCGTCGACGTGCCCGTCGGCGAGCCAGAACCAGATCGCCTCCTGCTGGATGGGGGTGATCGCCTGCATGAAGCCGGTGTTGACGACGCCCACACCGAAGCTGGGGGCGATCTCGAGGAAGCGCAGGGCGTCGGCGAGGTTCTGCTCGCCGTGGCGGACGTCGACCACGGAGTTGCGGGTCATGGAGATCGAAGAGAGCGTCATGCCCTCGCCGTCGAGCACCCGACGGAACTCCTCGATGCGCTCGTCGCTCAGCTTCGCCAGGGGCAGCCAGGCGTCGGTGGGGTCGATCTGGTCGACTCCGAGCTCCTTGACCTGCCGCAGCTGGGCGGCCCAGACGGCGGCGGAGGCCTCCACGGTGGGGGTGCCGTCCGGGGTGGTGCTCCCGAAGGAGAGCATGTTGGCGCCGATGGGCCAGGTCTCCGCTGTGAACATCGTTGTCCTTCCGTGGTGATGACGTCTCCCCTCGATCCTATAGGATCAGCGTACGTCGAGGGAAGCGCTTCGCACAGATCCGAGGTGCTCCGACGAGATCGCCGGCCTCAGTCGCTCTCGGGGCTCTCGCGCAGGATGCGCTCGGCGGCGGTGGCCATGTGCCGCTCCATCGCTTCCCCCGCGGCCGCGGCGTCCCCGGTGCCCACGGCCCGGGCGATCGCCTCGTGCTCGTCGATCGCCCGATCGATGTCCTCACGGTTGTCCACGGCCCGGTCGAACCAGACGCGCAGCAAGGTGCGTGTGGTGGCCAGGAGTTCGCTGACCAGACCGTTCCCACCCACCTGCGCGAGCACGCGGTGGAAGGCGACGTCGGCCGCGACGTAGCCCTCGGGATCATCCGCCGCCTCACGCTGCTCCTGCACGAGGCGGCTCAGCTCGGCCTTCTGCTCCGCCGTCGCGGTGAGGGCGGCGAGCTGAGCGGCGGAACGCTCGAGCGCCCCGCGCACGACGCTCAGCTCGGCGGTGCGCTCCTGGTCCATCAGCAGTGACCACGACAATGTGCTGGGCAGCAGCTCGGAGGTGCTCGAGCGCAGGTAGGTGCCCGATCCGGCGCGGGTCTCGACGACCCCGAGCACCTCGAGCGCGGAGATCGCCTCGCGCACGGCGCTGCGACCTACGCCGAGCTCCTCGGCCAGTGCCCGTTCCCCCGGCAGGCGGTCGCCGGGGCGCATCGACTCCCCGAGCAGCAGGTCCAGCAGGCGGTAGGTGACGGCGCTGCTCGGCGAGCGGTTCAGGCCCTCCGGCACAGCGCGCCCGGGACCGAACCGCGGGGGTGCCGACCCGTCGTCCGCCGCAGGGCCGGTAGCGGCAGGGGATGAGGTGCTCACAGCGCCACACAGTACCGGCCGTGCCCACCCGTCCAGCGCCGGCCCGCAGATTGGCCAACCGGTTGACCGCTTTGCGGGACTCCGGCTAGGGTCTGGGCATCGCCCGGGTCGACGCCCCGCCCCGGCCCCCGCAGACCGCGACCCCACGACGGAGTGACCCGCGCATGAAGATCGGTATCGGCACCTACGCCCTGTACTGGGAGTTCCAGGACCGCGCCCCGCAGCCCCTGTCGATCGCCGGCATGATCGACCGCGCCGCCCAGCTGGACTGCGACGTGTTCCAGATCTGCGACGATCCCCGCATCGAGTCCGAGGACGCCGACGGACTCCGCGCCCTGCGCGAGCGCGCCGAGATCCTGGGCGTGGAGCTCGAGCTCGGCACCCGCACCATCGGCCGCGACCACCTGGCCCGGTACCTCGACCTCGCCGAGGCGCTCGGCGCCCGCACCCTGCGCTCGATGATCCAGGCCCCCGAGATCGCCGAGGGCGTCGACGCCGCCGTCGAGGAGCTGGCCGCGACCCTCCCCCGTCTGGAGCGCACCGGCACCACCCTCGCCCTGGAGACCTACGAGCAGGTGCCCACGGCGACACTGCTGCAGGTGATCGGCCGGGTCGATTCGCCGCTGGTGGGAATCTGCCTGGACCCCGCGAACTGCGTCTCCGCCCTCGAGCACCCGAAGCAGGTCGTCGCCTCCTGCGCGCGGGACACCGTGAACCTGCACGTGAAGGACTTCGCCTTCGCCCGCCAGGAGGGCTGGGTGGGCTTCACCTACTCCGGCGCCCCGCTCGGCGAGGGCCTGCTGGACCTCGACCACGAGCTGCAGGCCGTCTACGCAGAGGACTCTCCCTCCACGGGCCGACGCGCTGCGGCCGCCGACAAGGGCACCACCCGCACCGACCGCCGCGCCCCCAGCGCGATCGTCGAGCACTGGCTGCCCTGGCAGGGAGACCTCGAGATGACGCTCACCGCCGAGCGCGCCTGGACCGACCGCAGCCTCGCAGCCCTGCGCGCCTGGCGCGACGCCCGGACGGCCTGATCCCGATCCTCGGCCCCCGTCGGCCGATCGACCCGGCCCCGCAGGGGCCACCCACACCCAAGGAGTCATGACATGACCAAGGAACTGAACCCCCTGTTCGGCAAGACCGTCGAGCTCGATCCCTCGATCAGCGTCGCGGTGGTCGGCGCGGCCGGCAAGATGGGCACCCGCGTCTCGAACAACCTCGACCTCACCGACGCCCCGATCTTCTACGTCGAGGCCTCCGAGGCCGGCCGGCAGCGACTGGCCGAGCTGGGCCGCGAGGTCACCGAGCTCGAGGACGCCGCGAAGGCCGCCGACGTGGTCATCCTCGCCGTGCCGGACGTCGTCCTCGGAAAGATCTCCGCGCAGGTCGTCCCACTCATGAAGGACGGCTCCGTGCTGCTGACCCTGGATCCGGCCGCGGCCTACGCCGGGCTGCTCACCGAGCGCGGGGGCGTCCACCAGGCCTGCGCCCACCCGGCGCACCCGTCGGTCTTCCTCGAACGCACCACGCAGGAGGAGTGGGCCGACACCTTCGGCGGGATCGCCGCCCCCCAGGAGGTCGTGGCGGCGTACGAGGGCGAGGACCAGGAGATCCGCGAGCGCACCGCGAAGGTCATCCGCGCGATCTACGCCCCCGTGATCGACGTGCACTGGGTGACCATCAAGCAGCTCGCCCAGCTCGAGCCCACCCTGGTCGAGACCACCGGGTGCATGATCGGCCAGTTCCTCAAGGACTCGATGGACCACGCGATCCACGAGGTCGGCATCCCGGAGAAGGCCGTCAAGGCGCTGTTCTACGGGCACATCTACATCTCGCTCACCAACGCCCTGCGCGGCTCGAACCCGTTCTCCGACGCCTGCCTGCGCGCCATGGACTACGGCCGCGAGTCCATCATCAACCCCGACTGGACGAAGATCTGGGACGACGAGCAGCTGGACAAGGTCCTGGCCACCATGCTCGAGATCGACCCGATCCAGCGCTGAGCAACCGCGCCCCCTTCACGAGAAAGGCCCGACGATGGACCCTCTCCTTCTCATCGGCATCGCGGTCGCCGCGATCGCGATCCTCCTGGTCACGGTCATCGCCCTGAAATGGCCGGCGTACGTGTCGCTGCTGGTCATCTCCGTGCTCACCGCCCTCGCCGCGGGTGTCGCGATCCAGGACATCGTGCCCCTCATGATCGAGGGGATGGGCGGCACCCTCGGCAGCGTGGCCCTGCTGGTCGGCCTCGGCGCCATGCTCGGAGGCATCATCGAGAAGACCGGGGGCGCCGAGGTCATCGCCCACCGCGCCGCCGCGGTGCTCGGGGAGAAGCGTCTGGCCCAGGCACTGCTCATCGCCTCGGGTCTGGTGGCGATCCCGATCTTCTTCGACGTCGCTTTCATCATCCTGGTGCCGATCATCTTCGCGTTCGCGAAGGCCGCCGGTCACCGCGCCCCCGTCGCGGTCGGCATGCCGGTGGCGGTGTTCATGGTGTTCATCCACAACACCGTGCCGCCGCATCCCGGCGTGGTCGGCTCCACCACCCTGCTCGGTCAGCACCTCATGGGACTGGTGACCCTCCTCGGCATCGCGCTCGCGATCCCCATGGGGTTGCTCGTGCACCTCGTGGGCAAGCGCCTCATCGGCAACCGCTCCTTCGTGCTGGAGCCAGCGGTCGCGGCGAAGTACGCAGCCGCCGGCGAGGCGAGCTTCCACTCCGAGCGAGTGACCGCGGCCGTCGGGGGATCACCCGACAGCAGCGGCGCCGACGACAGCGGCGGTGGCGACTCCCCCGCCGAGGAGGAGCTCTCGCGACGCCCGCCGGCCTCGCTGGTGGTGGGCCTGATCCTGCTGCCGATCCTCATGATCGCCTGCGGCACCGTGGGCGCGCTGGTGTTCGAGCAGGGCGGCACCGCCGCGAACGTGCTCTCCTTCATCGGCGCCCCCGCCTTCGCACTGCTGGTGTCCACGCTGATCGCGATGTACCTGCTGGGCATCATGCACGGCTGGGGCAAGCAGCAGATCAGCGAGGTCATGGACGGGGCGCTCGGACCGGCAGCGATCGTCATCCTGGTCACCGGGGCCGGTGGGGTCTTCGCGGAGGTGCTCACCGAGACCGGGGTCGGGGACGCCGTCTCCGGGCTGATGCTCGAGGCGGGCGTGCCGATCCTGCTGCTGGCGTTCCTGGTGGCGCTGGCCTTCAAGGTGGCCCAGGGCTCGGGAACGGTGGCCACGCTCTCCGCCGCGGGCATCGTGCAGTCCACCGTGGTGGGCGGGGACTACTCCTCGCTGCAGGTCGCCCTGATCATCCTGGCCATCGGCCTGGGATCGGTCTCGATGTCGCACATCAACGACTCCGGCTTCTGGATCGCGACCAAGTTCCTCGGGATGTCGGTCCCCGACGGGCTGCGCACCTGGACCGTCATGACGACGGTCCTGGGCTTCACCTCGATGGTGATCCTCGGCCTGCTCTGGCTGATCATCTGACCCGTCACCGCTTCCCTCATTTCCTATAGGATCATGGAACCGCGGGGAGATCGCCCCGTTCCGGTTCGACACCGACTGCGCGCCGCCGGTCCCCCGTTCGGACGCCCGTGGAGGAAACCCCCGATGACGTATCTGTTCAACGACCCCGCCGACTTCGCCACCCAGGCGGTCACGGGTCTGGCCCGCTCCCATCCCGACCACGTCGCCGTCGTGCACGGCGGGGTCGTGCGCTCCACCGAGACCCCGCGGGGCCAGCCCGCCCTCGTCATCGGCGGCGGCTCGGGCCACTACCCGGCCTTCGCCGGCTGGGTCGGGCCCGGAATGGGCCACGGCGCACCCTGCGGCAACGTGTTCGCCTCCCCGTCGGCCTCGCAGGTTCACTCCGTGGCCCGCAACGCCGAATCCGGCGGCGGCGTCATCCTGGGCTTCGGCAACTACGCCGGCGACGTCCTGCATTTCGGGGCGGCCGCGGAGAAGCTGCGCGCCGAGGGCATCGACGCGCGCCTGGTCACGGTCAGCGACGACATCGTCTCCAACACCCCCGAGAATCACCGCGACCGTCGCGGCATCGCCGGTGACCTGCCCGTGTTCAAGATCGTCGGCGCCGCGATCGAGGCCGGCGCGGACCTGGACGAGGCGGAGCGGATCGCGCAGGCGGCGAACGATGCCACCCGTTCCTTCGGCGTCGCCTTCGACGGGCCGACGCTGCCCGGGGCCGCCGAGGCGCTGTTCCACGTGCCGGACGGCCAGATGGGCGTGGGCCTGGGCATCCACGGCGAGCCCGGCGTGCGCGAGGAACCCGTCGGCTCGGCGGCCGAGATCGCGAGGCTCCTGGTCGAGGGGGTCCTCGCCGAGCAGCCCCCGCGGGCGGAGGGCGGCTACGCGGGCCGCGCCGCCGTGGTGCTCAACGGCCTGGGCACGGTGAAGTACGAGGAGCTGTTCGTCGTCTACGCGACGGTCGCCGAGCTGCTCGAGGACGCGGGCATCACGGTCGTGCGCCCCGAGGTCGGCGAGCTCGTCACCAGCCTCGACATGGCCGGCCTGTCCCTGACCCTCGTCTTCCTCGACGAGGAGCTCGAGCAGCACTGGCTCGCCCCCGTCGACACCCCCGCCCTCCGCCGCGGTGCGATGCCGGTGCGCGAGCGTCCCCGCCGAGCGACCTTCTGGGAGCCCGGGGCCGACGAGACCCCCACCTCGACCGAGGAGTCCCGCGCCGTCGCCGCCCGGATCGGTGGCGTGCTGGAGCTGTTCGAGGCGGTCTGCGCGCGGGAGGAGGCCGAGCTCGGCCGGATCGACGCGATCGCCGGCGACGGCGACCACGGCCAGGGCATGGCCTACGGCTCCGCGGGCGCCGCGAACGCGGCCCGGGCAGCGCTCGCCGACGGCGCCGGTGCCCGCACCCTGCTGGTCCGCGCCGGCGAGGCCTGGTCCGAATCCGCCGGTGGCACCTCCGGGGCGCTGTGGGGCGCGGCCCTGATCGCCGCGGGCGGCGTGTTCGCCGACGACTCCGGCAGCTCGCCGCGCACCGTGGTCGACGCGCTCGACGCCGGCATCGACGCGGTGCTGCGCCTGGGCGGGGCGGCGGTGGGCGACAAGACCATGGTCGATGCCGCCCTCCCCTTCCGCACCACGCTGGACAGAGCCTTCACCGGGGACGACGCCGCCGCCGCGATCCAGGAGGCCGCGAGGACGGCCCGCGCCGCCGCCGACGCCACCGCGGACATCACCGCCGCGCTCGGCCGCGCCAGGGTGCTCGGCGACCGGTCCCTCGGCACCCCCGATCCCGGCGCGATCTCCTTCTCCCTCCTCATGGCGGAGCTCGGCGAGCACCTGTCCTGACCCCCGACCCCTGATCCCCTGTCCTCGCCGCGCGCCGAAAAGTTCCGCGGATCCGGTACCTTTCGGCGCACAGCAGGCAGAACACCGGCACGCACCGCGGAAGGAACACCGATGAGCACCCTGTGGGTGGGCACCAGCTGGAAGATGACCAAGAACCTCGCCGAGGGACGCGCCTGGGCCGGCGGCCTCCGCGAGCACCTCGAGGGCAGCGCCCCGACCGGCGTGCAGCCCTTCGTCATCCCCTCCTTCACCGCCACCACCACGGTGCGCGGGATCCTCGGTGAGGGCTCCCCCGTGCTGCTCGGGGTGCAGAACGCCCACTGGGAGGACGCCGGCGCATGGACCGGGGAGGTGTCCGTCCCGCAGGCGCAGGACGCCGGCGCGCAGATCGTCGAGATCGGCCATTCCGAGCGTCGCGAGCACTTCGGCGAGACCGTCGCGACCACCCGGCTGAAGGTCGCCGCGGCCCTGCGTCACGGCCTCACCCCCCTGCTGTGCATCGGGGAGAGCGCCGCGATCAAGGCGGCCGGAGGCTCCACGGAGCACATCCTCGAGCAGGCCGCCGGCGCGCTCGAGGGTCTCGGCACCGAGGAGCTCTCCCGCGTGGTCATCGCCTACGAGCCGATCTGGGCGATCGGCGAGTCGGGCCGTCCGGCGACCGTCGAGGAGCTGATCGAGCCCTTCGCCTCGCTCGGCAGGGCGTACTCCGACCGCGTCACCGGGATCCTCTACGGCGGCTCCGTGAACCTCGACAATGCCGCCGACCTGCTCGGGATCGAGCACGTGACCGGCCTGTTCGTCGGTCGCACCGCCTGGCGGCTCGAGGGCTACCTCGAGCTGCTGCGGATCGCCGAGGCGCACGCCGCGCGCTGACCGGGCAGGACCGCGCGCCGACCGAGCGCTCGGCCCACCCCCAGCGGGGGCTCGGGTGCGCGGGATACCCTGGCCCCAGCTCCGTTCCCGAGAGGTCTGCGGGTAACCATGAGAGACCAGCGTCCATCGCCCAGTGCTCGACCGGTGTGGAGGGGCCGCTCCCCCTTCCGCCCTCGCACGTCCGCAGGCGGGAGCCCCTCGCTCGTGGGACAGGTCCATGCCCCGGTCTCGACGAAGCTGACGATGCCGCGCCGCCGTGGCCGCTGGCTCACCGTCGGGGTTCCCACCGTCCTGGGTGGCATCGTCGGGATCAGCAGCTTCCTCGTGCTCGGGGTCGGCAGCCTGATCGGAGGGGCCGGGCTCCTCGCTCCCCTGGCGGCCGGCCTGGGGGTCGGGCTCGTCGTCGGCGGCGGCACCGGCTTCCTGCTGCGCGACCGGGCACCGCGACCGGTGCGGTGGAGCGCGGCCTCCGGGGAGGTGCCCGCGGGCACTCGCCCGCTGCTCGAGAAGATCGTGCGATCCACGAAGCTCCAGCGCCGACGCCTGGCCCGGATGCGCCGTCGGCGTCCCACCCGGGCGGTCCGGCCCGTGCTGCACCGCGCCGAGTCGCTGCTGCAGAGGATCAACTCCCTGGTGGGATCCGAGTCGCTGCAGTCCCGCCGTCCGTCCGACGAGGACGTGATGGTGCTGGAGGGGATGGCCCGACGCTATGTCCCGGATCTGGTGAGCGCCCTGGAGGACACGGTCGGCTTCCTGGGCCCCTTCACGGGCAGCGCCCGCGACGAGGCGTTCGCGAATCTCACCAGCATCGACCATCAGCTCCAGGAGCTCGGCACCAGGCTCGACCGGATCGAAGGCGATGTGATCGCGGGGGTCACCCGGTCCCTCGACGTCCATTCCGAGTTCCTCAGGCGTCACCTGCACGACCGCAGCGCGGACTCGCTCCTCGATCGCTGACCCGCGCGGCGCCGGAGCTCAGCCGGCCGTCGCGACGTCCTCGTCCCCGACCGACGGCAGGGACCGCCCCAGCACCGCATCGAGGTGCGCCGAGAGCGCCAGCAGCGCCCCGTCGTGATGATGCTGGCGCACCTTCTGGAGGATCAGCCCGTGCTCGTGGTGCGCGGTGTGGCCGTCGAAGGTCCCGGGCCCGCCGGACCAGGTCTGCCGCATGCGATGGGAGTAGGTGCTGAGGTTCTCCACCATGGTGCGCAGGTAGCGGTTGCCGGCGTGGGCGAAGAACACCTGGTGGAAGGCCCAGTCCGCGCGGAAGTGCTCGTTCAGCAGCGCGTAGTCCTCCGGGGCCGCGCCGTCGATGCGCTCGAGCACCTCGGCGTGATGGCGGTGGGCCTGCTCGAGGTCGGCGACCAGCGCATCCCATTCGGTGAAGGCGCGGCCGAGGGCGGCGGACTCGACGACCTTGCGCGCATCCAGCAGCTCCCGCATGTGCGCGGCGTCCAGCGGCGGGGCGACCACGTAGCCGCGCAGGGCCACGTACTCGACCAGACCGGAGCGCTCGAGGGAGACCATCGCCTCGCGCACCGGCGTCGGGGAGACGTCCAGGTCCCGTGCCAGTCCGTCGATGCTGAGGCGGGAACCGGGGGCCCACCGCGACTCGAGCAGCCGCTGGAGGATGAGCTCCTCGACCTCGTCGCGCAGGACCTGTCGTCTGACGGCCATCGCGGCGCTCCCTTCCTCGGCGATCATTCATCCAATAGGGTACTGGCCCGCTCTCAGCCCGTGAGCGCCTTCGCGAATCCCAGGTGCCGCGCGATGATCGCCAGCTGCACCTCGCTCGAGCCCTCGCCGACCTCGAGCACCCGGGAGTCGCGATAGTGCCGGGCGACCACGTTCTCGTTGAGGAATCCGTTGCCGCCCCAGATCTGGCAGGCGCTGCGGGCGTTGTCGACCGCCGCCTCGCTGCTGACGAGCTTGGCCAGCGCCGCCTCGCGCCCGAAGGGCATCCCGGCCTCCAGTCGGTGGGCGGCCTCGTGCATCAGGGCACGCGCACCGGCCACCCGCGCCTGCATCCGGGCGAGGGTGAAGGCGATGTGCTGGTTGTCGCCGAGGGGACGATCGAAGACGATCCGCCGCTGCGCGTAGTCCACCGCCTGCTCCAGGCACCCCTGGGCCGCGCCCACGCACAGCGCGGCCAGCGCCACCCTGCCCGCGTCGAGCACCGACAGGAAGTTCGCGAAGCCGCGGCCGCGCTCCCCCAGGAGGTTCTCCTCGGGCACCCGGACGTCCCGCAGCGTCAACGGGTGGGTGTCGGAGGTGTGCCACCCCACCTTGTCGTAGCCCGGCAGCACCGTCAGCCCCGGGGTGTCGGTCGGCACGATGATGCTGGACAGCTCCGGTTCGGTGCGTCCGTCGCGCCTGCGGCGCTTCCCGGTGACGGCGGTGACGGTCACGAAGGACGTGATGGGGGTACCGGAGTTGGTGATGAACTGCTTGGAACCGTTGAGCACCCAGTGCCCGTCCCTGAGCTCGGCCGTGGTGCGGGTGGCCCCGGCGTCGGAGCCGGCCTCCGCCTCGGTCAGTCCGAAGGCGGCCAGCTCCTCGCCGCGGGCCAGGGCGGGCAGATGCCGTTCCTGCTGAGCTCTGGTCCCGAAATTCAGGATCGGCATCGCCCCCAGGCCCAGTCCGGCCTCCAGGGTGACGGCGAGGGACTGGTCCACCCGGGCCAGCTGCTCCACCGCGACGCACAGCGAGAGGTAGTCCCGCCCCTGGCCCCCGAACTCGACGGGGATCGGCAGTCCGAACAGCCCCATCGACCCCATTTCGGCGATGATCTCCATCGGCAGCCGGCGTGCGGTGTCGTAGGTGTAGCTGGCCGGCGCCACGACCTCGTCGGCGAAGTCGCGGACCTGCGCGGCGAGCTGCTGGTGCTCGGCGGAGAGCAGTTCGGTGCCGGGAACGGGGTCACTCATCGGTCCTCCTGGGGGATGCAGCGGGACAGCAGCGATCGGGCGTGGCGCAGGGTGGGTGCGTCGACCATGCGGCCCTCGTGCTCGAACACCCCCGGCCCCGCCTCCGCGGCGGCCAGCACCCGGTGGGCCCACTCGGCCTCGGCGTCGGTGGGGGCGTAGGCGGCGCGGACGATGGGGACCTGGGCGGGATGGATGCAGGCGGTGGCGCTGAAACCGCTGGCGGCGGCGTCCTCGGCCTCGGCGCGCCATCCGTCCTCGTCGGCGAGGTCGGTGTGGATCGCATCGACGGCGCTGCGGCCGTGGGCCCGTGCGGCCAGCAGCACGGCGGAACGGGCGTGGCGGACGACGTCGCGGTAGCCGCCGTCGGGTCGCCGCGAGGACGTCCCGCCGAGCGAGGAGATCAGGTCCTCCCCGCCCCACATGAGAGCTGCCACGGCGGGGTGGGCGGCGATCTCGCCGGCAGCGAGCACGCCGCGGGCCGTCTCGCACAGCGCCAGCACCGCCACACCGGGCAGCGCGGAGACCAGGCGGTCGACGTCCTCGGCGCTTTCGGCCTTGGGCAGCATCACCAGCTGCGGACGCAGCTCCCCGAGCGCGGCGACGTCGGCGGTGAACTCGGCCTCGCCCGGAGGGTTGACCCGGATCACCGTGCGGGCAGGGTCCAGGCCATGGGCGCCGATCGCTGCCCGCGCCGCGTCCTTGTGGGCCGGCGCGACGGCGTCCTCGAGGTCGAGGATGACGGCGTCGGCCCGGGCGGCGGCCTTGGCGAACCGGTCCGGCCGGTCCCCGGGGCAGAACAACAGCGCCGGTCCCGGCGGGAGCATCTCCTGGTAGCTCATGGCTGCTCCCGGTGCATCAGCGTGGTGCGCACGGCGCGGGCGACGACGTCGCCGTGCTGATTGCGGCCGGTATGGACGAGGGTGACGACGGCCTGGGTGGGCCGGGACCGGGAGGGACGGACCTCGCGGACCTCGGTCTCGCTGTAGAGGGTGTCGCCCAGGTGCAGCGGATGGGGGAAGGTCACCTCGTCGAGCCCGAGGTTCGCCACCAGGGTGCCCTGGGTGATCTGGGCGACGGAGGCGCCGACCAGGGTGGCGAGGGTGAACATCGAGTTGACCAGGCGTCGGCCGAACTCGGTGGACTCGCTCCAGGCGGCGTCGAGGTGGAGGGCCTGCGGGTTCATCGTCATGGTGGAGAAGAGGACGTTGTCGGCCTCGGTGACCGTGCGGCCCGGCCGGTGGAGGTAGACCGCCCCCACCTGCAGCTCCTCGGCGTACAGCCCGCGCTGCACGATCCGGTGTCCCTCCTGCTCAGCGGTCATCGCTGGGTCCTCTCCTCGTGGATGGTCTCCTCGGTGAGCACCTGCGCGAGCTCCTCTCCGCGCCGCACCCTCCGGCCGACGGCCGTGTGCAGGCGCACGGTCCCGGCACTCGGCGCGAGGAGGGTGTGCTCCATCTTCATCGCCTCCACCACCAGCACCGGGTCCCCGGCGGCCACCAGGTCCCCCTCGGCGGCCGGCACGGCGGTCACCGTCCCGGGCATCGGGGACGCCAGGGCCGGGGCCGTCCCCTGGCGACCGTCGCGGCGGCGCGGCCGATGCAGCGGCAGCTCACGGTCCTCGCCCGCCAGGGCGATCCACACCGACGTCTCCGTGCAGCGGCTGAGCAGCGGCAGGCGCCGACCCTCGACGGTGATTGCCCCGGGATGCAGAGCCACGGCGAACTCCTCGCCCCCGACCCGGGCGCGCGCCGCGGCCGGAGAGCCGGTCAGCTCGACGACGGTCGGCGCCCCGTCGGCCCCCGCGAAGCGGACCACGAACGGGGCCGGGCCGCCCAGCCGCCAGCCGGAGGGGGCGTGCCACAGGTCGTCGGGGCGGCAGCGGGCGACATGGTCCCAGCGCACCAGGGCCGCGACCGCCTGCATGCGCGGGCTGAGCGGTGGGCGCGCGAGGTGGCCGAGGCGGCGCTCGATCAGGCCGGTGTCCGCCGCTCCGGCCACCACCTCCTCCTGGGCGAGCAGGGCCCGCAGGAACGCGGTGTTGGTGACCACGCCGAGGACGTGCGTCGCGGACAGGGCGCGATCCAGCGATGCCAGGGCCTGCTCTCGGGTGGGCTCGTGGGCGATCACCTTGGCCAGCAGCGGGTCGTAGCTGCTGGAGACGGTGGTCCCGGCCGACAGGGCGTGGTCCACCCGCACCCGCGCGGGCAGGGCGAGCTCGAGCACAGTCCCGCCGGTGGGCAGGAAGCCGGCGTCGGGGTCCTCGGCGTAGAGGCGGGCCTCGATCGCGTGCCCCTCGGCGCGGACCTGGCCCTGCCCGATCGACAGCGGATGCCCGTCGGCGATCCGGATCTGCTCGGCCACCAGATCGAGCCCGGTGATCGCCTCGGTGACGGCGTGCTCGACCTGCAGGCGGGTGTTCATCTCGAGGAAGTACGGCTGCTCCGGGGCTGCGGCGTCGACCAGGAACTCGACGGTCCCGGCGCCGACGTAGTCCACGGCGCGCGCAGCGGCGATCGCGGCCTGTCCGTACTGCTCGCGCAGCGTGGGGGTCAGCAGAGGGCTGGGCGCCTCCTCGATCACCTTCTGGTGGCGACGCTGCAGGGAGCACTCGCGCTCTCCCAGGTGCACCACGTGGCCGTGGATGTCCGCGAGGATCTGCACCTCGAGGTGCCGGGGCGAGGCGATGCAGCGCTCCAGGAACAGGGAGTCGTCGCCGAAGGCGCCGGCCGCCTCCCGTCGCGCTGCGGCCAGGGCGGCCGGCAGCTCGGCCGGCTCCTCCACCCGGTGCATCCCCTTGCCGCCCCCGCCGGCGGCGGGTTTGACCAGCAGCGGGAATCCGACCCCTGGCGCGCCCTCGAGCAGGGCGGCGTCGTCCAGGCCCGGCGCCGCCAGGCCGGGCACCGTGGCCACCCCGCGGGCGGCGACCGCGGCCCGGGCGGAGATCTTGTCGCCCATGGTCTCGATCGCGGCGGCGGTGGGGCCGATGAACACCAGGCCCGCCGCGGTGCAGGTGCGCGCGAAGTCGGCGCGTTCGGAGAGGAAGCCGTACCCGGGGTGGACCGCCCGTGCACCGGCCTCCGTCGCGGCGGCCGCGATCGCCCGGCCGTCGAGATAGGAGCCGATCCGGATCGCCGCGTCGGCCGCCGTGACGTGGGCGGCGCCGGAGTCCTCGTCGGTGTGCACGGCGACCGCGGTGATGCCGAGCTCGCGCAGGGTGCGGAGGATCCGCATCGCGATCTCGCCGCGGTTGGCGATCAGGACGGAGGCCGGCATGCTCGCGCTCACATCCGGAAGACGCCGTGGCCGGGCTCGGCCAGCGGGGCGCGGGAGACGACGTCGAGGGCCAGGCCGAGCACGGTACGGGTCTGCGCGGGCTCGATGATCCCGTCGTCCCACAGCCGGGCGGTGGAGTAGTACGGGTTCCCCTGGGCCTCGTAGCGCTCGGTGATCGGCCGGCGGAAGTCCGCCTCCTCCTGCGCGCTCCAGGTGCCGCCCTCGGCCTCGATCCTCTCGCGCGTGACCGTCGCGAGCACCGCGGCGGCCTGGGCCCCGCCCATCACCGAGACCCGGGCGTTCGGCCACAGCCACAGGAAGCGGGGCGAGTAGGCGCGCCCGCACATCGAGTAGGTGCCGGCCCCGAAGGATCCGCCGATGACGACGGTCAGCTTGGGCACGCGGGCGCAGGCGACGGCGGTGACCATCTTCGCGCCGTCCTTGGCGATCCCACCGCGCTCGTACTCGGCGCCGACCATGAACCCGGCGATGTTCTGCAGGAAGACCAGCGGGATGGCGCGCTGGTCGCACAGCTGGACGAAGTGGGCGCCCTTGAGCGCGGACTCGCCGAACAGCACCCCGTTGTTGGCGACCAGGCCCACCTGGTGGCCGTGGATCCGGGCGAAGCCGGTGACCAGGGTCGGGCCGTAGCCCGGCTTGAACTCGGAGAACTGCCCGGCGTCGATGATGCGGGCGATGACCTCGTGCACGTCGTAGAGGGTGGACAGGTCCGCCGGGACCGCCGCCCCCATCGTCTCCGGGTCCACAGCAGGGTCACGGGACTCGGCGGGCGGCAGGACGGGTTCGGGGCGGGGCAGGGTCCCGACGATGTCGCGGACGATCGCCAGGGCGTGCTCGTCGTCCTCGGCCAGGTGATCGGCGACCCCGGAGACCTCGGTGTGCATCTGCCCGCCGCCCAGCTCCTCGGCGGTGACCTCCTCGCCGGTGGCGGCCTTCACCAGCGGCGGCCCGCCGAGGAAGATGGTGCCCTGCTCGCGCACGATGACGGTCTGGTCGCTCATCGCCGGCACGTAGGCGCCGCCGGCGGTGGAGGAGCCCATGACGGCGGCGATCTGGGCGATCCCGGCGGCGCTCATCCGCGCCTGATGGAAGAAGATCCGCCCGAAGTGGTCGCGGTCGGGGAACACCTCGTCCTGCATCGGGAGGTACGCACCGCCGGAGTCGACCAGGTACACGCACGGCAGGCGGTTCTGCTCGGCCACCTCCTGGGCGCGCAGGTGCTTCTTGACCGTCATCGGGAAGTAGGTGCCGCCCTTGACGGTAGCGTCGTTGGCCAGGATCAGGCAGTGGCGGCCGTGGATCATGCCGATGCCGGCGAGGACCCCGGCGGCCGGGGCGGCGTCCTCGTACATCCCGTCCGCGGCCAGCGGGGCGAGTTCGAGGAAGGCGGTGCCCTCGTCGACCAGGTGGTCGATGCGCTCGCGGGCCAGCAGCTTGCCGCGGGCCCGGTGCTTCGCGCGGGCGGAGGCCGGGCCCCCGGTCGCGGTGGCGGCGAGCCGCGTGCGCAGCTCGTCCACGAGCGCGGCCATGGCCGCGGCGCGGGGGTTTGCCTCGTCCGCGTCGACCGTGCTGCTCAGGACGTCCATGGGCTACCTCGTCAGCAGGATCGCGGGATCGGACAGGACGTCGGTGATGTCGGTGAGGAAGGCCGAGGCCTCGGCGCCGTCGAGCACCCGATGGTCGAAGGACACCGTCAGCGTCACCACTTTCCGCAGCGCCATCTCGCCCCGGTGCTCCCACGGCTGGGTGCGGATCGCACCGACGGCCACGATCGTGCTCTGCCCGGGGTTGAGGAGCGGGATCCCGCCGTCGACGCCGAACACCCCGACGTTGGTGACGGTCAGGGTGGAGCCGGTGAGCTCGCCCGGGGGCAGCGAGCCGTCCCGGGCCCGGGCGGCCTGGGTGGCGATCTGCTCGGTGAGCGCGGCCGCGTCGGCGGCGCCGGCCTCGGGCAGGGAGGCCACCAGGAGACCGCGGTCGGTGGCGACGGCGATGCCGAGTTCGACCTGCGCGAACTGCTCGATGTGCCCGGCCTCGGCGTCGAAGCGGGCGTTGGCGGCCGGGGTGCGCCCCGCGGCCGGCAGGATCGCCCGGCAGACGGCCGCGAGGAACGACGGGGGTCGCCCGTCGCGGCCCGCCCGGGAGAGGTGCTCCAGGGTGGTGGTGACGTCCACCGTGGAGAACACCGCCGCCTGCGGGGCGGTCCGGGCCGATTCGGTCATCGCCCGGGCCGTCTCCCGCCGCAGCCCGGTGACGGGGACGAGGGTGGAGCGCCGCTCCCGGGTCCCGGCGCGGGCCTCGACGTCGGCGCGCAGGATCCGGCCGCGGGGCCCCGTGCCGTGCACGGAGTCCAGGTCCACCCCCAGGTCGCGGGCGCGCTTGCGCACAGGCGGCATCGCGCGGGGCCTGGCGTGGTCGGCCTCCTCCTCGCGGCGTCCGTGGAAGGGGACGGTCTCGAAGGAGCGGGGCCGGCGACGGGGCCGGTCGGTGCCGGGCAGGGCCGGCCCGTAGCCCACGAGGACCGCCTGGCGCTCCCCGGCGGGCGGGGCGAAGCCCACCAGCGGTGCCCCGACGGCGAGGGTCTCGCCCGCGGCGGCGTGCAGGGTGAGGATCCTGCCCGCGCGGGGGCTGGGCAGCTCGACCACGGCCTTGGCGGTCTCCACCTCGGCGAGGGTCTGGTTGAGCTCGACCTCCTCGCCCTCGGCGACGTGCCAGGAGACGATCGTGGCCTCGGTCAGGCCCTCGCCGAGGTCGGGGAGCAGAACGTCGCTCATCACGCCACCTCCCGGGAGCTGCGCCGTCCCAGCGTGCGGTCCACCGCATCGAGGATCCGGTCGAGGCCCGGCAGGAAGGCGTCCTCCAGCGCGGAGGGCGGATAGGGCGTGTCGTAGCCGGTCACCCGTTCCGGCGGGGCCTCGAGCTGCTCGAAGCAGTCCTCGACCACGGCGGTGATCACCTCGGCGGAGACCGAGACGCTCGCCTGCGCCTCGTGGGTGACGACCAGTCTCCCGGTGCGGCGCACGCTCGCGGCGACGGTCTCCCGGTCGATCGGGGAGAGCGAGCGCAGGTCGATCACCTCGAGGTCGATCCCGTCGTCCTCCGCCGCGGTCGCCGCCTCCAGCGCGGTGGTCACCATCGACCCGTAGGCGACCAGGGTGGCGTCCCGACCGGGCCGCAGGACACGGGCGGAGACGAGGTCGGCGCGGGCCCCGGTGTCCACCTCGGCCTTGGTCCAGTAGCGGCGCTTGGGCTCGAGGAAGAGCACCGGGTCGTCGCAGGCGATGGCGGCTCGCAGGGTCGAACAGGCGTCCTGCGGGTCGGCGGCGGTGACCACCCGCAGCCCCGGGGTGTGCGCGAAGTAGGCCTCGGGGGACTCGGAGTGGTGCTCGACGGCGCCGATCCCGCCGCCGCAGGGGACCCGGATGGTCAGCGGCATCCGCACCACCCCGCCGGTGCGATAGTGCAGCCGGGAGAGCTGGGCGATGATCTGGTCGAGGGCCGGATGGACGAAGCCGTCGAACTGGATCTCGCAGACGGGCCGCAAGCCGCGGTAGGCCATGCCGACGGCGGTGCCGACGATCCCCGCCTCCGCCAGCGGGGAGTCGATCACCCGGGCGGGGCCGAACTCCTGGAGCAGGCCGTCGGTCACGCGGAACACCCCGCCGAGGGTGCCGATGTCCTCCCCGAGGAGCACGACGTCGTCGTCCTCGGCCAGCGCGTCGTGGAGCGCAGCGTTCAGGGCCGCGGCCATCGTCGACTCTCCGGTCATGACGGGGATCCCGGGCTCTGCTCAGGCTTCTCCGGCGCCAGCGACGCCTCGAAGGCCCTCCACTGCTCCCGTTGCCTGCTCAGGGCGGTATCCTCAGTGGTGTAGACGTGCTCGAACAGGCTGTCCGGAGCGGGCGGGGCCAGCTGGTCGATCGCCGCCCGCAGCCCGGCGGTCGCGGCATCGGCCCGGATCGTGACCTCCTCGCGGAGGGAGTCGACCGGGGCGCCGAGCTGTTCGAGGTGACGCTGAAGACGCAGCACGGGGCAGCGCCGTCGCCACCGCGCCAGTTCTTCCTCGTCCCGGTAGCGGGTCGGGTCGTCGCTGGTCGTGTGAGGCCCGAGACGATAGGTGACCGCCTCGAGGAACACAGGGCCCTCACCGGAGCGGATGCGCTGCGCCGCCAGGCGGCTCGCGGCGCGCACGGCGAGGACGTCGTTCCCGTCCACCCGCAGCACGGGGATGCCGAACCCGGTGGGGCGCAGGGCGATCGGGACGGGGGACTGCACCGTGACCGGTTCGGAGATGGCGTACTGGTTGTTCTGGCAGAAGAAGAGCACGGGAGCGCCGAAGGAGGCGGCGAAGACCATCGCCTCGTGGAGGTCGCCCTGGCTGAGGGCGCCGTCACCGAAGCAGGCGACGGCTATCTCGCTGCCGCCCTGAGCCCGGGTCGCCATCGCGTAGCCGACGGCGTGCAGGGTCTGGGCTGCGATGATGACCTGCGGGGTGGCCATGTGCCGCTGGTAGGGGTCCCAGCCGGACAGCGCGGTCCCCCGCCAGACGGCGAGCATCTCCTGGGGCGTCACGCCCCGGCACCAGGCCAGTCCGTTCTCCCGGTACGAGGTGAACAGGAAGTCCGTCGCGGGCAGCGTGCGGCCCAGCCCGATCTGGGCGGCCTCCTGCCCCCGCAGCGGCGGCCAGAGTCCCAGCTCGCCCTTGCGCTGCAGGGCGACGGCCTCGTCGTCGAGGGCCCGCAGCACGGACATGTCGACGAACAGGTCGGTCAACAGCGCCTCGTCGACGTCACCAAGATGGGGGTCGAGCACGGCATCGGCGTGCCTGGTCCCGTCCTCGGCGAGCACCTGCAGGGGCTGGTCGAGGCCTTCGACCAGGTGGTGGTCGGGGGCTGACATGGTCGTCGACATTCGGACCTCCCTGTTCCGAAGCGCCTCGTGGGCGCGGGTGGACGACAGCGTCCACCGTCACGGTACGTCGACGGTGCATGACGAACAACAGAATTTCCCCAACTTGAGCAGAATGCTCAATATCGACGGCCGGCCCCCGCTAGGATCATGCAGTATGCGTACCGTGGATGACACCGACCGACGGATCCTGCTGGCCATGACGGAGAATCCGCGCACGACGATCGTGGCGCTCGCCGAGCGGCTCGGGCTCTCCCGCAACACCGTGCAGTCCCGCGTCGCCGCGCTCGAGGCATCCTCTGCGCTCCAGGGCTACGACCGGCGCCTGCACGCGGCGTCCCTGGGGTATCCGCTGACGGTCTTCATGGTCACCCAGGTCGATCAGCCGCACCTGGAGCACGTCATCGCGCAGCTGCGGGAGATCCCCGAGGTGGTCCAGGTGCACGGCCTGAGCGGTCAGGGCGACATCCTGGTGCGCTGCGTGTGCCGCGACACCGATGACCTCTATCGGGTGAGCAAGCTGGTGCTGGGCTGCGACGGCGTGATCCGCACCGATACCTCGCTCGCGATGGGCGAACTCATCCCCTTCCGGCTGGCCCCGGTGCTCGAGCGCGATCTGGAGCGCTGAGTCCGGCCGCCGCGGGAGTGCTCAGAGGCTGGCCAGCGTCACCGGCTGCCCCGTGCGCACGGACTCCTGGGCGGCGGCGACCACCCGCACCGTGCGCAGGCCGACGTCACCCGTGGGCTCGACGGCCTCGCCCGCCCGCACAGCGTCGAGGAAGGCGTCCAGCAGCGAGCTGTCGGGATCGGCGCCGTAGGGCAGCCACTGCCCGGGACCGCCGACGTGCTCGGCGAAGGCGTCGATCTGCATCTGTCCGCCGGTGCCCACGGCCTGCAGCCGCAACCCGCCCCAGGTGGGTGCCGTGGCCGGCTGGGACCAGGAGCAGTCGATGGTGGCGAGGAGGCCTCCGGCATAGGTGAGGGTGACCAGCCCGCCGGTCTCCGCGCCCTCGCCGGCCCGGTCGGCCCACAGGATGCGGTTGACGGTGGCGTGGACGGTCTCGGGGGCGCCGAACAGCGAGTCGAGGATCTCGGCGAGGTGCACGGTGTGGTCCACCAGCGAGCCGCCGCCGGCGAGCTCGACATCGGTGAACCACGCGCGGGTGTCGGGCAGTTTGCCGTTGTTGGTGCCGGTCAGCCCGATGACTTCGCCGAGGGCCCCGTCGGCGATCGCGGTGCGCAGGGCCGCGACGGCCGGGGCGAAGTGCACCGGGAAGGCGGTCATGAGCACGACGCCGGCCTCGCGGCAGGCGTCGACCATGGCCTCGGCGTCGGCCACGGAGGTGGCCAGGGGCTTCTCGCACAGCACGTGCGCGCCGCGCCGGGCGGCCTCGAGCACCAGGTCCCGGTGGTGGGCGTTGGCGCTGGTCACGACGATGGCGTCGGGGCCTTCGGGCCAGGCGTCCCAGGCCTCCTGGTAGGAGCCGACGACCCGCCGGGCCTCGACGTCCCCGTACCCGTCGGGGTCCGCCACCACGAGGTCGACGTCGGCGCGCGGATCGAGCCGGGCGGCGTAGGAGCCGGCGTGGGTGTGCGCGCAGCTCATCAGGGCGATCCGCAGCGGTGCGGCAGGGGTCGGTGACTGGTTCAGCATGCGATGCTCCGTCCGGTGCGCAGGGACTCGAGGGCGGCGCGGGAGATCTCGACGGCGTAGGCGCCGTCGGCCGCGTCGACCCGGGTGGGGCCGCCCGTGCGCAAAGCGGCGGAGAACTCGAGGATCTCCTCGGCGTAGGGGCTGCGCAGGCCCGTGAGGTCGGGCAGGAAGCCGTCGCCGGCGGTCTGCCGCGTGGAGGCGACGTCGTCGAGCACCACCCCGGGGTCGCCGGCGGAGTCGTACTGCAGCCGGCCGCCGTCCCCGGCGAGGTCGAAGGTGTAGCGGAACTGCGTCCCGGGAGGGCCCCACAGGCCGCGGCAGTGGCTGATCGCGCCGGAGGTGTGGGTGAGGACCGCATGGGCGGTGCGCACGGTGTCCGTCTCGGTCGAGGTCGACTGCCGGGCGTAGACCCGCGCGACCGGCCCGGCGAGCCAGACGGCCTGGTCGATGTCGTGGATCATCTGGTCCATGACGATGCCGCCGGAGAGGGACTCGTCGGCGAACCAGGGCTGGGTGGGGAAGGACCCGGTGCGCTCGAAGCGCAGCACGGCGAGGCGGCCGACGGTGCCGGCCGCGACGGCGCGGTGGGCGGCGGCGTACTGCGGGAAGTACCGCACGACGTGCGCGGGCAGCAGCTTCCGGCCCGCCCGCTCGGCGTGCTCGACGACGCTGCGGGCGTCCTCGGCCGTCAGGGCCAGCGGCTTCTCGCAGACCACGTCCCTGCCGGCGTCGAGGGCTCGGTGGGTGATCTCGGCGTGCACGGCGGTGGGGGTGCACACGTCCACGGCGTCGACGGCGGCCAGCAGCTCCTCGAGGCTCGGGTGGACCGTGGCACCGAAGGTCGCGGCGAAGTCGTCGGCGCCCTCGAGGCTGTAGCAGTGCAGCCGGGCGCCGGCCTCGAGCCATCCGGGGGCGTGGGCGCGGGAGATCCCGCCGGTGCCGATGATGCCGATGTGCCACGGCCGCGGGCGGTCCTCTGGGGGCATGGGGGGTCTCTCCGTCGCTGGAGCGGTCAAGGGGCCACGTCGATCGTAGTCAGTTCCCCCCGCGCAGCGCACCCCGGGGCCGGAGCCCGGGATCCTCAGCGCAGCGGTGCGGTGCTGCCGCGCTCGACCAGCCCGTACGGGGTGTCCACCACGCGCGGCGGCCAGTCGTACCCGTCGATCCGCTCCAGCAGCAAGTCCAGCGCGGTCGCGGCGAGGGTGCGCTTGTCCGGGTCGATCGTGGACAATGGCGGGGTGGTGAAGGGGGCCTCGAGGATGTCGTCGTGCCCGATCACCGCGACCCGACCCGGCACCTCGATCCCCGCGGCGTGCAGTCCCAGCAGCGCACCGCGGGCGAGGTCGTCGTTCCCGCAGACGATCCCGTCGACCTCCGGATGTTCCTCCAGGAGCGTGCGCACGGCGGCGAGACCCCCGTCCAGGCTCCAGGTCCTGACCGCCTGGACCGTGGACCTGGCCTCCTCGAACCCTTCGAGCGCCTGGTGGAACCCGCCCAGCCGCAGCCGGCTGGTGGAGTGCTCCTGCTGGGCCTCGGTCGATTCGAGGGCACCGAGATAGGCGAGGCGGCGCCGACCCTGGCGGAGCAGGTGCGCGGTGGCGTCATGAGCGGCACGCCGGTTGTCGGTGCGGACGTAGTCGCTGCCCGCGGGCAGTCCCGCCTCCTCGACGTGCTCGCCGATGAACACGGTGGGCTGGATGGTGCGGCCGAGGTCCGTCAGCAGGTCCTCGCCGATCTGCAGGGGGTTGAAGACGACGCCGTCGCCCAGCACACGGGTGAAGCCGGCGAGGACGCTGTGCTCCTCCTCGCGGCCTGCCGCGGTGCTGTGGAGCATGATGCTGCGGCGGCGCCGCTGGGCCTCGTCGGCGAAGGCCTGGGCGAGCTCGGAGAAGTAGGTGCCGGCCAGGGAGGGGATCGCGAGGGTGATCAGGCCGCTGGTCCCGGTGCGCATCTGCTGCGCGCCGACCTGCGGGCGGTAGTTGAGCTCGCGGATCGCCTCCTGCACCCGTTCCCGGGTGCGCGGGCCGACGTTGGGGCGGTCGTTGACGACGTTCGAGACGGTCTTGATCGAGACCCCGAGCCGTTCGGCGATGTCCCGCATGGTGGCGTTGCGGGGCCGGGGAGGGGAGGTCATCACCGCTCCCCCGTCGTGGCGGCGTCGAGCCGGGACTGCCAGGGACGGACGAGGACGAAGGTGGTCACGGCCACCAGGATCCCACCTCCGCACGCCAGGGCGACGGGCTGGATGACCGTCGAGATCAGCAGGGTCGCCACGAGCGTGACGGTCCAGGAGGCGGTGGCGAGGGGGAGCAGGAGGATCCCGGCGAGCGCGCCGCGCCAGATCATGGGTTCCGGGGCCGATGGCCGCAGCGCGTGCAGGGCCAGCGCGTGGACCGCCGCGAGGGAACCGATCACCACCAGCACCAGGGCGGCCCCGAAGCCGAGGGGGAAGAACCACCCGGGCAGCGCCCCGGCGACGCCGAGGACCACGTTCAGACCCGCGGCCAGGGCGATCACCACGAAGGGCCCGGCGGCGCGGTTGGCCGGGACCAGCTCGTCGCGGTACCGGCGCAGCACCGCGGCGGCGAGGGCGCGGGGTCCATCGGTGGCCGCGAGCTCCTCGTCCCCGTGCAGCAGCGCGATCAGGGTGGCGGTGGCCGGGGCGATCCCGCCGATCACCGCCCCCAGCAGCACCAGCAGCACCCAGGCCAGGTGCAGCAGGACCAGCCGCGGGATCCAGGCCAGGGCCTCCATGACGGTGCCCGCCGCTCCCGTCGGGGTCACGTGATCATCCCTTGTTGCCGGTCAGCGCGATGGATTCGATGATCTGGCGCTGGAAGATCAGGAACACGCCGAGCACCGGCAGCAGGGAGACGATCGAGGCCGCCATGATCAGCGGGTAGTCGGTCTGGACCGCGTAGGTAGCGTTGAAGTTCGCGATCACCAGCTGCAGCGTGTGCACGTTCTCGGAGTTCAGGTAGATGATCGGGCCCAGGTAGTCGTTCCAGGTGCCCATGAACCACAGGATCACCTGGGCGGCGATCGCGGGCCGGATCAGCGGCAGCACGATCCGGCCGAAGATCTGCGGGTGCCTCGCCCCGTCGATAACGGCTGCCTCGATCAGCGAGTCCGGCACGCTCATCAGGTACTGACGCAGGAAGAACACCATCATGAGGTTGCCGAACAGGCCCGGCACGATGAGCGGCAGCAGGGTGTCCACCCAGCCGATCTTCGAGAACAGCATGAAGGTGGGGATCATGAGCGCCGGGAACGGGATCATGATGCCGCCGAGCAGGGCCAGGAAGATCGCGTTCTTGCCGGGGATCTTCATCTTGGAGAAGCCGTAGGCCGCGAAGCAGGAAGTGATGGTGCCGATCGTGATGACCGTCAGGGAGATGATCGAGGAGTTGACGATGCCCGTCAGCAGCGGACCGGCCTCCCAGATCCGCAGGTAGTTGCCCCATTCCACGGGGCTGGGGATCCATTGCGGGGGCAGCAGGAACACGTTCTGCTGGGTCTTCAACGAGGTCGAGAGCATCCAGGCCAGCGGCAGCAGCATGGTGAGGGCGCCCAGGCACAGGACGACGAAGACGACGACGTCGCCCGTGGTCCGGAAGCGTCGATCGCTCTTCCTCCGGCGGGTGCGCGCGGCGTCGGGCTCGACCCCGGAGGTCTGCAGGGGCGCGGTCGGGATGGCACTGGTGGCAGCCATGTCGGGCCTCCTCATTCCACCGTGAAGACGTTGCGGGAGTTCAGGTAGAACTGGATGGCCGTGACCAGGAAGATCATCAGTCCCAGGACGAGGCTCATGGCGGTCGCGTAGCCGAGCTGCAGGTTCTGGAAGCCCTGCTGCCAGATGTACCAGACGATGGTGGCGGAACCGAACTCGGGGCCGCCCGTCGGGGTCATGATGTTGATCTCCGCGAACATCTGCGCGCCGCCGATGATCCCGGTGACGACCAGGAAGAACGTGACGGGGCTGAGCATCGGGAGCGTGACGTGGCGGAACCTCCGCCAGGCCCCGGCGCCGTCGAGCATCGCCGCCTCCAGGAGCGTGCGTGGCACGGACTGCAGCGCGGCGAGGTAGAGCAGGGTGGAAAAGCCGATGCCCTTCCACACGCCCATCAGGATCAGGGCGGGCTTGACCCACATCTTCTCCGCGAGCCAGTTCGGCCCCTCGATGCCGACGGTCGCCAGCAGCTGGTTGACCAGGCCGAAGTCCCCGTTCAGCGCCCATTGCCACAGGATCGAGATGGCGGCCACGGAGGAGACGCCCGGCAGATAGTAGATGACGCGGAACGCGGCGCGGCCGGGCATCTGCCGGTTCAGCGCGAGGGCCAGAGCCAGCGAGATCGCGAGCCCGATCGGGATGCCCAGCATCAGGAACAGGGTGTTCCACAGCGACTGCCAGAACTGGGGGTCCGTAGCCATGGTGCGGAAGTTCGTCAGCCCGGAGAACAGCGGGGCCGACAGGCCGTTCCAGTGGGTGAAGGCCGCGTAGAAGGAGAAGATCAGCGGTGCGAGGGCGAACAGGGCGAAGCCGATCACGGGCGGGGCGATGAAGACCCGGCCCCAGATCCGTTCGGAGCGGTGCAGCCGGCCGTCGCCGGGCCGGTGCCGGGAGGTGCCGCCCTGGCCGGTGAGGCGCACGGACGCGGGCGCGGGGGTGGTCGTCGTGGCACTCACTGCGCGTTCGCCTCCTGGTCGATGCGGAACTGCTCGTACCCGTCGTCCAGGAAGTCCTGCATCACGGGCTGGGTGGCCGCGAGGTATTCGCTGACGTCCTCGCGGGCCTCGAGCACCGGCTGGAGGTTGGTGTGGAAGGCGTCGAGCCATTCGGGGGTGTAGGTGACGGTGTTGGGGACGAACCGGCCGTAGTCCTCGACGATGTCGATGTACTCCTGCTTGTTCTGCGGTTCGAGCGAGGTGTCCTTCACCCATTCGGCGGCGTGGGAGCGGGTGTTGGGGATGGTCTGCCCCTCGCCGACGATGATCGCCTGGGCGTCGGGATCGCAGGCCAGGAACATCGCGAGCTCGGCGGCGCGCTCCGGCCGACGGCTGGTCGCGGAGACGCCGATGCCCAGGGAGCCGATGTTGGTGGCCGACTCCCCGCCGCGCCCGGCGGGGTAGGGGCACAGGTCGAACTCGAAGTCGAGGGTGCGGTACAGCGTCAGGTCCCAGGGGGCGACGGGGAAGAAGCCGATCTGCCCGCGCAGCCAGCGCTGGTATCCGTCCATGCCCTCGGTCTCGTTGATCGACGGGGTCACGCCGTGCACCTCGCGCAGGTCGACGATGTACTGCAGGGCCTCGGCGAACTCCGGGGTGTCGATGGTGACGGTGCGGTGGTCGTCGCTGAGCCAGTTGCCGCCGTTGGACCACATGTAGGAATGGATCTCGGCCGCGACGTTCACCGAGGTCCCCCAGGAGTCGGTGGCGCCGTCTCCGTCGCGGTCGCCGGTGAGCGCCTGGCAGCGTTCGAGGAACTCGTCCCAGTCCAGCGGCACGTCGGGATCCGGCGGCTCCACCCCGAGCTCGGCGAAGAGGGTCTTGTTGTAGCCGAAGGAGAAGGGGCCGAGGTCCTTGGGCATCGCGTACTGCCTCCCGCGCCCGATCCGCTCTCCGTCGAAGCGGTACAGGTCCAGGCCCGCGGGCCAGATGTCGTGGACGGGGAGGTCGGTGGCCTCGATGTAGGGCGTGAGATCGGCCAGCACGCCGTTGACCACGTAGGCGGTGGTCATCGGCGCGTCGAAGTAGAACACGTCGGGCACCGAGTTGCCGAGGATCGCCGTCTGCAGCTTCGTGGAGTACTGGTCCACGGCGGTGGAGATCAGGTTGACCCGGTGCCCGGTGCGCTGGCGGAAGAGCTCGACGGCCCGGCCGAACACCTCCCGCTCCTGGGTGGAGCCGCGGAACATGAACGTCAGCACGTCGGGGTCGGCGGAATGGAGGTTGCCGCAGCCGGCAGCGGCACCCGCCGCGACGGTCGCGGCGGCGCCGGCGGCACCGGTGAGGAATCGTCGTCGTCTCATCGTGCTCCGATCTGTCTCGTCCTCGAGACCACCCGGCCGGCACCTGCCGCACCGAGGTACCACGTCGGGGCCCCATCGGCCGGCCGACCCTTCTCGCCCGACGATGGACGAAAGATGAGCGCTAAGGTACATCGTTGAACTAGTGTCGGCAAGCACCTTTCCCGCCGCTGGTCCGTCACCGGTCCTACCGTCGGATCGCGCTCGTCCCCCAGGCCACGTATGCGGCACTCCCCGCGAGACAACAGGCAGCGCCGCAGGTCAGAGCTACAGCGGCATGCCGAGGATCGAGCAGGAATCCGAGCCCCCACCACTGCGCGGGGCTGAACACGGTCAACATCGCCGCGACAGTCATCGCCAGCGACGGCCCCGCCGCCCACATCGGCCCGAGCACCACCGCCGCGAACATCGCCGCTCCCCAGGTCACGAGGAACAGCGAGATCGCCGGAGACCCGAGCGCTCCGTGGGCCGCGAACACCACCGAGGCGCCTCCCGCGCTCGCCCCGAACAGGACGACGCCCCACACGAGGCGGGCCACGACATCGCGGAAGGGGTCCCAGGCGCGCCAGAACGGCCCGTCCATCCCACCCGCCAAGGCGGCGACACCGCCCAGGAGCGTGCCGGCGAAGCAGAGCAGTCTGCTGTCGCCGATGGACCCGACGAGCGGAACCGACGTCCCGCCCAGGAGCAGCAGGAACACCAGGGACCCGACCGCGGCGACGATCAGCGGCCACGGCAGCAGCAGCCGCGCCCACAGCCACAGGGGCGGAGGGGAGAGCCGTTTCGTCATCTCAGAAGTCGCACTGCTGCAGGCCGGGAGTGATCTCCTCGATGTCGGCGGCTGCGGCCTCCTGATCCGCCGAGGAGGCTTCCTCGTCGACGAGGGTCAGATAGGCGTCGGTGAGATCGTTGTAGTCCTTCCAGAAGGCGTCCGAGGGCGGCACATCGGCCGAGACCTGTGGACAGTGGGAGGGCATGGCCAGCTCCTCGGCCACCGACTGCCGGCTCACCTCCGGGTCTGCCGCACCGAGCTCCTCGTTCGTGGGACGCCAGTCCGCGACATCTCCGGAGATCCTCAGATTCGACTGCACCGTGTCGGTCCTCGTCAGGGTGTACGACTCGACGACCGTGTGCGGCAGCGCATCCTCCACGCCCGCATCCTGTGCCGCGGCTCGGAACTCCTCGAACCTCTCGTGGAGGGGATCGAGGAGCCGCTCATGCTGTTCCGCGACGCAGGTGCGCATGCCCTGGCCACCGTCGCCGTAGCACATGAGCCGCCCGTCGGTCGTGGGGACATAGAGCGTCAAGGCGAGCGCCGGCGAAGCGGCGAGGATGACGAGCACCGCGAACGCACCGATCCTGCGCCAGGAGAGGCCCCTGATGGAGGGGGCCCAGGTCGCGACAGCCCACGTGCTCACACCGATCGCGATCACTGAAGCAACGGCTTGCGCGGCGAGAGATCCCCACGATGGAGCGAATCCGAGCATCGACCCGGTGGAACTGCCGATCGTGACGAGACCGCCTTCGCCGAGGGCGGTCACTCCGAGCCACAGCGCCGCCAGCACTCCGACGATGGGCCCGACGATGCCTCCGGCGACGGCGACGCACAGCACCACGGAGAGGATCGCGAGCGTGGAGAGCAGCGAGACCAGCAGGTGCACCGTCGACGCCATCGGCGAGTACCCCCAGTACTCCGGCCAGGTGAGGGACACCAGAGCGCCGGCCACGAGAACCGGTGCCACGAAGCACGCGGCCGTCGTCGCGGCGTAGCGCGTCACGTACCGAGCCCGCAGATCCCCCGTCGCCAGCAGATTCATGCGCTGGGGATCGATGGCCACCCTCGCGTCCACGCAGACGGCGACCGCGGTGATCAGCAGCGCAGGAAGCATCCCTGCCTCCACTGTGATCAGTGACCAGAAAACCTCTCCCCGCCACGGCATCCCCTCCTGGCCCAGGATGACGATCTGGCTGATCGTCATGGCGATCAGAGCGGCCCAGGGTGCGGCCATCCTCCTGCTCATGAGACCTCCTCCACCGAGCTCGCGAGCAGACGCTCGTAGGCAGATTCCCACGGACGCTCGGCATCGCCGTCCGCATGGCCGAGGAACTCCCCGGACGACCCGTCGAACACCGCCTTCCCGTCGCGCAGCAGCAGGACCCGATCGGCAAGAACATCGATGTCGTCGACGATGTGCGTGGACATCAGGACCGGCGTCGTGCGCGCCACGGCGCGAATCACCTCTCGCAGCCCTCGCCGCTGGCTGACATCCAGCCCGGTGGAGGGCTCATCGAGGACGACGACCTCCGGGTCGCCGATCACCGTCAGGCAGATTCCCAATCGGCGGTGCATCCCGCCGGAGAGTCGGCGAGTGGACAACTGCGCCTGTTCCGTGAGCCCGGTACGGGCAAGGGCCTCCTCGATGGCCGCGCCGCGCTGCTCACGCTCGTCGATTCGTCGTTCGGCGACGAAGCGGCATACGTCGCGCACCCGCGCGAACGGTGGGAACGTGAAGGTCTGAGGCAGGAAGGCGATGCGCCGTCCCTCTGCCCGTGCCGTCCGGTCGAGCTCGCGGAAGAGGGTCGATTTCCCGCACCCATTGCCCCCGGCGACAAGGGTGACGCCAGACTCGACCGCTCCGATCTGCACCGGCCCCAGTTCGAACGTGCCGGACCGGACGTGGAGGGGCGCTTGCACGATGAAACTCATGTACTGCACTTTCCATGGGGAGCGGAGGGGGCACCGCTCGTCACAGAGCCCGGACGTCGTGACACTCGGAGACCTGAGGGTCCCAGAGGTCCGGCGGATCCCACAATTCACGTCCTCCATCGGCCGAGAACCGAGGTGAGGCACGTTCGCCCGCGAAGGTTTCCTGCTCTCGGGGTCTGGCCACACGTACATCGTTGAACTAAGGTCTGCGAACACCCGCCCGTGGACCTCTCCCACCCTCGATCCCCGCGGGCCCAGGAGTCACCGATGACCCTCCGCACGGCAGTCCACCTGCACCCCGCCCACCGCGTCGGCCCGGTGCGCCGTCGCACCTTCGGCAGCTTCGTCGAGCACATGGCGCGCTGCGTGTACACCGGGATCTACGAGCCCGGTCACCGCTTGGCCGATGCCGACGGCCTGCGCACCGACGTCCTCGCGCTGACCCGTGAGCTCGGCGTCAGCTCGGTGCGCTATCCCGGCGGCAACTTCGTCTCCGGCTACCGCTGGGAGGACGGCGTCGGCCCGCTCGAGGACCGGCCCCGACGCCCGGACCTCGCCTGGCACTCCACCGAGCCCAACACCTTCGGCCTCGATCAGTTCATGACCTGGGCCGAGCGTGCCGGCGTCGAGCCGATGTACGCCGTGAACCTCGGCACCCGGGGAGCGCAGGAGGCCCTCGACGTGCTCGAGTACGCGAACGCCGCCGTCGGCACCGAGCTCGCCGACCACCGGGCGGCGAACGGCCACGCCGCGCCGTACGACATCCGCATGTGGTGCCTGGGCAACGAGATGGACGGGCCCTGGCAGATCGGGCACCGCCCCGCCGAGGAGTACGGACGGCTCGCGGCGCGGACTGCGCGGGCGATGCGCCGGCAGGATCCCGATCTCGAGCTCGTGGCCTGCGGCTCCTCCCACTCGGCGATGCCCACCTTCGGCAGCTGGGAGCAGGCGGTGCTCGAGGCCGGGTACGACGCGATCGACATGCTCTCGGCCCATGTGTACTACCGCGAGGAGGACGGCGACTCGGCCTCCTACCTCGCCTCGGCCGAGGACATGGACGCCTACATCGACGCCGTCGTGGCCACCAGCGACCACGTGCGGACGCTCGGCGGCCACCGGAAGCGGATCATGATCAGCTTCGACGAGTGGAACGTCTCCGGCTCCGGAGGGGGCGACCCCGGGAAGGAGCCGACGGGGGACGACTGGCCCGAGGCGCCCCGCTTCGCCGAGGTCACCTACACCGCGCAGGACGCCGTGGTGGTGGGATCACTGCTGATCAGCCTGCTGCGGCACACCGACCGCGTGGCCTCGGCCTCCCAGGCGCAGCTGGTCAACGTGCTGGGCCCGATCCGCACCGAACCCGGGGGCCGGGCCTGGCGCCAGAGCATCTTCCACCCCTTCGCGCTGACCTCCGCCCATGCGCGGGGGCAGGTGCTGACCGCCGCGATCGACTCCCCCACCGTCGAGACCGCGAAGCACGGCCCCAGCACCGCGCTCGATGCCGTGGCCACCTGGGGCGAGGGGCCCGGGGACCTCACGGTGTTCGCGGTCAACCGAGCCCCGGACGAGCACCTCGAGCTCTCGGTCCCGCTCGAGGCGTTCGGGACCGCTGACGGGGCCGGGCGGTTCGAAGTCGTCGACGCCGTCCTCCTGCACGAGGAGGACCCCTACGCCGTCAACACCGCCGATGACCCCGACCGCGTCGTGCCGCGCCCCCTGACCGGGGTGCAGCTCGAGGCCGCCACCCTGGCCACCGCCCTCCCCCCGATCAGCTGGGCCATGATCCGCCTCCGGGCACGCTCCTGACACCGCTTCCGTCCACCCACCCTGCAGAAAGTGACGACACGACCATGCGACGACGCACGATGACCACCGCCCTGACCGCGGCCCTGACCGGCACCGCCGCCGCCGGCGTGACCGCTCCCTCCCTCGCCGACGGCGGCCCCGGTCGCCCGGGCGGAACCGGCCACGGCCGGGACCGCGAGGATCGGCCCCCGCAGCTGCTAGTCGACGGCACCGGCCTGTACCCGCGGGTGATCCGCTTGGCCCACCAGGGCGAGGCGGACGATCGACTGCTCGCCTCCGTGGTCTCCTTCGACGGCCCCTCGGGGTACGGCGCGATCTGGGAGTCCACCGACGGCGGCGCCACCTTTGCGCAGATCAGCAGCGTCTCCGACCAGGCCACCGAGACCGGGGAGGGACTGTGCTGCGCCACCCTGTACGAGCTGCCGCGCGCCGTCGGCGATCTCCCGGCGGGCACCCTGCTGTGGAGCGCCTCCGTCGGCGCCGACGTCGCGGAGCGCCGGATGTCGATCCGGATCTGGGCGAGCACGGACGTCGGCCGCAGCTGGGAGCGGATCGCGATCACCGCCGTCGCCGAGAACGACGGCGGCCTGTGGGAGCCGGAGTTCGCCGTCACCGATGACGACACCCTCGTGCTCTGGTTCTGCGATGAGACCGACGGGGACAATCACTCGCAGAAGATCGTCCAGCAGACCTCGACCGACGCCCTGACCTGGACGGACCGGGAGCCGATCGTCGAGCTCGAGGACCCGGCGGCGCGGCCCGGCATGCCGAACGTGCGCCGGCTGTGCACGGGGCAGTGGGCGATGAGCTACGAGATCTGCGGGCCGCAGGACCTCTGCCGCACCTACCTGCGCACCACCGACGATCCGCGTCGGTGGGGAGCGGTCACCTCGCGCGATCCGCTGATCCAGGCGGCCGACGGCACCGAGCCCCGCCACACGCCGACCCTCACGATCGACGAGGACGGCTCGGTGCTCCTCGGCTCCCAGATGCACTACACCGCCGACGGCGCGGTCGCGACCGACAACGGACAGGTGGTGCTGCGCACGCACGACCGTTCTCTGCAGGGGAAGGTCCACTGGGTCACGGAGCCCGCGCCGGTGCCGGTCGAAGACCCCTGGAACAACTACTGCCCCAACTACTCCCCGACCTTCGTGCGCACCGGCACCGGGCACCTGCTGGAGATCACCTCGGCCCCCACCCAGGACGACGTCTGCCGGCCCTGGTACGGGTCCCTCGCCTGAGTCCGGGGCCCGGGAAGTTCACGGGACGGAGGCGCCGAGCACCTGGCCGAGGCCGCGCACGAGGGTCGCCGTCGACCCGAGCACGACGACCACCACGGCAGCCCACCGGGCCGCCCGCGCCGGGACCCGGCGGGCGACGGCTCCACCGACCAGCACGCCCAGCGGGACGGAGCCGACGGCGGCGAGGATCAGCGGCCACGGCGGAGGCTGCGCGGCTCCGGCGCCGCCCACCAGCAGCTTCGTCACCACCGAGGTCACTCCCATGGCGAGGAAGATCGGCTGGAGGGTGGCGGCGAAGGGCTTCTGCTCCCAACGGGTCACCTGCGCGTAGGCGAGCATCGCGGCGGCCGCGACACCGACGGCGGTGTTCAGGAAGCCGCCCAGCAGCCCGGCGACCAGCCCTGCGCGCCGTGGCGGCACCTCGGTCAGCCGGTGCAGCAATGGGGTGGCCGCGAGGGAGAGCAGCAGGGTCGCGCCGATGATCACCTCGAGCCATCCGGATGCGGTCCGATGCACCAGGAGGGCAGCTGGCACCGAACCGAGCACGATGGCCGGCGCGACCCGGGCGTAGCGGCCCCAGTCGATGTCCGCCCGCACGGCGACGGTCAGGAAGATGGCCGAGACGACGGTCGTCATGTTGGTCAGCAGCACCCCGGCGACCGGGCCGATCGCCAGCACCAGCGTCGGCGAGAGCACGAGGCCGGTGCCCATACCGCTGGTGCGCTGGAGGGTCACGCCGAGCACGACCGCGCCGATCACGACCACGAGTGCGAGCTCCATCAGCTCCTCCCGCTCTCCAGCGACCGGGTGCGTCGCAGCAGCAGCGCCAGCACGACGACGATCCCGGTCAGCGTCAGGGTGAGCGTCATGACCCCGGACCACCCGCCGGCGGACCAGACGAGGCCGGCGAGGCTGCCGAACACGGAGGACCCCAGGTAGTAGGCGAACAGATACACCGAGGCCGCCGGCCCGGGGGCGAGACCCGCGGCGTGGGCGCGCACCGGGACCCAGCCACTGGCGACCCCGTGGACGGCGAAGAACCCGCCGGTCATCACGGCCACCCCGACCACCAGCACGAACAGGTTCTCCGGGATCGTCAGCGCCAGACCCGCGGCCAGCACCGCGCTCGCGATCGGGACCACCAGGCGGCGCGAGGAGGCGTCCGCGAGGCGGCCCGCCACGATCGAGCCGACGGTCCCGACCGGGTAGACCAGGAACACCAGTCCCGCGGCGCCGAGGCCGAGCGAGAAGGGTTCGGCCACCAGGCGGAAGCTCAGGGCGTTGTAGGCGGCGACGAACGCGCCCATCCCACATCCGCCGATCGCGTAGAGGGCCAGCAGCGCAGGGTCCCGCAGCGCGCCACCCATCATCCGCGCGAGCCGGAGCGGACGGGCGGGGGCGGGCACGAAGTTCCGCGACGCCGGCAGCAGCAGGCGGACGGCGAGGGCGCAGCCGAGGCCCACCAGGGCGATGGTGCCGAGGGCCCAGTGCCAGCCCAGACTCTCGCCGATCCCGGCGGTGATCAGTCGTCCGGTCATCCCGCCGAGGGCGGTGCCGCCGATGTAGAGGCCGGCTGCGCGGGCCGTCACCCGGGCGTGGATCTCCTCGCGCAGATAGGCCGTCGCCACCGCGGGCAGCCCCGCGAGCGCGATCCCCTGCAGCAGGCGCAGGCCGAGCAGCGTCTCCCAGGTGGGGGCGAGTGCGCAGGCCACGCCGACCAGGGCCGACGCGGTCAGCGAGAGGTGGATCAACCGGGTGCGCCCGTAGGCCTCGGACAGGGCGCCGGCGACGAGCAGGGCCGCCCCGAGGCCGATGGTCGCGACCGACAGCGAGAGCGTGGCCTGGCCGGGGGTGACGGCGAAGGCGGCGGCGAGCTCCGGCAGCAGAGCCTGGGTGCTGTACAGCGTGGCGAAGGTGGCGATCCCCGCGAAGAACAGGGCGAGCGTGATGCGGCGGTACTCCGGGTCGTCGGTGCGGTATCCCGGGAACGGGGTCGGGTCCGGCGGCGCACTCACCCCCTCAGTCTGCACCTCGCGGCCCCGGCGCCGCCCGCTAGGCTCGATCCATGCACAGCGTCCCGGACCCGGCCGATACCCGCACCCAGCGTGAGCGCATGCTCGCGGGCGACTGGTACGTCTCCGACGCGGAGCTCGGCGAGGCCCAGCATCGGGCCGCCCGGCTGACGGACCGCTACCACCGGGCGTGGCTCGCCGAGGCGGCCGAGGCCCGGGAGCTGCTCGCCGAGCTGCTGGGCGGCCTGGGGGCGGGGACCGTCGTGCGGCCCCCGCTGGCCCTGGACTACGGCAGCAACCTGGTCCTGGGTGAGCGCACCTACGTCAACTATCACCTCACGGCGGCCGACGTCGCGACCATCACGATCGGGGACGACTGCCAGATCGGCCCCAATGTCCAACTGCTGACCCCGATCCATCCCACCGAGCCGGGCCCCCGCCGCGACCAGTGGGAGCGGGCCGCGCCGATCACGATCGGCGACAACGTCTGGCTGGGCGGGGGCGCCACCGTGCTGCCAGGGGTCACGATCGGTGAGAACTCGGTGATCGGTGCGGCCTCGGTGGTCACGAAGGACGTGCCGGCGAACGTGGTCGCCGTCGGCACTCCGGCCCGGGTGATCCGGCAGCTCTGAGCACGGCGGCTCAGCAGGCCTCGTCCACCGCGGCGGCGAGGAACGTGGTCGCCGTCGGCACTCCGGCCCGGGTGATCCGGCAGCTCTGAGCACGGCGGCTCAGCAGGCCTCGTCCACCGCGGCGGCGAGGTCGGAGGCGAGGGTCCTCGCCGCCTGCTGGTCCAGGTCGTGCACGGTCAGGCGCAGGTGGCGAGAGGGCTCGTCGGTCGGCTCGAGCCGGAACTCGTCGCCGGTGCGGACCAGCCAGCCGCGGCGCATGAGGCGCTCGGCGACGTCCCGGGCGGGCACCGGCACCGGCACCCAGAGGCTCAGGCCGTCCCCGGGCGGGGCCTCGAGCCCGTGGTCGGCCAGGCGTTCGGCGAAGGCGGTGTTGCGCTCGGCGTAGTGCGCACCGGCCTGCTCGATGAGGGCGAGGGCGCCGGCGTCGGTCATCACCCCGTGCGTGAGCCGCTGCAGCAGGTGGCTGACCCAGGTGGTGCCGGGGCTGAGGCGCAGCGCCAAGCGGGCGGCGGTGTCGGGGTCGGAGGCGGTCACGGCCAGGCACATGTCGGGGCCGGCGAACTTGGACACGGAGCGGATCAGCGCCCAGCGCCGGTGCTCGGGGCCGATGATCGAGAAGAACGGCCGACGGGAGAGGAACGAGAAGTAGTCGTCCTGGACGACGAGCACGTAGGGGTGATCGGCCAGCACCTCGCGCAGCTGGGCGGCGCGCCGCGGCGTGAGCGATGCCCCGGTGGGGTTCTGGGCCCGCGGCGTGCTCACCACCGCGCGGACGCCCTGGTCGAGCGCATGGCGGAGTCCGTCGACGGTCATGCCCTCGGCGTCGACGGGCACGGGAACGGCCCGATAGCCGCCGATCCGGGAGAGATGGATGCTGGCCAGGAAGCACGGGTCCTCGAGGGCCACGGCGTCGTCGCGCAGGAGGGCCTGGGCCAGCAGGCGCTCGACGGCGTCGACGGCACCGCTGGTCAGCGTCAGACGCAGGTCGTCTGCATCCCCCGGCAGGTCGGACCCGACCCAGACCCGCGCCCAGCTCTCCAGGTCGCGGTCGATGACCGGTTCGCCGTAGAGCACGGGGCGCCCGACGGCCGCTGCGAGCGCGGGGCGCAGATCGGGGATCAGCGACGGATCGGGGTTGCCGGTCCCGACGTCGCGCAAGGAACCGGCGGCGGCGAAGCCCTCCTGCGGGACGCGGGAGCGCTGGGCGACGCGGGTGCCGGCGCGACCCTGGGAGACGACGACGCCGGAACGGGCGAGCGTGCGGTAGGCGGCCACGGCGGTGTTGCGGTTGACGCCGAGCTGCTCCGCCAGAGCGCGCACGGAGGGAAGGGGGCTCCCCGGGGCCAGGGCACCGCGCTCGACGAGGCCGCGCACGCTGTCGGCGATCTCCGCGGCGGTGCCGCCGCTGATCACCTGCTCCTGGTCCGTGCTCACGCCCTCGAGTCTAGGTGGCGCCGTCCCGGATCGCGGACCGGTCGGCGGCGGCCTCGAGTACTGGCATGCGCCATGCTAGTTTTTGGCATAGGTCAATATCAGAAGGATGGGACGAGAGCCATGAGCACAGCCACCACCGGAACCGGCACGGTCAAGCGCGGCCTGGCCGAGATGCTGAAGGGCGGCGTCATCATGGACGTCGTCACCGCCGAGCAGGCGCGGATCGCCGAGGACGCGGGCGCGGTCGCCGTCATGGCCCTCGAGCGCGTCCCCGCCGACATCCGGGCCCAGGGCGGCGTCGCCCGCATGAGCGACCCGGACCTCATCGACGCCATCACCGCCGAGGTCTCGATCCCGGTGATGGCCAAGGCCCGGATCGGCCACTTCGTCGAGGCGCAGGTGCTGCAGCAGCTGCGGGTCGACTACGTCGACGAGTCCGAGGTGCTCTCCCCCGCCGACTACGTCAACCACATCGACAAGCACGCCTTCACCGTGCCCTTCGTGTGCGGCGCGACCAACCTCGGCGAGGCCCTGCGGCGGATCACCGAGGGCGCGGCGATGATCCGCTCCAAGGGGGAGGCCGGCACCGGTGACGTCTCCGAGGCGACCCGGCACATCCGCACCATCACCGCGGAGATCCGGGCGCTGGCGGCCAAGAGCGAGGACGAGCTCTACGTCGCCGCCAAGGATCTGCAGGCCCCGTTCTCCCTGGTCAAGGAGGTCGCCGAACGCGGGTCCCTGCCGGTCGTGCTGTTCACCGCCGGTGGGGTCGCGACGCCGGCGGACGCCGCGATGATGATGCAGCTCGGGGCCGACGGGGTCTTCGTCGGCTCCGGCATCTTCACCTCCGGGGACCCTGCGGCGCGCGCCGCGGCGATCGTCAGGGCCACCACCTTCCACGACGACCCCTCCGTGGTCGCCGAGGTCTCGCGCGGGCTCGGCAAGGCGATGGTCGGGATCAGCGTCGCCGACGTCCCCGCACCGCACCGTCTGGCCGATCGCGGCTGGTGAGCGGCCCCGGCGCGAGACCTCGGGTCGGGATCCTCGCCCTCCAGGGCGACGTGCGCGAGCACGCACGGATGCTCGCGGAGCTCGGCGCCGAGGTGGTGCGGGTGCGCCGCGCCGAGGAGCTCGCGGGCGTCCACGCCCTGGTGCTGCCCGGCGGCGAATCGAGCGTGATCGACCACCTGGCCAGGGCCTTCGGGGTGCGTGACCCGCTGCGTGCGGCGATCGCGGAGGGGCTCCCGGTGTACGGGACGTGCGCCGGCATGATCCTGCTGGCGGACCGCCTCGAGGACGCGATCACCGGTCAGCTGACCCTCGGCGGTCTCGACGTCACGGTGCGGCGCAATGCCTTCGGTCGCCAGAACGAGTCCTGCGAGACCGACCTCGCCGTGCCGGCGCTCGGGGCACGACCGGTCGCGGCGAGCTTCATCCGCGCTCCGGAGGTGACGGACGTCGGCCCGTCCGCCGACGTGTTCGCCCGCCTGGGCGACGGCCGCATCGTCGCCGTCGAGCAGGGGAACCTGCTGGCCACGGCCTTCCACCCGGAGGTCACCGGAGAGGACCGCTTCCACCGTCGGCTGCTCGAGCGCGCCCTCAGCCGCTGAGCCCCGGTGCGATCTCCCGGGCCCAGGCGGCGACGGCCGGCAGGTCGCGGAAGTCGCCGGTAGGCGTGCGCATCGACTTCAGCAGCAGCTGCTCGTGCACCGGGATCCTGTCCATGAGAACCCACCCGGGAAAGTTCTTCACCGCGACCGGGGCGATGCCGGTGCGCTCGAGGAAGTCGTCGGTCGCCTTCTGCCGGCCGCCCTTGGCCGGATCAGCGGCGGAGCCGGAACAGGAGAACAATGCAACTGGGACCTCATCGATCCGCGCGCGATGCCTGGACACCCAGGTCACGAAGGACTTCTCGAAGGACTCGACGCGCACGGCGGACCCGAGGATCGCGGCGTCGTGGCCAGCGGGGTCCGGGTCCTCCGCAACGTCGGCGAGCACAGGGTCCAGGCCCTCCGCGCGCAATGTCTCGACGAGGGTCTCGGCCACGGTACGGGTGGCTCCGGAATGGGTCGCGTAGGCGACGAGCACGGTCATGGTGGACATCCTCGCAGAGCCGGGCAGTCAGCTCCCGGGACGGAGGTCACGGTCGGGTGTCGGGTCGAGTGTGTCGTTCGGAAAGGGGTTTGTGTGCCCGACGATGTTCGGGATGTCGATCTCGGTGGTTCTATTCTTCCTCCCCAGTGGGTGGTTATCCCCATTCATCTCGCCGCAGCGGGCAATCGTGGTCTTTCCTCCCCCATGGGCGCTTATCCACAATGGGCAGGTTGCGGCGTCTGGCGCGGCGCATGTCATGGTGCGCGGGGCATTGCGCGCCACTCCACCTCCGCACTCGGGAGGATCGCCGGCTCCGCCCGAGGGTGTGCCAGGCGCTGCGTGCGGCGCGCCGACCCCCTCTCGGGCAATCACAACGCAGCACACCACAGCGCAGCGCAGCGGGGCGGCGCGAAGTTTCACGGCCTGGGCTCGGGTGTCCAGCACCAGCACCAGCGCTGGCGCCGGCACCGGCGCGTGCTTCAGTGTCGAGCTCCAGGTATCGCGCGCCGGGCTCCAGACTTCGGGCTTCAGGGTCCGGGGGTATCTTTCCTCCACAGAGGGTGGTTATCCACATTCTCGCGTGATCGGCGGTGGGGTCTTTTATCGGCGTGTTCGATGTTCTAGAATGGAAGGAACACGCCGGTACTGATGCTGGTGATTTCGTCGGCATCGCGGCTGGCGTGATTCGTGGGATGGAGGGGATTGTGGTGGGTGACGAGCTGGACTCCAGCAGCACCCCGGGCCGGTCTCGCCCCGGCGGCGGCGACCAGTCCGCCCCCTCGCCCTCCAGTCAGAGGCCGCCAGGTGGCGCTGCCAGCACGTCCGCCAGCTCGCCCGGCCCCTCCCCCACGGCCAGCACCGCGGCCAGCTCCGCGGGCAGTGGCGCGGGTGGGGAGGTGCCGGGGGTGGCGTCTTGGCCGGTGTTGGCCCAGGCCCCGCTTACTGCGCAGCGGGCGTGTCAGATGGTCTGTGTAAGCCGTACCGAGAGGAACGGTAAGAATCATGACCATGACCGATGAGAAGCAGCAGCCGAGTGACGAGCCCTCGGGCCAGGACCTGGTCGAGCAGCTGAAGGCCTCGGGACAGCTCGATGCCCTGTTCGAGCAGATCGATGACGGAAATGTCGAACTCACTGGTGACGGTGGATTCGTGCCAGCACTGGTCAAGGCCGCGCTCGAGCGGGGCCTCCAGGCAGAGCTGACCAGCCATCTGGGTTATGAGAAGGGCTCCGCGCGGGCGTCGGAGCACGCCAACTCGCGCAATGGGAAGACACCGAAGACGGTCGCCTCCGAGGTCGGGCCGATCGAGTTGGACATCCCCCGCGACCGGGGCGGGTCGTTCATCCCGCGCCTGGTCCCCACGGGCCAGCGGCGCCTCGGTGGGCTCGATGACATGATCATCAGCCTCTACGCGGGTGGGATGACGATCCGCGATATCCAGCACCACCTTGCCTCCACGATCGGCACGGACCTGTCTCACGAGACGATCAGCAACATCACCGATGCCGTCAGCGAGGAGGTCCTGGCCTGGCAGTCACGGCCGTTGGAGGAGTTCTATCCGGTGATCTACCTCGACGCGATCCGGATCAAGATCCGGGAGAACAACCAGGTGATCAACCGCGCCGCCTACATCGCCGTCGGAGTGGATCTCGAGGGGATCAAGCACGTGCTGGGGATCTGGGTCCAGGACACCGAGGGATCGGCGTTCTGGGCCCACGTCTGCGCGGACCTCGCCAACCGGGGCGTGAGGGACGTGCTGATCGTGTGCTGCGACGGGCTGAAAGGCCTCCCCGAGGCGATCGAGGCGACCTGGCCGGACTCGATGGTCCAAACCTGCGTGGTCCACCTGATCCGAGCCTCGATGCGGTTCGTCGCCTACCAGGACCGCAAGAAAGTCGCCGCTGCGCTCAAGCCGATCTACACCGCGCCCAGCGAGGACGTCGCCCGGCAGGCGCTGGCCGAGTTCGAAGCCTCCGACCTCGGACAGAAGTACCCCTCAACCGCTGCGACCTGGGCAAACTCGTGGGAGCGGTTCATTCCGTTCCTGCAGTTCCCGCCGATGCTCCGCAAGGTCATCTACACGACCAACAGCATCGAGTCGCTGAACTTCCAACTACGGAAGGTGACCAAGAACCGCGGCCACTTCCCCTCCACGGACGCGGCGGTGAAGCTGCTCTGGCTAGCGATCTGCAACATCGAAGACAAACGCGCTGCCGAACGCGCTCGGGACCACGGCAAGCCCGCCGGCCAGCGCAAAGCCCAGGGCCGACTCGTCGAGGGCCAGATCGTCACGAACTGGAATCAAGCCCTCGCCCAACTCGCCGCGGCCTACCCCGACCGAATCAACCCCTACCTGTGACCACCCCGCTTACACAAACAAATTGACAGGCCCTGCGCAGCGGATCCTCGCCAAAGCCGACACCGCCCCTGGTAGTGACCAGGCCGAGCGGGTCCTCGCGTTGCACGAGACGATGCGTGAACGAGGTCTGCTCTACGCTCGCCAGCAGGAACTGTTGGTCGCGTTTTTCACCCACGACCCCGCGACCGACGGGTTGATCGACGAGGCCGACATCTCCGCGATGAAGATCGCCACCGGACTGCGGGTGACGACGAACCAGGCCGAACGCCTCCTGCGCGATGCCCACCGGTCCGTCGACCTCCTCCCGGCCACGTTCCAGGCCCTCACGACCGGGGTGATGCCCGAAGGATTCCACCACTACCTCCTGCGCCACATCCGCTCCCTGACCGATCAACAGGTCCGGGCTATCGATGAGCACGTCGCCGGATGGGACCTCGCCTCGATCTCCCGCCACAAATTCGAAACCCACCTCAAAACCCTGATCGTCCGCATCACCGCCAGGACCCTGCCCTCCCCACCGCGGACGCAGCGACGAGTGGATCTAGAGATCGCCGACCCCACCTGCGGGCTGGCCACCCTCTCAGTCACCGGGCCCATCCCCGAGATCAAAACCCTCGCCCACCGCCTGGATATCTCCGCCCGCACCGTGCAGAAAGCCCAACGCGCCGCCCTCCAGGACGACGATCACGCCGAGATCCCCTTCGACCTCGATCAGACCGTCCGCGACCACGGCCGCCCCCTGTCGCTGAAAGCCCTGCACTACGCGATCCTCACCCACACCCTCCTGGACACCGACCCCGTCCCCGACACCACCAAGGCGTACCGGATGCTGGTGACCGTCCCGGCCATGACCCTCCTCGGACTCGAAAACGCACCCGGCCTGATCGACGGCCTCACCCCGATCCCCGCCGACCAAGCCAGAGCCCTCGCGGCCGGGGAGGTGACGTGGCAGCGGATCCTGACCGACCCCACCACCGGTGCCTACCTCCCCGTGACCGCCGGCACCTACACCCCCTCCGCGCAGATGCGGCTCCAACTCCGCCTGCGCCACCCCGTCTGTGCCGCACCCGGCTGCACCCGCCCCACCGTCCTGGCCGCAGAGGACGACCACATCGAAGAGTTCAACCACCACGACCCCACCACCGGCGGCCCGACCGACCTGGCGAACCTGCACCGACTGTGCTGGCTACACCACAAAATCAAAACCGCCGGCCACATCGACCCCCAACGCCCCGACACCGAAGCCACCCCCGGGGCAGAGACCACGGCCGAGGCCGCGGCCGGCTCGTCGGAGAACAACCCCGACCCCGCTACCGGAACCCCGCCCCCACCGACCGGCACCGCTACCCCGGCGGTGGTCGAACCGACCGTGACCTGGTGGAGCATCGATGGTGACATCCACGCCACCACCCGAGAGAACGTCGACCTGCTGACCCCGCACCTCGCCCAAGCCCTCGACGCGGCCTGGAGCACCCACCAACACGCCCACGACGACGCCCTCCGCCTCCGCGAGACCGAAGCAGCCCGCCCGAAACGCGACCGCGTCCTCGAACAACGCCACCGCGAACACCAACGATTCACCCACCGCAACCGCCCTAGCCAGCACCCCCGCGACGACGCCCCACCACCCCGGCACAACTACGACCAACCCCCACCGTTCTGAGCAGCGCGAGGGCTCACGCAGGTGCCACAGCCACTGTTCGCGGCGTTCTTCTCGTCTCCGGCCAGCGGCCCGGTCACCCTGGCTTTGACCAATCTCGCCATCGGCACATGGCGGGGCAGGGCGACCTACGCCCCTACGCTCGCCTCGAGCGCTGCCTCGGCGATGGCGTCCACGGCGCCGAGTCCCCACTGCTCCAGTGCGGCCTCCTTCTGGGCCGGGTCGGCCCCGCGCACCGTCAGCAGAAGACGGGCGCCGTGCCCGGTCCCCTCGACCAGCTCCAGGCGCACGTGGTCGCCGGGTTCTCCGGGGCCGGTGTCGAAGGCGAGCAGCGTCGGCGCCTGCACCTCGGTGACGGTGCCGAGCACGACCTCGGGCGCCTGCGGGGCGCGGAGCTGTTCACCGATGGCCGGCACGGGGTGGACGATGTCGGGCTCCGCCGCGCCGCCCAGGAACAGCTCCCACGCGGTCCCCGCAGAGCAGACGAGCTGACGCTCGAAACGGGCGGACCAGCCCTCGGCAGCGGTGGTCACCGTAGGCCGGCCGAGTCGGAAGCGGCGGGCCAGCTCCTCGTGCCGCTCCCGGCGGGGGCCGGGATCGGGGACGTCCTCCTGTGCGATCACCGCGGTGAGGCCGACGAGGCAGGCTTCCCATCCCGTGGCGAAGCTCGCCGCCCCGGCAATGTCGTCGAAGGCGTGTGTGAGCACGAGGCGCGTCCCGTCGGCGTCCCCGGACAGCTCGAGCAGCAGTTCGTCGGTGTCCCAGCTGAAGCGGAGCCGATGCGGGATCTCGCACTCGAGGACGGTGCCGGATTCCGCGGGCCTGCCGGCGAAGTCGGGGAAGCGCACCGAGCCTCCCGCGTGGAGCTCGAACTCCGGGGATCCCGGGAACCAGTGGGCGAGATGCTCGGGCTGTGTGACGGCCTGCCACACGCGCTCGACGGGGTGGGGGAAGTGGCGTTCGACGACGACGGCACCACGTCCGCCGTCCTGGGTGAGCGTGGGATCAGGGGTGGTCATGTCTGCTCCTCGTCCTGCATCGTCTCGAGCCGGTCGCCGAGTCGGTCGAGCCGGTCCTCCCACAACCAGCGATACGGCTCCAGCCAGTCCGCGACCTCGGCGAACGCCTCGGGACGCAGTGAGTACCAGCGACGCTGGGCCTCCGCGCTGACCTGCACGAATCCGACCTCCCGCAGCACCCGTAGCTGCTTGGAGACGACGGCCTGGGGCAAGTCGGTCGCCTCCGCCAGGTCCCCCACGGTCGAGGGTCCCGGGCGGAGAGCATCGAGGAGATCACGTCGCAGGGGGGGCAGCGAGAGCGCGGTGTAGGCGGTGGGCACGACCCCTGTCTACCGCAGACGGTATATTCCAGTCAAGGGATATACAATCCGCGGCGCCGACAGGGCCTCATGCCGCGATCGCCAGGGCGCGGGCGGGCACCGGGAGGCCGAGCGTCGGGTTCGCGGCGCCCCACGCGGCACCTCGGCAGACCATCTCTTTGTCCCAGGCGCCGAGGCGACCCGTGAGCACCACGTCCAGCGGAGTGTCGTCGGGACGGACCACCTGGATCAGCCCGTCGCGCCGGCCCAGACTGATGCACCGGGTGACATAGGCGAGCGGGAACTTCGGCGCGGGCTTCCCCCGCAGATCCGCCAGCACGGCCTCGGCCGCCTGCCATCCCATCGCCGTGCCGGAGGCACAGGACATCCGCAGCGGCTTGTCCCCGTGACCGATCGCCCGGGCAGCGTCCCCGACCGCGTAGACGCCCGGATGGGACACCGAGCGCATGGCACGGTCGACGACGATGCGTCCGTCCTCGTGGGTCTCCAGCGCGCTCGCCTGAGCGAGCGGGTTGGTCACGTAGCCGGTCGTCCAGATCACGAGGTCCGCGGGGAGGCCAGCTCCGGTATCGGTGAGCACGGATCCAGGCGTGACCTGCTGCGCCCGCACCTGCTCCTGGACGGTGATCCCGAGACGTTCGAGCGCACGTCGCACGTGCCGAGCCCCGCGCGGGGAGAGATCGGCGCCGACCCGTCCTCCGTCCAGGAGGGACACGTCGAGGTCGGGCCGGGATTCCGCGATCTCGGTGGCGGTCTCGAGCCCGGTCAGGCCACCGCCGACGACGACGACGGATCTCCCGGGGCCGAGCCCGCGCAGCTCGTCCCGCAGGCGCAGGGCCTCCTCGCGGTCGGCGACGGTGCGGACCGTGCCGCCGGAGATCTCGGCGGCCGGCGGCGACTGGCTGCTGCCGAGCCCCACCACCAGGGAGTCGTACCCGAGCACGTCGCCCCCGGCGAGGGTCACCTGCTGGGAATCGACGTCGAGGGAGGTCACACGATCGATGACCACGTCCACGGCGGTCTTCGCGAACATCTCCCGCAGCGAGCGCTCGGGCACCGACTGGCCCACGGCGAGTTGGTGCAGGCGCACCCGCTCGACGAAGTGCGAGGCGGCATTGACGAGGGTGATCCGCGCGTCCGCGGCGCGGAGCCGGCGGGCGAGCATGCCGGCGGTGAGAGCACCGGAGTAGCCGGCGCCGAGGATGAGGATGCGGTGCGTCATGATGGACCTCCTGTGTCCGAGGGTGTACCTGTCTGACGACGCAGCCCGCCAGAACCTGACGTGATCCCAGGTACTGGCCCCTCACCAGGCACTGGAGAGCGGCTCCCCAGGGTTCGAGGCGCGCCAGCGCTGTTCCAGGCGCACGAGCTTGCCGGGGTTGGCCTGGATGCGGATGTCGCGGATCCGGCCGTCGGCCCTCTCCAGGACGATCACCCCGACCAGGCGGCCGCCGGAACTGGCGAGCAGGGCCGGGGATCCGTTGACGAGGTCGGCGTAGAGCTCGAGCGGGCCCCCGAGGAAGTTGCGCTTGGCGGGTGTGGGCCGGAAGGCACCACGCAGGAGGGTCGCGATCTTCTCGGCGCCGATGATCGGCCTGCGGGCCGCCGGCACCTTCCCGCCGCCGTCGGCGATGCTCACCGCGTTCTCGCTGAGCATCCCGACGAGCTGCTCGAGGTCGCCGCCCGCGGCGGCGTTCAGGAACGCCTCGACGACCTCCCGCGAGGACTCGGGGGTGGCCTCGGCGCGGGGCTCGCCCTCCCGCAGTCGGCGTCTCGCGCGCGCGAAGGCCTGCTGACTGCCGGCCACGGTGGTCCCGAGGGTCTCCGCGATCTCGGCATGCGGGTAGCCGAACGCCTCCTTGAGCACGAAGACGGCCCGCTCCTGCGGTGCCAGGTCCTCGAGCAGTCCGAGCATCGCGAGCGAGACGGAGTCGCGCTGCTCCACGGTCTCGGCGGGGCCCAGCAGCGGGTCCCCGTCCAGCAGAGGCTCGGGCAGCCACTGGCCGACGTACTCCTCGCGCCGGGCCCGAGCGGAGGTGAGCTGGTCGAGGCAATGGTGGGTGAGCACCCGGGTCAGCCAGGCTCTGGGAACCTCGATGTCGTCCCTGTTCGCGGCGGCCCAGCGCAGGTAGGTCTCCTGGACGGCGTCCTCGGCGTCAACGGGCGAGCCCAGCAACCGGTAGGCGACGGCACCCAGGTGGTACCTCGCAGCTTCGAAATGGTCGAGATCCTTCAGCGGAACCGTCACGCGGTGAGCGTAACCACGTCGTCAAGGCGCGGCGCGATGGGTCAGACTCGACGCCATGACCGGCTATCGCGAGATCGCCCCGCCGAGGGTGCTGCACCCGGTGGTCGCCTGTCTGTGGGAGCACCGGGGGCGCGCGTCGGAGCAGCGGGTCATCCCCGACGCGTGCGTCGACCTGATCTGGCGCGACGGTCGTCTCGTCGTCGTCGGCGCCGATACCGGACCGGTGATGTTCGCCCCCACCGGCGACGGGGAGCCCGTCACCGGCATCCGGCTCCGGCCCGGGGCGGCCGGGTCCGTGCTGGGGCTCCCGGCCTCGGAGGTGCGCGATGCCCGCGTGCCCGTGCTCGACCTCTGGTCCGAGGCGGCCTCGGTGCTGAGTGAAGAGCTCGGGTCGGCCACGCCGCAGCGCCGCCTCGAGCTGCTGGCGGGCGCCGTGGAACGTCGGCAGGGCGAGGCGGACGCCCTCGTCGTCGCCGCGTCTCACCGGCTGGCGGCGCCGGACGCGCGGGTCGCCCTCGTCGCCTCCGGCCTCGGGGTCAGCGAGCGCCATCTGCATCGCCGCACCGCCGCCGCGATCGGGTACGGGCCCAAGATGCTCGCGCGCGTCGCCCGACTGCGGCGTCTCATCGCTTTCTCGCAGCGGTCGGACGCGCTGCCCCTCGCCGAGCGTGCGGGCGCAGCGGGTTATGCGAGCCAGGCCCACATGTCCGATGAGGTGCGGCGGCTGACCGGCCTGACCCCGGTCCGATTCCTGGAAGACGCGACGCTCACCGCCGCCTAGTCTCGGCGCCATGAGCACCGACGTACGCGCCGCCCGCACCTTCCTCCTGACCGATGCCCGCCTGCTGGAACGGCACCTCGCCGCGGTGCTGTTCGACGACGCCCCGGTCTCCCGGGTCGTCACCGCTCTGCAGGGCTTCCGCACCGACGACGGCGGCTGGGGCCACGCCCTCGAGCCCGACCTGCGCGGCCCCGACAGCCAGGTCTCCGCCGCCATGACGGCGCTGGGAGTGCTAGCCCAGGTGGGCGCCTCGGGGCACGAGCTGATCGAGGAGACCCTCGACTGGCTGCGGACGGCGACCCTTCCCGACGGAAGCGTGCCGCAGGTGCTGGCCACTGCCGCCGAGCATCCCCGGGCCCCGTGGATGCAGCCGAACGACGCGGGCTTCCTCACCTATCTCACTGCGGCGCATCTCTGGAGTCTCGGGGTCGAGCATCCCTGGCTGGACTCCGCCACCGCGTGGTGCTGGACTCGGATCGAGGCCACGGAGCTGGTCGGATACGAGATCATCTTCGCCCTCCACTTCCTCGACGAGGTGCCGGACCCCGGACGGGTCGCCCGCGCGCTGGAGCGCTTCCGCTCGAGCCTCGCGCCCGACGGATCGCTCCCGATCCCGGGCGGGGTCGACGGGGAAAAGGCCACCGCGCTCCAGCTGTCCCCGCGGCCGGACGCGCCGAGCCGAGCGCTCTTCCCCGAGGAGGTCATCGCCGAGGGCCTGGACGCGCTGGAGGCCGAGCAGCTCGAGGACGGCGGCTGGGACTTCGATTTCCTGCACTGGTCCACCGGGCAGGTCGTCGAGTACCGCGGGATCGTCACCGTCGCGGCCCTGGACACCCTGCGCGCCCACGGGCGCCTCGCCTGAGGTCAGGCCTGGGGGATGACCAGCGAGGAGCCGGTCGCGCGAGCGGTCTCGAACCGCTTCTGGACGTCGGCCCAGTTCACGATGTTCCAGATCGCCTTGACGTAGTCCGCCTTCACGTTCTGGTAATCGAGGTAGAACGCGTGCTCCCACATGTCCAGCTGGAACAGCGGCACCGTGGCCACCGGGACACCGTTCTGCTGATCGTAGAACTGCTCGATCACGAGCTTTCCACCGATCGGCTCGTACGCCAGGATCGCCCAGCCCGAACCCTGGATACCCAGCGCCGCAGCCGTGAAGTGATCGCGGAACGCATCGAAGGACCCGAAGAACTCATCGATCGCCTGCGCCAGCTCACCGGTGGGCTTGTCCCCACCCTCCGGCGAGAGGTTCTTCCAGAAGATCGAGTGGTTCGTGTGCCCACCGAGGTTGAACGCCAGATCCTTCGAGAACTGGTTCACCGTGGCGAAATCACCGGCCTCCCGGGCCGCCGCCAGCTTCTCCAGCGCCGTGTTCGCACCCTTGACATAGGTCGCATGGTGCTTGGAGTGATGCAGCTCCATGATCTTCCCGGAGATCGAAGGATCGAGCGCCCCGTAGTCGTAGTCGAGATCCGGAAGCGTGTAGTCCGCCATGATCAGTCCTTTCGTCGTGTCGATGAGTCGACCCTAAAACCTCAAGCGCGCTTGAGGGCAAGGCGTCCCGTCATCCGTCGTCATCCGGGAGGTCCGCGAGCCGGCGCGGTCCGGCGCCGGTGGCGGCCAGGGCGTCGTCGGGGTTCAGCAGCGCACAAGCCTTCAGCGACAGGCAGCCGCAGCCGATGCAGCCGGTGAGCTCGGCCTCGAGGCGCTCGAGTCCGCGCCGGCGCTCCTCGAGCTGCGTCTTCCAGCGGCGGGAGGCGCGCTGCCAGTCGGCATGGGAGGGGGTGGAGTCCATCGGGACGTCCCCGAAGGCCTCGTGCACGTCCGCGAGCGGGACCCCCAGGCGCTTCGCGACCGAGATCAGGGAGACGCGGCGCAGCATGTGCCGGGCGTATCGACGCTGGTTGCCGCTGGTGCGCACCGACGCGATGAGGTGGAGGTCCTCGTAGTAGCGCAGCGCGGACGGGGCGACGCCGGTGCGTCGGCTCATCTCACCGATCGTCAGCAGCTCGTCGGGCTCGTGCGGCGCGTTCATCGGCGTTCCCTCCGCTTGACGTCAAGGGCACTTGAGATCTTACGGTCACAGCACGATCGATCGGGAAGGAACGCCTCGTGACCTATGTGATCGCCCTGCCGTGCGTGGACGTGAAGGATCGCGCCTGCATCGACGAGTGCCCCGTGGACTGCATCTACGAGGGCAACCGAATGCTGTACATCCAGCCCGACGAGTGCGTGGACTGCGGTGCCTGCGAACCCGTGTGCCCGGTCGAGGCGATCTTCTACGAGGACGACACCCCCGACCAGTGGGCCGAGTACTACGACGCCAACGTCGACTTCTTCGACGACCTGGGATCTCCCGGGGGCGCGGCGAAGATGGGCGTGATCGACAAGGACCATCCCCTCATCGAGGCACTGCCCCTGCAGCCGAACCCGCTGGAGTGACCTCTCAGCCGACGGCGGGCGGGATGTTGTGGGTCAGACGGAACATGTTCGAGCCGTCCACCGCGGTTTTGACGCCCACCAGGCGGTCATAGATCTCCGGGACGTACGCGTCGCGCACGTCCTCGGGGTCCGACTCGTCGCTGGAGAGGAAGTTGACATAGGCACCGCCGGTGCTCCACGCGACCATGGAGCCGATCAGCCGCTCCCCGTAGGAACGGACGTCCTCAACCTGCTCGGGCGGCGCCACGCCGATGGTGAAGAAGGTGTAGGCCGCCTCGCGATGGCCGACGGCGTTGCCCACCTCGGGCTCCCTCGCCAGCGCCCCGCCGAGCTGGCGCACTTCGACCAGGCTCATCGGCGACTCGGACTCCGCGCCGGCGAGGTTGATGATCGCCTGCAGCGCCTCGTCGGGCAGCTCCGCCAGCAGGGTGGTCCGCTCGTAGGCGGGGAGCGGGCCCTCCGGATCGTTGTGGATCGCGCCCCAGTCGGTGAACGGGATCTCGGCGACCGAGTCCACGAGGACGGGAGCGACCTCGCGCAGCGGATCGACGAGACGTCTCCCGTCGGCCGCATCCCCGTCATAGGAGACCCGCAGACTCACCACGCGCTTCCCGCGCACCGGCTCCGGGAGCGGTGCGTCCGGCGGCACCTGGACGAAGGCGGCCGACGTGGTGACCTCCTCCGGTGCCTCCGCGGCCCAGTCCCGCCAGGCCGGCAGCACGTCCTCGGCAGCCTCGGCGGAGAACATCAGCGCGCCGGCGTACAGCGTCGGCACCGCGAACAGGCCGAAGTCCATCGAGGTCACGATGCCGAAGTTGCCCTTGCCCCCACGGGCGGCCCAGAAGAGGTCCTCCTCGCACTCGGGGGTCGCCCGTCGCAGCTCTCCGTCGGCGGTGACGATGTCGAACCCTTCCACGTGATCGGCGGCGTAACCGTGGAGACGGCCGAGGGCGGGGCTCAGGCCGCCGCCGAGGGTGTAGCCGACCACGCCGACGCTGCCGGAGGACCCGGCCAGCCCGGCCAGACCGTGGTGGGCGGCCTTCTCGGCGACCTCGCTCCAGCGCACGCCGGGTCCGACGCCCGCCGTCGAGCGCCGCGGGTCGATCCGCACCCCGTCCATCCCCGCGGTGCTGACGAGGATCCCGTCGTCGAAGGGGACCGAGGCCTGGTGCCCGGTGGCCATCACGGCGACCGGCAGGTCCTGGCCGTCCGCATAGCGCACGGCCTCCTGGACGTGCGAGGAGTGCTGGGCGAGGACGACCGCCTCGGGCCGGTGGGTGATCGACACGTTGAACCGTGCCATGGACTCCTCGTATCCGGGATCACCGGGGCGGAGCCAGTGCGCGGGCGGTCCCTCGGCGAGCGCGGGCGCGGCGTGCAGCGCGGCGGCGCCGGCCGTGCCGGCGGCACCGAGGATCCCACCTGCTCGCAGCAGGGTCCTCCGTCTCAGGGCAGGGGTGGTGGGGCTGGTGGCGTACTCGTGCGACGTCATCGTGCGGTGCCTCTTCCTCGACGCGAGCGGTGGTGCTCGACTGCGCGCGACGGGGAAGACCTGCGCGCGGGGCCATGTGCTGCGCTCCGGCGGAGCGCAATTCGGGCGACGTTACAAGAAGCCCGCGTGGCTACCCAAGGGTCAGCTGGAGTCCTCTGACGTCGATCCGTACTTGACACCCGTGTGAGGTTCCCTCGGACGCGCGGCGACGCGTCATACACTGCGTCCATGTCCGTATCTGACATGCATGTGAGAGCTACGTCCGGACCCCTTCTCAGCATCGGGGATCTGGGCGGGGCCACCGGCGCGAGCGCGCGATCCCTGCGCTACTACGAGGAGCAGGGGCTGCTGAGCCCGCACCGCACCCGGGCCGGGCATCGCCGCTACGAGCGCGAGGCCGTCGACCGGGTGGCCCTGGTCCAGCGCCTGTTCGCCGCCGGGATGACGAGCGCCGAGATCCGGCCGGTCCTGCCCGGGATGATCGCCGAGGAGCACCGCACCGGGGATCTGGTGGAGTCGCTGCGCGGCTACCGCGAGCGTCTGCGGCAGGAGATCGCACGGCAGCTGGACACGATCGACATCCTGGAGGAGGTCATCGACGCGCACGTGGGGGCATGATGGGGCCCATGCGCGAGGAGCCGACGGGGCGACGCCGGTACACCGCCGGAGATTATGCACTGACCTTCGGTCTCGCGGCCGTGGCCTGCGTGCTCATCCCGGTGATCGGTGACGTCGTCGCCGCTCCGGTCGCCGTGCTCGCCGTCGTCTTCGGCGGCATCGGGATCAGCCGCTACGACACCGGCCGCGCCGCGAAGGTGCTGCCGGCCGCCCTCGGCACGGGCCTCGGCGCGCTCTCGCTCTTCCTGGTCGTGCTGATGCTGATCGTCACCGGCATCAGCCCCTGAAAGTTCTACTCCCGGGTCAGTCCGTCGGCCCCGAGCGCGATCCAGGTGTCGATGCGCAGCCGGTCCAGGAACGCATCGTCGTGGCTGACCACGAGCACGCCTCCGCGATAGGAGTCCAGGGCGTCGACCAGCTCGTCGATGCTGCGCAGGTCCAGGTTGTTGGTCGGCTCGTCCAGCAGGAGCAGCTGTCGGGGCGGCTGGGCGAGCAGCAGCGTGGCCAGGGCGGCCCGGAACCGCTCACCACCGGAGAGATCGCCGATCCGCCGGTGCACGGCGTCGGCGCGCAGCAGGAAACGGGCCAGCTGCGCCCGGATCTCGTGGGGCGAGGGCTGCGGCGCCGCGGCGCGCACGGCCTCCAGGACGCTCTCGTCGTCATCGAGGTGGTCGAGCCGCTGCGGGAGGTAGCCGAGGAGGTCGGTGTGCGCCACCCCGTGCACGGTTCCCCCGGGAGCCGGCGACGGAGTCAGGAGCGTCTCGAGCAGCCGGGTCTTCCCGATGCCGTTGGGGCCGGTCAGCGCTGCTCGCTCCGGGCCCTGGAGGATGACGGGGGCGCCGCGGCCGTCGTGCAGTTCTGCGAGGCGCCGGCCGGCGGGGACTCCCGGATCGGGCAGGTCGATGTGAATGCGGTCCTCGCGCCGCAGACGCCGCTCCTGCTCCTCGACCGCGTCGTGGGCGGTCTGGATCTTCTCGTCGAGCTCTACTCGCAGCTTTCCCGCGCTGACCTGTGCTTCCTGGGCCCTAAGTTTCATGATCACCTTGGGGCGGCGCGTGTTCTCGAAGTCGGTGCGGGCGTACCGCCGGCGGCGGGCGAGCTTGGTCTGCGCCTCGATCCGCTGGCGCTTCTCGATCTTCTCCGTCTGCTCGGCGCTGCGCAGGGCCTGCTCCGCGGCGGCCTGCTCGCGGGCCACGTGATGCTGGTAGGCGGTGTAGTTCCCGCCGTACACGGTCAGGTCGCCGCCTCGCAGCTCGGCCGTGTCGTCCATGAGGTCCAGGAGCGCGACGTCGTGGCTGACCACGATCAGGGTGCCGCGCCAGGCGGTGATCGTGTCGTAGAGCCGGTGGCGCGCCCCGCGGTCGAGGTTGTTGGTGGGCTCGTCCAGCAGGACGATCTCACGGCCCGCCCACCGCAGTCCCGTGAGGGCGAGCAGCACCGTCTCCCCGCCGGAGAGTGTGCCGACGGGGCGATCGAGATCGACCGTCGCGAGCCCCATCCCGTCGAGCGTCGCCCGCGCCCGGGACTCGACGTCCCAGTCGTCGGCGATCACGTCGAAAGTCTCGGCCGAGGCGTCGCCGGCCTCGAGGGCGCGCACGGCCGTGAGGCGCTCGGACACCCCGAGCAGCTCTGCGACGGTGGCGCCGGTGCGCAGGGAGAGCTGCTGAGGAAGGTATCCGACCAGGCCGTGCGCGGAGATCGTGCCGGTGGTGAGCACGAGCTCCCCGGCGATCACGCGCAGGAGGGTGGTCTTCCCGGTGCCATTCGCGCCGGTCAAGCCGGTGCGGCCGGTGCCGAACGCGGCGGTGAGCCCGGTGAGGGCTTCGGTGCCGTCGGGCCACGCGAAGGATGCGTCGGCGAGGACGACGGCAGGTTTCTGGGTGAGGGACATGAGGACTCCGATGCGGTCAGCGGGGCGCTGATACCGGAGCCCTGGGCAGGGCGGTCGACGGCGTCAGCGCAGAGCGAGTGCGCGGTGGCTCGAGTCGATCAGCACGATGCTCAGTCCTCACGTCGGGTCGGGGTGTTCGGCGAACGTACCAGTGCGCCGGGTCGAGGGGCGAGGGAATTGCCCCCGGAGCGATGCCTCGGAGGGTTGCCAGCGCGGCGCCGCCGGACGGCCGACGGCGCCGCGCTGCTCATGCCCGCTCAGGCGGCGAGCTTGACCGAGTTGAACCGGGTCAGATCCGGGAACTCCGTGGCCGGGGCGGGCCGCGGGTCGATGCAGTTCGTCCCATCGGCCCCCTCGCACAGCGTCATGGTCGCTCCCCCGGTCTGGTTGTTGACCAGCGCGTGTGTCCCGTACTCGTCGTAGAGCTTGTGCGGCCCGTACGACCAGTACATGTGCTCCGGCTGCTTGGCTTCCCAGGCGGCGTCGTCGTATATGCAGACCGCCCCGGACGGGCAGCCGTGGAGGGCCTTCGCCTCCGCATCGCTGGTTCCCGTCGCGGATGCGCTCGCTGCCATCCCGCCGACCGCGGTCGCCGACAGAGCGGCGGTCGCGACGGCGCACATCCCGGCCCGAAGGATTCTCTTCCTGGCCATTGTTCTCACTCCTCATCGAGGTGTTGGTGTCGCCGGATCTCCGGAGGACTCCGTGGAATCCCGATCCGGCCCGAGAGACGCTACGGCCGGTGCACAGGGCTACTGAAGGGTCACCGTCGGACCTCCCCCGAACGTACGGTCTTCCGGAGCGGAGGATTCCGGTTCTCCGCATACCCGGGCGCACAGCCCTCGTCATCGACGCCGACTGAGCGTGGTGACAGACTTCGCCCATGAGCGACAGCGTGCCGTGGCGACACCTTCTGCCGGACCAGAGCTCCCGGATCCGCGTCTGGGACCGGGCGAGCGGTGCCGTGACCACGGTGCACGAGTCCGCCGAGCGTCTCTACGAGGCGCCGAACTGGACGGACGACGGACGCCTGCTCGTCAACGGGGACGGGAAGCTCTGGTTCCTGCCGGCGGACGGCTCGGCCGATCCGGAGCTGCTGGATGTGCCGGGGCTGCCACCGGTGAACAACGACCACGTGCTCGCCCCGGACGGCAGCGGGGTGTTCGCCTCCGCGAGCGACCACCACATCTGGCACGTCAGCTTCGAGGGCGCCCCGCTGCGCCGCGTGACCCGCGAGGACGGTCCCCTCCACTTCCTGCACGGCGTGAGCCCGGACGGGAAGCAGCTGGCCTACGTGCGGCTGGAGGCGTCGGCCACGATCCACCTGCTGGATGTCGAGGGCGCGAACGACCGGGCGCTCACCACCGCTCCCGGCCCGGCCGACGGACCCGCGTGGACCCCCGACGGCAGCTGGATCCTGTTCAACACCGAGCAGTTCTCGGCCACGCCCGGGCATGCGCAGCTGGCGCGGATCCGCCCCGACGGCACCGGGCTCGAGCAGCTCACCGACGACGAGCGGGTCAACTGGTTCCCCCATGTCGCCCCCACCGGGGACGTCCTCGTCTACGTGAGCTTCCCGCCCGGCACCGTCGGCCACCCCGCGGACCGGCCCGTCGAGCTGCGCCTGGTGCGGTTCGGGGCGTGGCGGGAGCCGACGACGCTGGTCGCGCTGCACGGCGGTCAGGGGACGATGAACGTCCCCAGCTGGGCACCGGACGGTTCGGCTTTCGCCTTCGTCGACTACCCGGTGTAGGTCACCCCGGACGGCGGTCGTACGCCGACTTCCTCCAGCGTCATGCACCGACGACGGGGGTGAAGGGCAGCACCAGGTGCAGCCGGCCGCCGCCATCGGGAGCGTGCCCCAGCTCGAGCGACCCACCGCGGGCCTCGGCACGGGCCCGGTGCCGGGCGAGGCCCGACAGGGCAGGTTCCGCGGTCTGCGGGCCGTGACCGTCGTCGTCGATGACCACGTCCAGGACCCAGGGGGCCTCGGTGTGCTGCTCGACCTCGACCTGCACGGTGACGGTCTCGGCGCCGCCGTGCTTGATCGCATTGGTCACGGCCTCCTCGACCGTGTACACGACCACCAGTCGGTCCACCAGAGTCAGCGGCGCGTGGTGGGCGTGGACCAGCTCCTGCATCCGCGGCCCGAGCACCACCGAGGCCGCGACGCTCGCGGGCAGGCGGTCCAGCAGGGCCCGGATCGCCTCGTACGCGCCGAGATCCGCGCCGGAGGGGAAGAGGCTGTGGCTCAGCACCCGCACGTCCTCCTCCCGCAGCTCGTCGAGGTCCTGCGCCCAGTCGCGCAGGGTCGGCGCCCAGCGGGTGGCCGTCGGGCCGTCCAGCTCGGCGGCTGCCCGGTCCAGACCGCTCGCGATCACCACCAGCCGGTGTTGCACGGCCCCGTGCAGCTTGTCGGCGACCAGGCGTCGCACCCGCAGCTCCTCCCCCTCCAGGTCCGAGATCGCCTGGCGGGCCTTGCCCTGCTCGGCCTCGCGGCGGGCCCGCTCCCGGTCCTCGCGCGCCAGCAGGGCGACCACCAGGTATCCCGCTCCGAGGGCGACCGTGTAGCCGATCATCCCGGTGCCCCAGATGACGGCCACCCGGGGACTCGCGGATCCGGCCTCCGTGGCGGGCAGCAGCAGCGAGGTGCGCACCAGCGCCTGAACAGCGGTGAGGACCACGGCGAGGCCGACGCGCACCCACCAGATGCGGATCACCGCACCCAGGGCCGTCACGACCGCCACCAGCACGAGCCCGATCACCAGGGTGGTCCCGCCCACCCACCAGATCAGGGAGGCAGCGGTCCAGGAGCTGCTCCATTCGACGGCCTGCTCGGCCACGACCGCGGCGAAGCCCACCACGTTGACGGTCGCGACCAGAGCCGCGATGCGTGCCCTCCGCCACCAGATCGCGCGCTCGATGCCGGTCATCGCTGCCACGTGCGTCCGGTCTGCTCCAGGAAGACCAGCACCGCCCGCACCCGTCGGTTCGCGCCCTCGCCGTCGACGCCCAGGCGGCGGTAGATGGCCAGCAGGTGGCTCTCCACCGAGCGTTCGGAGAGATGCAGCCGCCCGGCGACCGCCTCATTCGACAGGCCCTCGGCCACCAGTCTCAGCACGTCGAACTGGGCCGTGGTGAGGCCGGCCACCGGGGTGCCGGCCCGGGGTCGGGAGCGCTGGACCAGGCTGGGATCGATGACGACCTCGCCGTCGGCGGTCGCCTCGATCGCCCCGAGCAGCACGTCGCGCGTGAACGAGGACCGCTTGGACAGGTAGCTCCACGGCTCGCTGACCTCGTCCTGGACGGACAGGAACAGGCCCATCACATCGAGGCTGGACAGCAGCATGATCGCGATCCGGGGGTCGGCGCGCTGCAGCTCGAGGCCGAGCTTGACCCCGTTGCCGTCGCCGAGGTTGACGTCGAGCAGGGCGACGTCGGTGCTGCGCGGCGAGATCGCGAGCCGCGCGGCCGCCGCACTGTCGAGCTCGTGGACGACCCGCATCCCCTCGGCCTCGTCGACCGTCCGGGCCAGCATCGAGCGCATCAGGGCCTCGTCCTCGACGACGCTCACGCGCAGCGGACGAGCGCGCCGCCGAGCAGCATCTGCGCTGCGCATGGCCTCTCCTCCCCGGTCCCGCGCGGTGCACGGGAGCTGGCACCACAGTATCTGCGTGTTTCCACGCATGGTCGCCGACGACCCGGCCGTTCCTGTCGCTTACTGGTCTCACCAGCATAAAGGGCCGGGCACAACCGGCAGGACGGAGCAGGGGCCATGAACACTCAGAACACCGAGAACACCCAGACCATGACCGAGGAGCGCGAGCCCTCCCAGCGTCGGCGCAAACTGCTGGCGATCACCGCCGGCGGGCTCGTGCTCGGGCTCGGCGGGGTCCTGACCCTCGCGTCGTGGACCGATCAGGAAGCCGCCCAGGGCAGCTTCGCCGCCGGCTCCTTCGCGCTCGAGAGCAGCACCGACGGCACGAACTTCAACGCCACCGCCCCGGAGTCCCCGCTGACGCTGAACTTCAGCGAGCTGGCGGGCAACCTCTCGCCCCACGACTCGGCCACCGCCGTGTACGCGGTGCGTCTGAACCAGACCTCCGACTACGCGGCGAGCGTGGACGGTGCCGTGTCGGCGACCGGCGACGCTGCGGACAACCTGACCTATCAGATCCAGCAGGTCAACGACATCAAAGGCACCGAAACGATCGACACGATGATCAGCTCGGAGTCCGTCACCTCGGGCGCCACCCACGACGGAATCTTCGAACTCGACGCGCTCGATGACGTGGTGTACATGAAGGTCACCGTCACCGCCGACTCCGAGCTCGACCAGGGCGAGAAGGCCGACGTCACCTGGACGCTGACCGGCACCTCGGGCAGCTCGCTGGCCTGATGTCCCCGCGCCAGGAGACCCGAGAGGGCACGGCCCGTCCCGCCAGGGTGCTCGGCATCCTGGCGGGCGGGCTCGCCCTCGGCATGGCGAGCGCCGTGACCGTGGCCGCCTGGCACGATCCGGAGGCGGCCACGGCCACGTTCACCGCCGGCACCTTCGAGACGCAGTCCCAAGCAGCCGGCACCGGCTGGGCCCACCACGGCCCCGGGGATCCCGCGACTCTCGCGGCGGACCTCACCGGACTCGCGCCGGGCGGGACCTACGAGGCCCCCACCGCGGGCGAGTCCCACTACGGCTGGCTCAACCTCCGTACCGCCTCGGGCTCCACCCGGGGCGGCCAGGTGCTGCTCGAGGACGTCTCCGCCGACGGCGCCCTCGCGGGGGTGCTCGAGTACCGGGTGGTCGCCCGGGAGGCCTCGACCGCCCAGTGCACCGCCACGGACTTCAGCGCCGGAGCGACCTACCTCGCCGGCGGGCCGGACTCCTACCTGGGGGTCGGCAGCGGAACGGACGGGGTGAGCACCGAGATCGGTGCGGACTCCCAGGACGCCCTGGGCCTCTGCCTGGACCTGCGGGTGGCCGCTCCCGGCGACGGCGACGCCGGCAAGGACGTGCAGGGCACAGGCTCACAGGTGGGCCTGTCCGTCTCGGCCTCCCAGCTCTGACCGACCATTCCCCGCCCATAGACTCACCCCGGAGAGGACTCGCCATGACACAGACCGTCACGACCGCCGAGAACATCGTCCTTCGTCCGCGTCGTCCGCGCACCCGAACCCGCGGTGCGGTGCGAGTCCTCGGCGATGTGCTCCTGTGGGCCGCCGCGGCGCTCGGTCTGCTGTGCGCCGTCGTCGCCGTGCTCACCTCGTTCCTCGGGTTCCAGGTGATGCTGTTCAGCTCGGGGTCGATGGAGCCGACGATCCCCGTGGGCTCCGCCGCCCTGGTGAGCTCGGTCGAGGCCGCCGACGTGGAGGTGGGCGACATCGTCACGGTGGAACGTGGGGCCGGCGAGCTGCCGGTCACGCACCGTGTGGTCGCAGTCGAGCCGGCCGACACCGCGGACGCACGGCTTCTCACCTTGCGCGGTGATGCCAACGACCAGGACGATCCCGCTCCGTACGAAGTCACCGAGGTCGGCCGCATGGTCTTCTCCGTGCCCGGCGTCGCTCCCCTGGTCGCGCAGCTGGGCACCTCCAGGATGTTGGCCCCCCTCGGTGTGGTCGCCGCCGCGTTCGTGATCTGGGGCCTGTGGCCCCGGTCGCCGGCGAGGAGCCGGTGATGACCGCGAACCGCCGGATCGCCGTCGTCCTCGGCGCCGCCCTCGTTCTCCTGCTCGCCATGTCCACGATCGCGCGCGCCGAGGGCACCGAGCAGGTCGTGCAGGGCCGCTACCTGGAACTGCTCTCGGTGACCTCCGACGGGGCGGAGAACCTCTCCCCCGGTGACACCATGCGCTGGGCCGTGAAGGTCTCGGCCCCGGACGTCGAGGACGGGACGATCTCGCGGGCCCTGGTGGTCGGCGGTGCCCTCGCCGAGCACGTCGAGGTGAGCGTCGAGGCCTGCGCGTCTCGGCCGACCTCCACGGAGTGTGCCGGCGGGAGGACCCTGCTCGAGGACCGCGGGGCCACCTCCGGTCAGTCCTACGACCTCGGTACCCAGGCGGCCACCGACCAGAAATGGCTGCTGGTGCAGGTGAGACTTCGCGCCGACGCGCCACAGAGCGCCCAGGCCCGGGCGGGGACGCTGAGCCTGCAGGCGCGGGGTGCGGGCGAGGGTCTCGGGGTCTCGCCGGGTGGGGGCACCGGCGGCGGGTCCGATGGGGGCTCGGCCGACGAGTCAGAGGGCTCGCCGGGGGCGACTGACGGCGCCGCCACGGGGTCCAACGGCTCTGCTGGTGGTTCCCCCAAGCCCACCGCCGGATCCGGCACGTCCACCGGCGGATCCACCGGGTCCGATGGCTCCACCGGCGGGTTCGACTCGAGCACCACCGGGGTTGCGGACAACACGACGGATGATCAGGTGCCACGCGGTTTTCTCGCCGCCACCGGTATGGCCGTGGCCGTCTGGCTGCTCGCCGCAGCGGCCTTCCTCCTGCTCGGCGCCGCGCTGCGTCGAGGACGGCTCGCACTGACCACGAAGGACGAGCACGACAAGGACTCCCGGCCATGACCACCACGAACTCTCGACGGACCGCACGCCGGCGCCTCGCGCTGGCCGCCTGTCTGGTGCTCGCCATCGCCACCGGCTTCGGCGTCGCGACCGCCGTTCCGCTCGACGTGGCGTCGCCCCGGCAGACCGACGCCGCCTGGGTGTCCGAGGAGACGGGCACGCTGACGGCGAGCGCCGGGACCGTGTCCCCCGCCGCGACCACGTGCGAGGGCCGCAATGGGGCCCCGAATCTGCTGCATCTGGCTGCGTCCGAGGACGGTCTTCCCGTCTCGGGGTATCTGGTGACCATCACTGTCGATCAGGCCGAGCCGAACGGCTGGGACAGCGGGCAGACTTCTGAGGGCTATCCGTTGATCCCCGCGAACACGCCGACCTACGTACCGGCCACAACGTCGACGGCAGCCTGGGGCATCACGGGTGGTTGGAACGCGACCTGGACGGGGGACGTGAGTGTCGAGGCGATCGGCCCCGGCGGGTGGACGTCCTCTGCCGTCAGCCACGACTGGTCGATAGGGTTCGACTTCCTCGGCGCCGGGTACGGCGCCTGCACCTGAAGCACGGGCCTGGCGTACTACTCAGCTGGCATGCCATGCTCGCACCCTGAGTGATCGCGAGCAGCAAGGAGATCCACCATGGCCCAGCCCGAGATTCCCGAGCCCGTCGCTTCCTTCGTCGAGGCCGTGAACCGGCACGACGAGCAGGCCTTCCTCGACGCCTTCACCGCCGACGGCGTGGTCGACGACTGGGGGCGGGTGTTCCCCGACCGCGACTCCATCAAGACCTGGAGCGACACCGAGTTCCTCGGTGCCCGGGGCGTGCTCACCCCGGAGGAGGTCACCGTCGACGGCACTCAGGTGACGGTGATCGGGGACTGGCGCAGCAACCACGCCAACGGCCGCAGCTCCTTCACCTTCGAGGTCGACGGGGGCCGTGTCGCGCGGATGACCATCCGCGAGGGGTGAGACGACCGGCCGCGACGGCGTCAGGTCGCGACGAGCCGGGCGAAGACGACGGTGTTGTCGAGGTGGTGGCCGTCCTCGCCGAGGTCGCCACCGCAGGTGATCAACCGCAGCTCGGGGCCCTGGGTGCGCCCGTACACGGCGAGGGTCGGGAACTCGTCCTTGGGATAGCGGGCCGAGTCGTAGACCTCGAAGGTCGCCGTGGTGCCGTCCTCCCGCTCGGCCTCGAGGCGATCACCGGTCTCGAGCCCGCCGAGCTCGAAGAACACGGACGGCTCCTCACCCCAGGTCACGTGACCCTCGATGACCGAGGGGCCGTTCTCACCGGGAGTCGGGGAGCCCTCGAACCAGGCCGGCTGGTGCGCACGATCCCCCCGTGGGGCGAGCAGCTCACCGTTCTCGCCGAGGCCGATCGGGAAGACACGCTCGTCGACGCCGAGCGAGGGGATCCGCAGACTCGTCGGCTCGGACGGCGCGAGTGGATCCGCGACGGCGGAGGTGGTCTCGTCCTCGGCCGTGGGCTGCTCGGTGGGCTCTGACGAGCTCGCGTCGTCCTCGGGAGCCGCACCCCCGCCATCGGAGGCGGCGGAACCGGCCGAGCGCAGCTCGGGCTCCGGGGGCGCCCCGACCTGACTGGTCAGCGAGAACACCAGCAGTGCCGCGCCGACCAGGGCGAGAACCGCCAAGACGGCGGCCGTCACGCGACGGCCGCCGCCCCGGCGGGATGACACCTTCGAGGTCATGTCACTTCTGGGCGTGGCGCTTGCGCAGTGCGAAGGCACCGGCGGCGGCAGCGGTCAGCAGGCCACCACCGGCGAGCAGGGCACCGGAGTTCTCGATGCCGGCCGTGGTGCCGTCACCGGTCTCGGCGCCGCCCTCGGGCATCGCCTCCATCTGACCCATCTCGAGCACGCCGCAGGCAGCGGGATCGGTCGCCTCGGACGGCAGGCTCGGATCCAGATCTGACATCTGGTCACCGTCGTAGGTGCCGTTGCCGTTGTGGTCGACGCCGTGCAGGACCGCGGAGCCGTCACCGTGGCGCAGGTTCTCGGCCACCTCGTCGCTCACCTCGAAGGTGCGCTCGTAGGACGCGTCACCGGTGGGGAACCGGTCCACGGCCAGCGCGCTGTCCGGGCTGGTGTCGCCGTCGTTGGTCAGGGACACCTGCACGGCGCCGTAGTCGCCCGCGGCGTCCATGGTGCGGATCGCGCCGTCGGCGCCCGTGCCCTCCATCGACGGATCGGGGCACTGGTTCTTGCCACCGATGTGGATGTGCTGGGCGTGAGGTGAGTCGGTCAGCATCCCCGAGCTATCGAGCTTGACGTGGACCTCATTGCCCTCGACCGTGACCCAGGCGGTACCGGAGGCTCCCGAGTCGTTCAGCTGGGTCAGGTTCGCCTCGAGGGTCGTGGTGTCCGGTCCCTCCGCCAGCGCAGCGCCGGAGGCACCGAACGTGCCGAGCATGGCGGTGGCCGCGAGGAGGGGCAGCATTCGCTTCGTCTTCGTGCGCATCATGACTCCTTCGTCGGACGCCGGACGGCCCTGCGGCCGTCGGGGGCGGCGATCCAGGAGTGGTTCGGAGCACACGGGGCATCGGATTGGGTGGAGTTCGACGATGTGAGGCAAACGGACGAGAAGAGACCCTCTCCCGTTTCGGGAAAGGGCCTCTGACCTGATGTTTCGTGGAGACTAGGGGGATCGAACCCCTGACCTGAAGCTTGCAAAGCTACCGCTCTACCAACTGAGCTAAGTCCCCGTATCGAGTTGTCACCCTCTGCGTGAGGCAGATGCGGGTGGGAGCGGCCGGGTCAGCCGCGGGCCTCGGTGGCGTCCTGTTCCTCGGAGATCCGCTCGGCCTCGGTCCACAGATCGTTGCGCGTGCGGTCCGATTCGACCTTCCGCCAGACGAGGAGACCGGCGACGGTCGAGCCGATCAGGACGGCGGCGTAGCTGACGAGCTTGTTCACGAGTCCTCCGATCCTCGAAGTGGGCCTAACTGGACTTGAACCAGTGACCTCTGTCTTATCAGGACAGCGCTCTAACCGACTGAGCTATAGGCCCATGGGGACTGATCTCCGGCCACGACCGGACTCATCCACCGACGAGCAACAGTACAGCGCCCCGGCCTACCGCGTCCAACCGCCCCGAGCGGTTGTACGGGAGGTCACAGCCCGTCCCCGGATCCGCTCCAATCCGGCTCGGCTCCCGTTCCGAACTCCTGGCGTGACGCCGCTCCGGTGTCAGCACAGGATCACGAAGGAGACTGTCATGACCACTCGCACGATGACGCTTCCGAAGCTCGGGGCGCTCGCGGCCACCGTCGCGTTGATGAGCGCCTGCTCGAGCGGCATGGGCGGAGAGGGCTCCACCGAGGAGGGCGGTCAGGCGTCCGACGGCGGGGGCGAGATGGCCATGGATCCGGCCGCGGACCTCGTCGGCCCCGGCTGCGCCGACTATGCGGAGATGGTGCCGGACGGCGCCGGCTCCGTGGAGGGCATGGCCCAGGACCCGCTGAGCGTCGCGGCCTCGAACAATCCGATGCTCACGAAGCTGACCTCGGCCGTCTCGGGCGAGCTGAATGCCGACGTGGACCTCACCGGAACTCTGGACGGTGACGAGTTCACCGTGTTCGCCCCGGTCGACGACGCCTTCGCGGAGATCCCCGAGGAAGACCTCGGCGCGCTGGCCGAGGACTCCGAGGCCCTCACGGACGTGCTCACCTACCACGTGGTGCCCGGACAGATCGGCCCCGACGAGATCGCCGGCACCCACACCACGGTGCAGGGCGAGGATGTCGAGGTCACCGGCGAAGGCGACGACCTCAAGGTGGGCGATGCCGCCGTGATCTGCGGCGGCGTGCAGACTCAGAACGCCACCGTCTACCTGGTCGATACCGTTCTGATGCCCCCGGCGATGGCGGACGCCGCCTGAACAGAGCACACTGCACTGAGGTGCCGAGCGGGCGGGCGGTGGGGACGATCGCGACCGCCATCGCCCGCTCTGCTCCCTCCCTCACCGAAGGAGCTGTGAATGCCTCCCGACACCTCGGGTGATCCCGGTATGAGGGCGGTCGGCGCGGCCGAGAGCGCCGACCCACCCCTCGCCGATCTGCTGCGCCGCGTCGCCCTCGGCGACGAAGGTGCGTTCTCCCGCCTCTACGACGAGACCTCCTCGCTGCTGTTCGCGCTCATCAAGCGCGTGGTGAGGGATGTGTCCATCAGCGAGGAGGTGCTGCAGGAAGTGTTCGTGGAGATCTGGAAGCAGGCCACCCGGTTCGACGGCCGACGCGGCTCGGCCCACGGGTGGATGTGCACCATCGCCCACCGTCGTGCGGTGGACACCGTCCGGAGCAGCGATGCCTCGCGGCGTCGCGACTCCGACGAAGGGCTGAGAATCATCGAGGAGAAGGTCGTCGACGTCCAGGAGGAAGGCATCGTGAGAGTGGAGGCACAGCGGGTGGAATCGGCGATGCGTTCGCTGACACCGCTGCAGTCCGACGCGATCCGACTGGCCTACTTCGGGGGCTACAGCCACCGCGAGGTGGCGACCCTGCTCGACATCCCCGTCGGGACCGCGAAGACTCGGATCCGAGACGGCATGATCGTCCTGCGGGACAGAATGGGGGTGACCTCGTGAACGAGCGGCAGTACGACATGACCGGTGCCTGGGCGCTGAACGCCCTGGACGAGAGCGAGCGCGCCCGGGTCGAGGGATATCTCGACCAGGATCCGGCGGCAGCCGACGAGGCCCGCTCCTTCGAGGAGACGGCCGGTGAGCTGGCCCGTGGGCTGGAGCCCGTCACACCGCGACCGGAGCTCAAGGACTCGCTGATGGCGCGGATCGCGCAGACCCGTCAGCTGCCCCCGGAGCCCGCACAGGACTCCCAGGACACTCCGCACGACGCCCCCCGACCGGTCCACACCCATCGTGCGGCGGAATCGCCCGCTGACCCGTCGTCCGAGGGCGTGCGGGACGGGGACGTCGTGTCCCTGGACCGTTATCGGTCCTCCGCGCGGCGCACGCGCTGGCTGGCCGTCGCCGCCGCCGCGCTGATGGTCACGACCGTCACCGGCGTCGGGCTGTGGAGCACGGAGCGAGCCGCCCAGGAGGACTCGCAGGCGACCATCGAGGCCATGGAGTCCGCGCAGGCGGAGGCCGAGCAGGAACAGCAGATGGTCTCGACGATCATGGCGGCCGACGACGCCGCGCACATGACGGTACCGGCCGAGACGGGCGGCGCCCTGAACCTGATGTACTCGCGGGCCGAGCAGGCAATGCTGGTCCAGCCCGCCGACCTGCCGGACCTTCCCAGCGACAGCACGTACCAGCTGTGGCTGATCGACGACGAGGGCGCACGGAGCGCTGGACTCGTCACCGGATCCGATCAGGCGGTGATGGTCAGCGATGAGATCCCGGCGGACGGGCAGCTCGGCCTCACCGTCGAACCGTCCGGGGGCTCTGAGCAGCCGACCCTCCCCGTGGTCGCGGCCGGAGACCTGTGATGGACGCCGGTGCCCGCCCGCTGCGCTGGTGGTCCGTGGTGGCCGGCGTGGTCGCGGGCCTCGTGCTGGTGGCCGTCGCGGAGCTCGTCTCCTTGGCCTTCAGCTCCTCCTCAGCGCCCTTCGTGGCCGTCGGCGGCGGCTTCATCGACATCATCCCGCCCTGGGTGAAGGACCTGGCCATCAGCCTGTTCGGCACGCGGGACAAACTGGTCCTGTTCGCCTCGATGGGCCTCGTGTACGTCCTGCTGACCGGTCTCACCGGCGCCCTCGGCGCCCGTCGGCCCCGGCTCGCCGCCGCCCTGCTGGCCGCGCTCGGGCTCTTCGCGACGATCATCGTGCTGACCCGGGCGGGCAACGGCGCGCCCGACGCGATCCCCACCGCGAGCGGGACCGTGATCGCGGTGCCGCTGCTGGTCGTGCTGCTCCGTGCCGTCAGCCCCGCGGCGGACGGGACGGCCTGGGGGCGCCGCCGCACGCTGGTCGGCGTGGGGGCGCTCGGCGTCGTCGCGGTGATCGGCGCGGCCATCGCCCGGGGCGCGAACGCGAGTCGCGAGATCACCCGTCGGGCGGCGCAGTACGTGCTGCCCGAGCCCGCGAGCACGGCGACGCCGATCCCGCAGGACGCCCAGGTGGACCTCGAGGGGATGCCGCCGTACGTCACCCCGAACGAGGACTTCTACCGGATCGACACGGCACTCGCCGTGCCGCGCGTGGACCCCACCAGCTGGCAGCTGAGGATCCACGGACTGGTGGATCGCGAGCTGACGCTGGACTTCGAGGAGCTGCTCGCCGAACCGATGATCGAGAAGCATGTGACGCTGGCCTGCGTGTCCAACTCCGTCGGCGGGGATCTCGCCGGGAACGCGACCTGGCTGGGCGTGCCCGTGCGCACCCTGCTCGAGCGGGTCGGGGTGAAGGACGGGGCCGACATGGTCCTCTCTCGCTCCGTCGACGGGTTCACCGCCTCCACGCCGCTCGAGGCGCTCACCGATGAGCGGGACTCGCTGATCGCCGTCGGGATGAACGGGCAGCCGCTGCCGCGCCAGCACGGCTACCCGGTGCGCATGGTCGTGCCCGGGCTGTACGGATACGTCTCGGCGACAAAATGGCTGACCGAGCTCACGGTGACCCGCTTCGCGGACGACACCGCCTACTGGTCCACGCGCGGCTGGTCCGAACGGGGCCCGATCAAGATCGCCTCCCGGATCGATGTGCCGCGCTCCTTCGCGACGCTCACGCCCGACGCGGAGGGCGCCGTGATGCTCGGCGGCACCGCCTGGGCGCAGCAGCGGGGCATCGCCCACGTCGAGGTGCGGATCGACGACGGGGACTGGCGGGAGGCGGAGCTGGGCGCCGAGGTCAGCGACGACACCTGGGTGCAATGGTCCCTGCGCTGGGAGGATGCGACCTCAGGCGATCACGCGGCCACGGTGCGCGCGAGAGACGGTGAGGGCGAGCTGCAGACCGACGAGGAGGCCCCTCCGGCACCGAACGGCGCGAGCGGCTGGCACCGGATCGACTTCACGGTGGGATGAGGCCGTTCAGGTGGGTCGGGGCAGTCCGTCGTCGGCCACCAGCGAGTGCTCGCGCACCAGGGTCCGGAGGGCCTCGGGGTTCGCCTCGAGCCGGCCGCAGATCTCCGCCGCGTCCCCTCGCAGCAGGTCGGACCCGGTGAGAGCCACCAGCTCGTCGAAGATCTCCTGCTGGCGGTGACGCAGCGGGATCGGCTGCTCATGGGCGAGGACGCCCCACCGCGAGGCGTAGACGTCGACGTGCTTCGGCCGCTCCCCCGTCGCGAGGGTCACCGGGAAGCTCTCCGCCTCGAGGCGGAGGCGGTCGTAGTTGGGCTCGGTCTCGTCGACGACGGCGAGCTGCCCCGGGTCGAACCAGGTGGCCACGAGCTCCATCCGCTCCCCCTCGGCGCGGTACGGCGCGGCGGGGACGTAGCCGCGCGCGGAGATGTGGGCGCAATGGCCGACGGCGAGATGATGCATGGTGCAGCGCACGAACGGCGTGGCCGGGTGGAGGTCCCGGCCGGAGCGGGCGTACTTGCGGGCGATGGTCGCCGGGGTCTGGTTGGAACCGACGGCCACCACCAGGGTGCGCTCGGCCAGCGGGGCCGCGCCGTCGGCGGCGAGCCCCGCGTCGAGTGCGGCGACGTCCACCAGCGGTCGCGCCTGCTGCTCGGCGGGGGCGTCCGCACCGCCGGGCGGATCGAGGTCCGCGATCCCCGTGCTGAGCAGCAGTGCGGAGCCCACCGCCCGCCCGGTCCAGGGGTAGTCCTCCGGGGCGTCCGGAACGGTGGGGGCGTGCAGTGTCGAGGAGGAGGACATGCCTTGACCATAGCGAGCACGCCGCCGAGGCGTCGCGCCCGGCCGACGCGCTTATCGTGGTGGAATGAGCGAGCAGCGCGCGATCGCGGCCCTGGAGGCCTCCGGACTGGACGTCGAGATCACCCGGCACGGCCGCGTGGGCTCCCTCGCGGAGGCGGCGGCCGCCCGCGGCATCGAGCCCCGCGACCTGGTCAAGACCCTGGTGGTCCGCCGCGGCGAGGGCGATTACCTCTTCGTGCTGGTACCGGGGGACCGGGAGATCTCCTGGCCGCGGCTGCGCGCACTGCTCGGGGTGAACCGACTGTCGATGCCGGACAAGGAGGTCGCCCGGGACGTCACCGGGTACGAGTGCGGCACCATCACCCCGTTCGGCGCCACCACCGCCTGGCCCGTGGTCGCCGATGCCTCGCTGGCCGGGGACGCGGCACGACGGATCTCGATCGGCGCCGGCGCCCACGGTGTGGCGGCCACGGTGAACGCCGAGGCCGCCCTCGCCCACCTCGACGCGCGGATCGCCGACGTCGCCGAGCTCCACGGCTGAGCGGCGCCAGACGCGTCCCTCCTCGCAGTAATGCACCGGCACGACCGGTGCGCGGGCGCAGATCGGTCGTGCCGGTGCATTACTCGAGGGCCGGGCGCCTCAGCGGCGCCTGCGGTCACTCGTCGGTGAAGGTCATCTTCAGTCCGCCCAGCAGCGCCGCCACCAGGTTGTAGAGGAAGGCCAGGAGCGTGCCCAGCGCCGTGATGATCACGACGTTCACCACCGCGACGATCGTGCCGTAGCTGACCATCTTGGAGAACTGGAAGAACTCCATGAACGGCAGCGGCTCCCCGCCGTTGAGATCACGACCGAGCTGGTCGACCTGGGACCACAGGCCGATCGCGTCCACCAGGTTCCACAGCAGCACCACGGCCACCACGGTCGCGATCCCGATGGCAATGGCCACCAGGAACGACAGCTTCATCACCGAGAACGGATCGAGCCGGGCCAGGGTCAGGCGCACCCGGCGCGGGCCGCGCTTCTCGGTCTCGGCCGGCCTGTCCGAGGACTGCTTCTTCGGGCTGCGGCTCGCGCCCTTGGCGGCGGAGCCCGTGCCGGAGCCGATCGACTGCTGCTCCGAGGCGGGCGACTCCTCCTGGAACGACGGGAGCTTGGTGGTCGATTCCGGAGGCGCGGACGTGCCGGTGGCCGTCCTCGAATCACTCGTGCTCACGGATCACTCCTCGTTCGGGTCGTCATCGCCGGACGGCGACGGGTCGGATGCGTCCGAGCCTAGATCATCCGACAGGACGGACCCTGGCTCCGACCCCTCGGCGTCGGCGATCTCCACATCTTCAGCGCCCTCGGTCAGCTCCGGCGCCGCGCCGTCCTCGGCGACGCTCTCCTCGTCCTCCTCGAGCTCGGACTCGGGGCTGGTGGTCACGAGCAGGATGCGGTCGCTCTTGCCGGGCTTGGCGAACACGACGCCCATCGTGGTGCGCCCCTTCGAGGGGACCTCGGCGACACGGGAGCGGACCACACGGCCCTTCTCCATCACCACCAGCAGCTCGTCGCTCTCGTCGACAGCAGCGGCACCGACAAGGTGGCCACGGTCGTCGGGCAGCTTCGCGACCCGGATACCCAGTCCGCCACGGCCCTGCACCCGGTACTCGTCGATCGTGGTGCGCTTGGCGTAGCCGCCGTCGGTCACGGTCACCACGTACTGCTCGGGACGGACCACGTCCATGGCCAGCAGCTCGTCGTCGTGCCGGAACTTCATGCCGGTCACGCCGCTGGTGGCGCGTCCCGTCGGGCGCAGCACGTCGTCGGCGGCGGGGAACCGCACCGACTGGCCGTTGCGGGAGACCAGCAGCAGGTGGTCGTCGGCGTCCACGGAGCGGGCCGCGATCACACGGTCCGGCTCCGGACCGTCCACGCCGTCGATGTCGCGCAGGTTGATCGCGATGATGCCGCCGGTGCGGTTGGAGTCGAAGGCCGTCATCGGGGTCTTCTTGACCAGGCCGGACCGCGTGGCGAGCACGAGGTACTGGGCGTCCTCGTAGGTGTCGATCGCGAGCACCGAGGCGATGTGCTCGTCGGGCTGGAACGCCATCAGGTTCGCCACGTGCTGACCCTTGGCGTCGCGCGGTGCCTCGGGCAGCTCATAGCCCTTCGCCCGATAGACGCGCCCCTGGTTGGTGAAGAACAGCAGCCAGCGGTGGGTGGTGGTGGTGAAGAAGTGCTCGACCACGTCGTCCGCGCGCAGGGAGGCCCCGCGCACGCCCTTGCCGCCGCGCTTTTGGGCGCGGTACTGATCGGCACGGGTGCGCTTGACGTACCCGCCGCGAGTGATGGTGACGACCACGTCCTGCTCGGGGATGAGGTCCTCCATCGACATGTCGCCGTCGAAGGGCATGATCTGCGTGCGGCGGTCGTCGCCGTACTTGTCGACGATCTCCTGCAGCTCCTCGGAGACGATCTCGCGCTGGCGCTCCGGCGAGGCCAGGATCGCGGTGTACTCCTCGATGAGGGCCTGGAGCCGGTCGTGCTCCTCGATGATCTTCTGGCGCTCCAGGGCGGCCAACCGGCGCAGCTGCATGGCCAGGATCGCATTGGCCTGGATCTCGTCGATCTCCAGCAGCTCGATCAGACCGTCGCGGGCCTGGTCGGCATCCGGGGAGCGCCGGATCAGCGCGATGACCTCGTCGAGCGCGTCGAGCGCCTTGAGGTAGCCGCGGTAGATGTGGATCTGCTCCTCGGCCTTGCGCAGGCGGTACCGGGTGCGGCGGACGATGACGTCGATCTGGTGCTTGGTCCACTCGCGCACGAAGGAGTCGATCGACAGCGTGCGCGGCACGTCGCCGGCCAGGGCCAGCATGTTGGCGGAGAAGTTCTCCTGCAGCTGGGTGTGCTTGTACAGGTTGTTCAGCACGACCTTGGCGACGGCGTCGCGCTTGAGCGTGATGACCAGGCGCTGACCGGTCCGTCCGGAGGTCTCGTCGGTGATGTCGGCGATGCCCTGGATCTTGCCGAGCTTGACCATCTCGGCGATCTTGCGCGCCAGGGTGTCGGGGTTGACCTGGTACGGGAGCTCCGTGACCACGAGGGACATGCGCCCGTTGATCTCCTCCATGGAGACGACGGCGCGCTGGGTGATGGAGCCGCGACCGGTGCGGTACGCGTCCTCGATGCCCCGGGTGCCGGCGATGGTGGCGCCGCTGGGGAAGTCGGGGCCCTTGATGAACTGCAGGCAGGCCTCGAGCAGCTCCGGCTTCGTGGCCTCATGGTTCTTCAGCAGCCACTGGACGGCGTCGGCCACCTCGCGCAGGTTGTGCGGCGGGATGTTGGTGGCCATGCCCACGGCGATGCCGGCGGAGCCGTTGACCAGCAGGTTCGGGAAGCGGGCGGGCAGCACGACGGGCTCGTCGACCGTGTTGTCGTAGTTGCCCTGCATATCGACCGTCTCCTGGTCGATGTCGCGCACCAGCTCGAGGGCCAGCGGGGCCATCTTGCACTCGGTGTATCGCGGGGCCGCGGCGCCGTCGTCGCCGGCGGAGCCGAAGTTGCCCTGGCCGAGGATCAGCGGGTAGCGCATCGACCACGGCTGCACGAGACGCACCATGGCGTCGTAGATCGCGCTGTCGCCGTGGGGGTGGTAGTTGCCCATGACCTCGCCGACGACCTTCGCGCACTTGGAGAAAGAGCGGTCGGGGCGGTAGCCGCCGTCGAACATCGCGTAGACGATGCGCCGGTGGACGGGCTTGAGGCCGTCGCGCACGTCGGGCAGCGCGCGGGCGACGATCACGCTCATCGCGTAGTCGAGGTAGGAGCGCTGCATCTCCTGGTTCAGGTCGACCTGGGTGATGCGGTCGACCTCGCCCTCGTCGAGGGGGTCGACGAGGGTGACGGTGCGCTCGGCCGCCTCGGCGCCGGAGATCTCCTGGCTGCCCTCGGGGGTGACCTGACCGGGGACGGCGTCGGGCAGCTCCGGGGTCTCGTCGGGGTTGTGGGGGTCCTGCGGGGTGTCGCTCATGGTGCGGAAGGCCTTTCGAAAGGGGCCGAGATCAGATGTCGAGGAAGCGGACGTCCTTGGCGTTCTCCTGGATGAAGCGGCGCCGGGACTCGACGTCGTCGCCCATCAGGACGGAGAAGATGGTGTCGGCGTCCGCGGCCTCGTCGACCGTGACCTGCTTCAGCGTGCGCGAGGCGGTGTCCATCGTGGTGGTCTGGAGTTCCTTCCAGTCCATCTCGCCCAGACCCTTGTAGCGCTGGATGCCGTTGTCCTTGGGGATGCGGCGACCGGCGGCGCGGCCGGCCTCGAGGCGCTCGTTGCGCTCGTCGTCGCTGAACACGTACTCGTGCGGGGCGTTGGACCACTTCAGGCGGTACAGCGGCGGCATCGCGATGAACACGTGGCCCAGCTCGATCAGCGGCCGCATGTAGCGGAACAGCAGCGTCAGCAGCAGGGTGCAGATGTGCTGGCCGTCGACGTCGGCATCGGCCATCAGGATGATCTTGTGGTACCGAAGCTTGGTGGCGTCGAAGTCGTCGCCGATGCCGGTGCCGAAGGCGGTGATCAGCGAGCGGACCTCCTGGTTGTCCAGGGCGCGGTCCAGCCGTGCCTTCTCCACGTTCAGGATCTTGCCGCGGATGGGCAGGATGGCCTGGGTGTGCGGGTCGCGGCCCTGCACGGCGGAGCCGCCGGCGGAATCGCCCTCGACGATGAAGATCTCGGACTCGGAGGGGTTGCGCGAGGAGCAGTCGCGCAGCTTGCCGGGCATGCCCCCCGTCTCCAGCGGCGACTTGCGCCGGGTGGCGTCACGGGCTTTGCGGGCCGCCTCGCGGGCGGCCGCGGCAGCCTGGCCCTTGAGCACGATCGACTTGGCCTCTGCCGGGTGGGACTCGAACCAGTCCTGCAGCTGGTCGGTCATCACCTTGACCATGAAGGTGCGGGCCACGGTGTTGCCCAGCTTGGTCTTGGTCTGGCCCTCGAACTGCGGCTCCCCGAGCTTCACTGAGATCACGGCGGTCAGGCCCTCACGGATGTCCTCGCCCGTGAGGTTGGCGTCCTTCTCCTTGATGAGGCCCTGGGAGCGCCCGTAACGGTTGACGATCGAGGTCAGCGACGAGCGGAAGCCCTCCTCGTGGGTGCCGCCCTCGTGGGTGTTGATCGTGTTGGCGTAGGTGTGCACCGATTCCGAGTACGCCCCGGTCCACTGCATGGCGACCTCGACGGAGATGTGCACCCCGGTGTCCTCGGACTCGAAGGAGATGATCTCGGGATGGATCACCTCGGCCCGCTTGGCCGTGTTGATGAACTCGACGAAGTCCTGCAGGCCTCGCTCGTACAGGTAGGAGACGGAGCGGGGACCGGAGTCCTGCTCCACGCCCTCGGCCTCGAGCTCGACGTCGACCAGATCCTCGTCCTCGGTCTCGTCCTCCTCCACCGGGCGCTCGTCGGTCAGCGTCAGGCGCAGCCCCTTGTTGAGGAACGCCATCTGCTGGAACCGCTTGCGCAACGTCTCGAAGTCGTAGACCGTCTCGTCGAAGATGTCCTCGTCGGCCCAGAAGCTGATCGTGGTGCCGGTCTCGTCGGTCTCCTCGCCCTGGGCGAGCGGGGCCTCGGGCACGCCGCGCGAGTAGGACTGGCGCCACACGTGGCCCTTCTGCCGGATCTCCACCTCCATGCGGATGGACAGCGCGTTGACCACGGAGGAGCCCACGCCGTGCAGGCCGCCCGAGACGGCGTAGCCGCCGCCGCCGAACTTGCCGCCCGCGTGCAGCACCGTGAGCACGAGCTCGACGGCGGGCTTGCCCTCGGTGGGGTGCATGTCCACGGGGATGCCGCGGGCGTGGTCGACGACGCGCACGCCGCCGTCGGCCAGCAGCGTCACCTCGATGGTCTCGCCGTGGCCGGCCATCGCCTCGTCCACGGAGTTGTCGACGATCTCCTGGACCATGTGGTGCAGGCCGCGCTCACCGGTGGAGCCGATGTACATGCCGGGGCGCTTGCGGACCGCTTCGAGGCCCTTGAGGACGGTGATGTCCGACGCCTCGTAGTGCTCCGGGGCGTGCGCCGCGCGCTCCCCGGCGGTCTCGCCGGGCGACGGGTCCGGGACGGCCGGAGGCGCGTCCTGGTCGGGAAGGGGTCGGTCGCTGTCGCTCACCTGATGTGGCTCCTCGCAGTCCTGGGGTCCCTCGGCCCGGAGAGCGCCGAGGGTGGTCCGGCCGGCCGCGGGGACGAATCCTCCGGCTCAGCACACATGCGGCCCACGGAGGCGCCTCGCGCGCGCACGCGCGAGCGGCACCCGTAGGCCACAGCGATCGAGCCGACGGCTTCGAAGTCCGCGAGGACGTCGGAAGACGTCGGTCGAACTGGCTCATATTCTAGCCGATGGAGGCCTCTGAACCTATTAACCTCGGCGATTCTGTGGACAACGCGACGCGGATCGGGCATCAGGCGGCTCGCAGCGGCCTCTGGAAGCCGTTCCCGGGGAGTCGGACGGGGCCCCGTACGCCTCCCCGGGTGATATCGCGCCACAGCGCCGTCTGGCGACCCCGGCTCCGCGCTCAGGACACGGGGAGACCGTTCAGCACCTCCACCGTCGTCAGCGCGGCCGCCGCGGCCTCGTGCCCCTTGTCCTCGACGGAGCCGGGAAGACCGGCCCGATCCAGCGCCTGTTGCTCGTCATCGCAGGTCAGAAGGCCGAATCCGAGGGGGACCCCGTGGTCCAGCGCGACCCGGCCGAGCCCTTCGGTGGCGGCCTCGCACACGTACTCGAAGTGCGGGGTGCCGCCACGGATGACGACGCCGAGGGCGATCACGGCGTCGTGGGTGCGGGCCAGGCGGTCCGCGATCACCGGCAGCTCGAAGGAGCCGGGGGCCCGCACCACGGTGGGCTCGTCGATGCCGGCCTCGGCGCAGCCGCGCAGCGCGCCGTCGAGCAGGCCGTCCATGACCTGCTGGTGCCAGCTGGCGGCGACGATCGCGACGCGCGCGGTGGGCAGGTGCGGGATCCGGGGGGTGGGGCTTCCGTGTCCGCTCATGAGGACTCTCCGTTCGGGTCGGTGGTGGGCAGGCCGACGAGGTGGTGTCCCAGTCGGTCCCGCTTGGTGGTGAGATAGGCGAGGTTCTCGGCGGTGGCGTGCGTGTCCAGCTCCACCGCGGAGACCACCTCGACGCCGCCGGCACGCAGGGCGCCGGTCTTGACGGGGTTGTGGGTCAGCAGGGAGATGGAGCCGACGCCGAGGTGGTCGAGGATCCGCGGGACGATCGCGAAGGAGCGGGCGTCGACAGGCAGGCCCAGGTCGAGATTGGCGTCGACCGTGTCGCGGCCCGTCTCCTGCAGGGCGTAGGTGCGCAGCTTCTCGACCAGTCCGATGCCGCGTCCCTCGTGGCCGCGCAGCAGGATCAGCACGCCCCTCCCGGCGGCGTCGATCCGGGCGAGGGCCTCCTGCAGCTGGGGGCCGCAGTCGCAGCGGCGGGACCCGAACACGTCGCCGGTCACGCACTCGGAGTGGATGCGGGTCAGGACCGGTTCGGCGGTGGTGACGTCCCCGCGCACCAGGACCAGGTGCTCCGCGGTGCCGTCGCGGACGGCCAGCGCGCCGAAGGTGCCGTGGGCGGTGGGCAGGGTGACCGGCGCGGTGATCTCCAGCGGCTCGGGATCGTGACGGTGCCGGTGGGCGGCGAGCTCCTCGATGGAGATCATCACCAGGTGGTGCTCGTCGGCGAAGGCGCGCAGCGCGGGTCCGCGCATCATGGTGCCGTCGTCGTGGATCAGCTCGACGATCATGCCCACCGCGGGCAGTCCGGCCAGGCGCGTGAGGTCGACGGCCGCCTCGGTGTGGCCGCGGCGCTCGAGCACCCCGCCGTCCCGGGCCCGCAGGGGGAGCACGTGTCCGGGGCGGATCAGGTCGGCGGGGGTCGACTGCTCGTCGGCGAGGACCCGCAGGGTGCGGGCGCGGTCGGCGGCGCTGATGCCGGTGGTCACGCCCGTGCTCGCGTCGACGCTCACGGTGTAGGCGGTGCGCAGGGGGTCGGCGTTCTCGGCCACCATCAGCGGCAGCTGCAGGGCGTCGGCGCGGGCGGCGGTCATCGGAGCGCACAGCAGCCCGCTGGAGTACCGCACGGCGAAGGCGAGCAGCTCGGGGGTCGCGGTGGACGCGGCGAGGATGAGGTCGCCCTCGTTCTCGCGGTCCTCGTCGTCGACGACGACCACCGGCTGACCGGCGGCGATCGCGGTGAGCGCCTCCTCGACGGGGTCAAGGCGCAGCGCGGTCATCGCCGGTCCTCCCGCCCGGGCAGCAGCGAGGCGCTGAGCTTCTCGACGTACTTGGCCAGCACGTCGACCTCGAGGTTCACCTCGTCGCCGACCCCCTTGGTCCCGAGGGTGGTGCGCTCGAGGGTCTCGGGGATCAGGCCGATGGTGGCGACCTCACCGTCGAGCCCGGCGACGGTGAGGCTGATCCCGTCCACGGCGAGGGAGCCCTTGTCGACGACGTAGCGCTCGAGCCCGGCGGGCAGGGCGAGACGCAGCAGCGTGGTGCCGGAGCTCTCCTCGCGACCGATGATCTCGGCGACGCCGTCGACGTGACCCTGGACGATGTGACCGTCCAGGCGCCCGTCGGCCCGCACGCAGCGTTCGAGGTTGACGCGGTCGCCCGGCTCCAGGGCACCCAGCGAGGTGGCCTCGAGGGTGGTGGTGATGACGTCGGCCGTCCAGCTCCGGGTGTCATGGGCGGTGACGGTGAGGCAGCACCCGCTGACCGCGATCGAGTCGCCGAGGGAGATGCCCTCCAGGACGCGCGGGGAGCGCAGGGTCAGTCGCGCGGAGCCGGCGCGGTGGTCGAGGGACTCGACGGTGCCGAGCTCCTCGATGATTCCGGTGAACATGAGGGTCCTTCCAGGTCAGGCGGTGCGGGGCCGCAGGGTGAGGCGGAGGTCGGGGGGCAGCGGCGCGACGTCGACGAGATCGAGGTCGAGGCGGTCGGCGATCGTGGTGATGCCGAGGTCGGCCAGGCCCGGGGGTCCGGCGCCGAGCAGGGTGGGGGCCAGATGGACGATCAGCTCGTCGATGCACCCGGCGCGCAGGAAGGCGGCGGCCAGGGTGGGTCCGCCCTCGAGCAGCACGTGCCGCAGGCCGCGCTCGAAGAGGGCTGCGAGGGCGTCCGACGGGTCGTGGGTGCGCAGGGTGAACGCCTCCCCGGCCCCCTCGGGGGAGGGCAGCTCGGGGACGGCCCCGGTGCCCATGGCGGCGCGCACGGGCTGGCGGGGGTGGAGGGTGCCGTCGTGGCGGCGCGCGGTGAGGGTGGGGGCGTCGAGACGGGCGGTGCCGGCGCCGACAAGGACGACGTCGCAGGTGGTGCGCATCGCGTGGACCTCGGCGCGGGCGGCCGGCCCGGTGATCCAGCGGCTGGTGCCGTCGGCCGCGGCGGCCCGTCCGTCGAGAGTGAGGGCGAGCTTCGCCGTGACCAGGGGCCGCTGGTGCCGCAGCCCGTGCTCCCACCCGCGATTCAGCTCCGCGGCCGCGGCGGCGAGGTGCTCGGGAACCGCGAGCTCGACGTCGACACCGGCGGTGCGCAGTCGTTCGAGGCCGCCGGTGGCGACGGGGTTCGGGTCCCGCCGGGCGATGATCACGCGGGAGATGCCGGCGGCGATCAGGGCGTCGGCGCAGGGCCCGGTGCGGCCGACGTGGGCGCAGGGCTCGAGGGTGACCACGGCGGTGGCACCGGAGAGGGGAGCCGTGGCGCGATCCAGGGCGTCGGCCTCGGCGTGCGCGGTGCCGGCGCCGCGGTGGTGGCCCTCGGCGAGGAAAACACCGGCGGGAGAGAGCAGCACGCAGCCCACGCGGGGGTTCGGCCCGAGAGGCACGGCGGGATCCGCCGCGATCTCCAGGGCTCGGCGCAGGGCGTCCTGCTCGATGCCGGTCAGCATTCTCTCTCCTCCGGTCCGCTGCTCGCGGTCCGGAGTGAGGGAGGGGTCGCGTCGGCTGCGCACGGGGTGCACGGCCGAGAGCCGTCCGGAGGACGACGTACGCGTGCGCTTCCCATCCGGACTCTGACCGTCGGTCCAGGAGTTCCACCTGGTCAGCCGAGGGCCAGAGGCCATCGGGTCGCGGACTGTCACCGCCGGCTCGGAATTTCACCGACCCCAGTACACGCGAGCTTGTCAGCTCGTCTGGGGTCAACGCTAGCAGTCGACCGGCGCCGGCGGCAGTTCGTGACGGGCGATGAACGGCGTCTCACAGCCGGTCGCCTCGGTGCCGCCCGTGCGGTCAGTCGCGGCCCTCGCGGTTCCATCGCGCCCTGACCATCGGGAACAGCTGGTCGCGGGTGGCTCGGCGATGCTCGTGGAGGGTCGGGAGGCTCGGGTCCGTGGGCAGCCGGGCCGCATCGACGAAGAACCCGAGGATGCCCGCCAGCAGGTCGGTCGCGACCTCGGTCGGGGTCCCGTGGCGCGCCATGACCGCGTCGATCCGGGCGGAGACCCCGAGAGTGCCGGAGCGGTCGTCCACCGAGGCGAGCAGCTGCAGCGCATCGGCGAAACGGGCGCCGCGGGCGGCCCACGCCCAATCGACGATCCTGACCTGTCCGTCGGCGGTGACCAGCAGATTGTCGGCGCGCAGATCGCTGTGGCACAGGATGTCACCGGCCAACGAGGCCACCCCGAGCTCCGCCGCCTCGCGCAGAGGATCGAGGCGTTCGCGGAGCCAGGGGTCGAGATCCGGCGGCGGATCCGCTGCCACCCGATCGAAGCCCTTGAGGTCCGGGCCCAGCAGCGTCTCCAGGGCAGGGACCTCGGGCAGCGGGGTCGGCGTCGCGACCTGCGCCAGGGTGTCCAGCGCCTCCAGCACGACGTCGAGTTCGCGGGGCTGCCAGGGCTGCTGCGGGAGCTCCCCGTCGGCGACCTCGATGAGCAGGACGAACCAGTCCCCTTCGCTGAAGGCGTCCAGCAGCCGAGGTGCGGGCACGTCGCGCGGCAGGTCGGCCAGCGTCGCGGCCTCGCGTCGGTTCAGCTCCTCGGAGGCCGCGTTGATCCGGGACGTGACGGCTTTGACGAAGGCGCGGCGACCGCCCGCGGTGGTCACGATCTCGGCGGAGCTCGAGGAGAACCCGCCAATGGCGGAGCGGGTCTCGAGGACCGGTGCGCCGAGCCGGGTCTCCACGCGGGTGCGCACCGGGAGGGGGAGATCCGCCCAGCGGAGGCGATGGGTCACATCGAGCAGGTTAGCCGTAGGTATCACGAGGGCCGCGCCAGGTGACGGTGCGCCGACCCTTCTTCCAGGAGCGTTCGGCCGCGGCGGGTCCGGTGACCTTGAGCTCGGAGACGACATGGGACCCGACGTGCTCCTCGATGGTGGTGACCAGGTGACCGGTGAGCATCCGCAGCTGGGAGGCCCAGGCGGAGGAGGAGGCGCTGACCACCAGCACGCCGTCCTCGAGGGAGACGGGGCGGCAGTGGGCGCTGACCTTCTCGCCCACGATCTGGTCCCATTCCTCGAGCACGCGGCCGGCGCTCATGCCGGCGTTCCACCCGAGATTGCCCAGCACCTTCTTCAGCACCAGGTCGATGCCCTGCGGGTCGCGGGGGTCGGGGCGGGAGCCGGAGTAGCCGGGGGCCTTCCCGGAACGGTCGCGGACGTCCCGGGCCTGCGTCTTCGCGGAGATCGGGAAGAGGCCGCGGTCCCGGGCGGCCGCGCGCGAGCGGTTCACGGTGCGACGGGCCAGCTCGAAGGGGTCCGACGGGACCGGCAGCTCCGGCGGATCGAAGAACTCACCTGCCGGCTCCGACTGCGGCGTCGGCTCGACCGGCTCCGGTGGTGCCTCTCCGGCGGCGGGGTTCCAGGTCGAGAGGTCGTAGGGGTTGGCGAGCCGGGGCCGGCGGGGAGCCGTGCTCATGACCAGCTGCCGCTCTCACGCGGCACCGCGGCGCCGAGGCTCACGTCGACCAGGTGGATCTCCCCGTCCAAGGAGTCCGGGATGTCGGTGTCGTTGGCGGTGGTGATCAGCACCTGCGAAGCGCCGGTGACGATGCCGCCGAGGCGCTCGCGGCGACGGGTGTCGAGCTCGCTGAACACGTCGTCGAGGATCAGGATCGGCTCGCCGTCGCCGAGGTCCCCCTCCTCGAGGCGCAGCAGGTCGTAGGAGGCCAGGCGCAGGGCGAGAGCGAAGGACCACGACTCGCCGTGGCTCGCGTAGCCCTTGGCCGGGAAGTCGTGCAGGCGGATCTCGAGGTCGTCGCGGTGGGGGCCGGTCAGGGTGATGCCGCGGTCGACCTCCTCGTCGTGGCGGCTCGCCAGCAGCCGCAGCAGGACGTCATGGATCTCGAGGGTCGAGGGCAGCTCGCCCGGGGCACTGCCGAGCTCGTCGAGGACCGTGGAGCGATAGGCGACGTCGGCCGGGGAGGAGAGGTTGCCACGCTGGTCGGGCGGGAGATCCAAGGACTCCTCGGCACCCTCGTCCGTCGAGACTCGCAGGTAGGAGTACCCCACGTGCGGGCGCAGGCGATTGACCAGGTGCAGCCGTGCACGCAGCAGTTCGGCGCCGAAACGGGCCAGCTGCTGGTCCCAGACCTCGACGGTGGAGGCGGCGGAGTCCGCGGGATCGAGTCCGCCGACGCTGCGCCCACCGCCCCCGCGACGCATCGACCGCATCTGCTTGAGCAGGTTGGAGCGCTGTTTGAGCACTCGGTCGTAGTCGGCCTTGACCGAGGCGTAGCGCGGGGCGATCTCGAACAGCAGCTCGTCGAGGAAACGGCGGCGGCCCTCGGGGTCGGCCTTGACCAGTCCCAGGTCCTCGGGGGCGAAGAGCACTGCCCGCACCTCGCCGAGCACGTCTCGCAGGCGGGCGACGTTCTGTCCCTGCAGCCGGGCGCGGTTCGACTTCCCCGGCGTGATCTCGAGGTCGACCTGCAGGGGCCGGTCGGCGCGGACGAAGCTCGCGCGGATGATCGCTGTCGATTCGCCCCGGTGGACGAGGGCGGCGTCGTGGGGGACGCGATGGCTGGACAGGGTCGCGAGGTACCACAGCGCCTCGACGATGTTGGTCTTGCCCTGCCCGTTCTGGCCGACCATCACGGTGATGCCCGGACGCACGGCCAGGGTCAGGCGCGGGTAGGAGCGGTAATCGGTGAGGTCGAGCGAGGTCAGCTGCACGGAGGGAGCTCTCCCTCCCTCAGATCCGCATCGGCATGATCAGGTACTTGTACGAGCTGTCCGGGGTCCCCTCGAGGGATTCCTGGCCGCTCATGACCGACGGCTTGATGGAGTCGGTGAAGGTCAGCCGCACGAACTCCGCCCCCAGGGCGCCGAGTCCGTCGAGCAGGAAGCCGGAGTTGAAGCCGACGACGAGGTCCTCGCCCTCGAGCTGGGCCTCGAGGACCTCGCTGGCCTGGGCCTCGTCACCGGCGCCGGCCTCGAGCGCGACCTGGCCCTCGGTGAAGGACAGCCGTACCGGGGTGTTGCGCTCGGCGACCAGGGAGACGCGCTTGACCGCGTCGATCAGGGGGCCGGTCGCGACGACGGCGGTGATCGCCGTGGTGTCGGGGAACAGTCGTCGCACGGGCGGGTACTCGCCGTCGACCAGGGTCGAGGTGGTGCGGCGACCGCCGGCCTCGAAGCCGATCAGCGTCGCGGAGTCGTCCTCGGACAGGGCGATGTCGACGCTGCCTCCGGTGGCCAGGGAGCGGGCGACCTCGTGCAGGGTACGGCCGCGCACGAGGGCGGTCTGCTCGGCGCCGGGGGTCGCGGGGTTCCAGGTCAGCTCGCGCAGGGCGAGGCGGTAGCGGTCGGTGGCCATGAGCGTCATGGTCTCGCCGGAGATCTCGACCTTCACACCTGTCAGCAGCGGGAGGGTGTCGTCCTTGGAGGCGGCGACCGTGACCTGGCCGATGGCCTCGGCGAACACGTCGGCCGGGACCGAGCCGGCGACCGGCGGCATCGCCGGCAGCTGCGGGTACTCCTCGACCGGGAGGGTGGCCAGGGCGAAGCGGGCGCTGCCGCAGCGGACCTGGAGCTTCGTGCCCTCGAGCGCGATGGAGACGTCCTTGTTGGGCAGGGCGCGCACGATGTCGGAGAGCATGCGTCCCTGGACCAGCACCTCGCCGGGCTGCTCGACCTCGGCATCGAGCCGGATCTGGGCGCTGACCTCGTAGTCGAACGTGGACAGCTGCAGTTCGCCGCTGGTGTCGGCGACGATCCGCACGCCCTGCAGGATCGGCATCGCCGGTCGCACGGGGAGGGTTCGGGTGGCCCAGGAGACGGCGTCGCCGAGGACGCCGCGGTCGAGGTGGAACTTCACCGTTGCCACTCCTTCGCAGTGGTCGATAGCCAGAACAGGCACGGACGGAGCACAGCGTATCGGTTTCCACGGGGTTCCGCCGACACACCGGCGCCGATCCTTGACACCGACCCCTCCTCGTCCGGGCTTCCTCCCGCGCCCCGGCACCCCGGATCACAGGATCCGAGCGGCCTTCCCCGCAGCCCGTCCCGTCCACATCCCCGTCGAGCAAAGAACTACAGTCCTCTTCATCACGGCTGTGGATTCCGTGGACAACCTCGATCCTCGCAGGTCAGTACGTATGACAGGGGCGTGGACGGATCGTTGATCGCGCTGTGACCGCAGGGGGTGGCCTGTGCACGCCTCGTCGCCCGAGAGGATTCGTGTCATTCACTCGTGCACATCGGCTCCTGCCCGGATGCCGAGCACTCCACATTGTCCACAGAGTTGTCCACATCTGGGGAGAACTGTCTTCTGACCAGGAGTGTCATTCCCTCACTGGCGGGCGGACGAGGAGTTGGAGCTCTTGATGCGGGCGGTGAGCTCCGTGACCTGGTTGAAGATCGCCCGGCGCTCCTTCATGAGCTCGCTGATCTTCTTGTTGGCGTGCATCACCGTGGTGTGGTCACGGCCGCCGAACTCCTCGCCGATGCGGATCAGCGGCATGTCCGTGAGCTCGCGGCACAGGTACATGCCGATCTGCCGGGCCGAGACCAGCCGCCGTGAGCGCCCGGTCCCCACGATCTCCTCGACGGAGATCCCGAAGTAGGTCGCCGTCTGGGCGATGATCGTCGACGCGGTGATCTGGGCGCCGTCGTCGTGGGAGAGCAGATCCTTCAGCACGCTCTCGGCGAGGGTGACGTCCATCGGCTGGCGGGACAGCGAGTGCAGCGCCTGCACGCGGATCAGCGCGCCCTCGAGCTCGCGGATGTTGGTGGCGATGTGGGAAGCGATGTACTCCAGCACGTCGTGCGGGACCTCGCCGGTGTTCTCCTGGGCGACCTTCTTGCGCAGGATCGCGATGCGGGTCTCGAGGTCCGGCGGCTGCACGTCCGTCATCAGGCCCATCTCGAAGCGGGAGCGCATGCGGTCCTCGAAGCCACCGAGCTCCTTGGGCGGCAGGTCCGAGGTGATCACGATCTGCTTGTCGGTGTTGTACAGCGTGTTGAACGTGTGGAAGAAGGCCTCCATCGTCTCCGGCGCGCGCTGCAGGAACTGGATGTCGTCGATGAGCAGGATGTCGATGTCGCGGTAGCGGCGCTGGAACTCCTGGGCCTTGCCGAACTGGCCGGACTGCACGGAGTTGATGAAGTCGTTGGTGAACTCCTCCGAGTTCACGTACCGCACCACCACGTCCGGGTAGAGACTCTGGGCGTAGTGGCCGACGGCGTGCAGCAGATGCGTCTTGCCCAGACCGGATCCGCCGTAGATGAACAGCGGGTTGTACGCCTTGGCCGGCGTCTCCGAGACGGCCGAGGCCGCGGCCTGCGCGAAGCGGTTCGAGGACCCGATCACGAAGGTGTCGAAGGTGTACTTGGCGTTCAGGCGGGAGTCCTCGCCGAGGGTGGGCCCGGGAGTGGCGGACGGACGCTGCGGGGCCGGACCGGGCGACGGAGCGGAGGAGCCGGTCAGTGCCGAGAAGCCCGCGAAGGCACCGGGATCCTCGGCAGCGGTGCCGCTGGAGAGGCGCTCCGCGGAGGCCGCGGAGGCGGAGGGGGAATCCGGCAGGGCGGCGTGGCCGGACTGCCCGCTCGGGGGCAGGACCGAGCCCTCGTCGCGGCGGAAGGGGGCGGTGTGGACGTCACGCACGCCACTGTCCACATCGTTGTCCACAGAATGTGCACTGTCGGTCCCCGACGTGGAGGTCACAGCGGGTTCGTCGGTGTCCTCCTCCAGCAGGAGCGACTCGTCGACCGTCACCGCGAAGCGCATCTCCCGTCCGACGGCCTCGCTGAGCGCGGCCTTCAACGAGCCCGCGACCCGGTGCTCGAACAGCTCCTTCGCCGAGGTCGAGGGGGCTGCGAGCAGGGCGGTGTCCGCGACGACCGCCATCAGACGGGACAGGGTCAGCAGGGCGATCACCCGCTGGGACACGGTGTCGTCACGGCGCAGGGTGGCCAGGGTGCGCTCCCAGATCGCAGCGACGTTCGCGTCAGGCATCAGGTCTCTCCGTACAGGCATGGTTCGGCGGTCCAGGTAGTTTTCCACAGTAGCCGCTGTATTGTGGATCCACGCTGTGGACAATCACCCATGAGAGGTCCCCCTCCTCGTCCACCGGGGCGGAGGCGAAACGCCGGGGAGCGGCGAGCATTCGTGAGAATCTGGCCACAACCAGCCCTGGCGGGCCTCTTCCCGTTGACCCCTCGCGACCGCACTTCTAAGATCGTGCAGTCAGCGCTGCGCGCCGTCCAGATCCGGACCCCGGCAGCCGCCCCGCCCCGCGGGTGCGCCCGGACAGTCCGTTCGTGCAGCAGACCACAGACCACCGCGAGGGGTACGCCCGTGCCCATGATCGAGGAGAACCGATGAGCAAGCGCACGTTCCAGCCGAACAACCGTCGTCACGCCAAGAAGCACGGCTTCCGCGCGCGGATGCGCACCCGCGCCGGCCGCGCCATCCTGAACGCCCGCCGCGCCAAGGGCCGCGCCGAGATCACCTCCTGACCCGGATCTCCGACGTGACCAGGGGCAGCGCGCAAGGGCTCCGTGAACTGGTCTAGTCGCCGGCTGCACACCGGTGACGAGTTCCGCGCCGTCACCCGCGGTGGCGTGCGCAGCGCCCGATCCCACGTGGTCGTGCACCTCTCCCTGCTGGGGCAGGAAGGGGACGCACCCCGCGTGGGATTCGTCGTGTCCAAGAAGGTCGGCAACGCCGTGGTCCGCAACCGCGTGACCCGTCGGCTGCGGGAGATCGTGCGTCCGCGTCTGGCCGAGCTGCCCGAGGGAGCCGCCGTCGTCGTGCGCTCCCTGCCGGGCATCGACCTCCAGCCGTTCGCGGAGCTCGAGTCCGAGGTCGCCTCTGCCCTCGGCTCGGCCACGACGAAGCTCGAGCGTCGCCGGCAGGCCGCGCGATGAGCAGGGTCGGGCTCCTGCGCTCGGCGCTGCGCCTACCGCGTCGGGCTCTGTCCGTCCTGGTGCGGGGCTATCAGGTGGGAATCTCGCCGTACACCCCTCCGGCCTGCCGCTACGACCCGGTGTGCTCCCAGTACGGCATGGACGCCCTGCGGGTGCACGGCGCGGTCAAGGGAACACTCCTGACCGCCGGACGGATCGTGCGCTGCAATCCGCTGAGCCGCGGAGGTCCCGACCCGGTGCCCGCGCCGGGCATGTGGAGGAATCCACGCCGACTGCGGCACCCAGCCCTCTAGGGCCTACCCTTGTCCAAGATTACCGACCAGAGCCGGCACCTCGTATGAACGTCATACGCATCCGTGCGGCAGGAAGACCAGGCCGATGAACCCCCTGTTTCCGATCGAATGGGCCGTCGCATGGCTCATGGTGAAGTTCCATGCGCTGCTATCGGTGTTCATGGAGCCGGACTCCGGCATCACCTGGGTGCTCTCGATCGTGGGCCTCACCGTCGTGGTGCGAACCCTGATCATCCCCTTGTTCGTGCGGCAGATCCGCGCCTCCCGCGCGATGCAGATGGTCTCGCCCGAGCTGCAGGCCGTGCAGAAGAAGTACAAGGGCAAGACCGACCAGGCCTCCCGCCAGAAGATGGCGGAGGAGACCATGGGGATCTACAAGGAGGCCGGGGCCAGCCCGTTCTCCTCGTGCCTGCCGGTGCTGCTGCAGATGCCGATCTTCTTCGGCCTGTTCCGGGTGCTGTACAACAAGCTGCCGGAGGCCACCGGGGGCACCCGATTCGGCCCGCTGACCCCCGAGCTGGCCAAGAGTGCCAGCCACTCCACGATCTTCGGCGACGTCACCATCGCCGACAGCTTCCTGAACTCGGGCGACGGTGGGATCACCACCAAGATCGTCGCCGGCATCATCATCGCCTGCATGTGTGCGGTCACCTTCTTCACCCAGAAGTCGCTGACCATGAAGAACATGCCCAAGGCGGCCCTCGAGGGCCCCATGGCCAGCACCCAGAAGATGATGCTGTACATGCTCCCGTTCATCTACGTGATCACGGGGCCCGGCATGCCGATCGGTGTGCTCATCTACTGGCTGACCACCAACGTGTGGACCTTCTGCCAGCAGTACATCGTCATCCGCGCCACCCCCACCCCGGGGTCGGATGCCGAGAAGGAGCGCCAGGCGCGCATCAACGACAAGCGCGAGAAGAAGGGCCTGGAGCCTCTCGACTTCACCCCGCCCAAGAAGGTCTCCGCCGAGCCGGAGCCTGAGCCGAACATCCGGGTGCAGCCGACGAGCAAGAACCGCGGTGGCAAGAAGATGACCGACCAGGAGAAGCTCGAGCGGGCCCGCGCGGCCCGTGAGAAGGCGGCCGAGGAGCGTCGCCAGGCGCAGGAGGAGGCCGGAGACTTCCCCGTGCCGCCGTCCTCGGGCTCCTCACCGCTGAACAAGGGCGCGAAGAAGAAGCGCAAGAAGTGACCCTGCCCCCGGGAGCGCCGACGCTCCCGGGGTGCCTCTGCCACATCCCGAGCATGTTCCCCGGAGGATCCCAATGAACGAGATCGACACCACCCCTGAGGCCCCCGCCGCTCAGGAGAGCGACGAGCAGCCCACGACGGATGCGACGGCGTCGCCCGAGACGGGCTCGACGGCCGAGGTCGCTGAGTCCGCCGAGCTCGCTGAGGCTGCCGATCCTGCAGAGGCGGGCGATTCCGCGGACGACGCCGAGGCCGCTGACGACGCGGAATCCGTGGGCGACCGCATGCAGCGCCTCGAGGAGGAGGGCGACATCGCCGCCGACTACCTCGAGGAGCTGCTGGACATCACGGACCTCGACGGCGACATCGACATCGACGTGGACGGCGACCGAGCCTCCGTGGAGATCGCCGGGGCCGACCGCCTGGCGACGCTCAACCGCCCCAAGGGAGAGCTGCTGGATGCCCTGCAGGAGCTCGCGCGTCTGGCCGTGCAGACCCGCACCGGCAATCGCTCGCGCCTGATGCTGGACATCGGTGGTTTCCGCGCCGAGCACAAGGACGGCCTGGAGGAGCTCGCAGAGAAGGCGGTGGCCGAGGCCAAGGACGGCGGCGAGCCGGTCCCGCTGCGTGCGATGAACCCCTTCGAGCGCAAGGTCGTCCATGACGTCGCCAAGCGTGAGGGTCTGCGATCCGAGTCCGACGGGGACGGCAAGAACCGTCACGTCGTCGTCTACCCGGAATCCTGAGGCTCTCCGTGCTGCCCCTGCCCGACTCCCTGCGCCCGTCGGCCGAGCGTCTGTTCGCTGACCGTCTCGAGCTGGCGGAGCGCTTCACCACCCTGCTCGCCGAGCAGGGCCCCGAGCGCGGTTTGATCGGCCCGCGCGAGGTGGAGCGGCTGTGGGAGCGGCACATCCTCAACTGCGCGCTGATGGTCGAGGCGGTCGATCCGGCCGCGACCACGCTCGCCGACGTCGGCTCCGGTGCCGGCCTGCCCGGTGTCGTCCTCGCGATCGCCCGACCGGACCTCGAGGTCACTCTCATCGAGACGATGCAGCGTCGGACCACGTGGCTCGAGGAGGTCGACGCCGAGCTCGGTCTGGGCCTGGAGGTGGTGCGCTCCCGCGCCGAGGAGCTGCACGGGGTGCGTACCTTCGACGTGGTGACCGCCCGGGCGGTGGCGGCGCTGGACAAGCTGGCGCGGTGGACTCTGCCGCTGGTCGCCGAGGACGGTCAGCTGCTGGCTCTGAAGGGCGGGTCCGCGGCGGACGAAGTGGACAAGGCGGGCACGGTGCTGGGGAAGCTCGGCGGCCGTGATCCTCGCATCGAGCAGTACGGGATCGGCGAGGTCGAGGTTCCCACTACAGTGGTCCAAGTGCGTCGCCGAGCACAGGCGACCAGGAAGGGAGAGACACGTGGCTGATCAGCGCGAAGATTCCTCCCGGGCGGGCAGTGCGATGGAAGACACTCCGCTGATGCGTGAGCTCACCCGGGACCACGCGCGACGCAAGCAGCTCGAGAAGGCCGATTTCCGCCCTCCCGAGACGACCCGGGTGATCACGGTGGCGAACCAGAAGGGCGGCGTCGGCAAGACGTCCACCGCCGTGAACCTGGCGGCCGCGTTGTCCATGGGCGGAATGAACGTGCTGGTGATCGACGCGGACCCGCAGGGCAACACCTCGACCGCGCTGAACATCGAGCATCACGCCGAGGTCCCCAGCATCTACGAGGTGCTGGTGGAGTCCGCGCCCCTGATCGACGTGGTCCAGGACGTCCCGGATCTCGAGCGGCTCTCCTGCGCGCCCGCCACGATCAATCTCTCCGGTGCCGAGATCGAGCTGGTCTCGCTGGTGGCCCGTGAGAATCGGCTGCGCAATGCGATCCGCGACTACCTCGAGGCACGCGACGAACAGGGGCTGCCGCGCCTGGATTACGTGCTGATCGACTGCCCGCCCTCGCTGGGCCTGCTGACCGTGAACGCACTGGTCGCGGCGCGCGAGGTGTTGATCCCCATCCAGGCCGAGTACTACGCGCTGGAAGGCCTGAGCCTGCTGCTGAACAACATCGATCTGATCCGCCAGCATCTGAACCCCGAGCTGGTGGTCTCTTCGATCATGCTGACCATGTACGACGCCAGAACCCGGCTCGCCGCACAGGTCGCGCAGGACGTCCGGGACCACTTCCCGGACCAGACCCTCGAGACGTCGATCCCGCGCTCCGTGAGGATCTCCGAGGCACCGAGCTACGGCCAGACGGTGCTGACCTACGATCCCGGTTCGAGCGGCGCGCTGGCCTACCGGGCCGCCGCCCACGAGCTCACCATCCGCCCCGCCCCTTGATCCCCGCCTGGAGCACCGCCGCGCCGACGCCTCGCGTGCTCCTGGTTTCTCCCCTGGTGGACCACATCTTTCCGGAAGGACAACGGCCATGACGCAGAAGCGAGGACTCGGACGAGGACTCGGTGCCCTGATCCCGGGCGCGGGGTCGAGCCCCGCTCCCGAGCAGGAGCTGCGCACTCGGGTGCGTCCGGAGTCCGCCGAGGAGGAGTCCGCTCCCAGCAATCGCCCGGTCGACATGTTCTTCTCCGGGGAGAAGGCCTCCTCGGAGGAGGACTGGCCCCAGCGCGAGCGCGGGAGCCGACCTGACCTCGCCGGTGACATGGCGCGTGCGGCGGCGCAGCGTCGGGGACGGGCCGCGTCCGCGCGTGCCGGCGCGGAGTCCGACGAGGCGGGAGCCGAGGTCGAGGAGTCGGACCAGAAGCCCGCACCGACGTCGAACCGGTCCCCCGCGAAGCGCTCGACCACCAGCTCCTCCTCGACGAAGCGCTCCGGTGGCGCGAAGAAGGCTTCGACGTCGTCGTCCTCGGCGAAGAAGTCCGCGCCTGCACAGCGGACCTCGGCCTCGAAGAGCGGGGCGACCTCCGGGCGCACGACCTCGGGAGCTAAGACCGCGGGAGCTAAGACCGCGGGAGCGAAGGCCACCACCTCGACGGCGACGAAGACCGGGAGCGGCGCGTCCACGACGCAGAGGAGGAAGTCGTCGAACGCGTCGTCGGCTCCGGCGAAGAGCACCTCGACCACCGGTGCGGCTCCCGCGGAGCCGGAGGAGATCACGTCCACGCCGGCCGCCGCGAGCGCGCCCTCGGTGGAGGTCCCCGTGGCGACCGCCGAGGAGAGTCCGACCGTCGAGGTCGAGGCCGTGGAGCGCACGCCGGTGGATGCCGAGCAGGCGACGTCGGCGCCCGCGGATGCCGCCGAGCCCGTGGTGAGGTCTGCCGCGGCGGCAGATGCCGCTGGCGGAGAAGAGACGGATGCGGAGCCGGTGCCGGAGACGGACCCCGAGCTAAAGACCGACCACGAGTGGGAGACCGAGCCGACTTCCACTGCGGTCGAGCCGGAGAACACTGCCCCGTCGGATGCCTCGCCCGACACCGACAACGCTCCTGACGAGGCGACCGATCGCAGCCGCGAGGGTCTCCTCAGCGTCCCGGGAGCCGAGTTCGCGGAGATCCCGATCCATGAGGTCCGCGAGAACCCGCGGAACCCGCGCACACTGTTCGACGACGACGAGCTCGACGAACTGGCTTTCTCGCTGCGCGAGGTCGGCGTGCTGCAGCCCGTCGTCGTCCGCCCCATCCCGGTCACCGAGGAGGGCGAGTCCTTCGAGCTCGTCATGGGCGAGCGCCGCTGGCGGGCAGCTCGCCGCGCCGGGCTCACCTCGATCCCCGCGATCATCCGCGAGACCAGCGATGACGATCTCCTGCGCGACGCCCTGCTGGAGAACCTTCACCGCACGCAGCTGAACCCGCTGGAAGAGGCCAACGCCTACCAGCAGCTGCTCGACGACTTCGGCTGCACCCAGGACGAGCTGGGAGATCGGATCGGCCGCTCGCGCCCCCAGATCACCAATACGCTCCGTCTGCTGCGCCTGCCCGCTCTCGTCCAGCGCCGACTTGCCAGTGGGGCCCTGAGCGCCGGACATGCCCGTGCCCTGCTCTCGCTCGACGACCCCACGCTGATGGAGGAGCTCGCCCAGCGCATCGTGTCCGAGGGACTGTCGGTCCGAGCCGTGGAACGGCTGGTGGCTCGTGGCGGGCAGCAGGCCCCCGCCCGCACGGCCCGCCGCAGCACGTACGACCCGCATGTCGTCGACCTGACCAGCCGCCTCTCCAATCGCTTGGAGACCCCGGTGCGCATCGACGTGGGGAAACGGAAGGGTCGCATCACCCTGGAGTTCACGAACCTCGAGGACCTCGACCGCGTCATCGAGTCCATGGGACTGGGCACCCCGGGTCCTGGTTCCGAGGACGAGCCCGAGGGCTGATCTCAGCACACCGCAGAGGAAGGGGCCGGCGTTCTCGCCGGCCCCTTCCTCGTCCCCGGTCCGTGCGGCATGTTGGGACGTGGGCGTGTTCCGGGTGTCCTCTCGGCCGCGCCGGGTGGTTCCCGCTGCACGAAGGTGCGTGTCGCGGGCGAGTCGTTCGGCCTGGACTCCGGCTCAGTTCGCTCCGGTGGCCCTTTTAACTCGCCCGGACCGCTGCTGTCTCCGTGGTGACCCGTCGTGGACTGTGCCGGCCCCTCTCTCCGGGCGCGAGGCTGGTGGAAGAGAAGCAGCGGATCGTGGGGCGCACTCGGCGCTCACGGCTGTACAAGGGTGAGCTGGCTCACACGCCGAGTCTGTTCCCGTATATGACAGGCGAGGCATGAAAGTCAGGTCGGTGTCCGGGCACGATTCTGAGGTCCTGTCATCGCTGTCGGTGCGATTCAGGTTGTCTGACGATGGTGCCGCCTCTCCTGCTCCAGTCTCGCCGCTTTTCCGTAGTTCAGGGACCTGTGCTCAGTTGTCCACCGTTGTGCATAGCGTTGTGGACGATCCACGTGGAACGCCGTGTGTGCTGGCGACTCTGGCTGCGTCGGGCCGGCCGAGACGTGCAGGGACGCAGATGAGTCGATGAGCGGAGCAGAGTCTGACGCAGGAAGCCCAGACGGCCCACGCGCGTCGGCGGGGAGTGGGTTGCCGCGGCCGACGGTGCGAGGTCCCGCTCCGCTCCTGTGGCGTGGGCAGCGACCTTCCCTTCCGCCGGATGCGACCTGGGCGGCTTGTGCTGGTGCGAATCGGCACCGCCTCACGGTTCGACGTGAAACCCGGCCACAAGGATTGGGGCGGGGAACGGCCATCAGGAAAGCGCTCTGACCTGGCCGGATGGTCGCTTTACGTAGAGTGGCTGGACTCTGTTTCCCGGAGTCGGCAGGATCGGTGTTCCTCGTGAAACCGCCATTGGCGTTGCTCATGCACGCGCTGATGAAGTCGCTTCACATGTAACGCTTGACGGTGGTGAGGAGTGACCGTACCGGGTGCCGAGGGAGCTGGATTGCGACGCGTGTAGTTTCCCGTGGAACGTTCACATGCATTACCGGAGAGCGATGGGAGAGGTGCTCGCTCCTGGTTGTGGGGGTGTACCGTCAAGTTTCCCGTGGAATACGGGGGGTGTCGGAGCTCTTCTGCGAGTCCGAGGCCGCCCTGCGTTGTCCGTGGGCGGCGCGAGGCCGGCGTCGGGGTGGCGATTCGAATGAATGCCCTCTGCTGCTATGCCAGCGACTGCCAGACTCTCTCTACTCTGTGCGGGGTCGATGTCGCTGGCTGATTGCATCTGGGCTCAAAGCGTCTTCACCAGAGACGCGTTCCTGAGCCTACTGAGCGGATGCAACGGTAGTTTCACGGGAAACTGCGGCACGATCCCGTTCGGTACTTCGTGGCGTTGTGACAAGTGCGTCTCTACAGTCGCCCCCTTACCAAGCGTAAGTCTCACTGGTGCGAGCTAGCAGCTACCTTCCGTGCCTCTGGCGCTTCACGTGAAACGGCCTCAACATACAGGGCGACGTCGCTTGCTCCGTCTACGCGGCAGCGTCAGTGCAGCCCGATCGTGAGGTGGTGACGCCGAGCGGGTTTCACGGGAAACTTTTGTCGTGGCGACCGCCGACGGGGTGGATCGCTCACGGGCTCCCCGGGAGCCACAGAGTGAGATCGCGCGTCGTATGCCGCGAATCAGGGGGCGTCGCTCCTGTCTCGCCGCCACTCAGCGTCCCGCCATATGCACTCCATTGAGTTGAGGTCCTCGAGTGGGAGGAGAGGTGGACGAGCGAGGCTGGGCTACTGTGCAGATCGTGTCTCTTGCGCGTCGCCGGGCGCAGATGCCCGCACACTTCAGGTCGCCGCGGGGTTTCACGGGAAACGCGAGATCCGACGCCTAGCCTGACGCCCACTACTGCTTGTGGGGCCCTTCGGTGAGGCGGAAGGCGTATGAAGGAGCTGCTCATGTTCAACGTGAAACTGCGAGTGACACCGTACGAGGCTCGCTGAAGCTGTGGCGCTCGGTGGAGCGCCGCCAAGTGCGTCGCGCAGAACCGGGACTCGTCTGCAGTGCTCGTGGCCGGCGAGTGGCTTGCCTACGAACTCCGGGGCGTGGGCGAGCGATGTTTCACGGGGAACATCGCACTCTGGTCGCGCGGTCACGCTCGTCCTGGCGGTCACGGACACTGGCTGAGTAGACGAGCTTACCGGCGTACTCTAGCCAGGCTGCTTCAGGGCGCTGCTGAGGGGACCTTCGGCGAGAGTTTCACGCGAAGCTGCGGCCTCGCCGCTCTGGCGGTCCATGAACGGTAGGTGGACGCGGAATGGCGGACTGCCCTCGACTCGGGCATGAAGGATCGTGTCGCTGCTACCCCGGGCCCCATCCTCCTCGCGGTGTTCCACGTGGACCGTGCTTCGCAAGCACCGGCCTCGAAAGGATCGCCATGCGCCATATGACCGCAGAGCCGGGAGACCGGAACCCCTCCGGTCACGTGGAGCGGCCACCGTTCTCCCCTCGCCCCTCCTGACGGGACGGTCGGCCGTGGCGGTAGGCCGGGCCCGTGAGGCGGAGCAGATCGCTTGTACACAGTGTGAGTAACTCTGTGGAAAACTCAAGTGCTGCCGAGTGAGTGACATCACACTCTCTGTGCAAGGGAAAGAAAGTCTCGCTCCGTGACATCATGGGCACGAGATTGTCAATGCTGGTCATGGGGTCGGTCCGCTCACGTGGGCGTGAGAGGGTCGGCAGGAGGCTATCCACAATCCGATGTGGATAAGACTGTGGATAGACGCGACGATTCGTGTGGACAACCATGTGGGGAGCGATGTGGACCGGGCGTCCGTCCACGTCAGCCGCGGCAGACCTATGTAACTTGACAGAGGTATCGCTGGGCCGCCCGGGTCGGCCGAGATCGAGCCATGCTGTGCCGATGCCCGAGGGGGCTGTCAGCCTGAGGCGGCGTCCTGCGGGCCGAACTCCTCCGCCACGATGTGCTTCGGCACCGCACCCGATCGGCGATGGGTGAGTTCCCAGGCACCGGGAAGGACGACGTCTTCTCCGGCGAGGTCCGCACCTCGAAGATCGCGGACGACTGGCGCGGAGGGATCCCGGGGCTCCCCCTCGGTCTCGACTCGTGTGAAGCGAAGCCACGTCGGGATGCTCGAGACATCCAGGGTCTCGAGGACGCCATCGTCCGCATCCTTGAGCACGAGGGCGCGAACCGCCGGCCCCCACCGTCGTGCGAGCTCCCGGAGCACAGTGGGCGCGGGTCGTGCCGGCGCTGACCAGTCGGCCGTCACCAGCACGACGGCGACCTCGGGCCCTGATGTGGGGTCGAGGTCGCCGTCTGCGGTGGACATCGGGGAACCAGAAACGTCGGTGAGGGCGGTCAGCGGGCCGCCGGTTCCGCGGCGGCCACGATCGGGGCTTCCGCCTTCGCCTGCTCGTCGGCGAGGGCCGCCTGGTCGGTCAGCCAGCGCTCCGCATCCAGCGCCGCCTGGCATCCGGTGCCCGCGGCGGTGATCGCCTGGCGGTAGGTGTGATCCACGACGTCGCCCGCGGCGAACACGCCCGGCACCGAGGTGTAGGTGGAACGACCCTGGACGACGATGTAGCCCTGCTCGTCGAGCTCGAGCTTGCCGCGCAGCAGGTCGGTGCGCGGGAGGTGCCCGATCGCCTCGAACACTGCGGTGGTCGGCATGACCCGCTCCTCCCCGGTGACGGTGTCGCGCAGGGTCACGGACTCGACCTTGTCGGCCCCGTTGATGCTCACGATCTCGCTGTTCCACGCGAACTGGAGCTTGGGATCGGCCTCGGCGCGGCGGGCCATGATCTTCGAGGCGCGCAGCTCGTCGCGGCGGTGGATGAGGGTGACCGACTTGCCGAAACGAGTCAGGAACGTCGCCTCCTCGACGGCGCTGTCGCCGCCTCCGACCACGATGATGTCCTGGTCCTTGAAGAAGAAGCCGTCGCAGGTCGCGCACCAGCTCACGCCCTTGCCCGAGAGCTGCCTCTCCCCGTCGACCCCGAGCTCGCGATACGCGGATCCGGTGGAGAGGATCAGCGTCTTCGCCCGGTACACGGTGCCGTCGTCGAGGGTGACGGTCTTGACGTCGCCCTCGAGCTGCAGGTCCGCCGCGTCCTCGTAGATCACCTCGGCACCGAAGCGCTCGGCCTGCTCCTGCATCTGCGTCATCAGTTCGGGGCCCTGGATGCCCTCGGGGAAGCCCGGGAAGTTCTCCACGTCGGTCGTGGTCATCAGAGCGCCGCCGGCGTCGAGCGCGCCCGCGATGACGATCGGCTTCATTTCGGCGCGGGCGCTGTAGATCGCCGCCGTGTACCCGGCGGGTCCGGAGCCGACGATGACGACCTCATGGACGGTGTCGTCGGCCGGTGTCGTCGGCGCCGCGGCGGTGGCGGTCGCGGCCGGCGGGGCCGAGGGCGCGCCGAGGATGTTGAGAGCCTGGATGGGCTGTGACATGTCGATGATGTCCTTCCGGAGTGGTCGTGGGTCAGGAGGTCCGAGGGAGGAGCGGGGCGGGCGGTGAGTGCGGTGCGGGAGGTGTCAGGGGGCGGGCAGCTGTCAGATGGAGCCGATCATCACCTCGCCGGACCACAGCCGGCTCTCGGTCGGGTCGCCGCCGGTGGTCGCGGGGCCGCAGTCCGGGCGCACCACCGTGGCCGAGACCGTGCCGCCGTTCGCGCGCAGGGTCTCGCGGTCCATGGGGCCGTGCACGAGCAGCCAGGACTGCGTCTCCTCGGCGCTCCATGCGACCTCCTCCATGATCAGTACCGAATCCTGCTCTCCCAACGCCCGCAGGCAGGCGGTGGCATCGAAGCTCGTCGGCGGCTGGATCATGCCGGAATCGACGAGCCGCTGCACCTCCGTGCCCAAGCTCGCCTCCGTCACAACGGGGAGACCGGAGGAATTCTTCCCGGCGCCCGAGGCCTGGTCCACGGACGAGGAGACGCTGTGGGAGCGGTTCCCCGTCGAGGCCTCCAGCGTGACCGAGAGCAGCAGACCGAGCAGCGCGGCCATCGCGAGGGCGGTGAGCAGCAGCGGGACAGGGACGCCGAGGACTGCGGAAGCCCCCGTGCGCGAGGAGGTACGGCGCCGCGGACGCCTGCGTCCCTGCCGCGTGGGCAGGGCGCGGAGACGACGCAGGACCGAAGTCGCTCTCGGTCGCTGCGGGTCACGAGGCGCCTCGGGGGTCATTCGACGCTGATCTCCGCGATCCGGGCGCGGAACCGCCCCGCCTCGTTGCTGTCCGGAGGCAGCTCAGGGATGTACAGCATGACCCGGCCGGTCTCCACCGGCTCATCGGGCTCCAGTCGCACCTGCCCGTCGCCCGCGAAGGCCCCGGAGGCGAGGACGTCGCCGGGCGAGCCGTCCTCGTTCACGGTCCGCAGCTCGAGGGTGCCGCCGGTGTTGCGGGCGGTGGTGACGGTCACTGCCGAGACCTTGGACTTCTCCGCGAGGTCCATGCGGAGACCGATGCCTTCCTTCAGCCCGCCGTAGTCCGGGCTCGCGTAGTGCTGGGTGGACCAGAAGGTCGCCGGGTCCTCGTCGGTGAGGCGGTCCTGCTGGTCGGTGTGGTCCGGGTCCCCGCCACCCTGGGAGGACAGCTCGACGCCGTCGATCTCCGGGGACGGCAGCTCGGGCTCCTCGGTGTTCTCCGGGGTCGGCTCCACGGGAGCGTCCCCGGTGTCCGTCTCCGTCGGGGCCGGCGCCGCAGCGGTGTCCAGAGGATCGGACATTCGGTCGCGCAGACCCGAGGTCGCGGTGGTCACGGCGAAGACGGCGGCGATCAGGGTCAGCAGCACGGCGCCGGCGATGATCCACTGCGATTGCCGCGAGCGCTCTTCGGGTTGTTGGGGGCCCCAGGCATAGCTGCCGGGATCGTCGTGGTCGGTGGCGACGCTGACCACGTCCCGCAGCAACGAGCTGCCGGAGGCGGGCACGGTGGTCTCCACGGGGTGGTCGTCGAGGGAGGATCGTCCGCGTCCGTGCACCACGATAGGACCGGTTCTCGTCGGTGCGAGGGACTCGGTGCGACCTGCGACCGCCACGGGGGCCGTCGCGGAGGCCACCTCGGGAGCCTCTGACGGAGTCTGCGCCTCGGTGGGTGTGTGCGTCGCAGCCGGGAACGGCCTCGCGGCAGCGGCCGCGGAGTCCGCGGACGACGGCGACGGGGCGAGCGGCCACTGGCTGCCCGATCCGCGGGACGGGGCCGCGGCGGCGTCGACCCCGGCGGCAGCCGCTCCTCCTGCGGCGGCTCCTCCCACTGCGGCCGGGAGCGTGGACGTCGGCTGCTCAGAGGCCGACGCCGACGAATCGTCTTCCGACGTCGCCCCGTCGGCCTGCGGTGATGGCTCGTCGCCGACCGCGGGCTGCTTGGATTCCGGCGCGGCGATGTCGAGGTGGCCCGGGAACGGACTGGTCCCGCGCTTCTCGTCGAGATGGAGATCGTGCACGATCGCCTCGGCATCGGCGGAGCGGCGAGCCGGCTCCTCCTCTGCTGCCCGGGTCGCGGCATCCGGGACGGAGGGGTCCCGCTCCGCGTCGGCCGGCTCCTCGGACTGCGCCGAGCCCGATCCCGCGGTGCGGTCCGGGTGGCCGGTGACCGCTTCGGTGGCCCCGACCGCTCCGAGGGCACCGGCCGCTCCGGCAGCCCCCGCGACCCCGGCTGCGGCGGCGGCTGACGGGTGCGTGGTCGTGTCCGCGTCCACCGCATCCGCCGAGGCTGTCGGGTCCACCGAGGCCGTCGAGCTCGCCGGGTCCGGTTCGGCGTCCGTCGTCCGTGCTCCTGCCGTCGCCTCGCCTGCCGCCGCCTCGCCCGTCGCCGCCTCGCCCGTCGTCGCAGCTGCGGGCTGTGTTCCTGCAGCGGGGCGGCGGTGCGGGGCCGGATTCGGATAGGCCTCGAGGGTGACGGGGATCGACTGCCACGGCTCGAGCGCGGCGATCAGTTCCCGGGTGGTCTCGGGGATGTCCTCGGCGGACCCGTTCAGGACCAGGTCGCACAGCAGATCCAGGTCCTGCGGGGTCTCGGTGTCCACGACAGTGCTCGGCCGGGGCACGGTGCCCGAGGCGTCGTGCTGGGGACTGCGACCGGTCAGCGTGCGGTACAGCAGGGCGACCAGCGCGGCGGTGTCCTGGAAGGAGGCGGTCTCCCGCGACCGGTCCAGGCCGACGTGCGCCGCCGCCTCGACGCCGACGCCGAGCACCACGACGGCGCCGGTGCGGGTGTCGACGAACAGGCGGTTGGAATCCAGCAGCTGGTGGCGCACACCACGACGGCGGGCCACCTCGAGCCCGGTCGCGGCCTCGCCGATGATCGAACGGGCCGTCTCCGGGTGCAGAGGCGCCTTGCTCAGCAGCGCCGCGAGCGGTGGGGCGGGCGGCAGCGCATATTCCACGATCGTCGTCGGCCCGTCGTCGGCGGGATCCTCCTCCCCGGTCTCACGGGGATCGTCGAGCACGACGATCTCGCGGACCGGCAGCAGGTGCGGGTCCTCGACCAGATAGGCGCGCCTGACGGCGTCGGCCGCCTCCAAGGCGGCCTCACCTCGCACGATGAACAGGATGACGGACTCACCGGTGGCCACCGTGCGGGCGCGGTGCCAGACCGCGTCGTCGGCGACGCCGGACAGGGGGATCTTCCCCTCCAGCGTCCACCGAGAACGCAGTGCGTCCTGATGCGGGATCGTGTTCACGGACCGTCCTTCTCCTCGTCCTGCCCTCCTGCGCCCCTCGCGAGCGTCCCCATGCTACGAGGTCACCCTGCGACGTCGACCGGTCACCCGGGTCACGACACGCTGGGCGTAGCCGATCAGCTGGTGCACCTCGCTCACCTTCAGCGCCCAGCCGACGGCGGCGAACACCGCCGCCATCACCACCGCGACGACGCCTCCCAGCAGGACGGCCGTCAGCCGGTGCCACCAGATCAGGTCACCGGCGAGGGCGACCAGAGCGGTGCCGACCGCCCAGCTGGCGACGGTCGCCACGAGCAGCTTCCCCGTGACGATCAGGCCCGTGGTGATGCTCGGCGGCGGCGTGTCCAGCGCGGCCGCGTGGCGGCGCAGCTGCCACATCCCGACCAGCCAGGCCACGAGATTGCCGAGGCTGGTGGAGCCGGCCGCGGCCATCGTCGCCCACATCGGATCGACCGTGTTCAGGATGATCGGGACCGCAGCGAGGCTGATCACGGTGATCGGGATCTGGGAGATGAACGGGGTGCGGGCGTCCTCGTAGGCGTAGAACACCCGTTTGATCAGGTACAGCGAGGCGAAGGGCACCAGTCCCAGCATGTAGGCGACCAGCACGGTGCCGTTGGCTCGGGCACCGATCTCGCCGGTGCCGCCGCCGATCGCCCACATGATCGGGCCCGCCAGGGCGATGAACACCGCGGTGCACAGCATCATCGGCACCGCCAGCATCCGGTTTGTCTCCGCGTAGCGGGCGAGGGCACCGGCGTGGTCCCCGTCGACCGCGCGCCGCGAGATCGCGGGGAAGACGGCCGTGACCACCGCGACCGCGATGATCCCCTGGGGGATCATGAACGCCATGTACGCCCAGTCCATGGTCAGCAGCGCCGGGTAGCGGGCGGCGAGCTCCGGCTGGTCGTGCAGCTGCTCGGTCATCCGCACCGCCCCGCCGGTCGCCCAGCGCGAGGCCCAGATGCCCAACTGCCCCAGCCCCAGCATCCCCAGGGTCCACAGGCCGATCCGGCTGAGCTTGCCCAGACCCAGGCCGCGGAAGCCCCAGCGGGGCCGCAGCCGCAGATCCAGCCGTCGGACGTACCAGGACAGGAACACGACCTGCGCGGCCGAGCCGCCGACGTTGATCGCCGCCATCGCGATGATCATCGGCAGCGTCCAGTCGGCCGGGGAGCCGACGCTGCCCCAGGCGGCCAGGAACATCGCGGCGCCGAGGATGCCGACGAGGTTGTTGAGCACCGGCGCCCACTGGTAGGGCCCGAAGGAGTCGTGGGCGTTCAGCAGCTGCCCGCACATCACGTACAGCGCCGAGAAGAAGACCTGCGGCATCATCCAGTAGCCCAGCTGCACCGCGAGCGCGTAGGTCCCGGGCGGCAGCACGCCGCTGGTGACGGTCAGCAGCACCGGGACGGCGAGCATGCACACGAGGGTGATGCCCAGGGAGACCGCCGCGACCAGGGTCATCAGGCGCGAGATGTAGTCGCTGCCGCGGTCCGGCCGCTTCACGGCCCGCACGATCGCGGGCACCAGGATGGCGTTCAGCGTGCCGCCGCCCACCAGCAGCCAGATCGTGTTGGGCAGGGTGTTCGCGGCGCTGAAGGCGCTGGCGGCCGACGACATGGACCCGGACAGGATCGCGCCGAACATGAAGTTGCGGACGAAGCCCAGCAGCCGGGAGACCATTGATCCCGCGGCCATCACCACGCTGGCCTGCATGAGCTTCGTGCGGCTGGAGGCCGCGCCGTGCCGGCGGTGGCGGGGGACGTGCTGGGCGCGGAGGGCGGTGCTCATGAGCGGTCCTCCTCGGGACGGTCGGCGTCGGGCTCGGGGCGGGGGTCGTCGGCGGTCGACGGGTCGTCGTCCGCGGGCGGGATCCGCTCTTCCTCCTCACCGGCCGCGTCCTCCGTGGCGTCCCGTGCGACCGTGCTGGCGGAGTCGTCCGCAACGTCCGAGACCGGGGCGGGCGTCGAGCGACCGGTCAGGGCCAGCTCCTCGGGGTCCTCCGGACCGCGGACCGCCGGGGCGCGGGTGGAGGCGCCCGTTCGGCGGGCCCGGGCCACGCCGACGACCACCAGCACGCCCATGGCGATGACCAGCACCAGCGTGGTCCAGTTCTCCCAGGCGGGGTTGACCGTCAGCGGCACCTCGACCGGCTCGGTCAGTGTCTTGCCGTCCTCCGTGGTCAGCACCGTGGTCAGGGTGACGGTGCCGTTGGCGACGGCGTCCACCGGGACGGTGGCGTCCACCTGGCCGCGGGCGGGGACCTCCACGGCGCCGTGCTCGCCGATCTGGACCAGGGGGCGGTCAGAGGAGACCTCGGTGTGCACCGTGATCGGGGAGTCCAGGCCGTTGGAGATGGTGATCGGCACGCCCACCGAGTCGGAGATGAGGTTGTACCCGGAGGCGGGCACCACCTCGATCTTCCCCTCCAGGTCCTCGGCGAGGGCGGCGGATCGCGCGGCGCGCTCGGAGGGGATCTCGGGCTGGCCGCGCCAGCGGGTCGAGACGGCGCCGAGCACCTCCAGGCGCGGCGGCTCCAGCGAGGAGTCGTCCTCCATCACGGTGGCCAGCGTGCCGAGCCGTCGCCAGGTGTCCTCGAGCGAGTCGATCGTCTCGGGGTCGAGGAGCTCGGGGTCCCGGGCGGCCTCGAGATGCTTCCAGCTCCCGTCCTCCTCGCGGGCCGAGGGCATCACGTCGGCACCGCCGAGGCGCCCGTGGGCGAAGAGCTCGCCCCCGTCGTCCTGGGCGTCCGTGGTGAGGTTCTCCTGCGCGGCGGCGTCCAGCAGGCTGCCGGTGCGCCCGCTGGAGACCCAGGGAGCCTGCGCGAGCGCATCGAGGGTCGCGCCGGCCGCGGCGGGGTCCAGCGCGGCGTCGGGATCCGGGGAGATCAGCAGGTGGCGCGGGGCGCTGCTGTACTCGGACGCGATGGTCGCGGTCTCGGCGAGCATTCGTTGGCGGGTCTGCTCGGTGTCGGAGTCGGCCGTGAGCTGGGAGAACTCGTCCGAGAGCACGGCGTCCGGTGCGAGCAGGGGCAACTGGTCCCCGTCGGCTGACTCGTACACGCCCACCGAGCTCGGGGTGACGCTCCCCTCCAGATCGGCGCGCAGGGAGACCGAGGGCAGGATCGCCGTGGACGCGCCGGCGTCGAGCAAGCCGTCCAGGGCCTCGCCCGAGGCCGTCGGCCCCTCGACGCGCATCGACGAGGCGCGTGGGTCGACACCGGACTCCTCCCAGGTCGCACTGCTCTTCTCGCGCACCACGTCGCGCAGGGTGCCGGCATCGGCCGCCTCGAGGCTCGCGACGTCCGCCCGGGCGTAGGGCGCGGACAGCACGGTGCGCTCCCCGGCCCCCTCCTCCAGGGCGGTCGCGAGGTCCTCGGACCGGGGATCGGGCGCGTACTGGCGCGGCGGCTGGACCGACTCCTCGTCCTGGGCGTCCTCACCGCTGCCCTCCTCGGTGTCGACGGGCAGCAGCGGCGGGTCCAGCAGGGCCGGGTCCAGCCACCAGTCGACGTCGTCGCGCAGGGCGAGCTCCTGCTGGGCGGCGAGCCGCCCGGAGGCGAGGGACTCCTGGTTGGCCTGGGGGTCGGTGACCGCGGCGGCGGGATCCGGGGAGGTCACGGGCAGAAGCACCGACTGGGTGATCGACGCGGTCGCGTCCTCCGGGCGCCACACGACGAAGGAACGCAGTCCCGAGAGCGGCTCGTCGCCCGCGACGGCGGTGAGGGAGATGCGGCGGGTCCCCCAGTAGTAGGAGGCCTCGTCGTAGTCGAGCTCCTCGGCGCTCGCCTCGACGGTCAGCGTGGTCGACGCGCCGGGGGCGAGCTCACCGACCTCGTCCGAGGTGGCGAGCGCCGCGCCGGAGGTGTCCGGGGAGGTGTCGGACTGCCAGTCGGTGAGCATCTCGCGATCGGTGACACGGGAAGTGCGGGTGCGCAGCTCCAGAGCGACGTCGGGCAGCGGCTCGGAGGAGGTGTTCGTCACCTCGATCTGGGCGGTCAGCGTGCCGCCCGGGGCCAGCGAGGTGGGGGTGAGGGAGACGAGGTCCATGCTCACCGGCGCGTCGGAGGCCGGTTCCGGAGGGGCGGCGGGGGTCTCGACGCCGGCGGCGCGCGCACCCGGGATCAGGGTCGCCGAGCCGCCCACCAGCACAGATGAGGCCATGAGCAGTGCCGTCAGCAGTGCCGCGAGCATCGGGCGCACGGGTAGCGGGGACGACGGCATGGTGACACTGTAAGCGGCCGCTACCGTAGAGGGGTCCCGGGTGCACGAGACCCTTACATCGCGTCCGTCTCACGCCCGAACGCCCCCCGATCCATGACAGGACCCTCCGTGCCCGACCCCCTCGACCCCGTCGACCCCGCTGATGAGACCGCCGGCACCACGGAGCGGCTCGCGGTAGCCCGCACCCGGTCCGCTTCCATGTTCCGGGCCCTGCCCGAGGAGATCCACGACCTGGGCCGACGCTTCGAGGCCGCCGGCTTCGAGCTCGCCCTGGTGGGCGGCCCGGTGCGCGATGCGGTGCTGGGCCGCTCCAGCGCGGACCTCGACTTCACCACCTCCGCGCGACCGGAGGAGACCGAGACGATCCTGCGGCAGTGGACGCACGACGGCGCGATCTGGGACATGGGGCGCGAATTCGGCACCTTGGGCGGGGTGCGCGACGGCGTGAGGGTGGAGATCACCACCTACCGCACGGAGTCCTACGACCCCACCAGCCGCAAGCCGCAGGTCGCGTACGGCGACACCCTCGAGGGCGACCTCTCCCGCCGCGACTTCACCGTCAACGCGATGGCCGTGCGGATCCCCTCCCTCGAGCTGGTCGACCCCTTCGACGGCCTCTCCGACCTGGCACGCACGGTGCTGCGCACCCCGGTGACGCCCGAGCAGTCCTTCGACGACGACCCCTTGCGCATGATGCGCGCGGTGCGCTTCGTGTCCCAGCTGGGCTTCCGGATCGAGGACGCCACGGCCGACGCGATCGAGGCGCTCGCCCAGCGGATCACCATCGTCTCCTCCGAGCGCGTGCGCGAGGAGCTCGTGAAGCTCATGCTCGGCGCCCACCCGCGCGGCGGGCTCGAGCTCCTGGTCGAGCTGGGCCTGGCCGCCCACGTGCTGCCCGAGCTGCCGGCGCTGAGCCTCGAGATCGACGAGCACCACCACCACAAGGACGTCTACCAGCACACCCTCACCGTGCTGGACCAGGCCGTCGATCTCGAGAGCGCGGCCGGGTCCGGCGGCCCCTGCGAGGGCCCGGACCTGGTGCTGCGCCTGGCCGCGCTGTTCCACGACATCGGCAAGCCCGCGACCCGCCGCTTCGAACCGGGCGGGGTGGTCACCTTCCGCTTCCACGAGACCGTGGGCGCGAAGCTGACGAAGAAGCGGATGAAGGCGCTGACCTTCGACAAGGACACCACCAGGAAAGTGGCGCGGCTGGTCGAGCTGCACCTGCGCTTCCACGGCTACGCCGACGAGCCGTGGACCGATTCGGCGGTGCGGCGGTACGTGACCGACGCCGGCGACCTCCTGCAGCACCTGCACCGGCTCACCCGGGCCGACGTCACCACCCGCAACCGTCGCAAGTCCCGTCAGCTGGCCCGCGCTTACGACGAGCTCGAGGCCCGCATCGATGAGCTCGCCGCGCAGGAGGAGATCGATCGGATCCGTCCCGACCTCGACGGGAACCGCATCATGGAGATCCTCCGGATCCCACCGGGCCGCGCCGTGGGCGAGGCGTACACGCACCTGCTCGAGCTGCGCATGGAGCACGGTCCCCTCGGTGAGGAACGGGCCATCGAGGAGCTGCTGACCTGGTGGGAGGCCCGCGAGCGGGAGAACCGCTGATCCTGGGAGGCGACGTCGAGGTCGGGTGTGACAATCGTGTGACCGTCCGAACGGTCCATGTGAGCGGCGCCGCACGAGACGTGCACACCCTGTGTGGTTCGACGCGGGGTCGTTCCGTCGGACGGGAGAGCGTGCTCATACTGGGAAGTCGTGCGCCCTCCCGGTGTGCGCACCCGTACGTCCCCTCGAAGGACCAGGAGCAGTCATGAGCGATTCCCGCCGCTCGTCCCATGGCTCGTCGGGCCGATCCGAGCGATCGAAGGCCTCGTCGAGCGGTGGCGCACGCCGCGCCGCCGGAGTGCGCCGCACCTCGTCCGGCAAGCCTGCGGGGAAGACCCCGGATCCGAAGGGCACCAGCCGCACCGGCACGGCGGCAGGAGCGGGCGCGGGAGCCGCGAACTCCTCCGGCAGGCCCACCTCCCCGAAGTCCACCTCGAGGACCGCCTCGCACGGTGCCGCCGCCGGCTCGGCCGCCGCGTCCGGCCCCTCCGCGTCGGCCTCGGACACCGCCGGCGGCCGCACCTCCGTCAACGCGCGCCACGCGCGGCCGGGTGCGAAGCGTGCCGGGGCCGCGACGGCCGCCGCGGGCGGGTCCCGGCGCGGCGCGACCAAGAAGGCGGCGGCGACCAATTTCCTGAACTATCCCCGCGCCGGGGCGAAGAACCCCTGGCGCTGGCTCCCGTCCTTCCGCCTGATCGCCGGCGTGATGGCGCTGCTGGTCCTGGCCGGTCTCGGCTTCGCCGTGTGGCTGTACAACGACACGGAGGTGCCCGAGCCCTCCGACATCGCCCTGGCCCAGACCAGCCGCGTCTACTTCTCCGACGGCACGACGGAGATGGGCTCGTTCAGCGACATCAACCGCACCGAGCTCGGATCCGACGAGATCCCCCAGAACATCAAGGACGCGGTCGTCGCGAGCGAGGACGACAGCTTCTACGAGAACCGCGGCGTCTCCCCGCGCGGCATCGTCCGCGCTCTGGTCAACAACCTCTCCGGCGGCTCCCGGCAGGGTGCCTCGACCATCACCCAGCAGTACGTCGAGCGGTACTACACCGGCACCACCACCTCCTACGTCGGCAAGGCGAAGGAGGCGATCATGGCGCTGAAGATCGACCAGGAGCTCAGCAAGGACGAGATCCTCTCCCGGTACCTCAACACCATCTACTTCGGTCGCGGCGCCTACGGCGTGCAGGAGGCCTCCCAGGCGTACTTCGGCAAGGACGCCTCCGAGATGACCGAGGAGGAGGCCGCCCTGCTGGTGGCCGTCATCCCCGGTCCTTCCGCCTACGACCCGGCCAACAACGAGGAGGACGCCGTCCGGCTCTGGGACCGCGTGATCTCCCGGCAGGTCAACCTCGGGCAGCTGACGCGCGAGGAGGCCGACGCGATGCAGTTCCCCGAGACCATCGAGCCCCGGACCGAGAACTCCTTGGGCGGCACCAACGGTTATCTCCTGATGCAGGTGCGCAGCGAGCTGCTCGAGCAGGGCTTCACCGAGGAGGAGATCAACACCGGCGGCTTCACGATCGTCTCCACGATCGACCCGTCCATCCAGGAGAACACCGTCCAGGCGATCGAGGACCTCCCCGATGACCGCCCCGAGCAGAACAAGGTCGGCACCGTGACGATCGACCCCTCCACGGGCGCGATCAAGGGCATGTACGGCGGCCCGGACTACGTCACCCAGCCGCGCAACGACGCCACCCAGTCGCGCATGCAGGCGGGGTCGATCTTCAAGACCTTCACCCTGATCGCGGCGCTCCAGGACGGCTACCCGCTCGATTCCCGCTGGGACGGCAACTCTCCGAAGACCTTCCCGGGCTGGACGGTGAAGAACTTCTCGGACGTCGACTACGGTCGCGTCTCGCTGGAGGAGGCGACCGCCCACTCGATCAACACGGCGTACGCCGAGGCGAACCTCGAGATCGGTCCGGAACGCACGGAGCAGACCGCCATCGAACTGGGCCTCCCGGAGACCACGCCGGGCCTGGACTCGGCGGCCTCCAACGTGCTGGGCACGGCGTCACCGACCGTCACCGAGATGGGTGAGGTCTACTCGACCATCGCCGCCGGCGGCGTGCACCACGGCTCGCACATCGTGAAGACGGTGACCCGTCCCGACGGGTCCACGCGATACGAGTTCGAGTCCGAGGAGCGGCGGGTGATGGACGAGGACGTCGCGACGAATGCGACCGTCGCCCTGCAGGGACCGCCGACGAAGGGCTCCGCCCGAGAGCTCCAGAACGTGATGAACGGGCGCCAGGTGGCCGGCAAGACCGGCACCTCGGAGAGCTTCCGCTCCGCCTGGTTCGTGGGCTTCACCCCGCAGCTGGTGACGGCGGTGGGGATGTTCCAGCCCTCGGAGGACGGCACCTCCGCGGAACAGTTGACAGCCTTCGGCGGCGAGGAGAGCATCACCGGCGGCACCTACCCCACCGACATCTGGGGGAACATCATGTCGCCCTCGCTGGAGGGACAGGAGATGCTGCAGTTCGACGAGGCGGTCACGCTGGACAACGAGACCCGGGAACGCAGCACCCCGGAGCAGCCCGTGCAGGAGGACCAACAGCCGTCCCAGAACGACGAGGAGCTCGGCGGCCAGCCGTCGGATGAGCCGGGCGATGAGCCCTCCGACGAGCCGTCGGATGAGCCGGGCGATGAGCCTTCGGACGAGCCGAGCGACGAGCCCTCGGACGAGCCCAGCGATGAGCCGTCGGACGAGCCGAGTGATCAGCCCTCCGATGAGCCCTCGGGTGATCTCAGCGAGGAACCGTCCAACGGCGGGGACCAGGACGCGGAGCAGCCGTCGGAGGAGACCTCCGAGGACGAGGCCCAGGGCGGTGACACCGGCCAGGGCGGCGGCCTCGGTGAGGGAGACGGCGGCGGGGCCGATGCACTGCTGCCCTCGACGCCGAGCTCGACGGGCCGGGAGGGTTACGGAGGGGACTGAGCGCGGACTGACCGGTCGGTCCTCATGGAGCCCTCACGCGGCACGGCCCTACGGTGAAGGGTGTCACCGACACCCGATCCCTCGAGGAGGGAACCGTCATGACATCCGCGAAGAACAGCCCCACCCCGGCCCCCGGTCGCCCGAGCAGCCGCCCGCCCTCGCTCGAGGAGCCGACGGAACCCACCGGCCCGCTGCCCCCGAAGCCCGACCAGGAGGGCGCCGAGCCCCGGACGCCGACGGGTGCCGAACCCGGCCCGGAGCGCTCCACCACCGCCCAGCAGGGAGAGCACCTCACCACCTCCCAGGGTGCGCGCCTGCGCGACACGGACCATTCGCTGAAGGCGGGACGGCGCGGCCCGGTGCTGCTGCAGGACCACCACCTGCGCGAGAAGATCACGCACTTCGACCACGAGCGCATCCCGGAGCGGGTGGTGCACGCGCGCGGCGCCGCCGCGCACGGGGTGTTCGAGGGCTACGGGTCCGCCGAGCCGATCTGCCGCGCCGGCTTCCTGGCCAAGGGCGCGCGCACCGAGGTGTTCACCCGGTTCTCCACGGTCGTCGGCTCCCGCGGGTCGATGGACACCGCCCGGGACACCCGCGGCTTCGCTACCAAGTTCTACACCGACGAGGGCACGTTCGACCTGGTGGCCAACAACATCCCGGTGTTCTTCATCCAGGACGGGATCAAGTTCCCCGACGTCGTCCATGCCGCCAAGCCCCACCCCGACCGGGAGATCCCGCAGGCCCAGAGCGCCCACGACACCTTCTGGGACTTCATGTCCCTGCACACCGAGGCGCAGCACCACACGCTGTGGTTCATGGGTGATCGTGGGATCCCGCGGTCGTTCCGGATGATGGAGGGCTTCGGGATCCACACCTTCCGGCTCAGCAATGCCGACGGGGAGACCTCGCTGGTGAAGTTCCACTGGAAGCCGACGCTCGGCGTGCACTCGCTGACCTGGGAGGAGGCCCAGCTCCTGGGAGGCGCCGACCCGGACTTCCACCGCCGCGACCTCTCCGACGCGATCGAGGCCGGCGCCCACCCGAGCTGGGAGCTCGGCCTCCAGGTGTTCCCGGACGAGCCGGAGCAGAGCTTCGAGGGCATCGACCTGCTGGACCCGACGAAGTTCGTGCCCGAGGAGCTCGCCCCGGTCCAGCCCGTCGGGCGCCTGACCCTGAACCGGAACCCCAGCAACTACTTCGCCGAGACCGAGCAGGTCGCGTTCAACCCCGGCCATCTGGTGCCCGGCATCGACGTCACCGACGACCCTTTGCTGCAGGTGCGGCTGTTCTCCTACGTCGACACGCAGCTGACCCGGCTGGGCGGACCGAACTTCGCCCAGCTGCCGATCAACCGCGCCCACGCCCCGATCAACGACATGCTGCGCGACGGCTACGGCCAGCAGGCCGACTACGCGGGGGTGGCGCCGTACCAGCCGAACTCGCTCGACGGCGGCTGCCCCGTCATGGCCGTAGCCGGGGCCGACGCCTTCACGGACCTGCCGGTGCGGGTGCCCGAGGGCGTCAAGGAGCGGGCGCTGTCGGCGACCTTCGAGGACCACTACAGCCAGGCCCGCCTGTTCTGGCGCAGCATGACCCCCGTGGAGCAGGACCATATCGTCGACGCCTACGCCTTCGAGCTGGGCAAGTGCTACGAGAACGTCATCCGTGAGCGCCAGCTGCAGTGCCTGGCGAACATCGACGGCGAGCTGTGCGCCCGCGTGGCCGCGGCGCTCGGGATGCCCGCTCCGGGCCCGACGGTCCCCGCCGACGACGAGGGCGACGGCCAGGTCATCACCAGCGGCCCCCTGTCCCAGCTCGGCGGGACCTGGCCCACCGACGGCCGGATGATCGGCATCGTCGTCGACCCCGACGGCGAGAACTCCGATCTGCTCGCGCTGCACGAGGAGATCGTCTCAGCGTCGATGACCCCTGTGGTCATCGCCCCGCGCGGCGGTGAAGTGGCCGGCGTGCCGGTGGGTCGCACCCTGGGCACCGCAGCCTCCGTCGAGTTCGACGCGCTGCTGCTGGCGGGCGCGCCGCTCAGCGCCCCGGACTCCAGGCCCTCGGTGGATCCGAAGGCGGGCGCACCGAGCTCCGGGGAGGTCGAACCGCGGGTCGGGAAGCTGATCGACGAATGCTGGCGCCACGCGAAGGCGCTGGGTGCCTGGGGCGCCGGGCGTCAGGCGCTCGAAGCGCACACGGCCCCAGGTGGCGCGGGACTCGTCCTCGGGGACGACCCGTTCACCGTGCTCGGCGAGATCCGGTCCCTGCTGGGCGCCCACCGCGTGTGGGAGCGGTTCCCGGCGGCGGTCTGAGCGGTGCGAGGAGGGTGGCCAGCGCGGAGCGCAGGACCGCCTCGGGGTCCGGCTCCTGATCGCGGTGCAGGCTCGCGTAGACCGGCGCCGCCTCCTCGTCGATCGCGGCCGCGAGCTCAGCCTCGGCGAGAGGCGCGGTGACGGCGCTGCCGATGACGAGGTTCGAGACCGCGTAGGACGTCCCCAGCGGTTCCGCGGCACCGGCCGTGACCAGCAGGTCGCACATCCGCTCGGACAGCTGCAGATGGTTCGGCCCGCGCGGCGGGCGCCGGGAGATCACCTCGCACGCCCACCGGTGCCGCAGCAGGTGCCGATACTGGGCGAGCAGGAGCCCCATGAGATCGGGGCCCCGCAGAGCAGCGGCGACCTCCTGGTCCTCGCCGAGGACGTGATCGAGCGCGAGATCGAAGAGGTCCTCCACACCGTGCACTCGCGAATAGACGCTCGACGGTGCCACCTGCAGCGCGCTCGCGACGGATCGCACGGTCAGGGCCCGCGGCCCGCCGTCGTCGAGCAGGATCGCCGACGCCCGGGCGAGGGCCTCGTGGTCCACGGAGCGCTCGCGCCGCACCTCCTTGCGATGGTTCCAGTAGCTCATCCCACGATCCTAAACGAACAAGGTTAGTTTAGGGCGATGCTCGACGCCGACCTGCTCCCGCTCTCCGACGACCGGGCTCGTCTGCGGCCACTGGCCCTGCATGACGCCGCCGCCTATGCCGAGGGGACCGAGGACCCCGCGGTGCGCACCCACGCGCATCTTCCCGAGCCCCGGTACACGCCCTCGAGCGTGCGCGCCATGATCCGGCGCGACGTGGAACCCGGCCTGCAGCGCGGTGACCTCGCCGTCCTGACCATCGCCGATCCCGCGACGGACTCCTTCGCCGGCAGCCTGGTGCTCTTCGGCGTCCGTGCCCCGGAGGTCGAGGTCGGCTTCTGGATCCATCCCGCGCACCGCGGGAAGGGCCTGACCGCCGCGGCACTCGAGCTCGGAGCCCGATTCGCGGCCGGTAGCGGACTCCGACGACTCACAGCGCGCACCTCCGGCCACAACGTGGCCTCGCAGCAGGTGCTCGCCACCTCGGCGTTCGAGCTGGTGGGGCACGCCGTGGAGACCGCCCCCGATGGGCAGCTCGTCGAGCTGCTGCGCTACGAGCGCCCGCTCGGGAGCTGACGGCGTCGTCGCCGGGCGGCGCTGCGGGGCCGTTCTCCGCACCCAGCTGCACCGCTCGCCAGGTCGGTGTCCTGCCCTGTTACCAGGATCACCGGGTGGTCCGCATGCCCTACGGTTCCCCGGCGAATTTCGTGAGGTTAGTCTTGCCTAAGTCTGTCGAGCCTGTTCGGCAGCCCGACCTTGACCCGCAGGAGAGCCATGACCGTCACGACCCGCTTCGCCCGCCGTACCTGGCTCGCCGGTGCGCTCGCCGCGCCGCTGGCGCTCGCCGCCTGCAGCGGGAACGGAGAGGGCGGGGGCCCCGGCACCTCCGACGACGGCGGAGCCGGGGCGGGCTTCACCCCCGTGACGCTCGAGCACGCCCTCGGCAGCGCCGAGATCACCGAGAAGCCGCAGCGGATCGTGACCCTCGGGCAGGGCTCGGCAGAGACGGCCGTCGCCCTGGGCCGCATCCCCGTGGGCATCGAGGAGTACCCCTGGGGCGCCGACGACACCGGTTACCTGCCGTGGATCCACGAGGCGGTCACCGAGGCCGGCGGCGAGCTGCCCGAGCAGTTCACCGGCGGCACTGAGCTCGACGTCGAGGCGGTCCTCGCCCTCGAGCCCGACGTCATCCTCGCCCCCTGGTCCGGCCTGACCCAGGAGCAGTTCGACATCCTCACCGACATCGCCCCCACCGTCGCCTACGCGGAGCAGCCCTGGGTGATCACCTGGCAGGAGCAGATCACCACGATCGGCAAGGCCCTGGGCGAGGACGAGGCGGCCGCCTCCCTGATCGAGGAGATCCACACGACCTTCGAGGACTCCGCGCGGCCCGAGTACGCCGACCACACCTTCTCCTTCATCTACAACTCCGGCCCCGGCACCCTCGGCGTCTTCTACGAGGACGAGCAGCGGGTGGCGATGGTCCGCGCACTCGGCCTCACCGTCGACCCGGTCAACCAGGAGCTGGGCGAGTGGGACGAGCCCGGCACGGACTCCGCCATGATCGGTCTGGAGAACGCCGACCTGCTGGCCGACTCGGACCTCATCTTCACCTTCTACTCCGACGAGTCGAACCGGGAGACCATCGAGGCCCAGGACCTCTACGCCTCCATCCCCGCCATCGAAGCGGGCGCGGTCGTGGCGCCGACGGACCAGTCCTTCGTCACCGGATCCTCGATCATCACCCCGCTCACCGTCCCGTGGGCCCTCGAGCGCTACGTGCCGATGATCGACGAGGCCATCGCGAAGGTCTCCGCGAGCTGAAGTGGGCAGGACCGCTCTCGCCCCGCACGGCCCGCCCGATGATCTGTCGGACGGGCCGTCGGCCGTCCCCGGAGACGCCTCGGCGGCTCCGACCGGGGCCCGCCTCCCGCCCTGGCTGGTGGTGGTGCTGGTCGCCCTGGTGCTCGTGCTCGCCGCCGTGGCCAGCCTCGCGCTGGGCGCACGCGCCGCGAGCCCGGCCGAGGTGTGGGCCGCATTGCGCGGCGGCGGTGAGGAGCACATGCGGCAGGTGGTCGCCGCCCGCGAGCCGCGCACGGTGCTCGGGGCCACCGTCGGTGCCGCCCTGGGCGTCTCCGGGCTGCTCATCCAGGGCGTGACCCGCAATCCCCTGGGTGAGCCGGGCCTGCTCGGCGTGACCAGCGGCGCCTCGGCGGCCGTGGTCACCGCCACCGCTTTCCTGGGAGTCACCGGCAGCGGTGCCGGAGTCTGGGTGGCCCTGCCCGGGGCGCTGCTCGCGGTGGTGGTGGTCTACCTGCTGGGACGCCCTGCCGGGTCCCACTCGGTGGTGCCGCTGATCCTGGCCGGCGCCGTGGTCTCCGCGGTGCTGTACGCCTACATCCAGGCCATGATCCTCACCCGCCCCGACGTCTTCGACTCCTATCGTCACTGGGTGGTGGGCTCGCTGTCGGGCTCCTCCTACGCCACCCTCGGCGCCGTCGCCCCCGCGCTCGTGCTCGGCCTGGTGCTGGCGATCGTGGTGGCGCCGGGACTGAACATGCTGGCGCTGGGCGACGACGTCGCCACCGCTCTCGGCACCCGGGTCGGCCTGCTGCGCGCCGGGGCGCTCCTCGCGGCGACCCTGCTCGCCGCGGCCGCCACGGCCGCCGTCGGGCCGATCGCGTTCGTCGGCCTCGCCGTCCCCCACCTGGTGCGAGGACTCGTGGGCAGCGACCACCGCTGGCAGCTGCCGATCTGCCTGCTGCTCGGTGCCGCACTGCTGCTCGGCTCCGACGTCCTCGCCCGGGTGATCGCCCGACCTCAGGAACTGATGGTCGGGGTGGTCACGGCCTTCCTCGGCGCCCCGTTCCTGCTGTGGTCGGTGCGTCGCGGGAAGGTGACGACATGACCGGGCGCGCGCTGTCCTCCCGCCCCCTGGGCATCGGGATCCTGCTGGTCGCGGCGATCCTCTCCGGAGCGGTGGCGACCCTCGCCTGGGGCGAGCTCGGGATCGGCCCCGGGGAGCTGGCCTCCGCCGCCCGCGGCGAGGCCGGCACGAAGGTCACCTTCGTCCTGGAGCGGCTGCGCGGGCCGCGGCTGCTGGTCGGCATCGGGGCGGGCATCGCCTTCGGTCTGGCCGGAGCGCTGTTCCAGACCGTCACCCGCAACCCCCTGGGCAGCCCCGACGTGATCGGTCTCGGGGCCGGCGCCGGGGCCGGGGTGGCGCTGGCGACCCTGCTCGCGCCGGGACTCGTGCCCGCCCCCGTCGGCGCCCTGCTCGGCGCCGCCGTCGCGATCGGCCTCGTGCACGTCTCCACCGGGCTCGGCTTCGCCTCCCCGGCGCGCGTGATCATCACCGGCATCGGGGTCTCCGCGATGGCGCTGGCCGTCACCCAGTACGTCGTGGCCGTCGCCCTGCGCGACAGCTCCTCGCAGCTGGCCGGTTACCTGGTCGGCACCCTGAACTCCCGCAGCCTCGGCCAGGCCGCGCTGATCGGCATCGCGCTGATGGTGCTGATCCCCGCGGTCGCCCTGCTCTCCCACGACCTGCGGATGATGGATCTGGGCGATGAGCTGGCCGACGCCCTCGGCGGCTCCGCGCTCCGTACCCGCACCGCGGCGATCCTGCTGGCCGTGCTGCTGGCCGCCGCGGCGGTCGCGGTCGCCGGCCCCATCGCCTTCGTGGCCCTGGCCGCCCCGCACATCGCTCGGCGGTCCGTCGGCGCCCCAGGCCCCCAGCTCGTGCTGTCGGCCCTGGTGGGCGCGTTGATCATGGTGCTCGCCGATTTCACCGTCCAGCACGTCGCCCCGGTCGAGGACCTCCCCGTCGGTGTCATCACCGCCGGGGTGGGCGGCGTCTACCTGGGCTATCTGCTGTTGTCCGAATGGAAGAGATCCGACGCATGAGCGCCTCCGATACCGCCTCCTCGCTGCGGCTGGCCGCGGCGACCGTCGCCTACGGGGAGAAGCCGGTCCTGGAGGGCCTCGACTTCACGGTGCCCCGGGGCTTGTTCACCGCCGTGATCGGCCCCAACGGCTGCGGGAAGTCGACGATGCTGAAGACGCTCGCCCGCACTCTGCGCCCGCGTGCCGGGGAGGCCCTGCTCGATGAGCGTCCGCTGGGGCGCTGGCGACCCAAGGCCGTCGCACGGCGCATCGCCCTGCTGCCGCAGGATCCCGTCGTCCCGGAGGGCATCACCGTGCGGGCGCTGGTGGGCAGGGGTCGCCACCCCTATCACTCGCCGCTGCGTCAGTGGCTGCCCGGGGACGACGAGGCGGTCGCCGCCGCGCTCGAGGCCACGGGCGTCCAGCGGATCGCGGAGCGGCCGGTGGCCGGGCTCTCCGGCGGTCAGCGCCAGCGGGTCTGGGTCGCGATGATCCTCGCGCAGGGCACGGAGTACGTGCTGCTCGATGAGCCGACCTCCTTCCTCGACGTCGCCCACCAGATCGACGTGCTGCACCTGTGCCAGGACATGCGTGAGGAGGGGCGCACCGTCGTCACCGTGCTGCACGACCTCAACCAGGCCGCCCGCTACGCCGATCACCTGGTGGTGATGGACTCCGGGAGGATCGTGGCCTCCGGGACGCCCGCCGACGTGCTCAGCGAGGAGCTGGTCGACGAGGTGTTCTCGCTGCGCGCCGTGGTCACCGCCGATCCCCAGAGCGGCACCCCCCTGGTCATCCCGCGTCGCCGCGAGGACTGATGCGCCCGGACCTGCCGTGAGCGGGGGCGTGAACTGCGGCGACCCGACCTCACATCGATGTCAGGTCCTCCTGTGCGACGATCGGGTATGGCCACACGATGCGAACAGTGCGGGAACCGGATCCGAGGCAGGATCCACACCTCGGTGACGGGTCGTCACCTGTGTCAGCGCTGCGGCACCCGGCTGCAGGGGCGCACGGCCGGGGCGGTCGCCGGGGGCGGGATCGCCGGAGGCCGCAGCACCGGCGGCTGGTACGCCCGGGTCAGGAAGGCGATGGGGCGCCCGCCGAGGCGCTGAGGATCCTGTGGCGCCGAGGGCGGGAGGGTGCAAGGATGATCGCCATGACCTTCGCGAACGTGGCCACCCTCGATTCGGCACCGGGCAGGCGTGACGACCTGGTGGCCCTCCTGACCCGGCCCAGCGACGCCCTCGAGGCGCTGGGGTGCCTGGCCTACGAGGTCGGGGTGAACGCCGAGGAACCGGACACGGTGTTCGTGCTCGAGCTGTGGACGAGTGCCGAGGCGCATCGGGCCTCGCTGCAGCGCCCTGAGGTCCGCGACTCCATCGCGGCGGCGCGCCCGCTGCTCTCGGGCGGATCCGGCGGCCTCCGGTTCGACGTGGTCGGGTCGCCCCTGCGCGAGTGACGGTGCCGGCTCCCTGCGTGGTGACGCCGCGCGCCCTCCGTTGTGATGCCGCGCGCCCTCCGTTGTGATGCCGCGCGCACGTCCCGGCCCGCTCTGGCCCTCACCGGAGGGGCCGGGTAGGATCGTGCGGTCCGTGTCGTGCGTCGCCGATGCCCGCGCGGATGGCATGAACCCTCCTGCCACGGAGAGACCGTGGCCGCTGAGACCACAGGAGGTGGGTACCAGAACATGCGTAAGTACGAAATGGTCGTGATCCTCGACCCGTCCGTCGATGAGCGGACTGTCACCGAGACCTTCGAGAAGCTCGTGCAGGTCATCCCCAATGAGGGTGGCACCATCGACAACGTCGACGTCTGGGGCAAGCGGAAGTTCGCCTACGAGATCGACAAGAAGACCGAGGGCATCTACATCGTCCTCAGCTTCACCGCGAAGACCGAGACCTCCCAGGAGCTGGACCGCCAGCTGGGGCTCAACGAGTCCGTCCTGCGCACCAAGGTCATGCGGCTCGACGCCAAGTGACCTGCGCTCACTGATCCCCGCACCACACCTACCGACCCCGGAGCAGAGGAGCATCCATGGCGAATGACACCGTCATCACGGTGATCGGCAACCTCACCGCTGATCCCGAGCTGCGTTTCACGCAGTCCGGCATCGCGGTCGCGTCCTTCACCATCGCGTCCACCCCGCGCAGCTTCGACCGTCAGACGAACGAGTGGAAGGACGGCGAGGCTCTGTTCCTGCGCTGTTCCATCTGGCGCGATGCCGCGGAGAACGTGGCCGAGTCGCTGGAGAAGGGTGCCCGCGTGATCGCGCAGGGTCGCCTCAAGCAGCGCTCCTTCACCGACCGTGAGGGCAACAACCGCACCAGCATCGAGCTGGACGTCGACGAGATCGGCCCCTCGCTGCGCTACGCGACCGCGAAGGCCAACAAGGTCCAGCGCGGCGGCGGACGCGGCGGCCAGGGCGGCTTCGGCGGCGGTGGCCCCCAGGGCGGTGCCCCGCAGGGCGGCGGCCAGGGTGGTTACGGCGGTCAGGGCGGTTACAACAATGCCCCGCAGGGCGCTCCCTCCGCCGACCCGTGGGCCGGCGGCGGCAATCAGGGCGGGTACGACGACCCTCCCTTCTGATCGTGACCGCTGACGCCGCACGGGCCTGAGCGCGTGAGGCGTCCGCACCGATCGCTGCAGTTCCAGATCCATTCCATCCCGGGTGCATGCCCGGGCTCCCCTCAGAAAGAAGGAGCACCACGATGGCCAAGCCTGTTCTTCGCAAGCCGAAGAAGAAGCAGAACCCGCTGAAGGCCGCCGGTCTCGAGACCGTCGACTACAAGGACGCCGCGCTGCTGCGCAAGTTCGTCTCCGACCGCGGCAAGATCCGCGCCCGTCGGGTCACCGGCGTCACCGTCCAGGAGCAGCGCAAGATCGCGAAGGCCGTGAAGAACGCCCGCGAGATCGCGCTGCTGCCGTACTCCACCTCCGGCCGCTGAGCGAGGAAGGGAAGCACATGACCAGCAAGCTCATCCTCACCCATGAGGTCACGGGTCTCGGCACCGCCGGGGACATCGTCGATGTCCGCGACGGCTACGCCCGCAACTTCCTGCTGCCTCGCGGCCTCGCCACCCCGTGGACCAAGGGCGGTCAGCGTCAGCTCGACCAGATCCGTGCGGCCCGCGGCAAGCGCGCGATCGCCAGCCTCGAGGAGGCGCAGTCCCTCAAGGCGACCCTCGAGTCCAAGCCCGTCGTCATCGCCGAGCGCGCCGGCGACAACGGCCGCCTCTTCGGTGCCGTGGCCTCCAAGGAGGTCGCCGAGGGCGTGAAGGCGATGTTCGACAAGGACATCGACCGTCGCACCGTCGAGTTCCCCACGCCGATCCGCTCGCTCGGTGAGCACAAGGCCACCGTGCGCCTGCACGAGGACGTCTTCGCGAACCTCGTCATCCAGGTCGTCGCCGCCAAGAGCGCCGTCAAGGCCTGATCGACGTACTGCGAGGTACGAGCGGTAGGAGATCGGGCAGTTCGGTAGGGCCTGATCGACGTACTGCGAGGTACGAGCGGTAGGAGGTCAGGAGAGTCGGAGAGTTCCTGATCGCCCGGATTGATCGCGTATGTCCTGAGGAGCCCCTGCACCACGTCGGTGCAGGGGTTTCTTCGCGTGGATCTCGCCCAGGCCCGTTTCTGCTCTCGGGCCGATCAGGCACGTCCACCGCGGGCACCCCGGATACAGGATCCGGAGGAGCAGTAGGCTCAGCGCATGTTCGGACGAAGCAGGCAGCAGCAGGTGCACATCGACAGCCTGCAGGCACAGATCCGAGATCTGGAAGGGCTGGTCGACGTGCTGGCCGCACGCGCGGACATCGGCCAGGAGGAGCTCCTCCGCCTGCGCGGTGAGGTGGGGCCGAACATCCCGGCCGAGTCCCGTCGGCTCGTCGCCGAGGGCAAGGACATCGCGGCCATCAAGGTGTACCGCGAACACACCGGGGCGGGCCTCAAGGAGGCCAAGGACGCGATCGACCAGTATCGGGCGGGCCTTGCCTGAGGGCGTTCCCAGCGCGCTTCGGTGGCCGAGCGGCCTCCGACCTTCGTCGACCGCAGCATCGACCATCTCCGATCTGGGTTCCTCCCCTCGCATGATGTCCCCCGTTCCGGGGTCGGGCAGAGTCGGGACATGACGATCACCGAACAGACCACGAAGACCGAGCCTCCCCCGACCCGCCGCAGGCCCCGCCGTGGCCACACCGTGCCCCTCATCGCGATTGCCATCGTCCTGGGATCGATCGGCTACGGCCTCACTCTCCTTCCCGCCGTCGGCCTCGCCGGGCTGTTGGTCCTCGTGCCCGCCGCGATCCTGCTCCTGGTGGGATTGAACGAGTCCGTCCGGGAGGAGTTGCGCAAGGAGTACTGAGCCGCCCGGTAGGGCAGGTGAGGACACCGCTCGCGCACACCCGGCCCGTCTCTCGTATCCTCGTGCGGGTGAACACCCCGTCTCCCTCCTCCGCGTCCTCAGCGCCCACCGACCCGGGCCGGCCCGCTGAGGGCGGTCACCAGGGCCTCGCCCGTTCCCTCGGTCACGGCCAGATGGCGATGATCGCCATGGGCTCCGCTCTCGGTACCGGGCTGTTCCTCGGCTCGGGCCAGGCGATCGGCATCGCCGGCCCCGCCGTGATCATCTCCTTCGCCCTGGGCTCCCTGATCGCCGCTTCCGTGGCGCTGGCGATGGGGGAGATGGCCTCCCGCCACCCCGTGCGCGGCGGCTTCGGCACCCTCGCCGCCCGCTACCTCTCCCCGTTCTGGGGCTACCTCTCCCGCTGGCTGTACTGGATCGTCACCGTCTCGGTGACCGGTGCCGAGCTCGTGGCCTGCGCCGCCTACCTCTCCTACTGGGTGCCCGCGATCCCCATCTGGGCCGGGATCATCCTGTTCGCCGCGGTGATCCTCGGGATCAACCTCTCCAGCGTCGGCTCCTTCGGGGCGGTGGAGTTCGTGCTGTCCTCGATCAAGGTGATCGCGGTGTTCGTGTTCATCGTGATCGGCCTCGTGCTGGTGTTCTTCGGGATGCCGAGCGCACCGGCCCTCGGGCTCGTCGAGCTCACGGCCGACGGAGGCTTCGCCCCGATGGGCTGGGCCCCGGTGTGGATCGCGCTGTCGGTGGTGATGTTCTCTTTCGGCGGCATCGAGCTGCTCTCGATCACCGCCGCCGAGGCCAAGGACCCCGCCCGGTCCATCCGCACCGCCGCGCGGACCACCATCGTGCGTCTGGCGTTCTTCTATGTGTTCTGCATCGGCATCGTGCTGTGCCTGGTGCCGTGGCGGGAGGCCGCCGACATCGAAGACGACGTCGCGACCTCCCCGTTCGTCATGGTCTTCGACCGGATCGGGATCCCCGGCGCCGCCGACATCACCAACCTGCTGGTGCTCATCGCCGCACTGTCGGCAGCCAATGCGAACCTCTACGCCGGCAGCCGCATGATCCACTCCCTGGCCTCCGACGGCCTCGCCCCACGCTTCGCCGCCTACACCACGGCCCGCCGCGTGCCGGTGGTCGGCATCGCCCTGAGCTGCATCGGCCTGGTGGGGGCGGCACTGCTCGCCTTCAGCGGTGTCGGCGGCGTGTTCGGCTACATGATGAGCCTGGTGGTGTTCGCCGTGATCATGGTGTGGGCGCTGATCCTGGCCACCTACATCCGTTTCCGCCGCAGCGGGATCACGGGCGGGACCTTCCGGATGCCCGGCGGGATCCTCGCCGCGGCACTGGGCATGGTGGGCCTGCTCGCGGTGTTCGCCACCATCGCGGTGCGACCGAGCATGCAGATCGCCGCGCTGGTCGGGGTCCCGGCCGTGCTGGCCGCGACGGTGTTGTACGTCGTCGTCGGCCGCCGTCGAATCGACCCGGGCGATATCCAGGACGCCTTCGACGAGGCCGAGAGCATGCGCTGAGAGAGATGGACGTGGTGTTCGTTACTGTCGAGCGAGCCGGTTTTGGCTGAGGGACCGGCAGGGGTAACCTAGGGGAACCTTCGGCCTCGGCGCCTCCATGACCCGGTGTCGAAGATATGCGCGAGTGGCGGAATTGGTAGACGCGCACGGTTCAGGTCCGTGTGCTCGAAAGGGCGTGGGGGTTCAAGTCCCCCCTCGCGCACCGCAGGAATTCCCCGGCCCACCTTGGTGGGCCGGGGTTTTTCATTGTCCGGTGGGATGGTCGCCCGGAACGGATTCTGGAGTCCTTCCCCCCGGGGGAGGATTCCCGGCTCTGGATTCCGGTCGGTGCGCTCCGTCGGCCGGACGGGGTCAGTCGGGGAGCCGCCGCAGTTCGCGATCGACCGCATCCAGAGCGATCTTTAGCGCCTCCAGCTCCTCCGTGTCCAGGCCGGCCACCACGTCATCCCCCAGGCGCGGGTCCGGGGAGATGATCTCCGCGACCACCGAGCGCCCGAGCGCCGTCAGCCGCAGCCGCCTGATCCGTTGGTCCGCGGCGTCGGCGGTGCGCTCGAGGAGATCGCGCTGGACGAGCTTGTCCACCAGGCCGGACATCGTCGCCAGCGAGACCCCGAACTCGCCGGCGAGGTCACTGAGGGTGCGGGACTCGTCGCCTGTGAGCGCTGAGAGCACCTTGAGCTGCTTCACGGTGAGGTGAGCATCCAGCAGGGAGCCCACGAGGCGGGGCAGCGACCGGACGGAGATCGCGACCAGCAGTCGCTCGATCCGCTGCATCGCCCGGGTGCGGTCCTGGTCCTCGCTCACCGGCTCAGGATAGGTGCTCCCAGGCCTTGCCCAGTGATCATGCTTAGCGTGAGGCTAAGCAGATTCGTGGACGCGACCACCTCTCTCCCCGAAGGAGCCCCTCATGCCCGCTCTGACCTCCGCCTCCACCCTCCGCCAGTGGCTCGCCCACCCTGAGGGGCGACCGCTGCTCGAAGGGCTGCTCGATCGGGCCGAGGTCCCCGCCGACGTCCGCTCCCAGATCGCCTCGCTACCGCTGCAGCAGCTGGTCGATCAGAGCCGGGGGAAGCTCCCGCAGTCGGTCGTCGACGACCTCGTGCGCCAGGTCAACGGGGGCGAGCTGCCCGCCGAGGAGCCACCTGCGGCGGGCGCTGCTCGCTTCACGGGCAGGACCGTCATCGTCACGGGCGCCGCTGGTGGGATCGGCGCCGCCACCGTGAGCCGCCTCGCCCGCGAGGGAGGCCGCGTCATCGCCGTGGACCTCTCCGAGGAGAGGCTGGCCGAGTTCGCCGCCTCCCGGCAGGGCCTGGACATCATCCCGGTCGCCGGGAACATCACCGACCAGGAGTCGATCGAGAGGATCATCGACGCCGCCGGGGACACGATCCACGGCCTGGCGAACGTGGCCGGCATCAACGACGACTTCTCCCCGCTGCACGAGACCAGCGACGAGATGTGGGACCGGGTGCTCGACGTCAACGTCACGGGCACCTTCAAGCTCACCCGCGCCGTGCTGCCCGCGATGATGGCCGCCTCCGGCGGTGCGATCGTGAACGTCGCCAGCGAAGCGGCTCTGCGCGGCGGCGCCTCCGGCAACGCCTACACCGTCTCCAAGCACGCGGTCGTCGGCCTCACGCGGTCCGCGGCCTTCATGTACGGCCCTCATGGCATCCGCGTGAACGCCGTGGCCCCTGGCGGTGTCGCCACCGGGATCCCGTTCCCGTCGTCGGTGTCCGAGGCCGGTTCGGAGCGGCTGAAGCCGTTCCAGGCCCAGATCCCCACCGTCGTTCCCGCTGACGACATCGCCGCCTCGATCACCTTCCTGCTCTCCGATGACGGCGTGAACCTCAACGGGGTCGTGCTGCCCAGCGACGGTGGCTGGTCGGTGCAGTGAGCCGGCCCGGGCCCCGAGCGCGGGGCCGCCGCACCCGACGGATACCGTCCGATCGGTCGCCGGTCCCCTGTACGACGCCGACGGCACCTGACTAGCCTCGGACGTGATGTGGCGGACGCCACATGCCACGCAGAGGAAGGAGCCTGTCATGACGCATCCGACCGACGGCGGAGAGGTCACCGGGACTAAGGACAAGAACTACAACCTGGTCTGGTTCACCGAACAGTGCCTGGCCAACGCTCTCCGGCTGGAGGGCTACAAGGCCGACGCCGAGCGTGACGGCGACACCGAGCTCGCCGAGCTGTTCAGCAAGGCGCAGCACGAGAGCACCAAGGGAGCCGAGACGGCGAAGGCCCTGCTCGCCCAACGGCTCAGCAGGGCGTGAGTGCGATGGCCACCTGCGATGTGTGCGGCAACGAGTACGACAAGCCGTTCACGGTGGCTCAGGGTGAACGGACCGGTGTCTTCGACAGCTTCGAATGCGCCATCCACGCCATGGCCCCCGAGTGCAGCCACTGCGGCTGCCGGATCATCGGCCACGGGGTCGAGAACGGCAGCGCGATGTATTGCTGCGCGCACTGCGCACGTCACGCGGGCGCCGGCGAAGCGACCGACCGGGTCTGACCCCGGCACTGCGAGCGGCCCCGAGGCTCGCGCGCCGCGTCCGGGCACGGCGTCGGCAGGGGCATCGGCGAGCGGGCATCATGGCGTCATGAGCAACGACGCACCGTCCACGGACTTCACCCTCAGCGGCCACGGCGGCGACCTCGTCGGACGAGCCTGGGACCTCGCCGACGCGCGCTGGATCGCGGTGCTCGCCCACGGCTACGGGGAGCACGTCGGCCGCTATGCGTGGGTCGCCGCCCGGCTCCGCGACGCCGGTGCCGCGGTCTACGCCGCGGACCACGTCGGGCACGGTCGCAGCGACGGTGAACGCGTTCTGATCGAGGACTTCGAACCCGTCGTCGCGGACCTCGACCTCGTCGTGGGTCACGCCCGTGATCAGCACCCGGAGCTGCCGATCGTGCTCATCGGCCATTCACTGGGCGGGATGATCGCCGCGCGCTACACCCAGGTCCACCCCGAATCCCTGGTGGCGACAGTCCTGTCCGGACCGGTGCTCGGCTCCTGGGCGATCGTGGACGAGCTGCTCGCGCTGGAGGAGATCCCGCCGACCCCGATCGACCCGGCCGTCCTCTCCCGTGATCCCATGGTCGGCAGCACCTACGCCGAGGACGACCTGGTCTGGCACGGAGATTTCAAGCGCCCCACCCTCGAGGCCATCCAGCGGTCGCTGCGGATGATCACCGCCGCGGGCACGGTCGGGGACCATCCGCTGCTGTACCTGCACGGCGAGGGCGACGAGCTGGTGCCGCTGCCGGCGAGCCGAGCCGGGCTGTCGGCTCTCGAGGGCGCCGCCACGCGCGTGCGGACCTACCCCGGCGCGCGCCACGAGATCTTCCAGGAGACCAACCGCGACGAGGTGCTCGCGGACGTGACCGCCTTCGTGGACGAGGTGCTCGAGGCACGCGGCTGAGTGCTGCCGGGATGGTCGTGGACCTCGTCGATCGGCTCGGCCGGATCGTGGTGGGCGCCGGTGAGCAGCGGGGTGCAGGCCCAGATCTCCCTTCGGCGCTCCGGGGCGAGGTCGCTGAGCTCCTCGCCGAGCACCCCGAAGGGATGGACGTTCCCTCCGGGAGCAGGCCGGGCCGGGGCCCCTCGAACAGGAGCGTCCCGGCCGGTGATCCCGCAGGGGGCGCGCCGCGATCCGCTCCTGCCCGTGAGCGGTTCAGGCCACAGCGGTGCGGCGGAGGCGGACGTTGACGAACTCGCCCATGCCCCAGCGGCCCAGCTCCCGGCCGAACCCGGAGCGCTTCACCCCGCCGAAGGGCAGACCCGGCAGCGTCGTGCCGTGCTCGTTGACGTAGGCCATCCCGACGTCCAGGCGATCGGCGACCTCCTGCGCCCGGGAGAGGTCCGTGCCCCACACGGAGCCGCTGAGCCCGAAGGGGACGTCGTTGGCCAGCTCCACGGCCTCGTCGACCGAGCCGACGCCGTGGATCACCGCGACCGGACCGAAGATCTCCTCGGCATAGGCATCCATCTCCTGCGTCACCCCGGTCAGCACCGCGGGCCGCATGAAGGCCCCGTCCCCCTCGAGCGCTTCCCCGCCGGTGTGGAGCGTCGCCCCCTGGTCCACGGCCCGCTCGACCTGCTCGACGACGCCGTCGCGGGCGCCGACGGAGGACAGCGGCCCGACGTCGACCTGCTCATCGAGCGGATCGCCGAGCGTCGCGTTCTCGAAGACCTCGACGACGGTCGCGACGAACGCGTCCAGCATCTCGTGGGGAACGATCAGACGTTTGGGGGAGTTGCAGGCCTGCCCCGCGTTCGACAGTCGCGCCGTGGCGACGATCCGGGCGACCTCCTCGAGGCGGGCGTCCTCGAGCACGATCAGCGGGTCCGAGCCGCCGAGCTCGAGCACGGACTTCTTCAGGTGCCGTCCGGCGTTCTCGGCGACCGCGGCACCGGCCTTCTCGCTGCCGGTGAGCGAGACGCCGCGGATCCGCGGGTCGGCGATCATGTCGGCGAGCTGGTCGTGGGAGACGAAGAGATTGACGTAGGCGTCCTCGGGGACGCCGGCGGTGTAGAGGATCTGCGCCATGACCTCGGAGGAAGCGGCGCAGATGCCCGCGTGCTTGAGGAGGATGGTGTTGCCGGCCATCAGGTTCGGCGCGACGAACCGTGCCACCTGGTAGTAGGGGTAGTTCCAGGGCATCACGCCGATGAGCGGTCCGATCGGCTCGGTCTGCACGAGCGATTCCTGGGCGCCCTGCGGGTCCAGCTGCTCGGGCTGCAGCAGGTCGGGTCCGTGGGTGGCGTACCACCGGTAGATCGAGCCGGCGAGCTCGACCTCGCCCAGGGCCTGCTGCAGCGGCTTGCCCATTTCCGTGGCGATGAGCTCCGCGAGTTCCTGGCGGCGGTCGTCGTAGGCGTCGGCGGCCCGCTCCAGGACCGCCGCGCGCTCCTGCACCGGGGTGCCGCGCCAGTGGGGGTGGGCCGCGTGGGCCCGGGAGAGTGCGTCCTGGACTCCGGCGTCGTCGAGTCCGGCGAACTCCTCGTCGGTCCGTCCCGTGGTCGGGTTGGTCGTCGTGTATCCAGCCATGCCGCCACCCTCGGGCCCCGCGGCCCGGCCTGTACAGGGGACCGTCCGATCGGTCGCCGGTTCAGGAGTCGCGTCGGCCGGCGGCGACCAGGTGGTCCGTGTCTGTTGCCCGGCCTCGGCGGCGGTGCTAGGCAGGAGATATGCGAGCCATCGGAGTGACACGGTACGGAGGCCCTGAGGCCCTGCACGAGATCGACGTCCCCGGCGAGGAGCTCGAGCCCGGGACCCTCCGGGTACGGGTGAGCGCTGCAGCGGTGAGCCCCACCGACATCGGGGTGCGAAGCGGAGCTCGCGCGACCACGACGCAGGCGGAGGGGCCCGGAGACGTCCCCGGCATGGACGTCGCCGGGATCGTCGCGGAGCTCGGGGCGGACGGCGAGGCCGGTCTGGCCGTCGGCGACCGCGTGGTCGGCATCGTCACGCCCTCCGGCGCCCACGGCGCCTACCGCGAGGAGATCGTGCTGCCGGTGGGATCGGTGGTCCGGGCCCCATCGGGTGCCTCGGACGCGGAGGCTGCGACGCTGCCGATGAACGCGCTCACCGCACGACACGCTCTGGACCTGCTCGCCCTGGAGGCGGGGCAGACCCTGGCCGTGACCGGCGCGGCGGGCACCCTCGGCGGGTACCTGATCCAGCTGGCGCGGGCCGACGGGCTCACGGTGGTCGCCGATGCGGCGGAGCAGGACGAGGAGCTGGTCCGCACCCTCGGGGCCGACGTCGTCGTGCGCCGCGGGGAGGACGTCGCCGAGCGGATCCGCGAGGTCGTGCCGCAGGGTGTCGACGCATTGGCCGACGCGTCCATCCAGTCCGCGCAGGTGCTGCCGGCCGTCGCCGACGGCAGTGCGGTGGCCACCTTCCGCGGTTACCGGGGCGAGGGCGAGCGTGGACTGCGCGTCGAACCCGTCATGGTCCACGACGTCGCGGAGGAACGCGAGATGCTCGCCTCCCTGCGCGACCTCGCCGAGCAGGGAGTGCTCACCCTGCGCGTGGCCGACGTGCTGCCTGCGGCCGAGGCCTCCGAGGCGCACCGCCGGCTCGAGGCCGGAGGCGTCCGTGGGCGGCTCGTGCTGGACCTCACGGCCTGAGGTGTTGCGGCGGCGGGCGACCCCGCAGCGGCCTCAGATGAACTCGAGCGGATCGAACTCGTCGATGTCGATGATCCGCACCCGCGGCAGCCGACTGGTGAACGCCGCGACGTCGTACTCGAGGTCGTGGAACTCGATCCCCGGGATCTCCTGCAGGTCCGTGGCCATGAACTCGCGGAAGCCGACCACGGCGGTGCGGCGGTCGACCTCCGCGGCCAGGTCCTCCATCTGCGGGACGAAGTCGCGGTCGTGGCTGACCAGCATGACGTCGGCCGGACGGGACGCGAGCGCCTCGGCGGTGCGCTGGATGGCGATGTCGACGACCTTGCCCTCGCCGCGCAGCGGGATGGTCTTGTACCCGAGGGCGATCAGCGCCTGCACGAAGCCGGAGGGCAGGCTGTCGCCGACGGCGAGGAAGAACAGACCCCGGACGGGCTGGTCCCACGTGACCTCCGCGTGATGGAGCAGCTTGTTCCAGCGGGGCCGCTCCTCCGGCTGGGGGCGGCGCCCGAGGACGGAGATGCCGAGCGTGGCGTCGATGTTCTCGCCGTCCACCAGGAGGTACGTGGTGCGATCTGTCATGGCTCGACACTACGCGCTCGCGCGGGGCCGACGTGCCGCCGGCGGTCGCCTGTGCTGTTCCCGACCGGGGTCCGGCCTGCGTCGGGCCTGGCATGCAGGATCGCCGCCTGGGGACCGATGTTCCCGTGCACATCGGTCCCCAGGCGGCGATCCTTCTCGGGCCGTCCCCGCCGTTTACGCCGCGAGCCCCGGGTCGGGCTCCGGCGTCGGCCTCATGCCGCCTGGACCTTCCCGGTCATGCCGTGCGGGTCGATGACGTACTTCTTCGCCACGCCCGCATCGAAGGCGGCATAGCCCTGCGGGGCGTCGTCCAGGGAGATCGCGGTCGCGTTCACGGCGTCGGCGATCCGCACCTTGTCGTGCAGGATCGCCTCCATCAGCCGGCGGTGGTAGGTCATCACGGGGCACTGTCCGGTGGTGAACGACAGCGCCTTTGCCCAGCCCAGGCCGAGGCGCAGCGACAGTGAGCCCTGCTGGGCCGCCTCGTCCACCCCGCCCGGGTCGCCGGTGACGTACAGGCCGGGGATGCCGAGCGCACCTCCCGCCGCCGTGACGTCCATGAGCGTGTTCAGCACCGTGGCCGGAGCCTCCTGAGCTTCCTTGCCGTGGCCGCGTGCCTCGAAGCCGACGGCGTCGACGCCGGCGTCGACCTCCTCGCGGCCCAGGATGCGGGCGATGCCTTCGCGCGGGTCCTCCTGGGAGACGTCGATCGTCTCGCAGCCGAACCGCTCGGCGTTGGCGAGGCGATCGGCGTTCATGTCCGCCACGATGACCACCGCGGCACCGAGCAGCTGGGCACCCACGGCCGCCGCGGTGCCCACCGGACCGGCACCGGCGATGTACACGGAGGAGCCGGGGCCCACGCCCGCCGTGTACGCCCCGTGGAACCCGGTGGGGAAGATGTCCGAGAGCATGGTCAGATCGAGGATCTTCTCCATGGCCCGGTCCTTGTCGGGGAACTTCAGCAGGTTCCAGTCGGCGTAGGGGACCAGCACGTACTCGGCCTGGCCGCCGACCCAGCCGCCCATGTCCACGTAGCCGTAGGCGCTGCCGGGGCGGTCGGGATTGACGTTCAGGCAGATCTCGGTGCGCTGCGTCTTGCACATGACGCAGCGTCCGCAGGAGATGTTGAAGGGCACCGAGACGAGGTCGCCCTCGACGATGAACTCGACGCCGGGACCGGTCTCGACCACCTCGCCGGTGATCTCGTGGCCGAGCACGAGACCCTCGGGTGCCGTGGTCCGGCCGCGCACCATGTGCTGGTCCGACCCGCAGATGTTGGTGGTGACCACCTTGAGGATCGCAGCGTGCGGCAGCTTCCTGCCGACGTTGTCCGGGTTGACCCCCGGCCCGTCCTTCAGCTCGTAGCCGGGGTAGTCGATGTCGATGACCTCGACCTTCCCCGGGCCCTGATAGGCGACGGCGCGATTGCTGGACATGATGAGGCCTCCTTGCCCGCTCGGGGGGTCATCCCGCCGCCGGGGGTCCCGGTGCGGTGACCTCCACGCCCCCAGCCTCGGCGGCGCGCCCCGCGAAGTCAATGGGGCCGCAGGTCAGGCGATCGCGACCTCTCTCCCCAGCTCGGCCGATTCGTAGATCGCCTCCAGGATCCGCACGATCTCCACGCCGTGCCAGGCCGGCGCGACCGACTCGGCCCGCCCGAGCCCGGCGTCCACGAAGTTCTGGATCTCGTTCGCGAAGCCGAGCCCGAACTCGAAGGTCCGCGAGGCGATCTGCGGTTCGATGTTGACCACCGAGTCGTGCATCTCGGTGGCGATGTGCAGGGCCGGCTCGAGCTCCGCGCCGCCCTTCTCGCCGTAGACGGACACGTCGATCGAATCCTTCGTGGCGTGCAGCGAGTAGGAGCAGTCCAGCAGCAGCGAGGCCCCGTTCTCGAAGCGGATCACGGCATTGGCCAGGTCCTCGACGGTGTTGCGGCTGGGATCGTAATCGGCGGCCTTGTAGCGCGGCATGGTGGTGACGTTCGCGCGGTTGCCCAGCTTGTCGTAGGTGTTGCCGCTGACCGAGACCACCTTCGGGGACCCCATGAGGTACCAGCACAGGTCCAGCACGTGGATGCCGATGTCCAGCAGCGGGCCGCCGCCGGCGATGTCCTTGTCGGCGAACCAGCCACCGGGGTTGCCCACCCGGCGCAGGCAGCTGGCCTTGGCGTAGTAGATCTCGCCCAGCTCGTCGGCGTCGATGAAGGACTTCAGCACCTGGCAGTTGGGGGAGTGACGGCGTACGAACCCGACCTGCACCACCCGGTCACGAGCCTCGGCGGTCTTCTGGATCTCGAGCGCCTCAGCCAGGGTGCGGGCGATCGGCTTCTCGACCAGCACGTGCTTGTCGGCCTCGATCGCGGCGATCGCCCAGGTGGCGTGGGAGTTGTTCCAGGTGCAGATGCTCACCGCGTCGATCTCGGCGTCGGCCAGCAGCTCGTGGGGGTCGGCATAGGCCCGCTTCGCGCCGAAGCGGTCGGCCACGGACTGCGCCCGGTCGAGGTTCATGTCGGCGACGGCGATGAGCTCGACATCGGGATTCTCGGCGTAGGCGGTCAGGTGGGACTGGGCGATGCTTCCGGCGCCGATGACGCCGACTCGGAACTTCGTCATGAGTGGGGTGTCCTTCCGGCCGTGAGGCCGATCGTTCGGGGTGAGGGTGGTCTCGCAGGTGCGGGTGGCTCAGGGGGTGTGGGCGGTGCGGGCGGGCCCGCAGGTGCGGAGGATCAGAGGCCGAGCAGACGGCGGGCGTTCGCGAGGCCGCGCTCGCAGCCCAGCAGGCAGTCCTCCCAGCCCTCGAACTCGATCGAGACGAATCCGGTGTAGCCGGAGTCGGTGATCGAACGGGCCACCGAGCGCAGGTCGATGTCGCCGTTGCCGACCACCGCGCCGCGCAGGTGCTTGCCGCCGCGGCTTCGGAACCAGCCCTCGCCGGGATCGGCGTCGGCCGGTCGGATGTAGAAGTCCTTGAGGTGGACGACCATCGCGTAGGGCAGGTTCTGCGGGACCGAGACGGTGGGATCCTCGTCGACGCACACGAAGTTGCCCACGTCCAGCGTGGTGCGGAAGTTCGGCTCGTCGACGGCCTGGACGATCCGGCGCACGCGGTCCGCGGCCTGCACGAAGAAGCCGTGGTTCTCGAGGCTGGTGGTGACCCCCTTGGTCGCGGCGTACTGCGCGATCTCCGTGCTCGCCGCGACGATCGGAGCCAGCGCCTGCTCGAACAGCGGGGTGTCGTCGCCGGAGAGCCCGGCGTGGGCGACCACGTCGTGCCGCATCTGGCGGATCCCGAGGCGGTCGGCGAGGTCCACGTGGGCCTTCACGCGGTCGATCTGCGCGGCGAGCTCCTCGGTGTCGTCGGTGAAGAAGTTCGCGCCGATCGCCAGGGTGGACAGCGTCACCCCCGCCCTCTCCGCGGCTGCGCGGATCTGGTCGACGTAGGCCGGATCGGAGGCGATGTTCGGGATCGTGGCGTCCGGGCTGTCGCCGAGGGAGGCGAGCTCGAGGTGTTCGCCGTCGTGGGCCGCCACCCAGTCGATCACCTGCGGAAGGGTCATCGCGCCGGTGGAGATCTGGGAATGGAAGCTGTAGGAGCTGAAGCCGAGGCTGATGCCGGTGGTCATGAGGATCCTTCGCGATCGTGGTCGGTGGGTTCTGGTCGGTGGTCGAATGCGGGGACGGCCGCGGCGGTCAGGGAGCGGCGGCCGACGGCTCCGCGGCGTCGGGCGGTGCGGGGAGGGTGAGGAAGCGCTGCCACGGCGCGGGCACCCCCGGCACCCCGGCGACGTGGCCGGAGCCGTGCTCGAAGGCCCGGCCGAGCGCGCCGACGAGAGACCCGTCCCGGCGCAGCCTGGCGGCCACCACCTGGGGCTTCTCGGGGGTCATCAGCAGATGGTGGAGGCTGCTGCGCAGCGGAGCGAGCAGGGTCTCGCCCTCCCGCGACAGGCCGCCGCCGACGACCACCAGCTCGGGATCGACCGTCAGCAGCACGGTGGCCAGCCGCGGCGCGATCTCGGCGCAGAACTCCTCGATCTCGTCCCTCGCGGCATCCTCCCCGGCCGCCGCCCGTTCCAGCAGGGGCTTCGCCTCGTCCCCGGTGGACCAGGTCAGCCGTCCGCGATACGAGGTGCTGGTCCAGCGCATCCCGCGCTGGCTGCCGAGCTCGCCGGCCAGCCGGTGGCTGCCCTGCAGAATCACCCCGTCCACGATGAGGGCCACCGAGAGGCGATGGCCGATCTGCAGGTAGGCGATGGAGTCGGCGGGCGGGCCCAGATGGCGCTCGGCGAGCGCGGCGAGCTTGATGTCGTTCTCGACCACGGCCGGGCAGTCCAGGCGTCGGGCCACGTCTGCGGCGAGGTCGCGGCCGACGAGATCCTCCAGCGCGAGGCTGCGCGCGAGGCGCCCGTCCGCGGCGAGGATGCCCGGCACCGCGAGGCCGATCACGTCGGGTCGGTGGCCCGTGCGCCCGAGGGCCTGCTCGATCGCGGTGAGGTGGTCACCGGCCTCGACCCCCACCGTGCTTCGGGTGAGCACGTCGCCGAGGGCGTCGGTGACCAGGCAGCTCACGGTGCGCTCGCCGAGGTCGAGGGCCGCGACGGTCGCCGCCGAGGGATCGAGGGCGAAGCGGCGGGCGGGGCGCCCGGGCCGGCCGGAGCGGTCCTCGGCCAGGGGTGCACGGAAGATCGTGCCGACCGCGAGGAGGTCGTGCAGGACGTTCTCGACCGTGGGGCGGGAGAGGGTGGTGCGGGCGGCGATCTCGCCGATGGTCAGGGCGGAGGTGGCCTCGCGCAGTGCGAGCACGCAGTCCCGGGCATTGCCCTGGCGCACCGCCGTCCCGGGTCGCGGGTCGGGGCGCGCAGCGGGTGCGCCGTCGTCGGCCGTCCTCATCGAGCTCCCTCGCCCTCGTGGTCCCGGCAGCCGGCGCGCTGTTATGAAACCCGGTTGCACAATAGAGGTCCAGTCTTCGCCCGTCCTCGAGCGGTGTCAAGGGCCCACGCGCAGCGCGCGGTAGCGTGGAGGACAGGAAGCGAGGGATGCCCATGAATGGTCCGGTGCTTCACCAGAGCTATGCCGCCGCGGTCCCGGAGCTGTCCGTCCCCTGGCAGGCCGAGGCCGCCCCGCACCCCGAGCTGGCCTGGCTGAACGAGGACCTCGCCGCCGAACTCGGCTACGACGCCGACCACCTGCGCAGCGCCGAAGGTCTCGCCCTGCTGAGCGGGCGGCTCGACGGCCAGGGGCGTCCGCTGCCCGCCGGCGCCGACGCCCCCGTCCATCCCTTCACCACCGCGCAGGCCTACGCCGGTCACCAGTTCGGCAGCGCCAACCCGCAGCTCGGCGACGGCCGGGCCGTCCTGTTGGGCGACCTCGTCGACACCCTCGGACGCCGGCGCGACCTGCACCTCAAGGGTGCTGGGGCGACCCCCTTCGCCCGAGCCGGTGACGGCAAGGCGCCGCTGGGCCCGATGCTGCGCGAGGCAGTGGTCGGCGAGTCCCTCCACGCTCTCGGGATCCCCACCACCCGTGCCCTCGCGGTCCTGACCACGGGGGAGCAGATCGCTCCCCGCCAGGGCGTGACCGCGGAACCGGGCGCGATGCTGGTGCGGGTCGCGGCGAGTCATCTGCGGGTCGGCACCTTCGAGCACGCCACCTGGCACCACGACCTCGAGGTGCGCAGAGCGCTGGCCGAGCACACGATCTCCCGCCATCACCCGGCCGCCGGGGAGGCGGCGAACCCGCCGCTGGCCCTGCTCGAGGCGGTGATGCGCGGCCAGGCCGAGCTGGTGGCGCAGTGGATGCTGGTGGGGTTCGTCCACGGCGTCATGAACACCGACAACATGGCGCTGTCCGGAGAGGGCATCGACTACGGGCCCTGCGCCTTCCTCGATGTCCATCGCGGTGGCGCCGTGTTCAGCTCGATCGACCGCGGCGGCCGCTACGCCTACGCCAACCAGCCCGGCATCGCGCTGTGGAACCTCTCCCGCTTCGCCGAGACGCTGCTCGAGCTGCTCGACGAGGAGGATCCGAACGCGGCGGTCGAGCAGGCCACCGCGGTGCTCGAAGGGTTCGAGCAGCACGTGCTCGACGCTCACACCCGGGGCCTGGCCGCCAAGCTCGGCATCCCCTGGGCGGCCGATTCCCACGAGGCCGGACCGCCCGCGGAGCGTGCGGCCGCGATCCGCGCCCTCGGCACCGACCTCTTCGCCCTCCTCGAGGAGCAGGGCATCGACCACACCGGCTTCTTCCGGGCCCTTACCGACGCCGACCCGGCCGCCCTGTGCACCGACCCCGCTGCCTTCGAGGCCTGGCACGCGCGCCTGCTCGCACTGCGCGGCACCGGGGCGCGGGCCGACGCCGCCCGGGAGGCCATGGCGTGCACGAACCCCGTCCACATCCCGCGCAACGTGCACCTTGAGGCCGCGTTGCGCGCCGCGCACCTCGGCGATCTCGCTCCGGTGCGGACCCTGCTGGACGCCGTGCGACGGCCCTTCGCCCACCGTGAGGAGCATGCGCACCTCGACGGGCCGGGCGACGGGGGCGAGCACTTCATGACTTTCTGCGGGACCTGAGGAAATCGGCAGGTTTCGGACACCGACTTTGCCGTGAAGTATCGACTTTCCACGTCTCACCAGGAACTCTGGACGTGATCTGCGTCATAGTCCATGCTCTTCGTGAAGGAACCGTGAAGGTTGCTTGGTCGATTGCTGATCGTGCCTCTCAGGCTCGTTGGTGATCGGCGACCATCCCGTACCTCGACTTTCCGGAGGATCCCGTGGACTCCCTATCGAACTTCGACTGGGCGGGGCTGGGACTGAAAGTCCTCGCCGCCGTCGTCATCCTCATCATCACCGCGATTCTGGCGATGGTGGTCAAGAAGGGCGTGGCCGGTCTGACGCAGAAGGTGCCCGCTCTGCGGCGCCCCGGAGTGGACGGAGCTGCGCTCGGCAATTCGATCGGCACCATCGCCTCGATGATCGTGTGGTTGCTGGGCCTGATCATCATCCTCGGGATCTTCCAGCTCTCCCAGGTGCTCTCGCCCGTGATCACGATGCTCGAGCAGGCTCTCGGGTTCATCCCCAACATCATCGGCGCCGTCTTCGTCTTCATCATCGGCCTGACGATCGCGAAGATCGTGCGGGCCCTGATCGTGACCGCGCTGAACGCCGTGGACTTCGGGAAACTGCTGGGAACGGCGCAGTCCGGCTTCGACAAGGCCACCGGGGGCGTCACCTCCGCCGGTCGTCCCGCCGCTGCGGCCCAGGGCGCTGTGCAGAGCACCCAGTCCCACGCCGCGCCGCAGGGCCAGCAGCACGCCGGCCCGCAGGGCCAGCCCGGCCACCCGGGTCAGCAGGCCCCGCAGGGCCGTCAGGAATCGAAAGTCCCCGAGATCCTCGGCTCCGTCGTGTTCGCCCTGATCATGATCGTCGTGTCCATCGCGGCGCTCCAGATCCTGGGCATCGCCTCGATCTCGGACCCCGCCTCCGCGATGCTCACCGCGGTGTTCACCGCGATCCCGAACATCATCGCCGCGGTGGTCCTGGTGGCCATCGGCGTGCTCATCGCCCGGTTCGTCTCCGGACTGTTCCGCCCGATCCTGGAGAGCTCCGGCATCGACGCCTGGCTGACCAAGCAGGACATCCTCCCGGAGGGCTCCTCGGCCACCCCGACCGTGCTGCGCGTGGTCGAGATCGCCGTGGTGCTGTTCTTCGCCGTGATGGGCGCCCAGGCGCTGGGCTTCCCGCAGATCACCGCGATCCTCACCGAGATACTCGCCCTGGGCGGCAACGTCCTGTTCGGCGGCGCGATCATCGCGGCGGGCTTCTTCATCGCGATGATCGTCGGCAAGGTGCTCTCGGGCACCGCCGGCACCGTCGTGAAGTGGGCCGTGATCATCCTGTTCACCGCCATGGGCCTGCAGTCCATGGGAGTGGCCGACTCGATCATCCAGATGGCCTTCGGCGCCCTGGTGATCGGTGCCGCCGCCGCGGCGATGCTGGCGTTCGGTCTGGGCGGACGCGACGCCGCGGCCCGCCAGCTCGCGAAGTTCGAGAAGGCGCAGGCCGCGAAGCCCGCTCCGTCGACCGCCCCGGGCACGGGCGGTCCCGCCTCCTCGGGTCCAGGGTCCTCGGGTCCGGCTGCGTCAGGTCCGCCCTCCTCGGGTCCGCCCGATGCGGGCCCGACCCCGTCGGCCGGCCCCGCGATTCCCCCGCGACCGGAAGGCTGATCCGCGTTCCGGGCCGCAGAGCCCGGCTCCTCCAGCAGTGACCGCCGAGGCCGCCATGGACGCTCCATGGCGGCCTCGTCGCGGGAGAAGGACCTGCCCCCCGGGTATCGCCCCGGCGCGAGCAGTCGCCGCGCCGGAGGTGCTGCCAACGGTCGACACCGATCGGTCGGGGGCCACCGGGCAGGCGGTGCTACGGTCAGGACCACAGGCGGGACGGGGCCGACGTCACTGCACGCCGGGGCCCCGCCGTCGACCCGCACGACGGAAGGAGAAAGCCATGACCAGCACTCTCGAAGGCCGCACGATTCTCCTGGTGACCAGCAACTTCGGCACGGAGACCGACGAGATCCAGCGCCCCATCGCCACCCTCCGCGAAGCGGGCGCGAGCGTCACCGTCGCCGCCACGGAGACAGGGACCGTCCGCACTCTCGTGCTCGACCACGACCTCGGCCCGGAAGTCCCCGTCGACACCACCTACGACGCCGTGCAGGCGAGCGACTTCGACGCCCTCGTCCTCCCCGGCGGCACCCTGAACGCCGACTCCCTGCGCACCGACGAGACCGTCCAGGCCCTGGTGAAGGGATTCGCCGACGCCGGCAAGCCGGTGGCGGCGATCTGCCACGCCCCCTGGGTGCTCATCGAGTCCGAGCTCGTCGAGGGGCGGCAGCTGACCTCGGTCCCCACCATCAGCACCGACCTCCGCAATGCGGGTGCACAGTGGAAGGACCAGGAGGTCGTCCTCGACGAGTCCGCCGGGTTCCTCCTGATCACCTCTCGCTCCCCGGACGACCTCGAGGCATTCACCACGGCGATCATCGACGCCCTGAGCTGAGCAGCGCCGCGCCGCGCGGCCGTGGACCGACCCGATCCCGCCGACCAGCCCTCCAGGAGGAACGCCATGACCGAGCCCTTCGACCCCGAGACCGCCGCTCTGCAGGACGAGGCGGCAGGTCCAGGAGAGGCCCAGGGCCCCGCCCCGGCCCAGGACCCGGACCTCGAGCAGCTCGCCGAGACCAGCGAGGACGAGTACTCGCGTCCGGCCGACGACGAGCCGGGCGAGGTGAGCATCGACGACGCCCTGGAGACCGACCGGGTGGTCGCCGAGGGCGCTGACTCCCGCAACACCGACGGCTACGGCTTCGACGACGACCGCGAGCGCGGCGCCGACGACGCTTCCGCCGCCGAGCAGGGCAACCGTGACCAGGACCGGATGGAGATCGACGCCGACGACGAGGAGCTCGATCACCTCGCCGGGACCGAGGGCGACGCGCTCGGCACCGAGCGGGACCTCGCCGACCCCGAGGCCTGAGCGGCGGGGCCCGAGCGGCGGATCCGCCCCGCCGCCGGCCGGGCCGACCTCAGTGCGCTTCGAGCGCGGCCAGGATCCTCTCGTCGGCCGCGTGCCGGGAGCGCAGGTGCGCGCCCACGTCGTAGGAGAACGAGGAATAGGTCAGCGTGCCGCCCTCGTCGATCAGGGCCTTCGCGCTCGGGCGGTCGGTGAGCTCCGCGAGCCAGGTCAGTGCGCGATGGTCGGCCATGGCCTGGGCGAACACGCGGTGACGGAGGGACGGCCAGGCCGTGCCGTCGGGCCCCGGGTAGACCGCGAAGGGGTCGCCGCCGAAGAAGGGCCCGCCCGCGCAGGTGTCCTGGAACGGGTCGATCCGCTGCAGCGAGAACTGCGAGAACCAGAAGTTGTAGCCCCAGTGCAGGAACCCGGGGGCGTCGAAGGCGAACAGCTGACGGCCCAGCACCCGATTGCGCACCGAGGGCAGGGCGATGTACCGGTTGGCCACGTCGCGGTTCTGGGAGACGCAGTAGTACACCCACGGCGTCCGACCGGCCTCGAGGAAGGGGCCGACGTGGTCGGTCGCCACGATCGGGGTCTCGACCACACCCTGGGCGGCGAAGTCGTAGGAGCTCAGCGCGTCGACCACGCGCACCCCCTCGAGCAGGTCGGCGACCTGGCCCTTCGCGGCGCGGTACTCCTCGAGATGGTCCTGGCTCGGCTCATCGCTGATGTGCCACAGCACCTGGCCCTCCCAGTGGTCCGCGAGATGCTCGCGCAGCGCCGGGATCAGGGCCTCGAGCAGTCGGCGGTAGCCGGGGGAGGTCGCCGGGACGTGCCAGCCGAAGCGGTCCTCCGTCCCGGTGGGGGTCTCCACCTGGATCGCGGGCGTGAAGCGGGCGCCCCACTGGGTGAACAGGTGCGCGACCTCGATCCCCGTGAACCCCAGGTCGCGGCAGATCCCCAGCCAGCGGTCCAGCCGGTGGAAGTCGAAGCCGTACTCGCCGTCGTGATCATGGATCCCCACCAGCTGCACGGTCGGGCGGGTATGGCCCTCCGCGGTGTCCAGCGGCGGGGTCCAGGTGGGGGTGAGCACCGAGTTCACGCCCATCTCCCGAGCCGAGGCGAGGAAGGCCTCCAGGAGCTCCCAGTGCCGCTGCGAGAACACGTCGACGTCGTAGTGACTGGCGAGGCAATCGGCATGGAACCAGTGGGTGTTGGTCAGTGCCAGCGGTGGCAGCTGATGGGGATGGATGCGCAGATGCGCCGTGTGCTCGGCCAGCAGCTCCCCGTCGGCGGTGGTGAGGGCGATGGTGAGCTCGTGCGCGCCGGCCTCGGCCGTCTCGTGCGGGGCCACCTCGACCCACAGCGCCTCCCAGATCCCGGTCTGCAGGCGCGCGATGCGATCGGGGAGCGGCTCGAGGAGGTCCGGGTACTCTCCCGGCTCGGTGACCAGGTAGTGCTCGTCGGCGTCCTCGGGGGCGGGAGTGGAGACCGGTACCCGGCGCACCGCATGGACGCGCGCCCGGTCGGCGAGGCTTCCGGTGAGGTGGACTCCCACCTCGGCCGAGCCGTCCGTGAGGTCGTGCGGCGCACGGGCGAGGCGGCCGGAGGGAACGGTGTCCGGGACCGAACCGGGGGCCTCGCTCGTAGCCTCCTGTTCCTCGAGCAGCAGGGCCACCTGCACGGACAGCACCTCGCCCAGGAAACCGGAGGCGTGGGCGCCCCCGATCAGCTCGGCAGGCCGCGGGGCGGAGTCCCCGAGCACCTTCTCCAGGGAATCGGTCAGGACGGACTGCACGGGTGCGCTCCTCGTCGGGGACGACGTCGATGTCGGCTTCGCCAGCGGGCCGAGGACCATCCAAGCACGGTGGGGCCGACGGGGACAGGGGTCGCGGCGCGCTCACCGATCTCGCCGCAGACTTCGCCCTCGGATAAATCCGTTGCACCCTCTGCCGGGCCGGTCCTACCGTGGAGGGACACAGGAAGGGAGGTGATCCGAGAAGTGATTTCTTATCGGACATGTGAGGTGGCTCGCCGCTGAGGCGACCCTCGACCTGACCCGCTGACAGCGGGCCCCCAGATCGACGGACGTGCAGCGAATACCACCGAGCTGCCGGGACCCGCGGGGGTCGGACATCGTCCATCCGACCAGCGCAGAAGCGCAACCCGCGGGTTCTTCCCTGCCCGGACGCCTCCGATGGCCCGTGGCCCGCCCTCCGCGGCGTGCGCAGTACGCTCGGACCATGACGAACGCGCCCCAGTACCCGCCGGTCGAGCTGATCGCGCCGAGCATCGACGACACCGCCGTCGTGCGCGCGGACCCGCCCGGCGCCGAGGCGGAGGGTGCCGCCCGCAAGCCGGTGGTGATGCTGCTGCACGGACTGGGCAGCCACGAGGGTGACCTCGCCGGCCTCGTCCCGTTCCTCCCGACGGCTTTCACCTACGCCTCCCTGCGGGGCATCTTCCGCTACGTCCAGGGCTACGCCTGGTTCGAGATGCCGGTGGACCCGTCACGGACCGAGGCGCTGGAGACCTCGGCCGCCGCCGTCGAGGCCTGGGTCGCCGACCAGGCCGACCGCGGGATCCGCGTCACCGGCGCCCTCGGCTTTTCCCAGGGCGGGACCCTCGCCCTGCAGCTGCTGCGCCGGAACCCCGGGGCGCTGGACTGGGTGGTCCAGCTCTCCGGTCGCCCCTTCCCCGCGCCCATGCCCGGGGACGCCGCGCTCGCCGCAGCCCGCCCGCCCGCGCTGTGGGGCCATGGCGGCCTGGACCCTCTGTTCGCCGCCGAGGACGAGGACGCGGTGCGCGAGTTCATGAGTGCGCACACCCGGCTCGAGGAGGAGCGCCGGCCCGACCTCGCCCACGCGGTCGACGAGGTCGAGCTGCGGGCCGTGGCGAGCTTCCTCCAGCGCCGCGCCGCTGAGCGGACCACCGGCTGACCGTGCCCGTCGACGTCGCGGGCGGCCCCTGCGCACGCGTCCCGCGCAGACGCAACCGCCTGCCGGACAGGTCCGGAGGATACGGCGGCGCGGCCGCGGGGCAGGTGCGTCGGACCTCGCATCCACAACCCCTCCCGCACCCAGGGTTCGAGTTGTAGCATTCCCTCATTCCTCTCCGAGAGACGGAGCGGATCATGAGGAGCACCAGGAGACCATGAGCGCCGCCAGCGACGCCCCCAGTGACAGTCGAAGGCCTTCGGGCCTGAACACACTCACTTCCCGCGGGGGGACCCGTCCATGGACCTGATCGGTCCCCTCATATCCCTGGGCGTCGGCCTGCTGCTGGTCGCCGCCTGCGGCGGATTCGTCGCCGCCGAGTTCTCCCTCATCACCGCCAACCGCAATGACGTCGAGGCGGCGGTCGACCGTGGCGACAAGCGCGCCGGCGGCGTGCTGGAGGGGATGAAGACCCTCTCCACCCAGCTCTCCGGAGCACAGCTCGGCATCACCGTCACCAACCTGGGCATCGGCTTCCTCGCGGAGCCGGCGATCGCCGCCCTGGTCGGACCGGTCCTGGTGGACATGGGACTCGGGACGGTCGCCGCCCGGTCGGTGTCCGTCACCATCGCCCTGCTGCTCGCGACCGGGGCGACCATGATCTTCGGCGAGCTGGTCCCCAAGAACATGGCGATCGCGCAGCCTCTGCGCACCGCGAAGATGGTCGTCGGCTTCCAGCGGATCTTCACGAAGATCTTCGGCCTGCCGATCCGCCTGTTCAACGGCAACGCGAATGCCGTGGTGCGCGCCCTCGGGGTCGAGCCGCAGGAGGAGCTCAGCTCCGCCCGCAGCGCCGATGAGCTCTCCGCGCTGGTCAAGCGCTCGGCCGACGAAGGAGCGCTCGCGGAGGAGACCGCCTCGCTGGTCCAGCGCACCCTCGCCTTCGGCGACCGTCGCGCCCACGATGCGATGGTCCCGCGCGGTCGCATGGACTCCCTCGACGTGGACGACACCGTCGAGGACCTGCTGGAGCTGGCCCGCACCACGGGTCACTCCCGCTTCCCGGTGCTGACCGACGAGAACGAGATCGCCGGTGTCGCACACATCCGACACGGCCTGGCCGTCCCCTTCGACGAGCGACCCACCACCCGGGTCGACGCCGTGATGGGCACCGCCACCTTCGTGCCGGACACCGTGCCGCTGGACGACCTCATGGACACCCTGCGCGGCGGCGGGCTGCAGATGGCCGTGGTGGTCGACGAGTTCGGCGACCACGCCGGGCTGATCACGCTCGAGGACCTGGTCGAGGAGATCGTCGGCGAGGTGCGCGACGAGCACGACGAGGAGATGGACGACACCCCCGAGCCCGACGGCTCCTGGGACCTCGACGCGCGGATGCGTCCCGACGAGGCCACCGAGCGCCTCGGCGTGACCGTGCCCGAGCACGAGGACTACGACACCCTCGCCGGCCTGGTCACCCTCGAGCTGGGACGCCTCGCGGAGGTCGGGGACGAGATCGTCGTGGACACCGATCCCGCCCCCGGTGAGGAGCCGGCGCAGCTGCGCCTCCAGGTCACCGAGGTCGACGGCATGCGCATCGAGACCGTCCACGTGAAGGTCGAGCCCGCGGCCGACGAGCACGAGGACGGCGACGCGGAGAACGGCTCCGGTGACCGTGCCGGGGCCGCCGAGCGCGCTCGCCACGGCGAGGGGGCGGTCGCGGATCGGACGCCCGCCGGACGCGATACGAGCGGGGTGAGCCGATGAGCACCGGACTCGGCCTCGGCCTGACCCTTCTCCTGCTGCTGCTGAACGCCTTCTTCGTCGGCGCGGAGTTCTCGCTGATCTCCGCCCGACGCTCCGTGATCGAGCCCAAGGCCCTCGAGGGCCGGTGGGCCGCGAAGGTCACGATCAATGCCATGGAGCACGTCTCACTGATGATGGCTGGCGCCCAGATGGGCATCACCGTGTGCTCGCTGGCACTCGGCGCCATCAGCGAACCCGCCATCGCCCACCTGCTCGAGGCACCCTTCGAGATGCTCGGCGTGCCCGGGGCGCTGGTCCATCCGATCTCCTTCGTGATCGCCCTGGCCCTGGTCACCTACCTGCACGTCGTCTTCGGTGAGATGGTGCCCAAGAACATCGCCCTGGCCGGTCCCGAGCGGATGGCGCTGATCCTCGCCCCGCTGCTGATGGGCATCGTCACGGTGCTGCGCCCGCTGCTGTGGCTGCTCAACGCCAGCGGGAACCTGGTGCTGCGGATCATCGGGGTCACCCCGAAGGACGAGGTGACCAGTGTGTTCACCCGCAACGAGGTGGCGGCGATGGTCAGCGAGTCCCGTGAGGGCGGGCTGCTGGAGGACAACGACGAGGCGCTGCTGCTCGGTGCGCTGCGCTTCGAGGCCCGCAGCGTGGCCAACCTGGTGATCCCGCTGGAGCGGATCTCGAGCCTGCCCGAGGGTGTCACCGCCGCCGAGGCGGAGACCGCCGCCGTCGAGGGCTTCTCCCGATTCCCGGTGCGGACCGCCGCGGGGCAGCTGACCGGCTACGTCCACATCAAGGACCTGCTGGACTCCGTGCAGGAGCACCGCGACGACCCGATCCCGGCGGCGCGCATCCGCGTCCTGCCCGAGATCGGTGCGGACGAACCCCTGCGTCAGGCCCTGACCACGATGCAGGGCAGCGGAGCGCACCTGGGCGCCGCCACCGACGAGCACGGCGCGGTGGTCGGCATCGTCACCCTGGAGGACATGCTCGAGGAGCTCGTGGGCCAGATCCGCGACGACTCCCGCGTGGCCGCCTGACGGGGCGCGGCCGGGCCGGGGCGACCCGTCCTCCGGCCGCGCTCCGCCCCGGGCCATGCGGCACGATGGGGAGATGAGCATCCCTCTCGGCGGCGCGCGGCCGCAGTCGTCCTCAGATCCCCTCGGCGCCTCCTCGCAGGACGCCGCGACCGGCGGCCCGGCCGAGAACCTCTGGACCGCGGCCGTGCGCCGCAACCCCGAGCACGCCCACGGCTACGCCGAGCGCTGGCGCCGGATCGAGGCCTCCGGCCAGGACATCTACGGCGAGGCCCGGCTGCTCGACGCGATGGCCCCGCGCGGAGCCCGGATCCTCGACGCCGGATGCGGCAGCGGCCGCCTCGGGGGTCACCTCGCCCGCGCCGGCCATCACGTGATCGGCGTCGACCTGGATCCGCACCTGATCGACGTCGCCCGACAGGACCATCCCGAGGCTCGCTGGGAGGTCGCGAACCTCGCCGAGCTCGACCTGCGGGATGAGGAGGGCCGTCGCGTGCAGTTCGACCTGGCCCTCAGCGCCGGCAACGTGTTCACCTTCCTCGCCGGCACCGAGCGCCGTCCGGCCCTGGCCCACCTCGCCCAGCACCTCCGTCCCGAGGGGCGCCTGGTGGCCGGCTTCGGCCTCGACCGCGGCTACGACCTGCCGGCTTTCGAGGCCGATGCGGCCGCGGGCGGGCTGCGCCTCACCCAGCGCTTCTCCACCTGGGACCTGCGCCCCGCCTCCGAGGACTTCCTGGTCGGGATCCTCGAGCTCGCCTGATCCCGCCGCCGGAATCGGCCGGCGCCCGGTCGTGACTGATCGCGCGCCGATCCGCAAGGGTTCGCGCAGACCACGGCCCCTGAGGGGTGAACTGGGACACGGACACGCCGGATGCCCTGGTCCTCGCGGGATCCGCCGATACGGTGTGGCAATCCAGGCGACGCCGCCCGCGAGGGGAGGAGAACGATGAACGCTCCGCTGCCCGTGCCCGTCTACTTCCTCTCCGATTCCACCGGCATCAGCGCCGAGTCGATGGGCAACGCCCTGCTGCTGCAGTTCCCCTCGATCCCCTTCGAACGCCACCGGATCCCGTTCCTGCGCACCGTCGCGGAGGCCGAGGAGGTGCGCGAGCGCCTTGACGTCGCGGTCGACGGCGCGACGCCCCCGATCGTGTTCCTCACCGCTGTCGACGAGGCGGTCCGCGAGGTGCTGCTGCGTACCCGCGCGACCGTGGTGGACTTCGTCTCCGGGCCGCTCGCCCAGCTCGAGGCGCAGCTCGGCGTCAGCGGCGACCACGCCCCGGCCCGACTGCACGGGGTGGGCGACATGAGCCGGTACAACCGCCGCATGCAGGCCGTCGAGTTCACCGTCGAGCACGACGACGGCCAGTCCGTGCGGGCCCTCGAGAAGGCCGACGTCATCCTCATCGCCCCCTCCCGCTGCGGCAAGACGCCGACCAGCATGTACCTCGCGCTGCTGCACGGCCTGTTCGTCGCGAACTATCCGCTGGTCGACGAGGACTTCGAGGACGATCGCCTGCCCGGAGCGATCGCCGACCTCGCCGACCGCTGCTTCGGCCTGGAGACCTCTGCGCAGCGGCTCTCGGAGGTGCGCGGCGAACGTCGCGGGAACTCCCGCTACGCCTCCCTCGAGCAGACCCGTTGGGAGCTGGAGGGGGCTCGACGTCTCTATCGTCGCTACGCCATCCCCTCCGTCGACTCCTCGGCGACCTCCGTCGAGGAGATGTCCACCCGCATCCTCCAATCCCTCACCGCCCGTCGACCCCGCCGCTGAGCAGCCCCTCCACCCCCGCACCACGGCAGCGCAGCCGCCGGAAGGAGCACGACATGACCCCCACGATCCGCTGGTACTCCGACCTCGGGATGGCCGACCTCGAGCAGGTCGGCGGCAAGAACGCCTCGCTCGGGGAGATGGTCTCGAACCTCGCCCGGCTCGGGGTCCGGGTCCCCGACGGGTTCGCCACCACGGCCGACGCCTATCGCGAGTTCCTCAGCGGCACCGGCCTCGCCGAGCGGATCGATCAGCAGCTGACCGGCCTCGACACCGAGGACACGGTGGCGCTGGCCGCGGCGGGCCGGGAGATCCGCGAGATGGTCATCGCCCAGCCGTTCCCGCCGCAGCTCGAGGCCGACATCCGCGACGCCTACGAGCACCTCGCCGCCGGCAGCGGCGCCGAGGCATCCTTCGCCGTGCGCTCCTCGGCCACCGCCGAGGACCTGCCCGACGCCTCCTTCGCCGGCCAGCAGGAGACCTTCCTGAACGTGCGCGGCATCGACGCGGTGCTCACCGCGATCCGTGAGGTCTTCGCCTCCCTGTACAACGACCGCGCGATCGCCTACCGCGTCCACCACTCCTTCGAGCACGCCGCCGTGGCCCTGAGCGCCGGGGTGCAGAAGATGGTCCGCTCCGATCTCGGTTCCAGCGGCGTGCTGTTCACCGTCGACACCGAATCCGGCTACGACCAGGCAGTGTTCATCACCTCCGCCTTCGGCCTGGGTGAGGGTGTGGTGCAGGGGGCGGTCAACCCCGACGAGTTCTACGTCTACAAGCCCGGGCTGCGCGAGGACCGCCCCGCGATCCTCAAGCGCGCCGTCGGCGAGAAGGCCACCAAGATGGTCTACACCGAGGACCCCACCGTCGGCCGCACCACCGAGTTCGTCCCCGTCGACCCCGCCGAGCGGGCCCGGTTGTCGCTGACCGACGAGCAGGTCACCGCGCTCGCCCGTCAGGCGTTGATCATCGAGGAGCACTACGGGCGGCCGATGGACGTCGAATGGGGGCTCGACGGCGCCGACGGCGGCCTGTACATCCTCCAGGCTCGCCCCGAGACCGTGCAGTCCCGGGCCGGCAGCACCGTGGAGAAGTACCACCTGACCTCCCGCGGCAGCGTCCGCGTCGAGGGCCGTGCGATCGGCGCGAAGATCGGCGCGGGCCCCGTGCGGGTGCTGACGTCGATCGATCGCATGCACGACTTCCAGCCCGGTGAGGTGCTGGTGGCAGACATGACCGACCCCGACTGGGAGCCGATCATGAAGCGCGCGAGCGCCATCGTCACCGATCGCGGCGGCCGCACCTGCCACGCCGCGATCATCGCCCGGGAGCTGGGGATCCCTGCCGTGGTCGGCACCGGCAGCGCCACCCGTGAGCTGACGGACGGCGAGGAGGTCACCGTCTCCGCCGCCGAGGGCGACACCGGCTTCGTCTACGACGGGACGCTCGACTACTCCGTCGCCACCAGCGAGGTGGACTCGATGCCGCCGCTGGACGTGAAGATCATGATGAACGTCGGCACCCCGGCGCAGGCCTTCGCCTTCTCCCGGTTGCCGCACGCCGGCGTCGGCCTCGCGCGGCTGGAGTTCATCGTCAACCGCCAGATCGGTGTCCACCCCCGCGCCCTGCTCGAGCTGGACCGCCTGCAGGCCGAGGAGCCCGAGCTCGCCGCCGAGGTGGCCGCGCAGGTCGCCGCCTACCCCTCGCCGCGCGAGTACTTCGTCCAGCGCGTCGCCGAGGGGGTGGCGACGATCGCCGCGGCGTTCGCGCCGGAGCCCGTGATCGTGCGGATGAGCGACTTCAAGTCCAACGAGTACGCGAACCTGCTGGGCGGGACGCTGTTCGAGCCGCACGAGGAGAACCCGATGATCGGGTACCGCGGGGCGAGTCGCTACCTCTCGGAGAACTTCGCGGACTGCTTCGCGATGGAGTGCGAGGCGCTGCGGTACGTGCGCGAGGAGATGGGGCTGAGCAATGTGAAGCTCATGATCCCGTTCGTCCGCACCCCTGCCGAGGGCAAGGGCGTCATCGACCTGCTGGCCACCCACGGGCTGGTGCGCGGCCAGAACGACCTCGAGGTGATCATGATGTGCGAGATCCCCTCGAACGCCGCGATCCCCGAGCAGTTCCTCGAGCATTTCGACGGCTACTCCATCGGCTCGAACGACATGACCCAGCTGACACTCGGTCTGGACCGGGACTCCGGCCTGGTCGCGGACTCGTTCGACGAGCGCGACGACGCCGTGCTGTTCATGCTCTCCCGCGCCATCGAGGCCTGCCGCACCACCGGCAAGTACGTCGGGATCTGCGGGCAGGGCCCCTCCGACCACCCCGACTTCGCCCAATGGCTCATGGACCAGGGCATCACGTCCATGTCGCTGAATCCCGACACGGTGGTGGACACCTGGCTGCGCCTGGCCGGACAGGGCGAGGACGCAGCCGCCTGAGCCTCGGCCCCGGCGGACGGGGCCGGACGCGCGCGGACGGCGGGGACCGTGCCACGGTGCTCCGCCGTCCGCGTGTCCGCCGGGTTCGCCTCGCCCCGCGCGCGCCGTCGGCGTCGCCTGTCGACGGGTCAGTCGTCGATGCGACCGCCGCCGGTCTGCTGGTCGGCCTCGCGCCACGCAGTGGCCTGCTCGGCCTCGTCCAGCTCCTCGGCACGCACGGACGGCATCTCCCCGGTGGTGACGACGTGCCCTCCGTGGCTCTCGGCGCCGGGCACGGAGGTGACCGTGGTCAGCAGGAACACGGAGTCCTCGAGCGCCTCGACGGCGTGCCGGTGATGGGTCAGGGCCTCGACGTGGCCGGTCTCGAGGACGGCCTCCTCCTCGCCGGTGATCTTCACGACGCCGCGGATCACCTGCACCGAGGCGGCGGGCGGGGAGTTGTGCTCGTTCAGCCGCACCCCCTGCTGGAGCGCGATGACGGTCTGCCGCAGCGGCCCGTCGTTGATCAGCAGCTCCGCGTGTCGACCGTTGTCGGCGTCGCGGGCCAGATCGATGGCCTTGGTCATCGCATCGGACAGGGCAGCCATGGAAACCTCCAGGTGAGCGTCGGCGGTCCCTGCCCAGTATCCGTCAGTTCCCCGGATTCGTCAGGCCGCTCACGGAATCCTTCGCCAGGTCGAGCATCGCGCGCTCGCTGATCCCCAGCACCCGGGCCGCCGCCGCGACGTCGCGGAACTCCGGTTCGCGCCGCACCACGGTGCCGTCCCGGTCGCGGGCCACCTTCACCGCGATCCGCTGCCCGCGCACCTCGACCTCGGTGAACTCACGGGTCCGGATCAGGCGCTCGACCCGGTGCATCCGCACCCCGAGGGTGCCGGTGCGATCCATCAGCAGTGCCGCCGTACTGCCCCCGAGATCCTCCCTGACCAGGGCATGAACGGTGACAGCCGGGCGTCCGTGCTTCATCGTGATCGGCGTCAGCCAGGCATCCAACGCGCCGTGGGCGAAGAGCTCCTCGAGCACGCCGGGCCACAGCCGCGGGTCGAGATCGTCGACGTTCGCCTCGAGCTGCAGGGCCGACGTCGGGGTGTCATGGGCATCGGCCAGCGGGTCGCTCGGCGTGGTCGGGAGCTCGGAGGCCGCCACCGCGGAGGGATCCGCCGACGCCGTCCCGACAGGGTGGTCGATCCGGTCCTCGGCCGGGCCGCCGTAGCCGGGCCGGCCGAGGACGAGTCGCACCACGTTGGGACGGCCGGGGGTGTCCTTGGTGCCGGCACCGACGCCGACTGCCTCGGTCCTCAGCATCGGCTGCGGCCCCGCCGAGACGGCCAGGCCGCGCATCAGGGCGACGCCGGTGGGGGTGGCGAGCTCCCCGATCCCGGGGGCGACGCCCGGCGGGACCCGTCGGCCGCCGTGCTCGTGCGGACCACCGGCCACGTGCGCGGGCACGGCGACGTCGGAGTCGGGGACGGCGAGATCGGCAGAGGAATGGTCGGGGGTGCGGGCGTGCTCGGGAGCGCTCGCAGTGCCGGGCCCCTCGTGCGAGTGCGGCGGACGGTCGCCGTCGCCGTGCGCGGGGTCGTGGTGGTGAGAGTCGTGGTGGTGGTGAGGGGCGTGGCCGTCTGTTGCCCCGTGCTCGTGCGCAGGGCCGTGTCCGTGCACGTGGCCCTGCTGGTGCATGTGCTCGCGCGCGGGCAGGAGCTCGCCGGCGACCGTCGGCCAGCCCTGCGCGAGGCGCACCACGGCCGGGACCGGCACCGGGATGTCTCCGTGCGCGGCCCGGATGCGGCCGCTGCCCACCGCGATCACGCTGCCCACCCCCTGGGTGATGCCGAGCTGGCGCCAGGCCTCGCAGGCCCCGATCACGTCGGCCAGCGAGTCCAGCGCCCCCACCTCGTGGAAATGGACCTCGTCGGCAGGGAGCCCGTGGGTCGCGCCCTCGGCCTCGGCCAGCCGGGCGAACACCGCCAGTGCCAGGTCGATCGTGCGCGCCGGCACCGCGTCGAGCGCCCTGGCCCGTTCGAGCATCGCCCGGATCGAGGACCAGGTGCGATGCGGCGGATCCTCGACCAGCACCTCCACCTCGACCTTGAGGGCGCGCTGGCCGGCACGGTCCACGTCGCGGCGCACCAGACGTACCGAGGCCGGGACCAGCGCATCGAGCACCCGCTGGATCTCCTCGAGGTCCGCGCCGGCGTCGACCAGCGCGCCGAGCAGCATGTCCCCGGCGATGCCCGCGGTCGCATCGATGTAGGCGAGGCGGGGCGGGATATGTCCGCGCGCCGTCGACCCCTCGAGCGCGGGGGAGTTCTCGGCGGGCGGGACGGGGATGGGGGTCGGCACCATGGATCGATCGTAGGCCTCCGGGCGGGGACATCGCCGCGATGAGCGGCTGTTGCCATTGCCGCCCGGGGGCAGGGGGAGGAGCATGGCAGGCATGATCATCACGGTGCTCGGAGCACGGGGAACGATCGGCTCTCGCCTGGCCGACCAGCTCGAGGAACGCGCCCACGACGTGCGCCGGGTGAGCCGTCGCAGCGGCGTCGATGCACGCACCGGCGTCGGGCTCCGTGAGGCACTGCGCGGGGCCGACGTCGCCGTCGACTGCCTGAACCACATGGCACTGCGCGCCGCGACCGCCGAGGACTTCTTCCGGGGCACCGCGCAGCACGTCGTCCGCTCGGCCCGCAGCGAGGGCGTGCGGCGACTGGTGTGCGTCTCGATCGCGGGCGCCGCAGATCCCGCCGTGAACCGCCTGTTGGGCTACTACCGGGGTAAGGCCGCGCAGGAGCAGGTGTACTCGACCAGCCGCGAGGCGGTGACGATCGTCCGCTCCACCCAGTGGTACGAGCTGATGGACGATGTGCTCCGACGCGCCTCGATCGGCCCGGTGTCGGTGCTGCCCACCATGACCGTGGCCGCGCTGTCGGCCGACCGCGCGGCCCGTCATATCGCTGACGAGATCGACGCCTCCGTGGAGGATCTGCAGGACCGCACCCTGACACTGCGGGGTCCGCAGACCGCCACCATCCGCGAGATCGCCCGGACGATCCTCGCTGCCCGCGGCAGCATCGGCGGACGCCGCCCCCGGGCCCTGGTGCAGCTGCCATACCTGGGCCAGGGGATCGCCGGCGGCGGCCTCGTCCCCGCTGACGGGATCGTCGACGACCTGACGCTGGAGGACTGGCTCGCCGCCGGCCCGAGCAGCTGACCGCGCTCGTCACTCGGCCTCCGGCCCTGCCCTGTCGGCACGCTCCGCGCGTCCCGACCCGGGCGGCGCCAGGACGCATTAGCGTGGTTCGTCGTGGAGGAGACGACGAATGCGGCCGATGCCGCCGACACCCTGGGCCTGGGCGGCCGATGGTTCGACCCGTTGTGGCGCCTCGAGGTGCGGCTCAGCCCGCTGGAACAACAGCTGCTGGGCACCTCGCGGGTGCGCCGCCTCGCCCATATCGCCCACGCCGGTGCCGCGGCGCTGACGACGACGCAGACCTACACGCGGCTCGAGCACTCCCTCGGTCTGCTCGCCCTGGTGGCGCACTTCGCGCCCGGGGACGACGCCGCCCGGGCCGCCGCCCTGCTGCACGACGTGGGCCACCTGCCCTACAGCCACACCCTCGAGGGCCTCGAGGGTCTTGACCACCACGACCTCTCCCACCAGCGGATCCTCACCCTGCGCCCACTCCTGGAACCCCACGGCATCACCCCCGAGCAGATCATCGCGATCGACGAGGGAGAGGTCCCCTCACCGCTGACCGCCCGAGCGGGCACGATGAAACTCGATCACCTCGACTCCTTCCTGCGCAGCGGCCAGGCCCACGGGCGCACGCGCACCATGCCCTCGCGGATCCTTCCGCGTCTGCGGCTGGACGGCGGCACGGTCGACACCGATCTCGAGACCGCCGTCGAGCTCGCGCGCCTGGTCGCCGCCGAGGCGCGTGCCCAGCGCTCTCCGGCCGACGTCCTGCCCGTCGCGGTGCTGCGCGACCTGGTCTCCACCGCGTTGGCCGCCCCGGAGCAGGCGCTGTCGCGCGAGCAGCTGGTCGAGATGACCGATGCCGAGCTGTGGACAGCCCTCGTCGCCTGCCCCGCCACGAGGGACGGCGCCCGGCGGCTGCGGGAGGACCCCGCGGGCTGGGAGGTCCTGCGCGACAGCGAGGCCCCGGCGGGAGGGACCCACCTGACGCACCGCATCAGTCGCGGTTACCTGGACCTGCCGACCGTCGACGGCGAGGTCCTGCGGAACCAGGAGATCGAGGCGCTGACGGCGCAGCTGCCGCTGGAGTTCGTGATCCGGCGCTGAGGCGGAGCGCGGGCGGCTCGTCTCAGAGGCGGCGACGCATCTCTCCATTGGGGACGACGACACCGCGGACGGTGTTCTTCGGTCGATGCGCGACGAGAGTGAAGCCGAGACGCTCGAAGGCGGGTTGGGCGCTCCGGCTCGCGAAGGTGTGCAGCTCGGGGATATGACGCTCGCGCGCTTCGCGCATGATGGCGGTCAGCAGTGCCCGCGCGATGCCGCGCCCTCCGGCGCGAGGGTGGACGAACAGCATGTCGACGAGGCCATCCGGCAGCAGATCGGTGAAGCCCACGACGGTGTCGTCGACCTCGGCCACGAGAGTGAGGGCTCTTCTCCGGCGGGCATCCCAGTCCTTCAGGTCGGTGGAACGCGGGCCTGCCCACGCCTCCACCTGGTCGGGCCCGTAGACCCTGGCCGCGGTCCCGCGGATGGCCTCCTGGTACACCGTGAAGGTCGGTTCGATGTCGTCAGGGCTCGCGTAGCGCCGGAGGTCGGGGTGCGATCGGGTCGTCGTCACCGACTCACCGTACCCATGCCGACCCCGTGGGTCACGGGCGAACGTCGACCTCGCTGACGCCGTGAGCACCTGGATCACCGGGCAGAGGTTCGGTGACGCCGCGGGCGTGAATCATCGAGGGGCCCGGTCCGCGCAGGCGACGCAGGTGCGGGCGGTCGGCCGGGCCAGGAGCCGCGCGCGGGGGATCGCCTCGTCGCAGCCCTCGCAGCGACCGTAGGTGCCGGTGGAGAGTCGCTCCTGGGCGCTGTCCACCTCGGTCAGCTGGCGGCGGGCGGAGTCCAGGAGCGCACTCGTCCGCGAGCGATCGACGGCGGTCGTGGACCCCTCGGGATCGTGTTCGTCATCGGTGGAGCTCAGCTCCATCCCCTGCACGATGGCCTCGTAGTCCCTGTCCAGAGCGGAGATCCGTGCGCTCGTGCGCTCGGCTTCCGCGGCGAGCAGGTCGCGGAGCTCAGAGAGTTCGGCATCCAGCGGGTCCGGGGAAGTCATGCGCAGGCCGAGCCGTTCTCGTGTGACTGGCCGGCCCGAGGATCCTGCAGGAAGGAGGCCGGGCCGGGGTCGCCGGAATCGGTCAGCGCGATGTCCACCATGGGCCTATGAAATCAGACGGGTGTGCCCGGGGAGACTCGAGGTGACCGTGGCGTGGGTAGGGTCCGGGCGTGACCTTCTCCGCGCGAGTCCCCGTTCCCGCCCCCGATCCACCGGTCCCGCCCTTCGCTCCCGGGGCGGGCGTGGTGCTGCGCAGCATCAGGAACCGGCCGTCGGCATCCCCCACCCCGAGCTTCGCCGTCGCCGGGATCGTCGTGGCCGACTCCGAGGATCTCTCCGTGGTCGCCACCGCGGCGGGATCTGGAATGGCCCGACGAGCGGGCCGTGCCGAGGGACCTGGAGGGCGCCAGGTCGCGCCGCTGGACTGGGACGGCTCCCACGAGGTGACCTCCTGGCGCGGTCCGACGGTGATCCGCGTCCACCGCAGCGGGGAGAGCTGGTCGATCTGGCGCTGGCACGACGGAGAGTCCTGGGTCGGCGACTGGTACGGGAACCTCGAATGCCCCTGGCAGCGTTCCCCGATCGGCTTCGACACCCAGGACTGGGACCTCGACGTGGTCGGCATCGGTGCTCCCGGCACGGACTCCTGGCGCGTCGAGTACAAGGACGACGACGAGCTGGAATTCATCGTGCAGATCGGCGCGGCTCCCGCGGTCGAGGCCGAGCGCATCCGGGAGCAGGGTCGCCTGCTGCACGCCGAGTTCACGCGGGGAAGCTGGCCCTTCGACGCGGTCTGGGAGAAGTGGCTGCCGCGGTCCGGTGTCGAACCCACGCCACTGCCGCGGGGCTGGCGGGAGCTCGATCCGCGCGCGACGCATGGGGGCTGAGGCGGGCCGCGCTCAGCGGCGAGCAGCCCGCAGCTCGGCGTCGTCCAGGTCCCGGTCCGCGAAGACCAGCCGGATCGCCTCGGGATCGGGGTTCCCGGCGTCGGGTCCTCGATCGACGAGGTGGAGCCCGAGCTTGCGGGCCACCGCGGCGGAGGCGGTGTTGTGCTCGAGCAGGTAGGCGATGACGGCCCGCTCGGGCGCCACCTCCCGCGCCCGGTCCAGAGCGTGACGGCTGAGCTCCGTCGCGAATCCGTGGCCCTGCGCTGTCGCGGCGAAGCGGTAACCGAGATTCCAGGCGATGCCGCCGAGATCGGAGACCCCGCCGTAACCGATGATCGGTTCCGCACCGCGTTCGCGCACCACCCACGTCCCGATGCCGTCCGTCCGCCAGGCGGCGATCCAGTTCTCCACAGAGCGGGCCGTCCACTCGGGGTCGGTGTGCCGCCCGGAGGGCAGATGCGTCCACACCCGGGGATCGGACAGGATCTCGAACAGGGCGGGCACGTCCTCGAGCGTGGGCCTGCGGAGGTCCAATCGGGCCGTCTCCTCGGCGGACAGGTCACGGGCGGTCATGGAGTCTCCTCGGGTGATGCAGCAGCTCGCGGGGTGCGGGATGGCGCGGGGTGGGCGCCCCGCCCCCTCATTCCTCCGCACCGAACACCTGTGCCGCGAAGCGCTCGCCGATCAGCCGATGGGTCTCCGTGTCCGGGTGCAGGCCGTCCGGCAGCGGATGCTCGGCCGCATCGGCCTCGCCGTACAGTGCGAGGCCATCGACGTGGTGCAGGTTCGCATCCTCCCGTCGGTCCATGACGTCCTCGAGCGCTTCTCGGAACACCTCGAGCGTGAGCCGACCCAGCTCCGTGTCGCCCTCGGTGCCCGAGGCGGCGAACCGCACCTGATCGGTGCCGATCGAGGCGGGGTCGACCATCCCGGGCCCCGGGGTGCGTTCATGGATGCCGCAGAAGAGCGGGGAGATCAGGTGGATCGGGGTGTGAGGGTGACCCTCGCGGATCGTGTCGAGGAACCCGTGGACGGCGGGGACGAGCGTGCGTCGGCGGAAGCCGTCGAGATTCACGATGTTGATCCCGAGTTCCAGCGAGATGACGTCGGCCGGGGCGTCGCGGATCGTGCGGGCCACGAACGGGTCCAGCAGCGCGCCGCCACCCAGCCCCAGGTTCCGCAGCTGCCTCCCGGCCGCCCGGGCGGCGACGACGGGCCAGATCCGAGTGGGGGAGGCGGCATTGGAGCCCTGGCTGATGGAACTGCCGTAGTGGACCCATGCCTGCTGGCCGCCCGGGTCGAGCGGCAGTACCGGCTCGTCCGTACGAAGCGCGACCAGCTCGATCCCCTCGTTGTGCGGGAGCCAGAGCTCGATCTCCTTCTCCTCCGCGCCCACATCCTGCAGGACGGTGCGATGCGTCGGCCCCGACTCCAGGACGGACTCGCCCGTAGCCAGGTCGACCTCGAGCGCGTCTCCGCCCGTGAGCGGATCGCTGAGCACGAGCTCGCCGTCGATCACCACATCGACTCGGCCACGGGGTCGCTCCGCGCCGCGAAAGGCCACCCGCGTCGCGTGCAGCTCGAGCTCCAGTTGCGACGCACCCGTGCGCAGGGAGAGGCGGCCACCGGAGGGCTGCTGCTCCATGGACAGCACCTGCGGATCCGGGAACTGCGCACGGGCCCAGGCGGGCAGGCGGTGGGTGCGCAGCCCGCGGGCTGTCGGTTCGAGCTCGGCGAGCCCTCGCACGAGATCGGGGGCGAGGGGCGTGGAGTGCATGGAAGGAACCTATCGCTGGCCGGATCGGCGTGGGTCGGCGAACAGGTGCGCCGTCGAGCGGCGGTGCCTGCTCCGGGCCGTCTCGGTGGCGTCCCGAGGAGGCCTCCTCACCCTCCGTGCGCGGCGGCACAGAGGGCCGAGATCTTCGCGGCCTCCTCCGCTTCTTCTCGTTCGAGGAACCAGAATCGGCGCGCTAGCGTGAGGTCATGCGCATCCGGGCTGTCGCCGTCGCGATCCAGGAGGGTCATCTCCTCGTGATGCATCGACGGAAGGACGGCCGGACCTACTGTGTCCTGCCCGGTGGCGGGATCGAGCCCGGCGAGAACCCGCAGGAGGCGTGCCTGCGGGAACTCGCCGAGGAAACCGGCCTGGACGGGACGATCGAGGCTCTGTTGCCGGTCGCGCTCTGCCCCGAGGCCCCTGCCCTGTACTTCGCGGTGCGCACCGCCTTCGACCCTCCGAGCCTGGGCGGGCCGGAGGCGGAGCGCAGCAGCGGGGCGAACACCTATCAGCCCGCCTGGGTCCCGCTGGGCCGGTTCGAGGAATCGAGACTGGTTCCTCACGGCGCGCGGGAGGCGGTGGGGATCGCTGTCGCCAGGCACGACGGCGCTCCAGGCGGGGGGAGCTGACCCGAGGCCGGCGTATCCCACGGGATCGGGCCGACCGGCCCGTCAGCTGCCGGCGCCGCTGATGTTCACCTGCCAGTGGATCCCGAAGCGGTCCGTGAAGGCGCCGTACTCGTCGCCCCACACCTGCTTCTCCAGCGGCATCGTGATGGTCCCGCCCTCGGAGAGCTTCTCGAAGGCGCTGCGCTGCACGGCCTCGTCATCACCCATGAGGGCCAGGGTCACGTTGTTGCCCTGCACGAATCCTTCGGGCGTCATGCCCTCGACGACATCGGAGACGTACAGGCGGATGAGGTCGGTGACCTCGAGGCTGCCGTGCATGATCTTGTCGGAGTGGGGGTCGCCTTCCGGGACGGCCCCGAACTCGCCGAAGGTGGCGAACTGGGGCGTCGCCCCGAGGGCCTGGCCGTAGAACTCGAAGGCCTCGCGGGCGTTCCCGTCGAAGTTGAGATAGGGGTGAAGGGCTGCAGGCATGGCGTCCTCCTCGACGTCCGCGCCGGCACCGTGCCGGGCGCTCAGGAGTGATCGTAAGCGCGAGGGCCGACGAGCCTAACCGCCCGGCGGCCAGTTCTCGTCCTCTGGCCTCCTCAGCAGCAGTCGTCGGGTCCGTCGTGCTCGCCGACGAGCGCAGAGACCGGCTGTTTGCAGGCGTCCCCGCGCCACGCCTCGCTGCCCTCGCGGAGCGCGAAGGCGGCGATGACGAGGGCCGCGACCGAGTCCGCCCAGGCCCATCCCAGCAGACTATTGGCCACCAGCCCGAGCAGCACGGCTGCGGACAGGTACGAGCAGATCAGGGTCTGCTTCGAATCGGCGATGGCGCTGGCCGACCCGAGCTCCCGCCCGGTGCGACGCTCGAACCAGGAGAACGCGGGCATGATCACCACGCTCACCGCGGCCAGCGCGATGCCCACCGGGGAGTGGTCGGCCTCGGCAGCGCCGAACAGCGACCGCAGCGCATCGACCGTCACGAAGGCGGCGAGGGCGAAGAACGAGACCGCGATGACCTTCAGCGCGGCCTTCTCGCGGCGGTGGGGGTCCGGGCCGGCGAACTGCCAGGCCACTGCCGCGGCGGAGAGGACCTCGACGATCGAGTCGAGCCCGAAGCCGATCAGGGCGGCGGAGGATGCCTCGCGGCCCGCGGCCAGGGCGATCACGGCCTCGAGCACGTTGTAGGTGATCGTCGCGGCGACGATCCAGCGGATACGGCGCTGCAGCACACCCCGGCGAGCAGGGGTCAGCGGGGTCTCGACCGGGCTCATGCGCACGTGCACTCCTCGCCCGAGCAGCAGTCGGGGTCGACCACCAGCACGAGCTGCACCAGATCGCTCAGGGCGCCGGCGAGATGCGGGTCGCTCAGGCGGTACCAGGTGTTGCGTCCCTCCTTCACCCCCTCGACCAGCCCACATCCGCGCAGGCACGACAGGTGGTTCGACAGCTTCTGGCGCGAGACGCCGAGCGCGTCGGCGAGGTCCGACGGAAAGGCCGGGGCCTCACGGAGCGCCAGGAGGACGCGAGCCCTGGTCTCGTCGGACAGGGCGTGCCCCAGTCGGGCGAGGGACGCGGTGTGGCTGAGGGTCACGGTCTCGTGCATGCTCGGACAATACAGCAATTGCTGTACCGTCCGTGACCGCCGTCGGCTGCGGAGACGGTCCGAACTGCCGTGTCGGCACGCGACCGGAGGGCCCTGGAAATCGGTGGAGCCCGACGTCCTTCCGTGGTCCGATAACCTCATGAGCACCGTGCGCATCACTGACGTGGACCCCACCCGCGGCGACGAGCTGCTGGCCTGGAACTCCCTGCTCGGGGAGGGGTTCAATGCCGGGCGCGAGGCCGCCTGGTGGGCGAGCGACGAGACCACCTCGGCCCGCTACGGCGACCCGAAGCCAGATCGCACCTCGGTGCTGCTGCTGGCCACGCGCGAGGGCCTGCCCGTCGGGGCCGCGGGGGCCGATATGGATCCCGGGGAGGCGGCCGAGGTCGAGATCTCCGTGCTGCCGGCGCACCGCCGGCAAGGGGTCGGCACCGCGCTGGCCGAGGCGGTCCGGGACCGTCTGCGGGGCGCGGCCGAGATCATGCAGGCCGAGACGTACAGCGAGGCCGGCGTGGCCTTCGCGACCACGCTCGGACTGCGTGCCGGCCACCGCGAGCACCGCCTCCTGCTCGATGTGCCCGTGGATCTGGAGGCGTTGCGCGCCCAGCATGCCCGGCCCGCGGGGGCCCCGTCGGCCCCAAAGATCCAGGTGCGGTCATGGACCGGTGCCTGCCCGGAGGGTGTGATCGAGGAGTGGGCGCGGCTGACCACCCAGATGGAGGAGGACGTCCCGCTCGGTGACCTCACCCGTCCCGCCGCTCGCAGCGATGTGGCCGGCGTGCGCCGCAGCGAGCAGCGGATGGCCGATCAGGGCTGGATCCTGGTGCGCAGCCTGGCCCGCCTCGACGGGGCGGCCGTCGGGTACACCGAGATGTTCGTCAACCGGCACGACCCGGAGATCATCACCCAGGACGACACCCTCGTGGACCCTGGCCACCGCGGCCACGGCGTGGGCCGTGCCCTGAAGCTCGCCAACCTCGAGAACCTCCGCGGGGTCGACGAGGCGCGCGAGGCCCGCTGGGTCCAGACGTACACGGCGCCGGACAACACCGCGATGCTCACCCTGAACCGTGCCTTCGGGTTCCGGGACGCCGATCAGCTGACGATCCTCGAAGGGACCGTCGGCTGAGCGACATCGGCCGTCCGGCAGCGGCCGCGGCGGCTCAGCCGCCGAACAGGGTGCCCAGGTCGCCGTGGAAGATGCCCAGGCCGACGCCGGTCACGGCGAGAAGGACGACCGCGATGATCCACCCGACCATCGCCAGGATGTTCAGGACGACGCCCCATCCTGCCCGGCCGCGCGCCGCCGGCTCGCTGCCCAGGGACATGAGGCCGAAGATCAGGCCGGCGACGGGGGCGATCAGCACCCATCCGGCCAGAAGTGAACAGATGCCGAGGAGGAGGCTGGCCGTGCCCTTGCCGGTCTCGTGGTGGGTGATGGTGCCGTAGGTCGCCACGGAAGATTCCTTCGTCTCGAGTGCGGTCCAGCCCGGTGTTCAGGGCGGATGTCTGCATCGTAGGAAGCGGTCGTGGCCGCCCGGATCCGACCGCGGGATGGGCCGGGTCCCCCTGCGGGTGGATTCCCGTCGGGACCTTCCTGGCTGCGCGGGCCGAGAGTACGCTGGCGCCGGAGCGAGGAGGCCCCTATGACGTTCCCCGTGCTCAGCTGCACCGCGATCGACGCCCGCGACGCCCGGTCGCTCGCCGAGTTCTACTCCGCCCTGCTCGGGCTCCACTGCCGCCCGGGCGATGAGCCACCGCCGCCGCCCGAGCCGGACGACACCGACTGGATCGTGCTGCTGGACACCGCTGAGCGCCGCGTCCTCGCCGTCCAGGCGAAGCCCGACCTGCGGCCCTCGACCTGGCCCAGCGAGGAGATCCCGATGCAGATGCACATGGACTTCCGCGTCCCCGACGCCCAGGAGCTCGAGGTCCAGCGGGAGCGGGCCGAGCAGCTCGGCGCGCGCCTGCTGATGGACCGTTCGGAGGACCCCGACGAACCGCTGTACGTCATGGGCGACCCGGAGGGCCATCCGTTCTGCCTGCTCGTCGGCTGATCCCGCAGGTGACCCGGGAGCCGCGCCGCCGACTCCGCGACGCGATCGTGTCATCCCCCGGTCATCCGGGAAGCATCGCCGGACGTGCCGCGTTGCGAGAGGCATGACAACACTGGGAATCATCGGAGCAGGCAATATCGGCAGCCAGGTCGCCCGGGCCGCGATCACGGCGGGCTACGACGTGGTCATCGCGAACTCGCGGGGCCCGGAGACGCTCGCCGACCTCGTCGCGGAGCTGGGGCCGAGGGCCCGTGCGGCCACGGCCGCTGAGGCCGGGCAGGCGGGTGACGTCGTCGTGGTGACGGTGCCGCTGCACGCCCTGACGGCGATCCCCGTCGAACCGCTCGCCGGGAAGATCGTGCTGGACACCAACAACTACTACTTCGAGCGCGACGGACACATCGCGGCGCTCGATACGGGGGAGACCACGACCTCGCAGATGCTCAAGGAGCATCTGCCCACCTCCAAGGTGGTCAAGGCCTTCAACCACATCCGTTCCGGAGACATCACCACGGACACCGCGCCCGCAGGCGCGGAGGGCAGGCGGGCGCTCGCCGTCTCGAGCGATGATCCCGCGGCGGTCGAGTTCGCGACCCGGTTCTACGACGAGATCGGCTTCGACGCGGTCGACGTCAGCCCGCTCAGCGAGTCCTGGCGCGTCGAGCGCGACCGCCCCGCCTACGTCGTGCGGCAGACGGCCGCGGAACTGCGCGAGAACCTCGCGGCGGCGAACCGCCTGCCCTGAAGACGGAGGCGAGTGCCGTCCACGACCGGGCGACATCCTGGTCGTGGAGGCTTCCTGAGGCGCGGGGCGGCCCGCGGCGCTGTTCGCGGTCGCGCGGGGCCTCTAGATGTAGTTGGTCATGACGTTGTCGACGCCGGTGTGAAGTCGTGAGGCCGGGGGCTGGTCGCCGCAGGCGGTGTGGGGTCGGTGGAAATTGTAGTGATGGACCCAGATCGCGATCGCTTCGCGCCGCTCGGTCTCGGAGCCGTAGGGGCGGGCGTAGAGGCACTCCTCGGCCAGGATCCGCTGGTAGCGCTCGATCTTGCCGTTGTGGCGAGGTGTGTAGATCCTCGTACGCTGGTGCCGGGAGATGAAAGCGCAGGTCGATCGCCGAAACGCTGAGGCGGTGTAGTTGCTGCCGTTGTCGGTGACCAGCCGCGTGATCCAGGTGATGCCGTGCGCGGCGAAGAACACGCGGGCGCGATGGAAGAACCCGATGGTCGTGATCGCTTTCTCGTCCTCGAGCGACTCGGTGTAGGACAGGCGGGAGAAGCCGTCCTCCATGGAGTGGAGGTAGGTGTAGCCGACCTTTTGCTTGTGGGCGCGCTTGCCGGCGAGGGCCAGTTCGCTGCCACGACCATGGGCCCGCCAGCCGCCGCCGTCGGGAATCTGACCGACCTTCTTGACGTCCATGTGGACTATGTGGCCGGGGTAGCGGGCGGTGATCTTCCCTGGTGAACGCAGGTTCTCACCGTCTGGGGTGATATCGCGGATCCGGTTCAAGCCGAGGCGGTCCAGCCACCTCGTCACCGTCCTCACGCAGCACGCGAACCCGTGGCCGTCGGCGAGCTCGCGGGCGATCCGGCGCGCGGACCACTTCCTCTTCCGCCGCCAGGACTCGATCAGCTCGAGCACCCAGATCGGGAGGCGGGTGGGGCGGTTCGCCGGCGCGCTGGAGTGGTCTTGCAGGCCTGGGTCGCCGTGCTCGCGGTAGCGGCCGACCCATTTCGAGAGCGTGGTGCGAGCGATGTGAAACTCGGCCGCGACGTGGGCGATCGGGCGACCGGAGTCGATGACCTGCGCGACAGCTCGCTGCCTTCCAACGACGGTCAGCGGCGCATTACGGTGGTGCATGGAACGGGCCTCTTCCTGCGAGACGGTTGCTTAGACACCACCCATCGTGCAGTCCAGGGGCCCGTTCCTTCATCCCATACGCCGTGACCACAACGTCATGACCCGCAACATCTAGAGTCGCTCCATGAGCGAGGTACAGGTCGTCGCGCCGCTTTTCCCGGACGTCACGCAGTTGGATCTCACGGGCCCGATCCAGGTCCTCTCTCGACTGCCGGGAGCTCGGATCTCGCTGGCCTGGCACGAGGTCGCCCCTGTCGGCACGGATTCGGGATTCTCGATCCTTCCCACCACCACCTTCGAGGACGCGCCCCAGGCAGACATCCTCCTGGTCCCCGGGGGACAGGGCGCGTTCGCGCTGATGGACGACGCGGCGGCGCTGGACGCCCTGCGCCGGCAGGCAGCCGGTGCCCGCCTCGTCACCAGCGTCTGCACGGGCTCCTTCGTCCTCGGGGCGGCCGGCCTGCTGCGCGGCAAGCGCGCCACAACGCACTGGGCCTCCCTCCCGCTGCTCGAGATCCTGGGGGCGATCCCGGTCCAGGAGCGCGTGGTCCGGGACGGCCACCTCCTGACCGGCGGCGGCGTCACCAGCGGCATCGATCTGGCGCTGACCGTGGCCGCGCAGTGGTACGGGGCGGACACCGCCCGACGCATCCAGCTGGGGATCGAGTACGACCCGCATCCGCCGTTCGACGCCGGGACCCCGGAGAGTCCCGGCGCCGACCCGGACCAGGTCGCGCGCACGCTCGAGAAGGTCCGACGGGGTCGCGGGCCGATCGTCGAGCGCGCCGCGGCGCGGCTGCCGGGGGCGCCGGACAGATACTGACCCGGGAATGCACCTGCCTCGCGTCAGCAGTCCCGGGCGCTGAACCGGACCTCAGCGCCGGACGCGGCCGGCCCCGTGACCGAGCACGTGGTCACCAGGCGTACGCCTCCGGAGCCGGGCCGCCCGGGCCCGGGAAGATCTCGTCGAGCACGGCGAGGTCCTCGTCCGACAGTGAGATGTCGACGGCGGCGATCGCGGAGTCGAGCTGATCCATCGTGCGCGGACCGATGATCGGTCCCAGCACACCGGGGCGATGCAGCAACCACGCGAGGGCGGCCTGACCGGGGGCGAGGTCCCGCTCATTGCAGAAGGTCTCCCAGCGGTCCAGCTGCTCCGTGAGGTCCGCGGGATCGTGGCGACGATCGGCGGTGCCGCGGCGCACGCCCTTCTCGGAGCGGCCACCGAGCTTGCCGCCCGAAAGAGGCGACCAGGCGATGACGCCCATCCCGTAGTGCTCGGCGGCGGGGAGCACCTCCAGCTCGACGTCCCGGGAGAACAAGTTGTACAGCGACTGCTCGGAGACGAGTCCCAGCGAGTGGCGGGCGCGGGCGGATTCGTTCGCCTGGGCGAGGTGCCAGCCGGCGAAGTTCGAGGAGCCCACGTAACTGATCTTCCCCTGCGCGACCAGCAGCTCCATGGCCTGCCAGATCTCCTCCCAGGGGGCGGAGCGGTCCACGTGGTGCATCTGGTAGAGGTCGATGTGATCGGTCTGCAGGCGGCGCAGGGACTCGTCCACGGCGCGACGGATGTTCAGGGCCGACAGCCCGCGATCGTTGGCGCCTGGCCCCATCTCACCGAACACCTTGGTGGCCAGCACGATCTCGTCCCGTCGGCCGGACCGCGAGAGCCAGCGGCCCACGATCTCCTCGGTCCAGCCCCGGTGCTCCTTCCCGCCGTACACGTTCGCGGTGTCGAAGAAGGTGACGCCCTGTTCGAGTGCGCGGTCCATGATCGCGAAGGCGTCCTCCTCCGCGGTGTGGGGGCCGAAGTTCATGGTGCCGAGGACGAGCCGGGAGACGGTCGCTCCGGTGCGTCCGAGCTGGGAGTACTGCATCTCTGATCACTCCTCGTGGTCGGCGGTGTCGCGGGAGGGCGACCGGGGCCCGCCGCGGGAAAGCGTACGTCCAGGATCAGGCGGCGGCCAGGGGGCCTGCGGCGCCGGGATCGGCTCCTCGTCCACCATGTCGGCGACGAGCATTCCGAACACTGGCCCCATGACGACACCGAGGACACCGAAGAAGCCTGGTTGCTCATCCTTGTCGTCGGTTGGTCCTCAGCAGAGACGCGGCACGTCGATGCGCGCTCCATCACTCATCGCTGACTCGTGCGCGCACATGCCCGGGAGGGTCCACTCGGCGGCGCGCACACTGTCGATCCGGGAACGTCGGCCCTCTGTGATCGCAGTGACGAACTCGTCGACCAGGTACGGGTGGGATCCGCCGTGCCCGGCGCCGACACTCACTGGTTCGGCCATGCCGGGAAGCTGGATCACGGTGTCGTGGACGAACGTGTGAAGCTCTTCGGTGAGTTGGTCCAGCTTGTCGGGGGGCTCGACCTCGCTGACCTCCGTCCGATTTCCGCGTCCGCCTTCGACGGGGCCGCTCATCGTGTGCACGAGCATCGGTCCCTCCTGTTCGGTGGGCCATTCGAGACCCATGCGGCTGCCGTAGAGCCAGAACCCCTCGAGGTACTCGCGTGCCGTGCGGAAGAAGGACATCTGCACGTCGGCGATGACGTCGCTGTTCCTCAGGCGAAAGGCGCCGACCTCCGTCGGAAAGGGATTGTCGAAGCCGCCGGCGGCGCGCGTCGCCTCGTCGAGGTGACCCGACCCGTGAGCGGTAACGCTCTCCACGCTGGTGCCGAGCAGGGCGAGGGCCGGGGAGAGCGCGTGCGTGAGGTAGTGCATCGGGGGAAAGCCCTGCCAGTAGCTCGGGAAGCCGTCGAGATTCTGGATGTGCACACCGCGATAGAAGGTCACGTCCCCGAGGGCTCCCTCGCGGTACAGAGCGTCTGCCCAGCGGAACTCGCGCCCGTAGACCGATGTCTCCATCATCATGTAGCGCATGCCGGTGCGCCGTTCGGTCTCGATCAGGCGCTCCAGATCCTCCCGCGTGGTCGCGGCGGGCACCGCGCAGGCGCAGTGCTTGCCAGCCTCCAGGACCCGGATGGCGTACTCGGCGTGGAACGGCACCGGAGCGAGGATGTGGACGGCGTCGATCTGGTCGTCCAGGAGTGCCTCATCGATGCCGCGGTACCCCTGCGTCACGCCGTACCTGGCGGCGACCTCGGCGCGTCGCGCGTCGTCCGGCTCCACGAGGACGACGCGGGACACCGCCGGGTGGCTGAGGTAGATCGGCACGAACTTCTGGCCGAAGCCGAGTCCGAGCACCGCGATGCACAGCCCGTTGTCGGGAGGTGTGGTCATGAGGGATCGACCTCCTGCTCTTCTCCACGGAGGAACTGGACGGGCTGCGTCGCGAACGACGCGACATCCGCGCGGGCGGCCGCGCCCTCGGGCGAGGAGAGCATCCTGTTCATCGCGGCCTCGTCCTCGGTGCACAGATCCGCGACCAGGATCCACGGCGAGGGATCGCCGGGCTCGTCGTCGAGCCAGTGCAGTCTCCACCGGCGAAGTTCCTTCATCTTCTTCGCCAGGGGGACGTGGTGCTCCAGGTAATGCTGTCTGAAGGCCGTGGGATCCGGGGGCATCGGGTAGAGAATGGTCATTCTGTACATGGGGTCAGCTCCTGGTCCCGGGATCGGTGCTCTCCGGACCGTCCGGGAGCGGAATGTGGGTGAACCGGCGCATGTGCTCGACCATCGAGCGCTCCGTGGGGAGGCGTTCCATGCTCGAGGCGCCGAGGAAGCCGTCGATGCCGGGAACATCGTGCAGGATCTCCTCGGCCTCGTCGGGCCCGTGGATCGGGCCGCCATGGCAGATCACGAGCGCGTCCGGGCGCTCGAGCCGGGCCGCTCGGGCGATGTCGGCGATCGCTGCCTTGCAGTCGGCCATGCTCCGAGCCGTCTGGGCCCCGATCATCCCCGCTGTCGTCAGACCCATGTGTGCCACGAGGACGTCCGCACCCGCCTGCGCCATCGTGCGGGCCTCGTGGGGGTCGGAGACGTAGGTCGCGGTGAAGAGGTCCAGCTCTCGAGCCGCCGCGATCATCGAGGCCTCCTTGGGAAAGCCCAGTCCTGTCTCCTCCAGGTTCGCGCGGATCGCTCCCTCGAACAGGCAGACCGTCGGATAGTTCTGCACGCCGGCGAATCCCGCGTCCTTGATCTCGCGGAGGAAGCGAGGCATGGATCTGAAGGGGTCCGTGCCGCAGACTCCTGCGACTACGGGGATCGTCTCGACCACGGGCAGGATCTCGGCTCCCATGTCCATCACGATCTGGTTCGCGTCCCCGTAGGGCATGAGGCCCGCCATCGAGCTCCGCCCCGCCATGCGGAACTTCCCCGAGTTGTAGACGACGATGAAATCCAGTCCCGCGGCCTCCGAACACTTGGCGCTGAGACCGATTCCTGCACCGCCTCCGATGATGGGGCGACCTGACGACACTTTCGCGCGCAACTGATCGATGATGTCTGTCCGAGTATTCACGGATGACTGCCTTTCACTGTGAGGTGATGTCTGCGAAGGAGGTGGCGAGAAGCTCCGCGAAGCGGGAGTCCTCGATAGCGAGGTCGTGGACATGCAGGTGCGCCGGCTCGCGCAGCTCGGCACGCAAGGTGTCGATGAAAGCGGCGTCCGCTGCGGGATCGTGGAAGGGGCCGCCCGGCTCGGAGATCTGGGAGAACCCGCGGGCTGGGATCTCTATCGAGACCGCGCCGAGCGAGGAATTGACCCGGGCGGCCATTCTCCGACCGAGCTCCGCGTTCTCGTCGGGGCTGGTGCGTACGAGCGTGACGTTCGGGTTGTGCGCCATCATCTGCCGGTCGGCCAGACGCTCCGGGATCGTGTCCATCGGGCCGAAGTTCACGACGTCGAGCGCGCCCGAGCTCATCACCTGCGCGATCCCGCGCCGACCGGCCGCGGTCAGACGGTCCGCGCCCGCGGAGCAGACGCCGCCGACGAGGTCGTCCGCGAGCTCTGTGGTGGTCACATCGATGGTCGCGCCGATCACTCCGTCGTCGATCATCGCCTCCATACCGGCACCGCCAACACCTGTCGCGTGGAAGACCAGAGCTTCCCAGCCCTCGGCTTCGACCTGCGCCCGGACGGCGGCCACGCACCGGGTGGTGATCCCGAACATGCTGAGCGCGACGCGGCGCCTGTGGGTCTGGCCCGCGGCCACGGGTGTTCCTCGGACCATGCCCGCCATCGCGTCGACGGCTCGTGCGAGCATCCCGCTCGAGACCGTGTTGAGCCCCTCGATGTCGACCACGGGGTACATCATCGTCAGATCCCGCGCGACGACGTACGGGCGCGTGTCCCCCGCCGCGATGGTGCTGACCAGCATTTTCGGGACCCCGACGGGAAGGTTCTCCGTGATCCTCGCCATCACATACCCGGCGTTGGAGCCGCCGACCATCAGCACGCCCGAGACGCGCTTCGTCCGGACGAGCTCCGCGATGAGTCGGCTGGCCCCGTCGGCCATCGTCTGGATCGCCGCATTGCGATCGTGGGAGGAGACGAGTTCCGCGATGGTCGCACCTGCGGAGCGCGCAACGGCATCCCGCGGGACGTCCGGTGCGATCCCTGGTTCTCCGAGCACACCGACGTCGATCAGGAGGGAACGGACTCCCGTGGCCTCGAGCCGCGCGCACATCGCGCCGTACTCGGCGGGCTTGGTGTCGAGTGACCCCACGAGGGCCACTGTGGGAGCAGGTGTCATGTCATCCTCATTTCACGGCGCCCAGGGAGAGCCCGTTGATCAGTCGCCGCTGCGTGAAGAGGAAGACGACGAGAAGCGGCAGCGCGGTGAGGACCGCGAGCGCCATCAACGAGTTCCAGTTCGCGGAGTATTGGGAGTTCTGCTGAGCGAGCAGCCCACTGACCGGAAGCACAGTGCCTTCAGGCAGGAAGTTGATCGCATACACGAACTCTCCCCAGGCTGTGATGAAGATGATGGCGCCCACAGTGAATATTCCGTTGGTCAACATCGGGATCGTCAACCGGAAGAACGTCTGCACCGAGCTCGCCCCGTCGATGCGCGCCGCCTCGTACAGGACGTTCGGAATCGCGAGGACGAAGGGCCGCAAGACGATGATCGCGTAGGGCAACAAGAGAGCGAGATCGGCAAGGATCAGGCCTGATAGCGTCCCTATGACATGCCAGTTCGCGAGGACGCTGAACAGAGGGATGACGGTCATCGGCTGCGGCACCATCTGAAGTATCAGGAGGAGGGCCAGGCCGATGGTCGCCACCCTGTTCCACACCGGATCTGCATGGCGGGAGAGCGCATATGCCGCGGGGACACCGATGACGAGCACCAGCACGGTGACGCCGACGGTGATCTGCAGCGACGTGAGGATCGCGCCGAACCCATCGCCGATGACCGCCTGAAAGGTCTCGAGGGTGGGCCGGAAGAAGATCGAGTTCGGATTCTTGAGGACGGCATTGTTCGTCTTGAACGCTGTCAGGATGACCCAGACGAGCGGGAGAAGGTAGGCCAGGCCGAGAGCGGCCGCGAGGACCGTGAACACACGCTTGAGCGGGCGAGAGATCATGATGTCTCCTCGTTCTTCACGGTGCGAACATAGGGGACTGCGAAGACGAGGACGACCATCATCGAGACCACCGCAATCGTCGCTCCGGTGGACATGTCGAAGTTCGTGAACGCCGTGTAGTAAGCGAGCACCGGCAGCGTGTTCGTCGACGTCCCGGGCCCCCCTTGGGTCATCACGTAGAAGAAGTCGAAGGACCGGAATGCGTACAGCACCGTGATGACGGCGAGGATCCACAACGTGGGCCGCAACAGGGGCAGGACTATTCTCCAGCGCGTCGTCCAGAAGCCCGCCCCATCGATCGCTGCGGCTTCGATGAGTTCTGGGTTCACTGCCAAGAGGCCGCCGCGCATGATCAGGATCGAGAACGGGAGGGACGCCCAAGCCACCACTGCTGAGACGCTCCACAGTGCGAGGGCCGGGTCACTCAGCCAGTTCACGGGCGAAAGTCCGAACAGGCCGAGTATGGCGTTGATCGTGCCGGTGTCATCGAGGAGGAAGCGCCATACGCTGCCGCTGACGAGCGGTGGCAACGCCCATACGAAGACGAGGATGCCGAGGACGACGGTCGCCGTGCGCCCGGCCGTCGAGAGCACGGTGGCTGCGATGAATCCGAGCACCAGGTTGGATACCACGAGGATCGCGCACAGCGCTATCGTGCGAAGCATCGCCTTCCAGGTCTCGGTGTCCCCGAGGACGTCGACGAAGTTACGGAGCCCGGCGAAGGACCAGTGCCCAACGATCTCTGCCGGCCCGACTTCGCTGAGAGACATCTGCACGAGGACGACGAGGGGCCAGAGGGCGAACGCTGCCAGGATCAGCACCGCGGGCAGGAGGTACCCGATCGGCTGGGAACGGAGCAGTGGCAATAGTCGTCGTCCGGCTGCTCGGCGGGTGCCGCCGTGGCGATGGGGCGTGTCCGTCAGCACGAGCCGCCCCCGTCCGCCCGCGCGGCGGCGATCTCGTCGACCGCGCTGCGTGCGCCCTCGTCACTTGATAGCTGGCCGGAGACCACGCCGCTCACGGCTTCGCCGAGGGCTCGCTGCATGTCGGCAGTGCGTTCGTTGTCCGGCCACCGGGCTTGGTGTCGGGAGGCCTCGACGAAGGGTGCGACGTCGGCATCCCCTGCGAGCTGCTCGGAGGAGGCGACATCGGCGCGCACGGGGATGGACCCGGCGATCTTGTTGACGGCGCGCGCTCCGCGCGCGGAGAGGAAGGCGGATTCGATGAAGCTCCACGCGATGTCGGGGTACTTCGTCTGGGCGCCGATGGCGATTCCCTCTCCTCCGGGGTACACCTGGCTCGTTCCCCCGTCCGGCGCGGGATACCGAGCGGTCTCGAACGTGAAGCCCGATTCACGAGCGTTACCCAGATTCCAGTTGCCGTTCAGGGCGAAGGCGTACCGCCCCGTCATGAATTGCTGCCAAGCATCGGTCTGCGACCAGGTGGCGGTAGCCTGCGGTAGCCAACCCTCGTCCCGCCATCGGGCAAGACGACGGAAGGCGTCCTCTACGGCGGGCCCGCGAAAGTTGCAGTAGTCGATCCCGAGGCCGAGAAGCTGGGGAGCGAACAGCCATGCCCCTTCCATGTCCGGTGAGCCGGCCATGGCGAGCGGATCGAAGGTACCCCTATCCGCCACCTTCTGCATCGCGCTCTCGAGGGCGGAGAGCGTTTTGGGCACCGCCTCCACTCCCGCATCCTCGAGGGCATCAGTGTGGGCGTACATGCCGATGAGATTCGTGTAGGGAAGCAGGTTGTAGACGCGGCCGTCGTTGCGCCAGGCCGTGGCCTCGGGGAACTGGCTACTATCCGAAAACGTCTCCCACTCCTCGGTGATGTCCTTCATGACGCCTGCGGCGCGCAGGACGGGAAAGTCCACCACGATGTTGTTCATGAGCAGGTCGGGTCCGTTGCCGATCGAGACTGATGCCAACAGTTTCTGCGCTTGCTGCTCGCCCACCACGTCGATGAGTGCGATCCGCGTCCGCGGGTTCGCCTTCTCGAAGCGTGCGACCTCGTCCTCGAGCCACGCCTTCTGCTGGCCTTGGTAGTAGTGCCACATCCGCAGAGTCGTCACGCCGTTGCCATCTGTGCCAGCCGGCACGCTCTGCAGGGCGCAGCTGCTGCTCCCGAGGGCGAGCAGTGAGCTCGCCGCCACGCCCTGGAGTGCCGTGCGTCGCCGCATGGGAGCTCACCTTCCTTGCGATCGCTGTCCGGGTGGCTAGAGCTTCTGGGCTCCGGGCGTCGAGTGACCCGGATCATAATGGCGATCGTAGGCACCATTATGGCGAGCGTCAACAGAAAGCGGCCGGGGCGCTAGGCTTGGCGCCTCGGCGTCGTCGCGAGGCACGACGATGACGATCCGCCAGCCGTACCGGGGGGAGTTCGATGTCCATGGGTCACGTTGCGCCGGCGCAGCAGCCCCGGCCACCCGCCACGATGGAGCGCAGCGGTGAGGTGCTCGCGCACCTTCGTGCAGGAGGCGGCAGCACGATCAGTCGGCTTGCCGCGGACCTGGGCATCGCGCGCTCGACCGTCCGCCAACGGCTCCTCCACCTCGCTGCCGAGGGACTGGTCGAGGACGGCCCGGCGATGTCGGGTCACCGTGGCCGCCCGGCCCAGCTCGTCAGCTTCGCGTCGGGCCGGCACGTGGTGCTCGCGATGCATGTGGGGCTCACCGGGTCACGGGTGGCGGTGGCGAGCCTGGAAGGGGTGATCATCGACGAGTGCCTGGTCGAGACCCCCGTTTCAGCGGGGCCATCGGCGGTTCTGGACGAGCTCTTCCGCACGCTGGAGGGGATGCGCGCGAGAGCCATGCCGCGCTCGATCGTCGCGGGCGTGGGTTTGGCGTTGCCGAGCCCGAGCGAGCTCATGGACTTCGGGCCGACGGGGAGTATCTCAGGAGCCCCGTGGGACGAGGAGTCCGTGCTCCAGCAGGTGAGAGACAGGTTTCAGGCCCCCGCGCTGCTCGACCGCGATGTGAGCGTCATGGCCCGCGCCGAGTACGCGCGCCTGGATCCGGCGCCGGATGTCTTCGCGTGCGTCAAACTTGGGACCTTGATCGACGCGGCCATCCTCGTCGACGGTCACCCCCTGCGCGGCGCCGGCAACCTGGCAGGGCAGATCGGACACCTCAAGATCGCGGGATCCGATGCCATGTGCAGCTGTGGCGGGAGAGGGTGCCTCAACGCGGTCGCCTCCGGCGATGCGCTGGTGCGACAGATGCGTGCCGCCGGAGTCGCGGTGGATCACGTGCGCGATCTCGTGGCACTCGTAGATCAGGGTCACGGGCAGGCCGTCGGCGCGATACGGGAGGCCGGGGTCCACATCGGTCAGGCCCTCGCGTCCTTGGTGACGCTCTTGGGGCCGGGGTCCATCATGACGTGGGGCTACCTCTCGGATACGGGGAGCTCGCTGTCCGCGGGAATTCGTGCGGGGCTCTATGCGGACGCCCTCCCGCGCTCCAGCGCGCAGGTCAGGATCGACCAGGCGACGCTCGGAGACCTGACGGGCGTCCAGGGAGCTGTGTCGATGGCGACCGAAGAGCTGCTCAGGCCGACCGTTGTGGATCGGTATCTCACGAGCGGCTCCTGGCTGGCGGCCCTTCCCGATGGGTGAGCCACCTGGGGCCGACGTCACGCTCCCTCTCGATGGCACGAATTACGCGCTCCTCACCAGCGCCCTCAGCAAGCGCGCAGCCAGAAGGGATCTCACGACCGCGCCGCAGTCCCCATCGAGGGCAACAAGTGTCCTTCAGAGAATTCACACGGCCAGTTCGACCGTGTTCCCGGTTGGTCGCTGCCCCGTTCCGGATTCCCGCCCTGGCCGTCGTGGGGCACCTGACTCGACACGCGGTGAGACAGACGGCTGCTCGTGGTCTTGGCGACCGCTCTGCCGAGCTAGTTCCGCGTGTCGTCAATATCCTGGCGGTGGGTGGTTCGGCGCCCATCGGGACGGGACGGGCCTGACGCACCGGTCCTCTGGAACGTTGGCGAGCATCGGCAACGCGACGGTCGCGCGGATCTGGCGCGGGCGCGGGACCCAGTGCTGGCGGCCCGAGGGGGCTCGGATCTTCGCTAGGGGCCGGCCCGGTGGCGGTTGCTCTGCCGGTAAGTCGCTGCGGCTCCTGTGACGCGCAAGCGGCCCGGGCGAGGTCGACCTCGAGCGCGGGACGTTCGCGCGACGCCCTACGCGGCGCGACGTACCCTCCCCGTCGCTGTCTGCGACAGCCTGCGTACGGGACTCTCAGCCTCCTGCACGACGCGCGACATCGCTGTTCGGCGAAGACTTGCCGGGACCGTCGGCGCCGTGGGCGTCGACCGCCGCTCGTCGACACAGGAGGCCGGAATGCGAAGCCGGACCGGATGGCTGCTGCTCGTGGTCGCGATCGGATTCAGCGTCGGGCTCGCATTCCCGTATCTGGGCCTGGATCGTGCGGACAGCCGGCTCGAAGTGCAGGCCGCCGTGGAGTACGCCCTCCTGGTGGTGCACATCGCCACGGCGGCGTTGGCGCTCGTGCTCGGACCCTTGCAGTTCATCCCGAGGATTCGACGACGCCGACGGATCCACCGCACGATCGGGCGCGCCTATCTCCTCCTCGGCGTCGCGCCGTCGGCCCTCTGCGCGATACCGGTCGCGATCTGGTCGGGCCGCCTGCTCACCCAGATCGGACTGACCACCGCGGCCGTGCTGTGGGTGATCACAGGAGTGCTCGCGTACCGCGCGGCCCGCCGGAGGGATTTCGCCGCGCACCGGGCCTGGATGATGCGTAACTACGCGCTGACGTTCCTCGCCGTCACGTCGCGCCTGCTCACTCCGCTGCTCCTGTTGGCGCAGATTCCTCTCACCGACGCCGACCCGGCGAGTCTCGGTGACCGCGCGGCCTCGATGATCCCGGTGGGCCAGACTCTGGGCTGGATCCTCAACCTGATCATCGTCGAGATCGTCCTGCGACGCGGGCTCAGTACTGGTCGTACAGCGCGAGCTCCTCGGCCGTCGGCACCTGCAGCTTCGTCCGGTACTCGGTGAAGTGCTCGCGGAGCATCGGGGGCTCCTCCCGCCGCCGCGCACTCGCACGGCGCAGCAGCTCCTCGTCATCGGCATCCAGGAAGCGCAGGGCGACCCGCGCGCCGAGCGCTCGCGCCTCGGTCCGCAGCTGGTCGCGCTCCTCGCGCCCCCAGGTGCCCCATTCGACGACCACGGACACTCCCTGAGCGAGTAGCTCCCGGCCGATCTGCCACTGCAGCTGCTCGATGCGGTCGCGCAGTTCCTCCTGCCAGAGCGAGACGTCCAGCAGCTCCAGCCAGTCGTCGGGGCTGAGACGGAAAGCCCCGGTGGCCTCGACGATCCGGTCCGCCTCGGTGGTCTTCCCGCTGCCGGGCAGGCCGCAGAGGATCGTGAGGGTGGGCCGCGGCGCATCAGGCCTGCGGCGATGGGTCATGAGAGCCCGGACCTGCTGCAGCCAGCCGATCCCCAGCAGCTTCCCCTCGGGCAGATCGTCCTCGCGGTCCCAGCGCCAGGTCGTCGCGAGCGCCCGAGTGAGGATCCGGCAGTCCTCGAGCAGTGCGGCGTCGACAGCCGGGTAGTGCGCTGCGACCTGCGCGGGGGCGTGGGCGAGATCGAACTCGACCGGGCCGATGCAGCACGTCTCGAGGTCGATGAACAGCGGACCGTCGGCTGTTTCGAGCACGTTGCCGGGGTGGGGCTCGCCGTGCAGGAACTGTTGCCCGCCCCGCCCGGCGATCTCCGCCGAGAGGTCGGCGATGGTCTCGCGGAGGAAGGTGCGGTCGGGGCCGGCCAGGCCCGGGGTGAGCCCCGGGTCGTCCAGCAGGGCGAGCGCGGAGGCGACACGTTCGGTGAAGTGAGGCAACTCGAGGTCCACCGCGCGCATCCCGGCGTGCAGCTGCGTCAGGGCCGCGGCGTACTCGGCCGCGGGCAGGACCCGGTACTCGTCGGGCGCGTGGTGGGTCCACAGCGTGATCTCGAAGCCGTCGCGCCTCTGCACCTGAGGTGGGGTGCGGGGGTCGAGCGCGCCGACGGGTGCTCCGACCTCCGCGAGGCACAGGGCCCGCTCGACCTCGGCCTGAGCGCCTCCCTGGGCGGCAGGCCCGATGCGAGCGACCAGGTCGCAGGGCAGCAGGTGCACGGTGAGCTTGTTGGAGTCGTGGAGGTCGATGACCCGCTCCACCTCGAGGCCGAAGGACCTCACGAGGTCCGCGGCGGCTCGACGGGCACGGGTGGCCGCAGTGGTGTGCACGCGTCGACAGTAGGGCCGACCGTCGGGGCGTGCAACGCAGTTCCCGGCGACCGACTGTGCTCGGCGCGGGGGTGCCCGGCCGGGCCGCGAGATCACGTCACGGGCCGGTCCAGCCGTGCCTCCATCCGTTCGAGCGCTCGCTCCGCAGCGCGTACGACCGTGGGATCCTCGTGGTGGACAGCGGTGAGGACCGACGGGGCGTGCTCGATCTCGCCGACGGCGCCGAGGGCACGCAGGGACTCCACCCGGACACGCGGCACCGCATCGCCCTCCGCGCAGCGGGCGCACTCCGGTGCGGCAGAACCCACCTCATAGCGGGCGACGACCTTCGCGCACATCTCCCGCACCCTCCAGGCCTCATCGGCCAGCCCTTGCTCGACGGCGAGGGTCGCGACCGGGTCCCACGAGTGCAGCAGCGTGCGGGCCGCCCAGACACGGGGCCAATGGTCGAGTCCTCGGCCGGACCAGGAGTCAGGGTCGCCCCAGCCCGTCCAGGCCTTCCCGGCGATCCATCGGGCATCATGGCGATCCTGGTCGGTGAGGTCGAGCGCGCCGACGAGGATCTCGGCGCACCAGCTTGCGAGCTCTCTCACGCCGAGGGCTCGTGCCGCTGCGTGGGCCCTGACGGGTGGTGTCGCAGCAGCGACATCGGCCGCGTCGGGGGTCATGGGGCGAGGGTACGCGGGCCCGTCCCGCCCCACGGAGTCACCGTAGCGGGGGTGTCGGATGGTTTCCCGCGCCACCCCGTCACGACATGATGGAGGTCTGTCGCGCGGGGTTCGTTCCCGGCACCTCGATCACAGGAGATCCCATGGCTCATGCCCTCGACCCCGCCAAGGCCCTGCACACCTGGTCGCTGTTCAGGACGATGGGCCGTTACGTCGCGCCGGGCTCCGCGCCGTCGGGCGTCCTGACCGAGCACGACAGCGCTGACGGCCTGCCCCTGCTCGAGCTGCCCGGACAGCTCGCCGCGCACGGCTTCGTCAGCGCCCAGCTGTGCCACTTCTACCTGCCCCGCACTGAGGCCTCCTATCTCGCGGAGCTGCGCGACGCTTTCGACACCGCGGGAGTGGACCTCGAATGCTTCCTCGTCGACGACGGGGACGTGATCCACCCCGAGCAGGGGGAGGAGCAGCAGCGGTGGCTGTCGGGCTGGATCGACGTCGCCGAGCAGCTCGGCGCGCCGAGGGTGCGGGTGCCCGCCGGCGACCAGGAGCCGACGGACGAGACGCTCGCACTGAGCGCCCGTCGGTTGCGTGCGCTCGCGACGTCCCACCCGGACATCCGAGTGATCACCGAGAACTGGAAGTCACTCCTCGTGGACGCAGCCACCACGCGACGGCTGCTCGACCAGGTCGACGGCGAGGTCGGGCTCCTGATCGACACCGGGAACTGGGGCGGGGACGACAAGTACGAGCAGATCGCTGCCGTCGCGGGCGAGGCGGAGTGCTCCCAGGTCAAGGCGCGCGAGATCTCACCCGGCGTGCTCGACGAGGAGGACCTCACCCGCTCGCTGAGCGTGCTGCAGGATGTCGGGTACGCGGGCCGGATCTCCCTGGTCTACGCCGGCACGGACGACGACGAATGGGCTCGGCTCGACCAGATGCACGAGATCGCGCGGGACGTCACCGGATGAGCGGCGCACGTCGAAGCTCATTGGATCATCACTCGTCGGAAAGGGGGAGTACGGCCCCCATGACGAGATAGGGAGCCCGAGGGCCGGCGGAGTGCTCCGAGTCGTCCGCGCTGAGCGCGGCCTCGAGCGCCTCGTGGACATGACGTTGAGCGATCTCGGCCTGACGGCGATCGAGCCAGAGCACGGAGTCCGCGAAGACGAGCGGCTCTCCACGTCGGGTCTTCGTCGGGAGCAGATCGGTGGTCCAGACCTCTCCGGCGCTGTTGCGGGCGATGATGCGGTCGTGGTGCGGGGCGTCGCGTAGAGCCGTCGTGTATGCGCGTGCGAGATCGTCCAGCAGCGGGCGTCCGTAGGCGTCGACGCGGTGACGCAGATCGTCGTATTGCATTGCAGACATCGGCACCCGGTAGCCGTCGTAGCTCGAGCGGTACACCTTGATGGCACGCCCCGTGCGGGGTCGTTCCTCGACCACGCGCAACAGGCCGGCGTCAGTCATCCGCCGCACTCGGTACAGCAGGGAGTTCGCCGTGACCCCCAATTCCCCGGCGACCTCGCTCACTGTCGCTTCGCGCGCCAGGAACGGCCGGATGAACCGCACACGACGCGGATCGGCGAGGATCGCGACCTGGGCAGGATCCGTCACCGTGTGCAGGGATTCGACATCGATGTCGTCCCACGGGGCGCGGCCCGGACGTACTGACTCGTCCGCAGGCCGGCTAGGTGAATTCTGCTCTCCCATTTCACCCAGGGTAGGCGTGAAGGTCTCACCATGCCCAGACCTCCGCGGCAGTCGCCCCACGAATATCGTCCCCGAAGCCTCTTGTGGGACGGGCGCATCGCCCTGGTCTGGGGAGCTGGTCTCGTAGCCTGGCTCGGGAACCACGCCCTCTTCGTGGTGCTCCCCTTCGTCGTCTTCGACAGCACGGGATCACCGGCCGCGACTGCGCTCACGGTGCTCTCCGCCGCCCTACCCCCTGTCCTGCTCGGGCAGGTGGCCGGTGTGGTCAGTGACAGGTGGGACCGGCGCCGGATCCTTCTCGGAGCGAACCTCGCCCTGATGATCCTTACGCTCGGGTATCTCGCGGTCGAGGCGTGGCCGTGGATCGCCGCGCTGTCGTTCGTGCGCAACTGTTTCGGCCAGCTGGTCGGCCCCTCCGAGCATGCTCTCCTGCCGGAGCTCGCGCCCACGGACCGCCTCGGAGAGATTGCAAGCCTCAACACGCTCAACAACTCTCTCGCCCGGTTGGTGGGGCCGGCGGTAGGCGGCACGATGCTCGCCATGGCCGGCTTCCCTGCCGCGATCTGGACCGTGGCGGTGTGCCATGGCCTCTCCGCCTTGCTGGTCGCCGCGGTCGATCACCGGCGTCCATCGACGGAGAGCTGTGCTGCTCGACCGGGCATGATCGCGCAATGGCGAGATGGCGCGGCATTGGTGAGCCGTCATCCGGCTCTCCGTGCGCTGGTGCCGGTCGTCGCGTTGATGGCATTGGGAGAAGGCTTTGTCTCCGCCCTACTGGCGCCTTTCGCCCGCGAGCTTCTGAATGCCGGACCGGACGCCCTGGGCTGGATCCTGTCGGCCCAGGCCGTTGGCGGGGTCCTCGGCTCCCTCTGGGCGACCTGGGTCGCCGACCGGCGCGATGCGTTCCCATTGCTCGTGTCCGCGGCATTCACCGCGGGGGTCCTGCTGCTCGCAGTTTTCACCTACCCGCATGTGCATCCGGTCCTCTGGCCGGCCGTGGTGCTCACGGCGCTCGCCGGAGCGCCGTTCGCGGTGGTCGCCGCGATGCAGGGGACACTGCTGCAGACTCAGAGTCCATCGGTGCTGAGGGGTCGGGTGTTCAGCGTGTTCTGGGGGATTGCGTCGGTGGTTCAGATCGCCGCGATCGGCCTGGCCGGGGTGCTTGCCGAGCGCGTCGGCAGTGGGGTCATCGTGGCCGATGCGATCGCGTACCTCGCCGCGGGAGTGGTAGGCATCATGGCAGTGCGTCGACTCCGCGATGACCCTCGTCGTCGGGACCTGAACGACATGTCGTGACTGCTTCTCGTCGTCGATGTCATCGATGAGATCGAGGTCAGTCTATGAAGGCGCTGCGTGCTGCCACGCGCATGGTCGGCAGCAGGTCTCGCCAGCGACCTGGCCAACCTTGTGCTACCCAGCTCGCATGGGGCTCGTGGCCCCGCTCGCCGAGCCACTCCACCTCGTCGATTGCCAGCTCGTGGCGGCGCACGGCCACGTCGACGATGTCGAGCGGACCGGACCAGCCGTAACCTTCCAGCAGGGCGGCGGCGCGCTCGCGACGAAGAGCTGCCTCCACTGCCGTGACCTGCAGCCCTGTCGGGTCGACATCGATGGGTGTCGTCCAGAGGAGAGCGTAGGCGAGGTCGGCGACCGGGGCGCCTGGTCTGGCGGCGTCCCAGTCGAACAGCCCGACCGCCCGCCCATCGATCCACGCGACATTGCCGGGCTTCGGGTCGCCGTGGCAGATAGTCGATGCCGAACCGTGGGGGACAGACCACTGCGCGTCGGCGGGCGGGGTCCACCCACGTGTTGCGTCGTGGATCCTGCGTAGGAGCCGGCCCAGAGATCGTGCACCGTCGGCGGAGACCCCGTCGGGCCAGGCCCCGTCTCCGCCGAGTCCTGGAACCAGGCTCACGTATTCGAAGCGGTCGTCGATGCCCCGAGGCTCCGGCACCGGGAGGTCCTGCTCGCGGAGGTGCCTCAGGAGGGCATGCACCGTCTCGGTCCATGGCTTCCGTGGGCGGCGGACCGTGTCTCCGTCGATCCGGACCTCCCGCGGCTCAGGCATGGTCGGCTCCGTCGAGCTCTGCGATCAGGTCGAGCACCTCGACGGTCGTCGGGGCGGATGCCGTCGGGCGTTCCCCGCCCGTCCAGTCCCGGCCGTGGTCGACCCATCCGGTGCGTAGGCCTGCGGAGCGACCGCCGGCGATGCAGGCCTCGGCCTGGTCGCCGACAATCCAGGGCACGCGGTCGGTCGAGAAACCCTGCACGGCGACGGCGAAGATCTCGGGCGCAGGCTTCTTCACGCCGACCGCCTGCGAGATCACGACCCGATCGGTCGCAGCGTCCAGCCCGTTCAGCTCCACTTTTCGGGTCTGCTGCTCGACGGTGCCGTTGGTGAGGATCACGAGCGTGTGGCCGGCGGATCGAAGGTCCCGCAGGCGGTCCATGACACCGTCGTAGCAGCGCACGAAAGGGACATGGTCCAGCAGGAGGGTCTGTACAAGATCGTCCCGGGTGGTCGCGAGGCCGAGGCGGTCGATGAGGCCGTCGGCGAGCACCGCCCGGTGCGTGTAGCCGTGCGCATCGGTCTCGAGCAACCACTCCAGGTCTGTCCTGTCGCCCCGGTGCTGAGCGACGAACGGCTCCGCCCACCGGGAAAAGGCGCGGTCACGATCGACCAGAGTGTTGTCGAGGTCGAGGAGGAGCAGCATGGGCTCGAGCCTAGTGATGGCCCTCGTCGACACCGCGCGTGAGCAGGTGCGCGTTCTCCTGGTAGGTGGCGGTGAGCGTGACGTGGCTGAACCGCCAGCCGACCTCGGTGCGCACCGCGCGATTGTCGTAGAAGCCGACGACCAGCCAACGGTTCGACTCGTCGCCGACGTTCTCGTTCGCCGTCCAGTGCTCGGCGCGCACGTGGGCGTGCGCCGTCGCGTGGTCGCCGTCGATGTCGACGACATGGCCCGTGATGGCGTGGTGCGTCGCGAGGAATGGCTCGAAGGACACCCGGAGGACCTCGACGTAGTCATCCAGCGGGGCCTGCATGGGAGGGATCCCGGCGACGGACTCGAAGTCGAGGGTGATGGGGTCGGTGTGGACGAGGCGGGGCAGCTCCTCGAAACTCTTCATGTCTGCGATATCGGCGTACCTGCCGAAGAGTTCGATGATCTCCGCGCGATCGGTCTCTGAGCTCATAGGAGCCTCCTTCGTCGGGCGTGTGCTCGAGGATGACAACGGAAAACCAATGTAGACATCGCCAACAGTGTTGTCAATGACTACATGTGTGAGCAGGGCGGGAGGCGGCCGCCTGCTAGCCTTCCTGAGTCGTTTCATGACGAGCGAAGGGGCGGCGCCCGATGCCGGTGAGGACACGCCCGAGTGGTCTTCTGCTGAACCTCCAGGAGCGCGCGTCGGGCGTCCGCGGGGAGGCGGCACGGTTCTCCTGGATCGTGCCGATGGTCGGGGACGCCCTGCAGCGCAGCTACCGCCTGCAGATCGCCGATGCCCCTGCGTTCGATGCCCCGCTGTGGGACTCGGGCGTGGTCCTCTCCGCGGAATCGACCGGGGTGCTGGTGGAGGGGCTGCCCCTGGGCCCCTCCACCCCGTACTGGTGGCGCGTGCAGGTCAGCACCACAGAACCCGGGGACTGGTCCCGTCCGTCGTCCTTCATGAGCGCCCCGGACCGGTGGGATGCCACGCCGATATGGGCCGACGTCTCCGCACCCTGGGCCCTGCTGCGCACGGAGGTCGCGCTTCCCCGTGCCCCGATCCGGGCGGCCTTCGTCGAGGCGCTCGGTCTCTCGCCCGAGGGCGGTCCTGGTGGAGCGGCCGGCCCGCGCGGCGGGCGCCAGCACGTCTACAAGCTGTGGGTCAACGGGCAGGTCACCGGCCACGGGAGCGTGCGCAGCCCGGATCACCGGCCTCGTCTGCACACTCATGACGTCACCTCTGCGTTGCGGCCCGGTCCCAACGCCCTCGCGGCCCTCGCCTGGGCTCAGGAGGGTCGTCAGTTCGCGGCCCGTCTCGTCGTGATCCTCGAGGACGGCACTCGGCTCGAGCACGTCACCGTTCCGGAGACCTGGCGCGCCCTCCCGGGAGATCGGCTCCTGCCGGGGGATCGGAACATCGGCGGCGGGTGGTACTTCGCCCCCGCCGAGGACTGGGACCTGCGCGAAGAGCCCGTCGGATGGACGCTGCCAGGGTTCGACGATTCCAGCTGGGCCCCGGCGAGCGCCGCCCCGCCCCTGCCCGACCCGCCGGCTGCTGCGACCGTGAACCTCGAGCAGGTGCATGGCGAGAAAGTGGATCTGTTCGAGCTCGAGTACGGGATCTGGTCCTTCGACCTGGGACGAGAGATCGTCGGCGGTCTGCGCGTGGAGTGCGCCGGCCGCAGCGGGACCCGGGTCGAGGTGCGCCTGGGCGAGCAGCGCGATGCGGGTGGGCGGGTGATCTCCTCGCTGCCCACCGGGAACGTGTACGAGGAGACCTGGACCCTCCGCGAGGGCGCCCAGACGGTCGAGCACTGGGGATATCGCGCCTTCCGCTACGGCGAGCTGTGCCTGCTCGATGGGCAGGTCGAGGAGCTGCAGGTCACCCCCGTGATCCTGCGCAGCGCCCCGCAGCACACGGGGAGGTTCTACTCGTCCGAGCCGGATCTGGATCGCGTCCACGAGCTGTGCCGGTACTCGATCGAGGCCACCTCCCTGGACCTCTATCTCGACACCCCCGCCCGCGAGCGCGGGCCCTACGAGGGTGACGCCTATGTCAACCAGCGCTCCCAGTACGCTTGCGAGCGCAGCTATGCGCTGGCCCGCGCCTCCACCGAGTTCCTCACCCGCCGGCCCACCTGGCCCGCCGAGTACCACCTCATGCCCGTGCTGACCGCCTGGGAGGACTACCTCGCCACCGGGGACGACGCCCAGCTGCGCTCCGATCTCGACCTGTGGCGGCGCGCGAACTACGACCGACACCTGCGGGCCGACGGACTGATCCACAAGGAGCCCGGCCCGTCGAGCGCCTGGGACGCCGACCTCGTGGACTGGCCGCAGAGCTGCCGCGACGACTTCGAGTTCACCTCCGCCAACACCGTGCTGAATGCCTTCCAGGCCGCCGCGCACGAGACCCTCGCGAAGATCTGCACGGTGCTGGGTCGTCGCAGCGAGGCCGACCACCACGCCGCGCTCGGGGCACGGATGCGCGAGGGGATCGAGACCCTCCTGGTGCGCGAGGACGGCACCTACCGCGACGGCCTCGGCACCGAGCACGCCTCCCAGCACGCGAGCGCGATCCCCGTCGCCCTGGGCCTGGCACCCCCGGATCGCCACGACGAGCTCGGGGACTTCCTGGCCGGGCGCGGCATGCGCATGAGCGTGTACGGCGCTCAGTTCCTGTTGGATGCACTGTTCACCCTGGGCCGCGCCGAGGAGGCGCATGCACTGATGACGTCTCGCGTGGGGCGGGGCTGGTTGCATCTCCTCGACGATCTGGGCGCGAGCATCGTCCCGGAGGCCTGGGATCCCTCCCTCAAACCGAACATGACCTGCTCCCACGCCTGGGGCACGGCGCCCGTGAACGTCATCGCCCGCTGGGTGCTCGGCGTGCGCGCCGTCGCTCCGGGTGCCGCCCGGCTCGAGATCACCCCGCAGCCCGGTCCGCTCACCTACATGGACGGCACGGTCCCGACGATCCGCGGGGACGTCCGGATTCGCTACGACCAGGGGGAGCAGCTGCTCGAGGTGCGGATCCCCGCGAACACCTCCGCCCGGGTCCGGTGCGGATCCGTGGAGCGGGAGATCGGTCCGGGAGCCTCCCGCTTCGAGGTGTGAGACGGCTGCGTCGCGACCTCAGCTGCTCGCGCTGTCGTAGCGCCGGATCACGAGTCGCCAGTGCACGGCCGTGAGTGCGCTCCCGATCCCCGCCACCATCGACCCGCCGAGCACAGGACCGCCCAGGTCACCACCCAGCAGCACCTGCGCCGGCAGGGTGGCCAGCAGCAGTGAGGGCACCAGCGTCGTGAAGCCGAGCAGCGGCAGGCGCCGGAACGCCGCCCGCGGGTACTGCCCGGACTCGCGCAGGGCACCGATGATGTCCTGCACGGGCTCGGCCGAAGCCCACCAGAAGGACAGGAAGCTCGCGTTGACCCAGAACAGCGACCACGCGACGACGCCGAGGACCATGAGCACCAGGCTGCCGAGGACGCCGCCGATCGACGGCACCTCGCCGGCCGTCCCCAGCGCACCGAGCACCAGCGCCACTCCCACCAGCAGCCGCGTCGCCTCCGCGGGGCGCACCCAGCGCAGGGTCAGGGCGAGGAACGCGGGGATCGGCCGGATCAGCAGGAGGTCGAGCTCCCCGGTGCGCACTGCCGCGTCCAGGCGCAGCAGATTCGGGCCGAGCACGGTGTCCAGTGCGGCGGTCGCGATCGTGAACAGGCCCACCACCAGCACGGCCGTGGATTCGTCCCACCCGCTGGCTGTGGTCCGGGCGGTCTGGGCGAGGACCAGCGCGGGCACCAGGGAGATCGCCACGTCCACCAGGGCGCCGAGCGCGATGAGGACCGTCTGGGTGCGGAACTGCAGGTCGCGGCTGATCGCTTGGCGCCAGCACGCCAGCCACCACGACGCGAGGCGGCCGATCATGCCCCGGCCGCCTCGTAGCGTCGCACGCCCCGCGACCACACCAGGGCGAGCACCGCGAGCGCGGCACCGGTCCATCCCAGCAGCGCGAGCCAGTCCGCGAGCTCGGCGGTGCCGGAGCCGGTGAGGACCTCGAGCGGGTACGCGAGGGTGAAACGGAAGGGCTGGAAACGCACGGCGTCCTGCACCCCGGCCGGCAGCAGCATCAGCGGGACGACCGCCCCGGACAGCAGCCGCTGGGCGAGGGTCACGATCCCCTGCACGCCCTCGACGTCCTCGAACCAGAACGCCAGGCAGCCGACGAGCACATCGAGCACGAAGCCGAGGACCGCCGCGCAGATCACGGCGGCCAGCGCCGCGGCCCAGAGGGCCGGATCCGCCGGCAGGCGCACCTGCCGATGGACCACGAGCCCGAGCGCGGCGACCATCGGCAGCAGGACGAGGAGCTTCACCGCCTTCTCCGCCAGATTGTTGGCCACGAGATGGGCGAGGGCCGGGCACGGCCGCACCAGCCAGATCGAGAGGCCGCCGGTGCGGATGTCCTCGGCGAGGAAGGACGCCGTCCAGCTCGAGGTGACCATGGAGACCACCGCGACCAGCACGAACCAGGTGACGATCCGGTCCGCAGGCACCGGCGGGGTCGCACCGCGGGCGATCGCGCCGGTCCACACCAGAAGGGAGACGACGGGCGGGGCGACCGCCCCGAGCTGGAGCAGCACCACCCAGGCCCGATTCGTCAGCGTCACCGTGAGGTCCCGCCCGAACAGCGCCAGGCCGGTGGCCAACAGCGTGCGAGAGGACCCGACCGGGCGCGGCGACGCGGCGGTCATCGAGCTCATCGCTGCCCCCGCTCCGCGCCCGCACCGGCCTGCTCGGAGTACGCGCGAGCCATCACCGCCTCCAGGTCGACCTCCTGCACGCTCAGGTCTCGGAGGCCGCCGAGGGCGAGGACCGAGGCCACGGCGTCCTCGAGCTCCTCCTCCGACGCCTCGAGGCCGATGGTGCGCGGATCGAGCAGCCGCGCCCCCGCCGGCAGATCCTCGGGTCGCAGCGGATTCTCGACCACAGCGCGGATCAGCCGCCGGGGAGCGATCCGCGCCCGCAGCCCGGCGACGTCCCCGTCGAACGTGAGATGCCCGCCGGAGACGAGCAGGATCCGGCGGCACAGCGCTTCCACGTCGTCCATGTCATGGCTGGTCAGCACCACCGTGGTGCCGAGCGCTTCATTGGTGCGCGCGAGCATCCCCCGCAGCGCCTGCTTCGCGGTGACGTCGAGCCCGATGGTCGGCTCGTCGGCGAACAGCAGGCGAGGAGAATGCAGCAGCGACAGGGCGAGCTCGCACCGCATGCGCTCGCCGAGGCTGAGGCGACGCACGGGGACGTCGAGCACCTCGGACAGCGACAGGACCTCGGTGAGCTCGCCGACGCGGCGGCGGTACGTCGGCCCGTCCAGGGCGTACATCGCCTTGTGCACGAGCATCGAGTCGACCGTGGGAACGTCCCACCACAGCATCGACTTCTGCCCGAACACCACGGCGATCGACTGCAGGAACTCGGCGCGGCGCCGCGCGGGCTCGTGCCCGAGCACACTCACCGTGCCGGCGGTGGGGCGGACGAGACCGCAGCACAGCTTGACCACGGTGGTCTTGCCGGCACCGTTGGGCCCCAGCAGTCCCACGAACTCGCCGGGGGCGACCTCGAGATCGAGCGGGGCCAGCGCCAGGCGTTCTTCGGTGCGGCGGTGCGCGAAGGCTCTCAGCGCACCGTGAATACCAGGATCCTGGTGGTGGCGGCGGTAGGACTTCGACAGGGACTCGGCCCGGATGACGGGTTCGGACGTGACGGGATGACGAGCAGGGGGCATGATGCGCCTTTGATCTCTGAGCGCGCGGCAGTGCCGCGATGACCGGGAGAAATGCCAGCGTTGCCGCCGGCCGGCGCATCATCCGGCCCCCCGCACGTCTCCGTGGGCAGGGGGTGGGACGGGGCGGACCTAGCGGCCCGCGTTACTTCGCGTCATCAGATGCACGGGGTCGATGCTACGTCGGTCCCCGGTGCGAGTCCACGGACTTTCCGCGCTCAGCGCTCGAGGTGGCCCCTCAGAGACGACCGGCCTCGAGCCGGCCGCCGGTGAGCGGCTTCATCATCCACCGGGCCCGATCGGCGACGTGATGCTCCTCGTGGTGCTCGTCGATCCAGGTATAGCGGTCGAGGTAGTCCTGACCGGTGTCCACGTAGCCGAGCCGCAGGTAGAGCCGCTTCGGCCGCGGGTCACCGACGCCCAGACCGAGCGTGTGATGACCGCGCTCCCGGGCCCCGTGCTCGAGCAGGCCGAGCATCTGCGTCCCGATCCCGTGGGACTGGAGCACTGGGGGCCACACCTGGAGCCCGTTCGCCTCCGGGCATCGGGGTACCTCGCTCGCCGCGCACCCGTCCCAGCGGAGCTCGCAGGTGCCGACGATGGCGCCCGGCTCCTGCCGGCAGGCGGCCAGGTAGTACGTGCTGGTCCCGGCCTCCTGGTGAGAGAACCTCATCGCATGGGTCCGACTGTTGCCGGTGGGTGCCCAGGCCTCCAGCACGGCCAGGTCGGCGCCCGTGCACGGGCGGAGGAACACGTCGCAGTTCTGCACGCCACTCATCCTCCGCGACCGCGCGGAGCGGGGCCAGGGATTTTGCCGGCAACCTGGGGGAGGGCGACCGGGCCCGGGTCGCCGGCGCCGGCGACCCTGACTGATTACTCGGGAGTAGAGTGCCGGACGCAGTGTCACGAGACGGGAGTTCACAGTGAGCGGCACGATCAGGATCGAGAACGTCACAGTCTTCGACAGCCGGGCGGGGCAGAACACCGGACCGTACGACGTCGAGATCGCCGAGGGCACGATCCGTTCGCTCGAGTCACCGGGCGATGCACGGCCGACGGGCCCCGCTGCGGCGACAGTGATCGACGGGACCGGCAGAACCTTGATCCCGGGCCTGATCGACGCCCACTGGCATGCCGCCTTCGCCTCGATCGCGCCGGGCGCGGCGATGTCGGGCGATGCCGGGTACTTGTTCGCCACGGCCGTCGTGGGCGCCCGGAGTGCTCTCCAGCGCGGATTCACGACGGTCCGCGATCTGGGCGGGCCGACGCACGGGCTGAAGAAGGCGATCGACGACGGCATCACGCCCGGCCCCCGCATCCACCCCTCGGGAGCGTTCATCTCGCAGAGCGGCGGGCACGGTGACTTCCGCATGCCGCACGAGGTGCCCCGAGGCGTGTCCGGCCACCTCAGCCACAGTGAGACGGCCGGTGCGGCCGTGATCGCCGATGGTGAGGCCGAGGTGCTGCGCGCTTCCCGGGAAGTGCTCCGACAGGGCGCCTCGCAGCTGAAGCTCATGGCAGGCGGCGGGGTGGCCTCCCACTACGACCCGCTGGACGTCTCGCAGTACACGGTCACCGAAATGCGAGCAGCGGTCTCGGCCGCAGAGAACTGGGGGACCTACGTGACCGTGCACGCGTACACGCCCCGGGCGATCCGGACGGCGGTGGAGGCCGGGGTGCGATGCATCGAGCACGGTCATCTCATCGACGAGGAGACCGCCGCGCTCCTGGCCGAGCACGACGTGTGGTGGTGCCTGCAGCCCTTCCTGGACGACGAGGACGCGGTGCCGATGACCGGGCCCAACAAGCGCAAGCAGCTGGCGATGGTCGCCGGCACCGACCGTGCTTACCAGCTCGCCATCGACCACGGCATCAAGGTCGCGTTCGGCACCGACACCCTCTTCGACGCGAAACTGGCCACGCGGCAGGGCGCTCAGCTGGCGAAGCTCACCCGCTGGTACACCCCGGCGCAGGCGCTCCAGCAGGCGACGCTGCACAACGCGGAGCTGCTCCAGCTCTCCGGTGAGCGGAACCCCTATCCCGGGACGTTCGGCGTCGTCGAGGAGGGGGCGGTCGCCGACCTCGTGCTCGTCGACGGCGACCCCCTCGCGGACATCTCGCTGCTGTCCCGCCCCGACGAAGCCTTCACGACGATCCTGAAGGGCGGGTGCCCCGTCGAGCGCGATTGAGACCGGAAAAGCCGTAGCGTGGGGGCGTGCGGGTGGGCAGGATGGCCCCATGGACGTGCCGCTGGAAGGTGGGAACACGACGGTGGGGGTGGTCCGTGTCGGGGGAACCGTGCGGCGCCCCAGAGGATCGAGGTCCGAGTTCGCCGCCGCCGCGGTGACCTGGTTGAACGCTCATGATTTCCCGTATGTCGCGCGCTACTTCGGGATCGATGCCCAGAGGCGTGACACCTTCGAGTACATCGAGGGGGAGACCACGGAGCATCCCGTGCAGCGCGACGAGCGGTCGTACGCCGCGATGGGCGGAATCCTCCGCGAGCTCCATGACCTCACGACGCGCCGTGATGCCTCGGGTTCCGCCACGGCCCTGCTCCACGGCGACCCCGGCCCCTTCAATGTGGTCTGCCGCGACGGGATGCCCGTCGCCCTCATCGACTGGGACTCCTCCCGCGTGGGTGAGCCCCTCGACGACTTCGGCTACGCCGCCTGGACCTGGTGCGCCGGGGACCACGGCGGGACCACCGCTGCCGAGCAGGCCGCGCGGCTGCGTGCCTTCCGCGACGCCTACGACCCGACGATGACGGCTGACGGCGTGCTCGGTGCCATCGGGAGGGCGCAGCAGAGCATCATCACTGCCGAGACGGCGGTTCTCGACGACCCCCGACGGGAGGCCGGACGCCGTGGCCACGCCGAGCGCGCCATCGGCTGGGCGGAGTCGGACCGTCGCTACCTCACCCGGCACCTGCGCGAGTTCGCGGACGCGTTGGGGGGCCCGAGAGAGTGACAGGTCCGGGTCCCTCGGACTTCGTCGACCAAAAGCCGACGTGTGCATTCCACCGGGGCGACTGCGAGCCCGTCTCCATCCAGGTATCCCGTCCCCGATCCGGGGCTTGACCTGCGATCACGTGGAGCGCTTCGGGGGCTGCTCGCCGCCCAGGTTCTCGGTCGGTGTCACCCTTTTGACATCACCTCTACGACGTGGGAATAATCTCCGAACCGATTAAGCGCCCACGGTGCTCATCGGCTCTTCGCGGCGTCCACGGCGCTCCCGTCGCCCTCTGAGCTTCGCGCCGGAGCGGTCAGGACGGACGTCGACGAAGCCCTCGTCGGGGTGCCTACGTGCCGAGGCAGACCCCGTCGTCGATCGTCCAGTCCGTCCTCACGAGGAGATTCTCCTGTATACGTCAGCTCCCGCTCGTCCTGTCGGTGTCGGCCTCATCGGTGCCGGCACGATCTCTGCCGAGTACCTCAAGAACCTGACTTCGTTCCCGGATGTGGTCGTCCACATCGTCGGTGACCTGTTTCCCGAGGCCGCCGCGCAGCGCGCCGAGGAGTTCGGTGTCCCCGCGTCCGGCACTGCGCAGGACGTGCTGGATCATCCCGGGGTGGAGATCGTCATCAACCTGACGATCCCCACCGCCCACGCCGAGGTCTCCCGTTCGATCGTGGCGGCGGGTAAGCATGTGTGGACGGAGAAGCCGATCACCACCGAGCCCGCCGACGCGAAGGCTCTGTTGGAGGCGGCTGACGCGGCGGGCGTGCGCGTGGGCGGCGCCCCGGACACGGTGCTCGGCGCGGGGATCCAGACCGCGCTGCGGACCCTGCGGGACGGCTCGATCGGGGCCCCGGCCAGCGCGCTGACCCTGTTCCAGACCCCGGGCCCGGAGGACTGGCATCCCAATCCCGCGTTCCTGTTCCAGGAGGGGGCGGGGCCGTTGTATGACATCGCCCCGTATTACGCGACCACCCTGGTCCTCGCCCTCGGCCCCGTCACGCGCGTGTCCGCGGTCGGCTCCCGGGCGCGTCAGCAGCGCACCATCGGTTCGGGTCCCAAGGCTGGTGAGGTCTTCGACGTCACGGTGCCCACTCAGGTGGCGGCGCTGTTGAGCTTCGCCTCGGGGCAGAACGCGACGGTGCTGCTGAGTTTCGACTCCCCGCACAAGCGGGCCGGGTTCGTCGAGGTCTACGGCACCGAGGCGACTCTCGCGTTCCCCGACCCCAACGTGTTCGAGGGTGATTCGGCGCTGACCGCTTATCGCGGGGAGTCGGCGTCCCCGGTGCCGGCCACGGGGGCGACCACCGGGCGGGGGCTGGGTGTGTTGGAGATGGCCCGCGCGATCCGTGCCGGTGTTCCCCACCGCGCTCAGGGAGAGATCGCCGCCCACGTCCTGGACGTCATGGTCGCCATCGAGACCGCCATCTCCGAGGGGTCGATCATCGACGTCGACTCCACCTTCACCGAGGTCGAACCCATGCCCGCCGACTTCGACCCCCACGCCATCACCCTCACCGACGTACCTGCGACGGCCTGACCCGGGCCGCGGGCGTCGGGGTACGGCGCGCCACCGCGCATCGAGTGCGACGTCCCGCCGGATCCGGCGCTCGCAGATCCGTCTGGACGTCGCACTCGCTCGGTATCAAGGCATCCCAGTGCCAGGGTGATCCGCCGCAGCACCGGGGCAGGTCCGGTCAAGAATCCGTCGACGCAGAGACGGAGAAGTTTCCCGACCACACTGTGGTCGCGTCCCTCGACGAGGAGGATTGACAAGCACCGATGTCACGCCTGACACGACGTTCCGCGCTGGCGGGAACCGGGGCGGCCTTGACGGCCTCTGCCCTGGCCGCGTGCGCGCCGCCCGCCCAGAACGGGGTGAACGTCGAACCCACGATTCCTGCGTCCGACGCCCCCGTGACCCTGACGTACTGGTCCTGGTACAAGGATCTGCAGAAGGTCTGCGACATCTTCAACGGGTTCCAGGATCGGATCCAGGTCGAGGTGACGTGGATTCCGGGCGGTGATGGCGGCGGCTACGCCAAGATGCTCTCCGCGGTCGCGGCCGGTGGCGGCCCCGACATCGGCCACGTCGACATGCGGTCGGTGCCCGAGTTCGCCCTCGCCGGGGCGCTCACGGACCTGGCACGCTATGGCTTCGCGGAGCAGGAGGACCAGTTCGAGCCGAGCGCGATCAACCAGGTGAAGGTCGCGGATGGCATCTGGGCGGTGCCGCAGGACTACGGCCCGGTCGCGACCTTCTACAACCGGGAGGTGCTCGAGGAGGAGCTGGGGCTGCGCCCGCCGGCCACCTGGGAGGAGTTCCACGAGACTGCGGGAATCGTCTCCGAGGCCGGCAAGAGCTTCCTGACCTTGGACCCCTCCGACGGGTACGCCCCGATCGCCTGGGTCATGCAGTCCGGCGCCACCTGGTTCCGCCCCGAGGGCGACGGGTGGATCGTGGACATGACCGACGAGCCCTCGATGCGCGTCGCGGAGTTCTGGGACCAGATCTTCGCGGAGAAGATCATCAACACCAACTACGGTCCGCAGACGACCCCGTGGTACGCCGCCGCCGCGGAAGGAAACGTGCTCGCCTCCATCAGCGGTTCCTGGGCCGACGCCCTGATCGAATCGGTGCCCGGTGGCTCCGGGAAATGGGCGGTGGCGCCCATGCCCGTGTGGGGGAGCGGGGTCGGCTACGCCTCCGGGGTCTCCGGCAGCTCGTCCGCCGTGGTCCTGGCCAACAGCAAGCATCCGGCCGAGGCGGTCGAGTTCCTGACCTGGATGTGCACGGAGCCGGAAGGGATCGACGCGATGATCGAGTACTCCGGCATCGGCTGGTCGACGGCCAAGGACTACATCGGAGAGGCCCGGAAGCAGCCGTCCGAGTTCTTCTCGGGCCAGAGCTACAACGAAGAGGTGATCGTGCCGATGGCGGAGGGACAGAATCTCGACTGGACCTGGGCGCCGCTCATGCAGCGGGTCAGCACGATCATCGGTGACGGGATGACGGGCGCCGCCAACGGCACGGTGTCGCTGACGGACATGTTCGCGAACTCGCAGCGGGAGATCGTGCAGATCATGCGGGATATGGGTTTGGATGCGGAGGAGGCGCGATGAGGTCGAGGAGTGCTCCGTGGGTGTTGTTGGCTCCGTTTCTGGTGGTTTTCATCGGGACGATGATCGTGCCGATCGTGATGGCGATCGGGTATTCGTTCAGTTCGGTGGAGCGGTCGGGGTTGTTGGGTGAGGGTGGTCTCACGAATAGTTTCGCGGGGTTCGAGAACTACGTGAAGGCGTTGTCGAATGCGAACTTCGTGGAGTCGATCGGGCGGATGGTCCTGTTCGGTATCGTGCAGGTCACGGTGATGATCGTGGCGGCGACGGTGTTGGCGTTGTTGTTGGAGACGGCGAACGCGAAGTGGCCGGGCTTTTTCCGGGCGACGTATTTCTTGCCGTACGGGATCCCGGGGGTGATCGCGACGATCTTGTGGTCGTTCCTGTACATCCCGGGGTTGTCGCCGATCGTGGACGTGCTGGGCTGGGTGGGGTTGGAGATCGACTTCCTGGGCCCGAACATGGTGTTGTGGTCGATCGCGAACATCGTGACCTGGACGTATACGGGGTACAACATGTTGATCATCATTGCGCAGCTGAAGGCGATCCCGGGTGAGTTGTACGAGGCGGCGAAGATCGACGGTGCCAGCGGGTTCAAGGTGGCGATGGCGATCCAGCTGCCGTTGATCCGGCCGGCGTTGATGTTGACGATCATCTTCTCGATCATCGGGACGCTGCAGCTGTTCGCCGAGCCGCGGTTGATGCAGACGATGAGTGCGGGGATCACCTCGGAGTACACCCCGAATATGTCCGCTTATGCCTTCGCGTTCCAGTACAACGATGTGGGTATGGCGGCCGCGCAGGCCGTGATCATCGCGGTCTCCGCGTTCCTCCTCTCAGCGGTCGCGCTGGGAATCTCCTCGTGGACGGAGAAGCGTCGATGACCACCTCGAACGATACGCAGCACAGGCAGGATCCCGTGGCGGGGCGGCGGAAGGCGTCCCCGGCGCGTGCGCGGGAGGGGGATGGTCGGGCCGGGACTCGTGATGCGGGGCGGAAGCCGACGACGACGATCCTGGTCACCGCGATCTTGGCGGTGGTGGCGATCTATTTCCTGGTCCCGGTGTACTGGGTGGTCATCAATGCCACCAAGTCGACGGAGGATCTGTTCGGCACCAGTGGGTTCTGGTTCGGGGAGAGCTTCCAGCTGTGGGAGAACATCAAGGCGGTGCTGTCGGCCAACGGCGGTATCTTCCCCCGCTGGGCGGTGAACTCGGTGCTGTATGCCGGGGTGGGGTCGGTGCTGGCGACGTATTTCGCGGTCGCCGCGGGGTACGCGCTGGCGAAGTACCGTTTCCCGGGGCGACGTTTCGTCTATGTCCTGGTGCTGGGTGGGGTGCTGGTGCCCGGTACGGCGGTGGCGTTGCCGTTGTTCTTCTTGTTCAGCTCGATCGGGATCACGAACACGTACTGGTCGGTGTTGATCCCGTCGCTGGTGAGCCCGTTCGGGTTGTTCCTGGCCTCGATCTACGCCAGTGCGGCGGTGCCTGATGAGTTGTTGGAGGCGGGCCGGATCGATGGGGTGGGGGAGCTGGGGTTGTTCCACCGTCTCGCGTTGCCGCAGTTGACGCCGGCGATCGTGACGATCGTGTTGTTCCAGTTCGTGGCGATCTGGAACAACTACATGCTGCCGTTGGTGATGCTGGCGGACGAGAAGTTGTATCCGATCACGCTGGGGCTGGACAACTGGCGGGCCCAGACCGACCGGCTGCCGGAGTTCTACCAGCTCACAACCGGCGGTGCCCTGTTGTCGGTGATCCCGCTGGCGATCCTCATCCTGGTACTGCAACGCTTCTGGCGCGGCGGCCTCACCGAAGGCTCCATCAAAGGCTGAAACCCCTCACCGCGCCCGCAGGCGGTGGGCCAGGGCGAGCCGGTCGTCACTCAAGGAGGTGCCTGTCGTCGTCGGACTCCACCTGGTCGGCATCGGCCCGGGGCGGTTCGAGTGCGGCGCGGTCGCTCCTGGTCAGGTGGGAGTGGACGGCGGTGGCGGTCTCGGGCAGCGGTCGCGGTGGGAGGTACGCGGTGGCTCCCGCTTCGAGCATCCGGGTGACGGGCCCGGCGTAGTGGACGCCGAGCTCCTCGTCCTCGATCTCCGTGATCAGCACCCGGGCGCGGGGGAACTGCCGGCACAGCGCCCCGAGCAGCTGCGGGCTGAGCGGCGGGACGAGCAGGACGTCCGTGCTGGCCGGCGCCTCGTGGAGGTCCAGGACGACGTACTCGCTCCCGAGCTCGTCGGAGAGCCGACCGCGCGCGGTCTCTGAGAGCTGCATCGCCGTCGCGACCACGGTGACTCCCTCCGGAGCCGGAGCCTGATCCTCAGGGTGATCAGGCTCGGCGAGGACCGTGCCCTCCAGGGTCGAGGAGCGGAACCCGAGAGTGCCGAGCGCGTCACCGGACCTGGTGAGCGTGACCTCCTCGCCGCGCATCGCCGCGTCGAGAGCGGTGGCGACGGCAGGCGGCAGGGAGTCCAGCTCCAGCCGGTGACCGGCTCGGCGGCGGTGTCTCACAGCGTCTCCTCACCCGGTGCTTACGGCCCGGCGCGGACTCGGGGCCGGCGCGCCGGCCCTCGTCGGACACCACTATGCGCGACATGCCGGCCGGGCACCAGTGTTTCGACGCGGCGCCGTGCCGAGATCGACCGCGGCACGAGAGCGGCCGCAGCCTCCCGGGGAGGGACGCTGCGGCCGTCTGGTCGTACGGGGCGGCTCGGCCCCCGGTGGAGGGGGCTTCAGGCGTCCTCGTGGGCGGCCCGCTGCTGCGCCGTGCGCGCGACGGCGGCGAGTCCGCCGCCGAGGACGGTCACCACGGCGGCCAGGGACAGCACGGCGAGCACGAGGCCGACGACGAAGTCGTTGGTCGTGCTGGCCGTCCAGTCGGCGCCGCGGTTCTGGAAACCGACGAGGAACGGGGCGAGCATCATCCACAGCCCGCTCAGTCCGAGCAGGCTCAGGATGCCCATCCCGACCTTGTCGAGCACGTTGAGGGGCTCGGCGACGCGGGCGGCGGCCCGCCCCTCGGAGGGCGTAGCAGTGGGAGCGGATGCAGCGGTGTTCTGCAGGTTCTCAGTCATGGCAGTGTCTCCTTCGCGATCAGCGGTCGGCGGCGACGGCAGCCTGGGCGCCGGTGTCGGTGCCCACGGCGCTGCGGCCGTACTCGCGGTGGGTGGTGGCCTCCGGGGCGGAGGAGGTCGGGTCGGTGCTCTCACGGTCGAGGTCGCGGGCCAGGGCCGCGATCAGCGGCTCGAGCATGGCGTCCATCTCGCGGGAGCTGTCAGAGGTGGCGGCGGGCGCGACCGGCTGGACCGGGGCGGGCGCCGGCGCAGGGCGCGGCGTGATGTAGCCGGCCTGCACCATGTGGGTGCGCAGGGAGCTGGCGAAGACGATCAGGCCCACGAGGCCCACGAGTGCCAGCGGCAGGCCGGTCCACACATCGGTCAGGGTCGCGTCGGTCCAGTCGGCATCTTCCGGCTGGAAGCCGAGGGCGAAGGGCGAGAGCGTGAGCCAGAGTCCGGCCATCAGGGCGAGGAGCGAGGCGATCGCTCCGACGAATCGACGAGTCACGAGGTAGGTCCTTTCGAGAGGCTGCTCAGGACTGGGCAGCGAGCTGAGGGGTCATGAGGGCGGGCTCCGAGGCGGTGTCGGTGCCCTGGGCGTCCTGGGCGCGGTGACGCCCGGGGCGCTCCGTGCCGGGGTCGCCGTCGGCGCCGTCCAGGAGGGCGAGCGCCGCCGGGGTGATCAGCGTGCGCACCGCATGCTCGGCGCGCTCCGAGGTGCTGCCCGGGTGGTCGCCGGCGAGGCGGGCCAGGGCGATGGTCAGCTCGGAGTCCGAATCCGCCGTGCGGGCACGCTGGACGATCAGGGAGAGCACCAGGCCCAGGCGCAGGTCCTCCTCGTTCCGACCCGGCAGCGGGGCGAGGGCCCCGGTGGCCGTGGCGGCTGCGGTGGGAGCGGTGGCCGCGTCGGTCGAGCCCGAGGCGTCGACCGTGGTGGCCAGCGGGACCTCCTTGATGAACAGCACGATCACGAAGGCCGCGCCCAGCAGCGGGACCAGCCACAGGAAGACCGGGGTCAGCGCGTCGGTGTAGGCGCCGACGACGACGTCCTGGATCTTCTCGGGCAGGTACTGCACGAGCTCCGGGGTGAGCGAGTTGGTGTCCCCGCCGCCGCCCATCTGGGCCGCGGCCTGGGCGGGCATGCGCTCGCTCAGCAGGTCGGTGAGGCGGCTGGTGAACACCGAGCCGACGACCGCCGACCCGAGCGAGGCACCGATCTGGCGGAAGAAGTTGTTCGACGCGGTCGCGGTGCCGACCTCGGAGCTCGGGAAGGTGTTCTGCACGATGAGCACCAGGTTCTGCATGCCGATGCCCAGCCCGGCGCCGAGCACGAACATGTGCGCCATGATCACCCAGGTGGCCGTGTCGGCCTGCATCGTGGACAGCAGGAACACGCCGAGCGCGGCGATCAGCATCGACAGGATCGGTGCCCACTTGTAGCGGCCCGTCCGCGAGACGATCTGGCCCGAGGCGATCGAGGTGATGAGCAGGCCCGCCACCATCGGCAGCAGCATCAGACCGGACTCGGTCGCGCTGACGCCCGTGGACATCTGCAGATAGGTGGGCATGTAGCCGATGGCGCCGAACATGGCGATGGCGATCACGAGGGCAGCGACCGTCGTGAGCACGAAGTTGCGCTTGCGGAACAGGTGCAGCGGGATGATCGGCTCGGCGGCGAAGCGCTCGGCCAGCACGAACAGGGCGCCGAACACGGCTGTGGCCACGAACAGCCCGATGATCTGCCAGGAGCCCCACTCGTAGGTGTTGCCACCCCAGGAGGTCGCGAGGATCAGCGAGGTCACGGCGATCGCCATGGTGGCGATGCCGAGGACGTCCAGGCGGGCGCGCTGCGAGGTCTTGGGCAGCTTCAGGAAGAACACCGCGGCGAGGATCGCGAGGATCCCCAGCGGCACGTTCAGCCAGAAGCCCCAGCGCCAGCTCAGGCTCTCGGTGAACCAGCCGCCCAGCAGCGGGCCGATCACCGAGGACAGTCCGAACACGGCGCCCATGACGCCCATGTACTTTCCGCGCTCACGGGCGGGGACGACGTCGGCGATGATCGCCTGCGCCAGCAGCATCAGCCCGCCGCCGCCGATGCCCTGGACGGCACGACCGATGATGAGCACGCTCATGTTCCCGGCGAGCGCCCCGACGAGCGATCCGGCGACGAACACGCTGAGTGCGAAGAGCAGCAGGGGCTTGCGGCCGATGAGGTCGCCGAGCTTGCCGTAGATGGGCATCATGATCGTCGAGGCGAGCAGGTAGGCCGTGGTCACCCACAGCATCTGGTCGACCCCGTCGAGATCGCCCACGATCGTGGGCAGGGCGGTGGAGAAGATGGTCTGGTCCAGCGCCGCGAGGAACATCGCGACGAGGAGCCCGGCGAACAGCGGGACCAGGCGGGTGCCGCTGCCGCTCTCCCGGCGCGCGGCGGGCGCGGGAGCAGCAGTCTGGAGGGTGGTCATAGCTCTGCTTCCTGGATGAGGGTGAAGGTGTCGAGGAGGGACTCGATGAGCTCCTCGGTGCTGGTCTCGGGGTTCTCGACCGAGGTCTGGATGGCGTAGCGGGCGATGCCCCACCACATGGCGACGATGAACCCGGTCTGGCGGGCGATCAGCACCTCGGCGGTCTCGGCCGTCCCCGGGGTCATCCCGGAGGCGGCGTATCGCGTGCGGATGCGCCGGGAGACGAGGGCCTCGAGGTCGTCGTTCTTGGCGGCGACCTGGTCGGCCAGCGCCTTGGCGAGCGTCGGATCGCTGCGGATGAGCTCGAGGCGGGCGCGCCAGGTCTCCGGGGAGATGTGACGGGGCCGCTCCTCGAGGGCGGCGAGGAGCATGTGGGCGAGGTCGGCGAGGATGCTGCCGCGGGGTCCGTGGACGAAGGCCTCCTGCACGTCCTCCGGGATCGGGCCGGGGTCGTGGCCGATGACCACGGCCTCCTTCGAGCCGAAGTAGTTGAAGAAGGTGCGGCGAGAGACCTGTGCGGTCTCGCAGATCATCTCGACCGTGACGTCCTGGTACCCGTGGCGGGTCATGAGGTCGAGGGCCGCCTGCTCGATCGTCGCGTGCAGCTGCTCGCGTTTGCGTTCGCGCAGGCCTGGCGTCCTCGGTGTGTCCGTCCGGGACATGGCAACCCTCCTCGTCGTACGTCCGTCGGGGTCGCCGGCGCGGGTTCCGGTCGACGACGAGACCCAGAATATTGCACTGGGTGCATGTTTGCATACAGTGCAAGTTTGTCTCGTCGGTCACGCCTGAGTGGTCCGGACAGGCAGAGGCGGCTCACCCCCGTAGGGGTGAGCGGCGAGGTGGGGGCGGCCGGGAGCGCTGTCACCGACCGACGATGGGGTGCGGCCGGGGGCGCCCTCAGCGACCGACGGTGAGATCCTCCGGGGCCGGCAGCGGGTCGCGGGCCTCGAGCTCCGTCCCGTCGGCCGCCCCTGCACCCGGTGGGCGGCGCAGTCCCCAGCCCACCAGCGTCAGGCAGAGAGCGCAGATCACGGCAACGACGACGAGCCCGCCGGTGTACGGCAGGACGGGGGTGAGTGCAGCGAGGATCGTGGGCAGCAGGAAGCCGAGGTAGGACAGCGAGTAGTACACCCCGGTGATCCCGGCCAGGTCGCGCGGGGTCGCGAGCGATTGGGCGATGATCAGCCCGGCGACCACGCACACCCCGTAGGACGCCCCGAGCAGGGCGGCCACGGCGACGACGAACACGGGGCTGCCCAGGTCGCTCGCCACGGCGGCCAGGATCATCCCGGCGGTCATGCCGCTCATCCCCACCAGCAGAGCGCGCCCGCGGGTGAGGCGGTTCAGCAGGCCGACGGTGCCCTGCGCGAGGGCGCCGATGCCGAGGGTGAGCACTGTCAGTCCGGTGGCGTAGATCGTCGCGGCGCTGCCGATCCGGTCCTCGACGGTGCTGGGGAGGATCGCGTAGGCGACGCCGGCGGCGGCGAACACCCAGGGTGCGGCCGGCAGCACCAGGCGCCGGAACGTGGGGTGGCCCGTGGAGGGGACCCGCAGGTCGTCGCGGAGCGCGCCGCGGGCACGCAGCTCGCGGGGCAGGCTCTCCGGGGCGCTGACCAGCGCAGCCGACGCCAGCAGGCACAGTAGGAGGTGGGCGAGGTAGGGCAACTGCCCCGGCAGCGGCGCCCACTGGGCGAGCGAACCGGTCACGCCGGCGCCGATCGCGAAGCCGAGGGTGAGGGTCATCGAGGAGCGGCGGGCCCCGGCTGTCGCGGTGGCGGCGCGGTCGTGCGGCGCGGCGGAGAGCTCCTTGATCCAGCTGGAGCCGACGGACATGCCGACGCCCACCCCGATGCCCGCCAGGACGCGGCCGACGCACAGCTCCACGAAGCTCTCCATCCCCACCGCGAGCAGGACGGAGGCGAGAGCGGCGCTGGCCAGGCCGGCGATGGCCAGGGGCTTGCGCCCGTGGCGGTCCGAGAGCGCGGCGGCGAGCAGCATGCCGGGGACCAGGCCCACCACGTACATCCCCAGCAGCAGGTTCGCCTGCCACGGCGCGTAGCCGCCCAGCGACTCGTACACGTGCAGCAGCGGGGTGAAGTGATTGCCGCCCCAGGCGAGCACGAAACCGGTCGGGGCGACTCGCAGCCAGTCGGGGACCTGCGGTCGGCTCACTTCCCGACCTCGTAGTGCTCGTGTCCGGAGGTGAGATGGCGGTCGATGAGGTCGCGGAACGCCGCGACGTCCTGGCGCCGCACGGCGTCGGTCAGCTCGACGTGCTCGCGATGGAGGGCGGTGAGGTCGGCCGTCGCCGCGGTGACCGCGAGGCGGGAGAGACGGTAGAGGCGCGGGGCGAGGGACGCGATGATCTCCTCGACGACGCTGTTCCGCTCGTGGCGGATGATCCGCAGGTGGAAGGCGTGGTCGTGGACGGCGAACTCCGCCGGGCGGCCGACGCTGTCGGCCTGGTCCGCCAGGATCGGCTCGAGCGCCTCGAGCAGGCTCATGCGCATCTCGTCGTCCCCGACGATGCGGGCGATGGCATGGCCCTCGAGCATCGAGCGCACCGACAGCAGTTCCTGACGCTCTCGCGCGGTGGGGCTCGTGACCAGTGCGCCCTTCTTCGGGACCAGCCGCACCAGGCCCCATGCCGAGAGCTTCAGCATCGCCTCGCGGGCAGGGGTCCTGCTCGCGCCGTGCTCCGCAGCGACGTCGACCTCGGTGAGCAGATCGCCTGGGTCGATGTCCCCGTCGGCGATCGAGCGGGCGACGGAGGCGGCGATGCGGTCGGCGAGCGGTCGACGCTCGGACGCATCCAGCCACGGCAGTTCCAGGGACTCCATGCCTTCCACCCTAATGCATGCATCAATGGATGCATGATGCGATGTGACTGGAGGATCAGGTGACCGGGGCCGTGTTCTCACCGAGTGCTGATGCCACCGCGAGCCCTCAGCCGGAGCAGGCCCGTCCAGCGGCCGGATGTCTCTTTGCCTCCTCCGACCGGGCCTGGAAAACTCGGGAGGTCCCTCGGCGGGGGCCGTCGGTCCTGTCGCCGGAGGATTCCCGGCGCACCGCTGCGCATTCCCCCGTGACCAGGAGACGTCGATGACCGCGTCCATCCCCGCCCCCGACCGCGAGGGCACCCCTCCCGAACGATTCGTCAGCGGCGACCCGTACGCCCTGGACCCCTCGGCGGTGAAGGATCCTCCGATCGGGTGGCGAGCCTCCTCGAAGTTCTTCGGCCCGGGCCTGATCGTCTCCGCCTCCGTGGTCGGGGCCGGTGAGCTCATCACCGCCACCTCGCTCGGTGCCCAGGCCGGCTTCGTGCTGCTGTGGCTCGTGTTCGTCTCCACCATCGTCAAGGTCGCGGTCCAGACGGAGATGGCCCGCTACTCCATCGTCACCGGCGAGGGGGCGATGGAGGGCTACAACCGGGTCCCGCCCCGGGTGGGCCCCGTCAGCTGGGTCTTCCTGATGTGGGCGCTGATGGCGGTGAGCAAGCTGGTCCAGACCGGTGGCCTGATCGGCGGGATGGCCGGGGCGCTGTCGATCCTCATGCCCCTGGGGTTCGGCCCGCTGTCGCCGACCTCGATGACCATCTGGGGAGTCGTGGTCACGCTGGCCGCGATCGCGACGCTGATCTCGAACCGGTACGGGCTCATCGAGAACGTGGCCACCGTCTTGACCATGACCTTCGTGGTGGTCACCGTCCTCGTCGTCATCGCACTGCCGTTCAGCGAGTACGCCTATTCCGGCGCCGAGCTGGCCTCGGGGGTCAGCTTCCAGCTCCCGATCGGGGCGATCGGCGTGGCGCTGACGATGTTCGGGCTGACGGGCGTGGCCTCCGAGGAGATCACCGCGTACACGTACTGGTGCCTGGAGAAGGGGTATGCCCGCTGGTCGGGGCCGAACGACGGCTCGGAGGAGTACCGTCGGCGCGCCCGCGGGTGGATCGCGGTCATGCAGAAGGACGCGATGGTCTCCTGGGTCATCTACACGGTCTCGACCGCCGCTTTCTACATCCTCGGCGCCGCCGTCCTGCACCCGCAGGGACTGTTCCCTGAGGGCAATGAGATGATCCGGACCCTCTCGGAGACCTTCGCCGGGGTGTTCGGCGAGCCCGGACGCATCATCTTCCTGCTGGGCGCGCTCGCCGCGCTCGGCTCCACGATCTGGGCGGCGATCCCGTCCTGGTCGCGATCCTGGGCCAACGCGCTGTCCATCGTCGGGGTCTACGACTGGGCCGACGGCCGGCGCCGCAATCGGTGGATGCAGTTCTTCATCGTCGTCCTGCCCCTGATCTGGCTGCTGACCTTCCTATGGATCAACTCGCCGTTGGTGATGATCATGGTCGGCGGCATCGCGGGCGGGATCTTCCTGGCCGCGGTGGCCGTCTCCGCGCTCTACCTGCGCGGGCGGATCGATCCGGAGCTGCGGGGCGGACGTTTCCTCCACGTCGCCCTGCTCATCAGCGCGATCGCCATCATCGGGCTGGGGATCTACTCGGCCGCCACCACGGTGATCGGCTGATCCTGGGGAGTGTTCCGGCCGCGGCGTCGAGGAAGCGAGAGCACGACGAGGCCTCCTCCGATGATCGCGAGGCCGATCCACCCGGCGACGGGTAGCCGCTCACCGACCACGAGCACCGCCAACAGTGCGGCCACGGCAGGCTCGCTGAGAGTCACGGTGGTCGCCGTGCGCGCCGGCACGACGGTCAGGGCGTAGCCGAACAGCACGTACCCGAGGAACATCGGCACCAGCGCCATGTAGGCGCCCACGGCGAGCGTCCGCCCGTCCGTCAGCAGCGGTGCACCGGTCACCAGCAGCACGGGCACGAGCAATGCTCCGCCGAGTCCGAACACCGACCCCATCGCGGCGGCACGGGGCACCTCGCGGCGCATGAGGTGACCGACCGCCCAGGAGTACGTCGCGTACGACGTGCCTGCGACCAGACCGAGCGCGACCCCGAGACCCACGGAGGCGGCCCCGATGTCGCCGCCCGGAGCGTCGGTGAGGCACAGAAGTGTGCCGCCGGTGATGCCGAGGGCGGCGGCGAGCACCCATCGGCGATCGGGAAGGGTGCGGTCGACCAGCACCTCCAGCACGCCGGAGGCGATGGGGGCCGAAGCCAGGGAGACCACGGTGCCGATCGCGACGCCCGCCGTGTGCATCGAGGAGTAGAAGGCCAGCGGGTACACCATCACCGCGAGGCCACCGAGGACCCAGGGAACCGTCTGGGAACGGATCGCCGGCGTGGCCCTGCGCACGGAGCGCGCCGCGATGGCCGCCTGGAGCAGCCCTCCGACGCCGAGCGCCGCCGCGCCGATGGCGAGCGGGCCGACCTCCGGAGCAAAGGTCGCGGCGGTGCCCGTTGTCCCCCACAGCACGGAGGTCACCAGGAGGGCAAGGATCGGGCGTGGTGCTGCCCTCTTCACCTCGCGGCCACCAGGCTTTCGGCGATCGCGCGGGCGCGACGCAGCCGCTCCGCGGTGCCCTCGAGGCCGGCCCGGGAGACCGCGCCCTCCAGCAGGAACGACAGGTGTTCGGCGAGCTGCCGGGCCTCCGCCTCGCCCCGCGTCTCGGTGAGCATGCCGCACAGCAGGTCCTCGACCTCCTCCTTGTGGCGACGCACTGTCGAGCGCCCGAGGGAGCCGGCCGGCAGCTCCGCGGCGGCGTTGAGCAGGCCGCAGCCGCGGAATCCCCCCAGGTGCTCGGCCTCGGCGTGGTCGATGTAGGCGTCGAACACGGCGAGCACCTGCTCGCGGGGCGTCGAGGCCTCCCGCCGACGGGCTGCGAACCTGGTGAGCCACAGCTGGTGGCGGTCCTCGAGATACGCGGAGACGAGGTCGTCCTTCGAGGCGAAGTTGTTGTACAGGCTCTTGCGGGCCACCCCGGCGTGGGCGGTGATCGTGTCGATGCCCGTCGCGGCGATGCCATGGGCGTAGAACAGCTCGTGCGCGGCCTCCAGCAGCCGGTCGCGGGCGGGAGCCACCGGGCTCATGCCGCTCCTCCCGTCACCAGGGCGAGGAGCTCCTCGAGGGACGCGACCGTCGCGTCGAAGTCGTCCTCGGGCTCCGGGCCGTCGGCGTGCGGCCGGGGCAGGTAGACGGAGCGGTAACCAGTCTCCGCGGCGCCACGGAGGTCCCAGGGGTGGGCGGCGACGAACCAGCTGCGGGCCGGGTTGATCCCGAGCCGGCGCTCGGGCTGCAGGTACGCCTCGGGGCGCGGCTTGAGGGTGCGCTCCGAGTCGGTCGACAGCAGGGCGTGCCAGCGCAGGCCGGTTCCGGCGCAGGAGGCGCTGGAGGCCGCGAGGTCCGTGTTGGTCAGCCCGATCACCTGCGCGTGCTCGGCCAGGGAGGCCAGGCCCGCGGCCGCATCGGGGAATGCCTGCGACCGTGATCCCGCGCCATTCAGCGCCTCGTACTGGACCCCGCCGACCTCCAGGTCGTAGCGGGGGAGCAGTCCGGCGAGCCCTTCGTGCTGCAGTCGCTCGGAGGGAGCCCAGGGCGCCTGGCCGGCGACGATCTCGGCGGTGCGTGCCTCGACCCGGTGCTGCCACGCCGCGGCGAACTCGGCCGCCGCGGTCGTGCCGAGCACGGGGGAGAGCACGGCATGGCACTCGGCCTGCACGGTGCCGGTGCTGTCCAGGAGCGTGCCCCCGATGTCGAAGACGACGGCAGGTCTGTGGGTCATGAGGTCTCCTCCGAAGATCTAGACGGTCAGTTCCGACGAGTAGGTAGACTAGTCTACCTACTCACGGGGTGTGCGCGCCGTCGGTCAGCGATACGACGGACGCGCTGTCACCGCCGGCTGCGACGGCGGACCGCCCGCGCGAGATCTGACGTGCACGAAGCTCCAGGAGGTCGACCCATGAACATTCCCCGGACCATGACCGCGGTGCGGATCACCGCGCACGGAGGCACGGAGACGATGGAGGTCGCCCACGTGCCCGTTCCGACCCCGTCGGCATCGGAAGCCCTGGTCCAGGTGCGATCCGTCGCGGTGAACAACACCGATCTGTGGACCAGGCAGGGCGCTTACGGGCTGCCCGGGGACCCGGACGCACGGGCCGGATGGCGCGGGCCGCTCGAGTTCCCCCGGATCCAGGGCGCCGACGTCGCCGGCGTCGTCGTCGCGGTGGGAGCCGGCGGCGACGCCACCACGATCGGACGGCGCGTCGTCGTCGACCCGGCGCTCTACGACTCCTCGCGGCCGGACGCCCATCCCGTCGGCCTCCTGGGCAGCGAGCGGGACGGCGGTTACGCCCAGTACGTGACCGCCCCGCTCGAGCGACTCCACGACGTGACCGGCTCCGAGCTGTCCGACGACCAGCTGGCCGCGCTCCCCACCGCCTACGGCACCGCCTTGGGCATGATCGAGCGCGGGCGGGTCCGAGCCGGGGACGTCGTCCTCGTGACAGGAGCCTCCGGTGGCGTCGGCCTGGCCGCGGTGCAGCTCGCGCGCTCGGGGTGCCACTGTCCTGGCCGTCAGCAGCGGGCCGAAGCGTGCGGGTGTCCGCGAGGCGGGTGCGCACGAGGTCATCGACCGTGCGGAGAGCATCCCCGCACAGTTGCAGGCCCTGGCGCCCGACGGCGTCGACGTGGTCCTGGATGTCGTCGCCGGGGACCTCGTCGCCGAGGCGATCCCGCTGGTGCGCGAGGGCGGCCGCTGGGTCGTCGCCGGGGCCCTCGGCGGGCACGAGGTCGCACTCGACGTACGGCGCCTCTACCTGCACAACATTCAGCTGATCGGCTCCAGCATGCACACGCCCGAGCACTTCGACCTGCTGATGGACCTCGCACGCCGCGGCACGATCCGCCCGGTGATCGCGGCAGCGTTCCCGCTGGAACGTGCGGCCGACGCCCAGGAGGAGCTCGGCCAAAGGAGCCATGTCGGGAAGATCGTGCTGCACCCGTGACCCGCAGTCCCCCGCGTCAGCCCGCCGGGCAGCGTGCCCGGCGGGCGCCCTGGTCGCTCAGGGCGCCATGGTGGGTTCCTCGTGAGCCTGGGCTTCGTGGACGACCGGGCCGGCCGGCAGAGCGGTCGGCCCTCCGTGCCGGTACGTCTTCGGGGGGAGCCCGTGCCTGATGGCGTGACCCGTGTCGATCGCCCGCGCGACCTCGAGCACCCCGTGTCCGATGTTCCTGATCATCTCCCGCTCACCTTTCATACGGCCCGAACGTCGTCCGGGACACCGCAGGCAGGCGGGGAACGGCACGCCCTGGATGCGCCGATTCCCTGCCTGAACAGGCCTGTTGCGGATAATTCTGGACCCCGCGGAAGGCGCCGCGCAAGGGGTGTCGAGACCCCAATTCGCGGTGTCGTGGCAGCCCGTCCGCGGGTGGGGTCCGGGCGTCGTTCTCGGAGCGTTTCTCGACGGAGTCGAGCGCTCGCCTCCTGGACGAAGAGGTGCGCCTCGTGGCTGCATCGTCACAGGTCACGAATGGGTCTGCTGTGTTTCGACGTGTCGGGTTCCGCGCCGGGGCAGATGCGAGGAGCGATGCGATGCGGTCCAGGCGCGGTTCACAGGCCGAGAACGATGTCTGCGATGTCGTCCGGACGGGAGATGTACGGGGAGTGGCCCGCCGTGATGACCTGACTGCTGGTGCAGCGGCGCGCCAGCTGACGTTGGAGCTCCGGACTCATCGCGCGGTCCTCTGTGGACCCGACGTAGTGGCTTCGGACGTACCTCCATGCGGCGCGCTGGACGACGCCTCGTCCGTGGCCGGAGGCCTGGGGCACGAGCAGCGATGTCGCGCGTTCCGCCGCACGTGGGTGGCAGTCCGCATAGAACAGGTCGGTCGCGACGTCCGGCGGGATGAACGTGCCGCCCCTCGGATGAGGACGCACCCAGGCATTGACCGGCGCATCAGGTCCGCCGAGAACGGCGCAGCTCTCGCCGGCGTCCGGGACGAAGGCGGCCAGGTAGAGGAGCGCGCCCGCCCCGTTCACACCGGAGATCACGGCCCCTCCATAGCTGTGGCCCACGACGACGGGTGTGGTCACGGAGAGGTCGATCGCCCGTTGAACGGCGGCGGTGTCCGCGGCGAGCGAGCCTCGGTGCAGTCGCGGCGAGCGAACGCTCGCGCCCCGTCGCCGCAACGCCTCGGCGAGCGGCTGGAAGTGCGCGGGCTGGTGATAGAGACCATGCACCAGCACGACGTCGGGGGAGTCCATGGCAGTGAGCACACCACAGATCCGCCGAGCGGTCTCGCTCACCCCGGGTCGAGGATGTCGGTGTCGGCCGCGCCCCAGTCCGGCTCCCAGGTGTCGGTCGGCCTCGCATGGGCGCGCCGCGCGCCGGAGAGGTGCGCCCGTAGTGCGGATAGCCCGGGATGCGGGTTGCCCGTCCGCCAGAGCAGGGCGTGGGGGTAGATCGGCGTGGGGTCGCGCAGGGGGATACGGCGGAGGTCGTAGTGCGCGGGCCACAGGTAGCGGTCCCGGCGCCCGACGATCGTGGCCAGGTCGCGGGAGGTGGAGAGCTGGTCGAGCAGTGCCTCGTCGCCGAAATGGGGGCCCAGGTTGTCGATCGAGAGGCCGAAGGCTGCGCCGAGGTCGTCGTAGAAGCGCGCCCACTCGGTGCCGGCGACGATCCCGGGGATCCAGAGGCGATGGCCGGCCAGGCGGGACGGCGCGAGAGAGGATTCCTGGGCCAGCGGGTGGCGGGGGCCGACGAGGACCTCCAGCTCGTGGTCCACTGCTCGGGCGGTGCTGATCCCGGCGGGCATCTCCGCTCGCGGAATCGTCACGGCGCGGAACGAGGCATCCAGAGACCCGGCACGGACGCCGTCCACGGCGTCCTCGAGGCGCCCGGTGGGGAGGGTCACGACGTCCAGTTCGAGATCGGGCACGCCCGATGGAAGTCCTCGACGGCGACGGCCGGGGCGATCCGACGGTTGGTCACGTCGACCCGGATCGCTCGATCGACGGAGCCCACCGAGCGGACTGCCCGATCGGCGGCCAGCACGAGTTCCCGTGCGTGCGGCGCGAATGCTTGTCCGTCGACCGTCAGTCGCAACCCGCGCGGTGTGCGGGTGAACAGCGTGGCTCCGAGGCGCCGCTCGAGAGACCGGAGGCGTTTGGAGGCTGCTTGTTGAGTGATGCCCAGCTCCGGGGCGGCGTCCTGGAGCCGTCCCAGCTCTGCGACGAGCAGGAACGTGCGCACTCCGTCGAGGTCCATCGATTCTCCTCAACTCCTGGTTGTGCGCTCCGGATCTTGGAGTTGTTTGATACCAGGTCCACGGCCCTGATGGGATCATGGCATGCCTGCTGCCACAACCACACGTGTCGACGTCCCGTCCGAAGAGTTCTCCCGGTACGCGGAGCGGATCCACCACGTCATGGGGCTCACCTCCCGCCTGAACGTCCTTCCGTTCGAGGACGAGACCGGGCGCGCGGCCCTGCTCGCCGAGATCTTCGGCCGACCTCTTCCACCGTCCGTGCGGATCTACCCGCCCTTCTACAGCGACTACGGACTGAACATCGAGCTGGGTGAGGACACCTTCGTGAACCAGGGGTGCACGTTCGGAGGTTATGGAGGCGTCCAGATCGGAGCCCGCGTGATGATCGGCTTCGCCACGAACCTCATCAGCTCAGGGCACCCGGTGCCGCGGGCGGAGCGCCGTGAGCACCTCACGGCCTCTGCGATCACGATCGAGGACGACGTGTGGCTCGGGGCCTGCGTGACTGTGCTCCCCGGCGTCACGATCGGGGAGGGGGCCGTGGTCGGGGCGGGCGCGATCGTCACGAAGGACGTCGCCGCCGACACGCTCGCGACCGGGCCAGCGGCGACGCCCCGGAGAGCTCTGGGCGGGTGAGACAGCGGCACTGACACGGAGGAGCCCCGCAGGGCCGAGGACTACGCGTGCAGGTTGCGTGCGGACTCCTGCTGGTGGATGCCGGGGCTCTCGAGCTGGATGGTGGCGTGCTCGAAGGCCACCGGGAAGTGCGTCCCCACGCAGGTCTGGACCTCCTCGAGGATGCGCAGGGCGTGCGCCGATTCGAAGCATTCCTCGCCGACCACCACGTATGCCGAGATGATCGGTAGACCGGAGCCGATCGCGGAGGCGTGCAGATCGTGCACGTCCTGGACGTGCTCGAGGGAGAGCAGGTGGTCGCGGACCTCGTCGAGGTCGACACCCTTCGGGGTGTATTCCATCAGGATGCGCAGCGTCTCGCGCAGGATGCGGACGGCGCGGGGGACGATCAGCGCCGCGATGAACAGCCCGGCCAGGGCATCGGCCTGGAGGAAGCCCGTGACCTGGATGACGATCGCGGCGATGATCACGCCGAGCGAGCCGAGGGCGTCGTTGAGGACCTCGAGGAAGGCGGCGCGCAGGTTCAGGCTCGCATTCCTGCCGCCGACCAGCACGCTGATCGCGATGACGTTGGCCAGCAGGCCGATCACGCCGAACACCAGCAGCTCCCCGGAGGGGACCTCTGGCGGGTCCGCCAGGCGGGAGATGCCCTCGACGGCGGTGTAGGTGCCGACGACGATCAGCAGCGCGGCCTGGGCCAGCGCCGCGAGCACCTCGATGCGGGCGAAGCCCCAGGTGCGCGCACTGCTGGCCGGGCGCTGCATCATGGTCGCCGCGAGCAGGGCGACCAGCAGTCCCGAGGCGTCCACGAGGGCATGTGCGGTGTCGGTCAGCAGCGCGAGGCTGCCGGTGACGACGCTGCCGACCGCCTGGGCCAGCACGATCAGTGCGGTGATACCGAAGGCGATCGCCAGTCGCGTGCGGGCGGTGCCGTCCGCGCCGTGGGAGTGGTCGTGACCCGCGCCCATCAGAGCCCACCGCCCAGGCCGTCGTCGTGGTCACGGTGATCACGCAGGGACAGCGAGGCGCCGGCGGCGTCGAGCAGTGCGTCGGCCGAGGAGAGCACGCCGGTGAGGTGGACCAGGTCCGTCAGGGCGAACCACGACGCCCGACCCTCGCTGCGCACGGTGACCAGGCCGCAGTCGCGCAGGCACGCCAGGTGCTTGCTCACCGTGGACTGCGCGAGATGCATGTGATCGACGAGGTCACGCACCCGATGCTCACCCGTGGAGAGGTGCTGGAGGAGCGCCAGGCGCGTGGGCTCGGCCAGGGCGTGGAACAGCGCTGCCTGTGCGTCGCTGATCTCGAACCGGGGCTCGCTCGTGATCTCTGTGATCGTCATGGGGCGATCATATCGCTGGGAAGCGATGAAAGTAAGGCGGGTGATGGCGTCGTCGGGGTCGCCGGAGGGGCGTCGCCCCCGGAGGGTCGCCACCCCTGGACACATACCCCTAGGGGGTATAGCGTGCGGGCATGGCTTCCGATCGCATGTCCCCTCCCCCCGATGGCCGGCGTGACGACGGGCATGGGGCTGATGAGGCGCACCCCGGGAACGAGGCACGGGACGAGCACGAGGGCCTTGCCGGGCACGGCGGGCAGGAGGGTCGGGACGGCCATGCCGGGCACGACGACCATGACGGGCATGCCGGTCAGGAGGGTCATGGCGGTCCTGCCGGCCACGGCGAGCATGCGGGTCACGGCGGGCATGCCGGGCACGGCGACCACGTCGCGCAGTTCCGGCGGCTGTTCTGGATCAACCTGCTGATCGCGGTGCCCGTGGTGGCGTTCTCGCCGATGTTCGCGATGCTGCTGGGCTATACCGTCCCCGAGTTCCCGGGGGCGGGGTGGATCGCGCCGTTACTCGGCACAGTGATGTACGTCTGGGGCGGTCGGCCGTTCCTCACCGGCGGCATCGCGGAGATCCGCTCCCGCCGGCCGGGGATGATGCTGCTGATCGGCCTGGCGATCACGGTCGCCTTCCTCGCCTCGTGGGGCGCGACCGTCGGCCTCCTGGATCATCAGCTGGAGTTCTGGTGGGAGCTCGCACTGCTGATCGTGATCATGCTGTTGGGGCACTGGATCGAGATGCGCTCCCTGGCCCAGACCACTTCCGCGCTGGACTCCCTGGCCGCGCTGCTGCCCGATGAGGCCGAACGGATCGAGGGCGATCAGCTCGTCACCGTCGCCCCCGCGCAGCTGCAGCAAGGTGACCGGGTGCTGGTCAGGCCCGGGTCGAGCGTCCCGGCCGACGGCACGATCCTCGAGGGCCGCGCCGACGTCGACGAATCCATGGTCACCGGCGAGTCCCGCCCCATCCCCCGCGGCGTCGGCGACCAGGTCGTGGCCGGTACCGTCGCCACCGATTCGAGCCTGCGCCTCGAGGTCACCGCCATCGGCGAGGACACCGCCCTGGCCGGTATCCAGCGCCTGGTCAGCGAGGCGCAGAACTCCTCGTCCCGCGCGCAGCGGATCGCGGACCGGGCCGCGGCCTGGCTGTTCTGGTTCGCCCTCGGCGCCGCGGTGCTCACCGCGCTCATCTGGTCCCTGATCGGCCTTCCGGACGAAGCCGTGGTGCGCAGCGTGACCGTGCTGGTCATCGCCTGCCCCCACGCCCTGGGCCTCGCGATCCCGCTGGTGGTCTCGATCGCCACGGAGCGAGCCGCCCGCGGCGGCGTCCTGGTGAAGGACCGCCTGGCGCTGGAGGCGATGCGCACCGTCGACGCCGTCCTGTTCGACAAGACCGGCACCCTGACCAAGGGACGGCCCGCCCTCGCCGAGATCGCGGCCGGGAACCCCCAGCAGGTCCTCGCCCTGGCCGCCGCGGCCGAGTCCGAGAGCGAGCACCCCCTGGCCCGCGCCATCGTCGAGAAGGCACAGGCTGACGGGGTGGCTGTTCCTGCCGCCTCGGACGCCTCCTCCACCCCGGCCCTCGGCGTCAGTGCGCGAGTGGACGGCCGCGACATCCGGGTCGGCGGCCCCCGGCTGCTCGAGGAGACCGGCCGGGCAGAGCATGCTGACGCCGCCACCTGGCGACAGGAGGGAGCGATCATCCTGCACGTGCTGCGCGACGGCGAGGTGATCGGCGCCCTGAAACTGACCGACGAGGTCCGCCCCGAGTCCCGCGAGACCGTCGAGGCGCTGCATGCGCTCGGGGTCGAGGTCGTGATGATCACCGGAGACGCCGAGGCAGTGGCTCACAGCGTCGGCGAGGAGTTGGGGATCGACCGCGTCTTCGCGGAGGTGCGTCCGGAGGACAAGTCCGCCAAGGTCGCGCAGCTCCAACAGGAGGGCTCGAAGGTCGCGATGGTCGGCGACGGCGTCAACGACGCCCCCGCCTTGGCCCAGGCCGACGTCGGCATCGCGATCGGTGCGGGCACCGACGTCGCGATCGCCTCGGCCGGTGTGGTGCTGGCCAGCTCCGACCCGCGCTCGGTGCTGTCGGTCCTCGAGCTCTCGCGCGCCGCGTATCGCAAGATGAAGCAGAACCTGTGGTGGGCTGCCGGCTACAACCTGCTGTCCGTGCCGCTCGCCGCCGGGATCCTCGCCCCGATCGGGTTCGTCCTGCCGATGTCCGTCGGCGCGATCCTCATGTCCGCCTCCACCGTCGTCGTCGCCCTCAACGCCCAGCTGCTGCGCCGCCTGGACCTGCGCCCCGAATCGGCTGTCGCCGCTGTGCAGGGGCAGGCCAGCGGGAGAGTGTGAAGCTCGGAAGGGCCTCGACGCTCAGTCGCCGAAGTGATCAGCGCATGTCGTTCCTTCTGGATGGAATTCCTTTGCCGCGATGAGCCATGGTTCGTCAGTCGAGTCGCGAGTCAGCGTGAACCGGCCAACGTCTCGACCTTCGGCCTCTCCTTGATCATGGCCGTCTCGCATCACCCGTTGGTTCGAGGTGTCCTGACAGAACTCGACCACGACTGTCGCTTCGTCCTGTTCGCGCACGGTCCACTCGGAGAGCTCTCGCTCCCCTTCGAAAGTCGCCCCGCTGTCGCGGTTCTGGGCATCGACGGTGTCTGCTTGCTCGGCCAGTTCCGGGGTGAGGTACTCGGTGTTGTAACTCGTCTCCAGCCAGCCCTCGGCTGCAGCGGTGTCGAACGCGTCGAAATACCCCTGAATCCGCTCCTGCGGCGCCGCGTCGGCCGGATCCTGGGACGTTGATGGATCGTGTGTCACGGCCTCGGAAGGGCCTCCTCCGGTCTCGTTGCCACAGGCCGTGAGAGGGAGGGCGACGAGGCTTGCCATCGCGAGGGCTGTCATTGCTCGGTGTCGGGTGCGCATGGGCTCCTCGGGTCGTTAAGCGGTGCAGTCGTGGACGTGACGGCCGAGCCTTCAGGCGACACGGCGTGGGACATAGATCAGGTGAGGCCGGGGACGGGGACCACGAGCACCAGTGCCGTCCCGAGGATCAATCCGGGGCCGAAGGGGACGGACCCGCGCACTCCCCGTCGCTTGCGCAGCACTGCCCAGATCAGAGTTCCGAGGCATCCGATCCACAGGCCGGCGAGGAGGGCGAGGGGTGAGACGAAGCCTCCGTAGAGGCCAAGACCTGTTCCGAGGATGACGTCGCCGAACCCGAGCCCGCCGCGAGCGAGGATGAACAGCCCCAGCAGCAGCACAGTCACGACGCCGCCAGTGATCGCGGCGGTGAGCAGCGGTCCAGCGCCGGTCCAGATCGAGGCGATGGGAAGCAACACGAGAGCGGAGCCCAGGAGGCCGAGATTCAGGGGCAGTGGAAGGCGGAACTCGCGTGCGTCTTTGATCGCCAATGGGGTGGCGAGAGCGAGGAATGCCAGCAGGGCGGGCCAGAGTGCGGGCGTGAAGAGAAACATCAGCACCGACTCCAGGGGCACGCGGAGGAGTGATCGCTAGGGGTACGCCCCGTGGGGCCCGACAATGATTCCTGGCGCTGAGACACGGACAATGTCCTGACACAGTGCGGGGTCACGAAACACCGGTCACAACGGATTCGTACTGCCCGATGCGCAACTGCTTGGAGGTCGGTAGGTCCACTGAGATTGTGCCGCTCTCACCGGTTGTCGCCTCCCAGGTGATACTCCAGTGCGCCGTGATCTCGACGTCGAAGAGCCCTGCGGGTTGGTGGTCACTCATCTGCTCGTACGTGTGACCACAGTCGGGGGATTCGTAGACTCCTGTGCCGGGATACTCGGTCCCGGGGCCGTTGCATTCGACAGTCGTGCCGTCGCCCGTGGCGATCGTCATCCCGGAGAACGCCCCCGCCGCCGTCACCGTCACGGAGCCAGCGGTAGCGCTGGTGGTAGTAGGTCCGGTGGTCGACTCGCTCGGATCGTAGACCCAGAACCAGACAGGCAGTCCCACAGCGCCGAGCGTCTCTGGCCCGTTGGGCGTGGAACTGATCTCCGGAGCCTGGAGGGTCATTCGGGACACTGCCGTCTCAATGGCTTGGCTGCGGGAAGCCTCGACGTCCTCCTGGTCATCGCCAGCGGGATCAGCGTCCTCGACGGTCTCGATGATGTAACTCCCCGGAGTGCAACGGGAATCAATTGACACCTCGTCCCCGCCCTCGTAATCAACGTCGGCACACGTCTCAGCCTGTTCGGCTCGAAGGTGTCGCATAAGTTCCCCATGATTGGATTCACTGCTTTTGTCAGCTCTGCCACCGTTATCGCTCTTGCCTTGAGATGACGCCCCGGTCTGGCTCGTCGATGAACGTCCGTCTCCGCCGGCAGTCGTCCAGCCTTTGTATTCGGCAAGCGCTGTGGGCGCTGTTGCGATCAGCAGCGCAAGCGTAGCTATTTGGACTGTTAGTCCTCGGGCTGGGCGAAGTGATCCGCGCACGTTGTGCCCTCCGGATAGAACTCCATTTCCGAGATGTACCAGGCTTCGGTGGGTGAGCTCCGCGTGAGGGCAAATTTTCCGACGTCAGCTGCTTCCGTCTCGCCTACATCCTTTCCGCCCTGTATAACGCGTTGCTTCGAGGTGTCCTGGCAGAACTCGACCACAGTGCTCGTGTCGGCTTCCTTGACGGTAGTCCACTGTGACAGCCCTCTTTTGCCCTCAAACGTGACGCCGCTGTCCTTGTTCTTTGCGTCGTCTGCGTCGGGTTTTTTCGCCAGTTCAGGCGAGAGGTACTCGGCGTTATAGCTGGTGTCGGGCCAACCGTGTGCTGCTGCCGCGTCAAAGGAGTCGAGGTACGCCTCGACCCGCTCTTGCGGCGTCGCGTCTGCAGGGTCCTGGGACGGCGGTGCTTCCTGGGTGGCGGCTTCGGTGGGGTTCTCCTCATCCCCGGCGCTGCAGGCGGCGAGGAGGAGAGCGACGAGGCTGGCCATGGCGAGGGCGGAAAGTGCTCGGTGGCGGGTGCGCATGGGGCTCCTCAGAGTGCGATCCGGTGGGGCGCAGGGGCGGTGGGCATCAGGGGTGAGTGGCATTTTGGCTGGCGCTAGTGTGGAGTTCAGGAGACGTCGGTGACGACGCTTTGGTAGGAGCCGATTCGGAGTTGTTTGTCGGTGGTGAGGTCGAGGGGGATCTGGCCGTCTTCGCCGGTGTTGGATGCCCAGTCGACGGTCCAGTGGGCGGTGATGTTGAGGGTGTAGAGCCCGTTGGGCTGGTCGTCGCTCATCTGTTCGTAGACGTGTCCGCAGTCGGGGGATTCCTCGATACCGGTGCCGGGGTACTCGGTGCCGGGTCCGGTGCATTCGATCGTGGTGCCATCGCCCATGTCGATGCTCATCCCGGAGAACTTCGCGGTCGCGGTCACGGTGACGTCGCCGGCTGTGGCGCTGGTGGAGTTCGGGCCTGTGGTCGTCGGCCCAGGGTTTGCAACCCACAGCCACACCGGAAGGCCGACCGCCCCGAGAGTGTCCGAATCATTCGGAGTTGATTCGACCCGTGGGGCCCGGAGATGCATCTTGGAAACTGCTGTTTGTGCCACCGCAGCGGGAGAGACTGGGGTGCCTGTTCCCGCAGAGGTATTAGGATCCTCTGTCGCTTCTGAGGCATCCTCTCCGGTCGGAGGGAAGTACATGCAATTCTGTCGGAGGTTGAGCTGCAAAAAAATGCAGTTATCCCTCGTCTCCTTGAGATCTGCTTGCTCGGCGATAAACGTCCAGGAGTCGTCGAAGCCTTTCACCGCTATCGAGTCCAAATTGACTGTATCGTATTCGTGGACGCTACTACGATCCCCTTCTTTTGCGGAAAGGGCAGGCTGCGCGGTCTTACTGGCTGGAAGCCCATCGCTCCCTTCGGGGGATGCGGCGCTTCCTTTCCCGCCGCTGCTATCGCCGCTGTCGTCGTCGGCGCCTTCTTCGTCGCTGCTGCTTGGGGGGTCTTTCGCTTCGACGGTCGGGTTGGCATCCCCGCCGTTTTCGTTCTCGTTGAGCACAAAAGGGGTCGCGGGCGGAGGTTCGTCGCTGCTATCGTCGGAGTAGCTCGTGGCCGCTAGAAGGCTCAAGGTTATTGCTGCGCATACGCAGACAGTCAGTCTGTGAAGTGTTCGGCGCATGCGGTCCCCTCGTACTTATACTCTTTCAGAGCGATCATCCACGGGTCTGACTCTGAATCCCTGGAGAGTGTAAAAGTCGCTACGCTTTCATTGTTGTTTGGAATTCTGGCGGGTTCGCCGCCAACTGAAGCTTCTTGCGCGCTGGGGTCATTGCAGAACTCGATGATGACGGTGTTCCCTGAGTCGTTGACAGAGGTCCAGTCGGAAAGTTTCCGCTCACCGGTGATGATTGCTTGGGAGTCAGCCCGCTTGGCGTCGTCAGCTTTCTGCGTTTCCGCGAGTTCGGGCGCAAGGTACTCGTCGGCATAGTTTGAGTCCTTCCAGCCTTCCGCTGCTGCCGCGTCGAACGCGTCGAAGTACGCTTCGACCCGCTCTTGCGGCGTCGCGTCAGCAGGGTCCTGGGATGGCGGTGCTTCCTGCGTGGCGGCCTCGGTGGGGTTCTCCTCGGACCCGTCGCTGCAGGCGGCGAGCGGGAGGGCGACGAGGCTGGCCATCGCGAGGGCGGTGAGTGCTCGGTGGCGGGTGCGCATGGGGCTCCTCAGAGTGCGATCCGGTGGGACGCGGGGGTGGTGGACATCAGGGATTCGGTCTCGGGCAGAAGATCGTAGCCGTCGTCGACTTCTTCGATCAGGGCTTCCAGCTGGTGGGTGATGCGGCGATGGAGGCCCTGGTCGCAGGAGGCTGCGCGGAGGCGATCGCGCCAGAGCTGCTCGTGGAGCGGCTCGACGCGCAGGCCGCGCTCGGTCGCCCACAGCACGGTCTCCGTGTCTCCGGCCTCGAACGCCCGCTGGGCGAGCTCGTGGGCGAGATCGAGGATGGTATCGGTCATGCGGTACTGGAGAGGGATCGCCCAGCGATACCGGGAGCGACCGGCATCCTCGAAGGGGCGGCTCCGCACCAGTTTCAGCGCCTCGGCAAGCTCGTCGTCGGAGGCGGCGCGATGATCGCGGGCGACCTCCTGGACCAGCGCCCAGTCGGAGCTGAGGTGCTCGCTGAAGGCGTAGGAGCCGTCGGCGCCTCGCGCGCGCGGCAGGTACGGCTCACCGTTCTCCCGGGCGCCCAGCCAGGTGCGCAGCCGTGAGATGCGCTGGTGACGGGTGCTGTCGGCGATGCGCTTGCCGGGCCAGAGGTCGGCGCGGAAGTCGGCGTCGGGCATCCCGGGGTGCAGGTGGATGTAGGCGACGGTCTCGGTCAGCTCGGCGAGGCGCTTCTCCTCCAGCGGCCCGGTGGCACCGAGCACCTCGAGCGGGCCCAGCACACGGAGGAAGGGCGTGGAATCCGGCAGCTCCGGCGTGCGGTCGCGCAGGTCCGCTGTGAGCAGGGTGCCCGTCGGCTCCGGGAGGACCGATAGGGGCCGCAGCACTGCCCCGGCGGGTTCCTTCTCGGGCTCGACCACTTCGGGGGTTCCGGCGGCGGAGAAGGCTCGCAGGAGGCGACCGAAGTCGGCCGAGGTCAGCAGCTGCGGGGCGAAGTCCAGGCCGAACGGGTCGAGGTGGGCAGTCTCCAGCGATTCGACCGTGAGCAGACCATCGCTCTGGAGGTCCTGCTGCCCGGCCGCGACGACTGCGAGGCCGAGCCGCGGGCGCGCCTCGAGAACCTCGCGCAGCCGTGCCTGTTCGGACGGACTCATGTCGGTGCCCAGGAGCAGGATCTGCGGAGCCCAGAGATCGCCGGCGTCCCCGGAGCGCCTGGCATGCTGGGCGGAGTCCTGCCCCTGGTCTGCCAGGGCAGTCTGCTCGGCGGCACGGCCGGCCTCGAGCTCCTTGAGCGCCTCGTGGACGCTCGTGCGGCTCGTGATCCGCCCGGAGTCCAGGGCGGCCTCGAGCTCGGGGCCGACGCCGACCGTGGTGATCGAGAGGTCGTCGGCCCAGGGAGAGGTGGCGAGGAAGACCGCCAATGCCCGCAGCACCGCTCGCGCGCTCGCTGCGTCCGCGTCGAGGCCGACAGCGGCGAGATGCTCGAGGTCGACCAGTACCTCGCTGCCCTCGGCAGTGGTTCCGAGCGGGACCAGCGCCGGGTACGGGGCGATGACCTCCCCGACCGAGGCGTCGTCGGCGAGCTCAGCGGTGCGGGCCAGCAGCCAGCGCTCCGGATCCTCGGTCGCCTCGAACGGTGCAGGCAGCTGCTGGGACCCGGCCGTGCGCAGCTCGAGGTGCGTCTCCCCGAGCAGGATCAGGCGGAGGTCCGGGATCGCGGTGCCCTCGCGGAGGCAGAGGGCCGCCAGAGTGCGCAACGAGCGATCGACGAGCTCGAGGGCGGCGGGGTCCTCGCGCCGGGCCAGGTGGACCTGGTCGAGATCGACCGCGGGCCCACCGGCGACCCGCTCTCCCGCGCGACGGGTGCGCTGGACGTCGTGGCGCCTGGTGAGCAGAGAACTGAGGACGCTCGCCGCGAGGACTGAGCCGACACCCGCCCACGGCACGGCGGCAGCATCCACTGTCGGCGCGGCGAAGAAGGAGGTGCGCGAGGCGCCGGAAGCCCGGGCAGCGCCGGATGCAGGCTCCTCCGTGTCCGTGTCCGTGTCCGTGTCCGTGTCCGTGTCCGTGTCCGTGTCCGTGTTCGTGGCCGCGGCGGCCGTACCGTGATCCGGGGCCTCCCCGGCCTCGGCTCGGGCCTGGGCGGCGCGCTCGGCGAGCACGTCGGCCTCCGCCTGGGCGGCCTGGGCGGCCCCGACCAGGGAGGCGCCCTCCGGATTCCCGGTGGCCTTCGCTTCCGCCACCGCGGCCCATGCGGCGTCGGCCTCGAGCGCGGCGGCCTCCGCTCGGGTCCCGGCCGTCGCGGCCGCCTTCTGCTCCTCGGCCGCTGCGGCGAGCGAGGCGCGGGCGACGTCCGCGCGCAGGGCGTCCGTCGGATCCTGCGTGGTGGTGCCGGGGGTGCTCCGTGCCTGCTCGGAGACACCAGCGGAGCCCGGGGCGGCCGGGACGGGCACGCGCAGCATCCATCCGGCGCGGATCTCGTCGGCGTCGAGGAGGGCGGCGCTGTCTGGCTGCTCGAGGCCCCGGGAGGCGTCGAGGATCTCCGGCCAGCGGTCCGCATCGCCGAGGTGCGCGGCGGCGAGCGAGGACAGCGTGTCCCCGGGCTGGACGGAGACCGTCTCATAGGGCTGTTCCCCACCCGCGTCGCCGCCGGCGGTGGTCGCGGGCACTCCGGGGATCGTCAGGGTCCAGCCCGGCTCCAGGATCGGGTCCTGGCCCGCCCGCAGCGAGTGGCCGTCGGGCTGGAGGCGGCCGTCGTTCGCGGAGACGATCTCCCGCCACCGGTGTCCGTCGCCGAGGTGCTCCTCGGCCAGGTCCCAGGCGGTGTCGCCGGGCTGGACGGTGATGACGAGATCGGGTTCGCCGTGCGGGGTCGAGGTGGCCTCGGCCGCCGCCTCCTCGACCCCGCTGCTGCTCGGGGCGGGCACGGACGGGGCGGTGTTCTCCGACTGCCCGGAGGGCTCGACAGGGGCCGTCTCCGCCAGGGCCGCGGGCGCCCCGACCCCGCCGGCGATCGCGGTGATCAGCAGCGCGGCCGCCCCCTGCTGGGCGCCCAGGCCGCGGAGCTGCGGCGGACGGACATGCCGGGCTCGTGCAGCGAGCTCGAGGATGACGGACAGCGCGAACGTCGCCCAGGCGAACCAGCCGATCCAGACCAGGACGAACAGCAGGAACCCGACGGTGTCCCGGCTCGTCAGGAGGGTCAGGACGTTCTGTCCCGAGGGCAGCGCCGACGGGATCGGGTTGCCGTAGAAGACCAGCAGACCGGCCGGGATCCCTGCCAGCAGGGCGATCAGGACGAGGAGGGCGGTTGCCGCCCGCAGTGTGCGGGTCACGGGGTCACCTCCGCCTGCCCGTGGATGAGGTCCACGCTCGCGGTGCGCGTGGCGGAGACCGTGGTGATGCCGATGAGGCCGAGGAAGACGGTGTCCGCAGTGCGGGTCACGGTGACCTCGACGGTGGTTTCGTCGACCACCCGCACCGACCCCGAGGCGCCGGCACCGGCAAGATACTCCTCGGCGGCGGCCGCAGACCCGTCGGCCGACAGCTGCGCGGTGCCGCCCTCGGTGGGCAGGGCGTCCAGCGGCTGGGCGCCCGCGCGGGCGGCCTGCTGGGCGAGCGAGGAGGCCTCGCTGGAGGCGGTCATCTTGGCTCCGCCGTCGACGACGAGGCCGATGACGAGGACCAGGGCGAGGAAGACCACCACCACCATCTCGGAGACCTCGCCGCGCTCGAGCTGCCTGCGGACTCTCGTCATGACCGCTCCCGGAAGGTGTCCAGGGGACTGGTGCTCTCCACCGTCACCGTGCGGGTGCCGGGCAGCCCGGGGATCGGCATCAGCTGTGCGTAGGGGACGGTGCAGCTGATGGTGCTGTGCACCACGGCGACCTCCCCGGGCGGGGTGGAGAAGGCGCTCGCGTCGACGTTCACCGAGAGATCCGTGCACGACTTCCCCTGTTGCGCGAGTTGCCAGGTGAAGGAGTCCTCGACCCGGTCCACGGCGTCCTGTCGGCTGGTGGCGAGCGAGGCGGCGCGGGCGGCGGAATGCGCGGTGGTGGTGACGTTCTGCTCCCCGAGAGCGACGCTGCCGACGGCTGCGACCAGCGCCACCAGCAGGAGCAGGGTGGGCGCGAGGACCACGGCCTCGGTGCTCGCGGCACCGCGTTCGAGCGCTCGACGGGTCATGGCCGTCGCCCTCCTCTCTCCTCGTCGTTCTCGTGCATGCGGGGTGCGTTCTGCCCGGTCAGGGGACGTACTGCTCCACCGGGACGGTGATGGACTGCTCGATGGGCGGCAGCTCGACCAGCGGGACCAGGGACAGGGCGCTGCCGCGGACCGTGACGGTGACCGCGTCGGCGCTGCGGGTGGAGCTCACCGAGTACTCGCGCAGGACGCCGTCGGCGTTCTCCTCCAGCGAGGTGCGCGTGGCGGCGTCCGCCGGTTGCGTGGACTGGTGCGCGGCGGCCGCCGTCGCACCCTCCCGGGCCGAGTGCACCGCGACGTTTCGGGCGTACGCCCAGATCCCCACCTGGATGACCACGAACACCAGCCCCAGGACCAGCGGGAAGATGAGGACGGCCTCGCTGGTCTGGCCGCGCTCGAAGCGACGCACAGCGCTCATCGAGGTTCCTCCTGCAGTGGTCGTCGGCCGGGGTGGGCTCAGCCCAGTTCGCCGGTCTTGGTCGTGACCCAGGTCTTCACAGCCACGACGACGATCCCGGCGATCAGGATCCCGCCGAGGGCGATGAGGATGTACTCGACGGTGCTGGCGCCGACGGTCGCGGACTGCCGGGCTCGCTGGGCGTGATCGCGCACGAAGCCGACCAGGATTGTGAGGAGGATCTTCAGGGATTCCATGGGGTGTCCTTCGGTGTGTCGGTGTACTGAGAGGGGTACCGCGGAACCGGAACCGTTCTGTGACCGGATCCGCGGATATTCTGACAGGCGTCCACTCGGCGTCGGGGTCGTCATGACGAGACCAGGGTGAGCAGGGACGGGGTGATCAGCAGCCCGATGAAGGCGAAGGCCAGCACTGCCAGCGGCAGCGACATGGTCTCCGACCGGGCGTTGGCCGAGCCCTGCTCGGACCGCAGCTGGGCATTGCGCATCGAATGCGCGTGGGAGCGGAGGTTCTCCCAGATCGAGGCCCCCTCCTCCCCCGAGAGCCGCACGATGTCGGCGATCTCGTGCAGTTCGTTGACGTCGAGCTCGTCGCCGAGCTCGCGCAGGTCGTTCCAGGCGGAGGTCCCCCGCAGCCGCGAACGTTCGATCATCTGACGGATCCGTACGAACAGCTCGTTGTCCCCGATCACCGCGGCATCCTTCATCGCCTGGGTGGCGGAGGCGCCGCCGATGCGGGCGAGCGCGACGAAGTCGACGTAGGCGGCGATGATGCGCCGGTAGTGGTTGCGCCGCTTCGCGGCCCGCTGGCGCACCTCGAGGTCGGGGAGGAAGAAGAAGGCCACGGCCAGCACCAGCATGACGCCGACGGTCATCGGGATCGGGAACGTGAGGCCGGCGATGTACGCGATGACCGTCATGAGCGCCGGGAAGAGGAGTCCGGCCAGAGCGGCGATCCCCTTCTGCCCGTAGAACTTGCGCACGGACCAGTCGATGAGCGCCAGATCGCGCTCCGGGGTCACGACCAGTGGGAGCTGGGACGTCGCCCGCTCCGCCCAGGCACCCAGGCGCTCTTCGAGCCCGCGGGGAGGCGGAGTCGCCTCCTGCGCCGACGGGGTCGAGGAGCCGAGGCGTTCGAGGGCGGCCGGCAGCGCGGGCGGCGCAGGGACCAGAGCGCGAAGGATCAGGAGGACGCCGACGCCGATCCCTCCGCCGAGCAGCAGGATCACGGGGACCATCAGGCACCTCCCGACGGTCGGAGCAGCCGCTGGGACCGGGGCTCACGGGAGACCAGGTTCATCCACCACAGGGCGAGGAGGAAGATCGCCACCAGGACGACGAGCACGATCTGTCCCATGGGTGTCTGGTACGGCTCGACGTAATCGGGATTGAGGACGAACTGGCCGACGACCACCACGAGGGAGATCACCGTGATCAGGCGGGCGTTCGCCCGGGGCTTGGCGCGATCGGCCTCGATCTGGCGGCGGGCCGCGACGTCGTCGGAGATGGTCTGGGCGGTGCCCTCGAGGATCCGCGTGAGCCCGGCACCCCGGCGCCTGGTGCCCAGGATGAGCGAGCCCGTCAGGAGGTCTCCCGTGGGATCGTCGAGGTCGTCGCCGAAGTTCTCCAGTGCCCGTTCGACGGGGATGCCCGCCTGGAGCCTGGCCGCGAGCATCCCGATCTCCTCCTTGAGGGCTTCGGGGGCGGAGCTTCGCGAGGCGACGATGGCCTGCTCGATGCTGGCGGCAGCGCCGAGCAGACCGGTCAGGGAGCGGGCCCACTCCTCCATGGCGTTGAGCCGATCGATGGTCGACTTCCCGGTCGAGTGGGGGATCAGTTGGGGCGCGAGCAGCGCGAGCACCGGCACGGCGAGGACCGCCACGAAGTACCCGGTCAGCAGCCACAGCAGCAGCCCGATCACGACGCCGACCAGCACCCGGCGCAACTGGGTGCGGCGTCCGCGCGAGAGCTGCCGGGCGCGGGGCCGCTTCACGGGCTCGGCGGTGCGCCGGGCCCCGGCGATGGTCAGCCAGAGACCTGCCCCGGCCAGCAGGGCGAGCAGGGCGGCGGTCAGAGGGAGCATGGGTCCTCCGTCATCAGGCGGCCTCCTCGTCGTCGAGATGAGGGCGGAGGTCCTCGATCCACTCCGGGGAGAGGTGCGGGACGAGACGATCATCCTCGAGGCTCCACAGCTGGGTGGACGCCACGCGGCCGCCCTCGCCCGGCTGGTAGGTGGTCACATCGGTGATGCGACGGGTCAGCGATGACTCCCCGGTCCAGGGATTGCGGGTCTTGACGACGTCGACGTAGACGGCGAGGTCGATGTTCTCGGCCACCTGCCGGCGGGCGAAGTCCTCGGTGACGCGGCCGTCCTTGCGGGCGAGGGTCACGATGCGCTCCGGGATCGCCGCGCTGGACTTGGCGTGGATCGTGGAGAGGCTGCCGGCACCGGTCTGCATCGCCTCGAACATCGCGATCACCTCGGGGCCGAGGATCTCGCCGACAATCAGTCGGTCCAGGTTCATGCGGAAGGTGTCGCGCGCCCAGTCGTCCATGGTGATCTCGCCGATCGGGCGGCCGTTGGCGTCCTTCTCGTCGCTGCCGGGCACGGCCTCGAGTGCGATCAGGCGACGGTGGCGCTCCTTGCCGAGCTGGTCGAGGTGCAGCTCGTAGGTCGACTCGAGGGTCGCGAGCTTCTCCCAGGCGTCGATCTCGTTGATCAGTCCTCGCAGCAGCGTGGTCTTTCCGGCACCCTGGGCACCGCCGATCATGATCGACTTGCGGGCTCGCACCGCCGCGCGGAGGAACCGGGCGAGCTCGGTGGGCATCATCCCCAGGTCCACCAGGTCGTTCAGGGAGATGTCGACGAGGCGGTGGATGCGGATCGTGGCGACGGGTCGGTCGATGACCCAGCCGGTGGCCTGGAGACGGGCCGTCGGCCCCAGGCTCATGTGGAGCCGGGGGTGGGCGGGGTCGAAGGAGCGGCCGATCTTCGCCGCGTAGAACGAGAGGGTGGACAGCAGGTCCTCGTCGCTCTCGGCGACGGGCTCCGCCTCGGAGAAGGCGTTGTCGGTGTGCTGGACGAGGATGTCGTCGTACCCGTAGATCTCGATGTTCTCGATGCTGGTGTCGTCCAGCAGCGGCTGGAGGCGGCCGAAGCCGAAGAGAGATTCGAGGACGGCCTGGGTGATCGCGCGGCGCTCGGCATTGCTCCACTGCACGAGCCCCTGGTCCAGGCGACGGTTCTCCTCGTCGTCGATGTAGTGCCCGATGAGGGAGATCGCGCGGGCTCGACGGTCCTCGTCATCGGTGCCCGGCGAGTCTTCCTCGGCCAGCGCGTCGGCGACCTCGCCGCGGATCAGGTCCACGACGGTCCAGTCCCGGAAACCCTGGTCCGCCTCTGCCGGAGAGGCGGCCGGTGCGGTGGCAGGGCGCCGCACCGTGGTGTCATCCTTCGTGGCCGACGGCGCGAGCGGGGCCGGGGCCAGGAGGTCGTCGTCGAGGTCGACGAGGGCCAGGCCCTCGAAGTCGGGGAGGTCCTGTGCCTGGGGCTGCTGCGGGGTCATCGGGTGGCACCTCGGAGGGTCTGGATCGCGGTGCGGCGCTTCTGCCCGGCGGCCGAGATCGCATCCGCGAGCGAGCGCAGGTTGCGCGCGTAGGAGCTGGTGTCGAAGCCGCGTGGCCGGGGGCGGCCGTGGGCGAGCGCCGCGGCGTGCTTGGGGGCCCAGGGGAGCGAGCCCACCGTCGGATGGTGCAGCGCCCGGCTGGTCTCGGAGGGGGAGTAGGTGTCGGGCGCCGAGACGGTCAGCAGGTGGAAGGCAGGGGCGGAGAGCCCGTCGTCCTCGGCGAGGCGACGGTGCTTGATCGTGGTGCGTGCGGTCAGGGTCGAGGTGATCGTCGGTCGCAGCGTCAGCACCGAGACGTCGGAGGCCTGCAGGATCGGCGCGGCCAGGTACGGGGAGTGGATCCGGCCGATGTCGGTGATCACGTCGATCCCGGCCCGGTCCAGGTCGTACAGCGCCAGGGCCAAGGCGTCCCAACGGGTCGACAGCGCCTTGCCGTGCAGAGGATTGCTGATCCCAGGGACCAGACGGCGCAGCGGGGACTGCTCCTCGGTGAGGGGGAGGGACCGCCTCATGAGCTGTTCCTCGAAGTCCGCGCCCGGCACCAGGTCCAGAACCGTGGATTTCGGCGGCACGCTGCCTGCGAAGAACCCGGCCAGTGTGGGGGAGGCGCCGACGGTGTCGGCCTCCAGCAGGATCACGTCGCGGGGCCACATCAGGGCCAGGCCCACGGCGGTGGTGGACACGCCCGGGGATCCGGAGACGGAGGTCAGGGAGATCAGCATGTCACTGCTCCTCGGGCAGGAGCACGACACCGATCCTGCCGGTGGCGGACAGCGAGGTGAGCGTCGCGGCCCGCTCCTCCTCGACCAGCACGTCGACCACGATCACGCCTTCGGAGGTGGGGGAAGCGACAGCATGGACGGTGCCGTTGACGACGGGGGCATCGCCCGTGGGCGGGTCGTCGCCCTCCCGGGGCGTGCCGACGATCTGGACGGAGTCCCCGGGCTCGACGTCGTTCGCCGGGATCTGACCGGCCGTGACCCGGATGCCGACCACGGCCGTGCCGGGGGCGGGGAAGTTCTCCTCGCTGACCTGCCCGGGGGAGAGCAGCGCCCCTTCGTGCAGCGGGGAGGCGGCGCGCTGACCGACCAGCGACTCGAGATCGCTTCCCGAGACGACGGAGGTGCCGGCCGGGACGTTCACCTCTGTCGTGGTGAGGTCATCGGCGCTCAGGACCTGGCCCTCGGGGACGTCCGCGGCCGCGACGACGACCTGGCTGGTCGTCGACAGCCGGTCCACGACCCAGTAGGTCCCCAGGCCGCAGACCACGATCAGGGCGATGCCCAGCGCGATCAGGGCCGGTCGGCGCCGTCTGCGCAGCAAGGAGCCGGAGGGTGCCACGGGGACGGGAGTGTGCTCAGCGTCCTCCGGGCCGGTTTCGGCGTCCTTCGGCGTGCTCGTGGACAGCAGGGGCATGGCAGTTTTCCTTTCGGAGTTCAGCCCTCGGCGTTCCGCAGGCGGGGGTGTTCGCCCCGTGCGGTCACGACGGGAAGGGATGCCTCGGGCGCGCGGACGCGTTGACGCGGCGAGAGGGCCTCGCACATGGACTGCTCCTGGTGTGCTCTCGGAGGATGACGATCGTGGGCAGCAGGTCCACCCCGGACTGCTGGACGTCACGGCCCGCCGCGCGCGACGGTGCTCTGGCGGGCGGTGGTGACGATGTCGACCTCATCGTAAATGCCGTCGGTGACCGGTCGGTCATCGGCGTGGAAGGCGCGGCATCGTGTGCGTGGCCCGGCGACCGGTCCGCACCCTCGCCGCGGCGCCCCAAGACGGCCCGAACCATCGATTGGGAGGGGCACGACACGGTGAGGCGTGACCTGCAGAGGAAGGGGGTCATGCGGCCGCGTCCACCATGCCCGCGCGAAGCTCGTCGTCGTGCGAGACGGCTTCGGCGAGGCGTCGCACCAGACGGGAGGAGCGCTTGCGAACCGCGGCGGGCGAAAGGCCTCCCAGACGGCAATCTGTGACGAGATCCAAGCCGGTTCCGGGCGAGTGCACGGCGAGCAGGAAGCGCGCCTCGTCCTGCGAGATGACCTGGCGTTCTCGTGCCTGCGCGAGACCCTCGAGAAGGGCCATCTGGCTTTCGTGGGCACTCGATCCACCTGGGGGAGACTGCCGTGAGTGCGTGACATCGAGCACGTGCGGCGGGTAGGCGGTGCGCGAGGCCCGTTCCTCCGCGATCAGTCGGGCGAGCTCCGTGCGCGTCTGGCCCGTGATCCGAGCGGCCACCCGGGTGGTCTTCGCCTGGACGGACGGGGTTGCCAGGGCGTCGTAGAACGCCTCCACGACGGTGCAGAACGCGTCGGTGGGACTCTTCGTGCCGTGGCAGTAACGGGTGTGCTTGCGGGCGAGGGCGCGGAGCGCCGGTCCCATGATGTGCAGGAGCAGCTCCCGTGCCTGCGGGTCCGAGCCGACGCGGGACAGCAGGGCGTGCAGGACCTGGTCGGTGAGGTCGTCGTCGCGCAACGCCAGCATCTCCAGCAGCTCGGCGACCGTGCGCGCCGCCCCGACGGACTCGGTCAGCTCGTCGGCGAGCATCGTCTCGAGAGCGGCGTCGAGGGCCGTGGTGAGGGTGTTCATGGTGATTCCTCCGCAGGGGATCCGAGGTGGTGCCGCCATGCTGTCGAGAGGACCTTGCCCTGGACCTTGCCCGCAGAGGACGGAGCCGCCCAGGAATCTTGCCCTGCGCATCAGTGCAGGTCAGAAGGATGGCCGTGGAGGGGGTGAGGAGTTGCAGGATGGGCCAAGGCGTCGACGAGGTCGTACCTGACCCCGCTGAACCGCACTTCGCCGACCTCGCCGACGGGCAGCTCGTCGAGTCCGAGCGTGCGGACGTGGGCTCTGGCCCCGGCGTCGCGCTCGAGGTCGACGTAGCGGTAGGGCACGCCGCGGCGGATGGCTCGCCGGACCAGGGCGTCGCAGCCCCGGCAGTCGGATCTGCCGTAGATGGTCAGCACGGCGGCCATGAGGCGCCCTTCGTCGAGGGGAGTGGTCACCTCTGTACCGTGCTCGAAGGCCCCGCCTGTGACGGGGCGGGGCGGCGTTCGCTCGTCGGGCAGGAAGCCTTCGCCGGCGCCACCTTGTCCATGGGAATCGAGCTCTCGCGCCAGAAGCGACAGAGGGCGCGCGGGGAGAACCGGTAGTCGTCAGGCCTCTACGTCGCCGGGACCGCTGTCGGGCTCGTCGGCGGGCAGCTCCGGCAGGAGTGTCTCGAGGATCTCGCGCAGGGAGTCCGGCGAGACGTCGCTGATAGCCAGCGCGGTCTCAGGTGATGGGTCGGCCCCCTCGTCATCGGCCGGTCCGTTGTCGACCACACGCAGACGGTCCGACAGGGCGAAGATCGTGGCGCGCGAGGCGTCTTCGTCGCCGATGCTCGTGATGGTGGAGAGTGCACGGGTGTCCTCGAGGCCCTCGAGGGAGGTCACCTCCGCCACGGTGATCTCCTCGACCTCGCCGTCGGTCGCTGCGCAGTCGTGCGGGTCGACGAACTGGGCGAGCCGCGCGGCGAGTCCGGCGCGCGTGGGGACGGTGAAATGGTGGAAGCCGTCCGAGGCCGTGAATTCCTCGAGCACACCGTCGTCGGGGAAGAAGTACAGGCCGAGGGTGGTGCGGACCTCGGAGGCCATGCGCTCGATGATGACCATGGCTTCGGGGATCCGACGCAGAGCCAGCAGCCCGGCCAGCCCGCGCTCGAGTTGGATCATGCGCGAGGTGGGATCGCCCTCTCCGATGAGCAGGTCACCTTCGTCCTCGCGGGCCTGGTCCGTGGGGTTGACGATGCGTCGGGCGATGAGCCCACGCAGGGCGGTCGCGGCCGCGGTGTCCCGGTCGACACCGTCCTGGTCGAGGTAGGGGCTGCCGAGCACGCGCAGGGCATCCGGGCCGTCGAGGGCGAGGAGCTCCTCGTCCGAGAGCACGTACTGGACCTCGGCCTCCTCGTCGGCGAGGGCCAGGAGCTGCAGGGCGCCGAGCATGTCGCGCTCGGTGACGGTGAATGTGGGGGCGTCCGGGTCGGCGGTCTCGGGCGTGGTGGTGGTCATCGGCGGTCCTCACGGTCTGTGGGTGGGGTAAGGGCGAGGTTACGCGGTGTGCAGACTCAGAACCCGAGGGCGTTCTTCACGCCACCGGCGGCGTCCTTGAGACCGTCCACGGCGTCGCTCGCAGCGTCCGTCGCACCGTCCCAGGCGTCGCTCGCGGCTTCCGTGGTGGCATCCCAGGCGTCTCCTGCGAACTCCGTGGTGGCATCCCAGGCTTTGCTCGCGTTCTCGGAGATGGTGTCCCAGTTGTCCACGGCCCATTTCACGCCATCGGCGATCATCGCGCCACCCACGAGGACTCCCCCGATCACCTGGAGGGGCACGCCGACGACGGCGCCGACACCGGTCATGTCGCAGATCGTGCCGGCGGTGATGAGGATGCCGCCCACGGCGGTCACTACGCCCGTGATCGCGTGGAAGGTGTCGCCGCTTTTGATCGAGTCGATCATCTGCCAGCCGCCGGCGAGGATGTCCAGGCCGGGGAGGAGCTTGCCGAGGACCTTTCCGCCCTTCAGCAGCCAGGGGGCCTTCTTCATGAGCTCATCGAAGCTGCCGAGCTTGTCCAGGATCTTGTCGAAGACTTTGCCGTTGAGCCCTCGAAGCTTCTTCAAGAGCTCGTCTGGGTTCTTCATGTTCGACAGAACATCCCAGATTTTCTTGCCGCCGAGTACAGTGCCCTTGACCGCATCGACGAGCCCCTTCGCGAAGGGGAAGGCGTCCTTGAGGAAGTCCAGGAACCCGCCGGAACCCTCACCCTCCGCGGTAGAGGCCTCGTCCTGCTGCTCGGCGTGCGTCTCGAGGTCGCTGCTTCGGTCCGTCAGTCCTTCGCCGATCTGGTCAAACTGACCTGCAGTCTGGCCGCGCCACTGCTCGCGGAAGGACTCCGCGTCGGCACCCATCCACGCCGATTCGTCCATCACCAGGGGATCCAGGCGTTCGCGGAGATCCTTGAGCGTGCTCGCCCGATCCTTCAACAGTTGTGCATGCGATCGCAGCTGTTCGGTGTCCGCCCCGTAGAACCCGCTCATCCCTGTTTCCCCCCGTCGACGTCCGGTACATCGCGGAACCCTACCCAGCATGCGAGGGAGCGACCATGGGGAGAACTACCCACGGAGCCCGATCGATATGTCAGAGGCGGACATGCAGGGGTCGGTAGACTCGTCAGGTGCCCAGTACTGCAGATCCTCAGCACTCCCTGTTCACCGCAATCGATCGTCTCTACGACCGGCCACAGCCGCACGGGCCCTATAAGACGATCCTGACGAAGTATCTCGCTCCGGATGAGATCGTGCATCTGGCGTTCCGTGGCAACGGGTGGACTTTCATGGATCCGATGCTGATTATCACGGATCGGCGGATCCTGCGGCTCCGCGACCTAGGGTTCGGCAAGTGGAGTAAACGCGGAGAGGTCGCTGCTCGCGACGTGCTCGGAGCCTCTGTGAACCGCAGGTTCCTGTTCGGGACGGTCGAGATCCACCTGCGGAACGGACAGGCGCTCCGGGTGCAGTACACGACGGACACCGAAGCGGACACCTTTGTGGACGGCCTCAACCGTCTCATCGGCCGGTGAGCGGCTGGTTGCCCAGCTTCCGTCGAAGATGCCGATGGCGCACTACGCTGAGTTCGTGAATAACACACCCGATCAGCACTCCCTGTTCCTCGCGCTCGATCGAATCTCCGAGAAGCCGGTGCCACGAGGCGCTTACGAAGTCATCCTGAGGAAGTTCCTCGTTCCAGACGAGTTCGTCCACCTGGCCTTCGACGGCAACGGATGGACCTTCCTGGATCCGCTACTGCTTGTGACCGACCGTAGGATCCTGCGTCTGCGCGAGGGCGTGTTCGGCGGGTGGGCGAAGCGAGGGGAGGTCCCTGCAGCAGATGTCATGGGGGCCTCCGTCACCCGTTGGATCTTGTTCGGTGCCGTCAATGTTCATGCGAGGAACGGCCAGTCCTTTCGAGTGCACTACAACCTCGAGGACGAAGCCCAGGTTTTCGTGGAGGGCCTCAACCGTCTCATCGGCCGGTGAACGCCGCGGCACCGGTACCGGCTCCTCGTCTGCCTGGCGGTCTCCCTGAGCCGTCCACCGGGGCAGATTGCCTACAGTGACGGTCGCTGACGTCAGCTCAGTCGCTTCAGGGGAACGGCTATCGCATCGAGATCCGACTCGCGCAAGATGTGGATGCTGACTGTCCGCCAGCCGAGGACGTCTGCTTTCAAGAGTCGGTGCACTCCGTCGAGCACGGTGACTCGTCCATGTGGGTCGAGATAGCAGTCGAGCGGGTAGGCGAGGTCGCACGTCATCGTTCGACTCCACTGTTCGGCGTACCGATCCGGGTAGGCACGCACCTCCGCAGGTGAGACCTGGAACGGCTGGCCACGGTCCGCCCAGAACGGCAGTTCGAGGTGCCAGGCCAGGTCGTTGGTCGCCATCGTTCGCATCGTGCGGTCGGGCAGATCCAGGGCGTGCAAGTGCTCGAGGTTCCAGTGGAAGTCCAAGATCACCCCACGGAGGGCGTCAGGGAGCTCGTCAAGTAGGGGGAATGGGAGCCGTTCCGCTCGGGTCACGATCGCAGTGTCTCAGGGGCTTCTCGCGGTCGCGCTCAGCGTTGCGGGGGCGCCAGGATGTCGGCGACGTCGACGGCTCTACCTGCGACCACCGGGTTCACCGCGGGTCCTTGCGGCGCCCGGCATGGAAGCGCGCCTTCTTCTCGCGATTGCCGCAGGTGTTCATGTCGCACCAGCGGCGGGTGCGACTGCGACTGGTGTCGAAAAAGGCTGCCTGGCAGGTCGGCGAGGCGCACAGCGCCAGCCGTCCGTCCCGTTCACCCGCGATGATGCTGATCGCGTCGGCGGCGATGACGCCGAGGGCGTCGTCCACGGAGGAGGTCGCGCTGAGCCTCCAGTGTCGGTTTCCTTCGGAGGTCAGGTTTGCCGCGGCCCGACTCCGGGTGCTGCAGTCATTGATGATCTCGACAGCTGGGGCAGGTAGGCCTGAGTGACGCGCAGCCGCGGTCGCCGTGGTGTGAATCGCTTCCCTCAGCTCGCGCGCGCGCTCGAGCTCAGCCGAGGTGCAGGACTTGACGGCGAGGCCGCTCACCGCCAGCCACTCGGCAAGCCGGTTCGGGGTGGGGATCCGCTCCACGGGATCGCCGCAACGCTCCGTCAGCGTCGCCGTGAAGCTGGTCGCGAGCACTGTGCCGAGGCGGAAGTCGGGGAAGCCGGAACTCATGGAACCACCATAGCTGGTTGTGCGCTCACCCCGACCCCTGATAGAACCGTCTAAGCCGGTTCTTTCCCGGCCCGAACCGAATCCACTCATGACCAGGAGTTGTCATGTCCCAGCACCGGAGCACCACCGACGCCGCGGCCACCCGTGGCCGTCACCTCCTCGCCATGGCGACTCTTCCTGGAGGGGGCATCTCATGAACCACCACTCCCGGGACGTGCACGCCTTCGAGTCCCACGCCACCGACGCCGACCTCGAGGACCTGCGAGCGCGGCTGGCCGCCGCACGACTGCCGGAAGCCGAGACGATCCATGGCGCTGCACCCGGCCCCGGCCGATGGGACCAGGGCGTGCCCCTCGCCGACCTCGCGGACGTCGTGAACTACTGGCGCACCGAGTACGACTGGCGGTCATTCGAGAGGCGTCTGGACCGGATCGGCCAGTTCCGCACCGTCATCGACGGTCTGGAGATCCACTTCCTGCATCGCCGATCCTCCCGCCCTGATGCGACCCCTCTGATCCTCACCCACGGCTGGCCGGGGAGTATCGCCGAGTTCACCCAGGTCATTGCCGAACTGGCTGAACCGGAGGCCGCTGACGCGCCGGCGTTCCACGTCGTGGCCCCCTCACTGCCGGGCTTCGGCTACAGCGACAAGCCGTCCACCACCGGATGGGGGATCGAGAAGATCGCGGCCACCTGGGTGCAGCTGATGGACAGGCTCGGGTACACCGAGTTCCTCGCCCACGGCGGCGACTGGGGAGGCGTGATCACCACGATCCTCGGCGGCAGATTCCCGGAGCACGTCCTCGGCATCCACACCACCGTCGCGCAGCCACCGCCCGGATTGCCGATGGACGGGCTGTCTACGCAGGAGCGTGCGTGGGTCACGGAATCTCGTGACTTCTGGGGCCTCCATGCGGCGTATGCGAAGCAGCAGGCGACGGGACCGCAGACCATCGGCTACTCGCTCGTCGACTCACCCGTCGGGCTCCTCGCCTGGATTCTCGACAAGTTCGCCGAGTGGACGGACACCGCGGACAGCCCGTTCGAGACGATCCCCAGAGACCGCGTTCTCGACGACGTCACGCTGTACTGGCTGACGCGCACAGGAGCGTCCTCCGCCCGTATCTACTCCGAGAGCCATGACTCGCTCGACCCCGCGCTCCGGGTCGACGTCCCGTCGGCCATCACGATCTACCCCCGCGACATCGAGCGGTGGCCGCGCGTCTGGGCGCAGGAGCGGTTCCGACAGATCGTCCGGTGGAGAACGCCGGATACCGGAGGGCACTTCCCGTCGCTGGAGGTTCCGGAATACTTCGTCGATGATCTGCGCGAGGGGCTCGCCGCGGTGCTGGAGGTTCACCGGTGACCGCGGAGGGCGCATCGGCACCGGCGGGCTACGCTCAGTGCATGGTCGGTCGGGTCATCGCCCTCGCGGGCACGTCGAGCGTGGGGAAGTCGTCCGTGGCCGCACGACTCCAGGAGATCCTGCCCGAGCCGCATCTGGTGGTGGGCATCGACCACTTCTTCAGCATGTTCCCCCAGCACTGGGAGGACCACCCGCGGGGCCCGGGGCCCGGATTCTGGTACGAGGAGAGCGCCGACCCGGACGGCTCGCCACGCTCGAGGATCCGGTACGGAGTGGCAGGTGAGCGGCTTCTCGCCGGGATGCGCGCCTCGGTGCGGGCGATGCTCGACTGCGGCAACAACGTGATCCTGGACGAGATGCCTGTGGACTCATCGATCATCCCCGCGTGGAAGCGGGAGCTTGCCTCCTTCCACGCGTACTGGGTGCACCTGAAGGCCCCGCTCAGCGTCGTCGAGCAGCGCGAGGCCGGACGCACCCGGGGGCGGCAATGGGGGAACGCCCGCGGACACTTCGGGATCGCCGACCGCGAGGACTTCGACCTGGTGCTCGATGCCTCATCTGCTGCGCCTGGGGATATTGCCGCGGAGATCAAGCGCGCGTCGTCGGCGGTCGCTCCTCACCGCTGAACCTCTTCCCGCGAGAGAGCGCGTGATTCTCGGCGAGCGTCCGCAGGAGTCAGGCAGGGCCACCGTCGTCGAAGCGAGCACGAGCATGACGGACTGATTCCATGTTCCCCGACGCCCATCTCAGCAGGGCGTCGATGAGGTCCTGCAGCGTCGCGCCCAACTCCGTGAGGTGGTACTCCACGGCGACAGGTCGTGTCCCCACGACGACACGGTCGACCATGCCATTGCGCTCGAGTCGTCGGAGAGTCGAGGTGAGGGATTTCTGCGTCACCACAGTTATCGCGCGACGCAGCTCATTGAAGCGGTGCGGACGCTCGCAGAGCTTGTCGAGCACCTGCAGCGACCATCTGTCCAATACCTGGTCCAGCAGTTCGCGCTGCTCGGCGGTGATCTGGGCCGGGACAGGTGCGGAGGCGGTGTCGTCCATGACACCTAGTCTCGTTGAAGTCCCCTTGGGATACCAGGTAGACATGAGATACCAATGTTGACCTCGGAAAGGATTCCCGTGACTGTGCAGCTTCAGACCCCCGAGGGCATGTTCCAGCCCGTCCCGTACCACCACGTCTCCATCGCCACGGGATCTCGCCAGGTCCAGGTGGCCGGGCAGATCGCTCGCGATGGTGAGGGCCGCCCGGTCGCTCCCGGTGATCTGGGCGGCCAGCTCGCCCACGCACTGCGCAACACCGCGCGAGGACTGGCGGGGGCCGGGGCGACGTTCTCCGACGTCGTGCGCCTGAGATTCTTCGTCACCGACTGGCGGCCCGAGAAGTACACCGATTTCATGGCGGGTATCGAGGGCGTCACGGAGGAGTTGGGCCTGCCTACCCCGCTGCCACCTGTGTCGGTGATCGGTGTCGATTATCTGTTCGAGCCCGACGTGCTGATCGAGGTAGAGGCCGACGCTGTTCTCGACTGAGCTCATCACCGATCCCGCCCGGTGCTCGGGGTGGGGAGGTCATCGACTCATTCCGGTGAAAGACGTGGAGGAGACGAGTCGACGCAGTGTCCTCATGTCGCACCCGGAGCCCGCCCTACCTGGTGAACACCGCGCGGCCCGTCAGACGTCGGGCCGCAGCTCGAACTCCCAGGCGACGACCGCCGCCTGCCCGGCTTTGGCCGCGTTGGTGGCCTCGGGAATCCACGGGTGCAACTCCCAGATGTTCGGCGGACCGGGGGTCAGCGGCGCGGCCGTCTCCTCGGGCCCGACCGTGCCCTCGCCGAGGTAGGTCTCCTGGCAGGCGCGCACCACGAAACCATGCGGCAGGGCTGCGCGCAGGTAGTCGCCGAGACCGTGACTGTGGCCCGTGATGTGACCGGTGCGACCGTCGGGCGACTGTTTGACCAGCGGGTAACGCGGTGAGCCGGTGAAGTGGCCGCGGGTGTCGAGCACGAGCAGGTGGCCACCGGGTCGCATGACCCGCGCGGCTTCGGCGAAGAACGGGCCCAGGTCACTGAGGTGGGTGAGCGCCAGGCTGCACACCAGGTGGTCGACGTCAGCGTCGGGCAGCGGCAGATCGGTGAGGTCGCCCTCCAGGAACCTGGCCTCGGGCACCGCCGTGCGGGCGCGCGACAGCATGGCCTTGGAGAAGTCGACGCCGACGACGTCGTGCCCTCGGTCCACCAGCTGCTGGGTGACCGCACCGGTCCCGCAACCGGCGTCGAGCACGCGACCGGGCGCCAGGGCATCGAGCAGCGGGGTGAGTACGTCGTCGCGCATCGGGAAGCAGCCGTTGTCCTCGCCGTCGTAGGTCGCCGCCCAGCCGTCATAGCCGTCGGCCACCGGCAGGGGAGGGACGTCGACCCCGGGGCCGAGCTCGGCGGCGCGCTCGAGCAGTTCGCGCACCTCGGCGATTCTGGCCTCGGTGAACGCGCGGTCGTACTCGCCGGCGAAGGCGCGCATCAGGGCGACGCCTTCGAGCCCCAGGAGATAAGCCAGAGGGTGCTGGTGGATGGTCCCGTCGTTCGGCTGGTCCGGCATGGGTTCAGTTTTCGGGGCCGGTCCGCCCCTGGCAATCGAGTTCTTCCGTCGGAGGCGTCGGGTGAGAGCGCGCTGGACGGTCCGGTGCCGTCGGGCGGTGTCAGCGACCGGGACCCTCAGTCAGAGGTCTCCCGCAGTGGCCAGTGCTCCTCGAAGGTGTAGGGAACCGCCACCACCTGCACTGCGTCCTCATAGACGGTGCGGCCCGGATCCGACATGCAGAGCTCGATCCACGGCACGTCGTGCCGGTCGAGCAATCTCGTGTAGAGGCGCGCCATCTGCAGGAGCTCCGTCGCGTCGTCCTTGAACCAGGAACGCGCGCCTGGATTGAGCGACGCGTCGTAGCAGGCTGCCGCCACGGTGCTGGGGTCGGTGTAGGTGCGCTCGGCGTATGCGTTCTGTGTGCGCACCCACGCGGCATCAGTCATGCTGAGCAGGCCGGAGTCGCGAAGCCCGTTCGTCATCGCGAAGATCCCGGGGAACGACCCACGGCGATTCGGCACCGCACTCTGGAATCTCGTGAACACGCTCTCAGGGTAGATGGACGGTCGGCGGCGAGCTCTCCCGCACGATCAAGTAATGCGGGACGGTGACGGTGCGTGGCGGCCCGTCGAATCCTCGAACCCTTTCGGTCAGCATCGACAGCGATTCACGGGCGATCTGCAGCACGTCCGGCCGGATCGACGTCAGAGCTGGGCTGGTGAATTGGGCGTCAGGGATGTCGTCGTAGCTGACCACCGCCACGTCGTCGGGCACGCGCCGGCCGCGGTCGCGCAGGCCTGCCAGAACCCCCAGCGCGAGCTCGTCGTTGCCGCACACGATCGCGTCGATCCCGCCGTCGGAATCCAGCAGTCGATTCACCGCGCGGCGAGCATCGAGGCGGTGCCAATGGTCGACCGCGACCACGGGCGCGTCCTGCACCGATAGGCCGTGCGTGGCGACCGAGGTGCGGAAACCGTCCAGACGCAGTCGCATCGAGCCATGCGGTTGGTTGGCACTCGGCGCCGGCAAGGACCCGAGGAACGCAGGACGACGGCGCCCGCGAGAGATGACGTGATCGGTGAGCTCCACGAACGCACGGGTGTTGTCGATCCGCACGTAGTCCGACCCCGCCGGGAGCCGGTCGGTGGGCACGTGCTCGCCGATGAACACCGTGGGCTGGCGGACCTCCTCCAGATCGGCGATGAACTGCTCGCCGACCAGGAGCGGATTGAAGATGAACCCGTCACCGAGGCGATGGTCGAACCCGGTCAGGACCTTCATCTCCTCCTCCCGGCCGGCGGAGTTGTTGCGCAGCACGATGGTGAGGTCCTGACGCGCTGCTTCATCCACGATCTCCTGGGCCAGGCCCGAGAAGTAGCTGAAGGCCAGCGACGGGAACGAGAGCGTGAAGATGTTGCTCGCCCCGGTCCTCAACTGCCGGGCGGCGTTCTGGGGGATGTAGCCGAGCTCGGCGATCGATCGCTTGACCTTCGCGCGCGTCGTCTCGCTCACGTACTCGTAGTCGTTGATGACGTTGGAGACCGTCTTGAAGGACACCCCGGCATGCTCCGCCACGTCACGGAGCGTGGGAGCCCGCTTGCTGGCCGGCCGCTTCGCCGGAGATCCCTCGATCATGTGTCCATCCTGCCAGCGTCGACGTCCCGCCAGGAGATTCCCCTCTGCTGCCGCCGGTACCTACCCGCCGAGTAGTCGCTACGTCTCCCGCATCCGTGCCCTGAGGACGTCGAACTCGCATCCCGGCGCGTCCGGGTCGAAGCCGTGGGTGATCAGCCAGCGTGACGCCATGAGGCTGCGCAGTGACCACCAGGCACGGATCACCTGGGGGTCCGCGCCTTCGCCGTAGCCGTCGAGCAGGTCGTCCAGATGCTCCTCGTGCCCGAGGGTCACGGTGGCCAGATCGAACATGGCATCCCCGGGGGCGGCCTCGGACCAGTCGATGATGCCGACGACCTCGTCGTCCTCGATAAAGACGTGCGTGATCTGCAGGTCGCCATGGATGAACGCCGGTCGCCGCGGCCGGAGCGCCGCCTCCGCGATCTCGCGGTTGTGACGGATGACCTCGGCGGGCAGGACGTCGTGCTCGAGCAGCCACGAGCACTCGCGATCGAGTTCCTCTGTGGTGTCCTCGAGCGTGTGTCCCTCCCACGGCGGCAGCGGCGCATCGTGCAGAGTCCGTATCGCAGCGCCTGCTGCAGACCATGCCGCCGGCGATGCGGGGGAGGGCTCGCCGAGAACGCCGAGCGCTCTGCCGGGCACGGCGGCGATCGCGAGGACCGGTGGCCGGCGCCAGAGGATCCTCGGCGTGGGCACGGGAGCCAGAGCCATGGCGCGTTCCTCGACGTCGGCATGCGCCGCGTCGACGTCCACCTTCAGGAACACGTCGCCGACGCGCAGCGTCGCGCGCTGACTGTGCGCGACGACGACTTCGACCTCATCCATGGCGGCCATCCTGGCAAGATTCCTCGCCGACGTCGCGTCGTTTTCTGCGCTCACGCCTCGTGGGAGGTCTACGCTCCGAGCATGGGCAAAGTCTTCGACGCGATAGATCCGAACCTGCGTTCATGGATCGAGGAACAGCCCCTGTGGTTCGTCGCCACGGCACCCCTCGGCGCCGACGGGCACGTGAACGTCTCGCCGCGCGGGCACGACACCTTCTCCGTCCTGGACCCCCACCGGGTCGCCTGGGTCGACTACACCGGCAGCGGAGTCGAGACCATCGCGCACATACGCGAGAACGGCCGCGTGTGCCTCATGTTCGCCTCCTACGGCAAGCGGCCCCGCATCGTTCGCCTGCACGGCACGGGCGAGGTGTTCCTGCCCGGCGAGGCCACGTTCGAGGACGTCGTCGCACGGCACCCCGAGCATCCGAGCACCCGAGCGGTGATCACCGTGGACGTGACCCGGATCAGTGACTCGTGCGGCTGGGGCGTTCCGATCATGGAGAAGACCGGTGAGCGTGACCTCCTCCGCCTGCGGGCCGAGAAGAAGGGTGCGGACGGCATGGCGCAGTACCGCGCCGAGCGGAACGCGCGGAGCATCGACGGCCTGCCCGGGCTGCCGCTCGAGAGTGCGGAGTCATCGGGTCGGAGGGCCGAGACAGATTGAGGACGCCGGGCGCCTTCGTCGAGCACCCGGAAGGACATGGGTCGCTGTCGTCCCGGCGATCGGGTCGATTCACTCCAGATGCGGTACCGAAGTGCTCGGCGCCGGGGGACCGTACCACTGCGCCCGCGGCCGTGGCAGTCTGCCCGACTCTCGCGGGGATGCGTTGGTCGATCGACCAACGTCAGCGGTGAGGGCTGGTGTTCTGACCGCCTCCACCCACAGGCTGAGGGTGTTCGAGCAGGACGACCACCACTGGTCACGTCGAAGAGAAAGAGAGCGCATGATGAACGCCTTTACCTCGAAGACCGCCAAGCTGCTGGCCGGCACCGTCGTCGCCGGCGCATCGATCACCGCTGTTGCCCTCCCCGCCCAGGCGGCCCAGGCTGCCGCTCCCGCACCGTCCTCGGCGGCTGCGGACGTCGGTGGCGACGTGAGCGTCAACCTCGACCCGGTCGCCATCGGCAACGCGATCGCGGACGCCGTCAACGATCAGGACGACCGCGGCGGCGCCGTCAGGGCGGCGCTGGATGTCGGCTACCTCAACGATGGCAACCCCGACCGCCTCACTGTCGCGGTCGTGAACAAGAACCAGGACATCAGCGTCGAGGGTGAGGTGGCGCATGCGGAGCCGATCGACATCAAGGGCGGCAGCTACGTCATCTACTGGTTCAGCGGCCCCGGGAAGGTCACGAACAATGGTGACGGCGGCTGGATCAACTGGGGCGTGCGCGGCAACATGGAGCGCACCAGCGACGACGTCATCAGCGTGAACGGCGGCTGACGCGCCGAACGACGAGATGCCGCGTGCCGGGATCCCGCACGTCAGGGACCCGCAAGTCGGTCGAACTCCCGGAGAGCAGGTGCTCTCCGGGAGTTCACTCGTTGTCGCTGGCCTCGAGAGCGCGCGATCGTGAACGCCGTCGGGAACGTGCGGGGCGCGGCCGGAGCCACCCCTTGGCGAAGGCAAAGGACACCAGCGCGGTCCGGTTCGGAGCCTTCCACACCTTCATCAGCCGCCCGAGTCGCCATGCCACCGCCTGTTTGCTGTACGAGGTCTCCTGTGAGATCTCCTGGTTCGAGAAGCCGTGCGCGGCCAGGGCGAGCATGCGCTCATCGCTCTCCTCCAGATCGGGAGTGCGGGGGACCAGATCGATGTCCTCGGCTGTCAGGTTCTCCGCGACGGGGGATAGGGATGCGAGCTCGCTGTCGCGACTCCACCACGCTTCGACCCAGCAGGTGGACAGCTCGTGGGCGATGAGCGACGCGCGGCTCATCGCCAGCAACGTGCGCGCGCCGGGCTCCTGCGCGAAAGCCTGCATCACCAGTGCGAACACTCGGAGGGCGGGGATCGCACCCCGGAGGACGACCGACAGATCGCCGCGGGGATGTTCGGCGGCGCACTCCGCAGCGAGTCGGCGGAATGCGCCGAGAGCCGTCGGATCCAGGGGTGCACCGTGCTCGACGGCCCGCAGGGCGGTCGGCAGGATCAGCGGGACGAACTCCCGGTATCGCTGCCTTAACCAGTTGTGACCATCGACGTGGATGTCGTCCAGCGGTGCCTTGACCAGCAGTCGGGAGATCTCCTCGACCCGACCGTCCAGGCCCAGCCCCACGCTCTGGCCAGGGAAAAACAGTGCTGCAGGTCGATGACTCTCGTCCTGATCGTCCACCCACGATCTCCGATCCTCCGCCCGATACCGCCGTGACGGGGTCAGCGTATGACGCCGCCCCCGGGCGCGCCGAAGGCTGTCCGAGGGGAGGCCGATGCACCCGGATTTGCGGCCACCTGCCCAGGAAATCTGCCATGACCTCGGAGGTCGTTGCCGGTCTCCATTTCGGCGAGTTCGTCGTCCGTGCGCGCGCCGTAGCGGGCTCGCGGTGGGGGAGGCAGGGATCTTCCCCTCGGCACGGCGCGTCCGCCCGGGGTTCGGTATCGCCGTCTCCCGAGGTCCTGGGGTACGGATCACGTTCCGTCGGGAACGTCGGGGACTCTCCTTAACGACTGTCGCTACCTGGGGTGATGCGGAGAACCGGGCGAGGGGTGTGTTCGTCGTCACCGGAATTCGATAGCGTCGCAGGGACCGCCCGGCAGGGGATCGGGCGGCGAGCAAGCGCGAAACCGCCCCGACGAGGAGAGAAGGATCCGAGATGAACACCGTGTCAGCCCGACCCGCTCACCGAATCGATCGCCGCACCGTCCTGCGTTCCGCGCTGCTCGGCACCGCAGGAGCCGTCGCTCTCGGCGGTACTGCTGCCGCCCTGGCGCCCGCCCGGGCCCGGGCGGAGGATGCCGGGATCCGCGGCCAGGACGTCTCCTCGCATCAGGGGGAGGTCGACTGGGCCGCTCAGAAGGAGCTCGGCTCGAGGTTCGCCTACTGCAAGACCACCCAGGGGAACTGGTACACCAACGAGTTCTTCTCGCAGCAGTACGGAGGGTCCTACGACGCGGGCCTCGTGCACGGCGCCTACCACTGGGCTGAGCCCGGCAACAGCGACCCGGTCGAGGAGTGCGAATTCTTCCTGAAGAACGACGGCGGCTGGACCGACGACGGCCGCACCATGCCCGGGATGCTCGATGTCGAGGACAACCCCGGGGGCCTCAGCCAGGCGGAACTCCAGGCCTGGGTGACGGAGTGGATCGATCACTACCGGAAGGAGACGGGCCGCACCCCGGTGGTCTACACCGGTGCCTGGTTCTGGGATGACCAGGTCGGCCCGCAGTGGTCTCCGGAGAACGCGCCGCTGCACGTGGCGCATTACAAGCCGGATCCGCCCGTGGGGGTCGAGATCCCCGGCACCTGGAACGCGTGGGAGATCTGGCAGTACTCGGATTCCGGCCCCTTCGCGGGTGATTCGAACCTCTTCCACGGCAGCGAGGCACAGTTCGAGTCGTTCGTGACGGACGCGGACTACGACCCCGTCAGCAACTGAACACAGGGGCTGAGGGCAGCGCATCCCTGCGTCCCGAGCCGCTTCGCCCTGTCGGCCGAGGACCATGGCAACAGCCGAGCATCCTTGGCTTTCCCTGGTCAGACGGCGCATCATGGAGCGATGAGCGAGCCGACCGCGACGACGCCCACCATCGACCCGATCCCCGAGGGCCTCGCCGAGCAAGCCGCCCTCCTCGGCGGCGCCGACGGCCTCCTCACCGAGGAGCAGATCCGCGGCTTCGTCACCGAACAGCTCGCCGGTGCCGACTACGACGGCAAGAGCGTCTGCCTGATCATCCCCGACGGCACCCGCTCCGTCCCGCTGCCCAAGGTGCTGCCCGCGATCCATGACGCCCTCGCCGGCCGTGCCTCCTCCGTGACCGTGCTGATCGCGCTGGGCACGCATGCAGCGATGAGCGAGGAGGCGATCGACAAGCTCCTGGGCTCCACCGAGCGCGGCGCACAGGCGACGTATCCCGAGTGGAGCGTCGTCAACCACGCCTGGGACGATCCGGAGCAGATCGCAGACCTCGGTGAGATCTCCGCCGAGCGCATCGCCGAGCTCACCGGCGGCCTGCTCACCGATATCCCGATGCGGGTGCAGATCAACCGGCTGTGCGTCGAATCCGACGTGAACCTGATCGTCGGCCCCGTGTTCCCGCACGAAGTGGTCGGCTTCTCCGGCGGCAACAAGTACTTCTTCCCCGGATGTTCCGTGCACGACGTCATCGACATCTCCCACTGGGTCGGAGCGCTCATCACCGCCAGCCGCATCATCGGCACCCTCGGCATCACCCCGGTGCGTCAGCTCGTCGATGCTGCCAGCGAGCTCGTCGACGCCGAGAAGCAATGCTTCACCATGGACGTCGTCTCCGGCGGGCAGGACCTCAACGCGATCGCCTACGGCGACCCGCAGGCCGCCTGGGCCGCGATGGCGAAGATCTCCGCGCTCACCCACATCACCTACGTCGAGCGGCCCTACCAGCGGATCGTGGCGCTGGTGCCGGAGATGTACGAGGACATCTGGACCGGCGCCAAGGGCTTCTACAAGTCCGAGCCCGTGTGCGCCGACGGCGGCGAGGTCATCCTCTACGCCCCGCACATCACCGAGGTGGCCGTCATGCACCCCGGTCTGCGCGATATCGGATACCACAACATTGAGTACTTCACGAAGCAGTGGGACCGCTTCCAGGACCATCCCTGGGGCGAGCTCGCCCACTCCACGCACGTGACGGGACTGGGCACCTACGATCCCGAGACCGGGGAGGAGACCCAGCGGGTGCGCCGATCCTTCGCCACCTCCATCCCACCCGAGGTGTGCGCCGAGTACAACGTCCCCTACATCGACCCCGCGAGCCTGGACCTCGAGGCCCTGCGTCAGGACCCCGACACCCTCGTCATCGACCATGCCGGAGAGGTCCTGTTCCGTCTCGCCGAGGAGCGTCAGTCCCTGTGACCGCGAACCCCCAGCACACCGCCCGCCCGCTCGATCCGTCGGCCGCCCGCCCGAGCGCCGACGCGTCGGCGCCCACCTCGCTGTTCCATCCCGGTCACACGGGATTCGAGGCGCAGTCCATGACTCCCGAGGCGCTCGAAGGGGAGACCCTCGCGCTCGCCGACTCGGTCGCCGCCCAGCTCAGCACCGTCCAGCGGCTCGGCGTCGCCTATTCCGGCGGAGTCGACTCCGCGACCCTGCTGGCGCTCGCCGTGCGCGCCCTCGGCACCGAGAACGTGGTCGCGCTGCTCGGCGTCTCCCCGTCGCTCGCCCGTCGTGAACGTCGCCTGGCCCACCGGGTCGCCGCCGTGATCGGGATCGACGTGGTCGAGGTCCCCACCCGCGAGGGCGAGAACCCCGACTACCAGAAGAACGACGGCTCCCGCTGCTTCCACTGCAAGGACGAGCTGTTCACCCGCATCGACGACGACATCGTCGGCGAGTACCACGTGGACGCCGTCGCCTACGGCGAGAACGCCGACGACGCCACGAAGCACGACCGTCCTGGTGCCGGCGCCGCCACCCGCCACCGGGTGCTGCGCCCGCTCTCGAGCGCCGGGATGACGAAGCAGCAGGTCCGCGACGTCGCCCGCGCCCTCTCGCTCCCGGTCGCGGACAAACCCGCCGCACCCTGCCTGGCCTCCCGCGTCCCCTTCGGTCAGAGCGTCACCCCGGAGAAGCTGCGCCAGATCGACGACCTCGAGGACGCCGTCTACGAACAGGGCTTCAGCGACTGCCGGGTGCGCCACCACGGCGACGTCGGCCGCATCGAGCTGCCCACCGACGAACTGGCCCGCGCCATGGAACCGCAGATCCGCGCCGCGCTCGCGACCGCCGGCAAGGAGGCGGGCTTCGCGCACGTGACGATCGACCTCGACGGCATCCGCTCGGGGCTGTTCTCCCTGCAGATCATCGGCAAGGGCGCCGCCGCGCATGGCTGAGAAGACCCCCGCCGACGGGCTGATCGACGGTGTCCTCGAGCTCGACCTCGACCGCTCCCGCCGTCGCGGCGCACCCGAGGCCGTGCTGTGCGACGCCAAGAGCGTCGAGCAGGTGCGCACCATCGCCGCCGAGTACGCGCGGCTGCATGCCGCCGGCCACGAGGATCTCGGCCCGGTCCTGTTCACCCGCGCCGACGACGCTCGGGCCGCCGCGATCCTCGAGGCCCTGCCCGAGGCCCTCCACCACGCTGACGCCCACCTGCTCGCCTGGCCCGCCGCGCCGCCCGCACCGAGCGGGGGAGAGGTGATCATCGCCTGCGCCGGCACCAGCGACCTCCCCGTGGCCCGCGAGGCCGAGCTCACCGCCCGCTACCTCGGCCGCCCCACCCGGCTCATCGCCGACATCGGCATCGCCGGGCTCCACCGCCTGCTCTCCCGCCTGCCCGAGCTGCGCGAAGCGGCCTGCGTGGTGGTCGCCGCCGGCATGGACGGCGCCCTGCCCACCGTGGTCGCCGGGCAGATCAGCGCCCCCGTCGTCGCCCTGCCCACGTCCGTCGGCTACGGCGTCGCCGCCGGCGGCCACGCCGCAGCGCTCACCATGCTCTCGGCCTGCGCGCCCGGGATCGGTGTGGTCAACATCGACAACGGCTACGGCGCCGGGCATCTCGCCGCGCAGATCGCTCGCTGGGCCCCGGCGCCGGGGGAGTGACTCGGCCGGGGGCGCCCCGGCCATCAGGTGACAGGTCCTCACCGCCAGTCGGAGAGGGCGGAAGCGATCTCGTCGATGCCCGCTCGGCCCGTGGCCACGGCGATGACCAGGTCGTAGGCGTCGTCACCGCGCGCCTCGAGGTCGATCCCGTTCAACCCGTAGAACACCACGACCGCCAACCAGCCCATTGTTAGTTGACCATTCGGGCAGTAAAGTAGAGGCATCGTCGTCGTAGGAGGAAGGGATGCCCATGGCGCCTGCAGATATCCCGCCTCGCCCCGCTCATCGGCCGTCGGCCCGGGCGGCGATGCTGGACGCCGCCGAGGCCCACCTCGGCGTCGACGGCACCTTGACCCTGGACTCGGCCGCGCGCGCCGCCGGGGTCACCAAGACCGGGCTCATGTACCACTTCTCCACCAAGGAAGCCCTGCTGCGCGGCGTCCTCGACCACATCGCCGATCGCTACGAGCGGGAGGTGCTCGCCCAGATCGACGCCGTCCATCCCGAAGGCGTCGAGGACCTCGCCTCCGTGCCCGCCCGCCGCCGGTTCCTCGCTTACCTCGACTGGGCCTGCTGGGCGCGGCTCTCCCCGGCCGACCTCGTGATCTTCGCCGACCCGCGGCTGCGCGTGACCCTCACCGCGCGCTGGCAGGAGCAGCTCGCCGGCTGGCTGTCGATCCCCGCCGGGACCCCGGCCGGCGAGCGACAGCGCCTGCTCGCGGTGCGCCTGATGGCCGACGGGCTCTGGTTCGACCGTGCCACCGGGCAGCTCGACGTGCCCGCCGAGGACGCCCGTGCCATCCACGCCCTCGCCCGGGACCTGCTCGGCGGCGAGACATGACCGCCTGGCTGTTCCTGGTCGGAGCGATCCTCAGCGAGGTCACCGCGACCCTCGCCCTGCGGGGCGCCCTCGACCGCCCCCTGCTCTACGTCGTGGTGGTCCTCGGCTACGCCCTCTCCTTCGGGCTCCTCGCCCTCGTGCTGCGACGCGGGATGGCGCTCGGGGTCGCCTACGGGATGTGGGCGGCCTGCGGCGTCGTGCTCACCGCGGTGCTCTCCGCCGTGCTGTTCGGGGAGCCCTTCACCGCCCTGAAGATCAGCGGCATCGTGCTGATCGCCGCTGGGGTGGCGGTGGTCGAGATCGGCTCCCACCGGGCGGCGACCCGCGAGGCGGCGGCGTCATGAGCTGGCTGCTGCTGATCGTCGCGGTGGTCAGCGAGGTCGCCGCGACCCTCTCGCTGCGGGTGGCTGCGGGCGGTCGCCGCGCCTGGTACCTGCTGGTGGCGCTCGGCTACGTCGTCGCCTTCACCTTCCTGTCCGGCTCCCTCGCGACCGGCATGCCGCTCGGCATCGCCTACGGCGTCTGGGCGGCGGCCGGCATCGTGCTGACCGCCCTGCTCTCGCGGCTCCTGTTCCGCGAGGCGCTGACGCCGCTGATGCTCGGGGGCATGGGGCTGATCGTCGCGGGGGTGCTGCTCGTCGAGCTGGGTGGAGCGCACTGAGGAACCTGCGCGGGGCGGTGCACGCCTCGGTTGCCGCCGGTTGCCGTCTCCACGGGGTAGAGTTCCTCCCCAGGAACGGGCGCGAACCACCGTACTCCGTGCAGCATCGGGGCCGCGCCGCGACGACAGGACATCGCCGATCAGGCGAGGACGGAGCGACTGAGTGGCGGACAAGCGCGTGACGATCTACGACGTCGCCAAGACCGCCGGGGTCGCCCCGTCGACCGTCTCCCGCGCGTTCTCCCGTCCCGGTCGTGTCAGCGCCGCCACCCACTCCAAGGTGATGGCTGCGGCCAAGCAGCTCGACTACCGCACCTCCGCCCCGGACTCCCAGGAGCGTGGGCAGCGCCACCACCGCCTCGGCATCGAGATCGCCGACCTCACCAACCCCTACTTCGCCGAGCTGGTCTCCGGCATGCAGGAGAGCGCGCACGAGCAGGACTTCCTGCTGCTCCTGCTGGACACGGTCGAGGACGAGGTGCGCGAGCGTTCGAGCCTCGAGAGCGCCATCAACGTCGTCGACGGGATCGTGCTCTCGGGCACCCGGCTCTCCGACGCGACGCTGAACCACCTCACCAAGCGCATCCCGGTCGTGGTCCTCAATCGGCGCGTCGCGGGCCTGGATTCCGTGACCCCGGACTACGAGCACGGGATGCAGCAGGCCATGGCGCACCTGGGCGAGAACGGCATCCGCACGGTCACCTACGTCGCCGGCCCCGTGAACTCCTGGTCCGACGGCGAACGCTGGCGGGCCGCCCGTGCCGCCGCCCGCGCCAACGGTCTGGCGGTCCAGCGCCACGGGCCCTTCCCGCCCACCACGGTCGGCGGGGAGCAGGCCTTCGAGGAGCTGCGCGACTCCCTTCCCCATGCTGTGATCTGCTACAACGACCTGGTCGCCTTCGGGTTCCTGGTCTCCGCGCTGCGCGCCGGGGTGCGCGTGCCCGCCGAGCTGTCGGTGATGGGGCACGACGACATCCCGCTGTCGCGCTTCATCGGCGGCGGGCTGACCACGGTGGTCACCCCGAAGCGGGCCCAGGGGCGCGCCGCCGTCGAACGGCTCGTGCGCCGGATCGAGAATCCCTCGGCGCATCGCACCCCGGTCGAGGGCTCGCTGCCCGTGCGCCTCGTTCCGCGCGGCACCACCGGGCCGCGGAGTGCACGCTGAGCTCTTCGGCACCTTCCCGCCCCGGATCCGGGAAAGCGCTATGCTCGGCCCTGACCTGGGCGGCAACCGATGACAACCGGAGGACCCATGAGGCGTCCCCGCGCGAGGATGGCTCCATGACCGACGATGCGTACGTGCCCCACCCCGACCGCCTGCTGCCCGCGGACCCCGCCGTCCGTGACATCGCGCGCGACCTCTACCGCGGGATGAAGGACCAGCCCATCGTCTCGCCGCACGGCCACGTCGACCCCCGCCTGCTGCTCGATGACCAGCCGTTCCGCGACCCGACCTCGCTGTTCATCACGCCCGACCACTACGTCAACCGTCTGCTGCACGCCCGCGGCGTCGACCTCGCCGACCTCGGCGTCGGCCGCGGCCCGTTGGAGGAGAAGGACTCCCGCGCCGCATGGCGACTGCTGGCCGAGCACTGGCACGCCTTCGCCGGCACCCCCTCGCGCTACTGGATGGAGCACGAGTTCTACGAGGTCTTCGGCCTGGAGACCGTGCTGAGCCCGCGCACCGCCGACGCGATGTACGACGCGCTCGCCGAGAAGATCGCCCAGCCCGCGTTCCGCCCCCGCGCCCTCTTCGAGCGCTTCGGCATCCAGGTCATGGCCACCACCGACGATCCGGTCGACGACCTCGCACCGCACGCCGCCCTCGCAGCCGATGCCGCCTTCACCGGGCGCGTCATCCCCACCTTCCGGCCCGACAAGTACCTCGAGGCAGGTCGGAGCGACTTCCCGTCGCTCACCGACGCGCTCGGCGAGGCCGCCGGCATCGACACCGGGACGTACGACGGCTACCACGAGGCGATGCGCGCCCGTCGCCTGTACTTCCGCGACCACGGCGCCGTCTCCTCGGACCACGCCCACATCGACCCGGGCACCGCCCGCCTGAGCGAGGAGGACGCCCGCCGCCTGTACGGCGCCGCCCGCGCCGGCGAGATCGGCGCCGACGAGGCCGTCACCCTGCGCCGTCATCTGCTGGGCGATCAGGCCCGCCTGGCGGCCGAGGACGGCCTGGTCATGACCCTTCACCCCGCGGTGTACCGCAATCACAGCGAGAGGATGTTCCAGCAGTTCGGGCCCGACGTCGGCTTCGACATCCCCGTCGCCGTCGACTTCGTCCACCACCTCGCGCCGATGCTGGGCGACGTCGGCCACGAGCCGAACTTCCGCACCGTGCTGTTCACCATCGACGAGACCGTCTTCTCGCGCGAGATCGCCCCGCTGGCCGGCGTGTACCCCTCGGTGTACGCGGGGGCGCCGTGGTGGTTCATCGACGCGCCCGATGCGATCCTGCGCTATCGCCGTGCCGTCTCCGAGACCATCGGATACTCCCGCACCAGTGGTTTCATCGACGACACCCGGGCGTTCTGCTCGATCCCGGCGCGTCACGACATGTCCCGTCGTCTCGATGCGACGCACCTCGCAGGTCTGGTCGCCGAGCACCGGATGCGTCTCGAGGACGCCGTCGAGCTCGCCGCCACCCTGCCCGATCAGCAGCCTCGCGAGGTCTTCCGCCTCGACGACGTTGCAGGAGAGAAGCACTGATGAGCACCCCCTCGCCCTCCGACGTGGGCCGCCTGGTCCACCTCGGCATCGGCAACTTCGCCCGCGCCCACACCCTGGTCGCCACCCAGCGCGCCGGCGGCTGGTCCGTCAGCGCCTTCACCGGCCGCACCGCCGCGATGGCCGACGCGCTGAACGCCCAGCGGGGCCAGTACGGCCTGATCGTGCGCGGGGCCGAGGGTGACGAGGTCAGCGTCGTCGACGTCATCGACGAAGTGCATCCGGCCGACGACGTCGACGCCCTCGTGCGTCTGATCGCCGACCCCTTCACGGCCGTGGTCACCCTGACCATCACCGAGAAGGGCTACGCGGCCGGCTCCGACCCGGCAGTCTCCGCGCCGGCGCGGCTGGCGCTGGGCCTCCAGGCCCGCCGCGACGCCGGGGTCGAGGACCCGATCGCCCTGGTCTCCTGCGACAACCTCAGCGGCAACGGGGACGCGCTCCGTGCGGCCGTGCTGGAGAACCTGCCCGCCGACGAGCAGGCTCGCGCCTGGTTCGAGGACCACGTCGACGTCATCTCCACCATGGTCGACCGCATCACCCCCTCGGCCGGCGACGGCGCCGCCGCGCTGGTCACCGAGCGCACCGGGCTGGTGGACGCCGTCCCGGTGGTCACCGAGCCCTTCACCGAGTGGGTCATCGAGGATCGCTTCCGCGGCCGCCGCCCCGAGTGGGAGCGCGCCGGAGTGCAGTTCACCGACGACCTCGGGATCCACGAGCTGCGCAAGCTGCGCCTGCTCAACGGCGCCCACACCCTCATGGCCTACGCCGGGCAGGTCGCGGGGCTCGAGCGGGTCGACGAGGCGATCGGCCACCGCGAGGTGCGCGCCCTGGTCGAGCAGCTGTGGTCCGAGGCCCGCTCCACGCTGGACCTGCCGGCCGCTGACCTCGACGCCTACACCGCGGCCCTCGAGGATCGCTTCCGCAACCCTCGCCTGGCGGACAACCTGATCCGCATCGCCGCCGACGGCTCCGCGAAGCTGCCCGTGCGCGCCCTGCCGGTGATCGCCGAGCTCGGCGGGCCGGAGAACGCGCCCGGCGAGGTCGCGGCCGTCGCCGCCTGGACCGCCTGGGTCACCGATCGGGTCCGCGCCGGGGGCGAGGTGAAGGATCCTCGGGCCGAGGCGATCGCGGCCGCGGCAGTGCTCGAGGACACCACCGAGCGGGTCAGCGCGCTGTTGGACCTGCTCGACGTCCCCGCCGTCGATTCCCTGGTCGACGCCGTGATCGCCGAAGAGACGCGCCTCCCGCGTCCCTGACGCACGGGGTGCCGGGGAGAGGTCGCCGAGGCGACGTGCTCAGAGCTCCCTGGGCACCTCGACGACGCGGTTCTGGTAGGCCCACACCACGGCCTGCAGGCGGGAGCGCACGCCGAGCTTGGGCAGCATGCGCGCCACGTGCGATTTCACCGTGGTGATCTCCACGACCAGCTCCCGGGCGATCTCCTCGTTGGACATGCCCTGCGCGAGCAGCCCCAGGATGTCGAGCTCGCGGGGCGTGAGCAGGCGCTCGCCGCCCTGCGCCGTGACCGGTTGCAGGCTGCGACGCCGGGTGAACTCCGCCAGGATGCGGCGGGTGAGCGACTGGTCGAGGGTGCCCTGACCGGCGGCGACCTGATGCACGGCGTCGATGATCACCTCGGGTTCGGCGTCCTTGAGCAGGAACCCGGCCGCTCCCGCCTCGAGGGCGCCGAACACGTAGTCGTCGAGATCGAAGGTGGTCAGGATGAGCACCGGGATCGGGGGCTCCTCGGCGCAGAGGGCACGTGTGGTCTCGATGCCGTCCAGACCGGGCATCCGGATGTCCAGGCACGCGATGTCGGGGCGCAGCTCCCGGGCGAGGGCGAGCGCCTCGCGCCCGTCGACCGCGGCACCGACCACCTCGAGGTCCGCCTCGGCCTCGAGCAGGCCGGTCAGCCCGGCGCGCACCAACGGCTGGTCGTCGGCGAGGAGCACGCGGATCATCGGGCTCCCTCCTGGATCCCGGGGGCCGAGGGGAGACCGGTCAGGTCGCGCGGGATCCTCAATCGCACCTGCCAGCCGCCGTCGGCTGTCGGCCCGTGCTCGAGCGGTGCGTCGATCAGCCCGGCGCGCTCGCGCATGCCGACCAGCCCGTAGCCGCCGGTGCCTTCGGCGCTGATCCGCGCAGGATCTGCCCCCTCGTCGCGCACCGTGAGCACGAGCTCGTCCGGGTCGGTCTCATCGACGGTGACCAGGCACGGCGCCCCCGGGGCGTGCTCGGCGGCGTTGGTCAGGGACTCCTGGACCATCCGATAGGCGACCAGTTGGGCGAGCGGGCCGATGCCCTCCCCGGGCTCCTGGTCGCCCGACGGGGCGCGCTGGATGAGCCGTACCGGCATGCCGGCCGCAGCCCGGGCCTCGACCAGGGCCGGGATCGTCGCGAGGGTCTCGACGGACCGTTCGGCCTGCCCGCCCTGCTCGCCTCGACCGCTGTCCCGCAGCAGGCCCACCACTCGGCGGATGTCGTCGAGCACGGCGCGGGTCTGCGCGCGCACCTGACGGACGGATTCGTGCGCTGCGTGCGGGTCCGTGTCGATCTGACGGTCCGCGGCGCCCGCCACCAGGGCGATGCCCGAGAGGTGGTGGGCGGCGATGTCGTGCAGCTCGCGGGCCATCGCCGCCCGCTCCTCGGAGGCCGTGGCGCGGATCAGCGCCTCCCGCTCGCGCTCCAGGGCGTCCCGCTCGCGGGCCAGGGCCTGACCCTCCTTGCGCTGAGCCTCGCGCGCGGTGCGGATCGAGGCCAGGGACAGCGAGACCAGGGCGGTGATGCCCACGATGCCGACGCCCTGCACGAGGGCCTCGCCGAGCACGCCCGGCATCGTGCTGAGACCGCTGCGCAGGCCGTTCGCCAGCGTCCCCGCTGCGACAGCCAGCGCCGTCAGCGCCAGCACTGGTCGCATCTCCTGCCACGGCCGACGCGGCGCCGCGAGGAACACGGCCACCAGCACACCGAGATGGGACAGGGTGTACTCGACGCCGGGGGCGAGGAGCCCCAGGAGCAGGGCGAGCCCGGTGACGGCCGACAGCGCCGCCCGGGGCCGACTGCGGACGCCGAGCAGGGCGGCGGACTGGAGGGTGAGGGTCACCGCGGTGCACCACCAGAGCGCCGAACCCGGCGGCGTCGCGATCACCGCGCCGCCGGCCTCCGCCGCCGCGAGGGACGGAAGGGCGACCAGCAGGGCGAGGGTGAACGCCCAGCACGCCAGGGCGGTCGCGAGGGCGACCGCCCAGCGGGCTCGGGCCTCGGACGTCATGGACGAGAGCCTAGTTCGCCGCTGCGCGGGGCCGACGACCCGTGGTGCTCCCCGTGGTGCTCGCCGTCCACAGGGCCCGGGAAGCCGAGCCTGCCGCGGGTGGCGACCAGCAGGCCTGCCGCCGCGACCACGGCGACCGCGGTCATCGACAACAGGGACCGTTCGGCGTCGAGGGACGGGAACATGTCGATCGCGATCGAGGAGGCGAAGGTGTTCACGCCGGCGTGCATCAGCATCGACAACGGCAGCGACTCCCCGGTGCGGTTGAAGACCCAGCTCATCACGACGTTGAAGGCGATGCAGAAGAGGACGAACACGACCGGTCGGGTCCAGCTCGACTCCGGCCAGCCGCCCCACTCGGTGAGGAACAGCGGCAGGTGCCACAGCCCCCACAGCGGGCCGAGGACGAACGCCGAGCGCAGCGGCCCGATCCGGTGCTGCATCCGGGCCAGCGCGAAGTCCCGCCAGCCGGGCTCCTCCGCGAGACCCGTCGTGACCATCTGGAACATGAGCAACGGGACGTACGCCGCCAGCACCGCGGCCGACGGGGCGTGCACCGCCCCGCCCGAGAACACGACGCCGGCGATGATCATGCCGATCGGCACCGTGAGCAGCGTGACGGCGTACCAGCGCCAGGTCACACGCCAGCGCATCAGGCGTCCGGCCCAACGGCGCAGGCCGGGCCGCCCGTCGACGATCGCGGTGACCAGCAGGGCGGACCCGATGGGGCCGAGGTACGCACCGGGCAGGACGCCGAGCAGCTGGCCGGTGCCCAGGATCGCGGGGAACTCGAAGCCCCACAGGCCGAGGCCGTTCAGCGACAGGATGTAGGGGAGCCAGGCCAGCCAGCTGAGCCCGTTGGCCAGGAGGAAGAAGGTCAGCAGGGGCCCGCGGCGGATGACGCCGAGCAGCCCGCCGCCGCGATGCCCGCCGGGGAGATGAGTGCTGGGGGCAGATGCCGGGGACGGCGTGGAGGCCCGGGAGGCGCCGGGTCGCGGATGCGGGCCCGGGGGCCGGTCGGTGGTGGTCACGGGAGATCCTCTCGTCGAGTCGATGCCCGGGTGATGGGCACGCCTCAACGCTAGATATCCGTGCTGGTGACGGCGAGATCACCAGGGATGAACCCGGCGGCCTCCTCCGAAAGGTGCACGCGTGGGCCGAAGGTCGGGCCGCCGCTGCGCGGCCCGCGACTCCTCCGGAGATGGGGGCGAGAATCGGCGGCCCCGCCCTACGAGCGGGTCCCGGCGGCGGTGCGGCGCGGGGACGTCGTGTCGGCGTGCGCGGGGTGTTCGTCGGCCGGAAGGTTCGCCAGGAAGTCGCGCACGAGACCGGCGACCCGGTCCAGGGTGCTCTCGAGCAGGAAGTGCCCACCGGGCAGGAGGTGGACCTGCGCGTCGGGCAGGTCCCGATGGAAGGCCCGGGCACCGTCGGGTCCGAAGATCTCGTCGTTCTCGCCCCAGACGGCCAGCAGCGGCACCTGGGCGGCGCGGAAGTACTCGTGCAGGCGCGGGTACATGGCGACGTTCGTGGCGTAGTCGCGCAAGAGCGCCAGCTGGATGCGGTCGTTGCCGGGGCGGGAGATCAAAGCGTGGTCGTGACGCCAGGTCTCCGGGTCCACCAGGCTCGGGGTGTCGACGCCGTGGAGGTACTGCCAGCGGATCGCCTCGAGGCCGAGAGCCTCGCGGATCGCCGCCTCCGTTGTCGCGTTCTGCGTGTCCTGGTACTCGCGCACGGGCTGCCAGAAGCTGTCGACGAAACCGTCCTCGTAGGCGTTGCCGTTCTGGCTGATGATCGCCGTGATCGCTTCCGGTCGGCGCAGGGCGAGCCGCCAGCCGATCGGGGCGCCGTAGTCCTGGACGTACAGGGCGTACCGCTCCAGGCCGAGGTCGGCCAGCAGTGCCTCGGTGAGGTCGGCCAGGGTGTCGAAGGTGTAGTCGACCTCGTCGGCGCTCGGTGCGGCGGAGAGGCCGAAGCCCAGATGGTCCGGAGCGATGAGGTGGAAGCGGTCGGCCAGCAGCGGCATCAGGTTGCGGAACATGAAGGAGCTGGTCGGGTAGCCGTGCAGCAGCACGAGCGTGGGCGTGCCGGGATCGCCGGCCTCGCGGTAGAAGAGCTCGTGCCCGTCGATGACTCGGTGGCGGTGGTGGATGTCGACCATGTTCTAACCCCTCAGATCGCGTGATGTGGTGAGGGAGACGCTATGGCTTGCTGGCTAACCTGTCAATATCTGCGTAAGGGGTTAGGGTGGGGTGATGAAGACTTCCAGTGACGACCAGGACCTCCTGCTCGACCTCCTCAACACCATGCCGGTGACGCACGGGGAGCCGCACGATGCACTCCGCGACCAGGAGGCGGCCGCGGCCTGGACCAGGGACCGCGGCGGCGTCGGGACGCCGGCCGAGGTCACGACCGTGCGCGCCGTCCGGGACCACCTGCAGGCCGTCGCTCGCGGCGAGGAGGCGCCGCAGGTCCTGGCGCCGTTCGTCCGAGGCTCCTCCCGGCTGCCGACGATGGAGGGCGGGGCCCTGCAGTGGCAGCTGCACGCGCCGGCGACGGAGCTCCTCGCGGCCCGGGCGGTGATCGCCTGGAGCGAGCTCGAGCAGGAGCATCCCGGGCGGCTGCGCGCATGTGGCAATCCGGAGTGCCGGCTGTTCCTCATCGACCGCAGCCACGCCAATCGCGCGCAATGGTGCTCGATGAGCACCTGCGGCAATCGGATGAAGGCGAGGCGCCACTACCGGCGCCGTCGCGAGGCTGCCGGCGGCGCGGACTGACCGCGGGGATCAGGCCAGGTCGGCGAGCTTCTCGAAGCGCTCGAGGCGCTCGCGGTAGTACTCGGTGTGCGCGGCGACGGGTTCGACGCGGCCCAGCACCGGCACCTCGGCGACGGACGTCTCCGGGGAGGCCTGCTCCAGCGCCATCACCGCGGCGCCGCGCATGGTCGAACGGGACACCGCGACGTGATCGATGGGGGCGCCGAGCGCGTCGGAGAGCAGATGGAGCCAGGAGGGGATCGCCCCGGTCATGCCTCCGGAGAGCACGATCCGCTCCGGTTCGCCCCCGGCCTCGCGCATCTGGTCGGCGATGCGCAGGAACGACAGGGCGACGCCCTCCAGCGACCCGCGCAGCATGTCCTCGGCGGTGGTGGAGGCACCGACGTTCGCGAACAGGGCGCGGGAGGTGCCGCGCCATTTGGTGCCGCGCTCGCCGGAGAAGAAGGGGACGACCAGCGGGGTCCCACCCGACGGCGGCGCCGAGAACAGGGTCTCGGTGTCGGTCTCCGCGATGTCCTCGGGGATGCCGAGCTGGAAACGTGCCCAGTCGAGCACGCGGCCGCAGTCGCTCATGGCGGAGCCGACCAGGGTGCGGCGCTGGTCCACGCGGTAGGCCCACAGGCCACTGGGCAGGCTGGCGATCTCGGTGTCCAGCAGCTGGCGGATCGCGCCGGAGGTGGCGGTGGAGATGCCCCAGGTGCCGCTGCCCAGCGCGCCGATGCCCATGTTCGCGGCCAGGCCGTCGCCGATCACCGGCAGCCACACGGCGTCGCGGAGCTGCGGGAACTCGGCGGCCAGCGGAGTGTCGGCGACGGGCAGCGCGTCGGAGGGGTCCAGCGCCTCGCCCATCATCGAGAGGTCCACACCCACGGCCTCGAGCAGCTCGGGGACGTACTCGCCGGTGCGGCGATCGATCATGCCGGACCAGGCGGCCGAGGCTGTGCCCAGCGCGGGCGTGCCCAGCAGCTTGAACGCCACGTACTCGCCCAGCGCCATGAAGCGGTCGGTGCGGGAGAAGACGTCGGGGTGCTCCTCGCGCAGCCACGTCAGGCGGGGCGCGGTGTACGAGGAGTGCAGGCGGGCGCCGGTGCGCTCATGGAGCTCATCGACGTCGAGGCGCGAGGCCAGCTCGGTGACCTGGGCGTGGCAACGGGTGTCCGCGTAGGTGATGCAGGGAGTGAGGGCATTGCCGCCGGCGTCGACCGCGATCAGCGAGGAGGCGAAGGTGTCGAAGCCGATGCCGCGCACGGTGCCGGGCAGCTCCCCGCCGAGCACCGCGCCGAGGGCGGTGCGGATCTCCTGGACCACCTGGTCCGCGTCGATGGTGCTGGTTCCGTCGTCGCCGACGGTGAACTCGTGGGTCTCCTTATGGGTCAGTCTGCCGACCTCGCGTCCGCTGACGTCGTACACGGCGGCGCGGGTGCCGCCGGAGCCGATGTCGATCCCGACGACCAGAGGGCCCTGGGCGTCGTCGTCGGAAATGTTGAAGCGAGGCATGGCTGTCTCCTGCGGATCGGATGGGTCGCGCGCGTCCCTCGTGCAGCGATACGTGGACGCACAGCGTCGGGCCAGCATACGAGGGGTGCGGACGAGCGCGGTACCAGCGCCACCGGTTGCCATCTGCTGCTCGGACCATCGGCTACTCCAGCACCGGCTGCCCCAGGTACTCGCCCTCGGCGCAGCCCGGCGGGATCGCGAACACCGCCGAGCCGATCGGCGTGGTCCACTGGTTCAGCAGGTCCAGGTCCGCCAGACGCTGCTGGATCGGCACGAACTGGCCGAGCAGGTCCGCCTGGAACGCGACGAACAGCTGCCCCGCTTCCGAGACCGACGGGGAATCCGCCGGCGGCGGCACGTCGTAGTTGTACGGCCGACGGAAGATCTCCTGGTGCTCGCCCTCGTCGACCCCGTTCGCCCGGCGCATGTGCGCGAACTCCGGGATCACCGCGAAGCCGTTCTTCGAGACCGCCGAGAAATCGGCCTCCGAGGACTCGGTGCCGCCGCTGAGCGGTGCCCCGTCGTCCAGGCGCGTGCCGACCGCCTGCTCACGGGCGGTCCGGTCGGCCTCGTCCCAGCCGTCGAGGTCCATCCGGATCCGCCGCAGCACCATCGAGGTGCCTCCCGCGAAGGGGCCCTCGTCGATCCACACCACCTTCGCGAAGTGCTCGCTGCCGAACTGCGGGTTCGCGCTTCCGTCGAGCTGGCCGAACAGATTCCGCAGCGTGGCCCCCGGTTCCTGTGTGCCCAGGGCGCGGCGGAAACCCTGTTGCACCCAGCGCACCCGGGCGAAGGCTCGGGCATCCTTGAGCAGCATCCGGGCGGCGTGCGAGACGGTCAGCGGTTCCTCGGCGGCGATCTGCAGCAGCAGGTCCCCGTCGCTGAAACGCTCCTGAAGAGCGTCGATCGAGAAGGCCGGCAGCGGGGTGAGCCAGCCCGGCGCCGTCCGCCCGGCGCGCTCCATCAGGCCCGGTCCGAAGCCGACGGTGACCGTGAGGGAGGCCGGCTTCTCGGCCAGCTCCGGCTCGGTGTCGGCCAGGGCCGCCTGCCCCTGGGTGAGGCGGGCGGCGTCGTCGGTTAGCAGCCGCAGCATCCGTACGACGCCCTCACGGTCCACGTCCTCGTGCAGGTCCAGTGCCAGGAACGTCGCCGAGACCGGAGCCGGGGTCTCGATCCCCGCCTGGTGCTCGCCGTGGAACGGGACCGTCTCCTCACCGTGCGGAGCCGGCCCGGGCGGGGCGACGGAGGCCGCCGGGTCCCGCAGCGCACGGTCCAGGCCGATGGCGGCCGCCCCGACACCGAGGGCGCCGGCCCCGGCGGTCCCGGCTCGCAGCAGCTGCCGTCGGCCGGGGCGGCTCGGGGGCGCGGAATCCGGGTCCCGCGGCTCCCGCACGGAGGGCCCGCCCGACGGCGCGGTCCCGCTCGTCGACGACGACCCGTTCGACGACGGGGACTCGCCCGATGCTGACCTCCCCGCCTCGCGGGTCACTCGCCGTCCTCGTGCCCGGCGTGCTCACCGCCGGCGTCGGAGGTGCCCGAGCCGTCGTCGCCCTCGGGAGAGTAGTGCTCCTGGGCGCCGGCGTAGTCCTTGACGGTGGCGCTGAACTGGTGCTCGGTGCCCTCGGAGAAGACCAGCGTGAGCTCCACCTGGTCCCCGGGCCGCAGCGGCTCGGTGAGGTCCATGAGCATGAGGTGGTTCCCACCGGGCTCGAGCACGAGCTCCTCGCCGATGGGGAGTTCGAAGCCGCCGGCCTTCTCCTGCATGCTCATGCCGCCGGAGCCGTCGGGCGCGGTCTCGTGCAGCTGCACCTCCCCCGAGGCGGGAGTGGATGCAGCGGTCAGCACGAGGTCGCCGGAGGTGCCGTTGGTGACGGTGCCGAAGGCTGCGGTCATGCCGTCCTCGGCGGCCTTGACCCAGGGGTCGGTGACGGAGATCGTCTCGGAGGCGGTGGGGTCGGCCCCGCCGTCGTCGGAACCCGAGGCGCCGGTGTCCGGGGCGGGCGAGTCGGCATCCCCGGAGCCGCAGGCGGCCAGGGGCAGGACGATCAGGGAGGCGAGGGCTGCCCGTCGCGAGAGGCCGACGGGCGCGAGCGCGCTCGACGGGGGTGACGAGAGGGGATGGTGCGTGCGGGACATCAGAGGTCCTTTCGGGGTGCTCCCGAGGACCGCCGGCATACGGAGCTCGGGCGGCGGGGAGCGCGGAGGGGCCCGCGCGGGCACAGGGGGCGGCGCGGGGTGATCGACCGGGAGAGCGGCCCGAGGCGCGACGCAGGGCGTCGGGGTCTCAGGCGGCCAGGACCAGGGGCGGTCCGCGCCGCAGCTGGGGCGCGAGGACGGCCCGACGGGCGGGACGCAGGTGCGCGGTCGCGGGCACCACCCGTGCCTGGGCGGGCAGCGCGAACGTCGGCGCGACGGTGGCAGCGCGCGGCCGACGGAAAAAGGCCAGGAGCTGCCCGGCCAGGGAGAACGAATGCCACAGCATCGATTCGCCACGGTGCAGCAGCAGCGCCGTGACCAGTGCGGCGATCAGGTGCCACAGCAGCATCCGCAGGTCGCCGTGGGCCCCGTGCAGGACGTGCTCGGCCGCGGTGGCGACCCCCGGCGAGGTGGCATCGGCCGCGTGGGCGGAGTGGCCCGCACCGTTGCCCGCGAGGTGCGCGCCGTGGTCGAGGTGCGAGCCCGGCGGGGCGGTCAGCTGCACGGTGGGATCCCCGGGTGTGCCAGCGGTGAACAGGCCGTGGAACAGGGCCTGACAGGCCACCACGGCGGCACTCATCCGCGGCAGGGAGAAGCGCGAGCCGGCCAGCACGGTGCAGGCCGCGACCGACAGCCACCAGGGCAGCAGCAGCCCGAGCCACGACGGCATCGCGCCGCCGCCCACCAGGTGCCCGCCCAGGGCGACCGAGGTGGCCAGCGTTGCGGCAGCACCCCCGCGCAGCAGGCGCAGGGGAGAGCGACTCGAGGACACGCCTCCATTGTGCCTCGGTCGCGCCCCGTCGTGCCGTTGTCAGGCTCGATCGTGACGTGCCCGTCGTCGGTTCATCGTGGCCGGCGACGGTCCGTCCTGATCCGCGCCGGATCCAGATCGGGCACCACCATCACCGGCCCCTCGGCGCGCTGGAGCACGGACCGGGAGACCGAGCCCAGCACAGCGCTGGCGACGCGCCCGTGACCGCGGGTGCCGAGCACGACCAGCTGCGCCCGGGCGGAGTGTTCCACCAGCTGCGTCGCCGGATCCGCCAGCTCGACCTCACTGGTCAGCTCCAGATCCGGGTACCTCTCGCGGAGGGTGTCGGCATAGCGGGTGAGGTCCGCGGCGAGCTCCTGCTGGTGCTTCTCGATGATCCCGGGCTCGGGGATCGCGATGCCATAGCCGCCACCCCAGTTCTCCGGCGGCGGCATGGCCATCACCAGATGCAGCGGCGCCCTCCGATTTCGCGCCGCCTGCACCGCCAGGAGCACGGCGACGTCGCTCTGCGCGGAGTGGTCCACGCCGGCCACCACGGGCGACTCGTCCTGGACGGGGGCGAAACGTGCGGCACCCTCGCCGGTCCCGATCTCGTACCGGCTCGGGACGACGACGGTGGGGCAGTGGGCGTGCGCGGGCAGCGCCGAGGAGACGGAGCCGAGCAGCCGGCCGAGGAATCCGCCTCGTCCCCGGGCTCCGACCACGGCCAGCTGGGCGTCGGCGGAGTGCCGCACCATGACTCCGGCGGCGTCGCCTTCCTCGAGGCCCATCGCGACCTCGCCGGGGTAGCCGCGCAGATGCTCGCTCGCCTCGTCCAGCAGCTGCTGGGCGGCCGCCTTCCGGGCGGCGGCCTCGGGCTCCGTGGGGATCGAGGCGATGTTGGCGTACAGCATCGGCGGGACGGTGTAGGCGGTGACGACGGTCAGCCGCGCCTCGAGACGCTGAGCGGCGCGGGCCGCGTAGTGCAGCGCCAGGACCGCCTGGTCGGAGCCGTCGAACCCGACCAGGACGCCGAGTTCGCGGGCGTCGGGGACATAGGGGATGGGCGAGTCCGAGGTGCGGATGTCGTCGTTCATCACAGCCTCCTGCCGGGGGCGTTCGTGGTCCGACGACGGTGCCCCCGTGGTCGGCCGTCGCCGATGGCTTCATCGTATCGACGGATCCTCCCGGGGGCGCAGCGGAGGTCCCGGCTCAGGTCTACGCTCGAGCTGTGGACCTCCTCTTCACCACCACGACGATCGAGTGGCGCGGCCCCGCGCCGTTCGTGTTCGCTCCTGTGCCCGACGAGGAGGCGGACGCGATCGGTGCCATCTCGCGCGAGGTCACCTACGGGTGGGGCTGCATCCCGGCGACGGCTCGGATAGGCGGCACCGAGTTCACGACCTCCCTGTTCCCGCGGGAGGGCGGATATCTGGTGCCGGTCAAGGTCGTCGTCCAGCGCGCCGAGCAGGTCGACGTCGGTGACGAGATCGAGGTCGAGCTGCGCATCGGCGAGGTCTGATCCGCCCCGACGGGCGGGTTCGGAGCCGTTCCTGGCGGGACGGCGCGCTCCCGGTGAGCTGCACAGCGGCGGAGCGCCCACCCCACCTCGGCGGGTGCGAACCGGAGGGGTGCTGCCCAGGGGGCGCCGACTTCGCCCGGCGGGGAGCGGTTCAGATCGGGGGCTGGTCCGGCAGATCGAGTTGCTGGGCGTAGCGCTCGCGCACCTGCTCCCACCCGTGCTCGAGCGCCTCCCGGCCCACGATCCGCGACTGGTCGAGGCCGTCCAGCCGCGCGTCGAGCACCGCCAGGCACACCTGCCAGCCGGCCAGGTAGGTCGGCGCGTACTGGGGCGCGGACACCTTCATCAGGAGCGTCAGCCGGGCCTCGTCGACCAGCCATTCCAGCACGTCATCGCCCCAGCGGTGGGTCAGTGCATGCCCGTCGGCCATGGCCAGCACGTCGGTGCTCACGGGGTCGGCCTCCGGGGTCTCCCGCGACAGCACGGGCCCCACCTCGGTCAGCGGCCGCTCGGGGATGATGGGTGACCAGGTGGCCAGGAGTTCCGGGTCGGTCAGGTGCGACCAGATCTGCTCGGCGGTGCCGGAGAGGTCGACCTCCAGGATCACGGCGTCCTCCGTGAGGTCGACCGCGACGGGGAGATCGACGATGCGCCGGTCGATGTCGGATGCGGTCACGAGAACTCCTTCCGGGCACCGCTGCGAATGCGCGGCGCCGACGACGTAGCGCCATTGTCCACCCGAACCGCCGCCCGGGGATCGGAGCCGGACGGCGCCCGGGATGCGGGTGGTGGCGGCCTATGCGACACCGGCCGACTGCGATACGTCGGCCGACCGCGGCGCCGTCGCCTCGGTCGCGGCCTGCGACGGAGCGCCGGTCGGACCGACCCCGAGGTGGACGGCCCCGGGGATCTCCCGGGCCCGCCGTTCGGCGGCGGCGTGGATGCGCTGGACGATGTACCGCGCCGCGGGATTGCGCTCGACCGTGCGGCGCACCTGCACCCGCAGCCGTCGTCGCGGCGCCGGCGGATCGAGCGGGATCGCCAGGACGTCGGGTCGCAGGTACTGGGCGATCACCGACGGCTGGACGCTCACGTAGTCGCCGGTCGCGACGAAGCCCAGCACCGTCGGGAAATCGTTGGGATTCGCGTCGACGCAGGGGGAGAAGCCCGCCGCGCGGCAGGCGGAACCGATCCGGTCGAACCAGAAGGACTCCAGCGGGTCGTCGGTCACCCAGGACTGGTCGGCGAGGTCCTTCATCGGGAGGCTCGACCGCCCGGCGAGCGGGTGGCCCGTGCCGACCAGCGCCACGTATCCCTCCTCGAGGATGTCCTGGACGGCCCACTCCTCCGGAACGGCGTCGGCCGTGCCCTCGCCGACGATGATGTCCATCCCGGCCTCGGCGAGGTCCTCGCAGCTGCAGTCGCGCAGGGCCAGCTCGAGACCGAGATCCGGGTACCGGCGGCGCACGTCGCGCGCCAGCTCCGGGATCCAGGTGGAGGCGATCGAGGTGGCGTACCCGAGGCGGAGGGTCCCGGTGCGTCCCGACCGCAGGTCCTTCACGGTGCGCTCGAGGACGGCCAGAGCGTCCAGGGCGGTGCCCGCCTCCTCCGCGAGGATCCGGGCGTGGGCGGTGACCGTGATGCCCCGGCCGGTGCGCTCGACCAGTTCCAGGCCGGTCTCCCGGCGCAGCGTCGACAGGTGCTGGCTGACGGCCGACGGGGTGTAGCCGAGCGCTTCGGCGCTCGCTCGGATGCTGCCGGTCTCGACGACCGAGCGCAGGACGCGGAGCTTGACGGGATCGAGCATGCGGCGACCCTACTGCCGTTCAGTCCCGCTGAACAGTGGGGCATGAATCATCGCTTGTCCTGAAGGGTGCTCCGGCCCAGGATCGAGACATGACCTCCGCACTGATCGGCCTCACGCTCATCGTTCTCATCGCCGTCGTCGCCGTGGCCCTCGGGGCTCTCACCCGGCTGCTCGCCTCACGGATCGCCGCCCCACGGGAACTGGGCGACGCGCCGCTCACTCCCCGCGAGCGCCTCGCCTTCGGCAACGAGATGATCGCCCGCGACCTTCAGCCCGACGACGTCCATCCCGTGGCCCGCACCGCCGCGCACGAGGCGGAGCCTGGGCGCTTCGACCGCCCCGTGCAGCGCCAGGACCTGGCGGTGCGCCATCCCGAGATCGTCGCCCACATGCCGCGCTGACCCGCGTGGAGCCCTCGCCGACCCGCGCTGACCCACATGGGGCCCTCGCTGCCATTCGGCCGTCCTGCCGGGTCCTGCGCCGCGCGGCGGGGGGAGGGGGCTGCCGGCTCGTCCGGCGCCACCGATTGTCGCCCCAGGACCGGTGTTCGACGAAACATCGGTCCTGGGGCGACGATCCGCGGGGGCCGACTCAGTCGGCTCGGGTCAGCCGGCTTGGCGTCCGAAGCGCGGCGCGGGCAGCGGGGGAGCGCTCGCGGCGGGCGTCCGTTCGAGCAGGGTGAGCGCCTCGGTGACCCCGCGCTCGAGCTGCGGGTCCTCACCGCTCACCCAGGCGTTCGGCGGCAGCGGGATCTCGATGTCGGGCTCGACGCCGTAGTTCTCGATCTCCCAGTCCTCGCCCTCGAACCAGCTGGCGTACTTCGGCTGGGTGACGCCGGTGCCGTCGACCAGGTCGTAGCGGCCGTCGATGCCGATCACGCCGCCCCAGGTGCGCATGCCGACCACGGGACCGATCTTCATCGCCCGGGCGACGGCACCCACGATGTCGCCGTCGGACCCGGCCTCCTGGTTGGTCACCAGCACCAAGGCGCCGCGGGGCGCGAACTGCGGATAGGTCCCCGGCGTCTCGTGGCGTGGGTAGTCCCAGGACAGCACGCGGCGCGCGAGACGGTCGGTGACCAGCTGCGAGGTGTGGCCGCCGCTGTTGTAGCGCACGTCGACCACGATGCCCTCCTTGGTGGAGGCCTCGCGCAGGTCACGGTGCATCTGCGCCCAGCCGGAGGAGACCATGTCGGGGATGTGCAGGTACCCGAGGCGACCGTTCGAGAGCTCCTCGACCCGGGCGCGCCGTGAGGCGACCCAGTCCTGGTAGCGCAGCTGGGAGTCGTCGGCCAGCGGGATGACGGCGACGCGGCGCTCGACCCCGTCTCGCTCGAGCACGAGCTCCGTCGGGGTGTCCGCGGAGCCGACCAGCTGTCCTTGCACGCCTCCGCCGGCGGGGCCGACGTCGCGCCCGTCCACCCGCACGACCGCATCGCCCACCTCTGCGGCCACGCCCGGTGCCAGCAGCGGGGAGCGGGCCTCCGGGTCGGAGGAATCCCCGGGCAGGATCCGGGTGATCACCCAGCGCCCGTCGCGATGCTCGATGTCGGCGCCGAGATAGGCGGGCAGCATCGGAGGATCGGCCTGGTAGACGCCGCCCATCACGTAGGCGTGGGAGGTGCCGAGCTCGCCCTGGACCTCCCACATCATGTCCTGGAAGTCGTCCTCGGTGACCACCCGCTCCACCACCGGGTCGTACCAGGAGGTCATCGCGTGCCAGTCCATGCCGTCCAGATCGGCGCGCCAGTACTGCTGGGCCATGATCCGGTAGTTGTCCCAGAGCATCCCGCGACGCTCCTCGACGGGGTCGACGAACAGCCGCAGGCGCCCGGTGTCGATGGCCACCCGGGCGGGATCGTCGTCCTCGACCTTGCGGGAGGCCGGGACCTGCACCCAGTTCTCCCCCTGCCTGATGACCAGGGTCTCGCCGTCACCGGAGGCCGAGAGGTCGGTGACGCCCTCGGCGAGCACGGTGAGCTTGCGGTCGGCGAGGGCCCAGTGCTCGAGGGTGGGCCGCGGCTCCTCGCCCTCGACGCCCGCACGCGCGGAGCCGAGCACGCCCTGCTGCGGGTGGCGCAGCCATACGAAGCCGCCGCTGACCGCGGTCAGGTGCGAGTACGAGCCGGAGATCACCGGGAACGGCACCAGGCGCGCCTCGACCGACTCCAGGTCCACGCGGGTGACCGGGGGTTTCGTCGCCTCGTCGGCCCCGGACGGACTGGTGGCGCCGACCGGGTGGCCCCCGGCCTCGCTCGCCGTCGCGCCGTGCGTGCCCGCTGCGGCCTGCCCGCCCCCGGCGGACTCCGTGCCGGTCGACCTCTGCCCGGCCTTGTCGTCCTCGGCGCTCGCGCCCCAGCCGTCCGGCTGCGGACCGAACGGGTCGGGCGTGGAGCGCTCCAGGGGGATCAGGAAGGGCCGCTCCGCGTTGACGAAGCCGAGGTCGAAGACCATGTCGTCGTAGACCGTCTCGAAGGTGCGCAGCGACAGCAGTGCCAGGTGCTTGCCGTCCGCGCTGAAGGCCGGGGCCGAGTCCTGGTACTTGCCTGAGGTGAGCGCGCGACCCATCGGCTCGGCGTCCTCGGTGTCCGAGATCATCAACCGGCTGAGCATCCACGAGTTCGGCTCGGTCCACACCAGCCAGCGGCCGTCCGGGGACCAGGCCAGGTCGGCCACCTCGCCACCGGTGGAGCGTCCCACCTCGCGCACGTGGTCGAGCCGCGGCGGCGCCGGAGCGTCCTCGCCCTCCTGCTCCCACGGGGAGGCGGGCCCGCCCGTCGAGGGGGCCGACGAGGTCTTCGCCGGGTCGGTCAGGCCGCGCAGCGTCACCAGGCGCACCACGTTGTCGTGCGTGGAGATCGCGACCTTGGAGCCGTCCGGGGAGGGGATCGCGTGCAGGATCCGGCCCACGTCCCCGAGGTCGAAGCGGATCTCCTCGCCGCCGCCGTCCAGGCGCGCCAGCGCCAGCACGTCGGAGCCGACGCCTCCGGTCTCGCGATCCGCAAGGGCCTTCGCGTCGGTGACGAACAGGGCGAAGGGGGAGCGGCCGAGCGGGCGGACCTCGCGCAGACGCAGCCCGCAGGTACCGCCGAGCAGACGCGCGGGACCGCCACGGTGGGTCAGGGCGTGGGCGCTGCCCCGCCACTCGACGACGCTCGCACGGGCGTCATGCACCGGGCGCATGGCCAGCAGGTTCGCGTCCGGGGAGGCGGGACGCGGCAGGCGGGAGGCGCCGACGCCGGAGGCCAGGATCTCGACCTCGCGCGGCGCCGCGTCCAGCGAGTCCATGGCGAACAGCCGGCCCCGCGAGGTGAAGACGATCGTGCTGCCGTCGGTGGCGGGCTCGCGCAGGTAGCCCTGATCGGAGGTCAGCGAGGTGTGGACCTGCAGGTCGGAGCCGTCCAGCGCCACGGACCAGAGGTTCGCGGTGGCGCGGTCGGCGCGGGCCGCGTCGACCCCGGGGGTATCCGAGGCGAACAGCAGACGGTCGCCGTACCAGGCGATGCGCCGCTTCGAGGCCAGGATGCTCTCGAGCAGCCGCTCCCAGGAGCGGGCGGCATGCGCGGCGGGCGGGGCGTCCAGGGCGACGTCCTCGTGGGAGATCCAGAGCTTCGCGGCGGTGCCGCCCTGGTAGTGCTTCCAGGAGGCCTGGTCGCGCCCGGTCGGGGTGGCGACCACGGTGGTGCCCGAGGGGTGGATCGCGACCTCGCCGCTGCGGCCCAGGGGAAGCACCTCGGCGTGACCGTCGAGGTCGACCGCCCACAGCTGCGCGTCCCGCGCGACGGGGGCGCCGTAGCTGGTGGAGGCGATGACACGGCCGTCCGGGAGCCAGCCGACGACCTTCGTCGACGGCTTCCCCCAGGTGGTCAGGCGGCGCGGGGCGGTGTCGCCCTCGACCGGGATCACCCACACCTCGGGGCCGCCGGAGGTGCGGGAGGTGTAGGCGACGTGGATGCCGTCGGGCGAGAACCGCGGGTGGGCGACGGGGGCGCCCTCGTCGGTCAGACGCCAGGCGCGGCCGCCGGCGAGGGGTGCGAGCCACACGTCGTTGGCCGCGGTGAAGACGACGCTGTCGCCGCGGACGTCGGGGTGGCGGAGGTATGCAGCGTGAGCGGGGGTCGATGGCATGGGACAACCCTATGCGTGAGCGGCGACACGTCGGGGCTGTTATCGCGGTGCGGTCCGCCGGGGGCTCACCCCATCGCGCCGGCGATGGCGGTGTCGGCGCGGTGCAGGCAGATCGCGAGGTCCGCGCGGGTGACGTCGTCCTTCCCGGCCCAGAGGGTGCCCGGCGGCGCGTCGGGAACCATGCCCGCCGCCTCGAGCCAGCGCGCATCCGCGAGCGAGCTCCAGGGTTCGGCCGACTGCGACTGCGACTGCGACTGCGATGTCGGGGCGTCGGCCGAGGGGACCCAGGTGGCGCCGACACCGGCCAGCGCCGGGCGCAGCAGCGCGGCCAGCAGGCCCGCCGTATCATCGCGGGTCGCGCTCCGCTCGGGATGCACCTGCAGGGAGGCGTCGCCCCAGAGCGCACCCTGCCCGTACAGCCACAGCAGCGCGGCGGCCCGGTCGGGGTCCTCGCCGAGGTCGGCGAGCAGGGCCGGGGTGTCCGCGAGCGGGACGGCGGGGGAGCCGGCGAAGCGGTGCAGCGCCACCGCGAGGTCCCCACGGGTGACCACCTGATCCGGGGCGTAGCGGGACCCGTTCAGGGCCGGCTGCACGCCGGTCGTATGGGCCCAGACCATGGCCTCCCGGCCCTCAACGTTCTCCGGCACGTCGAGGAAGGACCCGGTGGTGGACGGATCCATGGCGCCGCCCCCGACGGCGGAGGCGGCCGTGGCGGCTCCGTCGCCCCGGGTCAGTATCGTCCCGGCGGCGACGGTCCCGGCGACCGCGGCCGCAGCGGCTCCCGCCAGCAGCAGGACGCGGCGGGACGGGGCGTGCGGCGTCGGGGTGGGTGAGGGGTCGACCGCTTCCATGCCACCCATGACGGCCGTCGCCCCCGGCCGCCCGGCATGCAGGCGCGGCGGGGCAGGGCGTCTCACAGCCATCGCAGCTCCCGCAGGCGACGGACGATCGCCCAACACACGGCGAGATTCCCCCAGCCGTTGAGGTGGATGCCGTCCGCAGCGACCAGCGACGGTGGCACCACAGCGCGCTCGAGCGCCTCCTGAGTGCTGCCCTGCTCCAGCAGCGCCAGGGGCGCGAGCGGGGCGCAGCGCAGACCCTCCTCGCCGGTCAGCAGGGCCTGCAGGTCCAGGAAATGGTCCCCGTACCGTCGGGCCTGTTCCGCGGTGACCGCCGCGACGGCGTCCCCGGTCGCCGCGCCGCGTGCATCGGCCTCCGTGCACCACTGCCCCAGCACGAGGGTGTCCTGCTCCGGGGTCTCGGCCGCGTCCCACATCCGCTGGGTGTCGTCCAGGACCTCGGTGACGTCGAGGATGTTGTTCTTGCCCATCCACAGCACCTGCCGGGAGTGGGCGGCAACCTCGGCGAGGGCGGAGGTGAAGACGCCCTCCACCGGGCCGCGGCTCGTGTCGTCGGCCGTGAAGTACCAGGTCCCGCTGCTGCCGTCGAGCATTCCCGACGTCCCGTCGACCGAGCCGGGGATGCGCAGCGGCCCGGCCGGGGCCAACCCGGTCTCCAGGGCGACCGGCACCGACGCAGTGCCGTCGGAGGACTCGGGACGACCGACGCGCGGGAACAGGCGTGGGGTCTCCAGGCCCCGCATGAGCAGGGTGTGCGCGGACCGCGTGGCACCGACGCCGAAGGAATGGACCGGAGCCGGGGCGGCGGAGAGCGCGAGGTGCTCGTGGATGCGGATCGGGAGCGGCGTGGCCTCGCCCCCGCCCTCGGAGCTCATGGACGAGGAGCCCCAGAGTGTCATCGCTCTAGCCTCGGGCTCAGCGCCGAGGAGACGGCGGGAGGTCTCGGTGCCGGTGAGGGCGGAGGAGGGCGTCGCCGGGGTGGGTGCAGCAGGCGCAGCCTGGACGACTGCGGGATGCGGGGCGGGCATCGCGGTCCTCCGTCGGGGCTGCGGACGAGTGCTCCGACCGGCACTCACGACAGCTCACTTTACGGGAGGAACCCCGCCGGCGACAGGCCGATCCGAGGGAACCGTGGGTGGGGGCGAGAGGGGCCCGGCGGCGGGCGACCTCCGACGCCGAGGCGGAGGCCGTGCAGGTCAGCGCTCGTAGTCGACGACGACCGGGGAATGGTCGGAGAGGCGCTCGCCGCGGAAGTCCCGATCGACCTCGGCACGGACCGCGGCCCGTGCGAGACGGGGCGTCGCGAGGTGGTAGTCGAGGCGCCATCCGGTGTCCTTCGCGAACGACTGCCCGAGCCACGACCACCACGAGTACGGGCCGTCCTCGTCGGGGTGCAGCCGCCGTACGACGTCGACCAGTGTGCGCGGGGAGAGCTGCTGCCCGAACCACGCGCGCTCCTCCGGGAGGAACCCGTCATTGCGCTGGTTGCGGCGCCACGCCGCGAGGTCCTGCCTCGTGTGCGCGATGTTGAGGTCGCCCATGAGCAGGTACTCGCGGCCACCTGCCGCGGCCGCCCGGCGGGTCCGCACGAGATAGCGGGAGAAGGCCGCCATGAACCCCATCTTCCGGGCGTAGCGTGCGCCTCCGTCGGGCGCCTCGCGCATCCGCTCGGGCCGCTGCAGCTCGGCGGGAAGCCCGCCCTTGGGCAGGTAGAGGCAGGCGATCGTGAGCGGTGCGTCCGCGAGGTCGACCTCGAGATAGCGCCCCTCGGCGGCGAACCGTCCGAGCCCGCGGGCGAGGGGGACGCGGTCGGCTGCGGGCACGGGCCCGAGAACGCCGACCGCTTCTGGTGGGCCTCCTACGAGCGCGGCGCCGTGCCACGTCCGGACCGCCTCCGGAGCGTGCCGGGTGAGCACCGCGACCCCGTTGCGGCCGGGGAGGGACCCGGTGTCGAGAGCGACGTGGTAGTCGCCGAACGCGGCATCGGGGAGCTTGTCGGCCTGCGCCCGGACCTCCTGGAGCGCGACGACGTCGCACTCGCGACCTGCCAGCCAGTCGCCGAATCCCCGGCGGTGCGCGGCCCGGATCCCGTTGACGTTGGCGGTGGCTATGCGGAGCATGGTCCGAGGGTACGTGCCGGTCAGCGGATCGGGTCGCCCTGGACCGGGCCCTCCGTGGTGGGCCGCCAGCCCAGTTCCGGCGCGATGTGCGTCGCGAAGCTCTCGAGGATGTGGAGGTTCAGCTCGACGCCCGCCTGCGAGGGGATCGTGAGCATGAGAGTGTCGGCGGCCTGCACCGCGGCGTCGGCCTGCAGCTGTTCGATGAGCTGATCGGGCTCGCCGGTGTAGGTCCTGCCGAAGGTCGATCGGTGCCCGTCGATGATCCCGATCTGGTCGGCGCCATCGCCCGGGCGCAGCCCGAACAGCATGCGGTCCTGCTCCGTGACGATCGGGAACACGCTGCGCGAGACCGACACCCGCGGGGTGTGCGCATGCCCGGCCTCCCGGAACGCCTCGCGGTACCCCTGGATCTGCTCGGCCTGCAGGTCGCCGAAGGCCGCGCCGGTGGCCTCGGTGAGCAGGGTCGAGCTCATCAGGTTCAGACCCTGCGTGCCCGTGCGCTCGGCGGTCTCCCGGGACCCGGCACCCCACCAGATGCGGCGGATCAGCTCGGGGGAGTAGGGCTCGATGCGCAGGCCCTGACCGGGCTGGACCGGGGCGCCGTAGGGCTGCTCCGCGGCGCGGGCCATCGGCTCACCCTGGATGGCCTGCACGAACGCTTCGAACTTCGCATGGGCGATATCGGCGCCGCGCGGGTCCGTCGACCCGGTGTAGCCGAAGGACTCCCACCCGCGTTCGGCGGGCTCAGGGCTTCCCCGGGAGACGCCGAGGGCGACCCGACCGTCGGCGATGAGGTCGAGCGCCGCGGCCTCCTCCGCGAAGTACAGCGGGTTCTCATAGCGCATGTCGATCACGCCGGTGCCCACCTCGATCCGCTGCGTGCGCGCGGCGACTGCCGAGAGCAGCGGCATCGGAGAGGCGGACTGCTGCGCGAAGTGGTGGACGCGGAAGTAGGCGCCGTTGACGCCCAGCTCGTCCGCGCCGACCGAGATGTCGATCGCGTCGTGCAGCATCTGGCGGGCGCTGAGGCCGCCCTGCGTGGGGCTGCCGCCGTAGTGGCCGAAGCTGAGGAATCCGAAGGCTCGCATAGTGGCGTCAACCCTACGCGTTCGTTGAACATTCCACTAGGGGGGTGTGTGGCACGTCCCGCGTGCCGAGATCGACCGGCAGGGCACGAGCCGGGTGTTCGAGGGAGACCTGCGCCCCATATTCCGGTCGCGGCGTCGAGGTCGAGCGCGTCGACCCCGTACTGTGGAGCGCTCCGCGACCAGGCCTCGCCCGTGCCGCCTCCGTGCCACGGCGACGCTGTCCGGGCGCCGTCCCCGCCAGGTGACGTCGCGCGGTCACGGGAGCACGGCACTCCATCGCCTCGCTGAGCTCAGCGGCCGATCCTGCGCCCCCTCCCCGGTCGGGACCTCGACCCGTCACCGACTCCTTCACGACCGCGTCGTGACGCCGCACCTCCCCCTCGATGAACGGACCGCGCCATGACGCAGGACGCCCCCGCTGAACCACGCCCGGACAGCACTGCTGCCCCCTGTGATCCGAGACGCACTCGACGAGAGACCGAGCGGTTCCCGAGCGCCCCGAACCTGCCCGGCAGCTCGCTGAACGGGGTCTTCTGGACGTCGGTGACGCTCATCGTCGTCCTCCTCGCCGTCGCCGGCCTCTGGCCCGCGCAGTTGAGCGCCGCCGCTGATGCGGCGATGAACTGGGTGACCGCCACCAGCGGCTGGTCCCTGCTGCTCATCCCGCTGGGCCTCATCGGCCTGCTGCTCGTCCTGGCGTGCACCCGCATCGGCGACATCCGCCTGGGCCCCGACGGCTCGCGACCCCAGTACCCCACCCACGCCTGGATCGCGATGCTGCTGGGCGCGGTGATGGGGATCGGGATGATCACCTACGGCGTCGCGGAGCCGGTGTCCCACCTTCTCGACCCGCCGCACGACCTCGCCGAGCCCGGCAGCCGTGACGCGGCGGTCGACGCGCTGCGCTTCACCTTCCTGGACTGGGGACTGCACGCATGGGCGGTGTTCGCCACCTTCGGGCTCGCCATCGGCTACTCCACCCACCGGCTCGGCAACAAGGGGCTGGTCTCACCGATCCTGCGCCCGCTGATCGGTCGCCACGCCGACGGCGCTGTGGGCAAGGCCGTCGACGTGCTGGTGATCCTCTCCACCCTGTTCGGGACCACGACGTCCCTGGGTCTGGGCGCTGCCCAGATCAGTCAGGGCCTGAGCCGGATCGCCGGGGTGGACCTGACGACCACCGGCGTGCAGCTCATCGTGATCGCGCTGGTCACCATGCTGTTCACGGCCTCGGCGATGAGCGGCATCGGCCGCGGCATCCGCTACCTGAGCCAGGCCACGATGGTGATCGCCGCGGCCCTGCTGCTGTTCGTGCTGCTCACCGGCCCCACCGGCTGGCTGATCAACCTCTTCCTCCGCTCGCTGGGCGGGTACGCGGGCGGATTCGTCGAGATCAGCCTCATGCTGCCCACCGATGGCCAGGACCTGGCCTGGATGCAGGGGTGGACCTACTTCATGATGGCCTGGTGGATCTCCTGGGGCGCCTTCGTCGGCGTCTTCCTGGCCCGCATCTCCCGCGGCCGGACCATCCGGCAGTTCGTGCTGGTCGTCCTCGGCGTGCCGACCCTGATCTTCTCCGCCTGGTTCACCGTCTTCGGCGGGTCGGCGATGTTCATGGACCTCGAGCGCGGCACCGGCATCGGCGCGGCGGCGGCGGAGAACGTCAACACGGCCTTCTTCGGCTTGCTCGATCAGCTGCCCCTGACGCCGCTGACCTCGGTGGTCGCGGTGGTCCTGGTGGTGCTGTACTTCGTCACCGGCGCGGACTCGAACACCTACGTGCTCTCGGTGATCTCCACGGACGGGCGCATGGACCCCGGTCGCCCGGTGATGGGGCTGTGGGGCGTGCTCACAGGTGCGACCGCCGCCGTGCTGCTCTACGCCGGCGGCCTGGACGCCCTGCAGACCGCCGTGATGCTCTCGGCGGCTCCCTTCATCTTCGTCATCCTCGCCCTGGCGATCTCCTTGGTGTTGATGCTGCGCCGCGATCCCTCGGTCGCCGCCAGGACAGGTGTGACGAGCGCTCTGCCCGAGGTGGTCTAGCGGGCCGCGAGAGTGGAGAGCCGACCGAACCCCTCGGACCCGTGCCCCGCCTCGATCGCCTGGTGCAGGTCCGCCCGCACGGCACGGAGCACGCCGTCGTCGAGGCCGTTGCTGTGGAGGGTGCTCAGGATGTGGTCCAGGACCGCCGCCGTCGCGGCGATCGAGGCCCCGTCGGCGGGGAAGCGGCCTGCATCGACCTGCTCGGCGAGCAGGTCGATCATGTCCGGGAAGAGAGCGAGCATCGTCTTGGCGGAGCCGGCAATGTCCTGGGCCGAGATGTTCTCCGCGGAGGCGAGAGCGAACATGTGCACTACGCCGCTCATCGAGGTCCAGAGCATGCTCTGGAGAGAGGCGTCGAATGCGGAAGCCATGCCGACGTCGTCTCCGAGGTGGATCGCGTTCTCCCCGAACGCGGCGAGGGTCGATCTGTGCGTCTCATACGCGTCGCGGCGCCCGCTGTAGTAGAGCGCCGCGGCGGGGCTGCCGATGACCTCGGGCGTCGCCACGATCACACCGTCGATGTAGTCGATGCCCTTCTCGGCCGCCCACGCGTCGATCTCGCGGGCCTGCTCTGGCGAGCCTCCGCTGACGTTCACCACAGTGCTCCCTGACAAGGGCAGAGGATCCAGGACGGTTCGCACCACCTCGTAATCCGGAAGGCACACGATGACGAGCGGGCTGGCGGAGACCGCCTCCGCAGGAGTCGACGCAACCGTCACGTCGAGATCGTGCGCTTTCCCCGAGGTGCGGTTCCAGACGGTGGTGGGATGGTGGGAGCGGGTGAGTGCCGCGGCGAGGGCATGTCCCATCTGGCCGAGTCCGAGCACAGTTGCGGTGGTCATGGCAGTGACGGTAAACCTTGACGCCGACGTGAGAGTCAAGGCGTCGACGTGAGAGTCGAGCAGGAGGGCGCATGCGCATCGGGGAACTCGCACGCCGCACGGGCGTCAGCCAGCGTGCGCTGCGCTATTACGAGGAGCACGGGCTGCTGTCCCCGGACCGACGGCCGAGTGGCTATCGCGTGTACAGCCAGGAGGACGTCGCCTCCGTCCAGCGGATCAGGACTCTCCTCGCCGCCGGACTGAGCACCGCTCAGATCCTCGAAGCGCTCCCGTGCATCGTCGACGACGACGGTCGGCTGATTCCGGGTTGCGAAGGCTTGGTGGAGGGGCTCGCGCAACAGCGCGACCGGATCGACGGGGCCATCGACGAGCTCAGGGACACCCGCGCCGCCCTCGACTCGATCATCACCCGTGGACAGCGCGCGGCCGGACCTCTGCGACGCACCACCGGTCAGGGCTGATCAGGTGCCGTTCGTCGCGAGAGGGTCGACGTGCTCGGGCCGGTGTGCTCGTGATCGGCCTCAGGCCGGGGGCGCTCCAGCGACGACGAGCGCCCAGAGTACGCCGAAGCGGTCCTTCACCTGCCCGTAGTGGTCGCCCCACGGGGCGAGCTCGAACGGCATGGCGATCTTCGCCCCGGATGAGGTGAGGGTCTCGATGAGGGCATGCGCGTCGTCCACGCGATCGAGTCCCACGAGGAACGAATAGACGTCGGACTCGAGGGGAGGCAGCTCTTCCCCCGGGGCGCTGATGCCGTCCCCACCGGCGAGGGTCACCAGGCCACCGTGCAGCTGGGCGTGCGCCACCGAGCCCGCGGGCGGGGTGAACGGGAAGCCGGACAGGTCGGGGATGTCGTCGTACGTCATGAGGTCGAGCTCACCGCCGAACACCTCGCGGTAGTACTCGAAAGCTTCGGCGGCGTTCCCCGGGAAGCTGATGTAGGAGCTGAACTGCGGGGCGGACATGGCCTTCTCCTTCGCCATCGCGGACGGTGCGGATGCCCGCCCGCACATAGTGTGGCACGCGTCACCCACGCTCGGGCGACGCGTGCGCACCATGGATCAGTCCGCGTCGGCGATCAGCCCTCGTCGGCCTCGGTGGACTCGGCGGGGCGCGCACCCAGCTCGGCGTCCAGGCGCAGGATGCCGGAGCCCTCCTCGCCGATCAGCTTCACGCGGCCGATGATCTCGGAGACCGTGGACTCCTCCTCGATCTGCTCGTCGACGAACCAGTTCAGCAGGGGGCGGGAGTCGTAGTCGCCTTCCTTGTCGGCGCTGCGGTACAGCTCGCGGATCGCTTCGGAGACCTTCTGCTCATGGGCGAGGGCGGCCTCGAAGATCTCCAGCACCGACAGTCGCGGCTTCACGCCCGGCGCGTTGATCGTGCCGATCGCGGCGTGGTTGTCGCGGTCGGAGACGTGCTGGATGAACTTGTTGGCGTGGACGATCTCCTCGTCGGCCTGGTGGCGCAGCCACGCGGCGATGCCGGGGAGGTCCTGCTCGTCGGCCTCGATCGCGAGCTGTCGATAGGTGATCGACGCCGCGAACTCGAGGGTGATCTGGTCCTGGAACTTCTTCTCAAGGTCATTGCTCATCTTCATGGGCACGACGATAGACCTCTTCGTCGCGCTTGTCAGCCATGGAAAGGCTAGCCTGACCTGGTATGACGCACTGTGGACAGCCTAACCTGACTACGCTGGCCCGACCACTCAGAGTGCTGCATGTCAGCGGGTCGCCGGTCGAGGCCTCAGTCCCAGCAGAGGCAGAAGGGGTGCCCGGCAGGATCCGCGAGCACGTGGAAACCCAGCGGGGCCGACGCGTCCTCGGCCTCCTGGAGCATGTGCGCACCGAGGTCCAGGACCTCCTGGGTCGCGGTGCCCACGTCCTCGCGGAGCACGTAGAGATCGGGATGGATCTGCTGGTGCTGGGCCGACGGGTCGGTGGTCGGCCAAGTGGGAGCGACGTGGTCCGGGGCGTATTGCACGCCGAGTGCGGTCTCCCCGTCCACGATGACGTCGTGCCAGCCGGCGAAGGGTCCCGCGTCGACGACGCCGACGCGTCCGCCCAGCACGGACGCCCAGAACTCCGCCTCGACCCGGGGATCCGGGGCGTCCAGGACCATGAACTTCTTCGTGATGCGCATCGGGTGCCTCCTCGTCGCGGCAGGGACCTGCCCGCTCAGCATCTCGGAACGGCTCCCGCGTGTCCAGAGCCCGGGTGCGCTCCGGACCGTGCCCGACGGGCCGGAATCCACCCACGCGGTGCCGACCGGCCCGGTGACTGGTCGACCGGTGTCACTCGACGAGCTTGCCCCGCGGGGAGTCATCCAGGCGCTGTTCGGCCAGGGCGCGGATCTCCTCCGGGATCTCGGGCAGCGGTTCGAAGGCGACACCGCCGTCCGGGGTCCACACCATCGAACCGCGCAGCCGGGGATCCTGCTCCGGGAAGTCCGCGCGGTTGTGGCAGCCGCGGGTCTCGCGGCGCTCCAGGGCGCACTCGAGCGTGGCGCGTGCGGCGAGGAGGGAGCCCTTGAGGTCGAAGGCGTGGGCGAGATCGTCGAACCCGGCCACGTCGGGGTGCGCGGTGACGTGGCCTGCCCGCTCTTCGATCGCAGCGATCTTCTCGAGGCCGGCCTGCAGGCCCTCCTCGTCCCTCACCACGCCCGCGTGCGCGGTCATCACGTCACGGACCTCGCGCTGCAGCCGGCGCGGCACCTCGATGCCCCCGCCGCCGAGCAGCGCGGCCTGCTCCTCGCGGGCCTCCTGGACGGCGCCCGGATCGCGCCGCACCAGGGTGCGGCCGGACGCGAACTCGGCGGCGGCCTGCCCGGTGATCCGGCCGTAGACCAGCAGCTCGATGAGGGAGTTGCCGCCGAGCCGGTTCGCGCCGTGCAGGCCGGAGGAGGCCTCGCCGATCGCGTAGAGCCCTGCGACCCCGGTGCCGTGGTCCGCCGCCTGCACCCACACGCCGCCCATGGAGTAGTGCGCCGTGGGCGCGACCTCGACGGGGGTGGTGGAGATGTCGAGCATCTGCAGGTCGATCAGGGTGCGGTAGACGCGCGGGAGCTTGGCGAGGATCTGCTCGCGCGGCAGGTGGGAGACGTCGAGGAGCACGCCGCCGTGCTCGGTGCCGCGACCCTCTGTGATCTCGGTGTAGTTGGCCAGCGCCACCCGGTCGCGGGTGGACAGCTCCAGCCGTTCGGCGTCGTATCGCTCCATGAACCGCTCGCCGAGGGCGTTGCGCAGCACGCCGCCCTCACCACGGGCCGCCTCGGAGACCAGCGTGCCGGCGGCGTCGTCGGGCTCGAGCAGGCCGGAGGGGTGGAACTGGACGAGCTCGGCGTCGCGGATCCGGCCGCCGGCCAGGGCGGCGAGGCGGAAGGAGTCGCCGGTGTTCTCGTCGCGCCGCGAGGAGGTCACGCGCCAGATGCGGGTGTGGCCACCGGCGGCGAGGATCACCGCGTCGGCCTGGATCTGCACGCCCTGGCCGGTGACGATGTCGAAGCCGTAGGCGCCGAAGATCGTGCCGTCGGCCACCAGCAGCCGGGTGATGTAGACGGTGTCGATGATCGGCACGTCCAGCTCGGCGGCTCGGCGCATCAGGGTGCGCTGGATCTCCAGGCCCGTGTAGTCGCCGGCGTAGCAGGTGCGCCGGTACGTGTGCGCGCCGAAGAAGCGCTGGGAGAGGCGGCCGTCCTCCTCCCGGGCGAAGGGCATCCCCCAGCGGACCAGGTCCTCGATGCCGCGCTCGGCGTTCTTCGTGACCGTCTCGACGATCTCGGGCTCGGCCAGGAAGTAGGACTCTCGCAGGGTGTCCGCGGCGTGCTGCTGCCACGAGTCCTCGGCGTCCATGGTGCCGAGGGCGGCGTTGATGCCGCCGGCGGCGAGGGTGGTGTGGGCGTCGTGCGTGCGGCGCTTGCCGACGGTCAGCACCTGCACGCCGCGCTCCGCGAGCTCGATCGAGGCGCGCAGACCGGCGCCGCCGGTGCCGATGACGAGGACGGAGGTGGAGATCAGCCGTTCGTGCGATGCGTCGTTGCTCATGCCTCCACGGTAGGCGGACCTGCGGAGATACGGCCAATAGCAATTCTGGGTCCTCTTCATGCAATGACTGCATGGTCGCTAGGGTGGGGGCATGAGGCTCGAGCACCTGCGCTCCTTCGAGGCGGTCGTCCGACGGGGCACCTTCACCCGGGCGGCCCAGGAGCTGTTCCTGACCCAGCCGTCGCTCTCCCGGCAGATCGCGACGCTCGAGACGGACGTCGGCACCCCTCTGCTGGAGCGCGGTCATCGCGGGGCGGTGGTGACGGAGGCGGGCCGGGCTCTGCTGCCGATCGCGCGGCGAATGCTCGCCGACGCGGAGAGCGCACGGCTCGAGCTCGACGAGCTCGCCGGGCTCCGCCGGGGACGGGTGCGGCTCGGCGCGCCGCCCACCCTGTGCGTCTCGCTGGTGGCCGACGTGCTCGCCGAGTACTCCGCTCGCCATCCCGAGGTGGAGCTGCAGGTCGTCGAGGCGGGCACGCTCGCGCTCATGCGGCAGCTGCAGGAGGGCGAGGTCGATCTCGCCGTCGCCATCACCCGGGAGGACGCGCTCGAGGCGGAGGGGGCGGAGCTCGTGCCGCTGCTGCGGGAGGGCCTGGTCGTGGCCTCCGCAGCCGCGCGGGCACCGCTGGTCCCCGAGGAGATCACCCTGGCCGAGCTGGCCGAGGTCCCGCAGGTCGCCTTCAACCGCAGCTACGACCTGCGAGCGGCGACCGACCGCGCCTTCGCGTCCCGTGGTCTGCGCGCCGCGATCGCCGTCGAGGGGGCGGAGATGGACGCGGTGCTGCGATTCGTCGAGCGGGGGATCGGGGTGGCGGTGGTCCCGGCGATGGTGGTGGTGGACCGCCCCGGGCTGCGTTCCTCGAGACTGGTGGACCCCGAGCTCGACCGCACCGTGAATCTCGCCTACCGCAGCGGGGTGCAGCTCTCGGCCGCGGCCGAGGCTATGCGGGAGCTGGTGTTCGAGACCGTCCTGCGCACCGAGCTGCCGGGGGTGCTGCGACTCGACCGGTGAGTCGCCGGTCGACCCCCTCAGCCTCGCCGATGCTCGGCCGGCGGCCCCAGGGTGCGGCCCGGCAGGAACTGCCCGGCGTGCACGGCGTGACGTGCGCTCGGAGAGGCGTCCGTCAGCGGTGCGGGTGGCCCCTTGGGGGACTCCTGCGCCCTGACCAGCAGATCGCCCATCCGGGCCACCGCCTCGTGGGCGACCTCCGCGATGGGCAGGCGCACGGTGGCCAGGCCGAGGAGGTCCAGGCCGTCGCCCATCCCGTCGAAGCCCACGGTGCTCACGTCCTCGGGCACCCGCACCCCGCGCTCGGCCGCGGCACGAAGCAGATCCAGCGCCACGTAGTCCACAGGGCAGGCGATGCAGGTCAGATGCTCCTCCCGGGCTGCGTCGAGCGCTCGCACGACCCCCTGTTCCACGGGCAGCAGCTCCACCTCACGGGTCTCCACCCCCAGCTCGTGGCAGCGCTCGCGCAGGCTGCGCATCCGCAGCGCGAACACGCGCGAGTAGAGCAGGGGAGCGTTCAGCACCGCGATCCGCCGGTGGCCCGCCGCCGCGAGCTGCTCGGCAACCATGCGGCCATGGGAGCGCTCGTCGTAGCTCACGGACTCGATCAAGGGGTGGTCATTGGGGCGGCCGACGATCATCAGCGGGACGGCGGAGACGGCCTCGACGAGGTCCTCGGCGGCGGTCACCCCGGTGCCGACGAAGATGCCGGCGACCCGCTGGCCCCGGAGGCGGTTCAACCCCTCGACCTCGGCGGTGCCGTAGTCGTGGCGGAAGGCCGTGACGGAGATCAGTGTGCGGCCCGCGGCTTCCACGGCGCGGTTCATCTCTGCGTGGAGGTGCCCGTAGGCGGGGTTGGTGGCGTCCCGGATCAGCAGTCCGAGCTGACGTCCGTGCCGCGTCGCGAGTCCGCTCGCGACCAGGTTGTGCACGTACCCCAGGCGTTCGGCGGCCTCGTGCACCTCGATCATCGCGTCGGGGGAGACTCGCTCGCCGCCGCCCTGGAACACGCGGGAGACCGTGGAGCGCGAGACGCCGGCCGCGCGGGCCACGTCCTCCATCGTCGGTGGTCTGGTCATGATCCGCGCTCTTCCCTGGGGTCGGGTCGGTTGATCGGGACCTCCGGGGGCGGGCTCCTCCTCGAGCCCGCGCGGCGGCCCGCGTCTTCAGCGCAGGGTAGCGCGGCGCGGGATGTCCGCCAGGGCGTATGGGTAACTGGTGGATGAAGCCTGGGTGCGGCCCGTCGCGCCCGGCCCGCGTGGTCGCGGAACAGTTCCGGACATCTCGATGAACGGTGGGTGGACCGGGTCCCGATCGGGCCCTCCCTCTGCCGCTCGCGGCGGCCGTCGACTCGCGTGGGAGCGCTCCCACCTGCGGTGACAGGGGGTGTTCACGACGGGTTCACCCGCGCGTTCCTGCTGGTGGCGCGGGCGTCGTGGCGTCCATACGGTGTGGTCGGTCGAGGACGCCGAGGGCCGCTCCGCGCAGCCCCGGGAGGCCTCGCCGCCGCTACTTCCGTCCTGCACGTCCGGTCCCCGGGCCTGCCCCGCCGACCAGGAAGCTGGGAGCGCTCCCATGTCACTCGCCGTCCGACCGCACCCCGATCCGGGACCCTCGGCCCCGCGCGGGGCCGAGGCGACCGGCGGCTCCGCGGGTCCGAGTTCCTCGACGCCCGGGTCGCCCGGCCGGAGCCCTGCAGCGCTCCGTCCTCGCACCTCCGGGCAGCGACGCCGTCGTCGGCGTCGCGACGCGCTGCTGTTCGGGGCGCTGATCGCCCCGAACCTGATCGCGATCATCGTCTTCTCCTACTACCCGGCCCTCTACAACATCGGGCTCAGCTTCATGGAGTGGGACTTCGTGGCGCCGAGCCCGGAGTTCGTCGGGCTGGAGAACTACCTCGATCTGTTCACCGACCCGAGCTTCGGTCAGGTGCTGCTGAACACTCTCGTCTTCACCGGGGTGAGCGTCGTCGGTTCGATCGTCGGCGGGCTCCTGCTGGGCAGCCTGCTGGCCACCAAGGTGCCGCTGACGGGATTCGCCCAGACCATGGCCTTCGCCCCGCACATGCTCCCCGGCGCGGCCGTCGGCATCCTGTGGCTGTTCATGTTCGACCCCAACTACGGCCTCTCCCGCTGGCTGTTCTCCCTGGTCGGCGCGAGCTCCCCGGACTGGACCACCACCTCGGACTGGTCGCTGTGGGCGATCACGATCGCCTACACCTGGCAGCGTCTCGGCTTCGTCACAGTCATCTGCTACACCGCGATCCTCGACCTCCCCAAGGACCTCTACGAGGCGGCGGCGCTCGACGGGGCGCACGGCGGGAAGCTGCTGCGCCACCTGACCCTGCCGCTGCTGAGCCCGATCATGTTCTTCCTCTCGATCACCGGGATCATCTCCGCCGCGCAGGCCTTCGACATCATCTCGATCATGACCAGCGGCGGTCCCGGGGTCTCCTCCAGCACGCTGAGCTGGATGGTCTACGAGGAGGCCTTCCAGAAGTTCGACATCGGCACCGCGTCGGCGGCCGCCACGGTGCTGCTCTTGATCCTGCTGGCCATCACGTACCTGCAGGTCCGCGTCGGCGACAGGAAGGTCAACTACGACTCATGAGTGCCCTGACCCTGAATTCCCGGAAGGCCTCCGAGGCGGCCGACGGACCCGGCATCAACCGCGGTCGCCGCCGCGGCCCCCGTCGGCCGGCCTGGATGACCGGCCTGCTCATCGCCGGGGTGCTCACCACCCTCGCGGTGTTCCTCATCCCGCTGTTCTGGCTGTTCTCCTCCTCGCTGAAGCCGCACGGGGACATCTACTCCTGGCCTCTGCAGTGGATCCCGACCTCGCTGACGGTGGACAACTTCGTCGAGGCGTGGAATTCCGCGCCCTTCGACCGCTTCTTCCTCAACTCGATCGTCACCACCGCTGTGGGGACCTTCCTGGAGATCTCGCTGGCGATCCTGTGCGCCTATGCGTTCGTCTTCGTCGACTTCCGGTTCAAGAAGTTCGCGTTCGCGCTGATCATCGCCTCGCTGATGCTGCCGGGCCACGTGACGCTGATCGTCAACTACATCACCGTGGCGAACCTGGGCTGGCTGAACTCCTACGCGGGCATCATCCTGCCGGGCATCGCCAGCGCCTTCGCGATGTTCCTGCTGTACCAGTTCATGCGCACCCTGGACAAGGACATCCTGCAGGCCGCGGAGATCGACGGCGCAGGGCACATCCGGCGCATGCTCACCATCGTGGTGCCGCTGTCGAGCCCGATGATCCTCACCGCCACGCTGATCGTGATGGTCGGCAAGTGGAACGAGTACGTCTGGCCGCTGATCGTCACCTCCACCTCCACCATGCGCACCCTGCCCATCGGGCTGCTGTTCCTGCGCAGCCAGGAGGGCTACAGCAACTGGGGCGTGATCCTGGCCGGCGCCGTCTTCGTCTCCCTGCCGATGCTGATCCTCTTCTTCCTGGCCCAGAAGCGGATCATCGGCGGCCTCGCCGCGGGGGCCATGAAATGACGGCGAGGACCGGCGACGGCCGGCGACCCTCCTCCGCCCGCCACCCGAGCACGCCTGTCCGGACGAGCGCCTGACTCGTCCTTCCCTCTGACCTGCCCGACCGCCCGACCCGCCCCGCCACCCGATCGGCACCATCCCCACCACGAGGAGCGATCCCCATGTCCCTTACCCTCCCCCCTCTCTCCCGTCGCGGTCTGCTCGCCGCGATGGGGGTCGGTGCCGGCGCCGCCGGCCTGGCCGCCTGCGGCTCGCCCCTGGGTGGGGGCGGCGGTGCCGAGAGCAACATCCGCGAGGGCTTCACGCAGGCGGACCTCACGCTGCCGCCCGAGTACGAGGGCCGCACCCCGATCCTGTTCTGGGCGCCCTTCACGGCGGAGATCTACGAGGTCGTCACCGCTCAGTTCGCCGAGTTCAACGAGTCCCAGGACGAGATCGTCGCGATCGCGGAATCCGTGGGCGGGTACGACGACCTGGTCCAGAAGTTCACCGCCTCGCTGCAGGCCCGCACCGTTCCGGACATCGTCTGCTTCCCCGAGATGCAGTGGCTCCAGTTCCACACCTCCGACGCGCTCGCGCCGCTGGACGGCTACTTCGACGACGAGTGGAACACCGACGTCTACATCCCGAACTACGTCCACGAGGGGATCGCCGGCGGCGAGACGTTCGTGGTGCCCTTCGCCCGTTCGACGCCGCTGTTCTACTTCAACAAGACGCGCTACCTCGAAGCGGGCCTGCCCGAGGAGGGCCCCAGCACCTGGGAGGACCTCGCCGAGTTCGCGCCCGAGCTGGCGAAGATCGAGGTGGAGGGCCGCCCGCTCTCTGCGATGGCGTTCTCCCCGGATGCCTGGCACGGGCAGGCGGACATCTGGGGCTTCGGCGGAGCGAACTCGAACGAGGACTTCGAGGTCACCATCAACGACGAGGCCGGGCTCGAGTGGCTCGAGTGGCAGCGGAAGTTCATCCACGACGACGGCTTCGGCTACCTCGCCAAGGACGCAGGCACCGATTTCCAGTCCGGGGTGACCGCCGGCTGGCGCGGTTCCACCGCCGCCCTGACCGGCCAGACCGTGGCGGCCGACGGGAAGTTCGAGGTGGGAGTGGCCTACATGCTCTCGAAGGAGGGGGAGCAGAAGCAGGTCCCGACCGGCGGTTCCGGCTTGTCCATCGTGCGCACCGAGTCCCAGGAGCGCCAGGACGCCTGCGCCGAGCTGTTCCGCTTCCTCGCGGGACCCGAGCAGTCCGCCGCCTGGCACATCGGCACCGGATACGTGCCGATCGTCCAGGCCGCCGCGGAGACCCAGGCCGTCCAGGACCTGGTCGCCGAGAACCCCAACTACCTGGTGGCCCTCAACCAGCTCGAGAACGCCCGCACCGCGGACTACACCAACTGGAACGCCGGTCGGGTCACCGAGATCGGGGCCGCCCAGGGTCGCGTGTACGGCGACGGCACGTCGGCGCAGGAGGTCCTGGACACCCTGGCCGCCGAGCTGCAGGAAGGCCTCGACGAGGACCGCGAGGCCTACGAGGCCGTCGACTTCCAGGGGTGGAAGTGAGCGCCCCCGCCCGCGCGACGGGCGAAGCCGGGAAGCGGCCGACCCGCGGGGTCGGAAATCCTCCGACCGGCGGGTCCGGGAGTTCTGCGAGGGACGGCGGTCTGCCTGCGCTGGTCGGCCACCGCGGGGCCGCGGCCGTGGAGCCGGAGAACACCGTGGTCTCCTTCCGGCGGGCCGTCGCCGAGGGCGTCCAGCTGCTCGAGTGCGATGTGCACCTCAGCAGCGACGGGGCCGACGCGGTCATCCATGACGCGACCCTCGACCGCACCGCGCAGGAGGACTCCCCGCTGCGCACCGGTGCCGTCGCGGACCTGACCCGCGCTCAGCTGGACCGGGTGCTGGTGGGCAGCGGCCAGCACATCCCGACCCTCACCGAGGTGCTCGACGCCGCGGTCCGCACGGAGGGCAGCCGCGTCCCGCTGCTGGTGGAGATCAAGGCACCGGGCGCCGCGGAGCGCGTCGTCCGTCTCCTGGTCGAGTACTTCGACGAGGACGTCTGGGACGCGCCGTCGCCCCCGGCGCAGATCATCTCCTTCCACCCGGAGGCACTGCGGACGGCGCGGGAGGCGGATCCGCGCATCCCGCTGCTGCTGACCACGACGACGACCTCCCCGGAGTTCTTCGAGACCGCGGAGGATCTCGGCGTCGCCCAGATCGGGGTGCGGATCGCCGATGCACGGCAGGTAGACGTCGAGCGGACTCGCGCACTCGGCATCCAGCTCAACCTCTGGACGGCCCGCTCCGAGGAGGAGCTGGCCCGTGCCCTGGAGCTGGGCTGCGACACCCTCACGGTGGATGACCCCGCGTGGGCGTTCTCTCTGATGGCCGAACCGGCGCAGACCTGAGACGGCCGCATCGGGTCGGTCGGGACGCCTCACTCGAGGTTGTCGACCTCGACCACCAGTCCGGCATCGGCGGGGCCACCGGTGAGCATCCAGGGATGTTCGACCCCTTCGTCCGCGATCGCGACGCAGACCGCCTCGTAGTCGCGGATGGAGGTGTCGATGCCGTCCGCGCACTGGACGGTCAGGCTCATCTCCTCGGGGCCGCGGGCCTCGGCCTCCTCCTCGGTGACCGCGGCGAGCTCCTCGGCGGTCAGCGTCTTGGTGGTGTGGCCGAAGGTCCAGGTGCCCTCGAAGAGGTTCTCGTCCGAGCCGGTGCGTGCGGTGACCTCGCTCGCCGCGTCGGCCCCCACCTGACTCCGGGTGGTGCCGGCGGCTGCCGCCTGCGCCACGTCGCCGGAGCCGGCTCCGCCCGCCAGGAGTGCGGCGGTGCAGGCCAGGCCCGCGAGCGGAGCCGCTGCGCGGCGGCCGGTGCGCCATCGTGGTGCGCCGGCGCGGCCCCCGTTCGCCCGGCCGGTGCCGTGGTCGCTGAGTGTCGTGCTGATGCTGTTGCTGAGCATGGCTTCCCCTTCCCGGGCTGTCCGCCCGGTCGGTGCCCGGCCCGTCGGGACGGGCACAGCACCCTGCGTCAGGGCGCAGGTTTCCAGTGTGAGCCTGACCACTGGGTAGGGTCCAGGGGGCGACCTCGATCCTCACCGTCCGTCCACACATGTCCGCAACTCCGTCCCGACCGCACCCGTCGATCCCGTCCGAGGAGAACCATGACGAAGCACTCCGCCCCGTCCCCGCAACGTCCCGCGATCGTCGGTCACCGCGGCGCCTCCGCGCTGGCCCCCGAGAACACGCTCGCCGCCTTCCGGCGCGCCTTCGAGGACGGCGCCCAGCTGGTGGAGTGCGACGTCCACCTGAGCGCCGACGGACACGTGGTCGTCATGCACGACGAGACCATCGATCGCACCGCCGACGCCGCTTCCCCGCTGGCCACCGGTGCCATCGGCGAGCTCACCCGCGCCGAGCTGGACACGGTGCTGCTGGCCGGAGGGGAGAGAGTCCCCTCGCTCGAGGAACTGCTGGCGATCACCACCGTGCCGGTGTTCATCGAGGTCAAGGTCGCCGCTGCCGCGAAGGCCGTGGCCGAGCAGCTGAGGGCACTGCCGGCGGCTTCGCCCGCCGCCGCCTCGACCGTGATCTCCTTCCACGCCGAGGCGCTCGCCGAGATCCGACGCACCACCGACACCCCGGTGTCCTACCTGGTGGAGCAGATCGATCAGCAGGCGATCGCCACCGCCCGCGAGCTCGGTGCAGCCGGCATCGGCCCGGCGATCCGAAAGCTCTCGCTGCGAGCCGCCGGAACCGCGCGCGAGGCCGGGCTGCAGCTGAATCCCTGGACCGTGAACACCGCCGAGCAGCTCGCGGTCGCCCTCGCCTGCGGGGCCGACACGCTCACCACCGACGACCCGGCCTGGATCCAGCACGAGCTGGACGTGCGCGAGACCTGACCCGGGGGAGGCGCGCGCCGGCGACTCGTCAGCCCTGGGAGTCTCCGGATCCGTCGGCCCCTCCGCCACGACGACTTAAGCTGTTAAGGTGACAGCCGCCCTGTGGGGCGCATCACGTGCGGTGGCGCGCCCCCACTCCCCACCCTGGCCCCGAGTCCTCGCGTACGGCCAGGGGGCATGACCCGGAAAGGCGCCTCGTGCACCGCGTGACCTCCTCCTCGCCCGCCGGCCGGATCCCCGCCCCCGGAGCCCGCGGCCTCTCGCGCCGCAGCGCCCTCGGCCTGGGGCTCGCGCTGGGAGGCACCCTCGCCCTCCCGCTCCCCGCCGCGCTCGCCGACGGCGGTGGTCCCTCCGGGAGCATCTCGGACGTCCGCCCCCGGCCGCTCTCGGTGCGGGGCAGCGGACACGAGGTGGTGCTGCAGGGAGCGGTGACCGTCGTCGTCGGCTCGAGAACCGATCCCACCGCCCGGACGGCACTGATCGATCTGCTCGAGAACGCCGGCGCCCGCGCCCGGGCGGTCGTGGCGGACTCCGCCGCCGACCTCGTCTCCGGGCCGCGCATCCACCTCGGCACGCCGGAGGACAATCCGACCTTGCGCGCGGAGCTCGAGGCCGCCGGGGTCCCGGGTCCCGAGGACCTGGCGGCCGACGGATACGTGCTGACGACGGGCCGGAACCGAGGACCCGTCCTCACCCTCGCCGGTCGCGACGCCCGTGGCACCTACTACGCGGTCCAGACCCTGCGCCAGCTGCTCGGCGGCGGGGCGCGGGTGCCTGCCGTGCACGTGCGCGACGCCCCGCGCATGGAGATCCGCGGGGCGATCGAGGGCTTCTACGGGATCCCGTGGTCCCACCAGGCACGCCTGGACCATTTCGCGTTCTACGGTGCCCACAAGCTGAACACCTACATCTACACCCCCAAGGACGATCTGCTGCTGCGTTCGAAATGGCGCGAGCTGTACGAGGGGGAGGAGCTCGAGAAGCTCGCCGAACTCGTCGAGACCGCGAGCGCTCACCACGTGAGCTTCACCTACGCGCTCTCGCCCGGCAACGACATCACCTATGGCAGCGACGAGGACTTCACGGCGACCGTGACGAAGTTCGAGCAGCTGCGGGAGCTGGGGGTCTCCCGCTTCTACATCGCGCTCGACGACATCCCCGGCGACCTCGACGAGGCCGACTCCGCACAGTTCTCCTCCCTCGCCGAGGCTCAGGCCCACTACCTGAACCGGCTGCAGGAGGACTACGTCGAGGCCCACGACCTCGAGCCGCTGCAGACCGTCCCCACCGAGTACTGGGGCTCCGAGCCCAGCGACTACAAGACCGTCTTCGGGGAGAGCACCCACCCCGACCTCCGCATCCAGTGGACCGGCGAGGGCGTCTTCTCCCCGGAGGTCACCGAGGAATCCGTGGTGGCGGCCGTCGAGAGCTACCAGGCCGAGCACCTGTTCATCTGGGACAACTTCCCGGTCAACGACGGGCGCCGCGACCGCCTGTTCCTGGGCCCTCTCGAGGGCCGGGCGCCGACGCTGCACGAGCACCTCGCCGGCTTCACGTCGAACCCGATGATCGAGCCCTACGCCTCGCTGATCGCGCTCGCGAACTATGCCGATTACTGCTGGGACCCGATCTCCTACGACCCCGAGTCCTCCTGGCGGGCGGTGCTCGACGAGCTCGCCGGTGCGGAGGAGTCGGTCCGCCACGACCTGCGCGTCTTCGTCGACCTCAACGTCCGGTGGCCCTACCGCGACGATTCCCCGATCGCCCCCGGTCTCTCGGCCGACGTCGAAGCCTTCTGGTCCGCGTACGATGCCGGAGAGCGTGGCGGGCAGGAGCTCGACCAGCGCCTGCGCACCGTCGTCGGCCTCGAGGAGTCCCTGGCGCCGATGGCGTCCCAGGGCTTCTATCAGGACACGCTTCCGTGGATCGTGGCGGCGGGCCGGTGGGCGAAGGCTCTGCTGGCCCAGCTCGAGATGCTGCGGGCGCTCGCGGAGGACCGGCTCGGGGACGCCTCCGAGGCTGCCGCCCGGGTGGGCGAGCATCTCGCCGCCGCAGGCAAGGCGACCGTGCCCGATCAGCGAGAGGACGGTGTCCTCCGCGAGGACCAGATCGTGCCCAGCGTCGGCGACGGCGTGTTCGAGGACTTCGTCTCGCGGGCGTGGGAGGAGCTGCGGGCAGTGTCGCCCGAGGATCCCTCCCTGCCTTTCCGCGGTCTGCCTGCCACCGCGAGCACCACGCTGGAGACCTACCGCGACCACACGCCCGAGAGCATGGCCGACGGCGACCTGTCGACCATGTTCTGGTCCGACGGGGCCCCGCGGGTGGACGACGAGATCCGGGTCGAGCTCGAGCAGGCCCGGCCGATCACCTTCGCCCGCGTGCAGATGGCGACGAGCGACACCACCGCCGGCGACCAGATCTACGAGGGGGCGCTGGAGCTGTCGGCCGACGGGGAGAGCTGGTCCCAGGTCGCCACCACGGATGGCTCGCCCGTCCTCGAGGTGACGCTGCCGAGCGCGCAGGAGGTGCGGTTCGCCCGGCTGCGCGTGACCGAGGAGAACCCTGACGGCCAGTGGGTGCAGGTGCGCGAGTTCGGCCTGGGGGAGACGGCCCCGGCCACGTGATGCGCCCAGGACCTCCCGAGCTGCATGATCCCGGCGCCGGACGGCGGTCCCGGAGCGACGGGATCACCGGGCAGACGGCACGACGAGGTTAAGGTCGGAGCGTGTCCGTTCCCGCCCGGCCCCGGCGTCACGACCCGCAGCGTCGCGACCGCATCATCGACGCCTGCCTCGAGGTGATCGCCGAGCACGGAGTCACCGGGACCTCCCACCGTCGGGTCGCCGCCGCGGCCGATGTCCCGCTGGGCTCGATGACCTACCACTTCCGCGGGATGGACGAGCTGCTGAGGGAGGCCTTCGCGCGCTTCGCCGATCGGATGGCCGTGCGGGTCGAGCAGCGCACCGCCCGCGCCGCCACGCTGCCCGAGGCGCTCGCCGCCTTCGCGGCGAACATCGGCGAGGACGTCTTCGCCACCCAGCGGGAGCTGATCGTCACCCAGGAGCTCTACACCCTGGCGGCGCGGCGGCCCGAATACCGCGACATCACCAGCGCCTGGATGGCGCGCACCCGCGCCACGCTCGACCCGTTCGTGGACGAGGACACGGCCGTGCTGCTGGACGCGATGAACGAGGGACTCGCTCTCCACCGCGCGCTGCACACCGCTCCGGCTCGCGCGGACCTGATCATCGAGGCACTGGAGCGGCTCACCGCGGGACGATGAACCGGGGCGACGCAAGATCGCACGAGGTCATCGCGAGGCGGCTGCCGGCTCCACCGTCTGCCCCTGGCCGAGCCCCTCGACGCTGCGGCGGGTGCTGAGGGCACGCGACATGACGAGCACGAGCAGCCCGGCCAGCGGCACGACCAGCAGGCCGACGCGCAACCCGGCCGCATCCGCGACCAGCCCGACCAGCGGTGGGGAGGCGAGGAAGCCCAGCCGCATCAGCCACGACACGATCGTCAGACCGGTGCCGTGCCGCAGGCCCGGCAGGTCGTCGGCCTCCTGCATCGCCGCCGGTACCAGCGTCGCGCTGCCGAGCCCGGCCAGGGCGAATCCGGCGATCGTGCTCGGCACGGTGGGGGCGGCGAGGGCGATCCCCATGCCGAGGGCGATGATCGCGCCGCCTGCCCGTGCGACGGTCCGCTGACCGAAGCGGTCCACCATGCCGTCGCCCAGCAGGCGGCCGATGAACTGGGCGCCCACCAGGGCGATGTAGCCGGTGGCGGCGATCGCCGCCGGGGCGCCGAGGTCGCGCTGGAGGTAGAGCGTCGCCCAGGAGTTGCCGGAGTCCTCGACCAGGGTGCCACCGATGGCGATGGCCACGAGGGCCAGCAGCGTCAGCCCGAGCCGCGTCGGCGTCGGGCTCGAGTTCGGGGTCGAGGTCCGTGAGTCCGTGGTCGACCCGGCGGTGCCGGACCCGGCGATCGCGTCGCCCGCATCGGACTGTCCTGCCTGGTCTGCCTGGTCTGCCTGGTCTGCCTGGTCTGCCTGGTCTGCCTGGTCTGCCTGGCCTGCCTGATCTGCCTGGTCTGCCTGGTCTGCTCGGTCGATCCGGTCGGTCCCGCCGTCCGGGTCCTTGCCGGGCAGGGCGAAGCGCAGCGCCACCAGCGAGATCACGGCGAACAGCAGGCCGGAGCCGGCCAGGTGCACCCGCAACGGGACGTCGAGCGCGATCGCGAGGGCGGCCATGGAGCCGCCGAGCACCGCGCCGACCGACCAGACCGCATGGAAGGAGTTGATGATCGAGCGGCGATAGGCGCGCTGGACCCGCAGCCCGTGCGCGTTCTGCGCGACGTCGGTGATCGCGTCGCACGCCCCGGCCAGCAGCAGGGCGAGGGCGAGCACCCCCGCAGCCGGGGACCAGGCCGCCGCCAGCAGACCGAGCGCCGTCGCCAGGGTGCCTGCGGTCGCCAGCGGCGCCGAGCCCAGGCGTCGGACGAGCACCCCGGCACCGAGTCCGGCGAGGATCGCGCCGGCGGGGAAAGCGGCCAGGACCAGGCCATAGGTGGAGTTGGCAAGCCCCAGCCCCGCCTTGATCTCCGGGTAGCGGGGCAGGAGGTTCGCCAGCAGCGCCCCGTTGGTCAGGAACAGGGCGCCGACAGCCGCGCGGGCGCGACGAAGGGCAGGTGGAGCGAGCGACATGCGTACGAGCGTACTCATCGAAGCGTGGGGCGTCACGCCCCGCGGTGTCATGGACGCCCCTCGCCGGGCGAAATCCCAGCGTGCATGGGTCAGCAAGCCTATGCATGTTCACTCACTGAACGGTCCGTTCCGCGATCAGGGGTGGGCGCGTACCCTGGGCGGCGCTCCGACCTCCGCCGATGCGGAGGCACCGTGACCCCGGGACCCCGGGCCCCTGAAAGGACCGCGATGATCGATTCGATGCTCCAGGACACGTACGACCAGGTGCTGCGCCGCAACCCCGGCGAACCCGAGTTCCAGCAGGCCGTGCGCGAGGTCTTCGAGTCCCTCGAGTACATCCAGGGCCGCCACCCGGAGTACAACGACCAGGGCATCCTCATGCGGATGTGCGAGCCGGAGCGTCAGATCATCTTCCGGGTCCCCTGGGTCGACGACGACGGCACCGTCCAGATCAACCGCGGCTTCCGCGTCGAGTACAACTCCGCGCTCGGCCCCTACAAGGGCGGCCTGCGGTTCCACCCCTCGGTGAACCTCGGCATCGTGAAGTTCCTCGGCTTCGAGCAGATCTTCAAGAACTCCCTGACCGGCCTGCCCATCGGCGGCGGCAAGGGCGGCTCCGACTTCGACCCGCACGGCCGCTCCGACGGCGAGGTCATGCGCTTCTGCCAGTCCTTCATGACCGAGCTGCACCGACACATGGGCGAGTACACCGACGTCCCCGCCGGGGACATCGGCGTCGGCTCCCGCGAGATCGGTTTCCTCTTCGGCCAGTACAAGCGCCTCACCAACCGCTACGAGGCGGGCGTGCTGACCGGCAAGGGCCTGGACTGGGGTGGCTCCCTCGTGCGCAAGGAGGCCACCGGCTACGGAGCGGCCATCTTCGCCGACGAGATGCTCAAGGCGCGGGGGTCCTCCTTCGACGGGCGCCGCGTCTCCGTCTCCGGCTCCGGCAACGTCGCGCTCTACGCGATCGAGAAGGCCCGGCAGCTCGGCGGCATCCCGATCACCGCCTCGGACTCCTCCGGCTACGTCGTCGACGAGAACGGCATCGACCTCGAGCTGCTCCAGCAGATCAAGGAGGTCGAGCGCGGCCGCATCACCGAGTACGCCGAACGTCGCGGTGAAGGTGCGCGTTTCATCCCCGGCGGCAGCGTCTGGGACGTCCCGGCCGACATCGCCCTGCCCAGCGCCACCCAGAACGAGCTCGACGCCGACGCGGCGCGCGCCCTCGTCAAGAACGGTGTCCTCGCCGTGTCCGAGGGCGCGAACATGCCCTGCACCCCGGAGGCCGTGGGCATCTTCAGCGGTGCCGATGTGGCCTTCGGCCCCGGCAAGGCCGCGAACGCCGGCGGCGTGGCGACCAGCGCGCTGGAGATGCAGCAGAACGCTAGCCGTGACGCCTGGAGCTTCGGCCACACCGAGCAGCGGCTGACCGAGATCATGAAGGGCATCCACGCCACCTGCCTGGAGACCGCCGACGAGCTCGGTCGCCCGGGCGACTACGTGGTGGGCGCGAACGTCGCCGGCTTCCGCAAGGTGGCCGACGCCATGATCGCCTTCGGCGTGATCTGAGCCGGTAGCTGCGCGGGTAGCCGCCTCGGCCCGGAGTCGGCCGACCGCGCCGGCTGCTGCGCCGGCCGATTGCCCGGGCTGACCGCGCCTTGGACCGCGCCAGCCGATCGAGATCGACATGGGGACCACTTTCGTGTGCTGAAAGTGGTCCCCATGTCGATCTCGGCGTGCAGGTCCGGGGTTTCGGCGGCGTGACGGTGTGGTTGCCCCGGCGGGCGGTCGTGAAGGGGAAGCGGCCCGGGGGGGGGCGAAGTGCGGGTGCCCTGGGTCTCGAGCGTGAAGGTGCGGAGGTTCCGGGACCCCAGCCGGATCACCGCTTCGTGGTGAGAACGATGCTCAAGTACTGCTACTCTCTCCGCATGAACCTGATGAGAACCATTGTCATGAAACGGCGAGCCGTCGCGCTCGTCGGTGCGGGGATGCTCGCGCTCTCGGCCTGCAGCGCCGGTGGCGGCAGCTCCAGCGGATCCTCGGACGGCGGCGGCGAGGCGGCCCCCTCCACGGATCGCACCGAGGTCGGCGCCCTCTCCCCACGGATCGTGCTCGCCCACGAAGGTGGCATCACCACCCTCGATTCCTCGGACGGCAGCACCCTGGGCAGCGAAGAGCTCGAAGGCTACGTGCGGCTGAATCCCGCGGGCGACGGTCGGAACGTCGCGGTCAGCGCGTCCGACGCGATCACCATGTACGACACCGGCCTGCTCGCACAGGGCCACGGCGACCACTTCCACTATTACGTCCAGGAGCCCACCCTCACCGATCTGACCGTGGAGGCACCCCACCCCGGACACGTCGTCCCCCACGGCGATCGCACGGCGCTCTTCTCCGACGGGACCGGCGAGGTCACCGTGATCGATCCCGCGGCTCTGGGCGAGGGGCAGCTCGAGATCCTCGAGCAGACCAGCACCGAGGATCCGCATCATGGGGTCGCGGTGCCGCTGTCCGACGGGGGGAAGCTTGTCACCCAGGGCACCGAGGAGGAGCGCAGCACGGTCCAGGTGCTCGATGAGGACGGGAAGGTCACCGCCGAGACCGACGACTGCCCGGGCGTGCACGGCGAGGCCGCCGCTCAGCCGACCGAGTCGGGAGACGTCATCAGCCTGGGCTGCGAGAACGGCTCGGTGATCTACCGCGACGGCGAGTTCCACAAGGTCGACATCGAGGGTGACTACCAGCGCTCCGGCAACCAGATGGGACACGAGGACTCGCCGATCGTGCTGGCCGATCACAAGGTGGAGGCCGATCCCGCCGGTGGGATCGAGCGGCCCACGGAGGTGGCCCTCATCGACACGCGCGATGACACCCAGCAGATCGTCGATCTGGGGTCGGAGTACTGGTTCCGCTCCCTGGACCGCGGTCCGGACGGCGAGGCCCTGGTGCTCACCGCCGACGGCGAGCTGAACATCCTCGACCCCGAGACCGGCGAGATCCTCCACGAGGTCCCGGTGACGGGGGAGTGGACCGAGCCGGAGCAGTGGCAGGCGCCCGGCCCCATGCTCGATGTGGCCGACGGGACCGCCTTCGTGGTCGACCCCGAGGCGAAGAAGCTCACGATGGTCGACGTGGCCAGTGGTGAGGTCTACCGCGAGCTCGACCTACCGGTGGTCCCGCACGAGATCCAGGTGACCACGGGCACCGCCTCGGGCGAGTACGAGGTCGCCCCGGGCGCCGACGACGAGGCAGCCGAGGACTCCGCCGCGAGCGACGGCGGCGGTGACCACGAGGGCCACGACCACTGACCCGATTCGCGTCCGACTCGATCGCGCGCTGTGCTTCCACTCCGGGGAGCACAGCGCGCGATGCTGTCAGGGGTGGTGCGTCGGCCGACGTCGGGACCGTGGACGGCGCCGCTCAGAACCCCAGCTGGTCGGCGCGGGCGATGATCGCCTCGGCCGTGGCGATCGTCTGGTCGACATAGGCCTCGCCGAACAGCTGCACATGCGCGAGCAGGCCGAAGAACAGGTGGGCCGGAAGGTCCTGCTGCCAGTCGCCCGGCATCGGGTGCTCGGCCTCGTAGCCCTCGAAGATCTCGTCGAGGAACGGGGCGCCGAACAGCGACAGCATCGCCAGGTCCTCGAGGCGATGACCGCCGTGCGCGGCCGGGTCGATGAGGACGCCGCCGTCGGCGGTCCACAGGAGGTTCCCGGACCACAGGTCGCCATGGACGCGCGAGGGCTCCTCGGTGCCCTGCCCGCTGATCCCGTCGAAGGCGCCGTCGGCGATCACGTCGATCGCCTCGTCGACCGTGTCGTGGCCGTCGGCGCCGAGGGTGCGGGTGACGCGATCGGCCAGCGGGCGCAGGCGGTCGTCGGCCCAGAAGTCGGGGAAGTCCTCGCGCACGTCGGTCGTGACCTCGAAGGGCTTCTCGAGCGGCCCGAACCAGGCCTTGTCCCCGGGCGCCCAGCCGAAGCCCGGCGCACCGGCGTCGTGCAGGCGCGCGAGGCGCCCGCCGAACTCCCGGGCCGCGTCGGCCGACGGTGCGACGGTCTCCAGGCGCTCGAGGCGCAGCTCGTCCGCGCCCGCCTCGCGCACTGTCACAACCGGCACCGCCTGCGGCTCGTCCAGCCAGGTCAGGCCCGCGGCCTCGGCGGCGAAGTATCCCTGGGGCGCGCTCGGACCGGTCTTCACGAAGTCATTCATGGGCCCACAGTACGCAGACGTCCAGGGGTGGGCGCCACCCGGAGACAAGGCTGGTGGGTCACACCCGCAGACGCCGCCCGGCGACGTAGCCGATCAGGGCGATGGCGATGATGAAGGCGAGCGTGCCCAGGGTGAGTGCCTCGAAGGCGGCGTAGGGGACGCCCATCGCGGTGGAGAAGTCGTACGGCAGGCCCAGCAGGGACTCGAGGGTGCCGGGCACGATCGACACCCAGGAACCGAGAGCCACGAAAGCGGTGGTGACCACGCCGAGGGCGACGAACACCCCGTTGCCGCCGGGCACGCGGAAGGGACGCGGCACCTCGGGGTGGCGCAGGCGCAGCCGCACCGCCGCCGGGATCACGATCAGATAGCTGAACAGGTACGTCGTGATCGCGACGGAGAGCACCACGTCGAACAGGGCGGCGCTGGAGCCGGTCAGCTGCATCGCGGCGATCATGAACGCGCTCGAGATGAGCCCGGAGAGCAGGTTCACCCGGATCGGGGTGCCCAAGGTGCGGTGGAACTTCCCGAAGAAGCCGCCGAAGAAGGATCCGTCGGCCGCGGCGATCGCCTGCATGCGGTCGGACATGATCATCCACGCCGCTCCCTGGCCGATGTTGGCCAGCAGGAACAGCACCACCGCCGCGATCAGCATCGCCGGCGCCGCCGAGCCGTAGACCGAGAACACGGTGGCGACCGCGGTGATCAGCCCGGAGACGCCGTCGATATCGGAATGGGGGATGACCAGCAGGATCGTGAACACGGGGATCAGGTAGAGCACGCCCGCCATCGCCGAGGAGCGCAGCACCGAGAAGGCGACGTCCTTGGTCGCGTTATTCATCTCGCCGGAGGCGCTGGAGCCGGACTCGAAGCCGAGGAAGGCGAACAGCAGCAGGGGGATCAGGGTGATGAACCCGGCGGTGGTGGGGGTGAAGGAGCCGATCGGCAGGTCCTGCACGCCGTGCTGGACCGCGTAGGCGATCGCCGTGACCACGAACAGCGCGAGGAAGACGATCTTGCACAGTGCACCCATCGTCGGGATCCACTTCGCCCGGCGCAGGGACAGCACGGCCGCGAGCACGGTCAGCCAGATGAACAGGATCTTGAAGGCGTAGTCCGCCGCGGACCCTTCCGTGAAGGGCACCAGATGCTCCCGGGCGGCCTCGGCATTGAGGAAGGCCATCGAGCCGCCCACCCACACGGGCTGCGTGATCCAGGTGAACGCCGAGGCCACCGCTGCGGCGGGGCGCCCGAACGCCGTGCGCACCCACAGGTACACCCCGCCCTCGCCCACGAAGGCCGAGCCGGTCTCGGCGAAGATCAGCGCGTAGGGGATGAGGAACACGATGATCAGGAAGACCAGCCAGGTGAAGGTCTCCGGGCCCTGCGAGGACACCGAACCGAGCATCTCGAGCCCCACCACGGCGGAGACGACGATGAAGATGATGTCGAAGCGGCCCAGCGTCTTGTGGAGCACCGCGTTCTGCTGCTGCGCGTACTGGGTGCTTTCGGCCGTGCCGAGGTCGGACATGGTGGTGCTCTTCTCAGGGCGGAGGGGCGTCCGCAGCCACGGGCCGGCGGCGCGCAAGGGGGAGCATCGACCGGCAGGGCTCCGGCGCACGAGGGACCGCACGAGCATAGTCCTCGGGTGCGCCCGACAGCGGTGGCGTCCGTCGCCCCGGGACCTCTCTCACAATGCTGCCCGCAGCGCACCCGACCGCCCGCGGGCGGAGGTCAGACGGGGAGCTCGAGCTCCCGCGCCAGGGAGTCGTGCAGCACCGGCAGCACCCGACGGTGCGCGGCCCGGGTCGCGGCGCGTGAGGCGACGTGCACGAGCATCGCGGTGCGTTCGTAGGCGGTCCACACCCGCATCCGCCCGCGCAGGGCGCCGACGTCGGCGGCCGAGACGGGCACTTCGCCCAGCTCGCCGCGGGCACGCACGTAGGCGCGGACGAAGGCGTCGACCTGCTGCTCGTCCAGCGGCACGTACCAGGGGCCGCCGTGCACGGAGCCGCCGATGATCGCCAGGTCGCGCGCGGGGTCATCGCCCTGCGCCCACTCGAAGTCGATGTAGCGCACGACGGGGTCCGCGGAGTCCGCGCCCGCGTGGTGCCACAGGATGTTCGTGGCGCACAGGTCGCCATGGGCGAGGACGAAGCCGTCCAGATCCGCGATCTCCTCCTCGACCCCCGCGACCCGCTCCAGCGCGGCCTCCACGAACGGTTCGAGCCCGTGCTCGGCGATCACGCCTCCGTGCAGCTCACCCCAGGAAGCGGCCTCCTGCTCGACCTCTCGCAGCAGCGAGGGCGGTCCGGGCGGGACCGCGGCCCAGGGGTCCTCCCCGAGCGTGACCGGTCCTCGCCCCGGAGCGGGCACGGAGTGCAGCTGCGCGAGCCGTGCGGCATGGGTCTCCAGGTGACGGGCGGTCCAGCTCTCGGGCGCAGCCGCGGTGCCGGTCACGTCGGTCGTGACCACGTACGGATGGCCGAGAGGGCTGCTGGCGGGGTCGTCGTGCACGGCGATCGGGGTGGGGCCCACCTCGCGGGGGACCATCGCCAGCGCCGCGATCTCGTGGACGAGGTCCTGCTGCAGCTCGGAGGGTGCGATGTGGGGGATCCGCACGATGACCGCGGCGTTCTCGTGCGGGATCACGCGCCAGGCGGCGAAGCGCTCGCCGACGCCGGCCAGGACCGCGCGGGCCGGGCCGGAGAGCGAGGACGGCAGCACCGACCGGTGCAGCCCGGGAAGACGCACGGGGGAGACGTCCTCGCGCAGGGGCAGGACGAGGGTGCCGCTGCGCCAGGCCTCGACCAGTCGTCGGCCCATCGCGGAGGAGGCCGGGTCCAGCAGAGCCGTGGGGTGGCCGGGACGAACGGGGACCATGTCGACTCCTGGGGCGCGGGTGCATCGATCCTACGCGGCGGTGCTGCGGTCTCCCGGGGCCGAAGTATTCGTTGGTCCTCGCACCGCACACGTGCGACGGTTCCTCCATGACTGCTGACGACACCCGCCGCTTCGGACCGATGGCCGCTGCGGAGCGGGAGACCCTCGATCACTGGGTCGACTTCTACCGCCAGACCCTGCTGACCAAGATCGCGGGACTCGACGCCGAGCAGCTGTGCCTCCGCTCCGTCCCGCCGTCGACGCTGAGCCCGATCGGCCTCGTCCGCCACCTCACCGACGTCGAGGCGTCCTGGCTGCGCCGAGTGCTCCTGGACGAGCAGCTGACGCTGCCTCACAGCACCCCCGACAGGCCGGATGCGGACTTCGACGACATCGACCCTGCGACCGCGCTCGCCGATGTGGAGCGCTACCGCGAGGAGCTCGTGACCACCCGCGCCGCCCAGGCGAGCTGGATCGACCTCGACGGTCCGGTCCGAGGTCAGCGCCATGGCCGTCCCGTGACCCTGCGGTGGATCCTCACCCACCTGATCGAGGAGTACGCCCGCCACCTCGGCCACCTGGACCTGCTGCGGGAGACGATCGACGGGCGTACCGGATACTGAGGCGCATGCCCGGCCCCGCCTCGTTCCACCCCGTCCGTCGCGAGCAGGTCACCCTGAGACTGCTCACCACCGCCGACGCCCCCACCCTCGCCGACCTCGAGACTCGCAACCGGGAGCAGCTCCTGATGGGCGCCCCCGTCCGGGAGGAGGCCTGGTTCACCGCGGCCGGGCAGCGCACCGCCATCGCCCACGCCCTGGCCGACCGTGAGGCCGGGCGCAGCCTGCCGCTGGGGATCTATCTCGAGGAGGAGCGCCCTCCCCGCCTCGTCGGCCGGCTCACCCTCGCAGGCATCACCCGCGGCGCTTTCGAGTCCGCCTCGCTGGGCTACTGGGTGGACCACGCCGTCACCGGCCGCGGCATCGCCACCCACGCCGTCCGCACCGCGATCGCGGTGGCCTTCGGCGCCCTCCGCCTGCACCGCCTGCAGGCCGAGGTGCAGGTCGGCAACGAGGCCTCCGCGCATCTGCTCGAGCGGTGCGGGTTCCTCGAGTACGGGCTCGCGCCGTCCTACCTGCGGCTCGGCGGAGACTGGGTCGACTGCCGTCTGTTCCAGCTGGTCGACTCCCGCTGGCAGCCGAGCGAGTCCGGGCACGACACCGAGCAGGACACCGAGCCGAAGCACGACACCGAGCACGATCCCGACACCGGGCCCGGGGACAAGCCCGACACCTGGCCCGAGCACGACGCCGAGCCCGACACCGAGCACGAGGAGGAGCCAGGCAACTGGCCCGAGCCAAACGCCGAGCCCGGCGCCGACCTTGACCCGGAGAGAGGCACGTTCGAGCGCCTGCGATGACGGCCAGCTGCTCGCTGCCGAAGGGGAGATGGTCGGGTACTGGCGCTATAGCATTCGTTCTGGCGAAATAGCCAGTGCGCATGCCATAGCGCCAGTTCTCGACGGTGGGCTGCCAGTGCGCATGCTGTAGCGCCAGTTTTCGGGTGTGGAGTGCCGGTGCGCATGCCATGGCGCCGGTTCTCGGGTGTGGGCTGCCAGTGCGCATGCTATGGCGCCAGTTCTCGGCGGTGGGCTGCCGGTGCGCATGCCATAGCGCCGGTTCTCGGGTGTGGGCAGCCTGAGTGTCCGGCGGCAGCGGACCACAGCGTGGTCACGCCGCGAGGAGATCAGGCACCGGCGACGACCCCGCGCACGGCATCGTCGATGAGGCGGGCGGCGGTGCGGGCGGTGCGTCCGTCGAGGTCGAGCGAGGGGTTCAGCTCCACGACGTCGAGCAGCGTGAGCTTCCCGCTTCCCGCTGCGGCCTGCACTGCCGCGGCGATCAGCGGTAGCGGCACCCCGTAGGCCGCGGGAGCCGAGACCCCCGGCGCGGTGGCCGCCGGCAACACGTCCAGATCGATCGTCAGGTAGAGGATGTCCAGGCCAGCGGTGAACTCCTCGACGAACTCCTGGATCCCGGCAGCCCCGGCCTCCAGACACTGCTGATCGGTCCACCACCGCACGCCGAGCGACCGGGCGCGGTCGAACAGCACGCCGGTGTTGGAGGGCTCGGCGATCCCCAGCACCGCGTAGCGCAGGTCTCGGCCGGACCGTCGCTCGGCCGCCGCCATCTGCGCGAAGGGTGTGCCCGAGGTCGGGTGCGGCTCCTCGCGCAGGTCGAAATGCGCGTCGAGGTTCAGTACGCCCCAGCGCTGCCCCGCCCTCGGCCCGAGACCGGAGCCCATCAGGCCCCGGTACGAGGACCAGGCCGTCTCGTGCCCGCCGCCGAGCACGATGCTCAAGCGCGCGCCCGGCCGATCGAGCGCGGCCGTGGTCAGCGCCGCCGCGCGGGCCTGCCCGCCCTCGAGGTCTCCGCCGACGGTCTCGGCGTCCCCCAGATCATGCAGCCCCATCTCGCGGCGGGCGAGCGGGCCGTGCAGCGCGAGCGGGGACAGCGCCCGACGCAGCGCGGCCGGCCCTCCGGCCGCCCCCACGCGCCCGCGGTTGCGGCGCACGCCCTCCTCCGAGCGGAAGCCCAGCAGCGCGACGTGCGGATCCTCGGCCGACGCCCCGGCGAAGGCCGGGCCTGCCGTCGTCCCGCGAGGAGCGTTCCCGTCCGCCCTCAGCACTTGCACCGCCTGGTGCCAGCGGGCGTGCTCGGGGCCGTCGCCGTCGTGCCGCCCGCTCCAGAGAGCGGCGACGTCGCCGGGGGAGTTCGTCATCGGGGCTCCTCACCTCGTGGTCGGTGGCATGCTGAGGCACATCATGGCACCCCCGAAAGTCCCGGCCGCCGACGCGACGCTGCGTGTGCTGACCGTCCTCGCCTCGCGCCGCTCCCCGATCGCGGCGGCGCGGCTCGCCGAGGAGCTGGACCTGCCGCGCTCGCGCACCTACGACCTGCTCGCGAACCTCGTCGAGCACGGATACGTCATGCACCTGGGGGAGGAGCGGCTGTACGGCCTCGGCCCGGCGGCGCACGAGCTCTCCGGCGCCTACCTGCGCCAGGAGCCGCTCGCGCGGGTCGGTCGGCGCGTGATCGAGACGATGGTCGACGACGTCGGGGAGTCCGGTCATCTCGCGGTGCTCCACGGGCGTGACGTGCTCTACGTGATCGAGGAGCGCGCGCGGAATCGGCCGAGCCTGGTCACCGACGTGGGCGTGCGGCTGTCCGCGCACCTGACCGCGAGCGGCCGCGCGATCCTCGCCGAGCTGCCGCCCGCTCAGCTCCGGGCCCTGTTTGGCAGCACCGCCGACTTCACTGCCCGCACCGATGCTCCGGGCCCCGCCACGCCCGCGCAGCTGCGTGACCTGCTGACTGCCGTGCGGAGGGACGGTTTCGCGCGGGAGTCCGGGGAGGTGACCGACGACTTCGGGTCGGTCGCCGCCGTGGTCCACGACCATGCGGACTGGCCGGCGGCCGCAGTCGCCCTGACCTACCTCGAGAGCCGCGTCGGCGACGCCGAGCGGAACCCTCTCGTGGCCGCGGTGACCGAGGCCGCGAGCGAGCTGTCGCGGCGCCTGCACGGCCGCCGCCCGCCCGCACCCTGAGGGTCCACCCGCTGCTGGTAGCGTGCGCCGCCCCAGGACTCCGCGAGAGAAGGTGCCGCCATGGCCCAGCGTGCGAAGCGTGACGAGGTCGACGAACGCCGAAGGCTCGGTGCCAGCGACGAACCGGTCGAGGACGTGCTGGTCGAGGAGTTCCGCACCACCGTCGCCGAGGGCGCGAACCGGCTGAACCGCACCTGGCGAGCCCTCGTGATCACCGGACTGTTCGGCGGGATCGACGTCGGGCTCGGGCTGATGGCGATGCTCGCGGTCCTCCACGCGACCGGCTCCGAGCTGCTGGGCGGGCTGGCGTTCGGCATCGGCCTGTACGCGATGCGGTTGGCGCACTCGGAGCTGTTCACCGAGGACTTCCTGCTGCCGATCAACGCCGTCGTCTCCCGGCACGGCACCTGGGGCCAGCTGATGCGGCTGTGGGCGACGACGCTGGTGACGAACCTCGTCGGCGGCTGGGCCTTCGCCTGGATCGTGGTCGCGGCCTTCCCGGCCTACGAGGGCGTCCTCGTCGAGTCGGCCATGGGCTACATGGAGAAGGGACTGACCCTCGAGACCGCCGCCCTCGCCGTGCTCGCGGGCTTCACGATCACGCTCATCACCCGAATGAACCAGGGCTCGAGCGAGGGCATCGCGACGCTCGCCAATTCCCTGATCTCCGGGCTCCTGGTGGTCGGGCTCGGCATGCTCCACGGCGCGCTGAGCTCCGCCGTGATCTTCGGAGCGATGCACGCGGGGGCCGACATCCCCTACCTCGACTGGTTGATCTGGTTCTGCTGGGTGATCCCCCTGAACATGGTCGGCGGCCTGGTGATCCTCGCTGTCCCGCGCCTCCTGCGCACCTGGGAGCTGGTGACCAAGGAGCGGGCAGCGCAGGACAGCGAGATCGACGCGCCCTCCGTCGTCACCTGACCGCACGGCGGCTGCGGTGCCGGATGGTGCGCCCCAGCCGCGGTGACCGAGCACCCCGCCCCAGCCGGTGACCGGGCACCCCACCCCAGCCGCGGTGACCGAGCGCCCCACCACGGCCGCGGTGACCGAGCGCCCCACCACGGCCGCGGTGACCGAGCGCCCCACCACGGCCGCGGTGATCGGGAGGCCGTACCCGGACAAGGCTATCCGGGATACCGGACACCATCGGGTCGCGCCCCCTCGACCCGACGGAGCGCGGGGTGCTGTCCTGTCCGGAACACCGCGACAGCCCTCGATCCAGGAGCCGATGATGACCCTTCCCGGAGCCCGTCCCGTCCGCGCCCCGCGCGGAACCGCTCTCAGCGCGAAGTCCTGGCAGACCGAGGCCCCGCTGCGCATGCTCATGAACAACCTCGATCCCGAGGTCGCCGAGCGCCCCGACGACCTCGTCGTCTACGGGGGCACCGGTCGGGCGGCCCGCTCCTGGGAGGCCTTCGACGCGATCGTCGACACCCTGGCGGACCTCGAGGACGACGAGACGCTGCTGGTCCAGTCCGGCAAACCCGTCGGCGTGCTGCGCACCCACGAATGGGCCCCGCGGGTGCTCCTGGCCAACTCCAACCTCGTGGGCGACTGGGCCACCTGGCCCGAGTTCCGCAAGCTCGAGGCCGAGGGCCTGATGATGTACGGCCAGATGACCGCCGGATCCTGGATCTACATCGCCACCCAGGGGATCCTCCAGGGCACCTACGAGACCTTCGCGGCCGTCGCCGCGAAGCGCTTCGGCGGCACGCTCGCGGGCACCATCACCCTCACCGGCGGCTGCGGCGGCATGGGCGGCGCGCAGCCTCTCGCCGTCACCCTCAACGGCGGCGTGTGCCTGATCGCCGACGTGGATCGCGCCCGGCTCGAGCGCCGGGTCGCCAAGCGCTACTGCCACGAGATCGCCGAGGACCTCGAGGACGCCATCGCGCGCGCCAACGCCGCCGCGGCGGAGCGGCGCGCGCTCTCGATCGGGATCGTCGGCAACGCCGCCGAGGTGTTCCCCGCCCTGCTGGCGCGCCACCGCGCCGGGGACCTCCGCGTCGACGTCGTCACCGATCAGACCAGCGCTCACGATCCGCTGTCCTACCTCCCCCTCGAGGTGGGCATCGAGCAGTGGCAGCGCGAGGCCGAGGCCGATCCGGAGGGCTTCACCAAGAAGGCCCGCGAGTCGATGGCCCGCCAGGTCCAGGCCATGGTCGAGTTCCAGGACGCGGGCGCCGAGGTGTTCGACTACGGCAACTCGATCCGCGACGAGGCGCGGCACGCCGGCTACGAGCGCGCCTTCGCCTTCCCCGGCTTCGTGCCCGCCTACATCCGCCCCCTGTTCTGCGAGGGCCTCGGCCCGTTCCGCTGGGTCGCGCTCTCCGGAGACCCCGAGGACATCGCCGTCACCGACGCGGCCCTGAAGGAGCTGTTCCCCGAGAACGAGCACCTCCACCGCTGGCTGGACGCGGCCGACGAGTACGTCGAGTTCGAGGGCCTGCCCGCCCGCATCTGCTGGCTCGGCTACGGGGAGCGCCACCGCGCCGGGATGCTCTTCAACGACCTCGTGCGCGACGGGAAGGTGAAGGCCCCGATCGTCATCGGCCGTGACCATCTCGACTCCGGCTCGGTCGCCTCCCCGTACCGCGAGACCGAGGCCATGCTCGACGGCTCCGACGCGATCGCCGACTGGCCCCTGCTCAACGCCCTGACCTCCACCTCTTCCGGTGCCACCTGGGTGTCGATCCACCACGGCGGCGGCGTCGGCATCGGCCGTTCGATCCACGCCGGCCAGGTCGGTCTGGCCGACGGCACCGAACTGGCGCGTCGCAAGCTCGAGCGACTGCTGACCAACGACCCGGCCCTGGGCGTGATCCGCCACGTCGACGCCGGCTATTCACGGGCCGACGCCGTCGCCCACGAGCGCGGGGTGCGGGTCCCGATGACGCCGTCCCGGCGGGACTGACCCCGGCTCCCGTCCCCGCCCCCATCCCCTTCTGCCCAGGAGGCACGCCCATGACGAGCACCCTGATCACCGGCATCTCCGAGCTGTGGACCCTCGACCCGGCGTTCGATGACCCCGCGCGCCCCGGTGCCGTCACCGACGAGCAGGTGCGCCGCGAGGCGGCCCTCGTGATCGAGGACGGCGTGATCGCCTGGACCGGTCCGGCCGCGCGGGCCCCGACGGCCGATGACGCCGTGGACGTCGAGGGGCGCGCCGTGCTGCCCGGCTGGGTCGACTCCCACAGCCACCTGATCTTCGACGGTGACCGTGCCGGTGAGTTCGAGGCCCGGATGGCCGGTCAGTCCTACGCCGCCGGTGGCATCGGGGTGACCACGCGGGCCACCCGCTCCGCCTCCGACGGGCGCCTGGAGGGTCTGGTCCGCTCCCGGCTCCGCGAGGCAGTGGCCGGTGGCACCACGTGCCTGGAGACCAAGACCGGCTACGGCCTCACCCTCGAGCAGGAGCTGCGGGCCGCCCGCCTCGCCTCCTCGCTGGTCGCGGCCGGGGAACTGGACGAGGCCACCTTCCTGGGCGCCCACCTGGTGCCGGGCGAGTTCGACGGCCGGGAGGGCCGGCCCGGGGCCGACGACTACGTCGATCTGGTCAGCGGGGACATGCTCGCCGCCGTCGCGCCGTACGTGCGCTGGATCGACGTGTTCTGTGAGGAGGGCGCCTTCGACCCCGAGCAGTCTGCGCGAGTGCTGCGCGCCGGTGCCGCGGCCGGCCTGGGACTGCGCGTGCACGGTAACCAGCTGGGCCGCTCCGGCGGAGTCGGCCTCGCCGTGGAGCTCGGCGCCGCCAGCGTCGACCACGTCAACCATCTCGAGTCCGCCGACGTCGACGCCCTCGCCGGGGCGCGGGGCACCACCGTCGCCACCGTGCTGCCGGCCTGCGACCTCTCCACCCGGGCGCCGCTCGCCCCCGCCCGTCGGCTGCTCGATGCCGGTGCGGACCTCGCGATCGCCTCGAACTGCAACCCCGGGACCAGCTACACCAGCGCCATGAGCTTCTGCGTGGCCACCGCCGTGCTGCAGATGCACCTCTCGCTCGCCGAGGCCGTGCGCGCCGCCACCCGGGGCGGAGCGCTCTCCCTGCGGCGCGAGGACGTCGGCCATCTCGCTGTGGGGGCCCGCGCCGACCTGCACGTGCTCGACGCCCCTGCCGCCATCCACCTCGCCTACCGGCCCGGCATGCCGCTCACCCACGGGGTGTGGCGCGCCGGTGTCCGGCCGGCCTGATGCGAGGAGGACGTCGATGACGACGCCCGATGCCCTGCACGATGACGCCCGCGGCGACCCGGGCCGCTCCGGGTCCGCAGCCCGGATCGCGGCCACCGGGCCGCAGGACCGTCCCGCCCCGCCGCACCGCTGGCGCTTCCTCCTCTACAGCGCGATCGGCCTGGCGATGTTCTTCGTGACCGTCGAGATCGGCGGGACCTCCACGATCCTCGTCGACCACGCGCTGACCCTCGTGCAGTGGGTGCTCGGCCCGGCCGTGCCCTGGGTCGTGGTGGCCCTGGTACTCGTGGGAACGGTCCGCCCGTTCGTGACCGGCTCCTGGCGTCACGGCACGCTGCGCACGATCTTCTCCCTCGCCAACGTGGTCGGACTCGTCGTCGCAGTCTGCGCGGCGCTGGGCTACTACCCGGGACCGCTGGCGAACCCGGACATCGGGCCGTTCCTGTGGGAGCAGCTCGCCATCCCCGTCGGTCTCATCGTCCCCGTCGGCGCCGTCTTCCTCGCCCTGCTGATCAACTACGGGCTGATGGAGTACGTCGGCGTGCTGGTCCAGCCCATCATGCGCCCGGTGTGGAAGGTCCCGGGGCGAGCCGCCGTCGACGCCGTGGCCTCCTTCGTCGGCTCCTACTCCCTGGCCCTGCTGATCACCGACAAGGTCTACCGCGAGGGTCGTTACACGTCCCGGGAAGCCGCGATCATCGCCACCGGCTTCTCGACGGTCTCGGCGACGTTCATGGTGATCGTCGCCGGCACCCTGGACCTGATGGACCGCTGGACGCTCTACTTCTTCCTCACCCTGGTGGTGACCTTCCTGGTCACGGCGATCACGGTGCGGATCCCGCCGCTGCGCGGTGTGCCCGACGAACCCTTCGAGGGCGTCCGGCACACTCCGGAGCCGACCGCCCGCGGCAACCGGCTCGCCCACGCCTGGCAGGAAGCCATGCGTGCGCTCGCGACGGCTCCGGGCCTCGCGCGCGGCACCTGGTCGACCTTCCGGGACGGTGTGCTGATGGCCTCGGCGATCGTCCCCTCGATCCTGTCCATCGGTCTGGCGGGTCTGCTGCTGGCCACCTGTACGCCGGTGTTCGACCTGATGGGGTGGCTGTTCGTGCCCGTCGCGTATCTCGTGCAGCTGCCGGACCCGGCCCTGGCCGGCAAGGCGGTCTCGGTGGGGATCGCGGAGATGTTCCTGCCGGCCACCGTGGTCGCGGGGCACGAGTCCGAGGTGCTGCGCTTCACCGTCGGCGTCACGGCCGTCTCCCAGATCGTCTTCTTCTCCGCCCTGGTGCCCTCGATCCTGGCCACCTCGATCCCGGTCTCCGTGGGCCGCCTGGTGGTGCTGTGGTTCGAGCGGGTGGTGCTGACGCTCCTGATCACCGCGCCGCTGGCGCACCTGCTGCTGTAGCCCGTCCGCTCCCGACCAGGCCGGCCCGACCCGGCCCCACCCCGCCCGTTCGCGCCCGACTCCCGAAAGGCCCCCTCATGCCCCGCACCGTCACCCTGTCCACCGGCGGCCTCACCGCGGCAGACGTCCTCGCCGTCTCCCGCCACGGCGCCCGCGTGGACCTCGACCCCGCCGCCCGGGAGCAGGTCGCTGCGGTGCGCGCGCACGTCGACGCGCTCGCCGCCGGCGAGACCCCCGTCTACGGCGTCTCCACCGGGTTCGGGGCGCTCGCGGACACCGCGATCCCGCCGAGCATGCGTCATGCCCTGCAGCGCTCGCTGATCCGCTCCCATGCCGCCGGGGCCGGCCCCGAGGTCGAGACCGAGGTGGTCCGCGCCCTGATGCTGCTGCGCGCCCGCACCCTCGCCTCGGGCCGCACCGGGGTGCGACCCGTCGTGGTCGAGACCATGCTCGCCCTGCTCAACGCACAGATCACCCCGATCGTGCACGAGTACGGGTCCCTGGGCTGCTCGGGCGACCTCGCCCCGCTCTCGCACTGCGCGATCGTGCTGATGGGGGAGGGGCGCGCCCGGGACCGCGACGGGCGGGAACGACCCGTGCCGGAGCTGCTCGCCGAGGCGGGCGTCACCCCGGTGCTGCTCGAGGAGAAGGAGGGCCTGGCCCTCATCAACGGCACCGACGGCATGCTGGGCATGCTGCTGATGGCGATCGCCGATCTCGAGGAGCTGGTGCGCATCGCCGATCTCACCACGGCGCTCACGGTGCAGGGGCTGCGCGGCCGCGACAGCGTGTTCGTCCCCGAGCTGCACGCACCGCTGCGCCCTCATCCCGGCCAGGCGGCGTCGGCCGCGAACATCCATGGCCTGCTCGCGGGCTCGCCGATCATCGCCGCCGTCGCCGCCGAGGGCTCCCGGGTGCAGGACGCCTATTCGCTGCGCTGCGCCCCGCAGGTCGCCGGCGGCGTGCGTGACACGATCCAGCACGCCCGCACCGTCGCCGATCGCGAGCTGGCCGCCGCGATCGACAATCCCGTCGTGCTCGAGGACGGCACGGTCACCTCCAACGGCAACTTCCACGGGGCGCCGGTGGCCTATGTGCTCGACTTCCTCGCCGTCGTCGGCGCGGACCTCGCCTCGATCGCCGAGCGCCGCACCGACCGGATGCTCGATGCGTCCCGCTCCCACGGGCTGCCGCCGTTCCTGGCCGACGACCCCGGTGTGGACTCCGGCTTCATGATCGCCCAGTACACCCAGGCCGCCCTGGTCTCCGAGATGAAGCGGCTGGCGGTCCCGGCGAGCGTCGACTCCATCCCCTCCTCCGCGATGCAGGAGGACCACGTCTCGATGGGCTGGCACGCCGCGCGGAAGCTGCGCACGAGCGTGGAGAACCTGCGCCGCGTGCTGGCGATCGAGCTGCTCACCGCCGCCCGGGCGATCGACCTGCGCGCACCGCTGGTCCCGTCGGCCGCCTCCGTCGCGGCGATCGACGTGCTGCGCCGCACCGTCGCAGGCCCCGGTCCCGATCGCTTCCTCGCCCCGGACATCGCCGAGGCCGAGGCGCGACTGCTGGACGGGTCGCTGCTGACCGCGGTGCAGGAGGTCGCCGGACCCCTGGAATGAGCACCGGCGGAGCGCTCGGTCTGCGAGGGGCTCGCGGCGGCGATACCCTTGCCGGGAACGTCCCGATGCGGCCCGCCCCGCGACCCGACCGGGAGACCGCCCGGGACTGCCGCGTCGATAGGTGACATCTGATCTGGCTTGCCCGTAGGCGGCCTGGAAGGATGTGCACCATGCCCGCTCCCTACCCCCAGGAGTTCCGCGAGGACGTCGTGCGTGTGGCCCGGTCCCGCGAAGACGGCGTCACCCTCGCGCAGATCGCGAAGGACTTCGGCGTCCACGAGATGACGCTCCACAAATGGATCCGCCAAGCCGACATCGACGACGGCAACCGTCCCGGCAAGACTCGTGAGGACTCGACGGAACTGCGCGAGCTCCGCCGCCGGAACCGGTTGCTGGAGCAGGAGAAAGAGGTCCTGCGCCGCGCAGCCGCCTACCTGTCCCAGGCGAACCTGCCGGGAAAAGGTTCTACCCGCTCGTGAGCGAGCTCGCCGCTGACGGCATCCCCGTCGCGGTGTCCCTGCGGGTCCTGAAGCTCTCCCGCCAGCCCTACTACCGCTGGCGGAAGCAGCAGATCACCAGGGCCGAGCTCGTCGAGGCCTACCGAGCCAACGCCCTGTTGGACGCCCACCGCGACGATCCTGAGTTCGGCTACCGGTTCCTCGTCGGAGAAGCCGCCGAGGCCGGAGAGGTGATGTGTGAGCGGACCGCGTGGAAGATCTGCCGCGACAACCAGTGGTGGTCCGTGTTCGGGAAGAAGCGCGGCAAGAACGGAAAGCGCCCCGGTCCGCCGGTCCATGACGACCTTGTGAAGCGGGACTTCTCCGCCGATGACGCCAACGAACTGTGGCTCACCGACATCACCGAGCACTGGACCGACGAGGGCAAGCTCTACCTCTGCGCCATCAAGGACGTGTTCTCCGGCCGGATCGTGGGCTACTCGATCAGCGACCGGATGAAGGCCCGTCTCGCGGCGAACGCCCTGGACAACGCAGTATCCAGGCGTCGTGACACCGCCGGTTGCATCGTGCATTCGGACAGGGGATCCCAGTTCAGGTCCCGGAAGTTCGTGCACGCCCTGAACCGTCATCACCTCATCGGATCGATGGGCCAAGTCGGTGCTGCCGGCGACAACGCCGCGATGGAATCGTTCTTCTCGCTACTTCAGAAGAACGTCCTGGACCGCAAGCGCTGGCGGACTCGAGAGGAGTTGCGGATCGCGATCATCACCTGGATCGAGAGGACCTATCACCGCCGTCGCCGACAGGCTCGCCTGGGCCGATTGACCCCCATCGAATACGAGACCATCATGAACCCGGCCGTGAGCCTCGCGGCCTGACACCACAACTGTCACCTGTTCGTGCGGCAGCCCCCCCCACGACCCGGAAAGAGCTCGCATGGGTGAACTGAACATCGGATTCGAGATCGTGGCACTCGTCGTGCTCGTCGCGATCCTGCTCGCGGACCTGCTGATGGTCCTCAAACGCCCCCACGTGCCCTCCCTGAAGGAGTGCGCCGGGTGGATCGGCTTCTACGTCGGCCTCGCCATCGTCTTCGCCGGGGTGCTGTTCTTCGTGGGCGGCATGGCGCCCGCCTCCGAGTTCGTGACCGGCTGGCTGCTCGAGTACTCGCTGAGCATCGACAACCTGTTCGTCTTCATCGTGATCATGGCGAAGTTCGCCGTGCCGAGGAAGTACCAGCAGGAAGTGCTGATGGTGGGGATCATCATCGCGCTGATCGCCCGCGCCATCTTCATCCTGGCCGGCGCGGTGATCATCGAGAACTTCGCCGGGGTCTTCTACATCTTCGGCCTCTTCCTGCTGTGGACGGCCTGGAAGCAGACCCGCGAGGAGGACGGCGGGGACGACGACTCGTTCATCATGCGTGCGGTGCGCAAGATGTTCCCCGTCTCCGAGGAGTACGACGGGAACAAGCTGCGCACGGTCGTGGACGGCAAGAAGCTGTTCACCCCGATGCTGCTGGTGTTCGTGACGATCGGTCTGACCGACGTCATGTTCGCCCTGGACTCGATCCCGGCGATCTTCGCGGTCACCCGCAACCCGTTCCTGGTCTTCACCGCGAACCTCTTCGCCCTGATGGGCCTGCGGCAGCTGTACTTCCTGCTGGGCGGGCTCATGGACCGTCTGGCCTACCTGCACTACGGCATCGCGGCGATCCTCGGCTTCATCGGCATCAAGCTGCTGATCCACGCGATCCACGAGGCGCCGCTGGAGTTCCTGCCCGGCTTCTCGGTGCTGGAGAAGATCCCCGAGGTGCCGATCTGGCTCTCGCTGTCCGTGATCGTGGTCTCCATGGCGGCCGCGACCGGCGCTTCGCTCCTGTTCGCTCCGAAGACCCCCACGCCGTCCGACGACGAAGCCGGCTCCAGCCCGGAGCGCTGAGGTCGATCGCGCGGGCGGACCGCGAACGGTGCCGGACCGACAGCGGGAGGATCGCCCGCGGCGTCGAGCCGTGAGCGCGGGATCCGAGCGTGCCCCGTGGGCGCTGCGGGGCCGTTCGCTCGCAGGACACCGAGGACGGCGTGAGGCCCGGCGGAGCCTGAGCCCCTGATCCCCCGCGGCACCGATCAGGTGGCGTCCGGCAGTCCCGAGCGGCGGCGTCGGGCCAGCCGCAACAGGGGCCGCGGTCACCTGGACGATCGGCCCACAGGTCGTGACGGCGGGCGCGCAGAGGCGCATCCTCGAGATCATGAGACCACCGGAACCACGCCCCGTCGACCGCAGCGACCGTCGCCGCTGGGCACAGCTGCTGCTCGGCATCATCCTGTTCGTCGTCGCCGAGTTGGTGATGGTCGCCGTGGCCCGGCTCGGGACGGTGGCCACCGGGGCGTCCTTCGCGCAGGGGCCCGCCGGCTGGGCGCTCCTGCTCGGGGCCGGCATGGGCGCCGCCGTCGCGATGGGCGGATTCCTCCTGATCCTCGGACCCCTCGGCCGCAGTCCGGGCCTCGCCCTGCGCGGCGCGGGAAAGCTCGCCGAGCTGGCGCTCGGGTTGGTGATCGGTGCCGCGCTGATCTCGCTCAGCGTGGGCCTGATCGCGCTCCTCGGCGGCTACCGCGTCACGGGGTTCGCTCCGTCCCCGCAGCTGCTCGTTCCGCTCGCGCTCGGTATCGGCGCAGGATTCATCGAGGAGATCCTGTTCCGCGGGATCCTGCTGCGCCTGCTCGACGCCTGGCTGGGCAGCTGGGCAGCACTGGCGATCACCTCGCTGCTGTTCGGCCTGATCCACCTGACGAACGACGGCGCGTCCGTCCTGACCGCTCTCGGTCTCGTGATCGAGGCCGGGGTGCTGCTGGGGGCCGCTTACCTCCTGACCCGTCGGCTGTGGCTCGCGATCGGTGTCCACATCGCCTGGAACACCGTGCAGGCCGGGGTCTTCTCCTCGACCGTCTCCGGGACCGGGGAGCAGAGCGGACTGCTGGTGGCCGAGATGAGCGGACCCGCATGGTTGACCGGCGGCTCCATGGGCGTCGAGGGGTCGGTGGTCAGTGTGCTGCTGGGGCTCGCCGCAGGGACCGTGCTGCTCGTGATCGCGGGCCGCCGTGGGCATCTGCTGCCGTCGGTGCGGACGACGCAGAGCGTCGCCGGCGCCGGGGCGGTTGATCGCGCCGAGCCGGCCGCGCGCGGAGCGTGAGACGATCGTCGGCTGAGCGGGCCCGCTCGCTGCTTCACAGCGCCGGGGTCGCGAACCCGCCGTTGGAGTACAGCAGCTGCCCGCGGATCCACGACCCCTGTTCCGAGACGAGGAACCGCACCAGGTCCGCGACGGTGTCCGGGCCGCCGAGCTCGCCGCCCGGAGTGTCCGCGGCACCGGCGGTGCGGATCTCCTCGGTCATCCAGCCGGTGTCGATCGGCCCGGGATTGAGGACGTTGGTGCGCACGGCGCGCTCGGCGAGCTCATGCGTGCCGGCCAGCACCAGACGGTCCAGCGCCCCCTTGGTCGCCCCGTAGGGGAGATTGTGCACGGTGTGGTCGCTGGTCAGGGCGATCACCGCGCCCCCGGGAGTGTCCGTGCCGGGCTCGACCTGCTCCGCGAAGGCCTTCAGCAGCAACCAGGTCGCGCGCACGTTGACGGCGTAATGGCGGTCGAAGCTCTCCACGGTGGTGTCCAGGATCGAGGAGTCCACCGACTCGCAGTGGCAGGTCACGAGCGCCCCGAGCGGGCCGAGCGCTCGGTAGGCGGAAGCGACCAGGGTCGGAGGGAACTCGGGGTCCTCGAGGTCGCCGGGGATCAGCTCGACGCGGCGCCCCTGCTCGCGGAGCTCGTCGGCGAGCAGCTCGACGTCGGTGGCCTCGCCGAGGACGCGGCGATCGTAGGGCTCGAAGTAGTTCAGGGCCAGGTCGAAGCCGTCGGCGGCGAGTCCGCGGGCGATCGCGGCGCCGATGCCGCGGCGACGGCCGACGCCCGTGAGCAGGGCGGTGCGGGGGATCGCGGGGGTGCTGGTGGGAGAGTGCATGGGCTCGACCGTAGGGCGCGGGCGGCGCGGTGGCCATCGGTTTTCGTGACGTCGGATGCTCAGCCCTGGTCGCCGCGGTCCCACACCACCTGGCCCGCCGCGTCGAGCCGCGCTCCCGGACTCGCCAGGTGCGGGCGCAGCTGCCCCGAGGGCATCAGGTGCTGGGCCGGGACCGCGTGGTCCAGGAGCACCACGTCGGCGATGAGCCGACGGTGGCAGCGCCACCACATCGACTCCGAGCACATCACGGCGGTGCGGGCCCGCCGGACGTCCTCGAGCAGCTCGCCGATCCCGGCCCGGAAGTCCTCGCTGCGGGTCCAGCCGGCGTAGGCCCGGAACTGCGCGACCCGCCACCAGGTGTCCGGTGAGGCGGCGTCCTCGTCCTTGGTCAGCCGGCGCCGGCCGCCCAGACGCTCGTCCCACCGATAGTCGATCCCGGCACCGGTGCAGATCTCCTCGACGGCGCCCTTCGCGGCCGCGCCGTTCGCGCGCGAGCCGGGGTAGCGGCGCACGTCGACGAGCTGCTCGATGCTCGCACCGCGCAGCAGGTCCGCGAGCTCGGCGCGGTCCAGCCGGCCGTGCCCCACGGTGAGCAGGGGAGAGGTCATCCGCTCAGGATGGCACGAGGACGGCGAGGACCTCGTCGGCGCTGCGCAGGTCCACCTGCGGCGGGAACAGGCTCATCGTGTGCAGGGCGGCCGCTCCGTTCGCGGACGACGAGGCCGCACAGGCATCGGTGACGACGGTGACTCGGGCACCGGCGTCGGCCGCTGCGAGCACGGTGGTGAGCACGCAGCAGTCGGTGGAGACCCCGGCGACCAGCAGCCGCGGGCGGGAGCGCGGGCCGGCACCGATCCGTGCCGCGAGCTGCGGCCCCCATTTCCCGAAGGTCGGCTCGTCGATGGTCGGGTGGGCGGAGAGCCCCCGCGCCTCCGGCACCAGCTCGTACAGCGGATCCGTGGGGGGCACGTCGGCGAACGGCCAGGCAGCGAAGTACTCGCCCCAGGCGGTGGCACGGTCCGCCGTCGGCAGCCAGCGGGTGACCAGCGTGCGCTCCGGTCCGAGGTGATGAGCGAGCATCAGGATCCGCCCCCTCGCCGCCGGGAAGAACGGGGAGGCCCATTCCGAGGCGGGGTCGGCGAAGATGCGCTGCGGGTCGACGACGACGAGCCAGGGGCGATCGGCGTCGCCGCCGGGGCGAACTGCGGGGGTGTCCATGGCCGCACTGTACGAGAGGGCTACGCGCTGCACGAAGGGATGGGGTCTGCCGTCGGACGATCCCGCCCCGCCGGGCCACTTCCTGCTCTGCGCGCGGTCAGCGGTGCGCTCCGGGCTCTGCGGCCCCGACGTGCTCGCGACCGCTCCCGCGCCCTCCCTCGTCCTGCCGCGTCCGGCGCAGGGCCGCCAGGACGTTGGGGGCGACGGCGAACCCGGCGCCGGCCAGGCAGAGCACGCCGCCGAGGGCGGCCAGGGGCGGCGGCACCTCTCCGAGCAGGAGCCAGGCGAGGATCACGGTGATCCCCGGGACGATGAGCGAGGAGGAGCTCAGCACGCCCGCCGGGGTGCGGGTCAGCGCATACCCCCACAGCAGGAAGGCGAACGCCGTGGGGAACACGCCCATGTAGACGACGGCGACGATCGAGCCGGTGGGTGCGGAGCCGATCTCGGCGACCAGCTGCGGCGTGAACGGCAGGCACGCGGCGAATCCGGCGAAGATCCCGACGACGGTCATCGACGTGGAGTCGACGTGCGCCAGCAGCGGCTTCTGCGCGAGGACGCTCCCGGCGTACAGCAGCGCGGCGACCAGCCCGAGCAGCAACCCGATCGGAGAGACGTGCCCGGTGGAGGTGGCCACGGTGATCAGGGCGATCCCGCCGAAGGCGACGAGCACACCCGCGATCAACCGGGCGGAGATCCCCTCGCCGAGCAGCAGCACGGAGGCCACCGCCACGATCAGGGGGGCGACGTTGACCAGCATCGACGCCGTGGCGGCGTCGATCAGGAGCTCGGCCGCGTTCAGCACGATCGTGTACGCGGCGAACCAGACGACGCCCCAGGCGATCACCGTGAGCCACAGCCGCGGGGTCCGGGGCCGGCGGACCCGTCCTGCGACCAGGAGCGGGAACAGGGTGGCGGCGGCCGCGCCGGTGCGCAGCAAGGACATCGCGCCCGGGGAGAAATCGGCTCCTCCGAAGCGGATCACGATGAACGAGGACGCCCACATGAGCATCACGCCGAGGGCGGCGAGCCAGGGCAGTGCGGGGTGGGAGGAGTGGATCGACGGGGTGGTCACGGATCCATGGTGGAGTGCATCGCTGTTCTCTCCAAGCCCACGACGCCGAACAGGTGTGCGCCCGGAGAGTACAGTCCCCCCATGCGTGACCTGAAGCAGCTGCAGTACTTCCGGTCCACGGCGCTCGCCGGCAGCGTCCGTGGTGCGGGCGCGAGGCTGGGCACCGCCCCGTCGTCGATCAGTCAGCAGGTCCGGGCCCTCGAGCACGACCTCGGCCTCGAGCTCTTCGTCCGTACGGGACGCCGCCTGGACCTGACCCCCATGGGGCGGGAGCTCCTCGGCGAGGTGGAGAAGGTGTTCGACGCCCTCGGAGGCCTCGAGGACCGTGCTGCCGACCTGCGCGTAGAGCGATCAGGGCGCCTCGTCATCGGCTACTTCTCGAGCGCCGGCACCCGGTGGATCCCGGACCTCGTGGCCTACCTCGAGTTCGCGCACCCGGAGCTGTCCGTGCGCCTCGAGCTCACCGACCGCGGGATCGTCGAGAACGGGCAGGACCTGCAGCTCGTGATCTCCCGCGGGGAGGGCCTGGACGTCCCCGCCTCCATGGACTCCGAACTGTTGCTCGTCGACCCCTTCGTCGCCGCCGTGCCGCGCGGGCACGCCCTCGCCGGCCGCGGCTCCGCGACGCTCGAGGAGCTCACGGCCCTGCCGTGGATCGACAACGACGACTACACGTCCTCCGACGGAAGGTGCCGCCAGATCCTCGTCGACGCGTGCCGGGTCTCGGGAGTGGACATGACCTTCCGGCATCAGGCGCACGACTACCGCACGGCGCTCGACATGGTCGACCGCGGGCTCGGCGCGACGATCCTGCCGCGTCTGGGCCTCGTCGGGACGGGCGATAACACGGCCGTGCTGCAGATCGTCGGGCCCGGGCTCGAGCGTCGGATCCATGCCGTGTGGTGCCGCGAGACGCCGGTCGCCGATGCCGTCGCCGATGCCCGACGGGCGCTGCGAGATCTCGTGGCCGAGGACTCGGGGCCCGGCCCCCGTCGGCCCGTCACGGCGTCCGCCTGAGTCGCGGTCAGGTGCCGCAGCCCGGAGTCAATCCGACCGCTCCTGGCGGCGGATCCTCCCGCGCCGCGCGACGAATGTGACCACGAAGCCGAGCACCAGGGCGAGCAGCACGCCGATGTTGGAGTACGCCCAGTTCCCCTCCCAGTACGCCCCGGCCGGGTCGTCCACGAAGGTGCCCAGCCCCAGCGGCTCGAGCAGGTAGCCCTGCCAGTTGTTCCACGGTGCCGCCTCGGAGAAGGAGTTGACCACCAGACCCCAGCCCAGGGCCGAGGCGACCACCATGGTGAGGATCGACGTCCGGTCGAGGGCGCCGTAGCGGCCGCGCGGGTCGAACAGGGCCCGCTCGTCGTAGTCCGCGCGCCGGGTCAGCACGTCGGCGATGAGGATCCCGGCCCACGCCGCGATCGGCACCCCCAGGGTGATCAGGAAGCTCTGGAACGGGCCGATGAAGCTGGTGGCGAAGAAGGCGACCCAGATCGTGCCGACGGTCAGGATGACGCCGTCCACCGCGGCAGCAGCCGGACGCGGGATGCGGATGCCGAGGCTGATCAAGGTCAGCCCCGAGGAGTAGATGCCCAGCACGGCGCCGGAGACCAGGGTCAGCACCGCGACGATCCAGAAGGGGATCAGCGCCCACAGCGGCAGGATCGAGATCAGCGCGCCGATCGGGTCCCCGTCGATGGCGCCGGCCAGGTCCGGGTCGGAGCCGGCCAGCAGCAGCCCGAAGATCACCAGGACCACGGGTGCAGCCGCCCCGCCCACCGTGTTCCACCCGACGATCGAGGCATCGGAGGCCGACCTCTTCTGGTACCGCGACCAGTCGGCCGCGATGTTGATCCAGCCCAGGCCGAACCCGGTCATCACCATCACCAGCGCACCGATCATCGCCTGCGGCGGGCCGGACGGCGCGGAGAGCACGGCCGCCAGGTCGATGTGGGGGATGGTGAGGATCATGAACAGGATGGTCATGGCCCCGGTGGCCCAGGTCAGGACCGATTGGAGCCTCATGATCGTGTGATAGCCGAGCACGCTCGCGGTGACGATGAGGGCGGCGATCACGACGGCCGCGATCACGGTGACGGCCTGCCCGGATCCCACGCCCAGCACGTCGAACACGGTGGCGGTGGCCAGCACCGCGGAGATCGCCAGCGACGTCTCCCATCCGATCGAGGTCAGCCACGAGACGATCCCGGGAACCTTCTGCCCATGCACGCCGAAAGCCGCTCGGGAGAGCACCATCGTCGGCGCGCTGCCCCGCTTGCCGGCGATCGCGACCAGCCCGCACAGCAGGAAGCTGATGATGATTCCGAGGATCGCCACGATCGTGGCCTGGAGGAAGCTGAGCCCGAAGCCGAGCAGGTAGGAGCCGTAGCTCATGCCGAACACTGAGACGTTGGCGGCGAACCAGGGCCAGACCAGATCGCGCGGGCGCGCCGTCCTCTCGCTCTCGGCGATGATCTCGATGCCGGTGGTCTCGATGACGCCGGCGCCGCCGACGGGGGCGGACGAGGCGGGACCGACGGTGCTGTCAGGGGATGTCATGTCGACTCCGGAGGAGGAGGGCCGGCCGCGGCCGGACGACGAAGGTGCAGCGGGATCGGCCAGCAGTCTCCCACGGGTGTGAGCAATCCGCGGATGACCTGCCGCGTTCTCGGGCATACCCTGGAAGGGCGCGTCCGTGCGGCGCGCTCTCCGAGGACGCCCAGGACGTTCCGGTCGCTCGAGCCATCGCGACCGGCCCCGCACCCCGCTCCGTCCCCGTCGACCACCGCCACCAGTGCAGGGACGGTCTGCGGCCCGGGCCGTGGTGCCGCCCGGAAGGAGTTCCGTGCCCGCAGCGCCCACCCGGATCCGGGGTTCGATCCAGCGACTGGTGAGTCTCGCGCCCAGCCGTGTCGACCACATCCCGGCGTTCCGCATCGCCGTCGGCCTGGCGATCCCCCTGGCAGTGCTGCTGGTGACGGGACGCACCGAATGGGCGATGTTCGTGGGCTTCGGGGCGTTCACCGGCATCTACTCGAAGTACGAGCCCACCCGGATGCGATTCTGGCGGCAGTCGCTCGCCGGAGCGATGCTCACCGTGTGCGTGACCCTCGGGGCGACGCTCGCCCAGCTCGGCGAGTCGATGTCCGCCGCCGCGGAGTCCTGGACCGCGCTGTTCGTGGGTGCCGTCGTCGCCGGCCTCGCGGCCACGCTGGTCATGGTGCGCGGGCTCAAACCGGGCGGCGCGATCTTCCCGCTGTTCGCGGTCGCGGCGGTGTCCTCGGCCCCGCCGGCAGCGCCGATCTGGGTCGCGTTCCTGGTCGCCGGCTCCGCCGCAGCGCTGTGCGTGGGCCTGGGCCTGCTCGGGCACTGGGCGGGCGAACGCCATCCCACCGCGGACTTCCGTCCGGGGGAGGAGACCTGGACCCTCGCGCAGATGGGGGCGGAGTTCAGTCGCTTCACGGTCGCCGCGGCGATCGCCGGGATGCTGGGGCTGGCCTCCGGGCTGCCGTTCCCGTACTGGGCGCAGATCGCCGCCATCGCGCTGCTGTCGGCTCCCGGCCGCACGGCGCAGGTCAAACGGGGGCTGCACCGTGTCCTCGGCACCACCCTGGGGATCGTCACCACCGCCTTCCTGCTCTCCTTCCCCGCCGAGCCCTGGCAACTGGTGGTGTGGGTGGTGATCCTGCAGTTCCTCGCCGAGCTGTACGTGATGCGCAACTACGCGTTCGCGCTGCTGTTCATCACGCCCCTGGCTCTGCTCATGGTGCAGCTCGCGCACCCGCAGCCGCTCGGGACGATGCTCCAGGCCCGCGTGGTCGAGACGGTGATCGGCGCGGTCGTCGGCATCGCGGTCGTGGTCACCGCAGCGCTGTGGGAACGGCGGGCGGCGGGTCGCCTCGACGCCGCCTGAACAGGCCGGCTCTCGAGGTAGGGCCCGGCAGGCGGCCGCCTCCGCCCGGCGCGGCCCGCCCGGCGTAGCGTCGGTCCATGCCAGGTCACGCAGAACCCTCCGCCGGTGCCCCCACCTATACCCACGGCTACGGCGCCGCGGTGCTGGGCAGCCACCGCGCCCGCACCGCCGAGAACTCGGCCGCGCATCTGCTGCCCCACCTGCACGACGGGCAGCGCCTGCTCGACGTGGGCAGCGGCGCGGGAACCATCACCGCGGACCTCGCCCGGATCGTCGGCCCCCGGAACCTGACCGCGCTCGAGGTCACCGAGGACGCCGCGGCGCTCACGCGCTCGGAGCTGCAGCGGCAGGGGGTCGACGAGGTGGAGGTCGTGGTCGGTGACGCGCACGCTCTGGCCTTCGCCGATCGCACCTTCGACGTGGTCCACGCCCACCAGGTGCTCCAGCACGTGCCCCGACCGGTGACCGCGCTCGCCGAGTTCTGCCGAGTCACCCGCCCGGGTGGGATCGTCGCTGTCCGAGACAGCGACTACGAGGGATTCCGCTGGTATCCCGAGACGCCCGGCATCGCCCGCTGGATCGCCCTGTACCTGCGCGCCGCCCGCGCCAACGGCGGCACACCCGACGCCGGTCGCCGGCTGCTCGCCTGGGCGCACGAGGCAGGCTTCGAGGAGGCCGCCCCGGGTGCCTCCACCTGGCTGTACGCGACGCCGGAGGCGCGGGAGCACTGGGCGCGGACCTGGGCCGGCCGGGTCACCTCGCCCCCGCTCGCGGAGCAGCTGCAGCGCGAGGGCTGGGCCGACGCCGACGAGCGCGCCGCGATCGCCGAGGACTTCCGGCGCTGGGCCGAGGACCCGGACGGCTGGTTCAGCGTGCTGCACGGGGAGGTCCTGGCCAGGGCGTGACCGGGCCGGTTCGGGACGACGGTCGCACCGGCGGAGCCGCTCGCCCGGTGGCTCACACCGCGATCAGCACGATCCCCGCGAGCACGATCACCGCCCCCAGCATCCGGCGCCAGGGGTCCGGCTCCCGGAACAGCCACCAGGCCAGCAGCGACCCGACCACGATGCTCGACTCGCGGGCGGGAGCGACCAGCGAGACCGGCGCCGTGCGCATCGCCTCGAGGACCAGCACGTAGGCCAGCGGCGAGAGCACGGAGACCAGGGCGATGTCCCGCCAGTGCCGCTGGAGGACCGGTCGCAGGCTCCCGCGGTGGCGGCGCAGCAAGCGTGGCGTCATGAGCACCACCTGCCAGGAGCAGCTGGTGACGAAATAGGCGATCGGCGGGAGACCGAGCGTGGCGACCGAGTAGCTGTCCCACAGTGTGTACGCGGCGATCGCCACACCGGTCGCCGCGCCCCACGCCACCCCCGCCCGCACCCCGTGACGCCCTGCGGCCGAGCGTCCGGTCGCCACGACGACGATGCCTCCCACCACGACGCCGGCGCCCACGACGGCGGCGGCGCCGGGGCGCTCCCCGAGCACGAGGATCGCGATGGCCATGCTCAGCACCGGCCCCACGCCGCGAGCCACCGGATAGACCACTCCGAGGTCGGCCCGGGTGTAGCCGGTCTGCAGGGTCAGCTGATAGGCGATGTGGAGGAGACCGGACACCAGCGGCGCGAGCAGCAGTGCGGGGGAGAGCCCGTCCCCGGAGAGGACCAGGGTGAGGATCGCCAGGGGCGCCCACAGGAGGGCGGAGCCCAGGTCGTAGAGCCACACGAAGGTGTACCCGTCGGTGCGCACCCGCTTCGCCGCCAGGTTCCACACCGCATGGCAGAGCGCCGCCACGAGGACGAGGGTCAGGGCGAGGGTGCTCATCGGGGCAGGGGTGCGGGGACGAGCGGAGCGGCGACGGGCATCGCCTCAGTATCCCGCGATGGAGCATCTCGGGCGCCCACGGCGCCTATCCTGCGAGGGTCGACATCAGCGCTCTGCCGACTTATGGTTGAAACTGCAAACATCTCGACCCCAGGAGTTCTCATGAGCCTCAGTACCGCAGTCCTCCGCGCCGTCCCCGGCGCCTTCATCCTCAACTCCGGCATCGGCAAGCTCGGCATGCCCGCGGAGATGGCCGAGGCGCTCCAGGGCATGGCCGTCAAGGGCGTCCCGCCCCTGGCGAAGATGACCCCCGAGCAGTTCGCGAAGTTCCTCAGCTACGGCGAGATCGCCGTGGGCGCCACCCTGCTGCTGCCGTTCGTGCCCACCAAGGTCGCGGGAGCAGGGCTGGCCGTCTTCTCCGGCTCCATGATGGCGATGTACCTGCGCACCCCGGAGATGACCGAGTCCGACGGCGTGCGTCCCAGCCAGGAGGGCACGGCCCTGGCGAAGGACAGCTGGCTGCTCGCGATCGCCTCCGCGCTGATCCTCGCCCAGGGCAAGAAGTCCGCGGACGACTGACCTCAGCCGCCGGCGGCGAGGCGATCTTCTATGAAGCGCCGCTCCGCCGCGTTGTCGGCGAGCTCGAGCGCCCGCTTCCACGCTGCCTGCGCGTCCGCCCGGAGCCCGGCCTCCTCGCGGGTCAGGGCGAGGGCGACGTGGAACGGGTGATGGCGCTCCAGCTCCGCCTCCCCCCGCAGCGCCTCCAGCAGGGCGAGGCCCGCTGCGGGGGTCTCTGCCCGACCGACTGCTATCGACCGGTTCATCCGCACCACCGGGTCCTCCCCGTGCGCCAGCAGCAGGTCGTAGAGCATGACGATCTGGGGCCAGTCGGTGTCCTCGAAGCGGACCGCCTCGCTGTGCACCGCGGCGATCGCCGCCTGGATGGTGAAGCGGCCGGCATCGGGACGCGTGGCAGCTTCCCGCACCAGCGCGAGCCCCTCCGCCAGCGACGGCGCGTCCCAGGCGGTGCGGTCCTGGTCCTCGAGCGGGACCGGCACCCCTCGGGCGTCCGCACGGGCAGGGGAGCGGGCCTCGGTGAGCAGTAACAGTGCGAGCAGCCCCTGCGGCTCGGCCGCCGCGGGCAGCCGGCCGTGCAGTATCCGTGCCAGGCGGATCGCCTCGGTGGTGAGCTCGCGCCGCATCGGGGCGTCGCCGCTGGTCGCGGAGTACCCCTCGGTGAAGATCAGCGAGATCGCGGTGAGCACGAGAGGCAGTCGCCGTTCCCTCTCCGCCGGATCGGCGGGGACCGTGAGCGGGATCCGGTTCGCGGCGATCCGCTTCTTCGCCCGCGTGAGCCGGGCTTGCAGCGTCGGCCTCGGCACGAGCAGTGCCTGGGCGACCTCGGACGAACTCAGTGCGGCCACGAAGCGCAGCATGAGGGCGATCCGGTCCGCCGGAGCGATCGCGGGATGGCAGCAGCCCATGAGCATCGCGAGCCGGTCATCGGGCAGGCCCTCGGTGGTGAGCACACTCGCGTCGGCCGGCGGTGCCGTCGGGGAGCCCTCGCGCACTCGCAGCACCGCCAGCCGGCGCGCGACAGTCGAGTCCCGCCGCACCCGGTCCAGAGCGACCCGCTTCGCCACGGTGGTCAGCCAGGCCAGCGGTCGCTCGGGGATCCCCTGCTCCGGCCAGGTGCGCAGGGCGGATTCCATCGCCTCCTGGGCGGCGTCCTCGGCGAGATCGAGGTCCCCGAAGCGGCGCACGAGAGTCGCCAGCAGACGGCTGTGCTCCGCCCGGTGGATCCGGGCCAGCTCATCGACGGCGGGTGACTCTTCGTGCGCCGCGCGATCGGTCATCGGGTCAGATGTCCAGCAGCGGACGCACCTCGATGCGGCCACCGATCGCGCCGGGGCACTTCGCTGCCCACGCGAGGGCCTCATCGAGGCTCTCGACGTCCAGGACGATCGTGCCCCCCACGAACTCGCGGCTCTCCGCATAAGGTCCGGCGGTGATCACCGGCTCGGCGTCCCGGTCCGCCCTGGTGACACTCGTGCCCTCCTCGGGGTCGGTGAGTGCGAATCCGCCGGCGAGCACGCCGGCCTTCTCGAGCTCGGCGTCGAACGCGACGAACTCCTCGGGGCCGGGCCCCTCATCGGTCTCGCCGCAGCGGTCGTCGGCCAGGTTCCCCATCAGCAGCAGTACGTACTTCATCGTCACTCCTTCAGCGGTGCGGTGACCGAGCCGAGTGGCCCGGACACCACTATGACGAACCAGCTGTGCCCGGATCGACAGTTCCGCGCACTTCGGCGGGAATCGGATCGGCCGAGGTGTGCTCCTGGTTCGGCGCACGCGGGAGACTGGACCCCGTGAGCCCTCCGACGTCCAGATCGCCTGCGCGCATGCCTGTGCGACGTCGTGTGGCAGGGCCAGGCCTCGCCCTGGCCGTCGCGGTACTGGTCACAGTGCTGCTTGGAGTCGCGATCCCCGTGGTGCCCGTGGTCGGGGAGGTGGACCGTCGCCTCGTCGACGCGGCGAACGGAGGTCTCGGCGGGATGGCGGCCGCACTCGCGACAGGAATCGATGCGGTCTTCGGCCCGCTGCCTGCGGCCGCCCTCACAGCCCTCATCGCCCTGGTCACCGCCCTGCTCCGGCGCAGCGCACTGCAGGGGGTGCGGGCCGGAGCGCTGGTCATGATCCCGTGGGGGCTCGCCGAGGCCCTCAAGCTCGTGGTGCGCCGCCCCCGCCCCGAGGCGGAGTCCCTGAGACAGCAGCTCGTGCCGCCGCCGGAGTCCTTCAGCTACCCGAGCGGGCACACTGCCGTCGCAGCAGCATTCTGCCTCGCGATCCTGCTCTCGCTCCCTGCCGGGCCCGGCCGACGGTTCGGCGCGGTGCTCACCGTCCTGATCGTCGCGATCACCGCCTGGTCACGAGTGGCGCTCGGCCTGCACCACCCGAGCGACGTCCTCGCCTCCGCCCTGCTGGTGCCGGTGACGGGGGTGCTGCTGGCACGAATGATCGACGCGTGGCCGGCCGAGGCTCACTGAGACCGCACGGGGGCACAGCCATCTCACCCGGGCGCGGCCCCGCCGCCTCGCCGCTCAGGAGGTCTTGGTCGCCGGGTCCGCGCCACCGCGACCGTCGGGGCGGTCGAGCTCGTCGATCGCCGCGACCTCGTCGGCCGTCAGCGTCAGCTGCGCCGCGGCGAGGTTGTCCACGATCCGCGAGGGCGTGACCGACTTCGGGATGGTCACGATGCCGCTGGCGAGGTGCCAGGCCAGCACCACCTGTGCGGGGCTCGCCCCGTGCGCCGAGGCGATGCCGGTGATCACCGGGTTCTCGAGCAGATCCGACTTGCCCTGGCCCAGCGGGCCCCACGACTCGGTGGCGATGCCGTGCTCGGCGTGGACCGCGCGCAGCTCGCGCTGCTGGAAGTAGGGGTGCAGCTCGATCTGGTGGACCGCGGGCACCACGCCGGTGGCCTCGATGGCCTCCTGGAGCTGCTCGGCCGGGTAGTTCGAGACGCCGATGGAGCGGACCAGGCCGCGCTCCTGCAGCTCGATCAGGGCCTTCCACGCCTCGACGTAGGTGCCCTGGGCGGGCACCGCCCAGTGCACGAGGTACAGGTCGATGTGGTCCAGGCCGAGGCGCTCGAGGGAAGCCTCGCAGGCCGCGATCGCGTCGTCGAAGCGCTGCGCGTCGTTCCACAGCTTGGTGGTCACGAACAGCTCCTCGCGCGGGATGCCCGCGGTGCGGATCGCCCGCCCGACCCCTTCCTCGTTGCCGTAGACCTTCGCGGTGTCGAGATGGCGGTATCCGGCCTCGAGCGCCTGGGTGGTCACGTCGGCGGCGACCTCGTTCTCGACCTTGAAGACGCCGTAGCCGAGCTGGGGGATCTCGTGACCGTCGTGGAGGCGGACGCTGGGGATGCTGGTCATGAGAGCTTTCTCCTTCGGTGGGGGATCGGGCCACCGTACCCCCGTCGTCCCTGGGAGCGCGCGGTGGGCATCCCTCTACGATGGGCGCATGAGGTCGTGGAGCCCGGGGCGCACCCGATGACACCGGCGCGCGAGGCACGCAGGCGGCCCCTCGAGCGTCCGATCCCCGCCGGGCGGCCCGCGTACGACCACGCGGTGGGCCACGACCCCGCGGGGCGGCGCTTCGAGCTGTACGGCCTGCTGGACACCTTGTTCATCGTCGCCGGCGTCGTGGTCTCGATCTGGCTCGCCCTGCTGTACCTGATCGAGGGCTTCTCGCTGACACCGGTGCGGCTGCTGTACCTCGTGGGATTCTGGATCCTGCTGACCTACATCACGCTGCCGCGCCTGCATCAGCTGATGACCTGGATCTACCTGCCGGACTACTTCTTCGGCCGCACCCGCACCACCGAGGGCGTGCTCTCGGACCCCATCAACCTGGCCTTCGACGGCTCCGAGCAGGATCTGCACGTGGCGATGCGGCGTGCGGGATGGGTGCTCTCGGAGGAGCGCACCCTCTCCTCGGCGTGGCAGATGGTCCGCTCCACGCTGCTGCGCCGCTCCTTCCCGGCCGCCCCGGTCTCCGACCTGTACCTCATGGGCCGGCGCCACGACTTCACCTACCAGCAGGAGGTCGGCGGCACCACCACCAAGCGCCACCACGTGCGCTTCTGGCGGCTGCCCCCGGACCTCTTGCTGCCGGGCGGCTTCCGCGCGGACTGGGTGGCGGCCGGCACCTATGACCGCGCCGTCGGCTTCTCCTTCTTCACCCTCCAGATCACCCACCGCATCGACGAGAACATCGACGTCGAGCGCGACTTCCTCATCGACACCGTGCGCTACGCGGACCCCGAGATCCCCGTCGAGGTGATCGAGGAGTTCGCCACCGCGTACCACGACCGCAACGGCCAGGGCGATCGCTTCCGCACCGATGGTCACCTGCCCGTCATCGACGTCGCCGGTGCCGCCGCCCGCTCCGACGGGGCCAGCGCCATGATGCTCTCGCGCCACCGGCCGACGGGGACCACCGTGATGAAGGCTCGAGCCCGCGCCACCGCCCAGTCGGCGCTCGCCGCGGCCCGGCCGCGCAGCGGGGCCCGGGCGGAGCTGGGCGACGAGCTCTCCGCCCAGTGGCACGGCACCGTCGACGATTTCCACGAGATCATCTCCCGCGCGACCGACCACCACCTGCCGCCGCCGACGGTCGTCTTCACCGGAGCCCTCGTGCTGCTCCAGGCCGGCCTGGTCACCGCACAGTGGGTCGCCCGCCTGCTGGGCGTGGACGTCACGGCGTGGTACGACGACGCCTCCTTGATCCTGCCGGAGGGCAACGGGGTCTTCCTGGCCTCCGCCTTCGCCGTCGTGCTGGTGACGCTGCTGGTCGGCGTCCTGCGCCGCAGCCGCTGGGCCCGGATCGCCCTGATGGCCCTGTTCACCGCCGATGCGGTCGGGCGGCTGACGATCGCGACCTCGATGACCGGGGACGTCGCGCATTCGCTGCTGGTGGGCGCGGGCGCCTCGGCGCTCGGAGTGCTCGCGATCAGCTCGGACGCCTCGCGGCAGTGGGTCCAGACCCTGCGCCTCACCTCCCGGGAGCTCGAGGAGCGGCCGACGGACGAGGGGCCGGCGGAGACGGGGCCTCCCGGTGCCGGGCCGGCGGGGGCTGCTCCGGCCACGCCGACCGCCGCCGGGTCCGTCCGCGCAGGGTGAGAGCGGACACGGCGCGGTAGAGTGCCCGATAACCGCTCACGGGCCCCCTGGGCAACGATGCTCACCGAGAGCTCGATGCCGCCCTGAGAGGTTCGCACGTACCCCGTCCGGGAGGATCCCATGAGCGAGTCGCACGAGACCGCCCCCATCGCACCCTACGGCGCCGACGCGTCGGGCCAGCCGGAGCTGAAGAAGGCGATCACGCCCAAGCTCCTGCTGCTGTTCATCGTCGGCGACATCCTCGGCACGGGTGTGTACGCCCTGACCGGCGAGGTCGCGGGCCAGGTGGGCGGCGCGGGCTGGATCCCGATCGTCATCGCCTTCGCGGTCGCGATGGTCTCGGCACTGTCCTACGTCGAGATGGTCACCAAGTACCCGCAGGCCGCGGGTGCGGCGCTGTACGTGCACAAGGCCTTCGGGATCCACTTCCTGACGTTCATGGTCACCTTCGCGGTGTTGTCTTCGGGCATCACCTCGGCCTCGACCAGCGCGATCTTCCTCTCGGAGAACGTCCTGAAGGCTTTCCAGCTCGAGGACGCCCTGGGTGATGCCGCCGGCGGCACGGCCACCGCGATCGCCCTGATCTTCCTGGGACTGGTCGCGGTGATCAACATGTACGGCGTGGCGGAGTCGGTGAAGGCCAATGTGGTCCTCACCCTCATCGAGCTCACCGGTCTCGTCCTCGTGGTGCTGGTGGGCTTCTTCGCGATGGCCGAGGGCAAGGCGGACTTCTCCCGAGTGGTCCTGTTCGAGACGCCCGGGGACAAGACGTTCCTCATGGCCGTCGTCAGCGCCACCGCGCTCGCGTTCTTCTCGATGGTCGGCTTCGAGGACTCCGTGAACATGGCCGAGGAGACCGTCGACCCGGTCAAGAACTTCCCGCGGGCACTCATCGGCGGCCTGTCGATCACCGGCCTGGTCTACGTGCTGATCTCCGTGGTCGCCGTGGCGGTGGTCCCGATCGGCGAGCTCACCGAGGCGTCCACGCCGCTGCTGACGGTCGTCACGGTCGGTGCCCCCGGGGTCCCGGTCGACACGATCTTCGCCTTCATCTCGATCTTCGCGGTCGCCAACACCGTGCTGATCAACATGATGATGGCCTCCCGCCTGCTGTACGGCATGTCCAAGCAGGGCGTGCTGCCGGGCTTCCTCAAGGGCGTGCTGCGCTCCCGTCGCACCCCCTGGGTCGGCATCCTGTTCTCCACCGCCCTCGCCTTCGCGCTGGTGCTCACCGTGCGCTACGTGCTGGCCGAGGAGACCATCTCCGCGCTCGGCGGGACCACCGCCCTGCTGCTGCTGACCGTGTTCGCTCTGGTGAACATCGCGGTGCTGGTGCTGCGCCGGGACACGGTCGACGTCCGGCACTTCCGGACCCCGACGGTGCTGCCCGTGATCGGCGCAGTCACCTCCTTCGCCCTGGTCACCCCGCTCGCGCAGCCGACGCAGAACTACGTCATCGCCGGCGGTCTGCTCGCGATCGGCCTGGTGCTCTACGTGATCACGTGGTTCTACAACAGCGCGGTCCGTGCCCGCCGCACCCGGATCCGCCACCCCGACGACCTCGGCTGACCGTCACCGGGCACGTCAGCGTTCCCGTCCACCCGTCCCGACCCATCGATCGACACCCGAGGGAGATGCCATGACCACGATCCTGCTGGCCTACGTCCCGAGCGCCACCAGCGAGGCCGCCTTCGACTTCGCCGTCGAGGAGGCGAGGCTGCGCGAAGCGGGGCTGCTCGTGCTCGCCTCCGAGCGGGCCCCCGACCCGCGCAAGGCTCACGGGGTGACCGATCAGCGGCCGCTGTCCAAGCGACTGGCCGAGACCGGCCTCGAGCACGAGCTGCGCACGGTCCCCCGGCGTGACGACCCGGCCGATGACATCCTCGACGCCGTCGAGCACGGCGCCGTCGACCTGGTGGTGCTCGGCATCCGGCGGCGCACCCCGATCGGGAAGATCCTGCTGGGCTCGACCTCGCAGCGGGTAGCGATCGAGTCGCCGGTGCCGGTGGTGCTGGTCAAGCCCGAGTCCTTCGTGGCGCCGACCCGGTTCTGATCCCGTCGGACCGGCGATCGAGCGACACCGGTGGGCCGCATCGTGACCGGTCCGTGCCTCCGGCGCCTCGCGAGGGCACCGGCCCGTGACGCCGGGTGCCTGCGATCCGTGCTGACGCGGGCGGGCGATGTCCGATCCGCGCGGGTGTCCCTTCCGCGACGCCCGGAGTTCACGGTGCCGTCGCCTGCGGGTGGGCGGGGGATCATTTTGCTGACGCATCGTCGGGACGTCGTGCCCGCGGCTGCGGGCGCTCGCACGCTCGACAGCAAAGGACCCGCTCCATGGCTCTGATCGACCTCCCGCTCCTGATGAAGGATGCGGTGCGCGGCAAGCGCTCCGCGGTGACCTGCGCGCTCAAGTGCGCCAACCAGTGCGCCGCGGGCCCGTGCAACCACTCCGACAACTCCACGTTCCGCGACATCGCCTCCGCGGCGCTGTCCCGCCGGACCGTGCTGGGGGGCACCGGCGGCGCGCTCACGATCGCGCTCGCCGGCACCCTGGGGGCCTGCTCGGGGCCCACCCCCGCCGAGGAGGGGTCCACGACGGGGACGGCGGAGGGCCCGACGCCCAACGGGACCGAGCTCTCCTTCACGGCGATCGCGCCGGTCGACGCGGAGACCGACGAGTTCACGGTGCCCGAGGGCTTCGACTGGCATCCCGTCATCAGCTGGGGCGACCCGCTGTTCGAGGACGCCCCCGACTTCGAGTGGGACGCCCAGAGCGCCGAGGCCCAGAAGCGCCAGTTCGGCTACAACAACGACTACACGGAGCTCCAGGAGATCCCGGACAGCGACGGCAAGCGCGCCGTCATGTTCGTCAATCACGAGTACACGAACGAGAACATCATGTTCCCGCCGGAGACCGACGAGGACGCCGTGCTCGAGATCGGCATGGCCGCCCACGGCCTCACCGTCGTCGAGCTGGAGCGGGAGGACACCAGCTCCCCGTACGCCTACGTCCGCGGGGCGGAGCTGAACCGACGCATCCTGCTGGACACCGAGTTCACGCTCGACGGCCCCGCCGCCGGCAGCGAGCTGACCCGCACCACCGCGGACCCCGAGGGCCGCACCGTCCTGGGCACTCTGGGCAACTGCTCGGGCGGTCTGACCCCCTGGGGCACCCTGCTCTCGGGCGAGGAGAACTTCCATGGCTACTTCCGCGCCACCGGCACCTCGGAGGCGGAGAAGCGCTACGGACTGGCCGACGAGGAGACCGCCCGGAACTGGGAGGCGAAGCACGAGCGCTTCGACGCCCGCACCGAGGGGTACGAGAACGAGCCGAACCGCTTCGGCTGGATCGTCGAGGTCGATCCCTTCGACCCGGAATCCACCCCGCGGAAGCACACCTCGCTCGGCCGCTTCAAGCACGAGGGCGCCAACGTCATCGTCGCCGACGACGGCCACGTCGTGGCCTACTCCGGGGACGACGAGGTCTTCGACTACCTGTACAAGTTCGTCTCCCGTGCGACGTACGTCGAAGGCGACCGCGAGCACAACCTGACCCTGCTGGAGGAGGGCGACCTGTACGTCGCCCGGTTCAGCGGGAACTCGCCGGAGGCGGAGATCGACGGCACCGGGGAGCTGCCCGCCGACGGCGCCTTCGACGGCACCGGGGAGTGGCTGCCGCTCGTGGTCGACGGCGCCTCGCAGGTCGAGGGCTTCACCGTCGAGGAGGTCCTGGTCAACACTCGCCTCGCGGCTGACGCGGTCGGCCCCACGAAGATGGATCGCTGCGAGGACGTGGAGCCGTCGCTGCTCACCGGCCGGGTGTACGTCGCCTGCACCAACAACAGCGATCGCGGCACCGAGGGCGAGGCCCCGGCCGACGAGATGAACCCCCGCACCGAGAACCGGGACGGTCACGTCGTGGAGATCGACGAGCAGGGTGACAAGACCTCGACCACCTTCGCATGGAACCTGCTGCTGGTCTGCGGCGACCCGGCGCAGGACGAGCAGACCTACTTCTCCGGCTTCACCCCGGAGCAGGTCTCCCCGATCTCCTGCCCGGACAACCTAGCGTTCGACTCGGTGGGCAACCTGTGGATCTCGACCGACGGCGCACCCGACGGGATCGGCTACAGCGACGGTCTGTTCCGGGTGACCGTCGAGGGGGACGCCCGCGGCCGGGTCGAGCAGTTCCTGGCCGTCCCGCGCGAGGCAGAGACCTGCGGTCCGATCGTCCGCGACGTGGAGCGCACGGCCTTCGTCTCGGTCCAACACCCGGGCGAGGACGGCGAATGGGGCGCACACACCTCCCACTTCCCGGACTTCGACGGCACGGGCCCCAAGCCCTCCGTGGTGCAGGTGCTGCCCCGCGCCGAGTAGTTCCCCGCATCGAGCGAGGGGCGGCACGCCACATGAGGTGTCGTCGGGGGCGTGCGGCCTTGGCAGGATGCCGCGGCGGATCGACACGGGCCGCCGCGAGCGTGACGTCGGGCACATCAGGGGCGGGTCGACCGGCCACGCAGCGCGGCGACGAGGCGAGTTTCTCTTCGCGCGCGCGAGCCGCACGAGCCTTCCTTGCAGGAGACCGAGTTGGGTCGCTCTCGTGTTCTCGCTAGAATCCCGGTCATGACCCGCCACGACACCGCCGCCCGTCCCGGGCCGGGGTGCTGACGGTGTCGGTGCTGTGGACCCTGCTGATCCTCGTCGCGACGGTCGCGATCACCCCGGTCCTCGACCGCGCTCTCGGCCGCTCCGCCTGTTGGATCCTCGCTGCGCTGTACCTTCTCGCCACTGCGGCGCTCGTACCCGCCGCATCCGCGGTCCTCGGCGGCTCCACGCAGGCTGCGGTCACGACGTTCTCCGTCCCCTGGGCTCCGCAGTGGGGCATCGACTTCGCCCTGCGCGCGGACGGCGTCGGCATCGTGTTCGCGATGATCGCTCTCGTCATCGGTGCCGTGGTTTTGGCCTACTCGGCGAGATATCTTGATCCCGGCCCACAGCTCAGCTTCTCCCTGGTGATGGCGCTGTTCACCGCGTCGATGGTGGGACTGGTCCTCGCTGACGACCTGGTGCTGCTGTTCGTAACCTGGGAGCTGACCTCGATCGCGTCGTTCCTCCTCATCGCTCGTTCCGGTCGCGGGGGCCAGGCGGCCTCGATGCGCACCCTGTTGATCACGTTCCTCGGTGGGCTGGCGCTGCTGGCCGCGGTCTCGCTGATGATCCTGCGTCTTGGCACCTCCTCCGTGACAGAGGTGCTCGCAGCCGACATCTGGGCCAAGGACCCGGCGTTTACCACCCTTGTCGCAGTGCTGGTCGCGGTGGCGGCGTGCACGAAGTCCGCCCAGTTCCCCTTCCACGTGTGGCTGCCCGACGCGATGGCTGCGGCGACGCCGGTCTCCGCGTACCTGCATGCCGCTGCCGTCGTGAAGGCCGGCATCTTCCTGCTGCTGCGCTTCAGCCCGGCCTTCCACGACGTGATCGCCTGGAACGTGCTGCTGATCTGCGCCGGCCTCGTCACCGCATTCGTCGGTGGATTCTTGGCGCTGCAGCAACCCGACCTCAAGAAGCTCATGGCCTACTCGACGGTCAGTCAACTGGGCCTGATCGTCACCCTGATCGGCGTCGGGACCGAGGCGGCGATCCTCGCCGCGGTGCTGCACACCATCGCGCACGCACTGTTCAAGTCCGGGCTCTTCATGATGGTCGGGGTCATCGATCATGCCGTCCACACCCGCGAACTTCTGCGGATGCCTGCCCTCGCTCGGGCCCTCCCCGGCAGCTTCGTGGTGACCGTTCTGGGATGCATGTCGATGGCAGGGCTGCCGCCGATGCTCGGCTTCGTCTCCAAGGAGGCGCTCCTGACAGGCGCCCTGGAGATCGAGGGGGCGGCCTGGGCTGGTTGGCTCATCGCCCTCGGTATCGCTGGGGCCAGCGTGCTCACCTTCGCCTACTGCGCGAAGATCGTGCTCGGGGTCTTCGTGGACGGGCGCGACGAGGACATGCTGTCCCGCCTCGACGCCTCCGCGACGCAGACCCGTTCCCCGTCCTCGCGCTCCCGTCGCACGGACCGGACCGGCGCCCTCGTGCATGCGCGAGACGCCCACCGTCCGGCTCCGCTTCTGCTGTGGCCCGCCGCCTTGCCGATCGTCGCCGGTCTCCCGCTGGCGCTCGTCGTCGGCGTGCTCGACACTCCGGTGGCCCGCGCGATGGATGCGGCCCTCGGCGGTGAGCACCACCCCCACCTCGCGCTGTGGCACGGTCTCTCGGCGGAGCTGGGTCTCACGGTGGCCGTGGTCGTGCTCGGCATGCTGATCGCCCTCGGTCGCCGCCGTGTGCTCCCGCGCCTGGAGGCGCGCCCGTTCCCGGTCGACGGTGCTCGGGTGCTGGGGGCCGTGGATCGTCTTGCCAGGCGCGTCGCTCTCCTGCTCGTGCGGCCCATCGCCAGTGACGACCCGATGCGACACCTTGCCGTGATCCTGGGAGCGTTCTCCGTCGTCGTCCTGTCAGCTCTGGTGATCCTCGCTGATGACCTGGCGCCGATGACCCCCGGCGTCAACGCTCCGGTCGACGGCGTGATCCTGGTGCTCATGGTCGCTGCGGTGTTCGTGGTCTGCACACGGCGCGACCGGCTGGGTGCGGCCGTCTCTCTGTCGGCGGTGGGGATCCTCGCTACGGTGCAGATCCTCGCGCTCGGCGCCCCGGACGTCGCGCTCACCCAGCTGCTCGTGGAGTCGCTGACGATCATCGTGATCATGCTGGTGCTGCAGCGCCTTCCGAGACGCTTCGACTCCCCCGGACGCCCCCGTCGCCGTGGAGCACTGCTCCTGGCCGGGGCCGTCGGCCTCGCGGCCGGCGCCGGCATGTACCTGTTCACGGGCCGACGCGGACGCAGTGATGTCGCCGAGTACTACATCGCGCACGCCGAGGAGATCACGGGCGGCCACAACATCGTCAACGTCATCCTGGTGGAGTTCCGTGCCCTGGACACGCTCGGGGAGCTCTCCGTGCTCGGGATGGCCGGCGTGGCAATCGTCGCAGTGCTCTCCAGCGTGCGGCACATGTTCATCGACCCGGACAGCGGCCGTGGTTCCGAGGACGAGGCCGACAGGGTGCCGGCATTGCGGGGCGAAGGAACTGCAGCGGAACGGGCGATCAACAGTGCCTGGGGCAATGCCGCCGCTCTGCAGCTGATGGTGCGGATCACCGCCCCGATCCTCGGGATCATCTCGACCATGCTCTTCCTGCGCGGGCACAATGCGCCCGGCGGCGGCTTCATCGCCGCACTCGTCGGTTCCGCGATCGTCGCCCTCATGTACCTGTCCACCTCGACGGACCGTCCGATCGGACCGCCCCGCCTGCCGTTGTTCCTCATTGGAGGCGGCATCACCGTGGCCCTCGGCGCCGGGGTCATCGGTTTCCTCCGGGGCGGATTCCTCGAGCCGTTGCACGGTCACCTTCTGGCGGCCCATGTCTCGACCTCGATGATCTTCGACCTCGGTGTGTATTTTGCGGTGTTGGGCCTGGTCATGGTCGCGGTGAACCTTCTGGGAGCCGGGGCGTCCACCGGGACCGTCCCGCCGGGCGAGGGCACCCGGGAACGGACCGACGAGGCGGTCGAGGGCGAGCTGCCGGGCCCGCTGGACACCACCCGGGGCGAGACCGTGCCTCGGCGTCGCCGCGTCGGGGTAGGCACCTCGCACCTGACCGTCGGCACGAAACCGAAGGAGGCGGGCCGCCGATGATCCTCAGCCTGACCGTGGCCGTCCTCGTCGCCGGCGGTGTCTACCTCCTGCTGCAGCGCAGCATGGTCCGCGCGGTGTTCGGGATGACGCTGCTCAGCCATGCCGCGAACTTCGTCCTGTTGGCGACGGGCGTGCCGGGCTGGCGGGCCGAGCCGCTGACCGATCTCTCCGCCCGGGCGGAGATGGCCGATCCGCTGCCGCAGGCGTTCGTGCTCACCGCGATCGTCATCACCATGGCGGTCACCATCTTCATGTTGACCCTTGCCGTGATCGGCCGGGACGACGACATGTCCCGGCACCCCGCGACCGGGGAGAGCCACGACTCATGATCCCTACCGTGCCACCGTCTCTACTGCCCCTGTTCGTGGTGGTCCCCCTGCTGGGAGCTGCCGTTCTGCTGCTCGTCCGCCGTCGCGCTGTCCAGACCGTCATCCTGATCGGCGCGCCCGTGGCCGTGGGCCTCGGTGGCCTCGGCCTGCTGATCCATCACCACACCGAGCCGGTGATCTCTCACGCCGTGGGCGGATTCTCCGATGTGCTGGCGATCCCCTTTGTGTCCGATTCCCTGAGCGCGGTGATGCTCCTGGTCACGGCGGTCTCGACCCTCGCTGCGAGTGCCTTTCTGATACTGACGGGCGAGTCCCGGTACCGATTCCTGCCCTCGTTGGTGCTGCTTCTTAGCGCCGGGGTGAACGGTGCGCTGCTCACCGGTGACCTCTTCAACCTGTTCGTCTGGGTTGAGGTCATGCTGATGCCGTCCTATGCGCTCATCGCCGTGACCGGCGGCTGGCGGCGCCTCGGCATCGGAAGACTGTTCGTCCTGGTCAATCTGCTCACCTCGACGATCTTGCTGATCGGTGTCGGATTCGTCTACGGCACAGCGGGCACCGTGAACCTCGCCTCGCTCGCCGGTGTCGGCAGCGACGACCCGGCGACCGCTGCGGCACTTGCCGTGGTCCTTCTCGCCCTGGCCGTGAAAGCCGGCATGGTGCCGGTCCATTCGTGGCTGCCGCGCGCCTATCCGGGAACGTCCGCGGGGGTCATGGCTCTGTTCTCCGCGCTGCACACCAAGGTCGCGCTCTATGCGATGTACCGCATCGTGGCGGTCGCCTTCTCCGACGGCCTGCCGTTCCTGGTGGTCCTCGCGGCGCTGGTGCTCGTCACGATCCTGGTGGGGGCGTTCTCCACCGCGGGCGCCACGCGCGTGCGGACAGCCATGGGGCACCAGATGGTTTCCGGCGTGGGTCATATCCTGCTCGGCCTGGCGCTGTTCACCCAGCTTTCCGTCACCGCCGGCATCCTGTATCTGGTGCACCACGTGGTCACCATGTCCGCCCTCCTGCTGACCACCGGCGCGATCGAGCACACCTACGGATCCGGTCGCCTGGATCACCTCTCTGGCCTCGCGCGACGCGACCCCTGGGTGATTGCGATCCTCGCTCTCGGCTTGTTCAGCCTCGTCGGCCTGCCGCCCACGTCGGGCCTGTGGGGCAAGGTGGGACTGCTGGGGGCCTCCGCCGAGCAGGCGACGTCCGGGGGTGTCGTGCTCGGGTGGGCGGCGATCCTCGCCGTGATCATCGCATCGGTGGGCTCGCTACTGGGCTTGCAGCGAGTGTGGCGCGGCATGGCATGGGGCGAGGACATGACCACGTACCGCCCGGACGACCCGCGGACAGGGCGCGGCGCCCCCGTGCCCCTTCCGGACGATGTGCGCGTGAGATGGTCTCTGGCCATGCCGGGAGCGGCGATGCTGATGCTGTCGCTGGCGATGTTCGTCGGCATCGGCGCGGTCCTGCCCACGATCGACACCGCCGCGACCGACCTGCTGAACGTCGACGCCTATGTGGAGGCGGTGATCGGCCAATGAGACGCCTGCGGAACTCGATCTCTTACGTGCTGTGGATCCTGGGCGAGATCGTCAAGGGTTCCGTCGACGTGGCCAAGGGCGTCTACAGCCCTGGCACTCGCAGTTCACCGGCTATCGTCGAGTACCCTCTGCGGGCCACCACCGACGTCGAGATCATCATGATGGCCTCATCGATCACGATCACCCCTGGCACGCTGGTGGTGGGCATCGCGCACGGCACCCTCGAGGAGAGCTCCAGCCTGTTCGTGCACGCGCTGTTTGCCGAGTCACGAGACCAGGTGACAGCAGATCTCTCCGAGATGGAGGAGCGACTGCTGCGGGCCACCCGGGGAAGCGGAGGGGCGGACGCCTCCCTGCGCGCTCGCCGGGGAGGACTTGCCGACGAGCGATTCGCGGACGGCCAGGCTGCCCGAAAGGCTCATGACCACGTTCGGGACGCGCGTCCCGACCGCCCCACCACCTCGGAGGAAGAGCGATGAGCGTCGTCCTGTGGGTGACCGTCGGACTGCTCGGTGCCACGATCCTGGTCGGACTTTTCCGCGTGGCCACCGCACCGGACCCCGCCAGCCGAGCCGTCGTCGGCGACCTCGTCTTCTTCTCCGGAGTCGGCCTGATCGTGCTAGTGGGGCTCCTGAAGACCTCTGCCGCAGCCATCGATGCGGCACTGATCGCCTCCGTACTGGGCATCCTCGCCACAGTGGCTCTCGCACGTATTCTCACCAGGGGGCGCCGATGATGGCCGTGCTCGACCTCGCGCTGTCCGTTCTCATCGCTGTGCTGCTTCTGGGCGGGGCGTTCTGGATGCTCACGGCAGCGCTATCGATGTTCCATGCCCGTGATGCCCTCAGCCGGATCAATGTGCTCTCCCCGGCGACCGGGCTGGGGCTCCCGATGATCGTCGTGGGAGCCTTCCTGGAGCACCTCCGGGTCGACGGGTTCGAGCCGGAGTCTCTGCTCAAGACGCTCGTCACGGTGCTCGCGCTCATCATCGTTTCCTCGGTCGCCTCGAACGTGCTCGCTCGCGCCGCCTATCTCTCAGGAGCTCCGGTGGACCCGAGAACGGCGCCGCAGGACCTCGCGCGAGCCCCTGGCGAGGGCGAGCAGGCCCCGCACCGCGACGACCACTGAGCGGCGGCGAGCAGAGTGCCTGCGCGATGATCCGGGTGATGTACCTACCGGATGGTCATATCAACCCGCGCTCCTCGTCTGGCCAGCGCGGAGGTCTGCCGGAAGACGCTTGCATTGGCGGATCGTCGAAGATCTGAGTATCGTGACCGCGTTTGTGACGGAGCGCTCTGCCGGGTCGAACGGCCATGGTGACGTGCCCCGTCGTCCGTCCGGTGGTCACCTGCCACCGGCCGCTCTCGGAGTGTCGGGCGACTTCCCCACGCCCCCCGGGAGTGCCGCTACCGCGTGCTGCGGCACGTGCGCGAAGAACGGGAAGTTCCGACCGTGACGACACCGACCGCCCCGCCCCCAGATACCTCTGCCTCCGAGGCCACCGCCTTCGAGGACCTTCCTCCCCGCCGGACGATCCGCCAAGCGGTCGCCGCCTCGGCGATGGGTAACGCCACCGAGTGGTACGACTACGGCGCCTATGCGGTGGTCGCCACCTACATCGCCGCCCACTTCTTCCCGGAGGGGTCCGAAGGACTTTTCTGGACCTACGCCTTCTTGGCGATCTCCTTCCTGGCCCGCCCCTTCGGCGGTTTCGTCTGGGGACCGCTCGGCGACCGCCTGGGCCGTAAGCACGTGCTCGCCCTGACGATCATCCTGATGTCGGCGGCGACGTTCCTCATCGGTGTGCTGCCAACCTATGAGCAGGTGGGGATCCTCGCCCCGATCCTGCTGGCGTTCCTGCGCATCGTGCAGGGCTTCTCCACCGGCGGTGAGTACGGCGGCGCGGCCACCTTCATGGCCGAGTACGCCCCGGACAAGCGCCGCGGGCTCTACGGCAGCTTCCTCGAATTCGGCACCCTGGGTGGCTTCGCCCTGGGCACCGTCGTGGTGCTGGTGCTGCAGCTGACCCTCGGCGAGAGCGCGATGATGGAGTGGGCATGGAGGCTCCCGTTCTTCATCGCCGCACCGCTGGGCCTGATCGGTCTGTACCTGCGGTCCCGGCTCGACGAGACCCCTGTGTTCCAGGACCTCGAGGAGGCCGGCGACGCGGAGGAGAGCGCGACCCACGGCCTGCGCGACCTGATCCTCAATTATTGGAAGACGATCCTGGTCATGGCCGGCCTCGTGATCCCGTTGAACATCGCGAACTACACGCTGCTGACCTACATGCCCGGGTATCTCGAGACCAAGATCCACCTCACGAACAACGAGTCGCTGATGGTGGTCCTGATCGGTGAGCTCGCGATGATGGCGGTGATCCCGTTCTGCGGATCCCTGTCGGATCGAATAGGCCGCAAGAAGATGTGGTGGTTCTCGATGGTGGGCCTGTTCGTGATGGCCCTGCCGATGTACACCTTGATGGGGCAGAGCTTCGGCCTGGCCATCCTCGGCTTCGCGATCTTGGGTCTGCTGTACATCCCTCAGCTGTCGACGATCTCGGCCACGTTCCCGGCGATGTTCCCGGCGCATGTGCGCTTCGCGGGCTTCGCCGTCACCTACAACGTGTTCACCTCGATCTTCGGCGGCACGGCCGCACCCCTCAACGAGGCGGTCGTCTCGGCCACCGGCTTCCTCGAGTTCCCGGCGGTCTACGTGATGCTCGGCTGTGTGTTCGGCATGGTCGCGCTGCTCTTCCTCAAGGAGACCGCGGGCGCTTCCCTGCACGGCACCGACATCCCGGAGTCCGAACCCGAGGACTACGGCCTCGAGGCGATGCAGGCGGAGGACCAGGCGCTGGACGACTGCGGGCGCTGACCTCCTGACCTGACCTGACTGCAGGACCTGACCGCAGGGCTCGGACTCCCCACGGAGGACCGGGCCCTGCGGCGTGCTCATCCCGAAGCTCCCTCCCTTCGAGCGCAGGAGGTCCACCGAACTGCGCATCCTGCGGCGACGCACGCTCGGCGTCGTGGTGACCCTCTGCAGGGCATCCGGCGCCCTGGTCGCCTTCACGCCCCGCGAGGTCCTCGAAGCGGCAGACGCTATGCGCGCGCAGGACGATACGGTCGGCTTCTCCTGGCGGACCTGGGGAGGCGAGGATGGGCTCATGCACATGCCCTTCGCCTCGACTCGCTCTCCGCGATCCCATCGCTTCGCCCAGCTCGACGTCTTCGCCGACCGTCCCCAGCGCGGCAACCCGCTGGCCGTGGTGCTCGAGGCCGACGGACTGACCGACGAGGACATGCAGCGCATCGCGCGCTGGACGAACCTCTCGGAGACCACGTTCCTGCTGCCCGCGAGGGATCCCGACGCCGACTACCGGGTCCGGATCTTCACTCCTTCCGGGGAGTTGCCCTTCGCCGGCCATCCCACCCTGGGCACCGCGCGCGCCTGGCTCCGCGGCGGGGGAGAGCCGTCGGGGGAGCGGATCGTGCAGGAGTGCGCGGCCGGCCTCATCGAGATCCGCCGCGACGGGGACCGGCTCGCGTTCGTGGCACCGCCCCTGCTGCGCAGCGGCCCCCTCGACGAGGCCGACGTCGCGCAGCTCGCAGCGGCCCTGGGCGTCGAACGCTCGTCCGTGCGCGGGCACACCTGGGCCGACAACGGACCGGGCTGGAGGGTGCTCGAGCTGGAGACTGCCGAGCAGGTGCTGTCCCTGGCTCCTGACCTCGCCTGGATGACGGACTCGAAGCTCGGCGTGGTGGGTCGGCATCATGCTCCGGCCGACGGGAACAGCCCGCTCTACGAGGTCCGGGCCTTCACGCTCGGAGGCGTCGAGGACCCGGTCACCGGCAGTCTCAACGCCGGCATCGCGCAGTGGATGGTCGACCGCGAACCGATGCCTGCGCGCTGGACCGCCGCGCAGGGCACGGTCCTGGACCGCCGGGGACGCATCGACGTGCAGGTCGACGCCGACGGCTCGATCTGGATCGGAGGCGCGACGGTGCTCACCGTGGAGGGTTCGATCCTGGTGTGAGCCGTCGGCGGGGGGCCGGCACGCGCTCGCCGCCGCCGGTCAGCGGCCCGTCGGCGGGACCAGCTCCTCCATCGCCCGGCAGATGGTCGCGTGCACGTCGCTCTCCCCCTCCTGCTCCGCGACCTCGGGATCCCACTCCAGCGCCGGGGCGTCAGGGTCTTCCGGACCGAACAGCCACCACACGTTGTGCCAGGAGTCCTGGAACCGGGCGATCGTCGAGCCGTAGAACGGGGAGACTTCCGTGATGAGCCGTGCTCCCGCGGCGAGAGCCCGCCGCAGCACCTCCTGGGGGTCCTCGACGTTGACCTGGAGGAGTGCCGGGGTGAACGGCCAGTCGGGTTTGGAGTCGACGACCATGAGACAGGAGTCGCCGATCCTCGCCTCGGAGTGGATCAGGAGGCCATCGGTGTCGACGGCATGGGCCTCGGGCGTCTCGACGGCGTCGAGAACCGCGCCGAGGAATTCGAGGAAGCCGCGGGCGCCGCCGGGCCCGGTCACCGCAGCGAAGGCGTTGAGACTGCCGTAGCCGCCGGTCAGTCGGGAGATCGGGGTGATGAGTGAAGAGCTCGAAGAGGTCATGGTTCGAGCGTCTCCCACGGGTAGGACAGGGGCTGTCCTCGGAACTGTTTGGGTCGGTGGGCGTCGGCTGTCCACATACCGCGGGCCTCGGGAGGTTCCCATGCTTACCCTGTCCTCATGGTGACCACACTGCCGTACGGGTCCTGGCCCTCGCCCATCTCCGCCGAGCTGCTCGCCACGGGCGGCACCCGGCTCAGCTCTCCGCGCCTGGTCGGTGACGCCGTGTGGTGGTCCGAGGGCATCGCCACCGAGGGCGGGCGGCAGGCGATCGTGCGCAGCGCCGGTCCGGTCCCGGTGCCGGGGACGCCGGCGGACGGGGGCACCGGGGAGCCCGGGGCCGGATCCGAGGCCGGGCACGCTCCCGCACCTGCGGTCACAGTTCTGCCCGCCCCCTTCAACGCCCGCTCGCGCGTGCACGAGTATGGCGGGGCGAGCTGGACCGTCGTGCCGGGGAATCCTGCTCCCCCAGCCCGTCCCCCGAGCCCACCTCACCGTCCTCTTGTTGTTTTCGTGAACTTCGAGGACCAGCGCGTTCATGCGCTCCGCGAGGGCGAGCAGCCGCGCCCGCTCACCCCCGTCGGCCCCGAGGTCGAGACCGCGCACGGCCCGTCCCTGCGCTGGGCAGACCCCACGGTGGTCACCCTCGTCGACGGCACGCGCGAGGTCTGGTGGATCTGCGAGGACCACACCGGCGGCGAGCTGGGACCCCGCCTCGACGAGGACGGCGCGCCGCACATCGAGCGCTACATCGCAGCGGTGCCGCTGGACGGCTCGGCCGCCGAGGACCTGTCGGCCATCCGCCGCGTCACCCCTGCCTCCCGCTTCGTCGCCCACCCGCGCGTGAGCCCCGACGGCACCAGGATGTCGTGGCTGACCTGGCAGCATCCGCAGTTGCCGTGGGACGGCACCGAGCTCCACGTCGCGCCGCTGCTGGCCGGCAGCGCAGGCGTCGGCGACGTGGTCGCGGGCGACACGGGCACCTCCGTGATGCAGCCCGAATGGCTCGACGACCATCGCCTGATGTTCGTCTCGGACACCTCGGGCTGGTGGAACCCCTGGTCGTGGTCGGCGGCCGACGGCGCGCGACAGCTGCTCGAGCTCGACCAGGAGTTCGCGGGGCCGATGTGGGCGCTCGGGACCACCTGGTACCAGGTGCTCGACCCTGACCTCGCCCTCGTGACGTACGGGCGAGCGGCCACCGGCCTCGGCCTGCTGCGGACCAGCGACGGACGGCTGACGCCGCTCGAGTCACCGCTGACGGACATCGCCGCCGCCGAGCTGCGCGAGGACGGGCTGCTGCTGCTCGCAGGATCCTCGCCGACGCGCTTCGGCGCCCTGCACACCGCGCACCTGAGGCTGCCCTCGGACGGCTCGGCCCCTGCCCTCTCCCCGCTGACCCTCCTGCGCTCCTCGCGGGACGACGCTCCGGACCCCTCGGTGCTTCCCCGCGGGGAGAGCATCGAGGTGCCGCTGCCCGACGGCGGCGTCGTCCATGCGATCGTCCATCCTCCCCACCAGGAAGGACTCGCCGGACGCGAGGGGGAGCTGCCGCCCTTCATCGCCCGCGTGCACGGTGGTCCGACGGGCCACGTCCCGCCGGTGCTGTCGCTGCCCACCGCGTACTACACCTCCCGCGGACTCGGGGTCGTCGACGTGAACTACGGGGGTTCGACCGGCTACGGCCGCGCGTACCGGGACCGTCTGCGCGGGCAGTGGGGCGTGGTGGACGTGGCCGACACGGTGGCCGTCATGGACCACCTGGTCCGCGAGGGGATCGCCGACGGGCGGCGGCTCGCGATCGAGGGCGGCAGCGCCGGCGGGTGGACCACGCTGGCCTGCCTCACCCGCACCGACACCTTCGCCGCGGGAGCCTCGAGCTTCGGTGTCGCCGAGCTCGAGGCGTTCCGTCTGGACACGCACGACTTCGAGTCCCGCTACATCGACGGTCTCGTCGGCCCGTACCCCGAGCGGCGCGATCTGTACGTCGAGCGAGCACCGCTGACCCACGTCGACGAGCTCGAGGTGCCCGTCCTGCTGCTGCAGGGCGATGAGGACCGGATCGTCCCGCCCAGCCAGTCGGAGCTGTTCCGGGACGCCCTCGCCGCCAAGGGCATCCCGCATGCCTACCTCCTCTTCGAGGGGGAGCAGCACGGCTTCCGCCAGGCCGACTCGATCATCCGCGCCACCGAGGCGACGCTGTCGTTCTACGGACAGGTGCTGGGCTTCAGCCCTCCCTGCGTGCCGGTGCTCGAACTGCAGCGGGACTGAGGACGGCAGAAGTCCCCGGCGGTTGTGGCGCGGCGATGCTTGTCCGGCGCGGCGGGCGTCGATACGTTGGGCGGCCTGATGCGAAGGAGCCTCATGGATCCCCAGATCACCCGTCGGACCGGACTGACCGCCGCAGCCCTGGCCTCCGCGACCACTGCCGTCGGCCTTCCCGCGGCCGCCTTCGCGGAGGGCGACCCCGCGCCGGACAAGGACGACTCGTCGCGGCGCTCCGCGCGCTCCGCCCCGAGCTGGAGCCACGGCGAGGGGCACCGCCACCCGTGGGACCGCCGGCCCTCCGGCCGGACGCTGCACGAGGCCACGCCGCAGTCCGTCGGCCTCGACCCCGCAGTGCTCGAGGAGCTGCCCGGGATTCTCCGCGCAGGCCTCGAGGTCGATCCGGCGCGCTTCTCCGGGGCCTCCGTGCTGGTCGCCTCCCAGGCGGGGATCGCCGTCGAGCACGCCGACGGATACGCGCTGCGCTGGAAGAACGCCTCCGAGCAGCTCCCCGAGGACCAGTGGGTCCAGGCCCGCACCGACACCCTCTACGATCTCGCCTCGATCTCGAAGATCTTCACCGCGACCTCGGTGATGCAGCTGGTCGAAGAGGGTTCGCTCGCGCTCGACGACCCCGTCGCCTCTCACCTGCCGTCCTTCGCCGAGGGCGGGAAGGGCCAGGTCACCGTGCAGCATCTGCTCACCCACACCGGTGGGCTGCCGGCCACCCTCGGCCTCTACTCCGACTACCCGGACGTGCCCTCGCGGATCGACGCCGCGCTCACGGTCGCCCCCGATGCACCGCCCGGCACCGCTTACGTCTACAGCGATCTGGGGCTGATTGCCCTGGGCCTGGTCGTCGAGAAGCTCTCCGGACAGGGGCTCGACGAGTACGTGCGCAAGCACATCACCGAGCCGCTCGGCATGAGCGAGACGATGTACAACCCGCCCGCCGAGCTGCGTGATCGCATCGCTGCGACCGAGTACATCGAGTACTACGGCGAGCTGGTGCACGGGCACGTGCACGACGAGAACGCCTACTCCCTCGGCGGCGTCGCCGGGCACGCCGGCGTGTTCTCCACCGCGAAGGACCTGGCAGTGTTCGCGCAGATGTTCCTGGGCGGCGGACGCTACGGGGACGCCCGGATCCTCGAACCGCAGACCGTGCAGGAGATGTACACCGACCGCATCGCGGAGATCACCGGGGTGGGCGGGGACCGCCGCGGACTCGGCCCCGAGCTGGAGGCCTGGTTCTATCACGCAGGACTGACCAGCCCCTACAGCGGCACCCATACCGGGTTCACGGGAACCTCCCTGGTCATCGATCCGCTCACCGACACCATCGTCATCCTGCTCACCAACTCCGTGCACCCCACGCGGGAATGGTCGAGCACCTCGGAGACCCGCCGGGGCGTCTCCACCTGTGTGGCGCATGCCCTGGGCATCGTGCCCGAGGAGGTCCGCGAGGGCTGGCACGCCGGGGACGAGGACTCGACCACCGCGACGCTGAGCGCGGCGGTGGACCTGCCGGCTGCGGGCTCGGGCGGGGGATCGCGTGAGGGCTCAGAAGGCTCGGGCTCCGGTGGCGGCTCGGGCGATCCGGAGCAGGGGCCGACGGTGCTGCTCGATCTCTTCACCCACCTCGAGACCGCCTACGACGTGCTCGCCGTCGAGGCCTCTGCCGATCAGGGGAGCACGTGGGCGCCGCTAGCCGGGACGCTCGAGGCCCGGCACCAGCAGCCGATCGCGGTCCCCGACGGGCAGATCACCGGCTGGGGCCGTCGCCGCCGCTGGCAGGGTGCCTTCCCTCTGGTGGACGGCGAGGAGGCCATGAGCGGAGAGGTCGAGCTCCGCCTCACGCTGACGACGGATCGTGCGACCCGAGGGCTCGGCGCCTGGGTGGGTCGGATCCGGGTCACGGACGGGAAGAGGGACGTGCTGGACACGGCTCGGACCGAGGATCGTGAGCACGTCGTGGCCGAGGGGTGGACGCGCGGGGAGTGAGGGCCGCGGCCGACGACGCGCGGGGAGTGAGGGCCGCGGCCGACGACGCGCGGGGAGTGAGGGCCGCGGCCGACGACGCGCGGGGAGTGAGGGCCGCGGCCGACGACGAGCGGGGGTCGAGCCCGGTTCAGGCCCCCGTGGCCAGCGCCGTCTCGATGTCCGCTGCGATATCGCCGGGCTCGACGTCGGAGGCGTAGCGACCCAGCACGGTGCCGTCGCGTCCCAGCAGGAACTTGGTGAAGTTCCAACCGATCGGCGCCGCCGGGATGTCTCCGTGCGCGCCCGTGAGCCACTGGTACAGGGGGTGGGCGCCTTCGCCGTTCACCTCGATCTTCGCGAACATCGGGAACTCGACGCCGAAGTTCACCGAGCAGAACTCGGCGATCTCGGACTCGCTGCCCGGCTCCTGGTTCATGAACTGGTCGCAGGGGAAGCCGAGGACGGCGAGGCCTCTCTCGTGGAACCGCGCGTAGAGATCCTGCAGGCCCGCGTACTGCGGGGTGAAGCCGCACTTGCTGGCGGTGTTCACGACCAGCACCACCGATCCCGAGTAGTCGGCGAGGTCCTTGTCCTTCCCGGTGATCGTGGTCGCGGTGAAGTCAGCGAGGTTCGTCATGGAGTCCATTGTGGACCTCGGCGCGGGGAGGGCGCCGCGCTCTGGTGCCTGCCCTGCGTTCTGGTGCCCGCGCCTGTGCCTGTGCTGTGCCCGTGCTGCACTCCGATGCCCGCGCCCCCGCTGCCCGCGCCGCCCGCGCCCTTGCCGCCCCCGCCGCCCTCCGATGCTCGCGCCCGCGCCGCCTCCCGACGGAGAGCTTCCCCGCGGGCGACCGAACCAGAAATCTTTCCTCCACACACCGCTTCCATCCACATTCCGTGAAGGAGCTCGTTCGTTTGTCGGTGCCGCGATGTACATTCGGGATGCGCGAGTTCATGCACCTTTCGGTCTCCATCTTTCCTCCCCAGGAGAAGTTTTCCACATGCTTCGATCGTGAAGGGCGCGGCTTCCCGGGCCTGGGGGTATGTCTGATCAAAAGACCTGGTGGTGGTCGCATGTGCTGCCCGCGCCACCGGAGTGCGGCAGCCAGAGGTGCATTGTGGGGAAAGTTGTCCACAGTTCACGTAAAGTGCTGGCATTCCATGAGAAGTCGCGTCATAATGGGAGTATGTCAACCACGCAGAACGCCCCGGAGGCCGCAGAGGAGTATCCGAACTCCTCGTGGTCGCCGGAGGCTGTGCGCGCGGCAGGTATCGATGGCCTGGCGCAGCTGTTGGGGGACGTCGGGCACCTCCTCGAGGAGCTCGCGAAGGATCCCGGTGACCTGTTCGAGACTCGCGGAACGGCTCGCCGCAGCGTCGTCCACCTGATGCACTCCGAGCAGGTGATCCGAGGCGCGCAGGATGCACTGGAAGCACACACGGTCGTGGCCCTCGCCGACGTCACGCGCCGCGACACCTCGGATGCGGCTCGCGACGCCGCAGCTCATGAGGATTCGGCCATGCCGTCGGCTCGCGGGTTGAGCGATCAGGCGGATCGGATCGCACGCCGGGATCAGACGCTGATAACGCGATGCTCCCCGTCGGCGGCGGGCAGCTCCTTGGCCTCGGCGCGGAGGCTCGTGTCCTCGATGCCGACCATGTTCACGGCGCTGGCGACGCGGAAGGTCTCCGCGCAGGTCGCGTACGCAGTCGCGGGGGCGACCTCGGTGCTCGACGATTCCCAGCGCCGCGAGGTCGACGCGATGCTCGGGGAGCGACTGCCCTATCTCGACGCCGCCGGAGTGCGCGACTGGCGGGCCGAGGTGGCCGGCGCCATCACGGAGCTCGACCCTGACGGAGACGCAGTGCGCCACCGCGCGGCACGGAAGGCGCGCAGCCTGACGCTCACGCCGGGGCAGCACGGCATGGCCAACCTGACCGCGCACCTGCCGGCTATCGATGCCGCTCTGCTGCACAAGCGGATCTCCCTGGAGGCCGAGCGCCGGCGCGCGGAGGGCGCGGGTGAAGGCCACGGTGCCCTCGCCGCGGACGCCCTGGTCGATACCGTGCTGGGTCGCGATGACGCGATGGAGTCCGTGGAACTCGACGTCGGCGTGATCATCACCGACCGCGCCCTGTTCCGCCCCGACTTTGGCGACGTCGCCCAGATCGCAGGTTACGGCCCGGTCCCCGCGGAGGCCGTGCGAGAACAGTTGCGTGCGGCCACCGAAGCGCCTCGGGATCGCGAACAGGACCCCCTCGGTGAGGGCGGCCCCCGAGCGCGGGCATCCATCCGCCGCCTGTACACGCACCCCACGTCCGGGGAACTGGTCGCCGTGGAGTCCCGCGGGCGAGCGTTCCCACCCGCTTTGGCCCGCTTCCTGACCTGGCGCGATACCTCGTGCCGCGGCCCGTTCTGCAATGCCCAGAGCCGTCAGAGCGACCACATCACCCCGTACTCGCAGGGTGGTCCCACCACGCTGGACAACGGGCAGGACACCTGTGGACACTGCAATCAGAAGGAGGAGGACACCCTCCACGTCGAGCGTGTCGAGGATCCCGATCTGCCGGGGCACCGCGTGTCCTGGACCGGGCACTCGGGCGTCACGCGGGTGACCTCAGCGCGGCCGCTCGTGCGACCCGAGCGTCCCTCCGGTGCCCGCAACGACGGCACTGACCTCACCGACCGCGGCATCGGTTCCGGCGACAGCACGAGCGCCGCCCACAGCAGCGACACCGGCGACCGCATCATCGCCGACGTCAGCACGGGCGCCGATGACCGGGCCGACGACCGTCGCACCGACCGATCCAGCGACACCGAGCACCTCGAGAGTCCCGGGACCCGCCCCGAGGCCGAGGGTCATGACGATTCTGCACGTCAGGAAGGTCTTCGCGGCCGTTCCGACGCCGAGGGCAATGACACCGCCGCACCGACCCACAGCCTGGGCATCCCCAGCGGCTCGCAGCCCACGGCACGCTCTTCCCGGATGGCGCGAAGGACGCGCTCCGACCGCGAGAGGGTTCGCCGCCTCCTGTCGGATCGCCTCCGACGGCGAGGGTCGGGGCCGGGGGAGGAGAGCTCGAGGGCGTGTCCACGCCTTCGACCACCGACCCGACGACGCACACGGGGCCACCTGATCGCCGCGCGCGAGAAGCCAGGCCACGACGTCGAGCTCCGAGGGAAGACGCCGACGACGACGCGCACTGATCCGCGGTTCGTGGCGCGCGTCAGCGCCTCGCATCCGGGGCCCGTCACTCCATGCCGCCGGCCCCCAGCCGTAGCGCCGCTTCCGCCGCACCGTCGATGACACCGGTCTCCTGCACGCACCGCGCGAACAGCCAGCGCCGGGCCCGCCGCGGATCCAGCCCCGTCAGCCCCGCCATGCGATCGGCGAACGCGCCGGGCTCCGTCACCAGGCGGTCGGGATCGTTGAACATGTGCTGCAGCAGGTCGTAGTGCGGATCGCCCACGTACGGCTTCGGATCGATCAGTACCCAGTCCCGCTCCTCGCCCTCGCCCCGGGCGAGCACATTGGACGGATGGAAGTCGGTCGCCAGCAGCAGCGGCTCCCCCTTCCACTCCCGCGGCAGACGGCGCATCAGGCTCAGCCCGCGCTCGACGACCTCCGCAGGGAGCAGCGCCTTCCCGCGCCCCGCCCGAACATCGGCCCTAGCCTGCGCCTCATCGGCCCACCAGGCACACATGTGGGACAGCGGACGCAGCGTCGCCGCCTGCTTCGCCGGCAGTACGTCGGCCGGGCGGACCCACATCCGGCGCAGCAGACCCGCGACCACTTCGTCCCGCTCCGGCCACGTCAGTAGCTGTGCCAGCGGAGTGCCAGGCACCACCTGCTCCATGAGCAGCAACGATGTCTGCTCCCGCAGCTCGCTGTGCAGTACCTTGGCAGCCCCGCGCCCCTGCCACGCCGCCATCCCCAGCGCCTCGTCCCGCGCCTCCTCATGCGCCCACGCGACCTTCAGCACCAGTTCCCTCCCCTCAGGGTCCCGCACGGGCGCCACCCACGCGGCCGACCCACCGGGGGAGAAGGGCTTCGAGACCGTCAGCGACCACTCCTCGAGCAGGCCGTCCACGATCTCGGGCAGCGCATCCCGCCAGGCGCTGACGCCCGGATCCCCGTTTGTGGCCAGCAGTGACGGCAGCGGATAGCCCGCGACCCGCACGTCCGTCCCCTCGCCGTTCACGGCGCCACCACCCGCTCCGGCATCGCGAAGTCCGCGCTCGGCGTCTGCACCTGACCGGTCCACACCAGTGCCGTGCACCGCGGCGGCCCGCCCTCGGCCGGCACCTCGAGCCGTGCCAGTACCGGCTCGGCCCAGGTGTCGTACCCGGAATCGCCCCAGGCGGCGAGCTCCACCACCTCGGCACCTGCCACGATCGGGTCGCCGCGCGTCCCGCCCACAGCCAGCTCGAGGGTGCCCGATGCCGGATCCGCCGCGGCCTCGTCGAGCGCGAACAGCCTCCCGCCGAGCACGGCCAGGCGAGTCCGCCCCCACAGGGTGTCGTACGTCCCGGACACGACCCCGGCGAGCTCGTGGGCGGTCAGCCCCGACCCCGCCGCGGAGATCTCCACTTCAGGCTGCTCGGCCAGCACCACCGGACGCGGCCGCCCGTCGGACCCGCCGCCCTGAGCGCCCGCTTGCTCCCAGCCGTCGGCCTGCGGTGCGGGCCGACCGCTCGCCAGCGCCAGCAGGCCCAGGATCCCCTCGGCGAGGTCCGAGCTGGGGGCATCGACGGCGGTGCCGATCACGCTCACGACCAGGCGTTCCGTCGGCACCGCCCAGGTCCTTGAGAGGCCGGTGGGGAACCCGCCCGAATGCCCGAGGACCGCGAAGCCGTGCAGTCGACCCTCCTGCAGGCCCAGCCCGTACTGGCCGCCGTCGTGGAGCGTCCACACTCGCCGCCGCATCTCGCGCAGCGAGGCCGGCGACAGCAGTTCACCCCTGGTGAGGACCCGGCCCATGAACGTCGCGATCGCCCCGGCGCTCGCCCAGAAGCCGGTCGCCGCCGCGAGCGCCCGCGTCGGTACCTGCTCGACCGGTCGACGCGGGCCGTGCAGGAAGGAGGTGTGGCCGGCCGCGAACCCATCGGCCACCTCCGGGCCCGCCGCGCCCTCGGGCAGGTCAGGGCCCATCCCCTCGACCCCGACCGGTGCCAGGACCAGTTCCTCCACGGCCTCGGTGAAGGACGACCCGGTCACCGCCTCGATGACCAGCCCCAGCAGTCCGTAGCCGATGTTCGAGTACTGCAGGTGCAGGCCCGCCTCGGCCTTCACCGCGCTGGTGCGCGCGATCCGCAGCAGCTGGGCGCGGTCCGGGAACGGGATTCCGAGCCTCCACCAGCGCGCATCGTCCGAGTCCCGGGTCAGCCCGGCGGAGTGGGAGAGCAGGTCGCGCAGGGTGCGGTCGGCGACCGCGGTGCCGACGAGCTCGCCGACGTGGTCCCCGAGCGCGTCGTCGAGCCGGATCCGTCCCAGTTCCCGCAGCCGCAGGATCGCCATCGCCGTGATCATCTTCGAGTGCGAGGCGATCCGCAGCCGGTGCGTCGGTCGCAGCGGGGTCCCGGTCGCCAGGTCCGCCTCCCCGACGGCGACCTCCGCTACCAGTTCCCCGTCGTGCCAGATCGCGGCCTGTAGCCCGGACTGTCGGCGCAGGTGGCGGGCCGTCTCGAGCCACTCCGGGAGCAGGGCGGCGACGTCGAGGACCGCCTCGCGTGAGATCCCGGCTGAGGTGTGCGATGTGGTCATGGGCGTCTCCTTCGACGGCGGGTGGCGGGGTGCGGACGGACAGGGTGACCGGCTCGGACGGGGTGCCCGGCTCGGATGGACGATGTGCCCGGCACGGACCGCTAACATTCTCGCGTGAAACCGTTCGTGCAGATCGCCACCCGACCCGAGGGCGACGTCGCCCTCACCGAACGGGCCTCGGTGCTCGCCTTCAGCGGGTTGCGCGAAGAGAACCTGATCTGGGCGCGGCTCGACCGCGATCCCTTCCCCGACCTGCACGCCGGCGACATCTCCGGGATCATCCTGTGCGGCAGCCCCTTCACCGTCTCCGACCCGTCGGAGGTTAAGTCCGCCGCGGAGAAGCGCGCCGAGGCCGAGATCTTCCGGGTGCTCGACCGGGTGATCGCCGAGGACATCCCCTTCCTCGGCGCCTGCTACGGGATCGGCACCCTCGGCGTCCATCAGGGCGCGCGCATCGACCGCACCTTCGGGGAGCCGCTCGGCGCCGTCGAGGTGACCCTCACGCACGACGGGCGCGAGGACCCACTGGTCAGGGAGGCGGAGTTGAGCGACACCTTCACCGGCCTCGTCGGCCACAAGGAAGCCGTGCACACCCTGCCCGAGCATGCGACCGCGCTCGCCACCGGGGCCACCGCCCCCGTGCAGATGTTCCGCGTCGGCACCCGGCAGTACGCCACCCAGTTCCATCCCGAGCTCGATATCGCCTCGATCATCGAGCGAGCCCGTGTCTACCGCGACCACGGGTACTTCTCGCCCGACGAGATGGAGGACATCTTCACCGCCCTTCAGAGCCGCACCGCCGACGAGCCGCCGCGGCTCCTGCGCGCCTTCGCCCAGCTGTTCGCCGACTGAGGCCGACGCGCCGCGTCCTCCCGCCCCCGTCGTCGCCCCTCCGGTAGCCTCCCGCGTGTGCCCCGATTCACTCCCGAGCAGGTCCGACGCCGCCAACTCGTCGCCGGTGCCCTCGCAGTGATCCTGGTCGCCGTCCTCGGCGGCTGCACCGCACTTCTCGTCGGAGCCGTCCGCGGTGGGGGCGGGGAGGTCGCCGAGCAGCGACAGCCCTTCGAGGCGGACGACACCGCGATGGAGGTCGCCACCACCGGCACCGACGCCCGTGCCGTGGAGAATCTCCCCGGCGGCATCGCGCTCGGCGCGGACGAGGTGATGGGCGTGGACGTCTCCGCCCACCAGGGCGAGATCGACTGGGAGAAGGTCGCCGCCGACGGGTACGGCTTCGCCTACCTCAAGGCCACCGAGGGAGCTGGCTACACCGACTCCACCTTCGCCCAGAATTGGGACGGCGCCCGCGCCGCCGGCGTCACTCCCGGGGCCTACCACTACTTCACGCTGTGCTCCTCGGGCGAGGAGCAGGCCGCTGACTTCCTCGCGGCCGCGCCCCCGGACGACTCCGCGCTCCCACCCGCGCTCGACCTCGAGTTCGACGGCGCCTGCGAGGAACGCCCAGGTGGCGTCGACGCGCAGGCGGAGATCGACGCCTTCACCGCGAAGGTCGAGGAGGCCTGGGGTCGACGCCTGGTCATCTACTCCTCCAGCGAATGGCGCAGCCACTACGGTCTGCCGGTCACCGACCCCCGCCCGGACTGGCTGTTCTCCGCCGGAGGGCGCCCCCCGCAGTCCGACTGGGCGGTGTGGCAGCTGCGCTTCGACGGAAGGGTGTCCGGGATCGAGGGCGGCGTGGACATCGACGTCGCCCGGATCGAGCAGGTGCGCGAGGGTGCTGAGATCCCCGAGGACGGCGGCGCGATCACGCACCAGGTCAGCGAGGAGTAGCGGCCCTGCGCGGTCACTGACGATCGGATTGCCTGGTCTTCTGCCGGCTCGTTCCTCGCCAGCACGTCGATCAGGCTGTGTCGGATTGCCTGGTCTCCTGCCGGCTCGTTCCTCGCCAGCACGTCGATCAGGCTTGTTCGATCGCCGACCTCACGGAGCCGGGCTCGGCGAGGTCCCCGGTGAACATCTCGCCGTCGATGAGCACCGTCGGTGTTCCCTGTGTGGTCTCCAGCGCCTCGGGTTCGACGACGTCCTGGATCCAGGGAACGTAGGTGCCCTCGGTGATGCACGAGGAGACGTCCAGGCCGGTCGCCTCGTCGATCACGGAGGTCAGCTCCTCGTCGGTGAGTCCCTCCTCGCCCGGCTGATTCTCGAACAGCGCCGTCTCGGCCGCGGACCACTGCGCCGGATCCTCCGCATAGGCGCAGACGGCCGCGTTCGCCGCACGGCTCGAGTACCCGGCGGGGCTGGAGTTGGCATCGAGCATGGGCCGCGGGTGCACGCGCAGGGTGATCTCGCCGTCGCTCGCCAGCTGAGTGAGGTCCTCGCCGTGGAGGTCCTCGAAGGTCGCGCAGTGCGGGCAGAGGAAGTCGACGTAGACATCGACCACCGGTCCGTCGGCCGAGGTGCCGAGCTCGAGGTACGGCTGGTCCTCGGCGACCCCCGGAGGAGGAACCAGCTCCTGGGAGGAGCTCGAGGAGGAGCCGCCCTGCTCATCGCCGTCGTCGCCGGAGGTGAACAGGACCCCGCCGATGACGAGTGCGATCACGACGATCAGGGCGAGCCCCAGGCACGCCACACCGGCGATGATCGCGATGATGAGCGGAGTGCGGGAACGGTTCGGGGGCATGGGGGAAGCCTATCGACTCCCGATGAGGCAGGCTGGTCTCCCGCACCCAGGAAGAGGACGACATGACCCGCTGGCGAACCCGGCCCGAACGCCCCGACGACGCGTCGGCGATCCGCGCCGTGACCACCGCCGCCTTCCCCACCTCGGAGGAGGCGGACCTGATCGAGGCGCTGCGGGCGGACCCGACGGCATGGATCCCGGAGCTGTCCACCGTTGCCTGCGACGAGGACGGCCGCGTCGTCGCCCACGCCCTGCTGACCCGGGCGAGCGTCGGCGGAGAGTCGGCGTTGGCCCTCGCCCCCTGCGCCGTGCTGCCCGCCTTCCAGCGCCGCGGAGCGGGATCCGCCGCGATCCGGGCGGGCCTCGAGGCGGCGCGCGCCCAGGGCGAGAACCTCGTCGTGGTGCTCGGCCACCCGGCGTACTACCCCCGCTTCGGATTCACCCCGGCCACCGGCGTCGGCATCACCGCCCCCTTCGACGCGCCGGAGGAGGCGTTCCTGGCCCTCGCCCTGGATCCGGCACGACCGGCACCGTCCGGAGCGATCGTCTACCCCGCCGCCTTCGGGGTGTGAACGTGCCCCTCCCGCCTCTCCTGCCGCTGCGCGCGGTGCACATGCACCGCCTCGTCCCCGCCGACCTCACGGCCTGGCCGGCGACCCTGCCGCCGGTGCGCCAGCTGCTGCTCGACGGGCTCGAGCTCGGACAGGTCACGGTGCTGACCGGGGACAACGGTGCCGGGAAGTCCACGCTGATCGAGGCGATCGCCGGAGCGTACGGGCTGAACGTCGAGGGCGGCGGCAACGGGGCCATGCACACCACGAGGGTCACCGAGTCGCCGCTCGCGGAGCACCTGCAGCTGGTGCGGGGCGCAGGCGCCTCGAAGAAGGGGTTCTTCCTGCGCGCCGAGACCATGCATTCGCTGTTCACGTACTACGAGGAGATCGGGGTGGGCGGCGTGATGCACGAGCGCAGCCATGGGGAGTCCTTCCTCGAGATCGTCTCCGAGCGCTCTCGCATCGGCGGACTCTGGCTCCTGGACGAGCCGGAGTCCGCGCTCTCGCTCAGCGGGTGCCTCGCTCTGCTCGGACTGCTGCAGGACCTCGCCGGAGACGGCGCCCAGATCATCCTGTCCACCCACTCCCCGGTGCTCGCCGCGATGCCCGGCGCCGATCTGTACGAAGTCGGGCAGTGGGGGCTGCAGCCCACGGAGTACGACGATCTCGAGCTGGTGCGCACCTGGCGCAGCTTCCTCGAGGCCCCGGGGCGATTCCTGCGCCACCTCGACTGAGCTGGAGGCGCCGGTCAGGGCTGCAGGCGGTGCCGCTGCCAGGTGGCGTCGGCGGCGAGCACGTAGGCGATCCGGTCGTGGAAGCGGTTCTCGCGTCCCTGCCAGAACTCGAGTCGGTCCGGCACCAGGCGCAGGCCGCCCCAGAAGGAGGGGCGCGGCACCTCGGAGCCCTCGAACCGGGCCGTCATCTCCTCGTACTGCGCCTCGAGCGCGGCGCGCGAGTCGACCGGTTCCGACTGGTGGGAAGCCCATGCGCCCAGCTGCGAGCCGCGCGGACGGTGGGCCCAGTAGGCGTCGGACTCCGCCGCGGGCAGGTGCTCGACCCTCCCCTCGATCCGCACCTGCCGTTGCAGCGGGTACCAGGGCAGCAGCATCGCCGCGTGCGGGGTCGCCTCGAGCTCCGCGGCCTTCGGCGAGGCGAGATTCGTATAGACGACGAAGCCGTCCGCGTCGTGGCCCTTCAACAGCACGGTGCGCGAACGGGGACGCGGCCGTCCGTCGGCCCCGAGAGCCACGGTGGACAGCACCACGGCCGACGGGTCGGTGAGGTCGTCGCGTTCGGTGCGTCGCGCGAAGGCGTCGTCCATCCAGGCGTCGAACAGGGCCAGCGGATCCGCGGGGGCAGCGTCGGCCAGGGAACCTGTGAGGTAGTCGCGGTGCTCGTCGGGAAGGCGATCGGTCATGGTGGAGATCCTAGGTCGCGGGGCTCCCGGGTGTTCTAGGACTGCCGGGACCGCCCGGAACTGCTCGGGACTGCTCAGGCGATGGCGAGGCGGCGGAGCCCGTGGCCCCGACGCCGGTGCGCACCGCGCTCCCGACGGGAGGAGGAACGCGCGTTCCGAGGTGCCTCGGGGACCACTTCGATCTCCACGGTGGTCGGGTCCAGGCCGCGTTCTGCGGCACCGGCCCGGGCGGCGCGCACGGCGCGCAGTCCCTCGACGTCACCCCAGGCGGCGGGGAGCGGGCGGTAGTCGATCAGGTCGTCGGTGGTGGCTCGGGTACGGCTGGTGGCGATGGTCGCGTTCTTCATGTCTCCACCATCGCGTCGGGCAGGGGTGCGCCGCGTCCGACGGGGAGCGCGGGCCCGTCATCCCGTGGGTGGATTCTGGCTCCGGCCGCCGCGACCGGAGGTGGAGCGGGCCGGCCGGCAGGGGAGGAGGTGGCATGCTGGCACCATGGCCGAGACGTGGAGGTTCACGCCGTCCGGGGCCGTGCTGCCGATCGAGGCGGTCGTCGTCGACCTGGACGACACGGGGACGAACCGGGGCCGCGTCGAAGGGCTCGAGACGCTGGTGCCGCTCGTGCTGTCGGCGGGCAGCGGATCATGAACGACCGATCGGGGCCGGGCGGCACCCTGCTCGAGACCGAGCGCCTCCGGCTGCGGCCCTGGCGCGTCGAGGAGGCTGCGATCCACCGCGAGCTCTGGACCGAGCGCGACCCCCGGGTGCCCGCGCACCGCCGGATCGATGCCGACGGTCGGCCCTCCCTCGCCGACCTCGAGAACTGGATCCGGTGGGCTGCCCGCACCTCCGGCGACGGGCTCGGCCTGCCCGCCCTCGAGCGGAAGTCCGAGGGGGACGTGATCGGCTACTGCGGCCTGGTCGAGGGCGGGCCAGGCGCCTACGCACTGGACCCGGAACGCCCCGGACCCGAGATCGCCTTCGAGTTGCTGCGCCGGGCCCAGGGGCGGGGGTATGCGACCGAGGCCGCCCTGGCGGTGGAGCAGTGGGCGCGGGAGGCACGGATCGAGCGCCTGCACGCGACGGTCTGGGCCTGGAACGCGCCCTCGCTCCGCGTGCTGGGAAAGCTGGGGTTCGTCACCACGCGCACTCTCACTTCTGAGGGCGGGCACGGCGACATGCTGGTCACCACGAAGGTGCTCCGACCTCTCACCACGTAGGGGCCCCGGCCCGGCACGTGATCAGCGCACCATGCGGACGTCCCGGATCCCGCCGAGGTGCTCCTCGACCTGGGTGGCGCCGTCGGCCGCGAAACCGAGCTTCTCGTAGAAACGCCTCGCCCGCGGATTCTCCTCGGCGACCCAGACGGTCGCCGGACCGTGCTCGAGGATCGCCTCGGCGAGAGCGCGGCCGAGCCCGGTTCCGAACCAGGCCTCCTCGATGTACAGCAGCGACAGCTCGCGCGGCGGTACCGGCTGCGCATCGCGTGGCGGCCAGGAGGCTGCCAGCCCGATCACGGTGCCCTCCGCGTCGCGTCCGGCCCGGCAGATGCCCTCGTCGGCCCCGCGCGTGCCCGGCGTCAGCCACGTCTTCCACTGCGCGGTCCGACGCACGACCGCCTCGCGCCCGAACCACTGCTCCCCCTGGATCAGGTGCGCGTAGGCGACCTCCCAGCTGCGCACGTGGATCCTGGCGAGGGCCTCGGCGTCCTCGAGGCGCGGGGCGTCGATCGTGAAGGCGGGGGAGGCATCGGAGGTCATGCTCCTGATTCTGCCCGGCGATGCAACGGGTCACAGGCACTGGGGGTGCGCGCACAGCGGGGGATGCAGGGACGCCCGGTGAGCCCTTATGCTCGCCATAAGCTTCGCTTCGGGAGCTACGGCCCCGAAGCCCCCGATGAAAGGTGTGACATGGCTCTGTTCCTGCTCGAGATCGAACCCGCCGCCGCCACCCGCGACGGCAGCCAGGCCGTCCTCGACGCCCTGCTCAGCAGCTCCGGCGACTCCAGCGCTCCGGGCGCGGACGGCGCGGGCGAGCTGATCGAGTCCCAGGTCGCTGCCGACCACTCCCGGCTGTTCACGATCGTGGAGGCCGAGTCCGCGCAGGCCGCCGGAAAGATCGCCGCCGCTCTCGGGGACGCGGCCTCCGCCGTCGAGGGCCCCGACGAGGTGCGCCTGGTCGGTGCGGAGCTCGAGGACATCAAGGCGCTGCGCCGGGGAGCCGGATACCTCGTCGAATGGGACATCCCGGCCGAGATCACGATGGAGAAGTACCTGGCGCGGAAGAAGGCGAACGCCCCCAAGTACGCGCAGGTCCCCGAGACGTCCTTCCTGCGCACCTACGTGCGTGAGGACACCGCCAAGTGCCTGTGCTTCTACGACGCGCCCGACGAGGACGCCGTGGTCCGCGCCCGCGAGGCGGTCGAGACCCCGATCGACCGCATCTGGGCCCTCGGCGCGATCGACCTCGGGGCGACGAGCTCGTGACCGCCGAGGCGGCCGCGGTCGCCGAGCGCACCCGCCTGGGACTGGCGGATCTCCCTGCGGCAGCGCTGCCAGTCATCGACGAGGCGGGCGAGCTCGCCCGCGCCGTCGACCGGGAGGCCGCCGACCCCTGGGACACCCTGCGTGCCCTCGGGCAGCACGGTCTGCTCTCGGCGCCGCTGCCGCTCCAGGTCGAGCTGGTCCACGCTCTCGCCCGACGCTGCACCGCCACGGCGTTCTCCCTGTGGGGCCATCGTTCCGGCCTGGAGTATCACGCGGTCACCGGGACCCCGCCGCCCGCAGGCTCCGAGACCGGCACCCCCGCCCTCGCCTCCGGTATGGCCCCTGCCTACAAGGAGGAGGCCGGCCTCGGCGAGATCCCGTTGGTGGCCACGGACCAGGCCGACGGTTCTCTCGCCGTGAGCGGCGTGCTGCCCTGGTGCTCGAACCTGCGCCCCGGCTCCTGGATCGTGCTGCCCGTGCGCTGGGAGGACGGACGACGGGCGATCGTGCGCGTCGCACGGGATGCCGCGGGCGTCAGCGTGAAGCCCCTGGTGGGCCTCGCAGCACTCGACGGGACGTCCTCCGGCGTGCTCCGCCTGGAGCAGGTCGCCGTGGCGCCCCACGACGTGCTTACCGAGGACGTCCCCGCCTTCCGCGACCGTGCCCGCGCCGCCTTCCTGCTGATCCAGAGCGGGATGTGCCCGGGCCTCGCGGGAGCCGCGCTCGACGCCGCCGAGGCCGCTGCGGACCCCGTCGCGCGGCGGGTCCTCGGCGCGGAGATCGAGGCCGGTCGTGAGGACTGGGAGACCCTGCGCGAGGATCTGGTGCGCGCTGTCGAAGAGGCCGCTGACGCCGCAGACGCTGCAGGCCCCGCCGTGGATGCGCCGGGCGCGTCGCGACGTCAGCTGGTCACGGTGCGGCTGGAGACCGCCCTGCTCGCCGGGCGCGCCACCCGGCTCGAACAGAAGACGGTCGGCGGGCGCGGCTACGCGCTGGCCTCGGACACCTCGCGGCGCGCCCGGGAGGCGGCGTTCCTGCCGGTGCAGTCCCCGACGGAGATCCACCTGCGCCATCTCCTCGCGCCGACCGGCGAGGCACCCCGGAGTCCGTCATGACCCGCCTCGCCCTGCGCGGGGTGACCCGGTGGCATCCGGGGGCGTCGGGCCCCGTGCTGAAGGATCTCGACCTCGAGGTCGACGAGCACGAGACGCTCTGCGTGCTGGGCGCCTCCGGGGCCGGAAAGTCGACCCTGGTGCGGGTGCTCGCCGGACTCGAGGAGCCCCAGGCCGGCAGGGTCGAGCGGGTTGCCGACGCCCGTCGACCCGCCCTCGTGCCGCAGTCCCCGGACCTGTTCCCCTGGCTGACCGTCGCCGAGAACGTCGGCCTCGGTGGCCGCTACGCCGCGAACGCGGGACGAGCGGGCCCCTCTCAGGTCCGCGAGCTGCTGGAGTCGCTCGGCATCGCCGAACTCGCCGCGGCCCTGCCCGCGGAGCTCTCCGGCGGCCAGGCCCAGCGCGTCGCCCTGGGACGTGCTCTCGCCGTCGATCCCGGGGTGATCCTGCTCGACGAGCCGTTCTCCGCCCTCGACCCCGCGATCCGCGCCGACCTGCAGGTGTGGCTGCGCGAGGTGCTCACCCGGGTGCGGACCGCCGCGGTGCTGGTCACCCATGACGTCGAGGAGGCGCTCGTGGTCGCCGACCGCATCGTCTACCTCGACGGGCCGCGCGGCCTCACCGCCCAGTGGCGCCCCCGCGAGGAAGGCACCACGCGGGAGCAGGTCCTGGCGCACTATCGCGCAGGCTCCGTCGGGGCGACGGCGTGAGAGCGGGACCCAGCCGTCGGGCCCTGCTCGGCGCCGGCGGCGCGATGCTGCTGTCCGGCGCAGCCGGGGCGGGGGTGGGCCTCGGCGTACGACGCGGTGAGGCCGCCCCCGTGGATCCGAACAGCCCGCTGCGCCTCGCGTACCTGCCGATCACCGACGCCGCCCCGCTGCTGGTCGCGCACGCCCGCGGCTACTTCGCCGACGAGGGGATCGAGGTCGCCGAGCCAGTGCGCCTGCGCTCCTGGGCCTCGATGGGGGAGACCCTGCTGGGCGGCAGCGTGGACCTGGTGCACCTGCTGTTCCCGATGGCGCTCCAGATGCGGCTGGACCTCGGGGCGGACATCCGGGTGCTCGGGGCGAACCACGTCGACGGCTCCGCCCTCACCCTCGGCCGCGAGGTGCCCGACGTCGGCGCGCTGGCAGGGCGCACCATCGGGATCCCCGCCTGGTACTCGATCCACAACGTCATCGTCCAGCAGATGCTGCGCGCCGAGGGGCTCACCCCCGTCGTGCGCCGCACCCCCTCGCGCGCGCAGGGCGAGGTCACGCTGGTGCCGATGGCGCCCTCGGACATGATCCCGGCCCTCGACTCCGGCTCGATCGGCGGCTACACCGTCGCGGATCCCTTCAACGCGATGGCCGAGGGCAAGGACGCCGGCCTCATCGGCCGCTTCCTGGGCGACGTGTGGCGCTCCCACCCGTGCTGCGTGACCGTCGCCACCGGAGGACTGCTGCAGCGGCCGCCCGAGCAGATGCAGGCCGTCGCCGACGCGCTCGTGCGCGCCCAGCAGGCCTGCCGCGAGGACCGTGAGGCCGTCGCCGCAGAGCTCTCCGGTCGCTACCTCCCGCAGCCGCTGCCGGCCGTCACCGCGGCCCTGGACCGGCCGGACGCCGGGCACGCGCACGTCGAGCACCCCGACTGGCACGGCGAGACCCTCGACTTCACGCCCGTCCTGCGGCCCGGCTTCACCACCCGACTCGTCGAGGAGATGCGCACGACGCTGCTGGACGCCCCGCTCGGCGCGCTCGAGCGGCTCGACGCGGCCGACGCCCACGACCTCGTGGTCGACGACGCGGCGCTGCGCGATGCCGCCCGCCGCCTGGACCCCACCGCCCTGACTGGCCTCGACACCGCCGAGGAGATCGACCCATGAGCATCGCCCCCACTGATCTCGAGGCCGACGCCGCACCCGGGGCGGCCGGCGCCGAGCGGCCCGCCGGTTCCCGGCGCGCGGCGCCCTGGGCCTGGGGCCTGGTCGGCGCGGTCGCGGCGGTGATCGCCTGGTGGGCCCTGACGGCCGTCGGCGGCGCCGGCAGCCCCATGCTCGCGGCGCTGTCCCCGTGGGCCGTGCCCGGGGCGCTGGCCTCCCTGCTGTCGACCGGCGTGCTGCTCCAGGACCTGCTGACCAGCACCGCCCGACTCCTGCTGGGGCTCCTCGTCGCCGCGGGGCTCGGCATCCCGCTCGGCGCGCTCATCGGACTGCACCGCCCCACCCGATGGGCGAGCGCGGGGGTGGTCCAGTTCGTACGGATGATCTCGCCGCTGTCCTGGGCACCCGTGGCCGTTGCCCTGCTCGGCGTCGGCTCCGCACCGGTCGTCTTCCTGGTGGCCGCCGCCGCGATCTGGCCGATCCTGCTGGGCACCTCCGCCGCCGTCGCGTCGATCGACCAGCGGTTCGTCGCCGTCGCCCACACGCTGGGGGCGCGCCGCGGCGAGATCCTGCGCACCGTCGTGATCCCCTCCGTGCGCCCGGCGGTGCTGCAGTCGGTGCGCCTGGCCCTCGGGATCGCCTGGGTGGTGCTGGTGCCCGCCGAGATGCTCGGGGTCACCAGCGGGCTGGGATACGAGATCCTCAACGCCCGCGACCGTCTGGCCTACGACGAGATGCTGGTGGTGATCCTCGTGATCGGAGCGCTCGGTGCCGCGATCGACGCCCTGGCCCGCCTGCTGCTCAGCCCGCGCCGACCGGCGCGTTGAGGCTCAACTCTCCGGGTCCTCCAGCGTGACGGCGGTGGCCTCCCGCACCTGCTCGGGGCTCACTCCGGGCGCGGTCTCCACCAGCACCAGACGCGGCTGCTCCGGGGTGCCGGCCACGTCGATCACGGCGAGATCGGTGATGATCCGGTTCACCACCGCCTTGCCGGTCAGCGGCAGCGTGCATTCGGGCAGGATCTTCGCCGAGCCGTCGCGGGAGGTGTGCTGCATCAGCACGATCACGGTGCGAGCACCGTGGACGAGATCCATCGCGCCGCCCATGCCCTTGACCATCTTGCCGGGCACCATCCAGTTGGCGAGGTCCCCGCGAGCGGAGACCTGCATGCCGCCGAGGACGGCCACGTCGAGCTTGCCGCCGCGGATGATCCCGAAGCTGGTCGACGAGTCGAAGTAGCTCGCCCCCGGCAGCACCGTGACCGTCTCCTTGCCGGCATTGATGAGGTCGGGGTCGACGTGCTCCTCGTCGGGGTAGGGACCCACCCCGAGGATCCCGTTCTCGGACTGCAGCACCACGCTGCGGTCGGGCGGGATGTGGTTCGGGATCAGCGTGGGCATGCCGATGCCGAGGTTGACGTAGGCACCGTCGGGCAGATCCTGCGCGGCGCGCGCCGCCATCCGGTCCCGGTCCCAGCCGATCTGCTCGACCTGCGAGTCCTGTGCGTCCTGGCTCATGAGTCCGCTCCCTCCGTGCTGCGCACCGTGCGCTTCTCGATCCGCTTCTCGATGTCCGTCCCGACCTCCACCACCCGGTGCACGTACACCCCGGGGAGATGGACCGCATCGGGATCGATCTCCCCGGGCTCCACCAGCTCCTCGACCTGGGCGATGCACGTCCGACCGGCCATGGCGGCGGGAGGGGAGAACTGCCGGGCCGCCTTGTTGAACACCAGGTTGCCGTGGCGGTCGCCCCGCAGCGCGTGCACCAGGGCGACGTCGGTGACGATCGATTCCTCCAGCACGTACTCCAGCGGTTCCCCGCCGCCGAGGGAGAAGACCCGCACGTCCTTGGGTGGGGACGCCTTCGCGATCCCGCCCTGGCCGTCGTACTTCATCGGCAGTCCGCCCTCGGCGATCTGTGTGCCCGCCCCGGAGCGGGTGTAGAAGGCGGGGATGCCGGAGCCGCCGGCGCGGAGCTTCTCCGCGAGCGTGCCCTGGGGGACCAGCTCGACCTCCAGCTCGCCCTCGAGATACTGGCGGGCGAACTCCTTGTTCTCGCCGACGTACGAGGAGGTCATCTTGGCGATGCGCCGGGCACTCAGGAGGAGGCCCAGCCCCCAGTCGTCGACCCCGCAGTTGTTCGAGACCACCGAGAGTGAGCCGGCGCCCTGCTCCAGCAGGGCCTCCAGCAGCTGGGTGGGGTTGCCGGAGAGTCCGAAGCCGCCGACGGAGAGGGCGGCCCCCTCCGGGATGTCGGCCACCGCCTCGGCGGGGGTGGCGACCGTCTTGTCCATGCTCATCGTGCTGTCCTCCCGGATCGGATCGTCCTGCTTCCCTCGCCGCGCGGGTGCATCGGCAGGCCCGCCCACCGTCCGCGTGCCCCCTCGATGAGGTCGGGGCGGCTCGGAGCCACGATACGGCGCGGGCCCGTCCCGACGGCCTTGCATTTCCCACCAAGTACATAGGACGCTTAGTATCGGTAAAGCCGGTCGTCGCGCTCGGCCCCGCCGTCTCCGCGACTCCGCCCACGGATACCGTCATCGAAGGAGAGCTCCGTGCCTGAGGCCGTCATCGTCGCCGCCCACCGCTCACCCATCGGCCGCGCCCGCAAGGGCTCCCTCAAGGACGTCCGCCCCGACGACCTCGCCGCCCAGATGGTCGGCGCCGCCCTCGACTCCGTCCCCCAGCTCGAGGCGTCCACGCTCGACGACCTGCAGCTGGGCTGCGCGATCCCCGAGGGATACCAGGGCGGCAATCTGGCCCGCACCGTCGCCGTGCGTCTCGGACTGGACTCCGTGCCCGGCGCGACCGTCACCCGCTTCTGCGCGTCCTCGATCGAGACCACCCGCTCCGCCTTCCACGCGATCCGATCGGGCGAGGCCCGCGCGGTGGTCTCCGCCGGCGTCGAGTCGATCTCGGCCAGCTCGGGCAAGCTCATGGAGGAGGACGCGCGCGACCCGCTGTTCCGCTCCGCGTGGGAACGGACCGACCAGCGCGCCTCCCGCGAGGTCCCTGCTCCCTGGCACGATCCGCGCGAGGACGGCGAGCTGCCCGACGCGTACATCCAGATGGGCCAGACCGCCGAGAACGTCGCCGAGCTGCGCGGCATCAGCCGCCAGGCGCAGGACGAGTACGCCGTGCGTTCCCAGAACCGCGCCGAGGCCGCGATCGCCTCCGGCTTCTTCGGCCGGGACATCACCCCCGTCACCCTGCCGGACGGCTCCGTGGTCAGCGCCGACGACTCCCCTCGGGCGGGTGTCACCCTCGAGGCCGTCGGCGGCCTGGATCCCGTCTTCCGCCCGGACGGCACCGTCACCGCCGGCAACTGCTGCCCGTTGAACGACGGGGCCGCGGCGCTGGTGGTTATGGAGGCCGAGTACGCGGCCGAGCTCGGTATCACGCCCCTGGCCCGCATCGTCGCCACCGGCGTCTCCGGGCTCAGTCCGGAGATCATGGGGCTCGGCCCGGTCGAGGCCGGTCGCCGCGCCCTCGCCCTCGCGGGCATGAGCATCGGCGACATCGACCTGGTCGAGCTCAACGAGGCCTTCGCCGCCCAGGTCATCCCGTCGGCCGAGGACCTCGGCATCGACCACGACATGCTCAACGTCCACGGCGGTGCGATCGCGCTCGGCCACCCCTGGGGCCAGACCGGTGCCCGCCTGACCACCACCCTGCTGCATGGTCTGCAGGAGCGCGACGGCCAGTTCGGTATGGCGACGCTGTGCGTCGGCGGCGGGCAAGGCATGGCCCTCATCGTCGAGAGGATGTCCTGATGACCAGCCACTCCACCATCCCCCAGTCCGAGCCGGCCCCCACGCCGTGGGAGGCGCCCGTGCCCGGGCACATCTCCCTCGGCGGTGACCCCGGGGCGTTGGACGAGGAGGCACGGGAGTCGGTCGCGACCGAGCGCGCCGTCGTCTCCGCGCCGGATGCCTCCGCCGCGGCGCCCGCGGAGCTGCTGCCGCCCGCGACCGACCACTTCGGCCTGTTCCAGGACGTGGCCGGTGAGGACCTCGAGGCCTGGCGCACCGCCCGCTCCCTGGCCGACGAGGTGCTGCCGCGGATCAACGACTGGTGGGACCGCGGCGAGTACCCGATCGAGCTGATCGGGCGGCTCGGAGAGCTGGATCTGCTCACCGACGGCCTCGACGTGCCGGGCCACCGCACGCTCTCCCCGCTCGCGACCGGCCTGGTGAACATGGAGCTCTCACGGATCGACGGGAGCGTCGGCACCATGGTCGGCGTCCAGGGCGGGCTCGCGCTGCGCTCGATCGTGCTGCTCGGCTCCGAGGAGCAGAAGCAGCGCTGGGTCGAGCCGCTGGTGACCGGCCGGGAGTACGCCGCCTTCGCCCTCACCGAGCCCGATCACGGCTCCGACTCCGTCTCCCTGGAGACGGTGGCGCGCTGCGAGGGCGAGCAGTGGGTGCTCTCCGGCCAGAAGCGCTGGATCGGCAACGGAGCGGGCTGCCACCTGAGCGTGGTGTGGGCGCGGATCGACGACGAGTCGCAGCCGGAGCTGCACGGGCAGGTCGGAGGCTTCCTCGTCGACCAGTCGCTGCCCGGCTACGAGGCCGAGGTGATCCGCGGCAAGGTCGCCCTGCGCGCCATCCACCAGGCCCACATCACCCTGGACGAGGTGAGGGTCCCGCTGGATGCCCACCTCCCCGGTGCCCGCTCCTTCAAAGACACCTCGAAGGTCCTGTTCGCGACCCGCGCCGGCGTGGCCTGGGGCGCGCTCGGGCACGCGACCGCCTGCTACGAGGCGGCGCTCGAGCACGCGCAGAACCGGATCCAGTTCGGGCGCCCGCTGGCGAAGGCCCAGCACGTCCAGGTGCGGCTGGCCTCCATGCTGCAGACGCTGACCTCCATGCAGCTGTACTGCGTGCGGCTCGCGGAGCTCGAGGCCTCCGGGACCATCCGGCCCGAGCAGGCCTCGCTGGCCAAGGTGCACAACACCCGCGCCGCCCGCGAACTCGCCTCCGACGCCCGCGACCTGCTCGGCGGCTCCGGGATCCTGCTGGAGAACCGAGTGGTGCGCCATCGCAGCGACCTCGAGGCCTTGCACACCTACGAGGGCACCGACACCATGCAGTCGCTCATCGTGGGCCGGTCGATCACGGGGGTCAGCGCCTTCGCGTGAGACTGCGGATCCGACACCACCTCCAGCGGGGCTGACGGCATCGCTCTGAGCTTTTGTTCGAAGGGGTCCGCCGCACTGTCGGTGTGCGTCGGCCTGGCTCAGGCGTGCGGACTGAGCATTATTGAGTAGATGTCACAGCCCTTCGCGGCGTGAGGCGCTGATCTAGCTCGTGCAGATTCCTGAGAGCACCCAACGATGACGGGGCTCGGTTCCGGAGGCTGCGTGGCGCTCTGCCGATCGCGAGGGATGAGTGGTCCGCTGGGAGACGTCCCCACAGGGCGAGGCCCTCTCGCTACTTGTGGAACCTACTGGTGAGTCGTTGTGCTGGCGAAATGTTGAAGACTGGCCTGCTTGATGCTGTTCGCCACGTCTACGGGAGTCATTGCTGCGACATTGAGGTCGAGGTCGTAGCACTCTCGGTCTGAGATGCCGAAGTGGCCTCGGGCGTTGCCGACGTGCTGCCCCTGCTGGCGCTGGGCCTCGCGGGCCTCGACTACTTCGAGATCGGCGGATAGGTGGACCCAATAGGTTCGGTAGGAGGCGAGGGTTCTCTTCCACTGAGGAACGATGGTCTCGTCCAGAGGCATCTCGTCAAGGATGATGTTGTTGCCACAGTCGAGCATGGCGCGCACAGACGCCTGCATCCCTGCCAGCAGCCGACTCCCCGCTTGTCCGTAGCGGATCCGCGCGCGCGGCGCTCCATCGGGATCCGTGCTGTCCTCATACCACATTCCAGGCCCCGGACCTCGGGGTTGACCAGCCCATTGTTGCGGGAACATGTTCAGGAAGTGGTCGATCCCCACGGTCAGGTAGGGATCCGGGAGCAGCTCTTGCAGGCGCGCCGAGGCCGAGGACTTTCCGATACTGGATGTCCCGACGATCGCGATCAAACGTCCACTCATGTCTAGAGGGTAGCTACCTACTCCGCGAGCCTTCAGGTCTCCCGCGCTGGCCCTCGTGTAGGTTCCGGCACAAGCTGGCCAGTTCCGGGTTTCTTGGCCAGTGCGTGTCAGATTTCCGGCGCATCTGTCAGACGGGTGCGATGGCCCTGTGGGCGGACGTGAGACTTTCCTCCAGTGCTGCACCGTCGCCGACGACGAAATCCCGACGACGTGGGCAGAGGTGTACCGATCCGGTCGGCGAGGACTTCGCTAAGCTTCTTGCATGAACTCGCCGACGAGATCACCGAACATCCCAGATAGCCGCGCTCGGTACGACGGCCTCGCAGACTGGTATGACGCCCAGATGGCGGAAGGTCCCCACAGAGACGCGGTCCTCCGCGAAACCCTCCCCAGAGGATCCGGCACGTGCCTGGACATCGGGTGCGGCACAGGCAGGAACCTCGCCATCATCGAAGAGCTCGGCTGGACCGCAACCGGCGTCGACATCTCTGAGGACCAGCTTCGCCTGGCGCGTCAGCGATGCCCCCGAGTCCACCAGGGCGACGCCGAGGACCTCCCATTCGACTCCGAATCCTTCGATCTGGTCATGAGCGCTTGGACGTCCACGGACGTCGACGACTTCAGTCGCATGGTCAGAGAAGCCGCACGGGTCCTGCGTCCCACAGGGAGGTTCATGTTCTACGGAGTGCACCCGTGCTTCAACGGACCACATGTACACAGCCTCCCCGCAGGAGAGTTGGTCGTGCACACGACCTATCGCGAGGCACGACGACATGAGTCCGCCCCCTGGTGGGGAGAAGGCGGCATACGGTACAAAGTCGGCGGCATGCGCCAAGTTCCGCTCGCTGAGTTTCTGAACGCCTTCGTCGACGCTGGCCTTCGGATCGACAGGGTCACAGAACCGGGTGAGAAGGACGTCCCGGTCTCCATCACCATTCTCGCCTCCAAGGACCGGTCGCTTCCTTCGCCCCTCTAGGAACCTGACGCCATAGCGAGACGCCGCGCACGCGCCACGACCGTCGCACCGCAGGTCACAGTGCTGCGCGTCTGACAGGTCGGGCGAGAACCTACACCTCGCGAAGCGTCACTCTCTCCATGGAAGAGGTCCTGGATCCACTCATCAGGACTACAGTGATGCATCAATGTTGCAACAAATGCAATACTTGGGGAATGGCCCAAGACCCTCGTGGCGTCTCACCCCTTCGTCAGCTCCGCAACGTGCGGGCGCTGGACGACAGGCGCTTCGTGTTCGAGGCCATGCTCTCGGGTTGGGCGGATCAGCAGAGCAGCCGAGGCCTGGCCGAGCGGACGATTGGGAGCCGTGAACTGGTCATCCGGAGGTTCGAGGAGTTCGCTGGCCACTACCCCTGGGAGTGGTCACCGGGTGACCTGGAGGACTACACAACCCAGGCGAAGTCTCGACAGCGACCGGCGGCCCCCTCCACGATCCGCGGCTATCACTCCATCATTCGCTTGTTTGGCGACTACCTCACCGATCCGCGGTACCGGTGGACGACGGATTGCGAAGAGCGCTTCGGCACAGCCCCGCAACAGATCTGCCACGAGTGGAACACGCTCGCGCACCTGGTCGACTATGAGGGCCGCCCGCAACGGCGAGCACTCACGTATGACGAGCTCGAGCAGCTCTTTGCCGCGGCCGACCTCCGCGTCGAGACGATCCTTCAGCACGGTCGGAAGGGAGCCCTCGCAGCGCTGCGCGATTCCCAGATCTTCAAGACGATCTACGCCTACGGGCTGCGTCGGGCCGAGGCTGTTGGTCTGGACGTAGCGGACCTGCGGCCCAACGGTGCGGCTCCGAGCTTCGGCCGCTTCGGCGCAGTCGACGTGCGCTGGGGCAAGGGCGCACATGGCTCGGGACCGCGACGCCGATCGGTGCTCACGATCCCTGAGCTGGACTGGGTTACGGAAGGGCTGGCCCAATGGGTCGACCACGCCCGCCCTCGGTTCACCACGAACCCGGCGGGAGCGCTGTGGCTGACTGAGCGCGGAACGCGCGTCTCGCTGCGCTATATCGATCTGCGCTTCGCCCAGCTCCGCGACGAAGCAGAGCTACCTTCGGAGCTCAGCGTTCACGCCCTGCGGCACACGTACGTCACCAACCTCATCGAGTGGGGATACGCCGAGAAGTTCGTGCAGGACCAGGTCGGGCACGCCTACGCCTCGACGACCGCGATCTACACGTCCGTCGGCGACGACTTCAAGAACCGCATGATCAACCAAGCCCTCTCCCGGATCTATGGAGGACCCAATGTCGAACAACCCCGCTCCTGATGCCCCTATCACCTGGAACCTGCGCCCGATGATGGCCGCGGCCGGCATGTTCCAGACCACAGATCTGATCGCACCACTGCGCGCCCAGGGAGTGCAGCTCTCGCGCGAGCAAGTGTTCCGCCTCGTGACGAAGACTCCCGAGCGGCTGAACGTCGAGGTGTTCGCCGCCCTCTGCCGAATACTCGATTGCACACCCAACGACCTCATCGAGATCCCAAAGGTCCAGAGCGAGCGTCCACGCCGAGCCGCCGGCGCTCCAGAGACCTCCGGGCCGGCGATAGGCGACCTGCGCCCCATCCACGCCAAGCTGCACCGCCCGAACGAGTGAACCGACCAGGACGCACTCATCGCCACCAGGTCGGCTGCGATAGGTGTGCTCGTCACGTCGCGGCCCGTTACTTGATCCTCGAGCAGCGCATCTGCAACGCCTGCTACTCAAGACTCCGCCGGCACCCCGAACTCTGCCCCGGGTGTGATCACGTCAAGGTCCTCGCCTTCTACGATTCGGGCCGACACATCGTCTGCGCGGCCTGCGCTGGTGAATCGCCTCGGTTCGCGTGCATCACCTGCGGAAGCGAGGAACAGCTCACCGGGTCTCAGTGCGGCACCTGCCGACTGACCGAGCGTCTCAGTGTGCTGCTCGCAGACGCAAGTGGCGCGATCCATCCCGGCCTCGTCACCCTCTATGAACTTCTACTGACTGCGCGTGACCCGCGCACGGTAGTGCGGTGGCTACGAAGAACACCGATCGGTACGACTCTGCGCGCCATGGCAACTGGCGAGGCTCGGATCAGTCACTCCACACTCGATACCCTCCCGCTCTCGCCCCGAGTGCAGTATCTGCGCCACATGCTCATCAGCGCCGAAACCCTCCCGGCCATAGACGTCAGGCTCAACGATCTCGAGATTCTCGCTGCCGCCGTCATCGACGGCCTCCCCGCCCATCACGCCGGGATCATCAGTCAGTACTTCCGCTGGGGAGTTCTGCGCAAGATCAGGCAACGATCCGCGAGCAAACCTCTAACCGCCGGTATGTTCAGCGCTCGATCTTCCGAGCTGCGCAAGATCGCCGCCTTCCTGGCGTGGCTGGATGGCCAGGGAGTCGATCTGGCATCGCTGGACCAGGGCACCGTGGACCACTTCTTCGCCCACCACCGCTCCCAAGTAGCGGTCATCACATTCCTCAAATGGGCGATCCAGCAGCAGCTGACCGCACCAATCACACCGCCCCGTCGGCAGCAAGCTCGGCCCGCCCCCTCCGTTCAGGAAGACACTATCTGGCACAAGGTCGATGAACTTCTCGATGACGAGTCCATCCCGCCAGGGAGCCGCATCATCGGCCTGCTGGTGCTCGTCTTTGCCCAACGAATCAGCGACTGCGTCCGCCTACGCCGATCAGCCGTCTCTGAGGACGGTGCAACTACGAGCATCATCTTCGGACGAACACCCCTCACTCTGCCCGATCCAATCGCTGGCCTGCTCCGCCGCTACATCCGCGAACTCGATAGAGATCGTCCCTTCGTCCGTGGAGGGCCCGATTGGCTATTCCCTGGAACCACACCTCATCTCCACGTCAGCGAAGCGATCGTCGCGCTCCATCTCGCGCCGCACAAGATCCATGCCCGCAGGAGCCAGCACGCCCGCATCGACCAGCTCGTCCAAACCGTGCCCGCCAGCGTCGTCGCCGACACGCTCGGGATCAACGTCAACACCGCCATCCGTCACGCCGCCCGTACGAACGCGAGATGGGGCGACTACCCCGAGCTTCGATCGTCGCCGCCGGGAGAGTAGTGGCCGAGCGGCCGTCGCCTAACCTCGAGATATCATCGGGGTGGGGTCTCGACCGGCGCAGCAGGTCTGCCAGCGTTGGCCCCCATTGGGTTCCGGTGTGATGAGGTGGCGCTCGAAGGCGCGTGTTCAGTGGAAACCGGGCGGTCGTTCGCGTCGGGTCGGGCACAGTGGAGCTCATGAGCGCCGATGAATGTATTTTCTGCCAGGTGGTAGCCGGGACCGTGGAGTCGAGCCGGGTGTACGAGGACGACGAGGTCCTCGCCTTCATGGACATCCAGCCTGTGACGGACGGGCACCTCCTTGTCATCCCCAAGCGGCACGCGCCGTACCTGGCCGATCTGGACGAGCAGCTCGGGATGTCGATGTTCCGGGTCGGCCAGCGTCTCGCCGCGGCGCTGCGCAATTCGGGGCTTCCGTGCGAGGGCGTGAACCTGTTCCTGGCCGACGGCGAGGTCGCGTTCCAGGAGGTCTTCCACGTCCACCTCCACGTGTTCCCGCGAACACCCGGCGATGGCTTCCACATCGAAGCTGACTGGCCTGAACGGCCGCGCGCCGAGCTCAACGACGCATCCGAGCGCATCCGGAGCGGCATGGCTGCCTCGCCGTCCTGACGTCAGGTTGCCGGGCGAGCCGTGATCGTGAGAAGGACATTCAGCGAGGGGTGCGGTGCGCTGTGGTCACTCTCCGCCAGGAGCGTGACGACGGCGCGACTCTGACACTGCACCACAAACGCTGGCGGTCTCAACCCATCAACGCATCGCACATGATGGGAGTGTGCGCATGGACGGGAGAGGAGCTGGCAGGGATGGCGTTGGAAATCGAAGTGCAGGATGCCGTGTGGGAGCGATGGCGTGCAGGCGAGCCGATTCGCGTGATCGCCCGATCGGTGCACTGCAGCCGTGAGGCGGTACGCAGACACCTGGCGAAGTCGGGTGGGATCCGCCCAGCGCAGCGCCGTCGCGCTGCTCTGCGTTTGTCACTGGCGGAGAGGGAGGAGATCTCCCGAGGACTCGCCGCCGGTGATTCCGCTCGAACGATCGCTGCTCGACTCGGTCGGTCAGACTCCTCGATCTCGCGAGAGATCTCCCGCAACGGCGGCCGTGACCAGTACAGAGCTGCCATGGCAGATGAGCACGCTTGGCAGCTCGCGCAGCGCCCCAAGCTCACCAAGCTCGATGCGAACGAGGAGCTGCGCGGCGTTGTGAGGGAGAAGCTGCACGAGGACTGGTCTCCTGAGCAGATCGCGGCGTGGCTACGACGGGCCTTTTTGAACGACCCGAAGATGCGGATCTCCCACGAGGCGATCTATCGGAGCCTCTACACCGCCACATGCCCGGCCCTTCCTTCCGAGATGAGCGTTCACCTGCGTTCCGGCCGTCGGCTCCGCACATCGCGCCAGTCGCGACGCACCGGACACGGGCGTGGCCGATTGAGGAGCATGGTCTCGATTCATGATCGCCCGGCGCGGATCGAGACTCGGGTTGAGATCGGGCACTGGGAAGGGGATCTCGTCATGGGTCGGCGGCCCAGCGCTGTTGCGACGCTGGTCGAGCGCTCCACGCGTGCAGTTCGCTTAGTGAAGCTACAAGGGATCAAAGGCACGGAGGTGCGTGACGCTCTGATCCGCAACCTCCGGGAGCTTCCGCCGTGGCTGTTGCAGTCGCTCACGTGGGACCGCGGGCGAGAAATGTCCGAGCACGAGAGTATCGCCCATGAGCTCGGCATTCGCGTCTACTTCTGCGACCCTCGCTCGCCCTGGCAGCGCGGCTCGAACGAAAACACCAACCGGCTCCTGCGCCAGTACCTCCCAAAGCAGGCGGACTTCTCTCACTTGACACAGGCCGAGCTTGACGTCATCGCAGGAAAGATCAACGGCCGACCTCGGCGTGTCCTGGGATGGAAGACCAGCCAGGAACTCCTCGCAACAGCGCCCAGCCAATCCTTCCTCAACTGACGAGGTGAGTCTCAACCGGTCCACCCTGAGACGGATACCCCGCAACTCGGGTCCGTCTCGGGGTGGATGCGCCCCTGCCTCTCTGCTGACTGAATTACTGTCATGATCTCCCGTGCCGCTCGCCTCTCACCACGCCTCATCATTGCCGGGGTGGCTGCTGTTGGCTTACTTGCCGTCCTGGCGCTACTCCTCGTACGAGGGATGACCTACCGCGGCACCGTCGCGTGGTCCAACCAACTGCCAGGACCGGTGCAGAGCTTCTTCTCGTCGGTCTCGGAGTACGGAATTCTTGGCCTGATCACTCTCTTCGCCGTAGCTGCTCTGAGTGCGCGCAAAAGAGGAATGACGCACCTAGCGCGAGGTGTCGCCGCAGGGTTCGGGGTCATAGCGGCCTACGTGTCCAGCGAAGTCATCAAGGTCCTGTTCAGCGAACTAAGGCCCTGCTACAACTTCACCGTCACCACGATTGCGGCGTGCCCCGAGGCAACCGATTGGTCCTGGCCCAGCAACCACGCCACGATCTCTGTCGCCATCGCCCTTGCCGTGCTGGCCATGAATCCACGCCTTGGCATCCTCGCCCTGCCCCTCGCAGGACTTATCGGATTCAGCCGCGTTGCTGTGGGCGTGCACTACTTCCATGACGTGCTGGCCGGGGCGTTGCTTGCCACCATAGCGGTCATCGTAATCACCAAAGTGGGGACACCACCTATCGCACGGCTGCTGAAATGGTGCCGGCGGTTTCCGCTTCTCGATTGCCTTATCGCTGCGAGCCCAGACCAGTACCGCCCCCGTCCTCCCCGGCATATTCGACTCGACTCCGCGCGCACCGCGTAGGGCCGGGCGAAGCGTCTGCTGCCGTGACTCCCCAGTGCACGACACCTACAGGCGAATCACGTGTGCGCCGATGCGTTGACAGATTGAGACCGCCCTCGTTATCTAGGGTCCGCGAGCGGGAAGCGCGGCCTGACCTGATGCTTCACGTCCTGGATGTGTCCACGCCGGGAGCCTGGTGCCAATAGCGCACGAATGTCCCGTCTCAGTCTCAAGGGCGACGGCAGTCGAGGCGGTGGATGGCGTCGTCGCGGATGGCGGCTGCCAGCCATGGCCAAGCCGGCGACCGATCTCACCTCGGAGCGGGGAGCACCTGGTGTAACCCCTGGGTTGCTCGAAGCTGACCCTATGTGTAACGTCTGAATTACACATAGGCAGAGAGAGGCGGGCTCATGGACAGCAGCAGTGACGAACTGGACAGGATCGAGCGACACATCGACATCGACTCCGACGCTGAACGCGTTTGGGCTCTGATCAGCCGGCCGGGGTGGTGGATCAACGATGGGGAAGTTCTCAGCAACCCGGCAGGGAAGCAACACGACGACTGGCACCTTCTCCGAGACCCTGTTCACGGAGCCTTCTCCATCCAGACCGTCCGACTCGAACCACCTAGGCATGCCTCGTTCCGGTGGAAGCGCGATGAGTCCCAAGACACGATGGCAACCACGCTGGTGGAGTTCACGGTCATTGATCGACCCAGCGGTGTGCGTCTATCCGTGGTCGAAAGTGGATTCTCCACGCTAAGCGAAGACCGCGCGATCTGGATGTCGACCCGTGAAGAGAACGTCCAAGGCTGGGAGGTCGAGTTCAACGCAGCGCGTGCCCTTCTCGACCGGGATTCAGTCTCGCGATCGGTGTATCTACCGGCCCCGCCTGATGAGGTCTGGCCCTTCCTCGTCAACCACGGTGAGTTCGCCCGCTGGTACGCCTTCGGTGGCGCTCAAATCGAGCCGATACCCGATGGCCGAGTCGAGCTGCGGTGGGACGAACACGGGATCTTCCATGGACAGGTCCGCGAGGTGATCCCGGACGAGCGGTTCTCGTTCCTGCTCGCGCTCGAACCAGACGTCGAGCCCATGCAGAGCAACGCCACGCTCGTTTCTTTCAAGCTGCGTAGTTATGGAGAGGACGGCGCTCTGCTCACGATCCGGCAATCCGGCTACGAGCAGCTCGACGAGAATCTGGGTTCCCCGCGCGAACTCGCCGACCAGGACCGGGAGAGCTGGGAAGCCGGTCTCGATCTGCTCGTAGACTGCGTCACCTCGCCAGGCAGAACCGAATCGTGAACACCGAGGTGCAGGCTCCGAGTTCCGTCTTCGCGGCCCTCGCCGACGAGACCCGTTGGCGGATTCTGGTCCGGTTGGGTGAAGCACCCGCAAGCGCATCCGCGCTGACGCGAACTATGCCAGTCAGCCGACAAGCGATCATGAAGCACCTCAAGGTCTTGGAGATTGGCGGCCTTGTCACCTCAGAACGCAGCGGCAAGGAGATTGTGTACAGCGCGATCGGTGCTCGTCTCAGCGCACTTGCCAGAGACCTTGATCTGATCGGCCAAGGCTGGGACAACCGCCTCACACGTCTGAAGAACGAGGCCGAGGGGTCATCGTGAGGAGAACCCAGGGGACTCACATCTTCGTGATTCTCATTGCATTGACCGGGCCATCGACTTTCGCACACTTGCGTGCGATCCACTCGTCGTGAGGCGCAATGCCGTCTGTTGTTAATTGTGCTGAAGATTGACAGGGGCCTACGTCCGGCCCCGGCGGCTTTCGACCGGTCCCTTCGTCGCATCTGAGCTGAGGATCGTCCAATGTTTGTCCAGCGTATTCTTTCCCCGGTCGACGGCGTGGAGTCGTGGACGGTGTTGGGCGGGGACGGCGGCCCGGTGGCTCCGATCGAGCGGTATCTGGCGTACTTGACCCAGATCGAGCGGTCGCCGAACACGGTCAAGGCCTATGCCCACGACTTGAAAGACTGGTTCGTGTTCCTCGGCGTCCAAGGCCAGGACTGGCGTGAGGTGCGGCTGGAGAACGTCGCCGAATTCGTCGCATGGCTGCGCCGCCCACCGGGCCTGCGCGATGGGACGATCCCAGTCCTGCCGTCAGTGGAACACCACTGCACCGAGTCGACGGTCAACCGCAAGCTCTCAGCGCTCAGCGCGTTCTATCAGCACGCCGCGCGCCACGGCGTTGACCTCGGGGAGTTGCTGAAGACTTGGCAACCGGCTGGAGGCCGTGGTTCGGGCTGGAAGCCGTTCTTGCACCACATCAGCAAGGGGAAACTGCAGCCGCGGCGGGCCGTCGTGCTGAGCGCTGAACGTAAGCTCCCGCGCGTCCTCAACGCTCCCGAGGCACAAATCATTCTCGATGCCTGTGATCATCTGCGGGACCGGTTCTTGTTCGCGGTGCTGTTCGACACCGGGATGCGGATCGGGGAGGCGTTGGGTCTTCGGCATGAGGACATCGCCGCTGCCGAGTCCCAGGTCTCGGTCCGGCCACGGGTCAATCACAACGGTGCCCGCTCCAAGTCACGCAGCCCGCGGACGGTGCCGGTCAGCGCGGAGCTGGTCCGGCTCTATTCCGATTACCTTCACTTGGAGTACGGCGACCTGGACTCCGACTACGTCTTCGTCAATCTCTGGGGTCGGCCCCACGGTCACCCGCTGACCTACGCGGCAGTCTATGAACTTGTGAAGCGTCTGCGGCGGCGCACCGGGATCGACTTTGATCCGCACTGGTACCGCCACACCGCTGCGACGCGGATGCTGCGTGACGGCGTGCCGATCGAGGTGGTCTCCAAGTTGCTAGGCCACGCTGACATCACCACCACGGCCGCCGTCTATGGTCACCTGAGCGCCGAGGACGCGCGCAAGGCCTTGGAGGAAGCGGGCTGGTTCACCGGCCGAGAGGTGCGATTGTGAGCGTGCCGATCCCGCTGGTGCCCGAAAAACCGTCGAGGACGGGGCGCGAGCGACGCCGGACACCCGGTCAGGCGAGCACCTGGGACGCGGAGTATGGCAAGGACGTCTGGCGACTACGTGAACTCGGCATCAAGGACCGGCGGCTGGCCCGGATCACCTTCGAGGACATCCCGCAGTCGTGGCTCAAGGCCTTGGCCAAACGCTGGGCGCGGTGGCGCTTGGCCACGGGCCTCGGCGTGGTCAGCGTCTCCTCCGGCACACGGGCGATCACCTCCTGTGGGCAGTTCCTGGCGGACGTGGCACCTTCCGTCCAGGGGCTGGCGGACCTGGACCGGGAGCTGCTGGAGCGCTACCTCGCTCACCTGCATTCCCGGTTCTCGGGCACCGTGAAGCACCGCATGCTGATCGGCCAGTTGAACCTGTTCTTCACCACCATCCGGCAGCACGGTTGGGATGACTCCCTGCCTTCGACGGTGATGTTCTTCAGCGAGGACTTCCCCAAGGAAGCCATCCGGCAACCGCGCGCGCTGAGCGAAACCGTGATGGCCCAGCTGGAGAACCCGGACAATCTCGCCAAGTGGAGCAACCCCAGCTACGAGCTGATCACGCTGATCCTCATGCACTGCGGGCTGCGCATCACCGACACCGTCCGTCTGCCGACCGACTGCATCGTCTACGACGGCGAGGGAGCGCCCTACCTGCGCTACCTCAACCACAAGATGAAACGCGAGGCCCTTGTGCCGATCGACGCGGGGCTCGTCGAGGCCATCACCGCGCAGCGACGCCGCCTGCACGAACGGTGGCCGGACGGAGCACCGGTGCTCTTCCCACGAGTCACCGACAACGACGACGGACACGAGCCGATCGGTGACGGGGTCTACCGCAAGGCGCTGCACCGGTGGCTCAAGCACTGCGACGTCCGTGACGAGCACGGACAACCCGTTCGCGTCGTCCCGCACAGCTTCCGCCATACCCTGGGCACCAGACTGATCAACCGCGACGTCCCCCAAGAAGTGGTCCGGCGGATTCTCGACCACGACTCCCACGTCATGACCGCCCACTACGCCCGCCTCAGTGACACCACGATCCGTCGGCACTGGGAAGCTGCGCGGAAGGTCAACATCAAGGGCGAGACGGTCACCCTCGACCCGGATGGCCCGCTGGCCGAGGCGGCCTGGGCCAAGCAGCGCGTGGGACGAGCGACCCAGGCACTGCCCAACGGCTTCTGCGGGTTGCCGGTCCAGCAGTCCTGCCCGCACGCGAACGCGTGTCTGAGCTGTCCGATGTTCATCACCACAGCCGAGTTCCTGCCCGAGCACCGACAGCATCGTCAGCAGGTCGTGCAGATCATCACCGCTGCCGAGGCTCGCGGCCAGCAACGCCTGATCGAGATGAACCAGCAGGTCCTGGGAAACCTCGACCAGATCATCACCACGTTGGAGGACGACCAGGACGGCGAGGCAAGTACCTGATGCATGCCGATAACAGCCGCCACCTCATCGTCGCCGCCCGGCGGCGCCACGAGACGACCCGTGCCAAAGCAACCCAGGCCCTTCGCGACCTCGACCGCGAGGGCGGCGCGGTCAACTTCCAGATCGTCGCTCAGAAGGCGCAGGTCTCGCGGTCCTGGCTCTACACCCAGCCCGACCTCTGCGCCGAGGTCCGACGGCTCCGCGGCCTCCAGCAGGACACGGCTGGGGCACCACTGCCCGCGTCTCAACGTTCCACCGACGCATCCCTGATACGCCGCCTCGAAGTCGCCAACGCGCGAGTCCGGGACCTCACCGCCGAAAACCAGCGACTCCGGAAACAGTTGCAACACGCCCTCGGGCGACTACGGACATCGAACCAAGAGCGGTAACTGAGGCCGAGCCGCTTGATGGACAGCTCAAGATAACCGAGTCCACCAGGAAGACTCTCGATCCGCTGCGTCTCGTGCTGGACGTCATGGCCACGCCTAACCGAACTCCAGATAACGGTCGGATGTGCGCCGATGAGCGCGGAGCCTTGCTGGCCCCCAGCGCTCTAGGGCGTGCGATGGGAGCGGAGTCGCTGCACGAGCGCGGCCACTCGTGCTGGGTCGGCCGTGTCCTGGGCATCCACCACTATCACTTCCTCATCAGTCGGAGGCTCGAAGCTCGCCCGGTGATCGTGGAGGACGGCATCGGTCACGTCCGGGCGGTCCCGGGACTGTCTGTTGGCGCGAACGCGTGCCTGCTGGAGTTCAGGGCTGATCTGGACCCACACGACCAAGAACGGTGCACCGGAGCGATTGGCGATCTTCCGCCACTCATCTCTGATGAACCGCGGCGATCCGGTGTCGTCAACGACCACATGGTGCCCCGCATCCAGAAAATCACGTCCACGCTCGTGCGCGATTCGGTTGGTCTCGGCCCATTCCTCCAGCGGGATGCCTTGTCCACCGTGCAGGCCGCGTTCCTCGTTGATGAGGTCGAGACTGACCAGGCTCGCAGGCAGACCCTCAGCCAGTTGCGCTGCAAGGGTGCTCTTGCCCGCGAAGGAGAGTCCACACATCAGCGCCATAGTCATCCTCGCAACCTACCGCCGCCCTCGCATGCTGTCGCCCGAATAGCGCGACTACCCCGACGCTTAGGCCGGGCGGAGGCTGTGCCGTAAACGGTGGCGGTCTCAACCCATCAACGCATCGCACATGATGGGAGTGTGCGCATGGACGGGAGAGGAGCTGGCAGGGATGGCGTTGGAAATCGAAGTGCAGGATGCCGTGTGGGAGCGATGGCGTGCAGGCGAGCCGATTCGCGTGCGAGCTCCGGCCTTGTGAGGCACGGGAGCCCGTTCGCGGGCACTTCTCGTAAATCTCGTCGCGTTGTTGACCCTGCTGGAGTCGATGCTTAGGTTAGGGGCTGACCAAGATGGTAAACGATTACTGGCATCTGGCTGTGCGCAGGGGTGCACGGCCATGCGCAGGGCACAGGGGAGTGCACGGGTATGAGACAGCTCAACCACATCACCGGCCGCCACGCGGCGATGCCGCTGGGCGGGATCGGCACCGGTAACGTCGCGATCTGCGCCGATGGAGCTCTGCGGCAATGGCAGCTGCACAACATCGGCAATCACCGTGGCGACCTCCCGAACAGCTTCTTCGCGCTGCGCGTCCAGCGGCCCGAGCCGCCGCACAGCTCCACGACGGTCCTGCAGGCGCCGGCCCCGTCGGACGCCCCGTCCACCCCGCTGGTGACCGACGACGAGGTCCCGGCCTGGCAACGTGAGCTGCTGGAGCGATTTGGAGGAGTGCGCGGGACTTCGTTCCGGTCCACCTATCCCTTCGCCGAGATCGACTACGACCTGGACGGCCCGCTCGACGTGAACCTGCAGGCCTTTACCCCGCTGGTGCCGCTGGACGCCGAGCGCAGCTCTTTGCCCGCCGCCCTATTCACCGTCACCGTGACCAACACCGCCACTGAGGCCGTCGCTGCTTCCTTGGGGGCGGCGATGCAGAACCCCGTCGGTCACGACGGGATTACGGCACCCCAGGGGGTCTGCGCCCCCGGCTACGGCGGCAACACCAACCGGGTGCGCCGGGACCACGGCTGGACCTCGCTGCTAATGGAGAACAGCGGACTCGACCCCGTCGCCCCCGGTGCCGGCCAGGCCGTCCTGACCTGTGACGCGCCCACCGCCACAGCCCTGCCGCAGTGGGCCGACCCCGGCGAGTTCATCGAGTACCTAAGGGCACGCCCCCCTTTCGCCGAGCGTTCCCGGCTCGAGATCGCACCCCACCTGCCCGAGGACCAGATGGGGACCCCGCCCGGGGCCCACGGTCCTAGCCCGGCCGGCGCCACCTGGAACGGGGGCCTCTGCGCTGCGCTGCACCTCAAACCTGGGGCATCGACGACGGTCCGGTTCCTGCTGACCTGGCACTTCCCGAACCGGTACGTGAATTTCCCACAACCCGGGCCGTTCGCCGCCCAGTGGGGGCCCAGCCGCTTCTGGCTCGGCAACCACTATGCCACCCAGCACACCGATGCCCTCGCCGTCGCCGAGTATGTCCAGGGCCACTGGGAGCAACTCGAGGCCGACTCCCGCGCCTGGGCCGACCTGCTTACCGACACCCTCGACGAGCGCACAGCGGAGCACATGGCGGCTCAGGCCGTTGTCGTGCGTAGCCCTACCTGCTTTCGCGGTGCCGACGGCACCTTCTACGGCTTCGAGGGGGTCAACGGGGCATCCACAGGCGGCCACGCCGGCGACGTCGGCGGCTCCTGTCCGCTGAACTGCAGTCACGTGTGGAACTACGCACACACCGTGGCCGCCTTGTTCCCGCAGCTCGAATGCTCGATGCGCGAGACCGAGCTTGAAGTGTTGCAGGCACCCGACGGGTCCGTCCCGCACCGCCTCATCGCCCCCACCTACCTGCCACAGCTGTGGGACCTCCCCATCGGCGGCCCGATGGCCCCGGCCCTGGACGGCATGTTCGGGGTAATCCTGAAGAGCTACCGGGAGCTACGCTCCGGCGCCGTCGACAGCGACTGGCTGGAGCAAAAATGGTCGAAGCTGTGCCAGCTGCTCGCCCACATCCGCTCCACCTGGGACCTCGAGGGCACCGGGGTGCTGCGCGGCATCCAGCCCAGCACCCACGACATCGACCTCAGCGGCGTCAACCCGTTCATGGGCACGCTATGGTTGGCCGCCCTGCGCGCCCAGGAGGAGATGGCGCGTCTGCGCGGCGAGACGGCCTACGCCGAGGAGCTGCGCTCCCTGTTTGCCACGGGCAGCGCCGCCTACGACGCACTGTTGTTCAACGGCGAGTACTACGAGCAGCTGCTCGAGGACGACCAGGAGCGTCCGTTCCAGTGGGGCCGCGGCTGCCTCGCCGACCAGCTGATTGGACAGTGGTGGGCCCATGAGCTCGATCTGGGCCACCTGCTGCCCGCTGACCATGTCCGTTCCGCACTGCGCGCGATCGTGCGCCATAACCTGCGCACCGGCTTCCGCGAGTTCGAGCACAACTTCCGGGTCTTCGCCGATGGCGATGACACCGGGCTGCTCCTGTGCAGCTGGCCCGCCGGGGGCCGGCCCCAGGCCCCCATCCGCTACGCCGACGAGGTCTGGACCGGCACTGAGCAGCAGGTCGCCGCGCACTGCCTGCGCGAGGGGCTCGAGGACGAGGCCACGGCGATCCTCGACGGCCTGTGGAACCGCTACGACGGCAGGTCCCGCAACCCGTTCAATCACGTCGAATGCGGCGACCACTACGTGCGCTCGATGTCCGGATGGACCGTGCTGAACGCCCGTACCGGACGGGCCTGGAACGCCGCCACCGGGCAGCTGCGCCTCGCGCGCCCGGCCGACGGGGACCGGGTCCCGCTGCTGCTGGGTACCGGCTGGGGGTACGTGCAGCGCAGCGGGGAGAAGGCGGAGATGGTGGCCCTGGGTGGGGAGCTGTCCGTCGGCGAGGTTATCTGGGAGACCGGGTCATGAGCGCTCGGCAGGGCGGCCCGGGTGCGCGTCGCAGGCGGTAGCCGCGCGGCATGGCGGGGTCGGATCGGGTCCCGGGGCGAGCCGCATTTCGCACCCGGGCCGCGGTACCGTCAGCCGTTCGGGGCGATCTCGACCGCCGTCGCGCTGGTCCTGGCCGCAGGGCCGGAGCGGCCGCGGCGGCGACCCGGGCGCGGCCATCGAAGGCGCCGGCGGGGATGTCGTCGAGTTCGGCTTCCTCGGCGACGTCAACGAGCGCAAGAAGTTCAAGGCCCTGTTCACCGAGTTCAATGAGCAGTATCCCGAGATCGACCTGCAAGCCACCGCCAAGTCGGGCTCCTGGGCGCAGTTCACCTACGCCGTGGACACCCAGATCGCCGCCGGGTTCGCCGCCCCGAGGGTCCCTTTGCACGCAGCTGCAACACCAACTTCGCTCTGATCTTCTGTGGCCTCCAAGCACGCTACTACCGGCCCCGGACCCTGCTGACCGATAACGACCGGATGCCGGCAATGGTGATCGCCGGACGGATCGGCTGGGGATCGCTTGCGGAACTTTGCGCCGACGTCCTGAGGAACCGGACAGAATCCGGTGCAGTTCAGCCCATCCGTGATGTCGGATTCGGTGCCGCAGCTAGCAGGCGACGGGTGTACTCGTGCTGGGGGTCGTCGATGACCTCGGTGCTTTCGCCGGACTCGACGATCCGGCCTTCGTTCATCACCAGGACCTCGTTCGAGTACCGCCGTGCGCTGCCGAGGTCGTGGGTGATGTAGAGGACCGCGAGGTCTTCGTCACGGCGCAGGGCGTCGATCAGATCGAGCATCTCTCCGCGGATGGTGACATCGAGCATCGAGACCGGCTCGTCGGCGATTAGCACCTTCGGTGAGGCTGCAAGTGCCCGGGCGAAGGAGACACGCTGACGTTCGCCGCCGGACAGCTCGTGCGGGAACCGGTCGAGGTAGCGGTCCGTGGCGGTTAGGCCCACCCTCTCCAGCAGTTGCCGACACCGATCCCTCGCGGCCTCGTCGCCGCGAGCATCTTGATGGATCCGCACGGCGCGTCCCAGGATGTAGTCGACGCGGCGCAGCGGATTCAGCGAGGCGAACGGGTCCTGCAACGTGAACTGTACGTCGCCGACGTAGGTGCGCTGACCGATGCTTCCGGGAGCGGTGACGTCCCGTCCGTCCAGGCGGATCGCTCCGGAGGTGGTTGGCACCAGCCGTGCCAGCATCCGACCCAGCGTGGACTTACCGGAGCCGCTTTGACCGACCAGAGCGGTCACCCGGCCCCGCGCGAGGCTGACGGAGACGTCGTCGACCGCCCGCATCCGCCGCTGAGGTCGCAGTAGGCCGCGGCGGGGGCCGACGGGGTACTCCTTGACCAGGTGCAGTCCTTCGAGCACGGCACGGGCCTTCCCACGCGGGGCTGCTGGTTCGGTAGGTTCGGTGGTGGCGGTCATGCGATGCTCCCCAGGTCGGCGAGTGAGGACAGCAGCTCCCTGGTGTAGGGATGCTGCGCGTCACGGTAGATATCGAGGGCCGGGCCGTACTCGACGACGTGGCCGTGGCGCATCACCGCGATCGAGTCGGAGATCTCCAGCAGCAGTGCCAGGTCGTGGGTTGTGAACACGATCGCGAACCCGTACTCCTCGCGCAGCCGCACGATCTGGTCGAGCACATCGCGCTGGACCAGCAGGTCCAGAGCGGTGGTGGGCTCGTCCATGAAGATCACGTCCGGCTCGAGGACGAGGGCGATCGCGATGGCGACTCGCTGCTTCATCCCGCCGGAGAGCTCATGGGGGTAGGCGTCGATACGGCCGGGGTCGATCCCGACGCGCGCGAGGTGCTCCTCGGCGACCGCGGTCCGATGCGACGAGGCAAGTCCGGGACGGTGGACCCGGATGACATCGTCGAACTGGGAACGGATCGTGGTGACCGGGTTCAGGGCGTTCATGGCGCTCTGGAACACGACGGCGATCTCGTTCCACCGCAGGGCCCGCAACTCCCGCTCTTCCAGATTCAGCAGATCGGTACCGTTGCCCTCCCCACCGCGGTAGGTGATGGACCCGCCGACGACCTTCGCCGGCGGCCGCAGCAGTCGGGTGATGGCGTTGGTGAGGGTCGACTTGCCGGAACCCGACTCTCCGGCGAGGCCGAGTATCTCGCCGCGCCGCAGTGTCAGTGAGACGTCCTCGACGGCATGGACGGTGCCGTAGGCGGTCGGGTACTCCACGTGCAACCCGTCGACCTCGATGATCGGGCTGCCGGACATCACCGAGGGCCGGATGCGCGGTTCCAGGTCCTCGTCGGTCTCTGCAGCACCGGTGGCGGCGACTATCTCGGCGGTGGTGGCCGAGGCACCCCCAGGGCGCGGTGCCGTCGCCGACCCGGTTCCGGTGGTCCGGACATTCGTGCTGGTCGGGTCGGCACCTGCTGCCTTGCTCCCGGCCGGCCGGCCGGCGACGGCCGCTCCCGTGCGCAGTCGAGGATTCGAGTACTCGTCGATGCCGAAGTTGATCAGCGCCAGGCCGGCCCCGATCACGGCGATCGCGAGGCCGGGCGGCACGTACCACCACCAGGCACCGGACAACAGGGACTGGGAGTTCTGGGCGAAGTACAGCATCGAGCCCCAGCTGATGGTGGTCAGCGACCCCAGACCGAGGAAGGCCAGGCCCGCCTCGGCGAGGATGCCGCCGATGACGGAGAACAGGAACCCAGAGGCCACCAGGGGCAGCATGTTCGGCAGGATCTCCCAGAACATCAGTCGCGTTCGTGACTCCCCGGTCGCTCGTGCCGCTTCGACGAACTCGCGGTTGCGCAGCGACATCGTCTGGGCCCTGATCACACGGGCCGAGCCGGCCCAGGAGGTGATCGCGATGACCACAGCGATGGAGACGAGCCCGCGCGACGGGAGATAGCCGGTCAGCACGACCAGCAGGGGCAATCCCGGGATCACCAGAAACACCGCGGTAAGGATGTACAGCAGGTCGTCGGCGATGCCCCGCAGGTATCCGCCGAGCAGGCCGATGACCACGGAGAACAGCTGGGAGATGACGCCGGCCAGCAGTCCCACCAGCAAGGAGACGCGGGCTCCGTGGACGAACTGGGCGAAGACGTCCTGTCCGGACTGAGTGGTGCCAAGCCAGTACTGTCCCGACGGCGCTTGGAGCATGTCAAAGGAGGTCGCCTGAGGATCGCGGGTCGCGACCAGTGGTCCCACTGCAGCGATGACAACGAAGACGATGACGATGATCAGCCCGGCGCGGACTTTTCCGCTGCGCGGGAGGACACTGGACACTCTCATGGCTCAGGCCCTTTCTCGGGTGCGGGGATCGAGGAACACGTATGCGATATCGGCTACCAGGTTGGCGACGATTACCGCGAGTGAGATGATCAGGAACAACCCCTGCATGAGCGGGAAGTCCTGGGCAGTGACCGCCTGGAACAGGGCGTATCCGAGGCCCGGATAGTTGAAGATGACCTCCGTGAGCATCGATCCGCCCACCACGGCGCCGAGGGCGAGGGCGAATCCGGTGACGCTGGGCAGGATCGCGTTGCGTGCCGCGTAGGAGAACAGCACCATCTGGTTCGGCAGTCCCTTTGCCTCGGCCATCGACACGTAGTCTTCCCCGAGGATGGTCACTGTCATGTTTCGCATCTGCAGCACCCAGCCGGCGAAGGAGCCAATCACGATCGTGAGGGCCGGCAAAGCCGCGTGGTAGATCAACGAGCCCACGAACTGTACCGAGAGCTCCGGGAAGATCGCACGATCGTAGCCTCCGCCCGCGGGGAAGATGTTCACGGTCACCGCTAGCAGCAGCACCAGGATCAGGGCCATCCAGAAGTACGGGATGGCGTTGAGAAAGGTCAGGGCTGGCAGGACGTGATCGGACCATGTTCCGCGTCTCCAGGCCAGTAGCACCCCCAGGCCGGTGCCGAGCACAAAGCTGACGATGGTAGCCACTCCCACCAGGGCGAGGGTCCACGGGAGGGACTGGCTAATGATCTCGATGACCGGGACGGGGTACTGGGACAGGGAGACGCCCAGATCAAGGCGTGCCAGGTCCCCCAGGTAGCCGACGTACTGGACGATCAGCGGATCATCGGTGATCCCGAACTGAGCGGCAATTGCGTCGCGCGCCTCCGGTTCGATCTGCCCCTCAGACCTGGCGATCAGGATGCTGACGGGGTCGCCCGGCATCAACCGCGGGATCAGGAAGTTCAACGTGAGTGCGGCCCACGCGATGAAAACATACAAGCCGAGCTTGCGCAGCAAGAATCTCACGTGACCCCTCCGTCATTCTCAGTCCTGGTCAACCGCTGCAGGATGATCGTGCGGTCCGCGGTGATCACCGGTTGTCCGAGCGCATAGGGGTTGTCCTCGCTGGGGAAGCCTGTCCAGAAGCGACTGTTGTAGTTGAACCAGGCCGGGCCCGTTATGACCGGGATCGCGGGCAGCTGCTCAACGACAATTTGCTGCAGCCCGGCGACGGCCTTCTGCTGCTCGACCTCATCTTCGGTGGTGGCATAATCCGACAGCAGTTGATCTGATTCCTCATCTTTCCAGCGCTGGAAGTTGGCCGTCACCGCGCCTTCTTCGTCCGGCGCGTACTCGGAAGAGAGCATGGACCGATACATGAACCATGGATTGTGTCCGGCGACCACGGACGAGATTGTGACGTCAAAGTTGCCCATGGTGAGAGTCTCGTCCCAAACCCCGAAGGAGACGCCTTGCGGGATGAAATCTATGCCGATTTGCCCTAGCTGCTGGTTGAGGACCTGGGTCGCGATGATCCAGTCGGTGTAGCTGGAGGGGATCTGCAGCGAGAACGACAGCGGGGTGCCGTCCGGGGTGACCCGGATGCCGTCGGGGCCACGCTCGTAACCAGCGTCGTCGAGGACCTGCTCGGCCTCGTCCAGGTCGACGGTGAACTCGAGGTCTCGGTAGTCCTCGGTGATGAACTCCTCGAACGTCGGGCGGGGTAGTGCCGTGGGATGCGGGACCTCGACGTACCCGTACATCGCAATGTCGGCCAGCTGCTGACGATCGATCGCGAGACTAATACCTCGGCGTAGTTCGAGGTCCTGCCACAGTTCCTTCTCGAGGTTGAACGTTAGGTTCACGATGCTGTTGCCCGGATACCAGTAGCCACGGTACTCAGGATCGTGCTCGACGAAGATGGTCTCGATATTCGGGATGAAGTCGCTGGTCCAGTCGAGGTCTCCGGCCTGCAGCGCGGTGGCCATGGTCTGGGTCGTGTACGAGGGCCAGGCGAGGTTCTTGACTTCGAACTGCTCGGCCATCCAGTGCTCGTCGTTGCGAATGAAGGTGTATAGCTGGTCCGAGAACCGATCGAGCCTGTACGGGCCTGTCCCTACGGGATGCTCCACTTGTTCGGCCGACGGGTCCTGGAAGGTGGAGAAAATGTGCTCGGGCACGATCGGTAAGTCGCCGACCGTCGCCTCCTGGGCGAAGGTCGGGGTCTCGAAGGTGATCTCGACCGCGTGGCTGCCGGTCGCGACAGCGTCGACGACAGCCAGGGCCGAGGTGTTCGTAGCGGGAACGTCGCGCAGCATCGTGAAGGTGAAGACCACGTCCTCGACGTCGAAGCTCTCGCCGTCGGTCCACGTGACATCGTCGCGCAACGTTGTGGTCAGGACCGTTCCGTCATCGTTCCACTCGAACTCGGTGGCCAGCCAGGGTTCAGGGTTCCTAACGTCCATCGGAGTGGACAATCGCAGGGTCTCGTAGATGAGTCCACTGGACCCCTGCAACGGCGTCCCCGAATAAGGATTGAAATTGCGCTGAAACAGCGTGGTGTCCGCAGCCTCGATCCGCAGCGGCCTGTCCTCCTCGGATTGCTGGCCACCGCTGCAGGCGGCCAGCCCGACCGTGGCGGCGCTGCCGACGGAGCCGAGCATCAGTGCTCGGCGGGTGATGTTAAATGTCATCGCCACTACCTTTCTTTGCGTGACTTCGCATCGAGGGCCGGCACCGACCTCACTGATCCTTGCCGATCTAGCGCGATGCTGTCTCCTGCCATGATGTTTATCCCGACGGCACGGAAAATACCCCGTACAGGGTGGACGAATTCTATTGAGTCGACGCGGATTCGTCCTCCGTGGCACAGGAGCAGGGGGGCGTCCTGTCCGGCGTCCAGGACGCCCCAGCCGGTCCCGGTGGTAATGATCCCGAAGAAGCGATCGCCGTCCAGCGCCTCAAGGCGGGGCGCGAGGCCCAGGGTGCGTGATCGGCCGTCCCACCGGTGGTCTAGCAGCGCGAGCAGGACACCCCAGCTCGCCATCGACCTGGCGTAGTGATGGCCGCTCTCGGTCTCATTCCAGGGGTTTCGACGAACCCCGTTGTGCCGCTCCCGCACCGCCCTCACCACCTCGAGGCCCTCCCGGACGAATCCTTCGTACACGAGGTGGGTGGCGACCTGGTACTCGATGCCGGTCCAGACCTCGTCGCAGTAGATGAACGGCAGGCGGGGCCTGCCGCCCCGCGGCCAAGTGCAGAGCACCAGGCCGGCTTCGCCGTACATGGCATAGGTGCGCTGGACGGTCTCGTGGCTACGGAGGTCGGGGAAGAAGTTGTTCCTGTGGACGGCGGCGATCGCTGATCGCACATGCTCAGCTGGGAGAAGATGGCCCAGTCCGGTGAGGTGAGCCAGGGTCTGTCCCAGCAGCTGATCGGCCAGGCATCCCGACCCGTACTGGTACCGATGCGCGTCGACGTCGTCCAGTCGCTGGTCGTAGTACTCCCCGTTGTACAACAGGTCGTCGATGCGTTCCGAGGCGAGATCAAATGTCTCGCGATAGCGCGAGGCTGTGGCCTCTTCGCCCTGATGCAGCGCCATCTCCTCCCCTGCACGCACGGCAGCCAGGAGCATCGAGTTCGCCAGGGAGTTGGGGCCGAAAAACTCTATGTCGTAGGTGTTGTGCTGCTCGTTATCGAGCACCATGTCGCCGTCGGAGTCCCAGTGGGTAAGGGCGTAGTCGAGCGCGAGGCGCACGGAAGGCCACAGCTCTTCCAGGAACGTGTCATCGCCGCTGATCGTCCACTCGCGATAGACGCGCACGATCGTTCCCAGCTGGCCATCGACCGCCGGACGGTGGTCCCACGGCTGACCATCGAACACGGCGTTGGTGCGAAACCGCATCCGGCCGTCGGGAGCCGTCTCCCGGAGGATCTCGTTGCGGCGCGCGCCTGCTTCCAGCGTGGGGAACAGATGTGCGACCGTCTGCGCATAGTTCCAGACGTGTGTGCAGGTGCCCTCGCAGCTGCCAACATGGTCAAGTCCCCCTTCCCAGGCCGCGAACTGCCCGGTGGGACTGCCATCGTCGAGCACGAAACAGGTCGTGCTCCGAAGGGCGACGAGGGCGCTGCTCACCGCGTCGATCACCTCGGGCGGGAGGGTCGAGGAAAATAGTGCGTCGCGGAAGGCACGCGTCGAGCCTTCGAGTTGGGGCAACCGGACGGCGAGATCGCGAGAGACCTCCCACGCGTCCTCGTATCGCACCGCGTAGTGGTTGGGCACCGTCTCGTCGATGTGCGTGTTCGGCAGAGCCCCGCCTTGCCAAGCTCGGCGCCGGTTCGGCGTGTGCCAGGCGAGCAGGAACTCGAACTCCTGGCTCTGGCCCGGAGCCAGGGTGTGGACGATCCCGAGACTGCCGACGCGCACCTTGTCGTCGAACGCCCCCGGGTCCTCGGGATGTCCGCCGTGGGGACCGAGTAGCCCGTCGGAGGCGAAGTCCTCCCAGAACAGATGGAAACCGTCCGGCCGGGCACCGACGAGCCAGCACTCGGTGGCGGTCACCGAGGCATCCGTGGTGACCAGCGCCGCGGACGCGAACAGTGGCGAGGAGGGGGGCAGATCGGTGCTGAACTCGATGCCGCGGACCACGCCGTCGTCGCGATACCGGTTCGTCGGGGTCCCCTCGAAGGTCGGGGCATCGGCTGCGGTCCGCCCGGAGATCCCGGCCGGATTGCACATGGAGCCGGCGATGGTGACGTCGACGGTAGCCGGCTGCGGATTATGGACCCGGTAGCGGAGCACCGCCGCCGGGATCCCCGAGTCGTCCGCATCCAGGGGAACGAGCGGCGTGAAGGCGGTCAGTTCCACGGTGACCGGAAGGTTCTGATCCGTGAACTCGACGGTGGCGAGCGGGTATTCACCGCTCATGCGGGCGTTGTCGAGCCGGGGAAGGCCCGCTCCGCGCCCCGGGGCGAATCCGCTCGCGCCGTCGAAGGGCGGCCGGAATTCGGCCTCGAGCACCGCGCTGACCGGGTCCTCCTCCACGCGACAAACTCGGATGGCGAAGAAGGTGTTCGGGAGCCACGCACCTTTCGCTGGGCAATTGGCGATCTCCCAGTCGCGCAGCTCCCCGCGACTTCCCAGGGATACGTTCCCGGTCCCGATACCTCCGAGCGGGAAGGCAGCAACCCGCGCCGTGGGGTCAAGTACGCGCGCGGCACGTTTCTCATGGCCAGTCATCAGGTGCAGTCCTTGAGGGTTCGGGGGCGGAGTAGGGGTCTCGAACGTGACGCCGCGATGGAGCAGCCCGGAGGCATGGCTCCACGGCGTTCAGAGCATCAGTCGGGCCTCGCTCGCCCAGATCTCCTTGCGCTCCGGGACCTTCGGGGTCCAGTCGGCGCCGCGGTCACCGAAGGCGAGGATCCGGCTGCCGCCGAGCGGGACCAGCGTCCCGTTACCGGAGTTCATATAATCGACGGTCACCGGGGTGGTCCACGAGTGCCCGTTTCCGTCGGGAGACGCGAGGAGGGACTGCCCGGGCCGCCCGATCCACAGGACCATGGTTCCGTCGGGCATCGGCAGCAGGTCCGGGAAGACGCCGACGACCGGGATTTCGTCGGGGCCGGCGACGACCGGGCGCAGGTCGTTCCAGGTGCGGCCGCCGTCGATCGAGGTCGCCTGATACAACGGCTGATAATTGCCGGTGCGCATCACTGCGAGCAGGTTGCCGTCGCGGGTCTGGGCGATCGCTGCCTCGCTGAACCCTTCGTAGCGAGGGTGGTCGGAGAGGTCGGGGTCGACGGCGATTGTCCCGCGGACCTCCCAGGTGATCCCGCCATCGCTCGAGGCGAGGAGAATCTGCCGATACCGCTCGTCACCCTCGTAATACCCGTATCCCGATTGGAAGAGCGTGCCGTCGATCTCCTTCACCGAATGGACGAGGACGAAGCCCCCGAGCTCGTGGCCAGGACGACTGGTGCCGTCGGAGATCGGCCTCATCGCGGTTGGCGCCGTCATGGTCCCCTCACGATGCGTCCAGCTGCGGCCGCCGTCGGAGGAGACGGCCGTCGGGACGATCGCCTCGGTGTCACCGGATCCCTCGACCATGAAGGTGTGGTAGCTGACCGCCAGCAGCTCGCCACTGTTCAGGGTCGACAGGTAGAACGACTGCTCCTCGGGGAAGGGGTTGCGCTCGTCGACTTGCGTCCAGGAGCGCCCCTCATCGGTCGAGGCGGCCAGGGCCGTGCCCGTATCGTGCGTGGCGTCGCCGTGGACGGGGTAGCCCACGAGCACCTCCTGGCGGCCGTCGGCCGTGACGTGGACGGTGGCGGTGTTGGGCATCTGCATGAAGCCGTCATCGGTGGAGTCGACCGTCACCGGGTCTCCGACGTGGAAGGTCCGCTCCCGCGGCGCCTTGGCCACGTGGCGGCCATCGGCGAAGGTCACATCGTCGATCACGACGGAGTCGCCGGAGGCGATCTGAAAGCCGGTGATGGACTCGACCGCGCTCACTCCGACCGGACCCACGGCGCCGACCAGCTCGTGGGGGCGGGGCCGCTTTCCGGGATCGTCCGCGGCGTAGATGAGGGCTCGTTCCATTCGCCGCGAGACCTGGACGATGACGGTGTTCCATCGACCAGTTGCCACGGCGTCGGCGGCTCCGAACTGCGTCCACCCCAGGGAATCCTGTTCGAGACCGTCGAACCACCACAGCGAGCCGTCCGCGCGGGTCTCGATCTGGAAGACGGGTGCTTCGTCGACGCTCCCCTCGATGCGTCCGAGCAGCGTGAGCTGGACGCCGCGGGCCGGCTCACGCGAATACAGGCGCAGGCGAAGATCGGCGCCCCGCTGGGGTGAGCGGCGTCGTTCGATCGTGCCGCGGCTGTCTCCGTCGGCGATGGCCGGCGCGGGCGCCGCCGCGAGGAAGGGGGCAAGGGCTGCGGCGGCGAGCAGTGGCCGCCTGCGCAGTCGTTGCGACGAGGACGAGTTGATAGCCATGCGCGCTCCCAGAGAGGTCGAGACGAGTACGTACTCGTGTCACGGAATGGATGGATGATCCTCGGTATGCCAGCGGTACCAGCACCGCAGTTCCGCCCGGTCCGGCACGGGTGGCACCGACCGGGCGACATCGAGATAGGAGAACGCCACGGCCGAATGCGCGAACGGGCGCAGCCGCGCGGGATCCCACGGGTTGCTGAAACGGAACGTCAGGGCGGAGTCGAACCAGATCGCGTCGGTGTCGTGGAAGCGGTACAGGCTCACCGCGCTGTCGAGGTTGTCCTTGAGGATCACCCCGTGGTCGGGGCCGATCACAGGCCCCTCGCGGAAGTACCAGCCACCGAGGAAGTAGTCCTCCATCCCGGTTCCGATGATCTGCTCGCCGTCGGCGTCGATGTGTTCCGGAGCCTCCAGATAGCTCAGGTACGAGCGCGGTTCCCCCTGCAGCGACAGCAGGGTCCCCACGTACCGGCCGGGACCGGTGGCCTCCAACAGCGTCAGCGGGTCCTCGCCCTGGTGCCGTCCGGTGGAGAACGCTCCGTGCAGGACCGGGGCGTCCGGTGGCAGATCCGCCAGCTGGTAGAGCCCATTGAGAAACAGGTCCACGCGCTGGTCGGGGTCGCGGTTGTCGATGTCGATCCGCAGCGAGTGCCGAAACGGCATCGGGAGGGTCAGGTAGAAGCCGCCCGAGGAGGCGCCCACCCAGCGGCTGGCGTAGTTGCGTACCCGTGCGAGACCGAGGCCGAAGAGGTCCGCGATCGGGGCGGCGATCTGCGGGTGCTCGGAGTCGTCGACGTGGATGCGCAGCACCACGTGTTTCAGCACTGCCGGGTCCACGAGCCGGTCCGGTTCCCAGTGGGCCCAGAACCAGCCCGGCAGGGTCAGCCACAGCTTGGCGAGATAGCCCGATCCGTCGATCCGGGCGACGGTGCGGCTGGCGCCCGGTTCGATGAGAGCGACCTTGAGGCCGCTCTCCCGGTCGAAGGTGGTGACCTGCCGGGTCGCGCGGGGCCGGGGCAGATTCAGCATGACGGTCCCCTCTCACTCCTTCTGCGCGAGCGTCTCGTACAACTCGTCACGGAACGAGTCGCCGCCTCACCGATCGCACCCGCCGTCCTTGTCCGGCCGGGAGTGCGGTCGGGCGATGTCGCTGACCCCCTTGTACTCGTACGGGTCGTCCCCGGTCACCATTACGATGTCCCGGAAATCGTGCTTCCCGATGTGGGTGCCTTCCGGCAGACCCTGCCACGGCAGCAAGGACTCGGCGCTCATGTAGTGGTTCGTCAGGGCACGGCGGTACCCGTGTCGACCGGAGTTCTGCAAAGAACGGTGCAGCAGGTACCCGTTGAAGATTATCGCGCTGCCGGCCGGGATCTCGACCGGTACGGCATCGGATTCGTCCCAGGGGAAATCGTAGGCCTCGATCGAGCAGTCGAAGGCGGGGTCGAACTGTTCGCGATCCGGATACAGGATGCCCCGGCGGTGGGACCCGGGCAGCACCCACAGGCAGCCATTCTCGATGGTGGCGTCGTCCAGGGCGATCCACGACGCGGTCAGTGAGCGGTCGCGGGTGGGGATGAAGTACTCGTCCTGGTGCCATGCCTGCCCGGGCTTGCCTTCCGACTTGATGAATAGCATCGACTGCATGGCCTTGACGTTGGGGCCGATCACCTGGGTAAGGACGTCGACGATCCGCGGGGCCTTCAGTGCCTCGAGCGCGGCCTCGGAGATCTTGTGCGGATAGTGGATGCATAGGAACTGCCGCATCAGCTCCTCCGTGTCGGTCGCCGCCTCTACCTCGGCGGGTTGCGCGTCGACCTCCCCGAGCTCACCCCGGCAGATGCGCGCGGCGTCACGCTTAAGTGCCTCGACGAGACCGGCATCGATCGCATCGTCGAGGATGACGAATCCGTCTCGCGCGAAGTCGTCGGCAAGGTCAGGCTGGTGGGGATCCGAGTGGGTTTCAGTAGCGATCTGTGTGGTCATCGCGTATCAGTACATCGAACGCACGCACTGTGGTCAATGTCATGAAGTTGCGGTTTAATGACTGATCATGACCCTGACTGAACTCACGCTCTCCGGATCTCGGCTGGCGCAGGTCGCGGACTACCCCGCCGGCTCCAGCTACGGGCCGCGACGCCTCCCTGATTTCGAACTGGTATGGCTGCTCACCGGATCCGCTCGGCTCACCCTCGTGCCAAGAGCCGCCTGCGTCGAAGCCGTCGACTATACGCTGCTACCCGGCGATCTCGCGGTCGCCCGGTCGGGGGACCGCGATCACTATGCCTGGGACCCGCGCGTTCCCAGCCGGCATGCCTATCTACACTTCACCGTGGACGCGCTGGGATCACTGCCTGACCCGAGTAGGTGGCCCGCGATGCGTAAGTTCTCCGATCTCCCACTGCTAGAGGCCCTGTGCGACTATCTGCTGGCCCTGGCCGCTGACGGTTCTGAGTCTGCCTGGCATCGCAGCACCCAAGTTCTGCATTGGCTGGTGGACCTCTATGTGACCGGCCCGCTGCCGCACGACCCGATGGCCGGCCTCCCCGCACCCGTGCATGTGGCGTTGGAGAAAGTTCGTGACATCTGGACGCGGGACGGGCTGCGGTTGATCCACGTGCAGGAGTTGGCCAGTGATGCACACGTCTCGACGGCGCATCTGCATCGGGTCTTCCGGGCCAGCCTCGGGGTGGGGCCGGCGAGATGCCTGGAACTAGTGAGGCTTTGGCAAGCAGCGACGGCTCTCCAGCGCAGCAACGCCACCGTCAGTGAGGTCGGGGCGTTGTGCGGTTATCCGGATCGTTTCCACTTCTCTCGGCGATTTCGCAGTTTGTACGGGATGTCTCCTCGAGAGGTCCGGTACCAGAGTGGGGCGCTTGACTTCGCCGGCCCCTTGCGACGAGCGGGATTGTTGGGACTTGCGCAAAGGCTCCTTGCCCCGATACGTCCTTCGCTCTGAGCTCTGATCCACCGTTCGTTTTGAGGGCCTCGGGCGGGGGCCCAGACCTCCGGAAGTAGTGATGGCCCGTCGCTCGGACCTGCGGGTTCGTTCTCGGAGGCACCGTCTGAAACTCGTTAAGGTTCGGGAATCGGGTTATCCACAGGCGATGCTGGGCCTGCTGGCTTTCGGCGCTGAAGGCTGGCCCGCCCAGCCCCTCAAAGCCTGCTCAGCGGCGTTTGACCTCAACACTGTCTTCGGCGCTACTTCCGGAGGTCTGGGGCCGGCTGCAGTTATTGTGGCCCATCGTAATTGAGGGAGCAGCAGGGACTGAATGTGATGTCTAGGGAGATCGTGGACAGTATCTTAAACCGCCACCCGGCCGAGTGAACTACCAGGTCACAGAGCCGCGTTCCCCGAACCAGCTGACCGATACACCAACTATCACTTGGTTCGGGTCCTGCTGCCGGGGTCGACTGTGGTCTGTGCGGGGTGAGTCACCTGGCGTTGCTCGTGAATAGGCCGGGATAATCGATGACCAGCCCCGTGTCGTCCACGAGGATGGTCCGGTGGAATTCCGAGTTGCGCAACTCGTAGAGGTATTCGTGCTCGGACAGTCGCGTATAGCGTAGCGGTTCGGTAGACACCTCGAGCTCCGGTACCGTGATGTAGGCCGTGATGATGTCCGCGCTCTGCCCAACCTCGAGGCGCAGACGACGGATGGGCAGAGTATTGCTCAGCGGGGAGACAGAGAGATCAATCTCGCTAGCCTCGTAGAGATCGGGGCGGGTCTGGCCATCGACGACCCAGACACCCTCTCGCCGAACGACTATTAAGCTGCGGCCCGCCATCCACATGGTAAGGTCCGCGAAACGCCAGTCGACGTGGGCATGTAACTGGTATGAGCATGTGTTCTCTGCGTCCTCAATAGTGCTCGTCACGAGCACACTGCCGGCGCGCTCATCTACCTCACAGCGTTCGACGCTCCGGGAGGCAACCCCTGTCCACTCGATCTGTACCATTGTTCGAGTGTGGCCCGGCCAGCCTTCACTCAGCAAGGACCTCGGAAAAAAACCCCACGCAGGAATGTCCCGGGACCGCTGCGGACAGCACGGTCGCGACCGGGTCCGCCATAGGTGACCAACAGCTCGGCCAGGCCGCACTGCTTGTCTCCGGGTATCGCGCGTCAGCCCTTGATGGAGCCTTCGGTGAGGCCGCCGCGCCAGAAGCGCTGCAGCACCAGGATGAGGATCGCCAGGGGGATCACGGACAGCAGGGCGCCGCCGGTGGTGAGCTGGTAGAACTCTGGCAGCCGGTCGGTCTGGGCCTGCCAGTTGTCCAGGCCCAGGGTGATCGGGTAGAGCTTCTCGTCGGCGAGCATGACCAGAGGGAGCATGTAGTTGTTCCAGATGGCGACGAACTGGAACAGCACGATGGTCACAATGGCTGGGGTCAGTTGCGGTAGTGCGAGGCGGTGGAATAGTCCTAGTTCTCCGACGCCGTCGATCCGTCCGGCCTCGAGCAGGTCGTCGGGGACAGCGGCGCTGGCGTAGATCGAGGCCAGGAACAGACCGAACGGGCTGACCAGGGACGGGATCAGCACCGACCAGTAGGTGTTGGTGATGCCGAGGGAGCTGAACAGGAAGAACAGCGGCAGTGCGACGGCGGTGCCGGGCACCAGCACACCGCCCAGAACTAGCACGTATACGAAGCGCCGTCCCGGGAAGCGGTACTTAGCCAGCGCGTACCCGGCGGCGCAGGCGAAGTAGGTGGCCAGCACGGAGCCGACCCCGGAGTAGAGGACGGAGTTCAGTGCCCACCGGGGGAAGACGCCGCCGTTGGCGGACAGCACGGCACGGATGTTCTCGATCAGCAGGAAGTCGTTGCCGAACCAGAAGCCGTTGGTGCCGAACAGGTCTTCGGTGGACTTGGTGGCGTTGATGACCACCCAGTAGACCGGTACCAGGAAGTAGACCGCCACGAGCGCGAGGATGGCCGTGACGATGATCGTGGTGGTGGGTTTGCGGCCGGCAGACCGGGTTCTGGAGCGAGCACCCGTGACGGGCGTCGCCTTACGGCGTCCGGAGGTCCGTTGCTCGGCGGCGTTGGTCTGGTCAGTGGTGTTCATCGACGTTTCTCCGTCCAGGAGGAGATTCCCAGCGCGATCGCCGAGAGGGCGAAGGCGGAGACCGCGATGATCACGGCCTGGGCGGCCGCCATGCCGATGTCGTTGTACTGGAACGCGAAGGCATAGGCGGACATGTTCGGGGTGTACTCGGAGGTGATCCCGGCGCTCATGGATTGCAGCAGCTGCGGCTCGGCGAACAGCTGCAGGGTGCCGATGATCGAGAAGATGATCGTCAGCATCAGAGCCGGGCGGATCAGCGGCAGCTGGATCGAGGTCGCGACCTTGAACGCGCCGGCGCCGTCGATCTTGGCAGCCTCGTAGAGTTCACCGGGGATCGCCTTGAGCTGGGCGATGATGATGAGCATGTTGTAGCCGGTGTAGGTCCAGGTCACGATGTTCGCGATCGACCACAGCACCATGTTCGGGCCGAGGAAGTCGATGTTGATCCCGACCAGTCCGAGCACGTCGACGATGGGTGAGAGGCCGGGGATGTACAGGTATGACCATAGGATCGTGGCGATCACGCCAGGGATCCCGTAGGGCAGGAAGTAGGTGGCCCGGAAGAACCCGGGGAACTTGGCGCTGGCGCTCTCCAGTAGCAGCGCGAGGAGGGTGGCGGCCACGATCATCACGGTGACCTGCACGATGCCGAACAGGATCATGCGACCGATGGACTCGATGAAGTTCGCGTTAGAAAGCGCGGCGACGTAGTTCTCGACCCCGGCGAAGCTTCTGGTCACGCCGCCCTCTCCGAGCAGGCCGGAGCGTTCGATGCTGGAGAAGCTGTACCCGATGGCCATGAGGATCGGCACGATCATGGTGCTGATGAACACCACCAGGAATGGGGCGAGTAGGATCCAGGGTGCTGACTTCGATCTCATCGTGCTTCCTCCGCATCCAGGCCGATCTCGCGCATGATCTCGACGATCTCCGTCTGCGCGTTCGCGAACATGTCAGTCAGCGGGATCTCGCCGTTGACGGCGGCGGTCATGCCGTCGCCGATGATCGTGCTGACGCGTTGCATCAGCGGCGCCCAGGTCCATTCGAGGTTTTGTCCCTCGGCCATCGGTACCATCACCTCTTCGTTGTAGTTCTGTCCGGAGAAGAACTCGGAGGGCTGCTGCCGGGCTTTGCCGATGTAGTCCTTGGCGGTCGACCAGCCGATGCCGGAGTATTCGATCATGGCGTCGATGCTCTCGGGGTCGGTGCTCATCCAGGTGAGGAACTCCAGTGCCTCGAGGGGATGCTGGGAATTGGAGAGGATCACGCCCGAGGAACTGCCTTGTACCGCAGAGGCGTAGCCGCGTCCGTCCTGCCACACGGGCATGGGTGCGACTGCCCATTTCCCGTGCCCATCGGGAACTGTTTTGATCAGGGCGTCGGACCAGGAGCCGCCGATGGCTGCCAGTACTTTGCCTTCGCCGGCGGCGGCATACCAGGGTGTGGTGAAGGCTCCGTACCCGGTGCCGATGATCTTCTCTGCGAGAATCTGGTCCCAGAATTCGGCTACTCGTATCGAGGCGTCGTCGGTCATGTTGACGATCCAGCCGTCACTCTCGGGGCGGAACCAGACGGCGCCGGCCTGCATCACCCAGGCGATCGGCATGAAACCGTCGCCTGGGTCGAGGCTGATGAGACTCTTACCGGTCTCCGAGACAGCGCCTGCGGTCTCGTGGAACTCCTCCCAGGTGGCAGGTGGGGTGAGGCCGAGCTCATCCTCGAGCACCTCGCGGTTGTAGAAGGTGGCCACGGGGCCGTAGTCCTGGGGGACGGCCCAGAAGGAGTTCTCGATGTTCACCTGGCTGATCGCGCTCGGAGCGAACTGGTCCTCCTGCTCCGCGAAGCCGTACCGGGTCAGGTCCACCAGTGCGCCCGCGAGGGCGAACTCGGGCACCGAGCGCATGTCGACGTGGCCGATGTCGGGCCCGCCACCGGCCGCGACGGCGGAGAGGATCTTCGCGTAGTCCTCACCAGAGATCCAGGTCGCCTCAACCCGGATCCGGTCCTGCTTCTCGTTGAAGATGTCGCAGACTTTCTGCAGATCCTTGAACCAGGACCAGTACGTCAAAGTCACGGGACCGTCCGACTCCGGGATGGTGGGTTCGGCATTTACCGCACCTTGGTGCGGCGGGGCACACGAGCCCAGAGCTGCCGCCGTCAGCGCGGCTCCCGAGCCGCCGAGCGCCGAGCGTCGAGTGGGTCGCGACATCATTACCTCTCTTCCTCAAGAAAATGCGGTCACAAGGTAGCAGTGCTTCAGAGCGTCGCGGCATAGGGGTCGAAGTCGGCGGGCATCGGCTCGACCTCGGTGAACGAGGAGGTCACTTCCACCGTCTGGCCCCGACTGACGGCTGTCTCGATGGCGACCATGATGTCCAGGACATGCGCGGCGATCTCCCCCTGAGCCCGGTGCGGAACCCCGGCACGGATGGCACGGGCCATCTCCAGCACCCCCAGGCCACGGCCGGTGGTCGCTCCGCTGGCGGGTACGACGGTGGCTTGCTCACCCCGGTAGGCGGTCAGCGCCGAGCCCCCGTCGAACACGTTCGGGTCAGGAAAAGCCAGGGTCGCGTCGGTGCCGTAGACCTCGACGAAGCCGACCCGCGTGTGAGGTGAGTCGAAGCTGAGGAGCACGGTTGCGTTGTGACCGGATTCGAAGCGCAGCAGCGCTGCCACCTGCGTGGGCACCGTGACCTCGAAGCTCTCTCCTGCTTTGGGGCCCGATCCGATGGTGCGTTGTTCCCTGGCCCGGGATCCCGCGGCGCTGACACTCGTGACCGGACCGAGCGCGAGTGCGAGGGTGGTGGCGTAGTAGGGGGCGATGTCGTACAGCGGGCCCGCACCCTCTTGGAACAGGAAGGCCGGGTTGGGGTGCCAGTCCTCCGGGCCGGGCGACTGGAACAGCGTCAGCGCCGAGGTGGGGGTGCCGACTTGGCCGTCGCGGAGGGTGCGCAGCGCCGTCTGGATGCCCGCGCCGAGCACGGTGTCGGGAGCGCCGCCCACGCGGACGCCGTGCTCGTTTGCGGTGGCGAGTAGCTCGGTGGCGTCGGCAGGTGCCGTGGTAATGGGCTTCTCGGTCCAGACGTGTTTGCCGACAGCGACGATAGAACGAGACACCTCGGCATGGGCGACGGGAATGGTCAGGTTGATGACGAGCTCCACGTCGGGATGGTCCAGCACGTCCTGGGCGGTACCCGAGGCGGGGATGGCGAAATCCTCGGCCCGCTGCTGTGCGGCCTCGGGAACCAGGTCACCGATAATGTGCACGGCCACGTCCGGGAACGACGTCAGGTTGGTCAGGTACTCGAGGGAAATGGTGCCGGCGCCGATGATGCCGACGCCCACGGGCCCGGTGCGGGTCCTAGAGATCATAGGGGTTTCCTTGTCAGGGACGGGACGGCTGGTCTTGCGGCGGGATCAAGCCTCGGCGCGAAGCCGCCTGAGTGACGCCTCAAGGCCCTCGAAGACATCCCCGTCGTATTCGTCGAATTCGATGACGCCGTACTCGACTCCAGCGGCGGCCGTCAAGGTCTCCTCCAACGGCATCCGGCCGGCACCGACGGGCAGCTGCCCGGCGGGATCCTGGGCGAGGTCGCCGTCCTTGAGATGGACGAGCTTCACGCGTTCGCCGAGGGTGGCCAGCAGGGTCGTGATATCGGCTCCGCCGACCACGGCCCAGTAGGTATCGATCTCGAGGACGACCCGCGGGGCCAGATGCTCGGCGAACAGTTCCAACGCGGAGCGGCTGTCAAGCTGCGCTGCCAGTTCGAAGTGGTGGTTGTGGTACCCGACGCGGATACCGGCCTCAGCTGCCTGCTCGGCGCGCGCATTGAGGCGGCCAGCGAGATCTCGAACCCGTGCGGGATCCTGCCAGTCGGCCGGCTCCCAGAACGGATCCACCAGGTAGGTGACACCGACGGCATTGGCCGCCTCGAGCACCTCGTCAAAATCGACGTCGCCCAGGAACGACTGGTGGGCGCTGGGGAAGGTGATGTCGAAACGTTCGCGGGCCCGCACCAGATCGTCACGGAACTCCACCAGGCCGAACGGCTCGGCTGTGTCGAACCCGAGGTCGCACAGGCGCTGCACAGTGCCCGGGAAGTCCGCAGCGAGGGCCTGGCGGACGCTGTACATCTGAACGGATATCTTCATGCTGCTCCTCTGGTCACGACATCTATTTGGTAAGCTGGCTCGCGGTCCGCGTGACGGCAGCGATCACGTCAGCGACGTCTTGGTCACTCATGTCCTGATGTAGGTTGATTTGGATGGCGCGGCCGAGCAGGTTTAGGCTCTTTTGGCAGAGGCCAGCTGGGTATTCCACAGTGCCTGAGTAATGGGGCGATTTCCAGGGGTTGTTGGTGGCGGACACTCCGCGTTTGGCTAGCACGTAGTCCCAGTTTGCGAAGATGTGCCTGTCGGGCACGCCACTGTTGTAGATCGTGGCGTTACCGATGCCTTCCCAAGAGAGACGGGAAGAGAATTGCCGGACGTCGATACCTTGGCCGGGAAAAAAGGTCAAACAATAGGACGCGTCACCTGCGGGATCCGGCACGCGCTGGAGGTCGATTCCGGTTACTTCTGCCAGTGCCTCGACAATTCGAGACTTGATCCTGCGAAGTCGCCTAAGGAGGGCGTCAAGGCGCTCGGATTGCGCCAGAGCGACTGCAGCGTTGATTTCGCTCATGCGATAATTCTGGCCTGGGAATGTCTCGACGGGCGCTGGATCGGTCTTGTTGGAATCCCACATTGCAAAGGCACTGTCGTGGTAGATGCTGGCCCGCTGAAAGACTCGATCGTCACTGGTTGCGACCAGCCCGCCCTCACCGGCGGTGATCATCTTGTATTGCTGAAAACTAAAGCACCCTGCGTCGCCGATGGACCCCAGAGGCTGCCCCTGGTAACTGGCCCCGTTCGCCTGTGCTACGTCCTCGATAATGTATAACCCATGCTCACGCGAGATCTTCACCAGCTCGTCCATCTGGCAAGGCACCCCTCGCATGTGTACCGGGATGACCGCCGCGGTGTGGTCGGTGATGGCAGCTTCAAGGGCATCCGGGTCGATTGTGAGGGTGTCATCGATGTCGACGATCACCGGGACCGCTCCAGCCTGGAGCACCGCTGAAGCGGTGGCGATATAGGTATATGAGGGAATGATGACTTCGTCACCAGGACCGATACCCGCGGCCACGAGTGCGCATATCAGCGCTGAGGTACCCCCGTTGACAGCCAAACAGTGGCTCGTGCCCACACGCTCGCGATAGATAGCTTCCAGCCGCGCGGCCTCGGAGTCCTCGATCCCGTCCTGGGTGTACCGGAAGACGCGTCGCTTATCGAGAACCTGCAAAACGTAGTCACGTTCGGCTTGTCCGATCTCATCCACGCTGAGTGCGGCTCCGAAGTTCCATGGGCGAGTGCGAACCGGGATGTCCAAGGTTGATCTCCTACAGTTGAGCCTGGTCGTGAGCGCATTAGGCGACCGCCTACGATGGCACCATGCTGCCACTGTGGGCGTGAGGTGACTATGAGCATCCAACCCGGAACCGGTATAATCTTGACATGTTGCCACTAGCGAAGTTGCATGAGTTCTCTGAGGTTGAGGTGTTCAATGGAGCGGTGTGCTGGTGCTCGATGGGCCGTACCGACGTCGGCCAAGCAGCACATACGCACGGGTTCCTCGAAGTGGAGGTGGTCACCGACGGAGTCGGGGTGCACGTCTGCGAGCAAGGACGCAAGGAGTTACACCCGGGCGATATGGTCGTTTTGCGTCCGGGCGCATGGCACGCGTATGAGCGATGCAAAGGCCTAATGCTCACCAATCTATCTATAGCCCGATTTGCTGTCTCCGTTTCCGAAGGAGCGCTAACTACGTACCCGTCGTTACGAGAGCTGTTATGGACACGTCCTAGCGCCGCAGGGGGGCATGGCGTTCACGTGACTTCGATTCCAGCGTCAACCGCGAACGACATTAGCGACCTCGTGCTGGAGTTACGAGAGACACTTGAGCAGCAGCCAGCCAATGGTGTCTTAATTATGGGGAGGCTGCTGACGGTCTTGGGGGTACTTGTCGCCGATCTGAACACTCCGATGGATAGCACATTGCATCATCGCGCGGTTAATACCGTAGTCACCGCTCTGGTGGAATCTCCCGAGTATCACTGGTCTCTGAACGAACTTGCGAATCGTGTGTCACTGTCCCCTTCATATTTGTCACGTTTAGTCCGTGATCATACCGGCGCCGCGCCTCTGCAACTCCTTGCGCAGATCCGAGCCGAACGGGCTGCAGCGCTGCTGATTCAAACTGAAGAAGCGGTAGCCAAAGTCGGAGCGCGCGTGGGGTGGTCTGATCCGGCGTATTTTAGTCGTAGATTCAAGGAAGTGCTGGGAGTCTCGCCAAGCGAACACCGTCGACGCTTTAGGTCTACTGCCGGATCTATCGAAGTACCGGATACGTCCATCGCAAGTACACGTGTACAGCCCATCGAGGTTGGTAGTACTAGTAAGTGATCCCCGTTGGCAGTCGGGCCTCGTTGGCGCGGGTCTTGGGGCGCCAGATGAGTTCGTTTACACCCAGGATTGGCGCAGTGTTGAACTGGGGCGCATTGGCCGCCCGGGCTAGGAGAGGCTGGGCTGTGCCTCTCGGAACTCCACATCGAGGACCAGGCCGGCTGGTCCATCCTGTCGATGACGCGCAGCAGGTGAATGCGGGGGGAGTCGAGGAGAAACATCGCACCGGTCACACCGATTGAGCGCGGCAGAGCAAGTGCACGTGGAGTCTACTATTGTCGGGGACTTTGAGGTCCTCGGGGTGGAAAGGTGCTAACCGTCGAGAACCTCTACGCTTAGTGTCAGAAACCCCATCCCACCGGCGCGCCCGCACTCAACTCTGAGGGCTCTATGCCATCATCTGGGTGCGCGGACGTTGAGCCCCATGTTTCGCATAATCTCTATGATCTGCTCCTGAGCTCGGGGTAGAAAATCTACGAGTCGAGTGTCGCCTGCTACTCTCGAGCGCATTCCGTCCCCGAGTATATCCATGAAACGCTGGCAAACTGGTGGCCACAACCAGTTGAGATTCTGTCCGTTACTCATCGGCACGAGGACGTCTTCATTATAGCTCTGTCCGCCAAAGAATGCTGATGGCTCGAGTCGCTCTGCGCCTATGTAGCCCGCCATGGGGGACCAGCCAATACCAAGGTGCTCGATCATTGCGTCGACTCCCGGCTGCGAGGTACACATCCAAGTGAGGAACTCGAGTGCCTCGGCGGGATGTTCGGAATGTGCCATGACGGCTCCGCAAGACCCGCCACTCTGTCCGGAAGCGTAGCCAGTGTCCCAGCGAGGCATCGGGGCGACCCGCCACTTTCCGTGGCCGTTGGGTACGGCCTTGAGGAGCCCATCAGCCCACGAACCTTCGATATGAGAATAGATTCGTCCTTCGCCAGCGGCCGCGAACCATGGGGTTGACCACGGGGGGATGGTCGTGGTGACTAGATCATTGGCGATCGCGTGATCCCAGAATTCAGCAACACCTCTCGAGACGTCGTCGGTCATGTTCACTATCCAGCCGTCGGGCTCAGCCTGAAACCATACTGCCCCTGCCTGCATCGCGTACATGGTGAGGTCGCCACCACTCACGTTCAGGGCAGAGAGGTAATGAGTTGGATCGTGGTCCCGTACCCCCTGTGCTAGCTCGGACCACTCCTCCCAGCTCGCTGGCGGTACAGCTCCGAGAGCCTCAAAGAGTGGTTCCTGATAGAACATCGCAGCAGGGCCAGTGTCATGTGGGATTCCGTAGACGGAGTCCGCTACCACAACTTGCGACCACGCTGCGGGGTCGATCTGGGATTCGACTGCCCACGCTCCATATCGGCCGATGTCGACGAGGGCGCCGGCCAGGGCGAATTCATTGGTGTCGCGTAGTTCGACCTGTCCGATGTCGGGGCCAGCACCAGCAGCCACTGCAGACAGAAGTTTTGCATTCCCTCCGTCACCTGGGCCGGGTATCGATGTGGCTTCGACTCGAATACGGTCCTGGGTGGTATTGAAGATGTCGCACACAGTCTGTGGACCCCTCATTCCCGACCACCAGGACAGCGTTACAGGCGTGTCGGATGACGGAATGGTGGGGGACGCGTTTACGTTATCAACGGCAAGTGGTTTCACGCAGCTGCCAAGCGCGGCTGTGGCAACGGATGCTACGGACATGCCGAGCATCTTGCGGCGACCGAGATGCGTCATGAGGTTCTCCTGTCATGTTAGGACGTTGAGACTACGTTCATCGCGAGATGGCGTTGCTTAGTGGGGGCAGCGGTGCTCGGTAGCAAATAGTAGTTGGTCTGCGGCACTCAACGCCGTGCCCCCGTTGCGCCTGTTATTCTCGTCGTGCCCGTTGGGGCCAAAGCGCCTATTCCAGTCGGGCCAGTCACCGCGAAAGCGGGTGTTGACAAATACATCTTAGAAGCCACTATCTCATCCGGAGCGTAGAAGAGACTATGAGCATCCAGTTCTGACCTTGCCTAATATTGCCAGCGCGCAGCACACGATGCTCAGGTACAAGCAGCAGTTTGACCGTCCCGGTTCGGATGCCGATGCTGTTCGGCATTCGCCTCTGCTGGCGGAGTCCGCGCGGGACCACTCTTCAGGGCATTCCCAAGAGGGGATCGCTTTGGGGAACACGGCCCCGGGGTCGTCCGCTGGCCGACGGCGGGGCCGTCATCGAGTGTCGGAAGAACTCCGGCAGACGAAGTCACAGCGCATCGTTGGGGTATACCCCACGGCGCAGATCTGTCCCAGAACTATCGTTTTTGACCCTGCAGAACAGGGGAGACTACGGTCGCGTAACTGTTGCGCAGGGTGCGCCTCAACGCGACGGATCTGTCGCGTTGGGGTGTCGCGCCGTCGCAGCAGCTCGCGTGTCTCGTGGTTGCTTCAGTGGTCTGGGCGGGGTGCGGGTACGTCCTGGGGGCCTGGGCGGTTGTGTAGCGGTGCCGGTATATGAAGGCCAGCGGCGCGCAGGCGCTCCTCCACTAGCTCGGTGAGTCGGGATGCAGTGGGCCATTCCTGGCTGCGGTGATGGTTGATGGCGTCATACACCTCACCCGCTTGGGTGCCCTTACGGACCGATTCGGGCAGAGAAAGGCCTGTCCGGTGGGCAAGGATGCTCTGAGCCATGTCGTCGGCCAGAGTCTCGAGCCGGGGGTCGTCGGGGCTCATCCCTTCAGCGGCCCAGCTGGCATGAAGGATGGCGACGTGGGTCGGGTCTCGGAGGCGCTCTTCGAACTGCTCCAGAAAGTTCTCGAAGAGATCAGGAGCCATGGCGTTCGCCAGCACGAGACCTTCACGTTGGAGGTCCACAAAGGTGTCATCGAAACTGAGATCCCTCAGATGGGCTAGCAGTTCGATCGCCCGTTGTGGCAAGAGGGCCTGTTCGACGGACGTCAGTTCGTGGAGTTTGCGTTGGCGCTCACGAAGCACGTGGATCTGGTCCTCGATCCGCTGGTCCAGTTCTTGTAGAGATTCTTCGAACGATGCTGGGTCTGTGGCAAGGAGCAGGTCGACCTGGGCCAGGGGTACGCCCGCGCCCCCTAGGGTGCGGATCTGTATCAGGCGAAAGAGCTCCTCGGAGCCGTAGCGCCGGTAGCCCGATGGGTCGCGTTCGGGCTCCGGCAGAAGGCCGAGACGGTGGTAGTGACGCACCGCCTTGACGGTGACCCCGGTGTAGGCGGCTGCCTGGCTGATCGTGACTCCACGTACCACGTGCATCTACTCCGTCGGGGCTGGTGGGGTGGTCTTCCTTGCTTCAGCGTTTGCCTGACGTACGGCAGCCGCGATGGCGTGGTACTCACGTCGGAGAAGCTGTGAGTGATTGCTAGGGACCTTGGAGCCCACGGTGAGGTTGGGCGATATGGCGAGTACTGGGTCCAATGATGCCCGCACTTCCTCCATCTCGTCAGAGCCGCTACCAAGGTTCCCACCCGTCCCCAGCACGTACACGGCAGGACACTCGATGCGTTCCAGGACCGGGGCGATGGCCGCCGTGATCTCGTTGAGCTCGATGTTCACCTCAGCATGATCGCTGGCGCTCATGCGTGCTGCGAGTCCCAGCCGACTGGCAATCGGGAAGAGCCACCGTAGCCGGTGGAACAGCTGCCGTATCCGATCCTGACCTTCCGCACCGGTGAGACCCCAGGGCAGCGCTCCGTCCACACAGACCACGGCCCGGACTCGACTCGGATATCTGGCGGCCCAGTGCGCAGCCAGGGTGGCTCCCATCGACCAGCCGACGAGGATGGGCTGCTCGATCCCCCGTGCCTCCATGACGGCCCCGATGTCCTCCACGGCACCGTCGAAGCTGTAGTCAGAGGACGTGTGTGACCGCCCCCGCGCTCTCTCGTCAAAGGTCACGTGTCGCCACTCCTCGGTTCCCAAGGACTCGATGACCCGTTTCCAATGCTTCTGATCAGCGAAGCTGCCGTTGAGGTAGATCACCGGCTGATTAGAGCCGCCCGTATCGGTAACAGCCAGTTCAGTGTCGGCGACGGGAAGCATGCCCATCCATGGTTTGTTCGTCATAGAGTCAGCTTCCAGCGTTGACCTAGGGTCAAGGTCAAGCCGAAGAGTCCTGGACATCAGTACGACATGACCCTTGGCCGCACTGTTGCTTTTGGGTATACCCCAGCGGCGCACCCAGACCGCGACGTCGCCTGTAAATTTCACTGAAAAATGGCGGGATTCTGCCAACGCTTCGTTGCGGGGGTCCTGCTGGCGTTCCTTACGAGGCTGGGCCGCAACGCGAGTGGCCCCTAACTACGCATCATCCCCGTTTGCTTAGGGCGGTACGTCGGGCAGGTCGTAAGGCAGCACTTTCATTGTCATTGGGATGTGACCTGAGTCGTTGAGGTCGCTTCCCGCCACGGCAGGAAGAGTCCGGAGAGCGCCAGTCCGATCACTCCGACCAGCAGTCCGCCCCGCACTCCGATCCCCGTGGCAACGAGGCCGCCTGTCAGGGCGAACAGTGGGGCGAGTCCACGGGAGGCGAGAGTGAACGCCGTGGTCACCCGGGTCATGTAGGCGTCGTCGGTCGCCTCCATGCGGTAGGCGGTGTAGACCGGACGGAACACTCCGGCGATGAGCAGGAGCAGAAACGTCGAAATCACGTAGACCACCAAGCCCGCCAACCCCGAGGGCAGGAACGGCAGGGCAAGCACCGGCAGGCCTCGCAGCACAGCGGAGCCCACCAGTGTGCGGTGTTCGCCGACCCGCCGGCTCACGCGCGGCGCGAGCCAGGATCCAAGCAGACCCCCGAGGCTCGGTAGTGCGAGGGCGAGCCCGAACTGCCAGGCGGGTAAGTCCAGGCCGCGTAGCAGCAGCACAATCTCGAGCGGGCCGATCCAGGCGACGAAGGCGGCGAAAAGCGTCGAGTTCAGCAGAAGTGGGCGTAGTCGGGAGTCCCGGATGATGACGGTGAATCCTGCGCTGGCCTCGGCCAGGAAGTGTCGGTTCCCCGGAGGCGGGGGAGCGGGCTCCGGGCGGCGGATCCGGCTGATGCCGAGCGCGGAGGCCAGCAGACCGACAGCCTGCATGCCGAGGGTGACGGTGGAGCCCAGCAGTTGGATGATTGCTCCGCCAAGGGCGGGCCCGAGCGTAGTCAGCAACCAGAAGGTCGATTCCAGCTTACCCAGCGCCTCGGTGCGCCGTTCGCGGGGCACAAGATTCTTCAGGTGCGCGGCCGACGCCCCACCGAACGCGATGCTGCCGAGTGCTCCCACACCAGAGACGGCGACCAGCTGCCAAAACGAGAGAATGCCGAACGCTGCGGCCAGCGGCACTGAGGTGAAGAGCACAGCCCGTACGACGTCGGCCGCGATCATCACCGGTCGCTTTCTCTGCGCCTCGAGGAACGGCCCGAGTGGGAGTGCCAGTGCCGCACCAACCAGACCCGCGACCGCGGTGAGCAGAGAAACCTGGAGGGTAGTCGCCTCGAGCGTGCGGACCGCTATCAGCGCCAGTGCGCCCATCGCAATCGCGGTACCGGCGTCGGAGGCCGCCCGTGCAAACCACAGCAGGTTGAAATCCCGATCCAGCGGTAGCGCAGACAATGCCGACGTAGACGAGGCGCTGGTGGTCTCCGTTGTCATCCGCACTCCTTTGCCCGCCCCGGACGATCGATGCTAGAGCTTCCGGTGCGCGCAGGTCCGCGCGGCGCGCCGGGCGGCCCGATGGGATCCCGGGGGGGGTGATCACCCCGGCAGAGTCCGAGATCCTCCACGACGAGGCCTCCCCTGGAAAGCCCGAACTCGCAAAGTAACGACAAGGATCCAGGGTTGATTCACCGGACCCAGTGAGGGCGGATCCGGCTGTGCGATCGCTGCCATCGCGCGATCACGCCATCGAGTAGTACAGATCCGGTAGCATCAGGCCGCTTCGGCAGCTCATATAGCTACAGCTTTACGAGACACGCGGCCGAGCGGCGGAAGAGCCGTCTCGAGCTGGGCCGTTAGCGGCAAGGAGTGTCTCGTGAAGTCGTCGCACTGCGTTCCGTCTCAGATCTTCCGGTTCGGGTAGTTTGTGAGGCATCATGTGGCGATGAGGCTTCTGGGGTACACGCGGGTGTCGACGGCGGGGCAGGACCCCGCGTTGCAGCTCGACGCTCTCCTTGCGGCCGGTGTGCAGAGGCGGGATGTGTTCTCGGATGTGACGTCTGGGGCGAAGAGCGCGGCGGAGCGTCCGGGCATGAAGAAGCTCCTGGCCTACGCGGAGCCTGAGGACACGGTGGTGGTCTGGCGGATCGACCGACTGGGCCGGTCGCTGATCGACGTGCTTAACACCGTGAACCTGCTGCGGGACAGCGGCGTGAAGATCCAGTCGGTCTCCGACGGGATCGATCCCGAGACGTCGTCGGGCCGGCTCATGCTCGGGATGCTCGCGACGCTGGCGGAGTACGAACGCGAGCTGATCACCGAGCGCGTCAACGCGGGAATCGCAGCAGCCCGGGCCCAGGGCACCAAGTTCGGCCGGCCGCCCGTGAACCCGGAGGTCGTGGATCGCAAGCTCGCGATCGCTGCCGAAGAGAGAGCGAAGGGGCGCACCGCTGAGGAGGCGGCGCGCCTGGTGGGGTGGTCACGGGCGACGCTGTATCGCCACCAGCGGGACGCGGCCGCTCGCGAGAGCATCGCGCAGGCGTGACATGGACGGGTCGCAGAAGTGGAAGATTCTGCGGCTCCACGTCGAAGACGGCATCCCGCTGGCGAGTCTTGCCCGGGAGACTGGGGTGGGGGAGCGAACGCTCTCGCGTTGGCACAGCCTCTACCGGACAGGTGGCATTTCGGCTCTTGAGCGGGCGCAGCGCGCCGATGCCGGCGTGCGGCGGGCCGCGCCTGAGCTGGTGGCGTTCGTGGAGCACCTGGCTCTAACCAAGCCTCGCCCGAGCATCGCGACGCTGCACCGCCTGGCCGCGACCGAGGCCGCACGAAGAGGAGTGAGCACGCCGAGCTACGCGACGGTGCGGTCGATCGTGCGAGCGTTGGATCCAGGGATGGTGACGCTCGCGCTCGAGGGCCCAGCGTCCTACCGGGACCGCCACGAGCTCGTCTTCCGCCATCGCGCGGATCGTCCCAATGCCCTGTGGCAGGTCGACCACACCGAGCTGGACATCCTCATCAAGGACCCCAGCGGGAGACCATCCAGGCCCTGGCTGACCACGGTCATGGACGACTACTCGCGGGCGATCTGCGGATACATGGTCTTCGAGGGTGCGCCGTCGGCGATGAACACCGCGCTGGCGCTGCGCCAAGCGATCTGGCCTAAGAGCGACCCCGCCTGGCCGATGTGCGGCATCCCAGACGTCCTTTACGTCGATCACGGCAGCGACTTCACCAGCCATCATCTCGAGTACACCGCGATCGCGTTGAAGATCCGCATCATCCACTCCGCCGTCGCCCGCCCCCAGGGCAGAGGAAAGATCGAGCGGTTCTTCCACACCGTCAACACCGAACTGCTCGCGACCCTGCCCGGGCGCCTCACCCCTGGGCAACCACGCCCAGTGCCGGTGCTGGACCTTCCTGGTCTCGACAGGGCCGTCGGGGAGTTCGTCGGCCAGTACAACCAGCGCACGCACACCGCGATCCGAACGAGCCCGAAGGCGGCCTGGATCGCTGAGGGATGGCTGCCGCGACTACCCGAGAGTCTCGAGGAGCTCGACGGGCTGCTTCTGCGGGTCTCCAAGCATCGCACCGTCCAGCGCGACGGGATCCACTTCCAAGGCCAGCGCTACCTCTCGCCCACGCTCGCCTCGTTCGTCGGACGCACCGTCACCATCCGCTACGACCCCCGGGACCTGTCCGAGATCCGTGTCTACGACCACGACACCTTCGTATGCACAGCGATCGACGAAGCCCACCCCAACCAGCGCTACAGCCTCCACGACATCGAAACCGCCCGCAGAGCCCGCCGCCGACAACTGCGCAAGGACATCAACGACCGCATCCCCACGACTCCACGACCCCCTGACGACCCACCAACGCCGCCCGCTCCCGCGCGACGGCCCAGGAAGCGCCTGAAGACCTACGAAGAGGACGAGTAGATGAATCGCGACTTCATCGTCACCAAGGAACACCGCCGCTTCACCGAGTTCGCCGGCGCCATCCGCAAGGACGTCACCATCGGCATCTGCCACGGCGAGGCCGGCGTCGGTAAGACGCAGTCCGCCCGCCGGTACGCCCACTGGGACACCCTCGAACCCTTCATCCAAGCCTGGGGGCCACGCAGCGAGGCCGACCTGAAACAGTACGCCGCCGCCCACCGCTCCCGCACCGTGTTCTACACCCCCGAGGTCCTCGCCAAGCACCGCGATCTCATGCGCGACATCGAGTTCTACCGCGGCAAGGTCGGAGTGCTGATCTACGAGCATCTCTGCGCGATCGGGAAAATCACGACCACCGAAGTTCCCCGCACCATCGACTTCACCGAGCTGATCATCATCGACGAGGCCGAACGTCTCACGCCGACCTCACTCGAGCTACTCCGAGACCTCCACGACCGCCACCACGTCGCCCTCATGTTCATCGGGATGCCCGGCATCGACCAGCGTTTCCGCCACTACCCCCAGCTCTACAGCCGCCTCGGGTTCTCCCACCGCTACCGCGCCCTCGCTCGCGAGGAACTGCTGTTCGTCCTGACCCGCCACTGGAAGCGCCTCGGCCGCACCCTCGACCCCGAAGACTTCACCGACGCCCAGGCCATCGCCGCGATCGAACGCATCACCAGAGGCAACTTCCGCCTCCTCGAGCGCCTCTTCCCCCAAATCGGACGCGTCCTGAAGATCAACCAACTCGACACCATCACCGACGACGTCATCGAAGCAGCCGCCAGCACCCTCATCACCAGCTAACGCCACTCACCCCCACCAGAAGCCCGCCATTCACCGATCCACTTCACAGTCGCCACGGTTGAGAGTAGGGTCCCCGCCGGGCATTTCGTGACAGATCTGTCTACCGTGCAGCTCCGAACACCTCAACGTGACATCCGGAGGACCTGCTCCCCGGCCAACCGAGCACCTGCGGGACGAGATGCGATCACTGCTGTGCGCGGATAGGCCGGAGAATAATTCTCAACCGAACGATGCCGGTCCCCGGCAAACTGGGCTTCCGAACCCGCCATCGGAGTCGGTTTGCGCGACCCGTAGGCCGGGTGCACCCTGAGTTCTAGGTGCTCTCGGGGTCGGGGCCGAGCACGGATCGCCCGCCGTCGACGGGGAGAACCGCGCCAGTAATGAATCCTGATTCGGGTGCCAGGAGGAAGGCGACAGTGCGGGCAACGTCCTGGGGGTGGCCGACGTGGCCGAGGGGGTGCAGGGCCTCCATCTGTCGATCAGTCTCGGGGTGTTTGCGTCGGTGGTCTTCATACCGGGCCGTCGTTATCGAGCCCAGCGCGACCGCATTCACTCGGATGCCCTGTGGCCCGTGGTCGACGGCGGCCGCACGCGTGAGTCCTTCGATCGCGGCTTTCGCTGTGGCGTAGGGAAGGGCACCGCGGACGGGCCGCTGCGCCTGATGTGAGGAGACGTTCACGATCGCTCCGGGCCGCGAATGAGCGAGGAAGTGTTGCACCGCGGTATGGCATCCGACGACGGCGAGGTTGAGGTTCAGAGATATGAGCTCGCTGATCTGTATAGCGGTGGCAGTCGCGAGGCCTGCGTCGCGGAAGATTGCAGCATTGTTCACCCAGCCGCTCAGTGGTCCGTATTTTTCAGCAAGGCTCGCAGCAGCTGTCGTCGCTGCGGGGTCGCTTCCATCTCCGTGGACATGATGCACGCTGGAGGATGTGTCCTCTGGAGGAGTTGGGTCGAGGTTGAAGACAATGTTCCCGGTTGAGCAGAGGTGCTCAGCGATTGCACTTCCGACGCCGGAGGAATGATCAGAACCTGTGGATGGCTCTCGGCGGGGTGGCGTGCAAGGCGCGCACCTTCCCGAGGATGATCTACAAGGAACGAAGTCTCTGATCATGGACCGGCGTTGACGCGCTGGTTCGGGAAGGTGCGCCCGATGCTCAAGATAGTCCCCGACAACTCGGAGTCCAACCACTGCGACGACGGCGCGGCGGGCGGATCCTCACTGCTGGATGCGATCGTGCGCGATGGTGCCCGGCAGATGCTCGCGGCTGCGCTGCAGGCCGAGGTCGCCGCCTACGTCGACACCGCAGCCGGCGAGGTCGACGACAGCGGGCACCGGCTGGTGGTGCGCAACGGCTACCACGCCACCCGCGAGGTGACCACCGCCGCCGGTGCGGTGCCGGTGACCGCCCCGAGGGTCAACGACAAGCGCACCGACGAGGCCACGGGTGAGCGCAAGCGGTTCGCCTCGGCGATCCTGCCCGCCTGGGCGCGCAAGTCCCCGCAGATGGCCGAGGTGCTGCCGCTGTTGTACCTGCACGGGCTCTCGTCCAGCGACTTCGCCCCGGCGCTGGAGCAGTTCCTCGGCTCGGCCGCTGGGCTGTCGCCGACGACGATCACCCGGCTGACCAGCCAGTGGCAGGACGAGGCGAGGGCGTTCAACACCCGGTCGCTGACCGGGACGGACTACGTCTACGTCTGGGTCGATGGGATCCACCTCAAGGTGCGGCTGTCCCAGGACAAGATCTGCCTGTTGGTGATGATCGGGGTCCGCGCCGACGGCAGTAAGGAGCTGATCGCTCTCGATGACGGCCACCGCGAAAGCGCCGAGTCCTGGGCCGACCTGCTGCGCGAGACCAAGCGCCGCGGGATGGCCGCCCCGGTCCTCGCGATCGGCGACGGCGCGCTGGGATTCTGGTCCGCCCTTCGCGAGGTCTTCCCGACCACCCGGGAGCAACGCTGCTGGTTCCACAAAATCGCAAACGTGCTCAACGCGCTGCCCAAGTCCGCCCAGCCCGGTGCGAAGAAGGCCCTCGCGGAGATCTGGCAGGCCGAGGACCGCGAGCACGCCGAGGCTGCCGCGAAGGTTTTCGCCGACGAGTACGGGGCCAAGTGGCCCAAAGCGGTCGCGAAGGTCACCGACGACCTCGACGTGCTGCTGGAGTTCTACGACTACCCCGCCGAACACTGGGTCCACCTGCGCACGACCAACCCGATCGAATCCACGTTCGCCACGGTCCGGCTGCGCCAGCGCGTCACCAAAGGCCCCGGCTCCCGCGCTGCCGGGATCGCGATGGCGTTCAAGCTGATCGAGTCCGCCCAAGCCCGCTGGCGGGCCGTAAACGCACCCCACCTGGTCGCGCTCGTCCGGGCCGGGGCGACCTTCGCGAAGGGCCGACTCGTAGAGCGCCCCGACGACCAGACCGACCACGGGCCAGGAGACCGCCGACGGGCCGCTTGAGGCACCGAGCTATAGGGCTGGGCAGGCAGACCCGAGATGCGATGTCACCCGCCGGCTAACCTACCGTCTGGTCGCCAGCTACCCAGCCACGATGCCCGGTTACCGCAAGCCGGCGGTGGCCAGGGCCAGAGTTCACCAGTCGCGCTGATCGACCGGGGTGTAGAGGATCTCGCCGACGTTCACATGGGGCGGGGCGGTCAGTGACCACAGTATGGCGTTCGCGACGTCGTCGGTTGTCATCAGCCGCATCCCGTTTCCATCGCCCATGCCTGCCAGGAGATCCCCCAGGACCTCTTGGTCGGCGTGCTGGGAGAGTTCGGACTCGGTCGCGCCGGGCTCGAGCAGTGTCACCCGCAGGCGTGAGGGGTAGACCTCTTTGCGGAGGATCGTGGTGAAGGCCCCCAGGGCGTGCTTGGTCGCCGCATAGGCGGCGAAGGAGGGTTGATGGACCCGTCCCGAGTTCGAGGAGACGTTGATGATGTGCCCTTGACCGCGCTCCTGCATACCGGGAAGAACCGCGCGCGCCGCATACATGGACCCCATGAGGTTCACGGACACCATTCGGTCCCAGTCAGCCGGGTCGGCCTCGGCGATCAGCCCCGGAAGCATGATCCCGGCACTGTTGACCAGGACGTCGACGCCACCGAACTCAGCCGTGGCACGGTCGACGGCCGTCTGGACCTGGCCGAACTCCGTGACGTCGGCGGGCAGCGCGAGAGCGTGTCCTCCGGCGCTGTCGATCTCCTGCGCGAGCTCGGTCAGGCGCTCCGCGCGGCGGGCCAGGAGCGCGACCTGGGCGCCATGGGATGCGAGCACCCGGGCCGTGGCCCATCCGATGCCCGATGACGCTCCGGTCACCAAGACCCGACGGCCGAGAAGAGGGGACGACGCTTGCTGTGTCTGCTGTGTATCGATCATGCCGGCGACGCTATGACCTGGAGTCGACTCCAGGTCAAGGCGGCGCGTAGCCTGTGGTCGTGCTAGAGGACTTGTCGATCGGTGACGTGAGCGAACGGACCGGGCTCAGCGTGGACACTTTGCGATTCTACGAGCGCGAGGGTCTGCTCCCACGCGCGCCTCGCAGCGCGAGCGGGCGGCGCATCTTCACCGCGGACGACATCGAATGGATCAGCGTCTGCCAGCGACTGCGCGCTTCGGGAATGCCGATCCCGGACATCGCGAAGTACGCGGAGCTGGTCCGCAACGGGCCCGGGAACGAGCCCCAGCGCCTGGAGATCCTCCAGCGACACGAGGTCACCGTCCGTGCTGAGATGGCCACGCTTCACAAAGCGCTGGACCTGATCGAACTCAAGGTCGACGCCTACGCGCGGGCGATGCAGGAAGGAAACGCCGACCAGCTCTTCGTGCGAAGCAGCGACGACGATGCAGCACTTGCCCCTCGAGACGGCTCCCGAGGCGAGAATTGCTGACTGCCCTGCACAGAGCGCCCCAGTCCGACGAGGGACCTGCTGCCTTGATGTCGAGGCCGGCGTCTGTCGCGACCGTCCGGGACGGTGAACCCGTGGAGGTGCAGGTCGAGCACTTTACGGGTCTTCATCTCGAGCGCCCGAACGCTTCTCGCAGCAGAACATCGCGCAGGTGTGGGGACCCTGACGTGGTGAACACCCCGACCGTGGAGACTCCCGTCGGTCTGCTCCGCAGCGAGATGGACCAGCGCGTCGGCCAGGTCCGTGCGCGCGGTGAATCGCCCGGTATCCAACGGTTCCCGAATCTCGTAGGTCGTGGCTTCGCCCTCAGGGCCCATCTCCCGGCCCGCGCGATCCTCGGCGAGCAGTTCCGGCCCGAGTGACCGGCGCTCATAGCGCCGGATCAGCAACTTCTCGGTCAGATAGCAGAACACCGATCCACAGGTCTTGACTATTCCTCCGCGACGCCGCCGCTGGCACCGGTGACGACGACTGTAGGTGTGGCGTTCATGCTTTCTCGCGAGCGTGAGCTGGGTCGAGGTCAGTCTCAGTCAGAGAGGGCGACATCCCCCTATCCTTCTCTGCCTGGGCTATCGATGTCCACCAAAGACCGATGGAGATCAGTGCTAGCGGCTGTGCAGTGGCGTCGGCCAAGTGCACGCGTAGGTGTCACATGATCTGTGGTGCTTGGGTGGTGGCTCCGTGCGAGGTGACGTTAATGGGCGCTTTCTGGGCAAGGCCAGCGAGAAGCAGGTCTGCGCTGTAGGAGAACTGCGCCCCCCAGTGGCCCGACTCGGTTGAGAGTTCTGCCATCGCGGGATAGGTCTCCGCGTTGGCGCGGAGGTGCTCGTGAACGGCTCGCCGAGCCGGCGACTCATCGCCGTGTTGCCATGATGTTTCGGCGGCGACTGAGCCGATCACTAGGTTTGAGACAGCTGCGGCTGACGCCGTGAGTTCGTCTCCGGTGAACCCTGCTCGCGCCAGCGCGGCATAGACGAACTCTGAGCGCGCCAGAGCTTCGGGCCCCAGGAGTGGCCGGCTGCTGGCCAGCGCTCCTGACCAGGGATGGGCAAGCAGGGCTGCGCGAAGGTTATGCATGAATGCACGGACGTCCTCTATCCAGTCGTCAGCGGGCCGCGTCGGTAGCGGCAGCTCGGCAAACACTGCGTCGACGGCGAAGTCGAGAAGATCGTCGCGAGCCGACACATGCCAGTAGAGGGTCGTGGGGTGCACATCGAGCGCGGCCGCAATGGAGCGCAAATTCAGTCCAGCGGGGCCACCGTGGTCGAGTTGGGACACGACTTCGGCAGCGATGCGTTCGCGGGTGAGGCCGTGCTGACCTCGTCGTGGCGGGCGCTGGCGCAGCCACACTGCCCCAGGCACCGAGGGGCCGGTGGCTGCCTTTTTCGGACTCATAGTCCTACACGGTAGGTCTATGACTTGCGCACAGGCAACTTAGTCCTACACAGTAGGACTCTGGCACTCGTCGTCTGCGAGTGCCAGACCGGATGGGGTGAGAGCGGCCGCATCAGGCTGGTCGTCCGTCGCGGGCACCCCGTCCGGTCACATCCGCTGGAAGGAAAGGGTCTGTAGTCATGGCAAAGCTCATTGCGTTCGATGAGGAAGCACGGCGCGGTATGGAGCGAGGTATGAATCAGCTCGCCGACGCCGTCAAGGTCACGCTCGGCCCCAAGGGTCGCAATGTCGTGCTCGAGAAGTCCTGGGGCGCCCCCACCATCACCAACGATGGCGTGTCGATCGCCAAGGAGATCGAGCTCGAGGATCCTTACGAGCGGATCGGCGCGGAACTCGTCAAGGAAGTCGCCAAGAAGACGGACGACATCGCTGGCGACGGCACCACCACGGCGACAGTGCTCGCTCAAGCACTGGTGCGAGAGGGGCTGCGCAACGTCGTTGCGGGGTCGAATCCGATGGCGCTCAAGAAGGGTATCGAAAAGGCCGCTGTCGCGGTCAGTCGCAGACTGACCGCGACCGCGCAGCCCATCGAGAGCCGCGAACAGATCGCCGCGTCTGCGTCGATCTCGGCAGGTGATCGTGGGATCGGCGAGCTCATCGCCGAGGCGCTGGACAAGGTCGGCAAGGAAGGCGTGATCACGGTCGAGGAGTCCAACACCATGGGCCTCGAGCTGGAGCTCACCGAGGGCATGCGGTTCGACAAGGGCTACATCTCGCCCTACTTCGTCACCGACGCCGAGCGCCAGGAGACCGTGCTGGAGGACCCCTACATCCTCCTGCTGTCCTCCAAGGTCTCCTCCGTCAAGGACCTGCTGCCGCTGCTGGAGAAGGTCATCCAGGCCGGCAAGCCGCTGGCGATCCTCGCCGAGGACGTCGACGGCGAGGCCCTCGCGGTCCTCGTCGTCAACAAGCTCAAGGGTTCCTTCAAGTCCGTGGCCGTCAAGGCACCCGGCTTCGGCGACCGCCGCAAGGCGATGCTGGAGGACATGGCGATCCTCACCGGTGGCCAGGTCATCGCTGAGGAGGTCGGCCTGAAGCTGGAGACCGCCGGTCTCGAGCACCTCGGCCAGGCGCGCAAGATCGTCGTGACCAAGGACGAGACCACCATCGTCGAGGGCACCGGTGACGCCGAGCGCATCGCCGGTCGCGTGTCGCAGATCCGTGCCGAGATCGAGAACTCCGACTCGGATTACGATCGCGAGAAGCTCCAGGAGCGTCTCGCGAAGCTGGCCGGCGGCGTGGCCGTCATCAAGGCCGGCGCGGCGACCGAGGTCGAGCTCAAGGAGCGCAAGCACCGCATCGAGGATGCCGTGCGCAACGCCAAGGCCGCTGTGGACGAGGGCGTTGTCGCCGGTGGCGGCGTCGCACTGGTCCAAGCCGGCATGAGAGACGCGGTCGAACAGATCAACCTGGACGACCCCGACGAAAAGACAGGCGCAGCAATAGTTCTCGTCGCACTCGATGCCCCACTCCGACAGATCGCCGCCAATGCCGGCCTGGAAGGAGGAGTGGTAGTCAACATCGTGCGCAACCTTCCAATCGGCGAAGGGCTCGACGCCGCGACAGGCGAGTACAAGGACCTCGTCGCTGCGGGCATCATCGACCCCGTCAAAGTCACCCGGGCGGCACTAGAGAACGCGGTCTCGATCGCTGCACTCTTCCTCACGACCGAAGCCGTGATCGCTAACAGTCCAGAGGACTCCACGCCGCCCACCAACGTGGAAGCCGGCATGGGAGGAATGGGCTTCTAGTTGTACTGATCGGGGACGTTGGTCAATCGTGAGAACGGCGGCTGGTTGCCGCAGGCCGTGTGCGGGCGGTGGTGGTTGTAGTAGTGCAGCCAGCTGTCGAGCTCACTGCGTCGTTCCGTCTCGGACGTGTAGCAGCGGGCATAGGCCCAGCCGTCAGCCAGGGTTCGGTGGAAGCGCTCGATCTTGCCGTTGGTCTGTGGCCGATACGGCCTCGTGCGCTTGTGCCTGATGCCGAGTTCTGCGCAGGTGTCTCGCCACAGGTGTGACCGGTAGGCGCCGCCGTTGTCGGACAGGACCCGCTCGACGGTGACCCCGCGGGCGTTGAACCACTCGACGGCCCTGACGAGGACGGCGGTGGCGGTGAGGGCGGTTTCGTCGTCGTGGATCTCGGCGTAGGCGACGCGGGAGTGGTCGTCGATCACGGTGTGGACGTAGGCCTTGCCCATGAGCGGATCCCGCCACTTGTTGCGGGGCTTGTCGGGTGTGGCGACTCGGTTGCGGTGGCCTTGTTGTCGGCCGACGTAGCGCCAGCCTCCACCGTCGGGGATGTTGCCGAGCTTCTTCACGTCGACGTGGAGCATCGCGCCGGGGTGGTCGTGCTCGTAGCGGCGGACGGGCTCCCCGGTGGCGCGGTCGACGTGGGAGAGCCGGTTCAGCCGGGCGTCGACCAGGATCCGGTGGACCGTGGACGGTGCGATCCCGAGCCGGCAGGCGAGCTGGACCGGGCCTTCGCGCAGTCGGAGGCGAAGCCGGATGCAGCGCTTCGCAGTTGCGTGGCTGGTCTTGTTCGGCGACCGGCGGGGCCGTGAGGAGCGGTCCTGCATGGACTGGCCGGTGCGGTAGCGGTCGGCCCAGCGCTTCACGGTGGGCCAGGAGACCTGGAAGCGGGCGGCGACCTCGCTGATCGGGAAGCCATCGTCGACCACGAGACGGCCGACGATCAGGCGGTGCCGGGGCGTGAGAGCGGCGTTGGGGTGGGACACGTAGAGCCTTTCGGATGCGAAAGCGGCCGGCGACCTTACGGTCGCCGGCCAGCTGGTTGGTGCTGTTACGCGGATGGTCCAGCCCCGGGGCATGCACCGCGCGTCATCTCGACAGACAGGGGCATCCGGTCGCGGGATGGTGGGGTGTTACCAGGTGGGAAGCTCGCCCTGGCCTGGGGTGACGCGTCGCTCCTCCTGGCTGATGGGACGGTCGTTGATGCTGGCTTCGCGATGGGTCATGTAGCCGTGCGCGTCGAAGCGCCACAGTTCGTTGCCGTAGGAGCGCCACCACTGGCCGTCATGGTCGTGCCATTCGTACTGGAATCGCACGGCGATCTGGTCGTCGGTGAACGCCCACAGGTTCTTGCGGAGTTGGTAGCCGAGTTCCCGATCCCACTTGTCGGTGAGGAAGGCGATCACCTGGTCGCGGCCGGTGATCGTCTGGTCACGGTTTCGCCAGACGGTGTCGACGCTGTAGGCCTGCGCGACCTTCTCGGGGTCGCGTGTGTTCCACGCGTCCTCGGCGGCCTGCACCTTGAGGGCGGCGGTTTCGGCGGTGAACGGCGGGGTGGGTTTACGGGTTTCGGTCATGTGATGGCTCCTTGCTCTGGGAAGGGGATGTGTCAGTGGTGTGTGGGCGTTGACCATGTGGGCGGCGCCGGGTGGTACTCGATGCCGTCCTGTACCTGTCGGGCGCGGCCGGGGCCGGCGAGTCGACCGACGAGGTGGAGGGCCATGTCGATGCCCGCCGAGACGCCGGCCGCGGTGACGATCTGCCCATCGTCGACCCAGCGCTGGTCGGGGCATGGCGTGATGGTCGGGTCGAGGGCGAGTAGCTCGTCGAACCTTGCGTGGTACGTGGTAGCCGGGCGTGCGTGCAGGAGCCCTGCGGCGGCAAGTATCAGGGCCCCGGTGCAGACACTGCTCACCAGGGCACCGCTCTCGGCGGCGTCGCACAGCCACCGCAGGTGGTCAGTGTCCGCAAGGCGTGCCCTGGTGCCGCGTCCTCCCGGCTCCACGATGAGGTCCGGGCGCGGCACCGCTGCCTTGGCTGCGGTGGGAACCACCTGGAGTCCCTTGGCGCAGCGGCGGGGCTGGCCGTCATCCGTGGCCAGGTCCACCCGCCAACCATCGGCCGGATACGTCTGAGTCCAGTACGACAGCACTTCCCACGGGCCGACGGCGTCGAGTTCCTCCGTACCGTCGAACAGGTCGATCACGATGCGCTTGCTCATGGCATCAACCCTGCCGGGGCGCCTTGCCCAGTGCGAGCGGCAGGAATGACGTAGTGCGCGCAATTCCTGCCATGATCGGTGCGTGCCACACCACGTCGTCGCCCTCGCCCTGCCCGGAGTGGTCGCCTTCGACCTGTCGACGGTTGCCCAGGTCTTCGGGCATCCCGCCGAAGAGGAGTACACCTTCGCGGTGGCGGCGCCCGACGGTGATGACGTCATGACCTCCAGCGGATTCAGCATCGGCGCCGTCCATGACCTGGATGCGTTGGCCCACGCCCGCACGGTCATCATCCCTGGCTACCGGCCCCATCACCGTCCTCATGGCGACACGCTGAGGGTGCTCCGCAACGCCTACCAGCGCGGCACGAGAGTCGCGTCGGTGTGCACTGGCGCCTTTGCCCTCGCTGCAACCGGGCTCCTTGACGGGCTGACCGCCACCACGCACTGGCAGGACGCCGGGGAGTTGCAGCGGTTGTACCCCGAAATCACGGTGCAGCCCGATGTGCTCTACGTGGACCACGGACAGGTCGCCACCAGTGCCGGCGTGGCCGCCGGAATCGACCTATGCCTGCACCTGGTGCGCAGGGACCTTGGGGAGCGGGTCGCCGCCCGTATTGCCCGCCGCATGGTGGTACCGCCCCACCGAGCAGGCGGCCAGGCCCAATACATCGAGCCAGCGGCAGCTCCCACGACACACGGTTTCGCCGAGCTCACCGACTGGATCGTGGACCACCTCGAGCAGAGGCTCAGCGTCGCCGATCTGGCGCGCCATGCGCACTTGTCCGAACGGCAGCTCGCGCGGCGCTTCGTTGCTGAGACGGGACAGACCCCTCTGCAATGGATCCTGCACCAGCGGGTTCTTGCTGCCCGACGCCTACTGGAAAACAGCAGCCTGCCAATGGACGTCATTGCGCAGCGCACCGGCTTGGGAACAGCAAGCACGCTACGGCGTCACCTGCGTCGAGAGATCGACGTGACTCCCACGAACTACCGGCGCACCTTCCGCGCTGACTAAGTACGGGTCGATCAACCTCTCCGGTCACTACATCTAGTAGCAGACGGCCGTTGGGGCTGGCGAGATCCCGCCAGCCCCAACGATGGGATGAGCCTCCTGCACGCGGCTCGGCCCGAGGAATAATTCTCGATCGAACGATGCTGGTCCCCGGTAACGGGTGATGACGCGGACTCGCGGGCCTAGGCCTCACCGACGCACTGTCCCCGCACGCCTGCGACGAGTCGCCAGGACCAACTGACCAGGAGCGACCATCCATGGCCGAGACCCTCGACCCCTGCTTCCCCGCCCTGCACCGCGTCCACCCGCGCGGCTGGCTCAACGACCCCAACGGGATCCTCCGCACCGCCGACGGCCGGTGGCATGTGTTCTTCCAGCACAACCCCCGCTCGGCCCGCCACGAGCACATCTGCTGGGGGCACATGTCCTCCCCGGACCTGGTGACCTGGCGCGAGGAACCGATGGGACCGAGCCCTCGCCCCGGGGAAGCGGATCAGGACGGCTGCTGGAGCGGCGTCGGCCTGCTCGACGCCGCCGCTGACACCGCCGCGTACACCGCCGGGGTTCCCACCCTCGTCTACTCCGGGGTCGACGGGGTGGAGAACCAGCTCGCCCGGGTCCTCGTCGCGCGTCTGGATCCGGCCGGGACCGAGCTGATCGCGCCGGGCACCGTCGCGGCCGACATCCCGGAGATCCCCGGGCTGATCGGCGTGCGCGACCCCTTCGTCCTCGAGCACGGCGGCAGACGCTGGGGGATCCAGGGCGCCGGGATCCGGGAGGCCGGCGGATTCGTCCCCGTCTTGCTGCTGTACACCTGCGACGACCTCGAGCGCTGGGAGTATGTCGGCGAGCTGCTGCGCGGCGATGACCCCGTGGCCGCCGAGCACGCGCCGGCCGACCTCTGGGAATGCCCGCAGCTCGTGCCCGTGGACGGACGCTGGGTGCTGCTGCTGTCGCTGTGGCGCCATCCCGAGCGGAGCGGACGCTCCACGGTCCAGGTGAATCACCTCGTCGGCGACCTCGCCCTCGATGACGGAGGCATCCCCCGCTTCGTCCCGACGGGCGGAGGCCGCGTCGACCTCGGCCCGGACTTCTACGCGCCGCAGGCCGTCCTCGACCGCGACCGGGTGCTGCTGTGGGGCTGGTCCTGGGAGGGCCTCGAGCGCAGCCAGGAGCAGACCGACGTGCAGGGCTGGGCCGGCGCGCTGACGTTCCCGCGGGAACTCCGGCTCGACGGCGGCACCCTGCTGTCGCGGGTCCCGGCGGAACTCACGGCGCTGCGCAAGGAGCTGCTCGAGCTCCCGGCCGGGAACGTCCTCGACCTGCGAACCCCGGCGCGGGTCGAGGTGCGCACGCGCGGCAGGGTCCAGGTGGAGATCCACGCGGCGGACGGCACGGCCACCGAAGTGCTCGCGGCCGACGACGGCCCGGCCACCGTGTTCCTGGACGGAAGCCTGCTCGAACTCCTCCCGGACGGAGCGCCACCGTGCACCGTGCGGCTCTACCCGGGCGCCGGGGATCTCGTGCGAGTGCGCGGCGACCTCGAGGGGGCCTGGGCGCTGGAGAGGCCCGACGTGCGGAGCTGACCGTGCGACTCAGTGGTTCCCGATCGGCAGCTTCCGCTCGAGCACGGCCCGCCACGGGCCCAGGTCCCAGCCCTGGGCCGCGACCCAGTCGTCGTCGAAGTAGGTGTCGGTGTACCGGTCGCCGGCATCGCACAGCAGTGTGAGCACCGAACCGCTCTCGCCGCGCTCGCGCATCTGTGTGACCAGGTGCGCGACCGCCACCAGGTTCGTGCCCGTGGAGGCCCCGACCCGTCGGCCGAGACGCTCGGAGAGGTACCGGGCCGCCGCGACCGAGGCCGCATCGGGCACCCGGATCATGCGGTCGACCGCCCCGGGCACGAAGCTCGGCTCCATCTGCGGACGGCCGATGCCCTCGATGCGGGAGCCGGCCGCGGTGGTGCGGGAGGGGTCTTCGTGCACCCATCCCTCGAAGAAGGCGGAGTTCTCGACATCGGCGACGCACAGCCCGGTGGACAGACGGCGATAACGCAGGTAACGGCCGAAGGTGGCGCTGGTGCCGCCGGTGCCGGCACCGACGACGATCCAGCGCGGCACCGGATGCGGCTCGAGCTCCAGCTGACCGAAGGCGCTGACGGCGATGGAGTTGTTGCCGCGCCAGTCCGTGGCCCGCTCGGCGTGGGTGAACTGGTCGAGGAAGAGCCCACCGAGTTCATCGGCCAGGCGCTGGGCCTCCCGACTCATGAGCTCGGCGCGGTCAACGACGTGGCACCGACCTCCGGCCGATTCGATGAGCGAGATCTTGCGGGAGCTGGTGCCGCGCGGGATCACCGCGATGAAGGGGACCTCGAGCATGCGCGCCACATGCGCCTCGCTGACGGCGGTCGACCCCGAGGACGCCTCGATCACCGGCATTCCCGGCCTCAGCCACCCGTTGACCAGGGCGAACAGGAACAAGGACCGGGCGAGACGATGCTTCAGGCTGCCGGAGGCATGGCTGGACTCGTCCTTGAGGTACAGCTGGATGTCCCAGTCGGCCGGCAGATCGACCGTGACCAGGTGGGTATCGGCCGAGCGGCGGTCGTCGGCCTCGAGCCGGTGGATCCGCTCCGCCACCCAGGCCCCCAGTCCGTCGTCGCTGCGGTCGATGTCCTCGAGCTGTGCCAGCAGAGTCGCCTCGTCATCCATGCGATGACCGTAACGGGTCGACAGCTCAGGGCGTGCGTACGGCTCCGAACATCAGGCGGCGCCGCAGAGCGAATCCGAGCTTCTCGTACCCGGCGATGGCCGAGGTGTTGGTGGCCGAGGCGTGCAGGAGCGCCTTCTCGCCACGCTGCTGGATGCCGAAGGCGACGTCGAGCACGAGGCGCGAGGCGAGTCCCTGGCGGCGATGCTCCTCGTCGACCGCGACGGCGCTGATCTCGGTCCAGCCCTCGGGGTGCAGGCGCTCGCCGGCCATCGCGATCAGCCGTCCGGCGCGGCGGATCCCCACGTAACGGCCGAGCTCATGGGTGCGCGGCAGGAACGGGCCGGGCCGGGTCCGCTCGACCAGCTCGAGCATGTCGGTGGCGTCGGCCTCGCCGAGCTCGATCGCCTCCTCGTCGGGCCGGGTCTCGAGGTGCTCGGTCTGGACGAGCTGCACGCCGGGGATGGAGAACACCGGGGCCCAGCCGTCGGGCAGCAGCGGATCCGCGTGGGAGACGCTCACGGTCGCCTCGTGACCGAAGACGTCGAGGATCGCGTCCCACACCTCCGGGTGGTCCCAGTCCTTGACCCCCACGAAGGGGGAGACGTCGTCCGGGAAGCGCCGGACCAGCTCGTTCCCGATCGCGAGGTGGCCGTGGCGGCCGGTCAGCGAGGACCAGGCGGGGTTGTCCAGCACGGCGTCGGCGGCCGCCGTCCCGGGCGTGGGCCCGCCATCGGTCGACGAGTCCGCGTCGCGGGCGCTCACGTGCAACGGCTCGGCGGGGGAGGCGTTGTGCAGGTCCATGCGTGCTCCTGGATCACGGGGTCCCGATCGACGGGGGCGACGGGCGTCGACGGCACGGTACTCCGCAGGGCCGGTGTCGATGAAGAGTCGCGTCATCCGGCGTGACGTACCCGTCGGTGCGCAGGCTGTGCGCGCCGACTCGCGGTGGGCGGCGGTGGCACCTGGCGCGACCTCAGGCGCTCGCCGGCGCGGGGCGCTCCTGCACCGTGCGACGGGTGAGGATCCGGTCCTCCCAGCGTATGGACAGGAAGAAGGCGGCGCCCACAGTGAGCCCTGTCAGCGTGCGCAGGGCGAGCAGTGCGTCGTGCGGGAAGAGCAGGATCGCCAGCCACAGGGCGATCGTGAGCAGCAGCAGCAGCGCCGACGGCAGGTCGACGGAGAAGGCCGAGGCGCCTGCGCGGCCGTGGCGACGGTCCGCCCAGGTGGTGAGCAGCGTGGCCGCGGCGATCAACAGTGCGCCGGCGCCCAGGCCGCCGGGCAGAGGGAGCACGGCGAGCATCGCGAGCGCTCCGAGAGTGGCCAGCGCGCCCGCCACCAGATGCGTCGACAGCGGGATGCGGGTGGTCGCTCGTGCGGCGCGGCCTGAGGCCGGGTCCGATGCGTGCATGCTCGCCTCCTGGGTGTGCTCCGCCCACCGTAGAACCGCTCGGCGCCCCCTGTCACGTGACAGAGGGCGCTGAGCGGCGGTGTGGCGAGCGCGGTTCAGGCGACCAGGTCGTCGATCTGATCGATCGCCGAGCGCGAGCCCTCCTCGACGCCCATGTCGAGCACGGTCTGCAGCTCCTCGCGGCTCTTGTACGAGGTCACGTAGACCGCCTGTGTCCCGCCGTCCGTCGCACGGAGGGTGCTCACGCAGGTCGATATGGGCAGCTCGGTGTTCGGGGTGAAGTCCTCGTGGGCGAAGCCGTCCTCGTAGGAGAACGAGGAGGGCTCCTCGACCGAGAGCACCTTCCAGTAGCCGTAGTGACGCTCCCCCTCGGGGCTGGTCATGTAGTAGGTGACGTGGCCGCCCGGGGTGAGGTCGTGGTCCACGACCGTGGCCGGGTACTCCTTCGGCCCCCAGACCTTCTCGAGCTGGCGCGGATCCGCATAGATGTCCCAGATACGCTGCACGGGGGCGGCGAACTCCGCGGTGATGGTGAGGGTGAGCGCCTCGATATCGTGGCTGATGTCGGTGACGGGCATGGTCAGTCCTTCCGGTGGGGCGGGGGAGCCGGGGCCGGGTCGGCCTCGGCGGCCAGGAGCTCGTCGATGCGGGCGATGTGCTCGCGCCGCTCGGCTTCCAGCTCGGTGAGGAGATCGGAGACGGAACGCAGGGCGTCGGCGTCGCCGCAAGCCAGGCTCTCCCGGCCGCGACGACGCTTCGTGATCAGGCCGGCCCCTTCGAGCACCGCGACGTGCTTCTGCACTGCGGTCAGGCTCATGGAGTAGTTCCTGGCCAGGGACGAGACCGACTGTTCTCCCGTCAGCACCCGCCGCAGGATGTCGCGGCGGGTCCGGTCCGAGAGAGCGTGGAACCAGGCGTCGGCCCGGTCGTCGTCGATCTGATGCATACCCGAAACCTACAACCGAATGGTTGTATGTGGCAAGGGGTGTCCCGCGGTCGAGTGCGCCGTATGCTCGAGGCATGGCGCAGCAGCGGGGGAGGTTGCCCGACTACGACTGGGCGGGACCCCCCGCCCCCTCGGAGCCGGAGCCCCTCGCCCTGCCTCCTTCCGACGGTGGCCCCTGGTCCGACGCGGGCCCCTGGTCCGACGGCGCCCCGTGGTCCGACGGAGGAGGGACGACGGCGCCCGCGGCACCCGACGGCGCCGGATTCGGGGCGCCCCGCTTCGAGTATCCCGACGAGGACGATCCCGAGCCACCCTCTCGCGGGCTCCCTGCCTGGTCCATCGTCGCGCTCGTCGCCCTGCAGGTTCTCGCGCTGGTCGGCACGGTCGGCCTGGTGGTCGGGGGTGTGCTGCGCCTGACCGAGGAGGACCCCGTCCCGAGCGCCGGTCCGCCGTCCACGTCGGCCGGGCCGTCCTCGTCAGCTCCTTCGGACGCGGCGGATCCCCAGCGCGGGCCGGGCGTGGTCACCGACGCCGCCGGCACGGAGCTGAGTGACGGGACCGGGCGCTACGAGGATCCGGCTCGGATCGGCGAGCACACCTTCAGCTGGCGTGCCTGGACCGACGGCAGGCTCAGCGTGAGAGGCCTCGAGGTCGACAGGGACGCGACCCTGCCCGGCGCCGACGGCGCCGACGTCGTCGAAGAGGGGTACCGACTGCTCACCGTCACCTACGAGGTCCGGTACGAGGGCTCCGGCCAGCTCGCCCCGGCCGAGGAGCTGTGGCTGACCGGCGAGTCGGATCGCGCGTACTACCAGGACATCTCCCAGGGGCTGGTCCCCGATCCGATGCGCGACGTCCCGCCTCTGGGCAGCGGCGAGAGCGCCGAGTTCCGTAGCGTCTTCGTGGTGCCCGAGACGGACCTGGAGGGCTTCCGGCTCGGCGTGGAGACCTACAGCGGCGAGCCGCTCTACTACGCCGTGCACTGACCGGATCCCTCCGCGGGGCGGGGCACCACGTGCGCTAACGTGAGGTCGGTCGCGGGCCTGCGCGGCCGATGCCTGCCACGCCGAGAAGGGGGAGCCCGGCGCTGCGCGCCACGGCCCATCATGAACCAGATGCCACCCACCGAGCCGCTCAGCGCAGGAGCCCCACCCCGCACCCAGGCCCAGCGGACCTCGCGCTCGCCGTTCTACCTCACGGTCGGCTGCGCCTCCGTGGTCCTCGGGCTGGTCCTCGGCATCGGAGGCTTCTTCGGCGTGCGGGCGGTCACCGCCGGCGAGGCGACCGAGCCCACCGCCACCGGCCCCACCCAGGGCGAGACCCTCGAGACGGCACCTGTCGGGCGCGACGCGGCGGTCTCTCTCGGCGTCACCATCCCCCACGCCTCGCCCGACAAATTCCCCGGCGAGGCCGAGATCGCCCTCGCCGAGACCGACTGGGACGCGACCGAGGACGTCGCCGCGGCCAACGAGTTCAACCCGGCGCCGCCGTCGGGCGCGAAGTACATCAGGGTCACCGCGGAGGCGACCTACCACGGAGAGGGCGCGCTCTCGCCCCTGGACTGGATAGGGGTGCAGTACGTCGACCCCGACGGCGGTGAGCACTTCCGGACCTATGTCGTCACGGAGACGGACGCCGACCTGCCCGCCGAGGTCGCGGACGGCGAGAGCTTCCGGGACTCCTTCGTGTTCCAGATCCCCGAGGACACCCGGGCCGGTGGGCACATCGTCGTCCTCCCGGACCTGATGCACGGGCTGGACGAGGGCGCCTGGGTCGAGCTCGCCTGAGACCGACGGCCCCTCGGTCGCGGTGGACAGCGGCGGCCGCCCTGAGGCATGATCTACCTGAAACCCGCGGTATCAGACAACCGTGCGGGGAACCGCCTCCCCTCGACGACGAGATCGCGAAAGGTCACTGATGAGCAGCTACACCGAGCACGTCACCCGAGTCCTCACGGAGGATCGCGAGCATCCCGGACTGGGCACGGTGGCCGTGCTGACCTTCGCCCCGCCGGAGGGTGAGGAGAAGCGTCCCGCGACCCTCGGCCCCCGCTCCCTCGAGGCCGTCACCGGCGCCCTCGCTGCCGCGCTCGACCGCGCCGAGGCCGGCGAGATCCAGGCGATCGCCCTGACCGGGACCGGCCGAGTGTTCCTCGCCGGCGCCGACCTGTCGATGTTCTCCGACCCCACAGTGGTCGCGAACGTCGAGGACATGACCAGAGCCGTGCACGACCTGCAGGTCCGTGTGCGCGCCAACCCTGTGCCAGTGCTCGCGCACCTCAACGGCGTCGCCCTCGGCGGCGGGCTCGAGGTCGCGCTCATGGCCGACGTGCGCACCGTGGTCGAGAACGTCAAGGGCCTCGGGGTGCCGGAGACCAGTCTGGGCATCCTGCCCGGCTGGGGCGGCACCACGCTGCTGCAGTCCGTCGTCGGCCCCGAGACCGCCGTGCGGATGATCCTCGAGGACCCCGCGCGCGACAAGCAGCTGAACGCCGAGCAGGCCCTCGAGGCCGGGCTCGTCGACGAGATCGCGGCCGACCTCGACGAGGCCCTCGACGAGTTCGCCGCGCTGGTCGCCGCGCACATCGACGTCGACGAGGCCGATACCGACGTGGTCGACCCGGCGGTCGCCGAGGCCGCGGCCGACGTGACCGCCGTCCCCGGCGCCTGGGGCGACCGCACGGCGCCGCTGCCCGGTGTCGACACCCCCGAGGCCGAGGCTCTGCTCGACGCGCTCGACGCCGCGCACGGCAGCGCCGAGACCCGCCGCACCTGGGCCGCCCGCCTCGAGGGGCAGGGAGCGCCCGCCGTCGGTCGCGCCCTCACGCTGCTGCAGAAGCTGCCCGGATCCACCCTGCCCGAGGCCCTCTCCCGTGAGGCCGATGCGCTCGCCGAGCTGGTCCGCTCCGACGCCGCCGCGGCCTCCCTGTACTCCGCCGAGCTGCTGCGCCATGGCAAGCCCGGGCGGGCTCCGGTCGACGGGGCCCGCGAGATCCGCCGCGTCGGTGTGGCCGGAGCCGGCCTCATGGCCTCCCAGATCGCCGCGCAGCTGGCACTGGGACTCCAGGTGCCCGTGGTGATGCGGGACCTCGACGAGTCGATCGCCGCCAAGGGCCTGACCTCGGCGCGCGACGTGATCGCCCAGGCCGCCGCCCGCGGTCATCTCGACGAGGACACCGCCACGCAGGTCGCCGGGGCCCTGTCGGCCACCACCGACCTGCAGGAGCTCGCCGGCTGCGACCTCGTGCTGGAGGCTGTCCCCGAGGTCCTCGACATCAAGAAGTCCGTGTTCGCCGAGCTCGAGAGCGTGCTGGATCCCGAGGCGCTGCTGGTCACGAACACGTCCTCGCTGTCGGTGACACGGATGTCCGAGGGGCTCGCCCATCCCGAGCGCGTCGTCGGCCTGCACTTCTTCAACCCCGTCGCCAAGATGCTGCTGGTCGAGGTGGTCCACACCGAGGCGACCGACGGGGCCACGCTGGCCACCGGGCTCGAGGTCGCGCGCCGCCTGCGCAAGTTCGCCGTGCGCAGCGCCGATGCCCCCGGCTTCGTCGTCAACCGTCTGCTGTTCCGCGTCCTGGGTGCGGTGCTCGCCTCCGTCGACGCCGGTGCGGACCCCGCCGAGGTGGACGCCTCCCTGGATGCCCTCGGGCTGCCGATGCGGCCCTTCGCCCTGCTCGACCTGGTGGGCCTGGGGGTCGCCGACCATGTCGGCGCGGTGCTCCGCGGGGAGCTCGGCGACCGCTTCCACGCTTCCCCGGGCCTGCACGCCATGGTGGAGAAGGGGGCACGCTTCACCGAGCACAGCAAGAGTGCCGTCCATCCGCCGGTCTCCCCGACCGTCGCCGAGACCTTCGCGACCGACGCCGCCTCCGGCTCCGCGGCGCAGGCCCTCGTGGGCGACGCGCTGCTCGAGCGGGTCCGCGACGGCCTCGCCGAGGAGATCGCGATCATGCTGGACGACGGTGTCGTCGAGCGCCCCGAGCAGATCGACCTGGCGCTGATCCTCGGGGCCGGCTTCCCCCGCCACCGCGGCGGCATCACCCCCTACCTCGACGCCTCCGGCGCCGCCGAGAAGGCGGCCGGGCGCACTTTCCACGGGGAGCTGTTCACCGCGCAGCGGTGAGAGCGATGGTCGGAAGTCAGGGACGTCACCGCTCCTCGGCGATGCCCGTGCCCTGACCGCCGGCCGGGCCTGTCGCCTCAGGACGTACGATGTCGCGATCGGGCCGGTGGAGCCCGACCTTACGCAGTCGTGCCGCAAGAGAGGGGACGGCGCCGCGCGTGCGGCGCCGGTGAAGACCATGTCGCAACCACCGCAGAACGGATGGGGCCAGCCCCCGCCCGATGATTCCCACGGCCAGCCCTCCCCGAACGGCGGCTACGGCCAGGGTCAGTTCGGGGGCTACGGCCAGGGCCAGGCCAGTGGCTACGGCCAGCCGGGTGCTTTCGGCCAGGACGCCTCGCCCGCGCCCTCGTTCGGGGGCGCCGGAGGCGGATTCCCGCCGCAGGGGCCGGAGAAGACGGGCCCCGGGAAGGTCCCGCTCCTGATCTGTGCCGGCTGCGCGCTGCTCGCGCTCCTGCTCGTCATCCTCGGCGGCGGTATCTTCCTCTTCATCCGGAGCGGGGGTGGGGGGACCGACGGCGGGGAGACCACGCAGTCCGAGCCGGCGGGGGACGAGACGTCCGAGCAGCCGACGGACGCAGAGACCTCGGAGCAGCCGACGGACCAGGAGACGTCCGAGCAGCCGGCGGATGATGCCACCTCGGAGGGGGCGACCGAGGAGGCCGCCGCGGGCGCCGGCACCAAGGACGACCCCTACGCCGTGGGCGCGACGTTCACGCTCGAGGACGGCGAGGGCGGAACCTATGACGTGACGGTCGGCGAGGTCGATTGGGACGCGACCGACGCCGTCATGGAGGCGAACCAGTTCAACACCGAGCCCTCCGACGGCGAGACCTACATCCTCATCCCGCTCGAGCTGACCTATCACGGCGACAGCAGCGCCGAGGTGTTCAGCGCGGTGACCGTGCAGTACGCGACGAGCGGCGGCGACGTCTACGAGGACCTGGGCACGACCATCACTCCCCACGACTCCCTCGACGTGGAGTCGCTCTCCGACGGGGACACTGGTTCCTGGGAGATGGGGATGATCGTGCCGGAGGACCAGGTCAAGGACGGCGCAGTCGTCGTCGACACGTGGCTCAACGCGGAGGACGAGCCGGCCTGGGTCGCCGTCTCCTGAGCCGGCCTCCGGACCGCATTCGGCCCGCCGGTTCCCCGGTCTCCCGGGAAGCCGGCGGGCCGTCGTCGTGTGCGGTGCCGCGGTGGGAGGGACCGATGCGGTTCACCATCGGGGGCCGCAGGCGCGGCTCAGGGACGGTGCGCTGCCCATGCCTCGTCCTTCAGCGGCGAGGTGCCGCCCAGGCCTCGAGCCGCTCGAGGGAGCGCTCGAGCGTGGGGCGGTCCTTGCAGAAGGCCAGGCGCAGGTAGGAGGAGGCCTCGCCGGCGTGGCCGTCGCGGTAGAAGGCGGACAGCGGGATGCCGACCACGCCGGCCTCGCCCGGCAGGCGCTCGCACAGCGCGGCGGCGTCGGGCTCCCCGAGGCTCGCGGCGTCGGCCACCGCGAAGTATCCCGCCTCCGGCACGCTGACCCGGAAACCGATCGACCGCAGTCCGTCGGTGAGCAGATCGCGGCGCCCGCGCAGGTCCTGGGCGAGATCATGGAAGGCCGCGGGCGGCATGGCGAGGCCCGCCGCCACGGCCGGCTGGAACGGAGCGCCCGAGGAGTAGGTCAGCCACTGCTTGGCGCCGAGAATCGCGGTGACCAGCTCCGGCCGCGCCGTGACCCAGCCGATCTTCCAACCGGTCACCGAGAAGGTCTTGCCGGCGGAGGAGATCGACACGGTGCGGTCCTGGGCCCCCGGCAGCGTCGCGATCGGCAGGTGCGCGGGGCCGAAGGTGAGGTGCTCGTAGACCTCGTCGGTGACGATCAGGGCGTCATGGGCGATCGCCTCCTCGACGATCGCCTGCATAGCGCCCACCCACAGCATCAGCCCGGTGGGATTGTGCGGGGTGTTCAGCAGCACCATCCGGGTGCGGTCGGTGAAGGCGGCCCGGAGGTCGTCCTCGGCGACATCGAGCACCAGATCGCCCGCCTCATCGGTGCGGGAGCTGATCGGGACCGTGCGGTGCACCCCACCGGCGAGGGCGATGAGCGCGGCGTACTGGTCGTAGAAGGGCTCGAGGGTCACCACCTCGTCGCCCGGCTCCAGCAGCGCCAGCATCGTCGCCGCGAGCGCCTCGGTGGCACCGGTGGTCGCCAGCACCTCGGTTTCCGGGTCCCAGTGCAGGCCGTACCACTGGGCCTGGTGACGGGCGACCGCCTCGCGCAGCTCGAGCTCGCCGAGGCCCGGCGGGTACTGGTTGCGGCCGGCGCGGATCGCGGCGATCGCGGCATCGGCCACCACGGCGGGCGGGTCGTCATCGGGGAAGCCCTGGCCCAGGTTCAGCGCCCCGGTCGCGACGGCCTTGGCGGACATCTGGGCGAATACGGTGGGGCGGGCCTCGCCGTCGACGAGCAGGCCGGCGGCCTGCGAGGCGCGCATCCAGGGGCCGGTGGTGTCCATGCCCCGAGTCTGTCAGAGACCCGGCACCGTCGCGGGGTCGTCCGCAGAGCCGTGCCCGGTGGGGCTCAGCGGCGGGGGAAGACGAAACGGCCGTAGGTGACGTACCGGAAGGAGGTCGAGACGGCCTGGCCGATGAGCGTGCCCGAGATGTTGTCGGCCAGCACCGAGTCCAGCCCCAGCACGTACCGCGAGAAGCCCAGGCAGGACAGCTGCAGCCCGGAGGCGATGACGTTGATGAGGATGAACAGCATGATCGAGCGGGTGGTGTCCGGTCGCGGCCGGTCCCCGAAGGTCCACAGCCGGTTGCCCAGATAGGTCAGGCACGAGGCGGCGGCGATCGTGAGCACCTTCGCCGTCAGCGGGTTGCCGTGCATGAGGCCCTCGCCCCAGCCCTCCGTCGGGTGCCAGAACACCAGCACGTTGTACATCGCCGCGTCCAGCAGGAAGACGACGCCGCCGACGAGCAGGAACTTCAGCGTGGAACCGAGATGCTCGTCGAGAAGGGTGCGCGCGGCGCCGGCGAACCGGCCGCGCGAGCTCGTGCGGGGGGAGCGGGCCGAACGGCGCCGCCCGGGGGCCGCGGAGTCCTCGTCCGCGGCTAGCTCCAGCGACGAGCAGGAATCCCACCGGTTCGGGGACGGGGGAGCGGTGCCCGTCGCCGAGGCCTCCTCGGAGACGGGAGCGGTCCCGGTCGCCGCGTGGCGGGACATGGGGGAGGCCGCGGGCCGGGTCGGGTCCGCGATCTCCGCCTGCGGGTCGGGCGTCAGCACGCCCGGCACTGTACCCGAGGCGTTAGGATCGACGTCCTGCCGCGGCGGCGGGTCGGAGGGACCTCACATCGGGTCCCCGGGCCGGTCGCCCGCGTCACGACCGCTGCGACGGGTCCGACGGGACGTCGGCGCCCTGGGAGCGCGCGGTCACGGCCGTCACGTCGGCCCCGACCCGACTCGTCGAACCCGGCGAGCCCGTCGAGCACGGTCGGCGTGCGGCGACCTCACGATCACCGCGCAGGAAGAGATCCTCATGACCCACGTCGCCCTCACCATCGCCGGCTCCGAGACCACCGGAGGCGCCGGCGCGCAGACCGACCTGAAGACGTTCCACCAGCTGGGAACCTTCGGCACAGCGGCGCTGACCTGCATCGTGTCCTTCGACCCGAGCAACGACTGGGCGCACCGCTTCGTGCCGGTCGAGCCCCAGGTGATCACCGACCAGATCGAGGCCACCACCGCCGTGCACGACATCGACACGGTGAAGATCGGCATGCTCGGCACCCCCGCCACGATCGACGCGGTCGCCGCCTCCGTCGCCGAGCGCTCCTTCACCCACGTGGTGCTGGACCCGGTGCTGATCTGCAAGGGCCAGGAGCCCGGGGCCGCCCTGGACACGGACAATGCGCTGAAGTCGCAGATCCTGCCGCTGGCCACGTTCGTGACGCCCAATCACTTCGAAGCGCTCTCGCTCTCCGGGATGGAGAGCATCGAGTCCGTCGCGGACCTCACCGAGGCGGCGCGGCGCATCCACGAGACCTACGACGTGATCGTGCTGGCCAAGGGCGGCGTGGTGCTCGAGGGCGAGGACGCGGTGGACGTCTTCCACGACGGGGAGCAGACCGTGGAGCTGCGCAGCCCCAAGATCGGTCAGGAGCGGGTCTCCGGTGCCGGCTGCACCCTGGCCGCTGCCGTCACCGCCGAGCTCGCCCAGGGCGCGACCCCGCTCGAAGCCGCCCGCGTGGCCAAGGACGTCGTCACCAGCTCCATCGAGCACCGCCAGGGCGGTCACGCCCCCTTCGAGGCCGTCTACCAGGGCGCGTACCGGGCCTGAGAGCCGGCATGCGGGTGGCCGGCCGTGGCCCGTTCGCCTGACCGGTCACGAAAACGTTCCGACATGCGGTCCGTCGTGTCGTGATCTGGACAGGCGTCCTCGGCACGCGCATTCTCGGACCATGAGCGACAGCAGCACGCCCCCGGGGACACCCCGCGCCGGGAGCGCGACCGCCGGCCCGACGAAGCAGATCGGCGAGCCGCTGATCTCGGCGCGCGGGGTCGACAAGTTCTTCGGCGACTTCCAGGCGCTGAAGGACATCGACCTCGACATCCACCGCGGGGAGGTGGTGGCGCTGATCGGCGCCTCCGGCTCCGGCAAGTCCACCCTGTGCCGCTGCCTGAACCGCCTGGAGACCATCACCCACGGGGAGATCACCGTCGACGGCCGGCCGCTGCCGGAGGAGGGCAAGGAGCTGACGGAGCTGCGCAGCGACGTCGGCATGGTGTTCCAGTCCTTCAACCTGTTCCCGCACCTCAAGGCCGTCGACAACATCACCCTGGGGCCGCGCCGGGTGCGCGGCGTCAGCAAGGCGGCGGCCGAGAAGCTGGCGAGGGAGCTGCTCGAGCGGGTGGGCCTGACCGACAAGGCGAACTCCCTGCCCGCCGCGCTCTCGGGAGGTCAGCAGCAGCGTGTGGCGATCGCCCGCGCCCTGGCCATGGCGCCCAAGGCGCTGCTCTTCGACGAGCCCACCTCGGCGCTGGACCCCGAGGTCATCCACGAGGTCCTCGACGTCATGACCGAGCTCGCCGAGCAGGGTATGACGATGCTCGTGGTCACCCACGAGATGGGCTTCGCCCGCCATGTCTGCGACCGCGTGGTCTACCTGGACCAGGGCGAGATCGTCGAGCAGGGCGATCCCGAGGAGTTCTTCACGGATCCCCGCAGCGACCGGGCCCAGGCCTTCCTCAGCAAGATCCTCGCCCATTGACCCCCCGCACCTGCTCGGCACCCGTCGGGCCGCCATCCCCGCTCCGCCCGGAGCGACTGACGAATCGGAGAGATCCATGACCCCCAGCACCTCCCGACCCGGTCGTCGCGCCGTCGTGGCGGCGGCCGCGGCACTGCCGTTCGGCGCTGCTCTGGCCGCCTGTTCCTCCGACACCGGTTCCGGCCCCGACCTCGGCGGAGGCGCCTCCGACGGTGGCGGCGAGGGCACCCCCTACGGCGACGCCATCGCCTCCGGTCCCCTCGCCTCCGAGGACGCCGTCGCCGCCAGCGCATGGGCCACCGCCATCAAGGACAACGGCAAGCTGGTGCGCGGCGGCACTCTCGCCAATCAGGTGTTCTCCCTGGCCAGCACCACCGGGGAGGATCCCACCGGCTTCGACGCCGGCATCACCCAGCTGCTTTCCCGGTACATCCTCGGCGAGGACGGGGCGGAGAAGGTCGAGTACATCGACACCACCGTCGAGACCCGCGAGACGATGGTCGAGAACGGCACCGTGGACTGCGTGATCGCCACCTACTCGATCACCCCCGAGCGGCTCGAGGTGATCGACTTCGCCGGCCCCTACTACCTCTCCGGCACCGCCATCCAGGTGCGCACCGAGGACAAGGACTCGATCTCCGGCCCCGAGGACCTCACCGGGCTCGAGCTCGTCACCCAGGCGAACTCGACCGGGATCCAGGCCATCGAGGAGAACGTGCCCGACCACGATCCCGACAAGGTCCAGACCCTCCCGGACAACGAGTCCTGCGTGGCCGCGCTCAAGCAGGGCCGCTCCGACGCGTACGTCCTGGACCAGGGAGTGCTGCTGGGCAACTCCAAGGCCGACCCCGACGTCACGGTGGTCGGCGAGCCCTTCGTCGACGACCCCTACGGCATCGGGCTGTCCACGGAGCACGAGGACGCCGCGGACTTCGTGAACACCTTCCTGCAGGAGATCATCGACTCCGGCACCTGGGAGGCGCTGTGGACCGCCACCGTCGGCGAGGTCGTCGACGGGGAGGCTCCCGAGCCGCCCACCCCCGGGGACCTGCCCGTCTGATCCGCCGACGGCGGGACGTGCCCGCGTGCACCGGAGGCGGCCCGCCGCCCGCGCACCGACCCGCCGCCTGCGCCTGTGCACCGAGGTCTCCCGCCGTCCGGCCCCGCCCGCATCGAGAGGGTTTGCATGGAAGCCATCGCCGAGAACACCCCCCTGCTGCTGCAGGGCATCGCGTACACCGTCGCGCTGACCCTGCTCGGCTATGTGCTCGCGCTCGTCGTCGGCACCGCCCTCGCGGTGTGCCGCGTCAGCCCGATCCCGCCGCTGCGCTGGGCGGCGACGGTGTACGTCGAGATCTTCCGGAACATCCCGCTGCTGAGCCTGCTGATCCTCATCTCTTTCGGCCTGCCCGACGTCGGCCTGCGCCTGCCCTACTTCTGGTGCGGCGTTCTCGGCCTGACGCTGTCCTCGGCCGCCTTCGTGTGCGAGAACGTGCGCTCGGGCATCAACACCGTGCCCGTCGGCCACGCCGAGGCCGCCCGCTCCATCGGGCTCGGCTTCTTCGGCACTCTGCGGTACGTGGTGCTCCCGCAGGCCTTCCGCACCATGATCCAACCCCTGGTGAACGTGTTCATCGGCACCGTGATCGGCTCGGCGCTGTGCTCGGCGATCGCGGTCAGCGAGATCACCTGGGTCACCCAGACCCTCAACATCCAGTACGCGCAGGCAGTGCTCATGTTCCTGGTCGCCGGAGCCGTCTATCTCGGCATGTCCCTCGGCGGTGCGGCCCTCGGCGGCGCCCTCGAGCGTGCTGTCTCCCCGGGCGGCGATTCCGAGCGCGGCAGGGACCGCAAGGCGCTGGACGTCACCGCAGGAGCGCAAGCATGATCCCCGGTCGACGAACTGCGAGGCACGAGCGGGAGGAGATGGGGTCATGAACCTCCCCGGTCGACGAACTGCGAGGGACGAGCGGGAGGAGATGGGGTCATGACAACCACCAGCAACTCCGCCACGCAGGTGCTCTTCGACGCCCCCGGGCCCAAGGGGCGCCGACGCATCCTGCTGCTGTCCCTCCTCAGCACGGTGGTGATCCTGGGCCTGATCGCCGGCGGGCTGTGGCAGTTCGCCGAGAACGACCAGCTGGATCCGAACAAGTGGGTCGTCTACCTGCGGGTCGACTACCTCGCCTTCCTCGGCCGCGGGCTGTTGGGCACGCTGCAGGTCACCGCGGTCGCGGCCGTGGTCGCCTTCCCCTTCGGCCTGCTGCTGGCCCTGGCCCGCCTCTCACGGTTCAGGCTCCTGCGGGCCCCGGCCGCCACCTGGATCGAGTTCTTCCGCGGCATCCCGATGCTGCTGGTCGTCTACGCCTTCCTGCTGGCGCTGCCCGCCTTCGGCGTCACCCTCCCACGGTTCTGGATGCTGGTCATCCCGATGATCCTGGTCTCGGCCGCGACCACCGCCGAGGTGTTCCGCGCCGGCATCAAGGCCGTCGACCGCGGTCAGCACGAGGCCGCCGCCGCGATCGGTCTGGGCCGACGCGACGCCCTGGTCCACGTGATCCTGCCGCAGGCGGTGCGCCTGGTGCTGCCCAGCCTGATCCTGGCCCTGGTCACCCTGTTGAAGGACTCCACCCTCGGCTACGTGGTCAGCGTCAACGAGCTCCAGTTCCAGGGCAAGACGATGGTCTCGATCACGCGTTACCTGGTGCAGACCTACGTGGTCGTCTCCGTCATCTACATCGTGCTGAACTTCCTGCTCACCCGTATCGCGCTCGCCCTCGACGCCCGGATGAAGGCGCGCGCGACCGCGGGCTGAGCCCGTCCTTCGTCCCGAGGTCCGGTCCTGCCCCTGCTCGCGAAAGCTGGTGCCCCCATGTGCCGTCTGCTCGGCGTCGTCTCCCGTGGCCCCATCGCCCTGGACCGGGCCGTGGGGGAGGAGATCGAGCCCTTCACCGCTCAGTCCGAGGTCCACCGCGACGGCTGGGGCGTGGCCTGGTTCGACGACGAGGACGGCCGGGAGCGTCAGGACCGACAGGGTGAACCGGGCGGCAGCGGTGACGCGGACGCCAGAGCTGACCCGGAGAGCGGCGCTGACCACGGCGGTTCGGCCGACCACGGTAGTTCGGCCGACCACGGTGGTTCGGCTGACCACTGCGGCCGAGGCGCGCGGCTCGCGAACCCCCGTCGGCCGCAGACCCGCCGCCACCTCGACGTGGCACGGGAATCCGCCGCCTATCGCGAGGCGATCGCCGCCGCGCGGGGGCCGATGATGCTCGTGCACCTGCGCCGCGCCAGTCCTGGTCTGCCGATGGAGATCGCGAACACCCACCCGTTCCGGGAGGGGGAGACGGTCTTCGCGCACAACGGCCAGTTCGACCTCTCCGCACCGCTGCGCGAGGCGATCCTGGCCCGCGGGGGCCGTACCCCGGAGGGCACCACCGACTCCGAGCTGTTCTACTCCCTGATCACCCTCCACCAGCGTGAGCACGACCTCGCCGCGGCGGTGCAGCACGCCGCGGCCGAGCTGACCGCGCTGTGCCTGCACCACGGCGCCCGGGTACCGGAAGCGCTGAACTGCCTGGTGATGACCCCCGACCTGATGGTCGCCTACCAGCAGCACGACCCTGCGCAGGCGGCGCGCCACCAGGTGGCCGACATGTACGCCCTGCGCTACCGCATCGACGCCGACCGCGTCATCGTCGCCTCCACGGGCATCCCGCAGACGGGCCACCTCGAGGTCGGCGAGGGACAGGCGCTGGTGATCGAGCGCTCCGACCTCAGCGTCGCCGTGCGCCCCGCGCTGGAGGAGACCGGGCGCTGAAGCGCGCGACAACCGCTGCCTCGTCGGGGCGATGGCGTAGTGTCGAACTCACCGGATCTCCAGGCCGGGCGGCGATCTACCCGTGCGGATCGGCCCGGGGAGCCGGTCCGCAGGACGCCGGACATCACTGCACATGACGACCCGATGGGGAGCAGCCCGTGATCGGATTCGAGAACGTCCGCAAGCAGTACCCGGGCGGCACGCTGGCCGTCGAGGACTTCAGCCTCGAGGTCGCCTCCCACGAGTCGGTGGTGCTGGTGGGCTCCTCCGGCTCCGGCAAGACCACCCTGATGCGCATGGTCAACCGGATGGTCGAGGCCACCTCGGGGCGGGTGCACATCGACGGCGACGACGTGGCGAGCCTGGATCCGGTGCGGCTGCGTCGCAGCATCGGCTACGTCATGCAGGCCTCCGGGCTGCTGCCGCACCGCACCGTGCTCGACAACATCACCACGGTCCCGGTGCTGCGCGGCACCTCCCGGCGTGAAGCCCGCGTCCGTGCCGGTGAGCTCATGGAGACCGTGGGCCTGGACGCCGCGCTCGGGCGCCGCTACCCCTCCCAGCTCTCCGGTGGCCAGCAGCAGCGCGTCGGCGTCGCCCGCGGCCTCGCCGCCGACCCCAACATCCTGCTGATGGACGAGCCCTTCGGAGCGGTCGACCCCATCGTCCGCGGGGAGCTGCAGCAGGAGCTGCTGCGCCTGCAGCGCGAGCTGCGCAAGACCATCGTCTTCGTCACCCACGACATCGACGAGGCGTTCCTCGTCGGCGACCGCGTCGTGATCCTGCGACCGGGCGGGATCATCGCCCAGGTGGGCACCCCGCAGGAGATCCTCGCCGAGCCGGCCGACGACTTCGTGGCCAGCTTCGTCGGAGCCGACCGCGGCGCCCGGACCCTGCATCTCGAGCGCGTCGACGGGCGCGACATCGTGGTGGACGCCGACGGGCGCGCGGCCGGGGTGCTGGGCGAGCGCGAGGACGCCCTCCCGTCCGGGGAGGCCCCCTCGTGAGCTGGGTGCTTCAGAACCTCGACGTGATCATCGGCTACACCGGCTCCCACCTTCTGCAGGCGCTGCCACCGATCCTGATCGCCTTCGCCCTCTCGCTGCCGATGGCGAAGCTCGCCAACGCCCGCGGCTGGTTGCGCACCGGGGTGACCACCACCTCGGGGCTGCTGTACGCGATCCCCTCGCTGCCGCTGTTCGTGCTGCTGCCCGGGATCGTCGGCACCGGCGTGCGCAGCCCGCTGAACATCGCGGTCGCGCTGTCGCTGTACGGGCTCGCCCTCATGGTCCCGGCGGCCTCCGACGCCTTCCGCTCGGTCGACCGCATCGTGCTCAGCTCCGCCACCGCCCAGGGTTACGCGCCCGGGGCCCGCTTCCTCCGCGTCGAGCTGCCGCTGGCGGGCCCGGTGCTGCTGGCCGGAGTGCGTGTGGTCGCGGTCAGCACGATCTCGCTGGTCACCGTCGGAGGCGTGCTCGGCGTCCCCAGCCTGGGCATGCTGTTCGTCGACGGCTTCCGCCGCGGCATCCTCGCCGAGATCGCCGCGGGCGTGGTGTTCACGGCGGTGCTGGCCCTGCTCACCGACGCGCTGCTGGTGCTGCTGGGACGTGCACTGATGCCCTGGTCCCGCACCACGGCCGGGAGGCGCTCATGACCGGCAACCCCTTCCTCGAGGCCCTCGCCTGGCTCGCCGACCCCGTGCACTGGTCGGGCCCCTCCGGCATCCCTCTGCGCACCCTCGAGCACCTCGGGTACACCGTGCTCGGCGTGCTGGTGGCGGCGCTGATCGCGGTCCCCCTCGGGCTGCTGGTGGGTCACACCGGCGTGGGAAAGGGCGTGGCGGTCACCGCCGCCGGCGCCGCCCGCGCCCTGCCCACCCTGGGCCTGGTCACCCTGTTCGCCCTGCTGCTGGGTATCGGGCTGACCGCGCCGCTGCTGGCCTTCGTCGTCCTCGCAGTGCCCTCCCTGCTGGCCGGCGCCTACGCCGCCGTCGAGTCCGCGGACCCCTCGACCGTCGACGCCGCCCGCGCCCAGGGCATGACCGAGTGGCAGATCCTCACCAAGGTGGAGATCCCGCTGGGCATGCCGCTGATCGTCGGCGGCTTCCGCGGCGCGACCGTCCAGGTCGTGGCGACCGCCATGCTCGCCGCCTACGTCGGCAACGGGGGGCTGGGGCGCTACATCTTCCTGGGGCTCGGCTCCCAGGACTACCCCCTGATGATCGCCGGCTCCCTGCTGGTGATCGCGCTCGCCCTGCTGCTCGACCTCGTCCTGCTGCTGACCCAGCGCCTGACCGCCCCGCGCGGAGCCCTGCCCGCCTGAGCCGGATCTCGTGAGAGATGCTCGTCCCCGTCGGCCCCCAGCTGCCCGTCCCGCTCGCACCCCAGGAGAACCCCATGAGCATCCACAGCACCCGCCGTCACCTGCTCGGCGCCCTCGGCGTCGGCGGAATCGCCCTCGGCGCGGCCGCCTGCGGCACCTCCGACCCCTTCGCGGAGGAGGACGGTGAGGGCACCGGTGCGTCCGACGGCGGCCGCGCGGCGCCGGGAAGCGTGGCCATCGGCTCGCAGGCGTACTACTCCAACGAGATCATCGCCGAGCTCTTCGCCCAGTCGATCGAGGCGGTCGGCCTGACCGTCGACCGCCAGTACCAGATCGGCCAGCGTGAGGTCTACATCCCCGAGCTCGAGGCCGGGAAGCTCGACGTGCTGCCCGAGTACCTCGGCAACCTGCTGCAGCACTACGACTCCGAGGCCGGGACCGCGACCCCGGAAGAGGTCCATCACGCGCTCGCCGAGGCACTGCCCGAGGAGCTGCGCGTGCTGTCCTTCGCCGAGGCCGCCGATCAGGACTCCTACACCACCACCTCGGCGTTCGCCGAGACGAACTCGCTGACCGCCATCGGCGACCTCGCGGACGTCGAGGAGGACCTGAAGATCGCAGCCAACAGCGAGTTCGAGGTGCGCCCCTACGGGCCCGAGGGTGTGAAGGAGGTCTACGGCGTCGACGTCACCGTCGTGCCGGTCGAGGACTCCGGCGGCCCGCTGACCGTGCAGGCCCTCGCCGACGGCGAGGTGCAGCTGGCGGACCTCTACTCGGCCGACCCGGCGATCGTGGCGAACGACTTCGTCGTGCTCGAGGACCCCGAGTCGCTGATCCTGCCGCAGAACGTGGTGCCCGTCGTCTCCTCGAGCCTCGACGAAGAGGCGGAGACGGCGATCACGACGGTCATCGAGGCGCTGAGCATGGACGACCTCATCGAGCTGAACCGCCAGAGCGTCGAGGAGAAGTCGAGCTCCGCCGACATCGCCAAGGCCTGGCTCGGCGAGAAGGGGCTGGTCTGATGCGCCTCGCGGTCACCGGCGCGAGCGGCAAGGTCGGGGGAGAGGTCGCCCGTCTGCTCGCACGCGCCGGGGCGCAGCCGCGGCTGGTGGTGCGCGATGCGCGCCGCGCTCCGGATCTTCCCGGCACCGAGGTGGCGCAGGCGCACTTCTCCGACGCGACGGCCTGCCAGGCGGCCTTCACCGGGGTCGACGTCCTGCTGCTGGTCTCGGCCGGGGAGTCCGCGGACCGGGTCCAGCAGCACCGCACCGCGATCGCCTCCGCCGCGTCGGCCGGAGTCGGCCACGTCGTCTACACCTCGTTCCTCGGCGCCGCCGCCGAGGCGGAGTTCACCTTGGCCCGCGACCACGGCGCGACCGAGGATCTCCTGCGGGACTCCGGGATGACCTGGACCTTCCTGCGCGACAGCTTCTACGCCGACGTGCTGCTCGACTTCGCGGGCGCGGACCACGTGATCCGGGGGCCCGGGGCGGACGGCCGTTGCGCCTATGTGGCCCGCGCCGACGTCGCGGCGGCCGCCGCCGCGATCCTGCGCGATCCCGCGCCCTGGGCGGGGCGCACGCTCGACCTCACCGGTCCGACGGCGCTCACCCTCGCCGAGGCGGTGGAGATCATGACCACGTCGCGCGGCGAGGAGTACTCCTATGTCGACGAGACCCTCGAGGAGGCTCGCGCCTCGCGTGCCCCGTACGGCGTTCCCGACTGGCAGGTCGAGGCCTGGATCAGCACCTACACCGCGATCGCCTCGGGTCAGCTGGACGTGGTCAGTGGTGATCTCGCGGCGGTGCTCGGCCGTGCGCCGCGGCCGCTCTCGGAGGTCGCTGCGGCGCCGCTGTGAGGAGGCGTCACTGTGGCCTGACGTCGTAGACAGTCATCCGCGCGCCATGGGAGCAGTCGGCCGAGCGCACCAGCTCCAGGTGCTGGTGGGTGCCGTCGCCGCCTCCCGGGCTTCGCCGGTGATCGGGCCATCTGCTCGATTAGTGCAACCAGAGGGTTGCACTGTGCGTGGCGTCGTGCCAGGCTGGATCCTGCGGCCGTCCCGGTCGCGCACCGCGATCGAGGAGTTCGCTCATGACCGACGACGTCACCTCCCTGACCACCGACGACATTCCCGACGAGATCGTCCGCAGCATCCGCATCGACGCCTCCGCGGAGACCGTCTTCGACCTGATCAGCGAGCCGGGCTGGTTCATCAACGACGGCGAGTACCGCGAGCACGAGATCACCGTCGACGGTGCGACGGCGACGGTCGTCGATCCCGTCCACGGGGAGTTCTCGATCGGCACGCTCGAGCTGGATCGCCCGCGTCGTGCCGTGTTCCAGTGGCTCGGGGGTGAGGTCGGTGCGCTCGAGGACTTCCCCTCGAACACGATCGAGTTCACGATCGAGCCCGCCGGCGACGGCGTGGAGCTCACCGTCCGTGAGGTCGGCTTCGCGGGGATCAGCCCCGACGCCGTCGAGCGCCGCACCCGCTTCGAGGACAACACCCAGGGCTGGATCGAGGAGCTCGGCGTCGCGAAGACCCGCGCCGAGGCGGCATGACCGGGCGCTCCCCGGCCGAGGTTCTGCTCGGGCAGGGAGCCGATGCGACCTTCGCGGCGCTCGCCGATCGCACCCGCCGGCAGATCCTGGTGCGCCTGGCCGACCGGCCGGACGACGCGGGGGCCATCGCCCGCGATCTCCAGGTCAGCCGCCAGGCGGTGGCCAAGCACCTGCGGGTCCTCGAGGACGCCGGGATCGTGCATGCGGCGAGGGAGTCGAGGCGGCGGGTCCACCGCGTCGACGCCGCCCGTGTCCTGGAGATCTCTGATCTGCTCGGCGTCGTCGCCCGCGGCTGGGACCGGCGGCTCGCCGGCGTCGCGGCGGAGGCGCAGCGGCGTGAGAGGTCGCCCGAACGGCCGACGTCTGACAGGCTTCTGTCAGGCGGTGACGATGCCGCCTCCTGACCACGAGGAGCGCAGTCATGGCTGACGAGTCCATCCTCCCGGGCGACGGCGAGGTGCCCGACGAGATCGTGCGCAGCGCGCTGATCCACGCGAGCGCCGAGACCGTCTTCGCGATCGTCCAGGAGCCGGGGTGGTTCATCAACGACGGTGAGTACCGGGAGCACCGGATCACGACCGACGGCCCGGTCACGCGGGTCCTCGACCCGGTCCACGGCAGCTTCGAGCTCACGGTCGAGGTTCGGGAGCCTCCCCATCGAGTCGCCTTCCGCTGGCTCGGCGGGGGAATGGGGGAGATCTCCGACGCGCCGAACAACACCGTCGAGTTCGTCATCGACCCGGCCGGCACCGCGAAGCGGAACCTGGTGCGACTCACCGTGCGCGAGCGGGGCTTCGCGAAGCTGGGACCGGATGAGTCCGTGCGTCGTCGCAACTACGAGGAGAACCTCCGCGGCTGGGAGCAGCAGCTCGACGTGGCGCGCTCCCTCGCCGAGGGCGGGTGCCGCGGGACCGACGTGGACGCGCCGGAGCAGAGCGCTGGGGAGGATGCCGGGTCCGAGCGCTGAGCGCCGGGGTGGATGCCGGGTCCGAGCGCTGAGCGCGAGCACTATCCTCGAGGGATGGGCAGGGTCACCGATTCCACGCGGATCCGCACCGTCCGGGTGCGCGAGGGCAGGCTGTATGCGGGGCGCAAGGCGGACCGTGTCGCCGTCGAGGAACCGCTCGACATCCGCCTGAACGGCCAGCAGCTGTCGCTGACCATGCGCACGCCCGGCCATGACATCGAGCTGATCCATGGCTTCCTCCACGGCGAGGGGATCATCGCCCATCGCGAGGACATCTCCGAGGCCAGGTACTGCGACGGCGCCGTGGTCGACAACAGCACCGGCTTCGCCCGCAATACCTACAACGTCATGGACTTCACGACTACGGCGCCGCTCCTGCTTCCTCAGGTCACGCGGAACTTCACGACCACTTCGGCCTGCGGGGTGTGCGGCTCGGAGAGCATCGACGCGGTGCGGCAGAAGAGCCGGTACACGCTGATGCCGAGCTGGTCCCTGGACCCCCGCGACCTCCTCGGTGCCGCCGGCGCCCTGACCGCGAAGCAGGCCGTCTTCGCACGCACCGGCGGCGTCCACGCCGCAGCCCTCGTCGACCTCGAGGGGAACCTGCTGGTGGTGCGGGAGGACGTCGGCCGGCACAATGCGGTCGACAAGGTCATCGGCTGGGCCCTGCTCGAGGACCGCCTCCCGCTTCGCGAGCTGTTCCTGCTGGTCTCCTCCCGTGCGAGCTTCGAGATCGCCCAGAAGGCGTACATGGCCGGGATCCCGCTCCTGGCCTGCGTCTCCGCCGCCAGCTCGCTCGCCGTCGACACCGCCGAGGAGTTCGGCATGACCCTGCTCGGCTTCACCCGCGCGGGCGAGCACGGCGACGGCCGCTTGAACGTCTACACCCACCCCGAGCGTCTCGACCTCACCGGCGCCGAGGGGTGAGGTCGCGCCGCCGGGCCGGCGAACGATCGCTTCATTCTCAGCCACTCTGGCCGTGAAAGTGGCTGTGATCCTGACGTAGATCGGCGCTGACCCGACCCGCGGAACGGAATGGATGCGGCGCTGCATCGCGGCGTCGCCTACCGTATCTTCTCGTGACCGCCTCCCACGTCGAGCTCACCCGCTTCTGGGCTGACGCCCGCGCCCTGCATCCCTCGCTCCCGGCGGAGCGTCCGGAGGCCTGGGCCTTCGGCGCCACCCCCGCGCATGCCGACGAGCTCCTCACCCTCGTCCTCGAAGGGACCAAGACCGCGACGGCGTCCTCGCTGTGGGACTACGAGGACGACGCCGAGCCGCTCCCCGCCGTCGGAGACCTCTCGATCATCCTCGACGGTGCCGAGGCGCCTCGCGCGGTCCTCGAGGTGACCGCGATCGACATCGTGCCCTTCGACGAAGTCGGCGCGGAGCACGCCCGCGCCGAAGGTGAGGACGACCGCACCCTCGCTTCCTGGCGCCGCGTCCACGAGCACTTCTGGAGCACGTACTCGACGCGGGGATCCGCCCCGGACATGCCGGTGCTCTGCGAACGATTCCGCCTCATACACTCGGCCCCGTCGGAGCGGAGCTGCCCGCCCGGGCTCGGCTGACCTGCCGGATCGCGGCGGAACTGCCCGGGCTGGGCTGACGTGCCCGGAGTGGCCGGATCCGCCTGGGAACGATTCACGTGACCTGCCGGATCGCGACGCGCGCCGAGGCGTGAGCGGAGCCTTCGGAGCACGATCGACGACACCCGCCTCGTGGGCACTCCGACGCCGTTCTTCTCTCCTCCCCACAAGGGTGCTGTCCACCGCGCGCGGCGGGTGGCAGACCGCCGCGACGACGCTGCGTACGGTCGCGCCATGCGTCGTTCGCTCGAGAGATACGCCGGTGCGCTGATCCATCACCGAGAGTGGGGCAGGCTCGGATTCCACACGCGCGACCTCGCCTCGGAGCACTTCACGACGGTCTTCCCGGGGTACCGAACGCCCACCGACCATCCGGCGACGGTGAACGTGATGGCGTGGGTGCTCCAGAACCGTGTCCAACCAGGGTGCGTGCTGAGCCACACAACAGCGGCGCTGTTCTGGGGGATCCCGTTCCCGCTGCGCCTCGACAGCGGGCTCGGCGCGCTGTATCGCCCGGGTCTTCCCGTCCGGCGAGGGGTGGCGGTCATCCCGGTGGTCGAGCCGGAGAGCTCCCTGAGGTCAGGTGCGCGGCTTCCTGTGCTGCGCTGCCGGGTCGACCGGGGCGGCACCTCGGGAGTGGGGCGGGGTGCGATCGTGCACCGCCTGCGCCCTGGGCACACCGCGCAGCTCGGGCCGCTCACCGTGTCAGCGCTTCCGGAGGTGCTGCGGGAGCTCGCGACGATGATGCCGCTGTGGGATGTCGTGGCCGCCGCCGACGCGATCATCGGGCCGCGGTTCCGCTGGCCGGGAGAGACGGTCCCGACGCTGACGGCCGCATTGGAGGAGGCTAGAGGTCTCCACGGCACCCCACGCGCCCTGGCGGCGTTGCGCCTGGCGAGTCCACGGGTGCGTTCGCCGGGGGAGACCGTGTTCCGTCTGCTCCTCGGCGCCGCAGGGTTTCCTCCGGCGACCCCGAACCTCCGGGTCCGCGAGCCGCTGACCGGGTCGGCACGAGAGATCGACCTCGCCTGGGAGGGGATCGGGTTCGGGCTGGAGTACGACGGCGACGTCCACCGGCGGACGAAGGACCAGTGGCGGAAGGACGAGGCACGGCGCGATGAGCTCTCCTCGTACGGATGGACGCTCGCCCGCGCGAACGGGGCGGATCTCGCCCACCCGCTGCGCATTCTGCTCCGGCTCCGGCGCACGATGGGCCGGCGAGGGCTCCGTGTTCCGAGCGAGGAGCACATCCGGCGCACCGTGGCCGAAGTCGGAGCGGGGCGACTCTCGCTGCGGATCGCCCAGCGCCAACCGTGACCCGGCCGCCCCCGGCTCGGGTAGAAGTGCTCCGTTCTCAGCCACTCCCGGTGCGAAAGTGGCTGAGAAGCTGACGCAAGACGGTGTGGGTGATGGGGTTGGTTCGGGGTGGGTGATGGGGATGGCGCGGTGTGGGTGAGGGGATCGGCGCCGTCCGGCGGCGCCGTGGTCCTCACCGCAGGGACAGCAGGCTCGCGGCCGTGAGCTCGTCGACCACCACGTCGGTGGCGACCCCGGCGCGCAGGGCGGCTCGCAGCGGCAGGGCCTTGCGGGAGCCGGAGACCACCAGCAGCCGATGGGCGATGCGGGAGAGCCGGCTCGGGTCCGTGCCGGAGCCTCGGGCGTTCATCGAGATGTCACGGAAGGAGCCGTCGGCCCGCAGGAACACCGTGCACACGTCCCCGACCGCCGAATCGGCTCGCAGCGAGGTCAGGTCCTCCCGGGTGAGGTAGTTGTTGGTGTAGACGTGGCTGGGCACCTCCGCGTCGAAGGCGCCCACGCTGAACACGGCCAGGGTGGTCTGCCGCTGGGTCTCCAGCACCTTCTGCACCGAGCGCTCGCGCCACATCGCCTCGCGGGTGGCGGCGTAGTCGAAGAACGCGGGCACCGGGAAGTGGTGGACCGTCGCGTCCCACAGCATCGCGGCCCGGGCCAGCACCGTCGAGACGTAGGTGAGCCCGGTGCCCTCGGTGTTGATCGCCCCGTTGAGCTGCACGATCCGGAGGCCGGGAATCGGGCGGGCCTGCACGCTGCCCAGCAGCGTCGCGATCGTGGTGCCCCAGGCGATTCCCAGGGTCATGCCCGGCTCCAGCATCTCGTCGAGCAGGTCGGCCCCGGCGTCGGCCACCGCCTGCAGCCGCTCGTGCTCGCCATCGCCCGCGCGGGTGGGCACCACCCGCGCCCGCACCCCGTACTTGTGGGCGATCCGCCGGCGCAGCTCCTCGACGCGGTGGGCGTCCGGTGGTCTCAGCGTGATCTGGACCAGTCCCGCCTCCCGGGCGTCGCGCAGCATCCGCGAGACCGTGGACCGGGAGACGTCGAGCCCGCCGGCGATCGCCTCCATCGTGCGACCCTCTGCGTAGTACATCCGTGCAGCCTCGAAGAGGTCATCGGACCGTGAACCAGGGGTCATGGCACCAGTCTTGCACGTCCGTGCATCCAGTTTGCGTCCCGCTGCACGGCGATTCCACCATGGCTGGATCGCCCGCCGTGACCGTCGCGACGGACCACGAGCCCATCGGTGCTATTGCGAAGGAGCATCCACGTGTCCGATCAGAACCGGTCCGCACTCACCCCGGGAGCCCGGACGGAGCACCTCGCGCGCCTGCGCGCCGCGACCGCTGAGAACCCCCTGGACGTGCTCGTCGTCGGCGGCGGGGTCAACGGGGCCGGTGCCGCGTTCGACGCCACCACCCGCGGCCTGTCCGTCGGCCTCGTCGAGACCCGTGACTGGGCCGCCGGCACCTCCTCGCGCTCCTCCAAGCTCATGCACGGCGGTCTGCGCTACCTGCAGATGCTCGACTTCAAGCTCGTCGCCGAGGCCCTGCGCGAGCGCGACCTGCTCATCGAGCACACGGCTCCGCACCTGGTCAAGCCCATCAAGTTCGTCTTCCCATTCTTCAAGAAGGTGGTCGACCGCGCGTTCATCGGCTCCGGCGTCGCCCTGTACGACGCGATGCAGTCCGTCGGTCGCAAGCGGGCGGTCCCCTTCCACCGCCACCTGCTGCACTCGAAGATGCTCGAGGTCTTCCCGGGGCTCGACGGCGACAAGGCGGTCGGCGCGCTCGAGTACTACGACGCGCAGATGGACGACGCCCGGTTCGTGATGATGCTGGTGCGCTCGGCCGCCGAGCACGACGCCTCCGTCGCCAACTACACGAGCGTCGTCGGTTACCTCCACGAGGGCGATCGCGTCGTCGGCGCCCGCGTGCGCGACGAGGAGACCGGCGAGGAGTTCGAGATCCATGCCCGCGACACCATCCTGGCCGGCGGCGTGTGGACCCAGGACCAGCAGGATCTCGCCGGGGCCGACGCCGGTCTCGAGGTCCTCGCCTCCAAGGGCATCCACGTCACCATCGCCCGCGACCGCATCCCCGCGGTGCCCGACACCGGGATCATCACCCAGACCGAGAAGTCCGTCCTGTTCATCATCCCCTGGGACGAGTACTGGGTCATCGGCACCACCGATACCCCGTGGACGCAGGACCCCACCGACGTCGGTGCCACCTCCGAGGACATCGAGTACGTGCTCGAGCACGCCAACGCCGTGCTCGCGGACGACCTGACCCGTGAGGACGTTATCGGCGTCTACTCCGGCCTGCGTCCCCTGCTGCAGCCGGTCCAGAAGGCCAGCGGCTCCGGGGCAGGATCAACGAAGGTCTCCCGCGAGCACACGGTGATGGAGGTCGAGCCGGGTCTGTCGGCGATCGCCGGCGGCAAGTTCACCACCTACCGGGTGATGGCCGAGGACGTCGTCGACTTCGCGATCACGGAGAACCAGCCGGGGCGCCCCAGTCTGACCCGCTCGGTCCCGGTGATCGGCGCCCAGGGCTACGAGCGGCTCGTGCGCGACAAGCAGGCGATCGCCCGACGGTACGGCTTCGACGCGCTGCGCACCGACCGCCTGCTGTTCCGTTACGGCGCGCTGCTGAGCGACGTGCTCGCCCTGATCGACGAGGATCCCTCGCTCGGCACGCCCCTCGAGCAGGCGCCGCGCTACCTGCGGGCCGAGGCGCTCTACGCGGTGCGCGCCGAGGGGGCGCGCCATCTGGCCGACGTCCTCGAGCGCCGCACCCGGCTGGACTACGAGACCCGCGACCGCGGCGTGGACGCCGCGGCGGAGGTCGCCGCCCTCGTCGGCCCCGAGCTGGGCTGGGACGAGAGTGCGCAGGCGGGCGAGGTCGAGACCTACCGTGCCTACATCGCCGCCCGGCTCGAGGGCGAGCGGAGCACGAGCGACGACGAGGCCGCGGCCCGCATCGGTGCCGTCCCCGAGGTGCCGCCGAGGCACTGACCCAGACCCAGCGATCCCCGGGCACCGGGCCCTAGGATCCCCAGGAGGCGGCAGAGCGCACGCCCCCGGAGGCCGACCACGGCCGCAGGCCGGCGGGAGCCGGCACTCGACCTGCACGCAGGCAGGTCGATCTCGACGAGGAGAACACATGGGAACGATCGGAACGATCCTTCTGTCAGAGGTCGCGGGCACCGCGATGCTGACCCTGATGGGCGGCGGAGTCGTCGCCAATAACATCCTGGGCAAGACCAAGGGCAACGGCGGCGGTTGGCTGATGGTCAACTTCGGCTGGGGCCTCGCGGTGTTCGCCGGCGTGTGGACCGCTTTCAAGACCGGTGCCCACATCAACCCTGCCGTGACCTTCGGGCTGCTCATGAGTGAAGCCACTGAGTACGCGCCAGGCATCCCGAAGACCTTCGGGACCACGCTCACCTACTTCGCGGCCGAGTTGATCGGTGCCTTCATCGGTGCCGTTCTCGCCTGGCTCGTCTACAAGAACCACTACGACCAGGAGAAGGACCCTGGCACCATCCTGGGAACCTTCTCCACCGGCCCGGAGATCCGCTCCTACGGCTGGAACCTGGTCACCGAGATCATCGCGACCTTCGTGTTGGTGTTCGTGATCATCATGTTCGGCAACACGCCGCACCAGCTCGGCCCGCTCGCCGTCGCGCTGCTGGTGCTCGCGATCGGCGCCTCCCTCGGTGGGCCGACGGGCTACGCCATCAACCCGGCCCGTGACCTCGGGCCGCGCCTGGCGCACGCAGTTCTGCCGATCCCGAACAAGGGCGGCTCCGACTGGGGATACTCGTGGGTACCGATCGCTGGGCCGATGATCGGCGGTGCCCTCGCGGGCCTGTTCTCGATCATCTACTTCTGAGCGGTCCCGAAGCCCGGCACCTCCGAGCGCCGCACCGGCCTCACCCCACCGCATCCACGACGAAGGAGTTCCGATGAACGACAAGTCCATGTACATCATGTCGATCGACCAGGGCACCACCTCGACCCGCGCGATCATCTTCGACCACGGCGGCCAGATCGTCGCCAGCGGGCAGAAGGAGCACGAGCAGATCTTCCCCAAGTCCGGCTGGGTCGAGCACGACCCGAAGGAGATCTGGAAGAACACCCGCGACGTCGTCGGCCAGGCGCTCGTGAACGCCGAGATCAACCGTCACCAGCTCGCGGCGGTCGGCATCACCAACCAGCGTGAGACCGCGGTGGTCTGGGACAAGAACAACGGCGAGCCCGTCTACAACGCGATCGTCTGGCAGGACACCCGCACCCAGAAGATCTGCGACGAGCTCGCGGGCGACGAGGGTGCCGACAGGTACAAGGAGCGCGTGGGCCTGCCGCTGGCTACCTACTTCTCCGGCCCCAAGGTGAAGTGGATCCTCGACAACGTCGAGGGCGCCCGCGAGAAGGCGGAGCGCGGTGACCTGCTGTTCGGCAACACCGACGCCTGGGTGCTGTGGAACCTGACCGGCGGCCAGAGCGGCGGCATCCACGTCACCGACGTCACCAACGCCTCGCGCACGATGCTGATGAACATCGACACCCTCGACTGGAACGAGGACATCGCCGAGGACATGGGCATCCCGCTGTCGATGCTCCCGGAGATCCGCTCCTCCTCCGAGGTGTACGGCACCGGCCGCAAGAACGACCTGCTCATCGACACCCCGATCGCCGGCATCCTCGGCGACCAGCAGGCGGCCACCTTCGGCCAGGCCTGCTTCGAGGTGGGCCAGGCCAAGAACACCTACGGCACCGGCAACTTCATGCTGATCAACACCGGCGAGGACCTGGTGCGCAGCGAGAACGGCCTGCTGACCACGGTCGCCTACAAGATCGGCGACGCCAAGCCGGTGTACGCCCTCGAGGGCTCGATCGCCGTGACCGGCTCGCTGGTGCAGTGGGTGCGCGACAACCTGGGCCTAATCAAGGAGGCTCCCGAGATCGAGGACCTCGCCAAGGAGGTCGACGACAACGGCGGCCTGTTCATCGTCCCCGCCTTCTCGGGCCTGTTCGCCCCGCACTGGCGCTCCGACGCCCGCGGCGCGATGGTCGGCATGACCCGCTTCCACACCAAGAACCACATCGCGCGAGCCACCTTGGAGGCCACCGCCTTCCAGACCCGCGAGGTGCTGGACGCGATGATCGCTGACGCCGAGAGCGAGGGCGTCTCGCTCAGCGAGCTCAAGGTCGACGGCGGCATGGTCAAGAACGAGACCCTCATGCAGTTCCAGGCCGACATCCTCGGCGTGGCCGTGGTGCGCCCGAAGGTCATCGAGACCACCGCACTCGGCGCCGCCTACGCCGCCGGCATCGCCGTGGGCTTCTGGGACGGCGAGCAGGACGTCATCGACAACTGGGCCGAGGACAAGCGCTGGGAGCCGTCGATGGACGAGGAGACCCGCGCACGGTACCTGCGCCTGTGGAAGAAGGCCGTCGAGCGCACCCTGGACTGGGTCGACGAGGACACGGAGATGCTCTACAGCTGATCGAGCGCAGCTGATCGACGAACTGCGAACGCGCAGTCGTCGGCGAGGGACGAGCCGGCGGCGCAGTGTTCGCGGGAGGAGAGCAGCAGGTCGAGCGCAGCTGATCGAGTACAACTGAACATCGCCTCGGGGTTACCCACCCGTCATGTGCACGTGGCTTCCATTCCTGGAAGTCGCGTGCACATGAGCGTTTTCCGCCGCAGTCGATGAGCAGGAGGCGCGGACCTGGGATTTCGCCTGCCCGGTGTCGGTGCGATGAGCCGCGACACACGTCACCGTCGTGCAACGACGCCGGTGCGCAGAGCCCGTGAGGCGTAGTCTCTGCGGCACCCCTGGTCCTCGACGCTCGCACGGCGTCCCGTCGTCGTCCCCGGGCGCGGATGCAGCCTCCCCGGTCTGTGACCGCGACCCCGGCTGCGCGATCCGAGCGTGTCCGTCGTCGGCCATCCCACCCACCACCCCGTCCCCGACCCCTTCCCCACACTGAGATCGGAGTCCTCTCGTGGATCTCGTCTTCAAGATCATCGCCCTGGCCGTCTATTTCGGTGCCATGATCGGCATCGGGCTGTACGCCTTCCGCAAGACCGCGGACGGCGAGGACTACATGCTCGGCGGGCGACAGCTGCACCCGTTCACCGCCGCCCTCTCCGCCGGCGCCTCGGACATGTCCGGCTGGCTGCTCATGGGCCTGCCCGGCGCGCTGTACATGAACGGACTGGTCGAGGCCTGGATCGCCGTCGGCCTCACGGTCGGTGCCGGTCTGAACTGGTTCTTCGTGGCCCCGCGCCTGCGCCAGTACACCCAGATCGCCGGCAACTCGATCACGGTGCCCAGCTTCTTCGGCAACCGTCTGCACGATCGGACGAACATCCTGCGCATGGCCGCCGGCGTGATCATCCTGGTGTTCTTCACGTTCTACGTCTCCTCCGGCATGGTCGCCGGAGGCGTGTTCTTCGAGTCGATGTTCGGCGGCAGCTATCTCTTCGGCATGCTGCTGGTCGGTGGCGTCACCATCCTGTACACGCTGTTCGGCGGGTTCCTCGGCGCCTCCTACACCGACGTCGTCCAGGGCATGATCATGCTGGTCTCCCTGCTCGTCGTCCCGATCACCGCGATGTTCGTCGTGGGCGGCCCGATGGCGATGTTCGAGTCCGTGCGCCAGGTCAACGCCGACTTCGGCTCCATGACGGCCGGCGGCACCTTCATCGGGATCATCTCCTCCCTGGCCTGGGGACTGGGCTACTTCGGCCAGCCCCACATCATCGTGCGCTTCATGGCACTGCGCTCCTCCCGCGATGCCAAGTACGGCCTGGTCGTCGGGATGACCTGGATGATCATCTGCGTGATCGGTGCCGTGTTCACCGCGCTCGCCGGCCTTGCCTTCTTCCAGCAGAACTCCGACGCCGTGCTCACCGACGCCGAGAACGGCGAGTCCGTGTTCCTGGACCTGTCGCTGATCCTGTTCCACCCGCTGATCGCCGGCATCCTGCTGGCCGCGGTGCTGGCGGCGATCATGTCCACGATCTCCTCGCAGCTGATCGTCAGCAGCTCCGCGCTGATCGAGGACCTCGTCGGCGGCGTCGGGGTCAAGCTCAGCGCCAAGGGAGCCCTGTGGGGCGGGCGCATCGGTGTGCTCGCCGTCTCCGTGATCGCCCTGATCCTCGCGCTGAACCCGGACAGCTCGGTGTTGGGACTGGTCGCCTTCGCCTGGGCGGGCTTCGGCTCCGCCTTCGGCCCGATCATCCTGCTGGCGCTGTTCTGGCGCCGACTGACGGCGGCCGGCGCCGGTGCGGGCATGGTCGCCGGAGCCGCGGTCGCGTTCGTGTGGGGCCAGTTCGAGCCCGACGTCAGCTGGGGCCTGTTCGGCGACCAGCACCTGTACGAGATCATCCCCGGCTTCGCGATCTGCCTGATCCTCGCCGTGGTGGTCAGCCTCCTCACGCCGCAGCCGCCCGCGAAGGCGATGGAGGAGTTCGAGGAGATGGAGTCTTCGCTCGCCACCGGTGACATCCCTGCGCATTCGGAGGACGCCGAGGTGGCCGGTTCGGGCTCCACCGCCTGATCCGTGCCGCGCGGTATCCCCTCCGGGGGCGGAGGCCGCGATCTTCCCCCGTGGGCGTGCGGATGATCGCACCCGTCGGCGTTGCCCAGAGCTGCGCCGACGGGTCCGGATCAGACGCCGAAGAGCGGCTCGATCTCCGGTCCGAGCGGCCCTGGCCGAGCGGCGAACAGCGAACCCGCCTGCGGGTCCTCGCCCTCGGCGAGGTTCTCCCGGCTGGTGGTGATGAACAGCGTCGAGCGGTCCTCGCCGCCGAAGGTGCAGGCCGTGACCTGCCGCGCCCCGACGGTGATCCTGGCGTGCACCTCGCCGTGCTCGTCGAGGCCGAGCACCTGGCCGCCGCCGTTCATCGCGACCCAGACCCGACCCTCCGTGTCGAGCGTGAGGCCGTCGGGGTGGCCGTCCTGGCCGGTCAGGTCCGCGAAGGGGCGACGTCCGATGAGACCGTCCTGGTCGGACCAGTCGAACACGTCGACCCGGCCGGTGGGAGTGTCGACGAAATAGGCGCGGGTCCCGTCGGCCGTGAACGCCAGCCCGTTGGAGATCGTGAGGTCACCGAACAGCTCCCGTGTGGTCCCGTCGGGCAGCAATCGCCACATCGACGCGGCACCGGGGTGTTGGTCGTAGGCCATCGAGCCGCACAGGAAGGATCCGTCGGGCGCGATGGCCCCCTCGTTCATCCGGACCGCCTTCTCCCACAGCGGCGGGAGCGGATCGATCGATCCGTCGGCGTCCTCGAGGGCGAAGCCCTTTTCCAGCGCGAGCACGGCACCGCCGCCCGTGGCCGGGCGCACGCAGGCCACCACGGGGCTCGGAGTGGCGATGCGGTGGGTCGCGCCCGCGGCGTCGAGGTGCATGATGTCGCCGGCGAGCATGTCCACCCAGCGCAGCCCGCCCCAGGTCTCGGACCAGTACGGCCCCTCGGCATGATGGGAGATCGAGTCGGTGATGCGGTCGGCGTGCATGAGACCTCCGGTGGCGCGGGACTGCTGGGCTCCCCACCGTACGGCGTGGGGCATCATCCTGCTCGGGCGATCCGTGAGGGCCGCTCAGCGCAGGGGTGCCGGGCCCTCCAGGGTGGTCGGCGCGAGCGAGATCTGGAGCGACTTGTACACGGGGGTGTTCGACTTCTCGGCGACGTGCGTGTTGTGCACGAGCACGTTCGCCTCCGGGAAGTAGGAGAAGGCGCAGCCGGGGGCGGTGGGATAGGAGAGCACCCGGAAACCCTGGGCGAAGCGCTGCTCCCCGTCGTGCTCGCTGGTCACGTCCACGATCTGCCCGCTGGTCACGCCCAGGCGGGTGATGTCCTGGTTGTTCACCAGGATCACCCGGCGCCCCTCGCCGATGCCGCGATAGCGGTCGCTGAGCGCATAGATCGTGGAGTTGAACTGGTCGTGGGAGCGGGAGATCTGCAGCAGCAGCCGGTCCTCGGGCAGACGCAGCACGTGCAGCGGTGAGGACGTGAAGTGGGCCTTGCCGTCGGGCGTCGCGAAGGTGCGGGAATCGCGTGGCCCGTTGGGCAGCTGGAAGCCTCCGGGCTCGTCGAGCCGGCGCTCGAAATCCTCGAAGCCGGGCACCACGCGGGAGATGTGGTCCCGGATCACCGAATAGTCCTCGATCATCTCTCCCCAGTCCACGGGGGAGGACGGGTCGAAGGTCTCCTGGGCGATCCCCACCAGGATCGAGGGCTCGCTCATCAGCATCCGCGAGGGCGGCTTCAGCGATCCCTGCGTGGCGTGGACCATCGACATGGAGTCCTCGACGGTCAGCCGCTGCGGGGCGCCGCCGGTCCGGTCGAGCTCCGTGCGGCCCAGGGTCGGCAGGATCAACGAGACCTCCCCGGGGGACAGGTGGGTGCCGCTGAGCTTGGTGGAGACGTACACGGTCATGTCCAGGGAGCGCAGCGCGGCATCGGTGATGTCGCTGTCCCCGGTCACGCGGGCGAAGTTGCCACCCATCTGGAAGAAGAACCGTGCCGTGCCGTCGGCCATGGCGCGCACGGCCTCGACGGTGTCGTAGCCGTGGCGGCGCGGGGCGGAGATGCCGAACTCGGTCTCGAGGGCGGCGAGGAACTCCTCCGTGGGCTTCTCGTAGATGCCCTGGGTGCGGTCACCCTGCACATTGGAGTGGCCGCGCACGGGGCACAGGCCCGCCCCGGGGCGGCCGATGTTCCCCGTCATCAGCAGCAGGTTCACGATCTCCTGGATCGTGGCCACCGACTGCACGTGCTGGGTCAGGCCCAGCGCCCAGCAGACGATGACGCTCCGGGCATCGATCACCCGCTGGGCGACGTCCTCGATCTGTGCGCGGGGCACACCGGCGGCGTACTCGATGTCCTCCCAGGAGATCGACGCGAGATGCTCGCGCAGCTCCGCGAGACCGGTCGTGTACTCGTCGATGAACACCTTGTCGAGGGCGTCGCGCTCGAGCAGGATCTTGTTGACGCCCTGGAAGAAGGCGAGGTCGCCAGCGAGGCGGATCTGCACGAACTCGTCGGAGATGACCTGCCCGCGACCCATCGCGTCCTTCGGGGACTGGGGGTCCTTGAAGCGCAGCAGACCGGCCTCGGGCAGCGGGTTGATACCGACGATCGACCCGCCGTTCTTCTTCGCCTCCCCGAGGGCGGTGAGCATGCGGGGGTGGTTGGTGCCGGGATTCTGACCGGCCACGATCAGCAGGTCCGCGGTCTCGACGTCCTGCAGCGTGACCGTGCCCTTGCCGACGCCGACGGTCGCGTTCATCGCCACGCCGCTGGACTCGTGGCACATGTTCGAGCAGTCGGGCAGGTTGTTCGTGCCCAGCTGGCGGGCCAGCAGCTGCAGCAGGAAGGCGGTCTCGTTCTCGGTGCGCCCCGAGGTGTAGAAGATCGCCTCGTCGGGGGAGTCGAGCCTCTGCAGCTGCGCGCCGATCAGCTCGAAGGACTCGCGCCAGGAGACCGGCTCGTAGTGGTCCGAGCCCTTCCGCCGGATCATCGGATGGGTCAGGCGCCCCTGCTCGCCGAGCCAGTGGTCGGAGCGCTCACGCAGGGAGGAGATCGAGTTCTCGGCGAAGAAGTCGTTGGTCACGCGGCGCAGCGTGGCCTCGTCGGCGACCGCCCGGGCACCGTTCTCGCAGAACGCGACCCGCTTGCGGGAACCGGGGTCCTCGTCCGGCCATGCGCAGGACTGGCAGTCGAAGCCGCCCACCTGGTTGACCTTCAGCAGCGTCTGCGCGGTGCGGACGGCACCCATCTGCTGGACGCCGGTCGCGACGGCGTTGACCGCCGCCGGGATGCCGGTCGCCCACGTGCCGGGCTCATGGACCGTGAGATCGCGGTCGCCCTTGTCCTCCGTGGGGGCCGGTCGGGCGAAGATCCGGGGGGTCATCGAAAGGTCCTTTCACCAGCTGATGCGTGGCGTCGTCGCCACCCCCATGGTCTCACGCGGCGGCCCCGTCGGCGCCGACGGCCTGTCCACCGGCGGGACCCTCACAGCACGCGACCCCTCACGCTCAGGGCAGCTGCTCCTCAGGTCCCGACCGGGGGCGCCCGCCGGTCACAGCAGGCTGCGAATCCTGGCGACCATCGACGCGACGCTCACGCCGTAGCGGTCCTCGAGCGTGGGCAGCGCGCCGGCGTCGAGGAACTCGTCCGGCAGGCCGATCGGGGTGATGCGCTCGCCGAGGCCGCGACCGGCCACCGTGCGGGAGACGGCGTCGAACAGTCCGCCCACCACCGAGTGGTTCTCCGCCGTCAGCACCAGGCGCCCCTTGCCGAGGGCGGAGACGACCGACTCCTCGTCGAAGGGCTTCAGGGTGGGGGAATGCAGCACCGCGACGTCGATCCCGTCCTGCTCCAGCGCGGTCGCGGTCTCCAGGGCGCGCTCGGTCATGAGTCCGCTCGAGATGAGCAGGACGTCCGCCCCGTCCCGCAGCAGCTTCGCCCGGCCGAGCTCGAAGGAGTAGTCGTACTCGTCCAGCACCAGCGGGACCTTGCCGCGCAGCAGGCGCGTGTACGTCGGGCCGTCCGATGCGGCGAGCTGCGGGACCGCCTGCTGGATGTCCAGGGCGTCGCAGGGGTCCACGATCGTCAGGTTCGGCATCCCCCGCAGGATCGCGACGTCCTCCGTGGCCTGGTGGGACGGCCCGTACCCGGTGGTCAGACCGGGCAGGGCGCAGACCATGTTGACGTTGAGGCCCGCCTCGGCGATGTCGAGGGCGAGGAAGTCGTAGGCACGACGGGTGGCGAACACCGAGTATGTCGAGGCGAAGGGGACGTAGCCCTCCATCGCGAGCCCGGTCGCCGCGCCGAGCAGCGCCTGTTCGGCCATGCCGATCTGGTAGAACCGCTCGGGCAGGGCGTCGCGGAAGATGTGCACGTCGGTGTACTTCGCGAGGTCGGCGGAGAGGCCGACGATCCGTTCGTCGCGCCGGGCGGCCTCGACCAGGGCGTGTCCGAGCGGCGCGGCGACGGTGCGCTGGCCCTCCTTCGCGAGGTCGGCGCTCATGGCGCCGGAGACCAGCTTCTTCGGGGCGGTCGTGGTGCTGGTGCTGTGCGTGCTCATCGTCCTGCGCTCTCGTTCAGCTTCTGGTGGGCGGCGGCCCACTCCGCGTCGTCGACCTTCATGAAGTGCAGCTTCTCCCGCTGCTCGAGGAAGTCGACCCCCTTGCCCAGGGTGGTGTCCACGATCAGGACCCTCGGGCGGGCGTCCTCGATCTCGCGCAGCTCGATCAGATGGCCGAGCACGGCGGGCACGTCGTGCCCGTCGCAGCGGCGGACGATCCAGCCGAAGGCCTCGAACTTGTCGGTGACCGGTTCCATGGACAGCATCTGCGTGCTGCGCCCGTCGGCCTGCTGGTCGTTGAAGTCGACGATCGCGATGAGGTTGTCGAGCTCGTGATGGCCGGCGACGGCGGCCGCCTCCCAGGTCGATCCCTCGCCGAGCTCCCCGTCGGAGAGCAGGTTGTAGACGAAGCGGTCGGATCCCTTGCGCTTCATGCCCAGGGCGACGCCGTTCGCGATGCCGAGGCCGTGGCCGAGGGAACCGCCGGAGATCTCGACCCCCGGGGTGTAGTTGCGCATCGAGGACATCGGCAGGCGCGAGTCGTCGCTCGCATAGCTCTGCAGCTCCTTCTGGGGCAGGAACTTCGCTTCCGTCAGCGCCGCGTACAGCGCCAGGGCGTAGTGCCCGATGGACAGCTGGAAGCGGTCGCGGTCCTCGGAGGTCGGGTCCGACGGGTCCAGGTGCAGCTGGTCGGCGTACAGGACGGCGAGGACGTCGGCGATGTCCAGCGCCTGGCCGATGTAGCCCTGGCCCTGGACCTCCGCCTGGATCAGGGCGTACTGGCGGATGCGGTGGGCGGCCTCGCGGATGCGCTCGATCCGTTCGGGGTCGAGCGCGGCCGTCGCCGCCGGCGGCTGCGTCGTCCGTGCTGGTTGCGGCATGGTCATTCTTCTCCTCGCGGGGTGGACGGGGTCGATCGGGTGGGGGAGTGCGAGATCCGCCGCCAGGAGTCGAAGTGCTCGACCATGGCCGCGGTCACCGCCTCCTTGCGGCGGGAGCGCAGGGCGCGGGTGATCTCGAAATGGACGGCGTCGCTGTCGAACATCGCGGGCAGCTCGCCGTGGTTGCGGGCGATCTCCTTGCCGATGACGATCCGGCGCCGCTCGAGCAGCAGGTCGTGCAGGGCGTGGTTCATGCCGTTGACCACGTAGGTCATGATCGGGTTGCCGACGATCTCGAACAGGGCGACGTGGAAGGCGTGATCGGCCTCCAGACCGCTGACGAAGTCCCGCGAGGCGGAGGCGTCGACCATCGCGTACACCTGGTCCTCGAGGGAATGGATCTGCTCGTCGGTGACCCGCTCGAGGATCCGTGGGGCGATCGCGACCTCGAGCATCTCGCGGGCCTCGTTGATCTGGGCGACGGTCACCAGGCCGGCGCGGAGCATCAGCTCGAAGACGTTGCCGGTGCCCGCCTCGAGCGCGGTGGGGGAGACGAGGACGTTCCCCGACCCCTGCACCTTCTTGAGCATGCCCAGCATCTGCAGCCCGGACAGCCGCTCGCGGACGCGGGCCCGGGACATGCCGCTGAGCTCGGCGAGCCGCCGCTCGGTGGGGATGAGGATGCCGCCGTCGACCTCGACGCCCTCGCTGACGAGTCCGTCCAGGAAATCCAGGGTCTGGGGTTCCACCTGACCTCCTTCGGTCGGGTTCGGGGCACCGGCGGGGCCTTCCGGGGGCGGGCGGCGACGCACCGGAGGGTGCGGCGGGGCCGATGCAAGCACGGGGTCGTGGAGCGGGCAATCGTCGAGGACCCGGAGGTTCGCCCCTCGGTGCGAGGAGCCGCAGGTCAGAGACGTGCCCACGCCCATGATATTGGTCGGCCAATTCTGCGGCGCCCGCTCCGGATGGGCATTCGGACGCGGTGCACGGGAGAATGGTCTGACCAATCGGGGAGGGGTGTCGATGCTCTGAACAGGACGATCACTGATGCCTCCCCGCTCATCCCTCGGTGATCGCTTGTTGGCATGACCTCTGCCTCGTAGCGTTCCCGTCGATCCGATCGGGGCCACCAGGGCCTCGGCCACACCGACGTGCAAGGAGTGCAGTGACGCACCACGAGCCCACGGGCACCCGGACCAGGACCGCAGTCGTCACCGGCGGAGCCTCTCCGCGCAGCATCGGCCGCGCGACGGCCACCCGCTTCGCCCGTGACGGCTGGGCGGTGGCGATCCTCGACCTCGACGGAGAGGGCGCCGGCGGGCTGGCCCAGGAGCTCGCCGCCGAGTTCGGCGTCCCCGCCGCCGGATACGGCGTCGACATCACCGACAGCGCCGCCGTGAACGAGGCCGCCGCCCGGGTCGCCGCCTCCGAGCTGCCGCCCGTCGGGGCGCTGGCGAACATCGCCGGCATCCCTTCCCCGGTGCCCTTCCTCGAGGTCGACGACGCGCTGTGGGACACGATCATCTCCGTGAACCTCACCGGCACCTTCTACGTCACCCGCGCCTTCCTGTCGGCCATGCTCGAGGGCGGCTACGGCCGCGTCGTGAACATGTCCTCGGTCTCCGCGCAGCAGGGCGGCGGCGTCTTCTCCAAGACCCCGTACTCCGCGGCCAAGGCCGGCGTGCTGGGCCTGACCCGCTCCCTGGCCCGCGAGATGGCGCCCGAGGGGATCACCGTCAACGCCATCGCCCCCGGCGCCGCGGACACCAACATCCGGGGCGCGAGCACCGAGGAGTCCGAGGCCGCGCTGTCCGCCTCGATCCCGATGGGCCGGCAGGCCACGGCCGAGGAGATCGGCGCCCTCGTGGTGTGGCTCTGCGGGCAGGACGCCGGCTACATCACCGGCACCACCCAGTCCATCAACGGCGGCGCGTACATCTCATGACCCCGTCCATCCCCACGACGACCGTGGTGACGGGGCATCCCGCCCGCCTCGGCGTCTCGACGATCTCCTTCCGCCATCGCCCCCTGCGCGAGGCGCTGCGCCTGATCAGCGCGACCGGCGCGTGGGAGATCGATCTCGGCGCGATCCCCGCGGTCACCGAGCACGTCCCGGTCCCCTTCGACGGGGACCCCGGCGAGTACGCCGGGCTGCTCCGCGAAGCAGGTCTGACCTGCGGCGCCGTCAACGCGGATCCCGGAGACCTCAACGATCCCGGGCTCACCGGGGACGAGCTCTTCTCGACCGTGGACCCCCTCGCCGAGCTGGCCGCCGCCCTCGGTGCGGCGCTCATCGTCCCCGCAGGCCGGGCCGACGACGTCCCGTTCGTCGACCACGAGGCAGACCTCACCCGGATCGCCGGGAACCTGCAGCTCATCTCCCGCGTCTGTGCGGCGCGCGGGGTGCGGCTCCTCGTCGAGGTGCTGCACCACCGCCGCTACGTGCACACGGTCGCGGTGGCGGACGACCTCCTGACGCGCTGCGATCCCGACTCCTTCGGGGTCCTGTTCGACGTCTCCCACGTGGTCGCCTCCGCCGAGGACCCGATCGCCTGGGCACGTCGCCTCGGCGACCGGATCGAGCGGGTGCACCTGCGCGACGCCGTCCCCGGGAACCTGAACCTCTCGCTGGGCGCCGGCGAGGTCGACCTCGCCGGAGTGCTCGCCACCCTCGAGTCCCAGGGCTTCACGGGCACCTACGTGCTCGAGCTCGAGACCCACGACGTCGCCGAGGCGGACCGTGAGGCCGACGTCGCCCGCAGCCTCGCCCTCGTCGGCTCGCACCTGGGTGCCGCGGCCACCGCCTGAGGCACCCGACCTGACCCCATCGGCCGCGCGAGGACGCACGGTCGCCCCGATCCCCTGGAGGAACCATGGACACAATGGTGATCGTCCATCTCGTGATCGCCGTCGTCGGCGTCATCCTTCTCATCGCCTGGGCGAAGATCAACCCGGTGATCTCGCTGGTCATCGGCTCGCTCTACCTGGGCGTCGCCGGCGGCCTCGGCTTCACCGCCACCGTCAGCGCGGTCAACACCGGCTTCGGCGACCTGATGACCGAGGTCGGACTGATCATCGGCTTCGGCGTGATGATCGGGACGGCGCTGTCCGCGACCGGGACCATGCAGCGGGTGGTCGACGCGCTGCTGAAGGTCGTCGGTCCCTCGCGCTCGCCCTTTGTGCTGGGCCTGGCCTCCGGCATCGTCTTCCCCTCGATCTACTTCGACGTCGCCCTGGTGATCCTGGCCCCCATCGCGGGCACCATCGCCAAACGCACCGGCCGCAGCATCGCGAACCTCGCCGGCGCGCTCGCGATCGGTCTCGAGGTGGGCCTGCTGGTGGTCGTCCCGGGTGTCGCCGCCGTGGCGGTCGCCGGGCCGCTCGGCATCCCGCTGGGCACGCTCCTGATCTGGGGCCTCCCGCTCGGTGTCGTCTTCATCGTCTCGAGCATCTTCCTGCACTCCCTGCTCATGGGGCGGATCTTCGATCCCGCCACCGACCTGGACCCCGACTTCGACGACTCGATCTTCGGCGAGTCGCCGGAGGAGGAGCGCCGGCGCCTCCTGGCCGAGCGGGACGACCGGTCCGAGGGGGCCGAGGAGTCCCTGCCCGGCCCCGGAGGCGTCGCGCTCGGGCGGGCCACCACCACGACGCACCGCTACCCGCTGGCCGTCGCCATGCTCCCGGTGATCACGCCGGTCGTGCTGATCGTCGCCGACACCTTCACCCAGGCGCTCGGCACCGAGATCGCCGTGCTCGGCTTCCTCGGCAGCCCCGTCGTCGCCCTGCTGATCGGCCTGGTCATCGGCATCATCCTCGCCATCCCCGAGGTCACCCGCGACGGCATCGACGACCTCGTGACCAAGGGGGCCGCCAACGCCGGCTCGATCCTCCTGTTCACGGGCGTGGCCGGCTCGCTCGGCGCGGTCATCGCCGAGGTCGGCGTGGGGGAGATGCTCGCGAACCTCTTCCAGGCCAATGCCGCCATCCCCGTGCTCCTGGCCTGGGTGGTCGCCGCCGTGCTGCGGCTCGCCCAGGGCTCCGCCTCGGTCGCCGCGATCACCGCCGCCACCCTGCTGGCCCCGATCATGGGCTCCATCGAGGCGGCCCCGCTGCTGATCCTGCTGGCCGCGGGCAGCGGCGCCGCTTTCGGCGGTCACGTCACGGACAACACCTTCTGGATCTTCAAGCAGATGCTGGGATTCACCACGAAGGGCACGTTCAAGATCTATACGCTCGCACAGGCGACCTTCGCGGTCGTCGGCCTCGTGGTCTGCCTCGTGCTCGACCTCTTCCTGTGAACCATGACCCCTGCTGCTCCGTATCCACCCCACCTCGCTGACAGGCTCGTGCTGCGTCGGCCGGAAGGAACCGTGACCCCATGACCGAGGACCTCCTCGCGACCCGACCCGTCACCGTCGTCGGCGTCGGCGCCATCGGACTGCCCATGGCTCTGCGCCTGGCCGCCGCCGGCGCCGCGGTGACCGGCGTGGATCCCGTCGAGGAGTCCCGCCGGAGAGCGGCGGCGCACGGGTTGACCGCGGAGGCCACGGCCGCCTCCGCCGCGGCGGCCGATACCGTGATCTGCATGGTCGCCACCCCTGACCAGCTGCGGGAGGCGGCGCTGGGCGCGAACGGGCTGCTGGCGACGATGCGACCCGGTGCGACCCTCGTGGTGATGAGCACCGTCGGGGTCGCCCCGGTGGAGGAAGTCCTCGCCGCGGCGGCCGGGACCGGCATCACGGTCCTGGACGTCCCTGTCACCGGCGGCGTCGCCGGGGCGGAGGCGGGCACGCTCACCCTCTTCGCCTCCGGGGATCCGGCGCGCCTGGCCGAGCTGCGCCCGTTGCTGGAGGCGATGGGCACGCTGCGCGACTGCGGCCCGGCGGTGGGGCGCGGCCAGGCGATGAAGGCCGTCAATCAGCTGCTCGCCTCCGTGCATCTCGTCGCCGCCGCCGAGGCCCTCGCCTTCGCCGAGGCGCTGGGCCTGGACCCCACCGAGGCGTTCGAGGCGGTCTCGGGCGGGGCGGGCGGCTCGTGGATGCTGTCCGACCGCGGGCCGCGCATGCTCGAGGGGCTCGACGCACAGGTCATGAGCTCGGTCGGGATCTTCGTGAAGGACTCGGGCCTGGTCTGCGACATGGCCGAGGAGGCCGGCTTCGAGGCGCCCCTGGTCACCGCGGCCCGGGACCGCTTCCGGGCCGCCGCCGAGCAGGACCTCCTCCGGCGCGACGACTCCCAGGTGATCCGCACCTACCGCGACCTCGAGAACGAAAAGGATCGGCAGGTGTGACCTGACCGGGCCCCGGCGTGCGGAGCGTGGTGCGGGTCCGGTTCCCTCAGCGCGCCCCACCCACCCGGTTCACCCGGAGCGCCTCAGCCCGCGCGCTGGAGCCGTGCCAGGGAGTGGGTGATGTCCTTCGTGGCGGGGTAGAGCTCCCGGTACATCCGATACAGCTCGTCGTAGCGCGCCCCGGCCTCTGGATCGGGGACGCAGACGTGGTCGATGTCGTTCCAGGTGCTGGTGTCCTGGCCGTGAGCAGCGCCGGCCGCGAGCATCGAGGTGCCGTAGGAGGCGCCGACGGTGCGCCGCGGCACCTCCTGCGCCAGCTGGGTGACGTCGGAGACGATCTGCGGCCACAGCTCGTTCTGGGTGCCGCCGCCCACCGCCACCATCCGGTCGATGCGCACGCCCGCCTCGCGCAGCGCCTCCACGTGGTGGCGCACCCCGAAGGCGGCGGCCTCGAGTGCCGCCCGATAGAGGTCGCCCCGGGTGTGGGAGAGGGTGAGGCCGGCGATCACGCCGCGGGCCGAGGGGTCGCTCATGGGGGAGCGTTCACCGGCGAAGTAGGGCAGCATGAGCAAGCCGTTCGCGCCGACACCGCTGATCTCGGCCTCCTGGACCAGCGTCGAGAAGTCGGCGTCACCGGTCAGCTCACGCAGCCATCCGGTGATCGCCCCGGAGCTCGCCATCCCGCCCGAGAGGGTGAACGTCCCCTCCGTCGTGCCGGAGGTGACCCACAGGCTGCGGCTGGGGGCCGGTCGATCGGTGATGGCGACCAGGAACGTCGTCGTGCCGTACATGAGCATCACGTCGCCCGGCGCGGTGGCGCCCACGCTGATCGCCTCGGCCCAGGCGTCGATGGTCCCGGCGACCACGGGCACGCCGGCCTCGACCCCCGGCAGCTGCCTGGCCGCCGCGTCCGAGACCGTCCCCGCGATCTCGCCCGACCACCGCAGGGGCGGCAGGTCCAGCCCCGGCGCTACCTGCTCTGACCAGGGGTGATGCCAGTCCAGAGTGGCGGTGTCGTAGATCGGGGTGACCATGCTGGCACTGGCGTGGTCGAGCATGTACTGCCCGGTGAGGCAGAAGGCGAGATAGGAGGAGGGCATGAACAGCCGCGAGGCCCGGGCGAACACCTCGGGCTCCTGGTCGGCGACCCAGCGGATCTTGGGGCCGGCGGCCTGGGAGGACAGCACGCTCCCGCAGCGAGCGAGGATCTCGTCCTCGCCGAAGTGCCCGGTCAGATGGGCGATCTGCTCCTCGGCGCGGGAGTCGACGCCGTAGAGGATCGCCGGCCGCACCGGCTCCCCGTCGTCGTCGGCCAGCAGCACGCAGGGACCCATCCCGGAGACGCCGATCCCCGTGACCCGGACGTCCGTCCCTGCGGTGAGCTCGGTGGAGATGCCGATGAACTCCTCCCACCACACACGGGCGTCCATCTCGACATGCCCGGGGAAGGGACGCTCGACGGTGTGCTCGCGGGTCGCCGTGCGCAGGATCGTCCCGTCGAGCGCCACCAGCACGCCCTTCGCGCTCGAGGTGCCGATGTCGACGCCCAGCACCGCGTCATCAGATCCCGCCATCGACCTGCCCTCTCGTCGTCCGCCTCGTCCTCGGGGCCCGTGCCGGGACCGACCGGCAGGACCTGTACATCCTGCCACCGACCGGCGTCGCGGGCGGTCAGTGACGGGGACTGTGAGCGGGTCGATCCTCGCCGCCGTGCGGGTTCCCGGGTGAGCGTGCGGAAGGGCGGCGAGCCCGTCGCGTCGGCCGACGGCGGTTGCGCGACCCACCACGGACCTCTATAGGATCGTCGCGCCGGGGGCGGCACGTCCTTGCGGCACATCCGTGCTTCGGCGTCGAGGCCGATCACGGGACCACGACGAAAGGGGTGGACGTGCTCGAATCGCACATGGATCCGCAGCTCCTGCACCGCGCGGCCACCGCCTACTACCTGGACGACCTGCGACAGGCCGAGGTCGCCGAGCGGCTCGGCGTCTCCCGTCCCACCGTCAGCAAGCTGCTCACCGAGGCCCGACGTATCGGGATGGTGCGCTTCGAGGTGCTCGACGTCGGCGGGCCCGACGTGAGCGATCTGGAGCGCCGTCTGCGTGGCCTGCTCGGCATCGACGAGGTCCGGATCGCCCCCGGCGACCAGACCCAGCGCGAGTACCGGGGCATCGGAGACCTGCTGGGGGAGGTGCTGCGCGGGCTCGAGCTGACCCGGGGCGACGTGCTGCTGATCTCCTCGGGCAAGACCACGCACGCGGTGAGCCGGATGCCCGGCATGCCGGAGCTGCGCGGCGTCATCATCGCCCCCACGGTCGGCGGCCAGCAGGAGTCCGACCCCGCCTTCCAGACCAACGAGACCGTGCGGAACCTCGCCACCCGCACCGGAGCAGTACCGCGCTTCATCTTCGCCCCCGCCCTGCCCAGCCCCAGCCTGTGGCGATCGCTGCAGGCCGATCCGAGCTTCGTCGAGATTACGGACCTGTGGACCCGGGCCGAGGTGCTGGTCACCGGGATCGGTTCCCCCTACGGGCGGCGCGAGTCGCTGACCTCGGTGGTACCCCGTGAGGACGCCGGTCTGCGCGGTGCCGTCGGGGACCTCTGCCTGCACTTCTTCGACGCGGAGGGCAAGGAGGTGCTGTATCCGGGGTCGGACCGTCTCGTGCGCCCCTCCGTGGAGCTGCTGCGGTCGATCCCGACCTCGATCGCGCTCGCCGCCGGGGGCGAGAAGGCTCCCTCGATCCGGGCGGGCGCGAAGGCGGGCCTGTTCACCACGCTGATCACCGACGTGCCCACCGCGCAGGAGGTGCTCTCCCTGGTCGACGACTGAGGTCGAAGGCGAGCCGCCGGGCCACGGGTCCGCCTCGAGATCGACATGGGGACCGCCGCTGGGTCGAGATCGACATGGGGGCTGGCCGTCCCCCTCGAGATCGACATGGGGACCACTTTCGACAGGTGAAAGTGGTCCCCATGTCGATCTCGGAGCCTGGAGCGGCCTCGATGCGCAGGGCGATCTCGCGGCGGAACGTCCGAGCCCAGAGGGAACAATTGTGCTTGACGAATGTGCACGGAGTGTCTAGGCTCACGGGCGAACGGGGCCGCGCCGCTGCGACGGACCCGAGGTCGGCCGCCGCGAGGACAGCGCGCGGAACGTATCGAAGGAGATGTGTCGAGATGAGCGAGACCCCGACGACCATGCAGGCCGTGGTCATGCATGCCCCGGAGGACTACCGGCTCGAGAGCAAGGACGTGCCGACCCCGGCCGCCGACGAGCTGCTGATCAGGGTCGAGGCCGTCGGCGTCTGCGCGAGCGACCTCAAGGCCTACGCCGGCGCCGCCAAGTTCTGGGGTGACGAGAACCGCGACCGCTGGGTCGAGCCCGGCATCACCCCCGGTCACGAGATCACCGGCGAGATCGTCTCCGGCTCCGCCGAGGCTCTCGCCCTCCACGGCGTCGAGGTCGGCGACCGCATCGTCGTCGAGCAGATCGTCCCCTGCGGCGAGTGCATGTACTGCCAGCGCGGCTGGTACTGGATGTGCGACCCCCACGACATGTTCGGCTTCAAGCACTACCACGGCGGCATGGCGGAGTTCATGATCGTCCCGGCCCTCGCGCGAGCCCACAGGATCTCCAAGGAGATCCCGCCGCATCACGCCGCCTTCGCCGAGCCGCTGTCCTGCTCGCTGCACGCCGTCGAGCGCGCCCAGCTCACCTTCGACGACGTCGTCGTCATCGCGGGCGCCGGCCCGATCGGTCTCGGCGCCATCATCGGCGCGGCCCACAAGAACCCCAAGATGGTCATCGCCCTCGACTTCGACGAGAACAAGCTGGCGCTGGCGGAGAAGTGCGGCGCGGACCTCACACTGAACCCCTCGAAGGTCGACGTCTTCGAGGAGATCCGCGCTCTCACCGGCGGCTACGGCGCCGACGTGTACATCGAGTGCACCGGGCACCCCAGCGCCGTCGGCCAGGGCCTGAACCTGCTGCGCAAGCTCGGCCGCTACGTGGAGTACTCGGTGTTCAAGGAGAACGTCTCGGTCGACTGGTCGATCATCTCCGACGACAAGGAGCTCGACGTCCTCGGCGCCCACCTGGGCCCCCACACCTGGCCGGCCGCCATCAAGATCATCGAGTCCGGGGTGCTGCCGCTCGAGGAGATCTGCACCCACCAGTTCGGCCTGAAGGACGTCCAGAAGGCTCTCGACACCGTCGCCGACTCCGCCGGCGCCTCGGTGAAGGTCTCGATCCTGCCCGGGTCCTGATCCGTCCGCTCCCGGTGTCGCACGGCACCGGGAGCGACCGGCCGATGCCACGGTCGGTCCCGTCCAGGGGATCGACCGCGGCGTCCCCGCCACCACCCACGCCACCACGCCGACCGCTCACCACCTGACCACTCCCCCCGGCGCTCACCGCCGAGCGCCTCCTTCCCCGAGTGCAGGCCGCCGACGAGGGCGGCCGGACCCGCACTCACCGAGATCACCCCGCATCGCTCCACCCGGAGCCGGACCTCGACGTCGAGGCCCTCGCGGGCCCGTCTCTCACCATTCGTCGACGACCTCCGCCCGTCCGGCTCGCGCCGTGACGGCGACGCCGTCGGCGACCACCGACCGGCAACGACGCCCTCGTGCGGACAACGCCTCACGCGGACTCCACCAGGGCACCCCCGACAGGAAGGCTCAGCATGAGCACCGCAACGGCCGCGGAATCGCAGCCCCCGCAGCGCGCGAGGACCACCCCGAAGCATCTGGGCCGCTGGATCGCGATCGCCCTGACCGTGATCGGCCTGCTCGTGGTCGTGCTCGGCACGAAGATCGTCCCCGAGGGCGCCCAGGAGGAGGCCGCCGGGCCGGAGGCCTTCGACAAGGCGACCTTCGGCGCCGAGCAGTTCCCCACCGCCCAGCAGGAGATCACCGATCGGGCCGTGCCCGCCCCCGAGCTCGCCGAGGCCCTCGCCGCGGATCCCGAGGCCGCCGCCGAGGAGCACGGCGTCGAATCGGCCGGTCAGATGGTCTACAGCACGACCTTCACCGGAACCGTCGGCGAGGGCGAGGGCGGCATCTACGACGTCGCCGTCGAGGGGATGCCGGACAGCGTCTCCGTGCGCATCCAGACCGGGCCCGCGATCAACGGCACCGAGCTGCGCGATGCGACCGGCATCTTCGGCTTCGGGCAGTTCACCAACCAGATCGAGTACCAGGATGCCGGTGCCGCGCTCAACGAGGAGATGAAGAAGCAGGTCCTCGACCCGCTCGACCCGAGCTCGCTGCCCGGGCAGAAGGTCACCGTGACCGGGGCGTTCACCGCCATCAACCCCGAGGGGTGGCTCGTCACCCCGGTCTCCTTGGAGGTCCAGTGAGCACCGCGGCCGCTCCCAGCACCCCGCCGGGCACGTCCCCGGCCGACGACGTCGTCCTGCGGGCGCAGGACATCGTGAAGAACTATGGCGGCACCCAGGCGCTCAAGGGCGTGAACTTCGGGGTGCACCGCGGGAAGGTCACCACCTTGTTCGGGGAGAACGGCGCCGGCAAGTCGACGCTGATGAAGATCCTCTCGGGCGTCGAGCAGCCGACGTCGGGCCGGATCGTCCTGGACGGGCATCCCATCACCTTCGCCGACACCACCGAGGCGCGCGACCAGGGGATCGCGATCATCCACCAGGAGCTGAGCCTCGCCCCGAACCTCTCGGTGCGCGACAACATCTTCCTGGGCCGGGAGATCACCACCGCCACCGGCGTCGACTACGCCGAGGAGACCCGGCAGACCGCTGCCCTGCTGGCGGACATGCGATTGGACGTGGACCCCTCGACCGACGTCGGTGACCTGCGCGTGGGCCAGCAGCAGATCGTCGAGATCGCCCGCGCGCTGTCGATCGATGCCCGGATCCTGATCATGGACGAGCCGACCTCGGCCCTGGCCGCGAAGGAGGTCGAGATCCTCTTCGGCATCATCGAGGACCTCACCGCACGCGGCGTCTCCCTCGTCTACATCTCCCACCACCTCGAGGAGGCGCTGCGGGTCACGGACCACGCCGTGGTGCTGCGGGACGGCGCCGTGACCGCTCGCGGCGAGCGCGAGGACATCGACCTCGAGTGGATCGTGCGGAACATGGTCGGGGAGAACTTCGACCTGGGCTCCCCGCCGACCGGCTACGCCTTCGGTGACCCGGTGCTCTCGATCGAGTCCCTCACGCTCTGCGATCCTGAGAACCCCGAGCGCGCCGTCGTCGACGACCTGTCGCTCGAGGTGCGCTCCGGGGAAATCGTCTGCCTCTACGGGCTCATGGGCGCCGGTCGCACCGAGGTGCTCGAGGCCGTGGCCGGGCGCGGGGACGTCGCCGGTGGACGCCTCGTCTACCAGGGGCGCGAGCTGACCGGCGAGTCGATCCGCGAACGCCTCGCGATGGGCATCGGCCTGGTGCCCGAGGACCGTCAGCGCGACGGGCTGGTCCAGACCATGTCCGTCGGCCAGAACCTCACCCTCGCCAGTATCAAGCAGTTCCTCCGCCGCGGCTTCACCTCCCGACGGAAGGAGGACGCCCTCGCCACGCGCCTGATCAAGGAGGTGACGGTGAAGGCACCGGGGCCGGGCACCGCCATCGGGGCGCTGTCCGGCGGCAATCAGCAGAAGGTCGTGCTCGGCAAGATCCTCGGGACCGATCCCGGGGTGATGCTGCTGGACGAGCCCAGTCGAGGGATCGACATCGGCGCCAAGGCCGAGGTGTTCGGGCTGCTCGCCGACCGGGCCCGCAACGGTCTCGCCGTCGTCTACACGACCTCCGAGATCGACGAGTGCTTCAGCATCGCGCACCGCATCGTCGTCCTCCATCGCGGGCGTATCTCGGCCGAGTTCGGGCCCGACGCGGCGAAGGCCGACGTCATGGCCGCCTCCGGCGAAGTCATCACCCCTTGAACCAGTCCACAGGAACGGAACGCACCATGACCTCCCTCGCCGCCGGCGACACCGCGAAGAAGCCGGACTTCTCCAAGCTCCTTCTCGAAGGGCGCGCCTTCCTCGCCCTCGCGCTGATCATCGTCGTCTTCTCCCTGCTCTCGCCGAACTTCCTCACGGTCGACAACCTGCTGATCATGTCCTCGCACGTGGCGATCTTCGCGTTGCTGTCACTGGGGCAGCTGCTCGTGGTCCTCACCGGCGGGATCGATCTGTCCGTCGGTTCCACCCTCGGGTTCACCGCCGTCATCGGCGGCTTCCTCCTGCGCGGGGTGGAGCTGGACATCTTCGGGGTGACGCTCTACCCGAACGTCGCCGCCTCGGTTCTGATCGCGGTCGTCCTGGGCGGGCTGATCGGGGCGCTCAACGGCGTGCTGGTGGCGAGGTTCAAGGTCGCTCCCTTCGTCGCGACCCTCGGCATGCTCTACGTGATCCGCGGCTTCGCGCTGCTGATGACCAACGGACGCACCCTCAACGACCTCTCCGGTGATGAAGCGCTGGGCAACACCGGGTTCGAGTGGCTCGGCTTCAACCGGATCCTCGGCATTCCGGCCGGGGTGCTGATCATGGCCGTGATCGCCCTGGTCATCGCCCTCGTCCTGGGACGCACCACCTTCGGTCGTTGGCTGTATGCGACCGGCGGCAACCAGCGTGCCGCGCAGCTGTCCGGCGTGCCGGTGCGCAAGGTGACGGTGTGGGTGTACGTCATCTCCGGGCTGTGCTCTGCGGTGGCCGGGCTGATCCTCGCCTCCACGCTGACCAGCGCCAGCCCCACCGCCGGCAACACCTACGAGCTGACCGCGATCGCGGGCGTCGTGATCGGTGGCGCCGCCCTCTCCGGAGGCCGCGGCACCGTGCGCGGCACCCTGCTGGGCGCGTTCGTGATCGGCTTCCTCTCCGATGGCCTCGTGCTGATCGGCGTCTCCGCCTACTGGCAGACCGTCTTCGTCGGTGCCGTCATCGTCGTCGCCGTGCTGCTGAACTCCCTGCAGTACGGCCGTCCGCGCCGGGCGGCCAAGGTCTCGCCGGGAGCCGGGGCGGGAGTCGGAGCCGGGGCCGACGCCGATCCCGCGACCGGCACCGGGACCGACCGCGCCGACGCGGTCCGCTCCGACGCCGACGCCGACGCCGATCCCACGACCGGCTCCGGATCCGATCGCCCCGACGAGGGCCGGTCCGGCCCCGGCGCCGGACCCGACACCGATCGGACCGACTGACCCCAGCTCGACCATCCCGACGACCACCCCGCTCACGGCACCCCGTGCAGGAGTCCCGATGCACCCCGTCCGGGATGCATCTCCCCGAAAGGAACACACCATGGAACGCAGGCATTTCCTCTCCGCCCTCGGCGTCGGTGCCGCAGCGGCCGGTCTCGCAGCATGCGGCGGATCCGACGAGGCGGGCGGCGGCTCGTCCGACGGCGGCGGTGGCGGCACCGACGGCGGGCTGATCACGATCATCGTCAACGACCCCTCGAACCCCTACTGGAAGACCGAGGGCGACGTCGCCGCGGCCAAGGCGGAGGAGCTCGGCTACACGACGACGGTGGGCGCCCACAAGGGTGACACCAACACCGAGAACACCCTGGTCGACACCGCCATCTCGAACCAGTCCGTGGCGCTGATCATGGACCCGGCCAATGCCGACGGGTCGATCGGCACCATCAAGAAGGCCGTCCAGGCGGAGATCCCCGTCTTCCTCATCAACGCCGAGATCAACGAGTCCGGCGTCGTCATGGCGCAGCTGGTCTCCAACAACGCTCAGGGCGCCGCGCTCGGCGCCCAGGAGTGGGTCACGCAGATGGGGGAGAGCGGGAAGTACGTCGAGCTGTTCGGGCTGCCCTCGGACAACAACGCCCAGACCCGCTCCAACGGCTTCACCACGACGATCAGCCAGTACCCCGATCTCGAGAAGGTCGGGGAGGAGGTCGCCGACTGGGACCGCACCATGGGACACGACAAGGCGCAGTCCCTGCTGCAGGCCCACCCGGACATCACCGGGCTGATCTCCGGCAACGACGAGATGGCGCTCGGGGCGATCGCCGCCTTCCAGGAGGCGGGGGCGCTGGAGAACATCCTCGTAGGAGGCTTCGACGGCTCCCCGGACGCGATCGAGGCGATCAAGAACGGCGACCTCGCCTACACGGTGCTGCAGCCCGTGGCGCAGTTCGCGGAGCTGGTGATCGAGCTGGCCGACGACTTCCTGCGCAACGGCACCGAACCCGAGCAGGAGAAGCAGGCACTGGACTGCATCCTCATCACGGAGGAGAACATCGACAAGATGACGGCGCCGTTCACCTACACCGAGTGAGCGATCTCCCCGGCGGGGCGGCGAGGTGAGGGCCGAGGACCGGTGCGGTTCTCGGCCCCTCGTCCGTCGGCCGATCGGTGCATGCTCATCGGTGAGGCAGTGATCACGCTCGTGCGGCACATTTGTGCTTGACGAATGTTCGGCCCGGGGCCTATGGTCATCCCGACCGACCGCGGGACACCTCGGGATCGGTCAGCTGTGAAGGTCGACCGCCGACCGCCGACCGCCCCCGCACGAAGGAGTGTCCTGTATGAGTTCGGTACCGAACACGACCGGCCCGGTCCCCGCTCCCGGGACGGGGGCCAGAGAGCCGCTCCTGGACCGCCTCGGCTTCCCCCACGCCCTGCGTTGGGGTTTCCTCGGCGTGCTGGTCTTCATGACCGGCAACGGCGTCGAGTCCAACTTCGTCTCCCCGCACATCGCCAAGGCCTTCGGCGGCGGCGATGACATGATCAACCTCGCCGCCACCATCATCACGATGTACAGCCTCGCGGTGCTGGTGGGCTCCTATCTCGCCGGTGCGCTGTCGGACCTGTGGGGGCCGCGCCGCGTGATGGCCCTCGGCTTCGCCGTCTGGGTCGTCTTCGAGATCGCCTTCCTCCTGGCGCTGGGGACCGACTCCGCCTTCCTGGTCGGGGCCGCCTACTTCCTGCGCGGCTTCGGCTTCCCGCTGTTCGCCTTCGCCTTCCTGGTGTGGATCAACGCCGTCGTGGACAAACGACGCAACGGCACCGCCGTCGGCTGGTTCTACGTCATGTTCACCGGCGGCCTGCCCACCCTGGGCTCGCTCGTGGCCGTCTTCATGATCCCGCGCTTCGGCGGCGGCTTCTCCGGCGAGACGTGGACCATGATCGCCTCCGCCGTCATCGTCGCGATCGGCTTCTGCATCGCCTGGTTCGGGGTGAAGGAGCGCCACGGCTCGATCCGTCTGGCCCCCGAGGGGGAGACCGCCGGCGCGGTCCTCTCCTCCGGCTTGCGCCTGACCTTCACCAACAAGCGGATCGCCATGGGCTTCCTGACCCGGCTGATCAACACCGCGCCCGAGTTCGGCATGTTCATCATCCTGCCCAACGTGATCGCGGTGCAGCTGGGCTGGGGCCAGTCCCGTTGGCTGATCATGACCAGCGTCGTCTACGCAGGCAACATCCTGTTCAACGCCGCCTTCGGCGCGCTCGGCGACAAGGTCGGCTGGGTGCGGACCGTGCGCTGGTTCGGGATCGTCGGCTCCGCGATCGGCCTGCTGCTGTGGTGGTACGTGCCCCACATGGTCCCGGCCGGCTCGGACTGGGGCTTCGTCGTCTCCGTCGCCGCCGGCACGGTCTTCGGCATCCTGCTGGCCGGCTTCGTCCCGCTCGGGGCGATCATGCCGGCCATCGCCCCGAAGCACACCGGCGCCGCGATGGCGATGTACACCACCGCCGCCGGCGGCGCCACCTTCCTCGGCTCGGCGGTCGTGGCGATCGTGCGGCCCTGGGGCGGTAACGTCGGTGTGGTCTGGGTGTTCGTGCTGCTGTACGCCTGCGCCTTCGCGATGACCTTCTTCCTGAAGGTCCACCAGCCGCGGCTGCACGGCCCCGTGGTCCATGGCGCCGACAGCCCCGCGGACAGCCCGACGCGACCGGCGTGACCCGTCCATCCGTCCGACCCCCTCACCCCGCCTTCGAGAGAGACGTGCGATGACCTACCTGTTCGATGATCCGAAGTCCTTCCCCGCCGACGCCGTGGAGGGCCTCGTGGCCGCCCACCCCGAGGAGCTGCTGCAGGTCCACGGCGGGGTCGTGCGCAAGGACGCCACGCCGACGGGGCAGCCGGCGCTCGTGGTCGGCGGCGGCTCCGGCCACTACCCGGCCTTCGCCGGCTGGGTCGGCCCCGGCTTCGCCCACGGCGCGCCGTGCGGCAACATCTTCTCCTCCCCGTCGGCCGACCAGGTCTACTCGGTCGCCCGCAACGCGGAGAACGGCGGCGGCGTGATCCTCGGCTTCGGGAACTACGCCGGGGACGTCCTGCACTTCGGGGTCGCCGCCGAGAAGCTGCGCGCCGAGGGCATCGACGTGCGCATCGTCGCGGTCAGCGACGACGTGGCCTCCGGGGAGAAGGGCCAGCACCGTGACCGGCGCGGTATCGCCGGTGACCTGCCGGTGTTCAAGATCGCCGGCGCCGCCATCCAGTCCGGCGCCGACCTCGAGGAGGCCGAGCGCCTGGCCTGGAAGGCCAACGACGCCACCCGCTCGCTCGGGGTCGCCTTCGACGGCTGCACGCTGCCCGGGGCCGAGGACGCCCTGTTCCACGTCCCCGAGGGGACGATGGCGATCGGCCTGGGCATCCACGGAGAGCCGGGCATCGACGAGAAGCCCATGCCCTCGGCCGAGGAGCTCGCGAAGATCCTGGTCGACGGGGTCCTGAAGGAGACGCCGGAGCTCGACTCGACGCGAGCGGCGGTGGTGCTCAACGGCCTCGGCACCGTGAAGTACGAGGAGATGTTCGTCGTGTGGAAGCACGTCGCGGCGCTCCTGGCCGAGGCGGGGCTCACCGTGGTGCGTCCTGAGGTGGGCGAGCACGTGACCAGCCTCGACATGGCGGGTCTGTCGCTGACGGTGATGCGTCTGGACGACGAGCTCGAGCAGCACTGGCTGGCCCCGGCCGACACCCCGGCCTTCCGCCGTGGCGGCAGCGTCCAGGGTGATCTCGGCACGACCCGCGGCGAGGTGTACGCCCCGGGCGAGGACCCGATCCCCGAGGCCTCCGAGGACTCCCGCGCCGGCGCCGCCCGCATCACCGAGCTCCTCGGTGAGATCGAGTCGCTGCTCGAGGAGCTCGAGCCCGAGCTGGGCCGGATGGACGCCATCGCCGGCGACGGTGACCACGGCCAGGGCATGGTGCTCGGCATCCGCGCGGCGCACTCCACCGCGCAGCGCGCCGCCGAGGCCGGTGCCGGGGCACGCACCGTGCTCGTGCAGGCCGGGGCGTCCTGGTCCGCCGAGGCCGGCGGCACCTCCGGAGCCCTCTGGGGCGCAGCGCTGACCAGCGTGGGCAGTGCCTTCTCCGATCAGGAGAAGGTCACCGACGAACAGGTCGTCACGGCCCTCGTCCAGGCCGTCGAGGCCATCGAGCGGCTGGGCGGAGCGAAGCCGGGCGACAAGACCATGGTCTGCGCCGCGGTGCCCTTCCGGGAGAGCCTGGCCGGGGCGGACGGCGCTGCCGGCGAGGCCATCGTCACCGCCGCGGAGAAGGCGAGCGCGGCCGCCGAGGCCACGGCCGATATCGTGGCCCACAAGGGCCGCGCCCGTAACCACGGCGACAAGTCCGTGGGCACGCCCGACCCGGGGGCGATCTCCTTCTCGAAGATCGTCACCCTGCTCGGCCGGCAGCTGTCCGCCTGAAGGACGAGGAGGTGGCCGCGGGGCCCGGTCCTCCAGGCTCGGCCTCCGAGCGCCGTCGAACGGACGGCACCGATCGGTCGGGGAGCCGCGCCGCCGGAACAGTTCGCCGTCCTGCGGCGTTGTACTGGGGGTGGGCAGGGAGCGAGACGACCGCGTCCGCGGGAGCCTCGGCCGGCCCGTTCGACGCCCCGACCTCGTACCGCGTACCACCTCGTCCCTCGACCTCACACCTCACCTCTCGACCTCATACCTCACCACGAAGGAGCAGACATGGGCTGGAAGATCGTCACCGGATCGGACAACGCCGGATTCGGACACAAGAGCGCGCTGAAGGAACTGCTGGAGTCCGACTCCCGCGTCGACGAGGTCATCGACGTCGGCGTGACCGGCCGCGAGGACGGCACCTACTACCCGAACGTGGCCGTCGAGGCCGCGGAGAAGATCGCCGCCGGCGACGCGGACCGCGCACTGCTGATCTGCGGCACCGGCCTGGGCGTCGCGATCGCGGCCAACAAGGTCTCCGGGGTCCGCGCCGTGACCGCGGACGACCTCTACTCCGTGCAGCGCTCCGTGCTCTCCAACAACGCGCAGGTGCTGTGCATGGGCGAGCGCGTGGTCGGCCTCGAGCTGGCCAAGGAGCTCGTGAAGGTGTGGCTCGACCTCGAGTTCGACCCGAACTCCTCCTCGGCCGACAAGGTCGATGCGATCTGCGCCTACGACGGGTCGCTCGACAAGTCCTGATCGACGTACTGCGAGCGGCCCCACCGGCTGCGGTGGGACGTGAACCTGCCGCCGCCTGCGTCGCCGGAGTCCGCCCGACCCGCACGCCTGGCCCGCCCGCCTACTCCGCCAGGGCGCGGCCGCGCTGCTCGGGGAGGGTGAAGGCGGCCGCTGCGGCGAGGGCGAAGGCGATCGCGAAAGCCCCGAAGGCCAGCGCCTGGCCACCTGTGGCCACCAGGATCGGCACCAGGAACGGCGCGAGCATGGAGGCGAGGCGACCGAAGGCGGCGGCCGCACCGGTGCCGGTGCCGCGCACCGCGGTCGGATACAGCTCGGGCCCGATCGCGTACAGGGCGCCCCAGGCGCCGAGGTTGAAGAAGCTCAGCAGGCAGCCGGCGGCCAGGATCATGGTCTCGCTGTCGGCCAGGCCGTACCCGGTGGCGGCGAGCGCGGACCCGCCCAGGAAGAGGGTCAGGGTCCAGCGGCGGCCCAGGATCTCGATCAGCCACGCCGCGGTGGCGTAGCCGGGGATCTGCGCGAGCGTGATGATCAGCGTGAAGGCGAAGGACTGGGTGAGAGTGAACCCGCGGTCCACCAGCAACGTCGGGATCCAGATGAAGGCCCCGTAATAGGCCAGGTTGATGCAGAACCACACGGCCCACAGCCCCAGGGTCCGCCGGCGCAACGCCCGCGACCAGATGCCGCCGTCGGTCCGCACGTCGTCCGCTGCGGGCACCGTCCCGACGGCAGCGGGGTCGACGGGAGCCGAGGCGTCGGAGGCGGGCCCCGCGGACTCGCTGCCGGTGGCCGCGGTTCCTGCGAACTCACCGCCCGGGACGGTCACGCCCGCGCTGAGCTCGAAGTCGCGCACCACCGTCTCGGCCTGCTGATGTCGGCCGGCCCGTTCGAGATACCGCACGGACTCCGGCATCCCCAGCCGGATGACCAGCGAGTACGCGGCGGGGACGAGGCCGACGGCGAGTGCCCAGCGCCAGCCCGTCGGCCCCGAGGCGGCGACGAAGGTGCCGATCACCGCGGCGAGGATCCAGCCCAGCGCCCAGAACGCCTCGAGCCAGACGATCACGCGTCCGCGGATCCGGGCGGGGGCGAACTCGCTCATGAGGGTGGAGGCCACCGGCAGCTCCGCCCCCAGGCCGAGCCCCACCACGAACCGCAGCACGATCAGCGCCCCCACGCCCATGGCCAGCGCCGAGGCGCCCGTGGCCAGGCCGTACACCAGCAGGGTGAGGGCGAAGACGCTGCGGCGACCGATCCGGTCGGCCAGCAGCCCGCCCACGCTCGCACCGATCGCCATGCCCGCGAAGCCGGCCGAGGCGATCAGCGACCCGTCACCCTTCGAGATGCCCCAGTGCACGCTGAGCGCGGCGATGACGAAGGAGATCAGTCCGACGTCCATGGCATCCAGCGCCCACCCGATGCCCGAGGCGCCCAGCAGCTTCCCGTGCTTGCGGGTGAACGGCAGGCGGTCGAGGCGCTGGGACCGGGTCAGCGTGTGCGCGGTGGTGGTCGATGAGTCGGGGGACCCAGCAGGCGAGGCGGTGGGGTTCATGGTCAGCTCCGGAGGGGTGGGGACGTCCGCGGGGGCATCCTGGCGCGTGCTCAGCGGCGGGCGTGGGCGGTGAGGTCAGGCTCCGCCTCGCCGCGCAGCACCGCGAGCGCGCGCCGAGCCCGTGCACCGCCCCACGGGGAGAGGATCTCGGCGTCGGCCTCGTCGATCAGTGCCCAGCCGTCCAGCTCCGCGGCCTGCGGGACGATCCGCGCCTCGAGCTCGGCGCGCGGGATCATCCCGGCGTCGAACACGAAGTGCACGCCCATCGGGGCGCTGCGCACCGCGCTGGAGGGCATCCAGTCGATCGCCAGCAGGCGCCCGATCTCGAGGTCGAGCCCGAGCTCCTCGGCGACCTCCCGCTGTGCGCACTGCCGGGGATCCTCCCCGGGGTCGACCCCGCCTCCGGGAAGCAGCCAGTGGTCGCGATAGTTCGGGTCCTCGACCACGAAGCGACCCTGCTCATCACGCAGGATGACCGCGCTGGAGCTGATCACCGTAGGCAGGGTCGCGAAGTAGACAGGGTCCGGCAGCAGTCGGGGCATGCACCCATCGTGGCACCTCGGCGCGGACCCGACGGGGTCAGTCCGAGGATCCGTCGACCAGGTCGAACCGGACCGTCGACCCGGGGGCGGCCTGCGCGAGCAGGTCGAGGCTCGGGTGGGCGACGACACCGATGACGGGATACCCGCCGGTGGTGGGGTGGTCGGAGCCGAACACCACGGGCAGGCCCGACGGCGGGACCTGGATCGCGCCGGGCACCATCGCCTCACTGGGCAGCGCCCCGGCACCCTCGGGCACAGGCAGGGCAGGCCCGTCCAGACGCACCCCGACCCGGTCGGAATCCGAGCGCACCGTCCAGTCCGCGCCGAGCAGGGCCTCCATCGCGGCCCGGCCCAGCAGCTGGTCGCGCGGGCCGGCGTGGACGGGGATCTCGAGCGGTGCCGGTGCAGACGCGTCGCCCTCGTCCTCCTCGGGCGGGTCGTCGTGGACCGGGGCATAGGTCGCGGGGACGGCGTCCAAGCCGTGCTCCTCGCCCACCAGCAGCACGTCCCCGGCTCGCAGCGGCGCCGGGCCCAGGCCCGACAGGGTGTCGCGGGACAGCGATCCGAGCACGGGGGCGTCGGACGATCCCTCCGCCTCCGGGGAACCGCCGGGAGTCTCCGTCCCGTCGTCCCGCGGGCTGCGTCGCACCCCGCGGATCCCGCCGCGCACCGCGAGGACCAACCGCAGACCCCGGACGGCCGGACCCAGCTCGAGCTCGTCGCCGGGGTCGAGCGCGAGCGGCACCTCGCGCCCGTGCCCGGCCGGCACGGCGATCTCGGCGGTCTCCGGGTCGGAGCGCTGCACCGTGAGCGGGGCCTCCGCCCCGGACACGGCCACGACGGTGGGGGCGAGAGCGCGCAGGCGCAGCGGCCCGACCAGCGCTTCGAGCGCCGCGGCGTGGGTGGGATTGCCGACGGCGAGATCGGCACGCACCAGGGCTCCGCGGTCGGCGGCGCCCGACGGGCTCACGCCGATCGCGCCGTGGCCGGGTCGCCCGCCGTCCTGCAGCAGGAGGAGCGGCCCGGGGGAGAGGACCTCGAGCGCAGCCGTGGTGCGGGCGGTGGAGACGGCGGCCTGCCGCCGGCGCCGGGCGAGGCGTTCGGAGACGGCGCCGGCCTCGCGTCGCGCCCGGGCCAGGGCACTGGAGCTGCTGGAGAGCCGGGCGGAGGGCCGCTGGGCCGTGAAGCGCACGCGGGTGCCTGGCCCCAGCAGCGCCGGCGGGGTGTGGGTGACGTCGAACAGCTCTGCCTCGGTGCGGCCGATCAGCTGCCAGCCGCCCGGGGAGGAGCGCGGGTAGATGCCGCAGTAGCGGGAGGCGAGGCCGACGGCGCCGGCCGGGACCGCGGTGCGCGGTTCGGCGCGGCGTGGCACGTCCCACGGAGGAGCCTCCGGAGCCGCCTCATCGCCCTCGGCGACGAGATAGGGGAAGCCCGGGGCGAAACCCCCGAAGGCCACGGTCCAGAGGGCACCGGTGTGGGCCGTGATCAGGGCGTCCGTGCTCAGTCCGAGCAGCTCGGCCGCCTCGGTGAGGTCCTCGCCGTCGTAGGTCACCGCGAGGGTCTCCTCACCTGCGCCGGCCGGTTCCGCAGCGGTCACGGGCAGGTTCCGCAGCAGGTCGGCGAGCTCGGCGAGGTCGCGGGGAGCGTTGCCGGCCAGCAGCAGGGTGCGCTCGGCAGGGACCAGGTCGACCAGGTGGGGGAGGGCCAGCGCGCGGACCGCTGTCGCGGCGGCGAGCACGGAGGAGGTGTCGGGGTACTCCGCCACCAGGGCGGACTCCCCGGCGCGATGGATCCGCAGCGGCGGCGGCAGCTGATTCTCGGGCTCGGGAGCGCCGGTCACAGCGCCGCCTCCAGCCGCACGCCTGCCGCCTGCAGGCCGGAGCGGACGGCACGGGCGAGGTCGACCGCTCCCGGAGTGTCCCCGTGCAGGCACAGCGTCCGGGCCGGCAGATCCACCCAGGTCCCGTCGGTCGCGCGCACCCGCTGCTCGGTCGCGATCGAGAGCGCCTGGGCGGTCACTGCCTCGGGGTCGGTGAGCACGGCGCCGGGACGGGTGCGCGGGGTGAGGGTGCCGTCGGGGAGGTAGGCGCGATCGGCGAATCCTTCGAGCACGACGTCGATCCCGGCCTCGCGCGCCCGGTCGACGACGACGGCGCCCGGCGCAGCGACCAGAGACAGCTGCCCGCCGAGCTCGCGCAGGGCCCGCACCACCGCGCCGGCCTGCCCCTCGTGACGGGCCAGGGCGTTGTAGAGGGCGCCGTGCGGCTTGACGCCGCGCACCGTCGTGCCCTCCGCGGCGGCCATCGCCTGCAGCCCCCCGACCTGCACGATCACCAGGTCGGTGAGGTCGGCGGGCGCGATGTCGAGGAAGCGCCGTCCGAATCCGCTCAGGTCCGGATACGCGACGTGCGCAGTGAGCGCGACGTCCCGGGCGGCGGCTTCCCGGGCCGCGGCCCGCATCGTGCCACCGTCCCCGGCGTGACCCCCGCAGGCGACGTTCGCGGTGGTCACCATCTCGAGCATCGCCGCATCGTCGCCCATCGACCAGTCGCCGAAGCCCTCCCCGAGGTCGGCATTGAGATCGAGGACGGGAGCAGCGGTGGTCATCGGGATCGACTCCTTCGCGGTCGGCGGTGCCTCCCCATTGTCCGCCATGGAGCGCGTCCCGCACTCGCCGTGCTCCGTCGCCGCTTCTCGCGGGTCCCCCGCGCCCGAAACCGTCGGACTGCATTCCGGCTCCTCGCGGGCCCTCCGCGCGCCCGATACTGTCGGATCATGACCCCGCGCCCCGCTGCAAGGACCCCGTCGCCGGCCCGCGACGGAGCTTCCGGGAGCTCGCCCCGCGTGACTGCCGTCTCGGCCGCGGGCGAGGTCCTCGATCTCCCAGCCGGCCTCGGCTCCCGGGACCTGCATGCCCCGTCAGTCGGCTCCCCGGCCGATGTCTCCGGCGCCGGCAAGGTGCTGCGCCGCGCCGAGGAGGTGCGTGCGCTCGCCGTGGAGGTCGTCGCACTCCCCGCCGCGACCTCCGCGGGCGGCCAGGGGGACGAGGGGGCAGCGTCGTGACCCTCCCCCCGCTGGTCGATCCCGGCCCCGAGCTGACGCCCGCCCAGATCGACCGCTACCGCCGCCAGATCACTCTCGCCGCGATCGGCACGCTCGGCCAGCGACGGCTCGGCGCCGCCCGCGTGCTCGTCGTCGGCGCCGGAGGATTGGGCACCCCCGCGCTGCAGTACCTCGCGGGGGCCGGCATCGGCACCCTCGGCATCGTCGACGACGACGTCGTGGACCTCTCGAACCTGCACCGCCAGGTCATCCACGGCACCGACGTGCTGGGGGCGCCGAAGGTCGACTCCGCTGCCGCCGCTGTGCGCCACCTGAACCCCGAGGTCATGGTCGAAACCCACCGCGTGCGACTGACCGCCGAGAACGTCGTCGACCTCGTGCGCGGCTACGACCTGGTGCTCGACGGGGCGGACAATTTCACGACCCGCTACCTCGTGGCCGACGCCAGCGAGATCACCGGCGTGCCCGTCGTGTGGGGCGCCATCCTGCGCCACCACGGCCAGGTCAGCGTGTTCTGGCCGGGTCGCGGCGCCCACTACCGCGACGTGTTCCCCGAGCCCCCGGCTCCGGGCGAGGCGCCGTCCTGCGCCGAGGCCGGCGTGCTGGGGACCCTGCCCGGTGTGCTCGGCACGATCATGGCCTCCCAGGTGATCCAGGTGGTCACCGGCACCGGTGAACCCCTCGTCGGCACCCTCGCGCTGTGGGACGAGGCCACCAGCTCGACCCGTTCGCTGCGGATCGAACGCGACCCCGAGCGGGCGCCGGCGACGAAGGTCGAGGTGCCGGCCGCCGCGGATCCCTCCGGTCGCGTGGGCGGACCGACGGCCGACGAGACCGTGGACGTGCCCGCCCTGCGTCACCTGCTGCCCACGGGCGTCACGCTGATCGACGTGCGCGAGCCATGGGAGACCGCGGCCGGCACCATCGACGGCGCGCTGACCATCCCGCTCGGCGAGGTCCTCGCCCGCGGCGCCGAGGTGCTGCCCGGCGGGGTCGGCGGCGGCGAGGTGGTCCTGTACTGCCAGGGCGGAGTGCGCTCTGCGCAGGCGCTGGAGCATCTGCGCCCGGCGTGGAGCGGTCGCGAGGGCCACCTGCGCCATCTCGCCGGCGGCTACGCCGCGTGGGTCACGGCCCCGCCGGAGGGGTGAGAAAGTCCGAGGGGCGCCCGGGGCGGCACCGGACCGGCCGGCTCGTCCTTTCGTCACCCGCTGAGGCGGCCCGCTGTCCCGGGGCGCCAGGTCCGTCGATCCGGTGGGGTGAGGCCGCGTTCAGTTCTCCGCGGGCACCCACGCCGCCAGCACGTCCTCGAGGCGCCCGTGCAGGCGCAGCGTGGCGTCGGGGTCGGCGCGGGTGGGCCCGTCGTTGAGGATCACCACCGGTGTGCGCCGCCGTCCCGCTGCCCGCACGAACCGCAGCCCGGACTGCACGGTCAGGCTCGAGCCGAGCACCAGCAGCACCTCCGCGCCCTCGACGGCGGCGTAGGCGCTGGCCACGACCTCGCGCCGGGCGGACTCCCCGAAGAACACCACGTCGGGCTTGAGGATCCCCCCGCACAGCGGGCACGGCGGATACCGGAAGGAGCTGGTGCGGTCCACCTCGGCGTCCCCGTCGGGTGCTTGGGCGGCGTCGGCGGCGAGATCCGGCAACCGGGCGGCGAGCTCGGGGTTCATGGCGAGCATCCGGGAATGCAGGGCGGCGCGGGAGGAGAGGGCGTCGCAGCGCTGGCAGCGCACCCGGTCGAGACGGCCGTGCAGGTCGATCACCGGTGCGGACCCGGCGGCCTGGTGCAGCCCGTCGACGTTCTGGGTGATCACCGCGGTGGTGGAGAAGGTGGACTCGCCGAGGGCCGCCAGCAGGCGGTGGGCGCGGCCGGGACGGGCCCGGTGGAACTGCTCCCAGCCGACGGTGGAGCGCGCCCAATAGCGGCGCCGGGCCAGGTCATGGCCCATGAACTCCTGGTAGGTCATGGGGGAGCGGGGCACGGCGTCGCGCCCGCGGTAGTCCGGCAGGCCCGACCCCGTGGACATGCCCGCACCGGTCAGGACCGCCACCCGGCGACCGGCCAGCAGCTCGAGGGCGTCGGCGACCTCGTCCTGCGGACTGCGGCGCCCGTACTCGGCACCGAGCATCGGGCCCCAGGCCGTCATCCGCGGGCCGCCGCGGGTCGGGCCCGGTCCGTCCAGCGGTGCCGTGGTGGCCGTGGAGAACCAGCGGCCGACGTCGGCCGCCACGTCTGCGCGTGCCGGTTCCGAGCCAGGCTGCACCTCGCTGCTCATTCCTCGAGCGTAGGCGCTGCGGGCCGCGTCCCGGTGCGCTGGCCGCTCGGCCCTTCGCGAACCGACCGTGCCATGGGGGCCGTGCCGTGCATCGTGCGTCCGGTGCAGTGTGTGTCGCGCCGTACCCCACCGATGCCGTGCGCCGGGCCCCCACTTCGACCTGCGCCGCCGGTCCCGGTTCCCGGCTCGTGGCGGCGGGGAGCTCACCGGTCGCCCGTCGCCGCGCGCGACCGTCGAGCGCGCAGGCGCCGGGTCACGAACCCGATCGCGGCGAGGACCCCCAGAGCCGCGACCAGCAGGGAGTAGATCCGCACGAAGCCCTCGAGCAGCTCCCCGCCGGAGAGCCCGAACCAGTAGCCGGCGATCACGAACACCGCATTCCAGATCCCCGAGCCCAGCCCCGTGGCCAGGGCGAACAGGCCTACGGGCATCCTCTCGATGCCGGCTGGGATCGAGATGAAGGTGCGCACCATGGGGACGAAGCGGGCGATCGCGACCGCCGGGAACCCGTAGCGCGCGAAGAATCCCAGCGCCGCGTCGACGTCCTCCTGCTCCAGCAGCGGGATCCGGCGGATGAGCGCGCGAGTGCGGTGGAGCCCGAGAGCGCGGCCGACGGTGTACACCCCGAGCCCGCCGAGCACGGACCCGGCCGTGGTCCACAGGATCGGGACCAGCACATGCTGCCCGTTCTCCGCCGCGGAGACTCCCGCGAAGGGCAGCAGGATTTCCCCGGGGACCGGCGGGAAGAGTGCTTCGGCGGCGATCACCAGCAGAGTGCCGGGACCGCCGAGGAGCTCCATCAGCGCAATGGCCCACTCGGTGACGTCCACGCCTGCCTCCGTCCGCGAGCTCCGCCGGTGCAGGGCACGCTAGCCAGGCGGGGTGGCGCGAAGGTGAACGAGACGTGGCGACCGGGCCTGCCCGACTGCTCAGTCGTCCCGGATCGGCGCCGGCAGCGGCAGGATCCCCTCGAACCGGGCATCCCACCGCGCGGGCAGCCCCGGCGTGCTCGGGCCCTCGTCCCAGCCTGCTGCCATCAGCGCGAGGGTGGTGAGAGTGCCGCCGTTCGCCGGCAGGTAGGCGGGCAGGCCAGGGCGCTGCGGGAAGTGCCCCGCGCCGTCGCAGCGGTTCTTGACCGTCGGCAGCAGCAGGGCGTCCACCGCCGTCTCGGGTCGCTGGAGGCGGGCCGCCGTCATGGCCAGCGCCGGGTAGTCCCAACCCCAGGTCGACTCCCAGTCCCAGTCGGCGAGCGCGTCCTCGAGCGCCCGTCCGGCAGCGTCGTGCGGGACCGTCCCGGTCGGGGGCACCATCCCGTATGCGAGCAGGTGCGAAGGGTGGTCCGAACGGTCCATGCCGGGCCCTGCCCGGAAGGTCGTCAGCTCCCCGTCGCCGGTCAGCGGCGGGTGGAGCCGGCGGGCGATCGCGGTGAGCTCGCCGGCGCCGCGGGCTCCGCGTCGAGCGCGCCAGCGGTCGGCCACGCGCAGGGCCCAGGCGACGTACGCGAGCTCGAAGGACGCATCCTGCAGCCGGGCACGGTCGGCGACGTGCCGCTCCTGGGCACCTATCAGCGGTGGGCCGAGGCCGAAGCCGTCTCCGTCGGGCCGCAGCAGGTCGACCAGGCACAGGGCGCTCTGCTCCACGATCTCGACCAGCGCCGGATCGGAGACCGCGGTGGGGTCCGCCCGTCGCAGCAGCTCCGCCAGATGGATCGGATGGGGCTGCTGCCACAGCAGGAACGGTCCGATGTCGCTCGGGGACTCGCACAGGTCGGGGCCGATCTGCTTGGGCCAGCGAGCGCCGCGGCAGCCCTGCCGGCGTGCCGTCTCCCGCGCCACCGGCAGCGCGGCCGCGTAGAAGCCCAGGCTGCGGCGCAGTGACGCGGCGTCACCCCACAGGGCGAAGTGCGCGGCGTGCCACCAGTGCATCTCGAGGTGGAACTTCCCGCGCCACGAGTTCGCCAGCAGTCCCGTCTCCGCCGGTGGCAGCACTCCGGCGGCGTGCACCCGCTGGATGTACCGCGAGAGCACGGCCCGGCGTTCGAGCTCCGCCGCCCGCGGGTCCGCGGCCCGGGACAGGTCGAGCACGCCGGTGCTCTCCCAGTGCTCGGACCAGAAGCGGGACGAGCGCTCTCGCAGGCCCGCCCCCGTCAGCGGGGCACCGCGCCGTGGCGGGGCGCCGGCCCCCGGCAGGCCCTCGCCCGGCGGGAGGGAGAGCGCCGGGGCCTCAACGGGCACGAGCTCCAGGACGACATCGAGAGGTCCCGGTGCGGTGCCCTCGGGCCTCCGCCCATCGGCCGCATCGGTCCTCGCGGGCCGCAGACGCACCTCGTGCTGGGCCGCCGGCTCCATGGCGGCACCGCGGACGAGGAGGTCGTAGGCCAGGTCATCGAGGTGCCGGTGGATCCGGTCTCCGTCGCAGCACGTGGAATGGGCGTCCGGCTCCCGCCAGCTCGCCGCGCGGTCCCAGGCCGTGGTGCCGTAGGGGAAGGTCAGGGCGAGATCCAGGTCGGGGGCGTCGACGGTGATCGCGATCGCGGCCCGCTCCGGATCCGCGGCCGTGGTCACCGTGCAGGGCCGCCCCCGGTAGCGGAAGGTGGAGCGGATCGTGCCGCTGCACAGCTCCAGGTGCTGCGTCGCCCCGGTGATCTCCGCGGCCGTCGGGGTGGCCCCGGTGCGCCGATCCACGAGCGCGAAGCGCAGGAGAGACACCTTGTGCGGGTTCTCCCGGAACCATGCCGCCCCCGGCCCGGGGTCCTCCGTCCCGCCGGGCAGGTCCATGTACCACGCCTCCCCGCGGGGCGAGGAGTACGGATGCAGCAGGGATTCCCACGACTGCGGCGCCTCGGTCGGCATCGTGTGCCAGCCCCACTCCGCGAGCGTGTTGATCCGGGTCTCCTCGCTGCCGGGGCCGGCGAAGGTCTGGGTGCCGGTGCGGTCCACACCGGCCGCGAAGCTCCCGTTGCCGACGGAGAGGATCGCGTCGTCCGCCGCGGTCAGGTGGGGATCATGGCGGGAGACGACAGCGAGCCGGTCCAGCGGGGTGCGGCCGTTCATCCGGTGACGGCGGCGACGGCGTCGTCGTGCCAGGCCCGGGCCGCCTCCTGGGCGGTCGCGTCCCCGAACAGCACCGCGTTCTGGTGGCGCGGGGTGATCTCCTCGACCGCGGTGGAGCCGGCCGGTCCGATCCAGGTGGGCTTGAGCTCCATCTCGCCGAGCGCCGAGATGTACTCGACCTCTCTGCGGGCCGGGTCCGTCAGCTCGGGAAGGATCGCCTGGCGCACCGCCTCGATCGCGGGGACCCCCCGATCGGTGAGGAACAGCTGGGCCGCCTCCGGGTCACTGACCAGGAAGTCCACGAAGGTCGCGGCGGTCTCGGGCGCCGACGTCCGCGCGGAGATCGTGTAGAACTGCGAGGACTGCAGCCACACGCCGCTCTCGAGCGATTCGCCGGGAACCTTCACCACCTCGAGGTCCGCCCCGGAGGCGTCCGACAGGGTCGTCAGCGAGCTGGACCAGGTGAGCATGAAGGCGGCGAGGCCGCGGCCGACGAGGGTCCGTTCGGGGCCGACGTCGGCGAGCTCGACGAGCTGGTCGGCGTCGGGGGAGGCCCCGGAGTCCACGAGCAGCTTCGAGAACTCGAAAAAGGACTGCACGGTCTCCGCATCGACCCCGATCGTCCCGTCCTGCGTATAGAGGATCTGCCCGTGCTGGCGGGCCCACAGGTCGAGCGAGTCGTGGGTGAACACCTTCCCGGACCCGAAGGTCCCCTCCGGGGAGTTGTCGCTGACCGCGGTGGCGGCCTCGGCGAAGTCCTCCCAGGTCCAGGTCTCGGGGTCCGGGAGCTCGACCCCGGCGGCCTCCAGCACCGCACGGTTGACGATCATGCCCGGGGCGTTGATCCCGGTGGTCACGGCGACCTGCATGCCGTCGACCTGCCCGTTGCTGCGCGCCACCTCGTCCATCTCCGACAGGTCCAGGACGTCCTCGACCGTGCCCAGGTCCAGCAGCACGTCGCGGGCCGCGTACTCGGCGGGATAGGCGCCGCCCATGGTGATGACGTCGGGCTCGTCCCCGGCGGCGACGGAGGTGGCCAGCTTGTCGAAGTACCCGGAGATGTCCGCCGGCTCGCCGCTGATCTCCACCTCGGCATTCTTCCGCGTGAACAGGTCGATCGCGGCACGGGTGGTCTCGGCCCGCTCCGGATTGCCCCACCAGGAGAAGCGCAGGGTGCCATCGCCCTCCTCCCCGCCGGAATCGCGCGAGGCATTGGGGCCGCACGCGGCGAGGGCAGGGAGTGTTCCAGCGGCGGCGAACAGGGTGAGAGTGCGTCGGCGGGTGATCATCGTCGATCCTTCCGGTGGCCTCACCGTCGCGGATGGGCGACGGCCGACTGGCGCACAAAGCTGAGTCGTTTCAGGATTAGTTTCCGTGGCACACTAACCCCGGCGCAGCAGTGCGCACAAGGGTGTTCAGGCACTCCGACGACGGCCCTCAGGCACGCCTGGAGCGGGCCGCACACCACGACGTTGCTCTGCAACGTTGCATAACCGGGGTGGAGCGTGACGCACGTGTGATGGCGATGGGTTGACAGGAGGCTCGCCAAGCGCTTTCCTGAGGGGCATCGTCTTGCGGTCGACGCCGGTCGCGGACGACGGGCACCACAGTTTCCGGTACCCGGAATGAAACCTTTCATCGTGTGGGCGGCGAGCGGGGCCACCCGTTCCGCACCGCTCAGGGCGGATCCGCCGTCCAGGGCTGCCCCGGCGGCCCGCACACCTCCCGGGGTGACCACCGAGGTCGCCCCCGATTATCACCTCGCTCCCGCTGCACCCCTGGATCAAAGGAGATCTGATGTTCACTCGACGCAAGGCGCTCGCTCTCGGACTCGCAGCCCCCGGGCTCGCCGGACTCGCGGCCTGCGGCCCGAACACCGCCGGCGGCTCCGGTGGCTCCGGTGAGGAAGGAGCCGGCTCGCTCCGGCTCGCGTGGTGGGGCAATCCCACCCGTGACGAGAACACCAAGAACGTGGCCGAGGCCTACAAGGAGGTCGAGCCCGAGGTCACCATCAGCCTCGAGCCGGGCGAGTGGAGCGGCTACTGGGACAAGCTCGCCACCCAGACAGCCGGCGGCGACTTCCCCGACATCGTGCAGATGGACGAGAAGTACCTCGCCGAGTACGCCGAGCGCGGCGCCCTGCTCGACCTGGCCGAGGCCGGCCTGGACACCGCGGACTTCGCGCCCGGCTCGGTCGAGGTGGGCGAGCTGCCCGACGTCGGACTCGCCGCCATCAACGCCGGGCTCAATGCCTTCGCGTTCCTCATCAACCCCGTGGTGTTCGAGGAGGCCGGGGTCGAGATCCCCGACGACTCCACCTGGACCTGGGAGGAGCTCCTCGACACCGCCGTGACCATCACGGAGGCCACCGGGAAGGGCACCTACGGCATGACTCAGATGGGCATGATCCAGGGGCTGTTCCAGGTCTACGTGCGCCAGTCCGGACAGGACCAGTACAAGGACGGCGCCGCCGGCTTCGATGCGGCGACCGCGACCGCGTGGTTCGAGCTGGCCAAGAAGATCCAGGACTCCGGGGCCGGGCCGGGCGCGAGCGTATCGGTCGAGGACTCCTCACGCTCCATGGACCAATCGCTGTTCGCCACCGGGAAGGTCGCCATGACCGTGGCCTGGTCGAACCAGGTGGTGGCCCATGACGTCCTCGTCCCCGAGGGTGTGGTGGTGCTGCGCCCGCCGTCGATGACCGGCTCCGCCGCGGACGTCCAACTCTGGTACAAGGCGTCGATGTACTGGGCGGTCTCCTCCCAGACGGCGAACCCCGACGACGCCGTGGCGTTCGTCGACTACCTCGTGAACTCGCCGGATGCCGGCAAGATCCTCTCGGTCGAGCGCGGGGTGCCGGGCAACCTCACGGTCCGCGAGGCGATCGTGCCCGATCTCGACGAGGCCGACACCAAGGCCGTCGACTACCTCGAGTCGATCGAGGAGGAGCTCGGTCATGCCCCCGAGATCACGCCGCAGGGCGGAGGCCAGTTCGAGGACATGCTGACCCGCGCCACGGAGGAGATGCTCTTCGGCGAGCTCACTCCGGCCGAGGCCGGCCAGCGCTTGCTGGACGACCTGGCCTCGGCCCTGGGCTGAGGCGTATCCGTGCCGCGTCGCGGTGCTGCGACGGGGAGCGATCCCCCTCGGGCCCGCGTCGTGCATCCATCGAAGAAGGGAGCAAGCCTATGAGTGCGGTGGGAGAACTCACCGAACTGGTGTCGAACCGCAAGAAGGGCGGTGTGAAGGAGAGACATCCTGACAACAAGGCAGGGCTGGCGTTCATGCTGCCCTGGCTGCTGGGGTTTCTCGGTATCACGCTGATCCCGATGATCGCGTCGTTCGCGCTGGCGTTCACCGATTACAGCCTGCTGGCTCCGCCGGAGTTCACGGGACTGGCGAACATCAAGGAGATGATCGGTGACTCCCGATTGCACAACTCGTTGGTGGTCACCTTCATCTACGTGTTCGTCGGGACCCCGCTGCAGCTGATCATGGCGCTGCTGCTGGCGGTGGTGCTGAACCAGGGCATCAAAGGGCTGTCGTTCTACCGTTCGGTGTTCTACCTGCCCTCGCTGCTGGGCGGTTCGGTGGCGATCGCGATCCTGTGGCGCCAGATGTTCGGTGCCAACGGTCTGATCAACCAGGTCGGGGGGATGCTCGGGTTCGAGAACCTGCCCGGGTGGGTGTCCAATCCCGATACCGCGTTGGGCACGATCATCCTGCTGCACGTGTGGACGTTCGGCTCGCCGATGATCATCTTCCTGGCGGGTCTGCGGCAGATCCCGGAGATGTACTACGAGGCCGCCAGCGTGGACGGCGCCTCGAAGGTCGCGCAGTTCTTCCGGATCACGATTCCGCTGCTCACGCCGATCATCTTCTTCAACGTGGTGCTGCAGGTCATCAACGCCTTCCAGTCGTTCACGCAGGCGTTCGTGGTCTCTGGCGGCACGGGTGGCCCGTCGGACTCGACGATGTTCTACACGCTGTACCTGTACCAGAAGGGTTTCACCCAGTTCGACATGGGATACGCCTCCGCGATGGCGTGGCTGCTGCTGATCATCGTCGGCATCTTCACCGCCATCAACTTCTTCGTCTCCAAGTTCTGGGTGTTCTACGATGACTGATCTGCAGAGCCGACCGAACCCTGCCGCGGCCACCGGTGGCGCGGGCGCCGATGCCGGCGTGCCGGTGCATCACCGCCCCAAGCGCCTCGTGCGTCGCACCGTGCGACACGTGGTGATGATCATCGCGTCGATCGTGATGATCTATCCGCTGCTGTGGATGGTGGTCTCCTCGTTGCGTCCGAACGACGAGATCTTCCGCAATCCCAGCCTGTTCCCGATCAGCTTCGACTTCTCGAACTACGCCCGGGGGTGGGAGTCGCTCGCGCAACCCTTCTCCCATTACCTGATCAACTCGACCCTGCTGGTGCTGGGCTGCGTGATCGGCAACCTGGTCGCGTGCTCGCTGACGGCGTACGCGTTCGCGCGGCTGAAGTTCTGGGGCCGCAACGTCGCGTTCGCGATCATGCTGCTGACGCTGATGCTGCCGATCCACGTGGTGATCGTGCCGCAGTACATCATCTTCAGCCAGACCGGCTGGGTGAACACGATGCTCCCGCTGATCCTGCCGAAGTTCCTGGCCACGGACGCGTTCTTCGTGTTCCTCATGGTCCAGTTCATCCGTGGCATCCCCAAGGAGCTGGATGAGGCGGCCCGTATCGACGGCTGTGGCCACTTCCGGATCTTCTTCCAGGTGATCCTGCCGCTCATGCTGCCGGCGCTGGCGACCACCACGATCTTCACCTTCATGTGGATGTGGAACGACTTCTTCGGCTCGCTGATCTACCTGACCACTCCGGAGAACTTCACGGTGCCGCTGGCGCTGAAGTCCTTCCTGGACACACAGGGGTCCTCGGACTGGGGCGCGATGTTCGCGATGTCCGTGGTCTCGCTGGTCCCGCTGTTCCTGGTGTTCCTGTTCGGCCAGCGGTTCCTCATCAAGGGCTTCGCCACCACGGGCATCAAGTAGCCCCTCGTCACGGCCCGTCGTTCTCGGCGGCAGGCGGTGCGGAGTCCGTGGTCCCCGCGCCGCCGCCGCTGAGCGTCGGGCTCCCGCTGTGCTCACCGTCCCCCCACTGTGTCCCTTCACTGCTCAGTCCGTCCCGTCCTCATCCAGGAGAGTCATGCCTACCCGCTATGCCCTGATCGGTTCCGGCCATCGTGCCCAGATGTATCTCGACGCGATCGCGGGGCCTCATGCCGATGTCGCCGAGCTGGTGGCGCTGCTGGATGTGAACCCGGCTCGCCGCGAGTTCCACCGCGACCGCATGGCGGCCTTCGCCGAGGTGGTGCTGGCAGGGCCGGAGCAGCTCGAGGACGTCATCCGTGACCAGCGCGTGGACCGGGTCATCGTCACCAGCGTGGACCGCCTCCACGCCGAGCACGTGGTGCGGTCGCTGGAGGCGGGGGCGGACGTGATCGTCGAGAAGCCGCTGACGATCGATGCGCCGTCGGCCCGTGCGATCCAGGACGCGATCGACCGCACCGGTCGGAGGGTGGTGGTGACCTTCAACTACCGTTACAGCCCCCGCAACACCGCGCTGAAGCAGGTCATCGCCTCCGGCGAGATCGGCGAGGTGGTCTCGGTGAACTTCGAGTGGGTGCTGGACACCCAGCACGGCGCGGACTACTTCCGCCGCTGGCACCGCGACAAGACCAACAGCGGCGGACTGTTCATCCACAAGGCCGCCCATCACTTCGACCTCGTGAACTGGTGGATCGCCGACACCCCCGTACGGGTCTACGCCCGGGGCGGACTGCGCTTCTACGGCCAGGACAACGCGAACGCCCGCGGCCAGGCACCCCTGCCCGAGCGCGGCACCCACGACGGCCCGCACGATCCCTTCGAGCTGGACCTCCGCTCGGACGAGCGGCTCGAGGCGCTCTACCTGCAGGCGGAGCAGCACGACGGCTACCGGCGCGACCGCTCCGTGTTCGAGGACGGCATCACCACCGAGGACAACCTCACCGCGATCGTCGACTACTCCGGCGGCCCCGTCCTGACCTATGCCCTCAACGCCCACAGCCCGTGGGAGGGATACCGGGTCGCGGTCAACGGCACTCGTGGCCGCGCCGAGCTCGAGGTGATCGAGCGGGCCGAGGTCATCGCGAAGGACGAGGACGGCGCGCCCTCCTCCTCGCATGTGGACCCCAGCGCCGTGGCCGTGGCCACGGCCGATGCCGGGATCCGGGAGCGCGGTGAGCACCTGGTGGTCCAGAAGCACTTCGAGCCCGCCCGTGAGGTGGAGATCCCCGAAGGGGTGGGAGGCCACGGCGGCGGCGACGCGCTGCTGCTGCGCGACGTGTTCGTCGGCCCCGTCCAGGACGAGCTGGGCCGCCCCTCCGACCACCGCGACGGACTGCGCGCCGTCGCCGTGGGCATCTGCGGCAACGAATCCCTCAGCACCGGAGCACCCGTCGACGTCACCACCTTCCTCGGCCTGGACCTCGCGCGCGCGGAATGCGAGGACGCGGGAGCCCCGAGCACCTCGAGCACCTCCCGCTCCGCCCCCGCCGCCGAGCACGGCGACACTGAGCACGGCGACGACGAGCCCGCCGGCGCGGAGCGGTCCGGGGCCGCCCGGTGACCGGGGAGCCCACGCGGATCGCGCTGATCGGGACCCGCGGCTTCGGCGCGGTGCACCTGCGGGGCCTCGAGCGTCTCGAGGCCGCCGGCACCGCCCGTCTGGTCGGCGTGGTCGACGTGGCCGAGCCGCCCGCGGGGCTCGCGGAGATCCACCATCGCAGCCTCGGCGACCTGCTGGCCACGGTGCCGGCCGAGGACCGCCCCGAGATCGTCGTGATCGCCACCCCGATCGACACCCACGTGCCCCTGACCGCCGAGACCCTGGCCGCCGGGCTCGACGTCCATCTCGAGAAGCCACCGGTGCCGGCACTGACCGACCACGACGCCCTGCTCGAGGCCGCCCGGACCGCCGGACGCGCGGTGCAGGTCGGCTTCCAGGCCCGCGGCGGCGCCGGCGTGGACGTGCTGCGCGAGGAGGTCGCCGCCGGGGTCTTCGGCGAGGACGTCACGGTGCGGGCCTACGGGGCCTGGCGTCGGGACCGCGCCTACTACCGGCGCTCGCCCTGGGCGGGCAGGCGCCTGTTGAACGGCCGCCGGGTGGCCGACGGGGTCGCCACCAACCCGCTCGCCCATGCCGTGCACGCCGCCCTGGTCATCGCCGGCATCCAGGAGGTCTCCGACGTCGGCGCGGTCACCACCGAGCTGCGACGTGCCCACGACATCGAGGCCGACGACACCACCTTCCTGCGGATCGACCCGGCAGGGGAGGGGCCCTCGGTGCTCTGCGCCCTGACCACCACCGCGCCCGAGCAGTCCTCGCCCTGGATCGAGGTCACCGGGTCGGCCGGGAGTCACCGCCTGCACTACACGGACGACGTCTCCGTGCGCACGGGTCCCGACGGCACCACGACCGAGCTCTCCCACCAGCGCCGTGACCTGATGGGGAACCTCATCGCCCATGTGCGCGACCGCGAGGTCGAGCTGCTGACGCCGCTGGGGAGCACCGGGGCCTTCAGCGCCGTCCTCGAGGCGATCCAGTCCGCACCCGACCCGACCCCGATCACCGGGGACGCGGTGCACTGGCACGGCGAGGGCGAGGCCGCCCATCCGGTGGTCGAGGACATCGAGCAGGTCCTCGCGGCCGCCCTGGAGCGCGGCCGGCCCTTCAGCGAGCTCGGCGTGAGCTGGGCCCACCCCGAGGCGGTCCGCACCTGGACCCCGACGGAGGCCTGACCCGATGACGGCGAACAGCACGGGCACCGCGAGCGTCGCCTCGGCCCGCGAAGCATTCCTCCGGCCCGACCCCTCGGCGCGCCCGATGATGCGCTGGTGGTGGTTCGGGCCCGACGTCGAGTCCGCCGAGATCGACCGCGAGCTGCGCGCCATGGCAGATGCGGGCCTCGGCGGCGCCGAGGTCGCCTTCGTGTACCCGTTGGCCGAGGGAGCCGACGAGTTCCTCTCCGCGCGCATGCTCAGCCCTCTGCGCCATGCCGCCGAGACCGCGCGCGACCTGGGCCTCCGATTCGACGTCACGCTGGGCAGCGGCTGGTCCTACGGCGGCTCCCACATCGGCCCCGAGCACGCCTCGAGGTCCCTGCACTGGGAGCGTCGTGACATTTCGCCTGCGGCTCTCGAGGTGCCCGTGACCACGCCCTGGCCGGGGGACGAGCTGGTCGCCGCCTACCTCGGTGACGGATCCCCGCCCTCCGGATGGGCCCACCTCCCGACGGAGGGCGGGACGCTGCGCATACCCGCCGGCCGCGGTCCCCGCACCGTGCTGCTGGCCTGGTCCCGCGTGACCGGACAGCAGGTCAAGCGGGCCTCGGCGGGCGCCGAGGGTCCGGTGCTGGACCACCTCTCGGCCGAAGCCACCCGTCACCACCTCGAGGTCGTCGGCGAGAGCCTGCTCGAAGCGGTCCCCGCGGACCTGCTGGGATCGGTCTTCTGCGACAGCCTCGAGGTGTACGGCGCGAACTGGACGCCGCGGTTCGCCGAGGAGTTCGCCTGCCGTCGCGGCTACGACGTGCTGCCGCTGCTGTACCGCCTGCGCGTCGACGAACCGGGTTCCGCGCGGCTGCGGCAGGACGTCGGCCGCACCCTCACCGAACTGGTCGAGGAGAACTTCGTGGCCGTGTGCCGGCAGTGGGCCCACGAGCACGGGGTCGCCCTGCGGATCCAGGCCTACGGTGAGCCGCCCGTCACGCTCAGCTCCCAGCGTCTCGCGGACCTCATCGAGGGGGAGGGCTGGGGCTGGAACGGCCTGCCGCAGACGCGCTGGGCCTCCTCCGCCGCCCAGCTGCACGGCCGCGAGGTGGTCTCCAGCGAGATCTGGACCTGGGTGCACTCCCCGTCGTTCCGCGCCACGCCGTTGGACCTCAAGGGGGAGGCGCACGAACACCTGCTGCTGGGCATCACGCACTTCGTGGGCCACGGCTGGCCCTACTCGCCGCCGGACGCCCCGGGCCTGGGCTGGATGTTCTACGCCGCCGGGGCGCTCGATGACCGCAACCCCTGGTGGCCCGCGATGCCGGAGCTGAGCGCCTATCTCACGCGCCTGTGCTGGCTGCTGCGGCACGGCGAACCGGTGGCCGAGGTGAAGCTCTACCTCCCCAGCGCCGACGTCCGCGCCGAGCACGGTGAAGGATTCGACCTGTGGCGCGCCTGCCGCGACCGCATCGGCCCCGAGATCCCCGCCGCGATCCGCCGCGCCGGCCACGACCTCCAGCTGGTCGACGACGATGCGCTCGCCGTCCTGGCCCCGCAGGAGGCGCCCGTCGTGGTGCTCCCCCTCGTCACCGAACTGCCGGAGCCCGCCCGGGCATGGTGCGACGCGGTGCGCGAGGCCGGGGGCACGGTGATCTCCCTGGACTCGCCGGCGTATCGAGGGACGGTCGCCGCGGACGCCGAGACGTTCCCGGCAGTGCTCGCCGATGCCCGTCGGCCCGATGCCGCCCTGGAGGGCGACGACGGGGAGGTCGGAGTGATCCATCGCCGCCTGGCCGACGGTGACCTGTACTTCATGGCCAACACCGGGGCCGAGCAGCGCACCTTCCGGCTCACGCCCCGATCAGGTGGCGGCACCGTCGAGCAGTGGGACCCGCGAAGCGGGGAGATCGCACCCGCGGCACGGGACGGCGAGGCCCTGGTCCTCACGCTGCACCCGTACGAGGCGAGCGTCCTGGTCGCCACGGATCCGGCATCCCACGAGGAACCGGCCCCGGTCCGCGAGGAGCGCCTCCTCGGCACTCGGCGGCTCGAGGGGCCCTGGCACTTCGCGGCCGGGCCCGCGTCGCCGCAGCGGGTGTCCGTCCCGGTCTCCCTCCCGCACCGGTGGGAGGCCGAGCTGAGTGAGCCCTGCGACGAGGGCACCTACGAGACCGTTGTCGACCTCGGCCCGGACCCGCTCACCCCCGGAGAGCGATTCGTCCTCGATCTCGGCCCGGGCCGGCCCCTGGCGCGCTCGCCCCACGACCCCAAGAGCTATCGCGCGCTCCTGGCCCCGCCGGTGCGGGAGATCGCGGTGGTCACGGTGGACGGCCGGGATGCGGGCGTGATCTGGGACGCCCCGCACCGGATCGATCTCACCGACGCGCTGCACCCCGGGGCGAACACGATCCGCCTGCTCGTGCGCACCACCGCCGCGGAGCAGGTGGCCGCCGACCCGCATCTCGGCGACATGGTGGCCGCGGCCCATCGGGCCTACGGCCGACGCTTCGATCTCCAGGACCTCGACCTCGCGCTGGACCAGGTCGAGTCGGGACTCCACGCCGTCCCGGTGCTCCATCGCTTCCGCCACAGCGGATGATCGCCACCTGACCAGCATGTTCTCCGTTCCCGCTGTGCCCGGTCGAGCCCTGGAGCGGTGCCGCAGGTCGCCGTGAACCTGTCCGGACAGGAGCGCGATCGTGAGTGTTCGGACCGGGTTCCGCGCAGATTTGCTCGAATTGTGACCCGCGTTTCGATGTGCAGGCGGTCACATCGTCGCTAGAGTTTCGCCGAGCACCGTCGCTTGTCGAGGAGAGCAATGACCGCTGACGTTCCGACCTCTGCGGCTCCGCCGGAGTCCGCGGCCCCACCGGGGACCGCCGCACCGCGACGCCCTGCGGCGTCCCTCGGGCACAGGATCTACCACTCCTTCATCCTGCGTCGACTCCTGCGGTCGGTGTTCGTGGTCTGGGTGGTCGCCTCCGGTGTGTTCCTCATGGTGCGGCTGCTGCCGGGGAACCCGGTCGACGTCTACATCAACCAGCAGATCGCCCTGTACGGCAAGAGCTACGAGCAGGCCGCGGCCGAGGCCAGCAACTTCTTCCGCTTCGACCCCTCCACACCGATCTGGCGGCAGTACCTCGACTACCTCGGCGGACTGCTCCGCGGCGACATGGGGAGCTCGATCGCGACGCCCGGGGTCACGGTGATGGACAAGATCGCCCAGTACCTCCCGTGGACGCTCTACAGCGTCGGGATCGCGCTGCTGATCTCCATCACCGTCGGCCTGATCCTCGGGATGATCATGGCCTACCGCCGCGGCGGGATCATCGACCACGCGGTCTCGATCATCGGCAGCGGATTCCACGCGATCCCCAACTACCTGCTGGCGATCCTCATCGTGGTGGTCGGTGCCGTGCAGCTCCAGATCATCGACTACACCCGGATGCGCGGCAACGTCTCGCCGGGTGTGGACGCCGAGTTCTCCCTGCGCTTCCTCTCCGACATCGGGTACCACGCGACGCTGCCGATCATCACCTACGTCCTGACCACCGTGGGCACCTGGGCGCTGATCATGAAGGCCTCCACCACGCAGGTGCTCGGCGAGGACTACGTGACCGTCGCGAAGGCGCGAGGCCTCAAGGAGAGCCGCATCCAGGCCCATTACGTCGGCCGCAACGCCCTGCTGCCGCTGATCGCCCAGATCGCCACCCAGGCCGGATTCATCGTCGGCGGCGCCATCTTCGTCGAGCAGACGTTCTCCTACGAGGGAATCGGCCTGCTGCTGTTCGAGTCGATCAACACCCGCGACTACCCCACGATCCAGGGGGTGCTGCTGGTGGTGACCATCACCGTCGTGCTCGCGAACCTCGCGGCCGACTTGATCAATGCCGCGCTCGATCCCCGGATCCGGCTCGGCGAGGGAGGTGCCTCATGAGCGCCGACGCGCCGCCCGTCCCCACCACCGCGGCCGCGACGGTCCCCCCGCCCGCGACCGGCAAGGCCGCCGGGACCAGCCCGCTGCGCCGCCTGCTGAACGAGCTGACTCGCAGCACGTCCGGATTCCTGGGCCTGTGCCTGGTGGTCGCGATCCTGCTGTTGTCCCTGGTCGGCCCGCTCGTGGTCGGCACCGAGGTCCCCGGCGATGCGAGCCGGGCCTGGGAGGCCCCCAGCGCCCAGCATTGGCTGGGCCTCGAGGGCACCGGCAAGGACACCCTCCACCTGCTGGTGATCGGTGGCCGGACCGTGCTGATGGTCGGATTCCTCGCGGCCGCCATCACCACGGTGATCGCAGTGGCCATCGGCTCCCTCGCCGGCTACTTCGGCGGCCGTTTCGACGCCGCGATGCTCCAGCTGACCGACATCGTCATGACGGTCCCGCAGATCGTGCTGCTGGCCGTGGTCGGTGCCTTCTACAGCCTCGACTCACCCATGCTGCTGGGCGTCATCATCGGCGTGCTGACCTGGCCGGTGCTGATGCGCTCGATCCGTGCCCAGGTGCTCTCGCTCAAGGAGCGCGAGTTCGTCGAGGCGGCGCAGTTGCTCGACGTCGGCTGGGTGCGCGTCGTCTTCGGCGAGATCGTCCCCAACATGGCCAGCTACATCCTGATCAACTTCATCATCGCCGTCACCAACGCGATCTACGCGATGGTCGGCCTGTACCTGCTGGGCCTGGCCCCGCAGAAGGGCACCAACTGGGGAATCATGATCAACGACGCGTGGACGAAGGGCGCGATGTTCAACCCCGACGCGGTGGCCTACATCGTCGCCCCGGTCACGATGATCGTGCTGCTCCAGCTGGGCCTGATCCTCCTGACCCGCACCCTCGAAGAGATCCTCAACCCCCGACTGAGGGACCGCTGATGCCCGCGATGACGCCCGACCCCGCCTCGCCCGTGACCACGACGACGGACCCCACGGCGCCCGGACCGACCACGCCCGACCCCGCGGCGCCGGATCCCACCGGGCCCGCCGCCGACTCTCCCGTGCTGTCCGCGCGCGACCTCCAGGTCGCCTACCGCACCGGCAAGAACACGTCGGTGCGCGCGCTGCGCGGGGTGAGCTTCGACCTCTACCCCGAGTCCTCCCTCGCCCTGGTCGGAGAGTCCGGCTGCGGCAAGACCACCCTCGGGCTCGCACTGCTGCGCCTGCTGCCCACCCTCGGGGAGATCACCGGCGGCTCGGTGACCTTCACCGGCGAGGACGGCCGCGCCCGGGACGTGACCGCGATGACGCAGAACCAGCTGCGGCGATGGCGCTGGTCCGAGGCGGCCATGGTGTTCCAGGGCGCCCAGAACGCCTTCAATCCCGTGCTCACGATCGGCCAGCAGATGGCCGAGACGCTGAGCGACCACGCGCAGGGCCGGCCGGGCCGGCGCGAGATCCTCGAGCGCTCCGCCGAGGCCCTGCGCTCGGTGCGGCTCGAACCCCGACGGGTGCTGGGCAGCTTCCCCCACGAGCTCTCCGGGGGGATGAAGCAGAGGGCGCTGATCGCGACCGCCCTGCTGCTGCGCCCCCGGCTGCTGGTGCTGGACGAGCCCACGACGGCGCTGGACATCCTCACCCAGCGCACCGTGATCGACCTGCTCGCGGAGCTGCGCGCCGAGTTCCACTTCGCGATGATCTTCATCTCGCACGACCTCGCGCTGGCCGCAGAGCTCGCCGACCGGGTGATCACCATGTACGCCGGGACGGTCATCGAGACCGGTTCGACGCAGGACATCTTCTCCGCCCCGAAGCACCCGTACACCTCCAAGCTCATCAACGCGGTGCCGCCGGTGAGCGGCGACCTGCCGGAGCTGGCCTCCATCCCCGGCGCCCCGCCGTCCCTGGCGACCCTGCCCCCCGGCTGCGCCTTCGCCCCTCGCTGCGAGCTCGCCACCGACGAGTGCCTGCAGGCCGAGCCCGAGCTGATCACGCTCACCGAACGGCCCGCGGACATGACCCACGCCGCGGCCTGCATCCACCACGACCAGGTCCACCACGAACGGAAGGTGATCGCGCGTGCCTGAGACCGCCCCCGATCCCGCGCCCCGAGCCGCCACGGACGCCCCTGTCGGCTCCCCGTCGGCCGCCGCCCCGCTGATCGAGCTCGACCACGCCTCCCAGGTCTTCCACGTCAAGGGCAAGGACCTCCCGGCGGTCTCGGACGTCTCGCTGAGCGTGGGAGAGGGAGAGGTGCTGTGCCTGGTCGGCGAGTCCGGCAGCGGGAAGACCACCACCGCGCGCCTGGCCGCCGGGCTCGCCTCCCCGAGCTCCGGCAGCGTCCGGTTCGAGGGAAAGGACCTGGCCGAGATGACGCGGGCGGAGCGGCACGAGTACCGGCGTTCCGTGCAGTACATCCACCAGGACCCCTACGCCTCGCTGAACCCGATCCGCTCCGTGCACAGCACCCTGTCGATCCCGCTGCGCCGCCACGGGCTCGCCCGCAGCGCCTCCGAGGTCGACGAGCGGGTCGACGAGCTGCTCACCACGGTCGACCTCACCCCGCCGGAGAGCTACCGCGCGAAGTTCCCCCACCAGCTCTCGGGCGGCCAGCGCCAGCGCATCTCCGTGGCGAGGGGCCTGACCCTCTCGCCGCGACTGCTGATCGCCGACGAGTCGACCTCGATGCTCGACGTCTCCATCCGGGTGAGCCTGCTGAACATGCTCACCCGACTGCGCACCGAGGAAGGCGTCGGCTTCATCTACATCACCCACGACCTCGCGCTGGCGAAGTACTTCGCCTGGGCGGGCCGCACCGCGGTGATGTACCTCGGCAAGATCGTCGAGGTCGGGCCCACGCCGCAGGTGATCAACACTCCCCAGCACCCCTACACCAAGGCGCTGCTGGAGGCGGTGCCCGAGCCGGACCCGGAGCGGGCCCGGCAGAAGAAGGCCGGGGGTGGGCTGCTCAGCGCCGACATCCCCAGCCTCTCCGACCTCCCCAGCGGCTGCTCCTTCCACCCGCGGTGCCCGCTGGCCGAGGACCGCTGCCGCGAACGCATCCCGGTGCTGCAGTCCTCGCCCGCCGCCCCGCCCCAGGACGTCGCCTGCATGGTCGTCACCGACCCGCAGCCCGCCGCCGCCGGGACCGGCGATCCAGGAGGTGCGCGACCGTGATCGACACCGCCACGCGCGCACTGCTGTCCCTGGGCTGCTTCGTGGGGGTCGGTGCCGCCCTCATGCTCCCTCTGACGGAGGCCGGCACCGGGGAACGGATCGTGAGCATCCTCGCGCTCCTGCTCGGACTCGGCATCGTCGTCGGCTCCGTCCTCGCACGACGACTCAGCTCCCGACGCCGGCATCGCGACGAGGCGATCGCCGATCTCACCGACGACCCGGTCGTCACAACCAAGGAGAATCCATGAGCACCACCTGGAGTCGACGCGACATCCTGAAGGCGGTCGGCCTGACCACGGCCGCAGGAGCAGGTGTCGCCGCCTGTTCGCCCGCCACCCCCGAGGGCGGCGGAGGCGGAGGGGGCAGCACCGCCTTCCACGGCGCCTGGCCCTTCATGCCGCCGCCCGAGGGGCACTTCAACTTCGCCGGCCTCCCCTATGCGGGCGTGCCGACCAGCATCATCGGTGACGGCCTCTACCGTGACCTGCTGGTCCCGCCGGCGGCCCTGTGGCTCTGGGCGGAGGAGAAGTGGGAGTACCTGCTCGCGGAGTCGCACGAGCTGGACGCCGAGGGCGGCACCCTCACCCTGACGGTCAAGCCGGGGCTGACGTGGTCCGACGGCTCGGATGTCACCTCCCAGGACTTTCTGACCACCTTCTACCTGCAGTTCATCCAGCGCTCCCCGGCCTGGGACTTCATCACCAGCCTGGAGGCGCCCGACGAGACGACCGTCGTGGTCGGTTTCGAGGACCCGCCCGCGGTGCTCGAGCGCTACGTGCTCAAGAGCAACATCATCTCCACCGCCCAGTACGGGGAGTGGGCCGATCGCGCCAAGGCCATCGTCGATGCCGGCGGCTCGATGGACGAGGGCGACGGCGAGGAGCTGGGCACCGAGTTCCAGACCTTCAAGCCCGAGAACGTCATCGTCTCGGGGCCCTACGACTTCGACTACGACACCATCACCAACACCGAGCTGACGCTGGTGCGCAACGAGTCCGGCTACGGGGCCGACAAGGTCACCTTCGACACCGTCGTGCTGTACGCCGGGGAGACGACCGAGGTCACCTCGCTCGTGCAGTCCGCCGACGTCGACTACGCGACCCACGGCTTCGCCCCGGCCTCGGAGGAGCCCTTCGAGGCCGCCGGCTACACGATCCTGCGACCGCCGGTGTACTCCGGGCCCGCGCTGTACCTGAACCAGGACCAGTTCCCGGAGTTCGCCGACGTCCGCACCCGGAAGGCCTTCGCCTACCTCATCGACCGGGAGATCAACGGGCAGATCGCCCTGGCCGACTCCGGCAAGGCCGTGGTCAACATGGTCGGTTTCTCCGACAACTTCGTCGACAAGTGGCTGACCGACGAGGTCAAGGGCAAGATCGACACCTACGAGCAGGACCTGGAGAAGGCGACGCAGCTGCTGCAGGAGGCGGGCTGGACCAAGGAGGGCGAGGTCTGGAAGACGCCGGAGGGCACGGAGGCCTCCTACGAGATCCAGTTCCCGGCGACCTTCGCGGACTGGTCGGCCTCGGGCAAGAACATCGCCGAGCAGCTCTCGGAGTTCGGCATCCCGGTGACCGCGCGCGGGCTCGACGACAAGCAGGCGCCGATCGACATCGACAAGGGCAACTTCCAGATGGCGATCGAGGCCTGGGGCTCCTCGGCACATCCCCACCCGCACTTCTCCTTCGTGCAGGACCTGTTCGTGCACAACATCCCGATCGCCAAGAACCAGGGCGGCAAGGGCTACGCCTTTCCGCTGCAGAACGTGGAGACCTCCGCCGGGACGGTCGACCTCGAGAAGCTGGTGACCCGCTCCGGGCAGGGTCTGGACGTCGAGGAGCAGACGAAGAACGTCTCCGTCGCGGCGCTGGCGTTCAACGAGCTGCTGCCGATCATCCCGATCTTCGAGCGGTACGGGAACAACCCTGCGCTCGAGGGGGAGCGGGTCCAGGGCTTCCCGGAGCCGGGGGACCCGATCCTGGAGAACGCGCCGTATGCCGACAACTTCGTGGTGCTGAAGATGTTCCGCGGGGAGATCACGCCCGTCGAGGAGTGAGGTGGGCTCCCGACATCTCCCCCGATCGGAGTGGGGTCATGGGCCGCTGGCTTCCGCACAGGGAGGTCAGCGGCTCATGACTGTCGAATGACCACATGGTCCTCGGCGAGCGTCATCTGGCCCACGGTCGGCCGCGCGCGGGGACCTGGGATGAGGGCCGCACCGGACCGCGTGCGCCTCAGCGCTCGGGCTGCATCCCGGTGAGGACCTCGAGCATCTCGTCGGCGACGTCGGAGGTCGAGCGCTTCTCGAACAGGGACTCCTCCGCGAGCCGCGTGTACTGGTCCCCGAAGCCGACGCCGCTGGCGGGGGTCACCACCGGCGGCTTGACGACCTCCTCCTGCATCTCCTGGGCGAAGTCGAGCGAGATCAGCGCGTTCTCGGTCAGCAGCGGGCGCACCGCCTCCTGGATCGCCGGGAACGCCGGGATGCCGCGCTCGATCTTGAGCACCTCGGCCGCTCCCTCGTCGTTGAGCAGGAAATTCGTCAGCTCCGCCGCGGCCGTGGGATCGGCCGCCGTCGCGCTGAGCGACCAGTACATCGACGCCTTGTTCACCATCTTCGACTCGCCGCTGGTGCGCGCCGGCATGCGCAGCAGCTGCAGCGGGTCTCCGGTGGAGTCCTGGAAGGTGAGGATCTGGGAGCTCGGGACCTGCTGGAAGACGCAGCCCCGGGTGGCGAACAGGCCCTGCTCGAGGCTGGCCGAGGAATTCTCGATCTGCGCCCCGGCCTCTAGGGCGGCACCGGAGGAGGCGAGCTCGCGGCAGAACTCCAGCAGCGACACGATGGTCTCCTTGGTGACCAGCTCCTCGTCCTCACGGGGGAAGAGCTGCTGGTCGCCGGACTGCCGTGCCCAGGCGGCGAGGTCTCCGGCACCCAGACCGAAGCCGCTGGTCCCCAGGACGCCGTTGCCCGAGGACTTCCCCCACTCGGAGAGCTCCTGGCACAGGGTGTGGAAGTCGTCCCAGGTCCAGGTGGTGTCGTCGGGCAGGTCGATCCCGGCTTCCTCGAGCAGCGCGGGGTTCATGCCGGTCGCGTAGAGGTTGAAGCCGTTCGGAGCACCCACCAGGGTGCCGTCGGACAGTCGCCCCGTCTCCAGGATCGCCTCGTCCATCTGGGAGAGGTCGAGGACATCGGAGACTGTCTCGAGATCCAGCAGCGAGCCCTCGGAGCCGTAGGAATCGATGTAGGCCTCGTCCATCTGGATGATGTCCGGGGCGCTGCCGCCGGCGGTCTGGGTCGCGAGCTTGTCCCAGTAGCCGGACCATTCGCTGTACTCGGGGGAGACCTCCTGGTCAGGGTGGTCCGTGGTGTACATGTCGAGGACCTCTTGGGTGATTCCCGCGCGGAGGTCGCCGCCCCACCAGTAGACCCGCAGCGTGCCGTCCGCCGCTCCTCCCGCGTTGGGGCCGCAGGAGGCCAGGGCGGGGGCGGCCCCGGCGGCAGCCAGGAGGGCGAAGGCGGATCGACGAGAGAGCAAGGGTTCTCCTGTGCGGGTCGGAGGGGTGGAGTCAGGACGGTGACGTCGCGGTCAGCCGGTCGGGCCGTCGAGTGGTGGTCATGGCGACGAGGCGATGATGACGATGCGGTGGAGCGGAGCGGATCCTGACAGGAACCGGCGTGGGGCACGGCAGGTGACTCCGATCGATACTCACGTGAGAATTTTTCGGTCCAGCGGGCCGCCCGTCATGGCCGGCGTCACCAGTGTCGTCGTGGCGCCCCGTCAGGTCAACCGCTTTCCAGCGCGCGTCGGCGCCGCGCCGGGGATTCGTGCATCCGCCGAGAAGGACGAGTGCGGACGTCCCACGGGACGGACGTGTATGCGCCGGGGCAGGGGCAGGCCCTCCCACCTCGCGCATGCGGGCGCCCCGGGGATCGGCCCCCGGGGCGCCCGCACGATCGCGGCGGCGAGGTTTCTCAGAAGGTGTGCGTCCCGGGGCCGACGGGGCGGGTCGTGCCATCGGGCAGCACGAGGTCGGCCTCGGCTCCGTCGGGGATCGTGGCCCGCCCGTGCAGCCCGTCGGCCGCCTGCTCCCAGGACACCTCGATGCGGCCTGCCGCGGAGTCGTAGGCGCCCTTCGCCCAGTCGATGCCGGGGCCCGGGGTGGGCTGGATGCGGATCCGGCGATAGCCGGGCTCGGCGGGACGGATCCCGAGGACGACCTGGTAGATCCAGTCGGCGACGGCCCCCAGGGCGTAGTGGTTGAAGCTCGTCATCTCGCCGGGGTTGATGGAGCCGTCCGGCAGCATCGAGTCCCAGCGCTCCCAGATGGTGGTCGCGCCCATGGAGACGGGGTAGAGCCAGGAGGGGCAGCCCTCCTCGAGCAGCAGCCGGTAGGCGTCCTCGACGTGGCCGGTCTCCGACAGCGCCCAGGTCACGAACGGAGTGCCCGCGAAACCGGTGGAGACTCGGTAGCCGGCCTCGCGCACCACCTCCGCGAGGCGCTCGGCGGACAACGGCCGGGTGGACTCCTCGAGCAGATCGAAGGAGATGGCCAGCGCGTACACGGTCGCGCAGTCGGAGAGGACGCGGCCGTCGTCGCTCACATAGGCCTCGGTGAAGGCGCTCAGCGTGCGATCGGCGAGGTCCTGCCAGCGGGACGCGTCCGCCTCCTCGCCGATCAGCCGTGCGGTCTCGGCGGCGAAACGGGCCGAGCGGATGAGGCAGGCGGTGGCGACCACGCCCTTGTCGGCCTTCGCCGCCGCGGGGTCGTGCGGGGAGGCATCCGGGTCGAGCCAGTCGGCGAACTGGAAGCCGGTGTCCCACAGGCCGCTGGGGGACAGGGCCCGTTCCACGGACTCCAGATGCAGCACCATGCCGGGGTAGTGCCGGCGGAGGCGCTCGAGATCGCCGTAGGCGTGCCACAGGGCCTCCGCGACCCACACCACGGCGTCGCCCCAGATGGCGGTGGGGACCTCCTGCTCCTCCTCGGCGAAGGGATCGTCGCCGTTCTTGCGCAGCTTGAGGATGTCCGGCACCACGAAGGGCACGAAGCTCAGCGGCGGCAGGCTCGCCTCGGCGTGCACGTCCAGCAGCCAGTTGTGCAGGAAGTCGGAGACGTCGAACTGGTAGGCGGCGGTCGCGGCGTAGGCCGCGATGTCACCGGTCCAGCCCAGGCGCTCGTCGCGCTGGGGGCAGTCGGTCGGCACCGCCAGGAAGTTGCCCCGCTGGGACCAGACCGAATTGCTCACCAGCTGGTTCACCCCGGGGTGCGAGGACTCGAACCAGCCGGTGCGGCGGACGTCGGAGTGCACCACGACAGCCTCGATGTCGTCGGCCGTGAGCGTGCCGGGCCAACCGCTGATCTCCGCGTAACGGAAGCCGTGGAAGGTGAAGGTGGGCTCGAAGGTCTCCCCGGCATCGTGACCGGCGAGGATCACGTGGTCGGTGGCCTTCGCCGAGCGCAGCGGGCGGGTGCCGAGCTCCTCGTGCTCCAGCACCTCCGCGTGGCGCAGGGTGATCTCGGCGCCGGCGGGTCCGGTGACGGTGAAGCGCAGCCAGCCCACCAGGTTCTGTCCGAAGTCCAGCAGAGTCGCCCCCGAGGGGGACGTCCAGATCTGCTCGGGGTGGCGCGTCTCGTGGCGGGTGATCAGCGGTGAGGCCTGCTCGATCAGCCTGGTGCGGTCGATCTCGGTGACCTGGACCGGGCGGGGGTCGCCGGCGCCGAGACGGCGGTCCTCGTGCTGGCCGTCGTAGATCGTCGCGAAGGTGATCGGGGAATCGGTGGCGGTCCAGGACTCATCCGTCGCGATCGACTGGGTGGAGCCGTCCTGGTAGGTGATGTCCAGTGTGGCGAGGAGGGAGTTCTCGTCCCCGTAGTTGGCTTCGGCGTCGGTGAAGCCGAAGTCGCCGTTGAACCAGCCGCGCCCCAGCACCACGGAGAGCTCGACGTCCTCGGTGCCGGAGCGCACGTGCTCGGTGACGTCGAAGCGCTGGACCTGGAGGCGGGACTCGTAGACGGTCCACCCGGGGTTCAGGACGGATTCTGTGGCGGGAGCGCCGTTGACGCTCGCGCCGTAGACGCCGTGCGCCGTGGCGACCAGCTCGGCATGGGCGACGGTGCGGGGGCCCTGCTCGAGGGTGACCCGGGTGGCGAGCACGGGGGCTCTCCCGTCGGTGCCGACGGCGGTGATCGCCTGAGCGGTGCGCAGCGCCTCGGCGGCGGTGGTGGTCGTGGTGTCGGTGGTGGTCATGGCTCACCTCTCGGTCGGGGCGTACTGGGTGCTGGGAGCGGACATGGGCGGTGTGACGGGTGGTTCCTGCGTGGTCCAGGTGCTGTCGGCGCGGAGTCCGCCGCCCGACAGCGCGGCCTGGGCGTCGGCCAGGTTCTTCTCCTCGATGTCGAAGGTGCTGAATCGGGAGTTGCGGAACCCGAGCCAGCCTGCGGTGACGCCGATGAGCACGACGGCGGTGAGGGAGCCGTAGAGCAGCTTCGGTGTGGTTGCGAGGGCCGGGGTCACCAGGGCGACGCCGGCGGCGACGACCCGGGCGACGGCGATGATGCTGCCCTGCACGGACGAGCGCAGCAGCGTCGGGAACGACTCCTGGCTCCAGACCTTCATGATGGCCTCGAAGGCGAAGGCGCCGCCCAGGCCGTTGAGCACCTGCATCGCCAGCCAGACGGGGATGGAGAAGCCGAGGAGCACGGGCAGGAGGTAGGAGACCACCAGGCAGATCGCCCCGAACACGAAGTAGTGCATGCGCAGGCGGCCATCGACGATGCGCATGAACCACAGTCCCCACAGCATGCCCAGCGGCATGCCGAAGATCCCGATGAGCGAGTTGACCTGGACCGAGAGACCGACCACGTTGACGGCGATGTAGGTCCCGAACTGTCCGCCGGTGTTCGCGCCGATATTGGTCAGGGTGTAGAAGACCAGCAGGGCGAGGAAGGGGATCAGGAAGATCTTCTTCCCGAGGACGTCCTTGATCCCGGTGCGTTGCGCGCGCACCGTGTCGACCCCGGAGGCACGCTCCGTATGCGCCTCGGACCAGGTGGTGGACTCCGGGATGGTCACTCGCAGGACGAGCACGGCCAGGGCGACGATGCCGACGTGCCCGAACAGGATCTGACCGCCGAGCTGGCCCAGGCCCCCGATGATCGCCGACAGCGCGTTGGTCGCGAGGATGCCGCCGAACCAGAAGATCTGCGAGAAGCCCAGCAGCTTGCCGCGGTTGGTGCTGCTCGCCGCCTCGGAGATCGTCGAGAGGGAGACGGGAAGGTCGGCACCGCTGCCGAGGCCGAGGAGGACGGTCCCTGCGAAGAGCCCCGCGAAGCCGGGGGCCAGCACCAGGAGCATGCAGCCGATGACGACCATCGCCATCGTGACGATGAAGACCTTCCGGCGGCCGAAGCGGTCACCGAGCCGGCCTCCGGTGAGCGCCCCGATGGCGATGCTCAGCGTCAGGGCGGCGGAGAGGATGCCGATCTGCCCGCCGGTCACTCCGAGGGTCTGCTGATAGAGGACGAGAGCCGTCCCGGAGCTGACGATCGCCGCGGCATCGATGTAGGAGGCCATGCCGCAGACGATCGCCACCCACCACGGACTGGGCGGCGCCTTGTGGGCTGTTCGTGGTCGCACACTGTTCTCCTTCGAACCGAGGTCGGCCTCCGTGGCGCGGAGCTCCTGAGATCCGCGCACTTGCTGAAACGACTCAACGGGGCCGGCGCCAGCGTAGCGACTCTTGAAACGACTCACAACCCGGGTGCCGAGATCGCCTCCGGGGCTCGACCCCCAGTTCGGCGGCCAGTTCGCACGGAAAGCGCTTGCGAACCGAATGATGTCGCTCCGTGCCCCACCATCGGTGCAATCGCTGCAGTGGGGTCTCGAGCGTGTGCTCCGTCGGACGGGAAAGCCTTTACACGTTTCAAGAACCCTGCCTACACTCTCGGCACCCCCGGGTCGAGGCTCGCCAGCCCGCGATGCGGGAACCCACGATCGAAGGAGATCGGCCGATGCCCACCCGTCGCACAGCGCTCGCCCTGCCGGCGGCCCTCGCCGCCCTGACGTCCCTGGCCGCCTGCGGGCCGAACTCCCCGGGCGGCGCCGGGGGCGGGGACCCGGACTCGATGCGGTTCGCCTGGTGGGGGAACCCCGAGCGCGACAAGCTCACGCGAGCGGCTCTGGAGGCGTACCAGGAGGTCGCCCCCGATCTCACCATCTCCGCGGAGCCCGGGGACTGGAGCGGCTACTGGGACAAGCTCGCCACCCAGGTGGCCGGCGGCGAGGCCCCCGACGTGATCCAGATGGACGAGGGGTACCTCGCCGAGTACGCCAGCCGGGAGATCCTCCTGGACCTGGCGACCTCCGAGGTCGACACCTCCGCCTTCGAGCAGGCGGCGCTGGACGCCGGTCGGGTCGAGGACGGCCTGTTCGCCCTCAACGCCGGGATCAACGCCCCCGTCCTCCTCGCCAACCCCGAGGTCTTCGAGACGGCGGGGGTCGACCTGCCCGACGACACCACCTGGACCTGGGAGGACCTGGTCGACATCGCCACCAGGCTCTCGCAGAGCACCCCGGAGGGCACCTACGGGGTCCAGCAGTTCGGCACCGGCGGGGGTCCGCCGCTGACGGTTTTCCTGCGTCAGCTCGGCGCCGAGCGGTTCGGCACCGACGGGGTCGGGTACTCCGCCGAGCAGCTCCAGCAGTGGATGGAGTTCGCGCTGCTGCTGCAGGACAGCGGCGCCGCGCCGCCCACCGCGGTCGCGGTCGAGGAGACCGGTCAGTCCCTCGACCAGTCGCTGTTCGCCGTCGGCCGGTGCGGCCTGCAGTCCCAGTGGTCCAACCAGGTCGTCACCTTGGACGCCTCGCTCGGCGGTGCGTCCGTGGTGCTGCGGATGCCCTCGATGACGGGCAGCGCTGCCGATGCGGAGCTCTGGTACAAGGCCTCGATGTACTTCTCGGTCGCCGCGACCTCTCCGCGCCAGGAGGAGGCGGTGGCCTTCGTCGACTGGCTCGTCAACAGCCCCGAGGCGGGGATGATCCTGCTCGCCGAGCGCGGCGTGCCCGCGAACCTCGACGTGCGCGAGGCCATCGTCCCCGAGCTCACCGACTCCGATCTCAAGGCCGTGGACTTCATCGAGGCGATCGCGGGCGAGCTGGGCGACCCGCCGCCGATCACCCCGCCCGGCGGCGGCGCCGTGGACGATGCCCTGGCCCGCCATGTGGAGGACGTCCTGTTCGGGCGCATGGATCCCGCAGCCGCGAGCGCGTCCGTGATCGAGAAGGCACCGGGTCTGCTCGGCTGAGCCCTGCGCGATATGGTCCAGTCAGCATGGTCCCGGGGCGCGTCCTCGGGGCGGAGGGTTCGATCCGAGGAGCGTGGGGGAGTGGGCGGAGCCCGGCTGGTGAGCATGAAGGACGTCGCGCGGCAGGCGAACGTCTCGGTGGGCACGGTCTCCAACGTCCTGAACCGCCCGGACATCGTCTCCGGCGACCGCCGGGTGCGGGTCGAGGCGGCGATCGCCGAGCTCGGCTACGTGCGCAACGATGCCGCCCGCCAGCTCAAGCTCGGCCATTCCCGCACCGTCGGCGCGATCGTCCTGGACTCCGGGAACCCGTTCTACGCCCAGCTCGTCGGCGGCATCGAGGCGGCGGCGGAGGCCTCCTCGCTCGCGGTCATCGCGGGCAGCACCGGCAACCGGGAGCAGCGCGAACGCCTCTACCTCTCCCTGTTCGAGGAGCAGCGGGTGCGGGGCATCCTGCTGGCCTCCGCCGGCGGCACCGACGACCTCGTCGAGGGCATCCGCCGCCGCGGCACCCCCGTCGTGCTCGCCGAGAGCGCCCGGGACGCCACCGGTGGCTCCTCCGTGAGCGTCGACGACATCGCGGGCGGCGAGATCGCGGTGCGGCACCTCGCCGCCCAGGGCCGACGCCGCCTCGGGGTGGTCGCGGCCCGTCAGGACCTGCGGCAGGTCGCCGACCGCCTGCACGGGGCCCGTCGGGCCGCGGCCGGCGTCGGCGTCGAGATCGAGGTGCTCGAGGCCGAGGACCTCACCGTGCTGGCCGGGCGCACCGCCGGTGAGGCCGTGGTGGCGCGAACGCGCGCCGAGCGGCCCGACGCCGTGTTCTGCGTGAACGACCTGCTCGCCGTCGGGGTGCTGCAGGCCTTCGCCTTCCGCCACCAGATCGCGGTGCCCGAGGAGATCGCGCTCGTGGGCTACGACGACATCGCCTTCGCCCGTTCCACCGTGGTGCCGTTGACCTCGGTGGCGCAGCCCGCCGACCTGATGGGCCGCACCGCGCTCGCCCTGCTCGAGGAGGAGATCGCCCGCCGTGATGCCGCGCCTCGACACGTGAGCTTCACGCCGACCCTCATCGAGCGGGAGTCGACGACGGGCTGAGCGCGCTCGTGCGGGATCGCCGCCGGCATCGGGGGCGCCCGGCTCCTCCGGGGCCACCGCGGAGTCCTGCACCGCTCGCTCCCACTGGTGGACGTGGACCACTCAGGAGCCGACAGCAACTCTCCGCGGCGAGGGGCGTGCTGCGGGAGCAGAGGCTCAGGCCTGCCTGACCTCGTACTGCCGGGCCTGCCGGCGGATGCCGGTGAACCGGAACGGGCCCTGCGTCACGCGGGGCGTCTCCCAGTCGGTGTCGCTGGGATGTTCGGCCGAATGCAGCTCGCGGTACTCCGCCAGGGTCAGTGGGACGCGGCCGTCCAGCTCCGCCTCGACCGCGTCACGCCGCCGCAGCGACTGATAGCCCGGCTGGACGATGCCGGTGAAGAACTCCCCGACCGCCCCGGAGCCGTAGCTGAACAGGCCGATGCGCTTGCCCGCCAGGGTGTCGTCGTGGTCCAGCAGCGAGGCGAGCCCCGAGTACAGGGAAGCGGTGTAGGTGTTGCCGAGCTCGCGGTTGTAGGGGAAGGTCTCCTCCTGCAGGCTGTCCTTGAGGTCCGCCCCGGTGTGCTGGGCCAGTCCCTTGAGCGCCTTGCGGGCCATCTTCGTGAACGGCTGATGGAAGCAGAAGCGGTCGATCTCCGCGACCTCCACACCGCCGCGGGCGGCGAAGTCGTCCCACGCCGTGGTCAGCGCACCGAGGTAGGCGGTCAGCGACAGCCGCCCGTCGACGACGGCGGTGGTGGAGTCGTTGGGGCGCCAGAAGTCGTCGACGTCCCGCGCGGCCACGCCGGAGACCGGCTCGATCGCCAGCAGCGCAGGATCTGCGGTGACCAGCATCGCCACCGCGCCGGCGCCCTGGGTGGGTTCCCCGGGGGAGTCGAGCTCGTAGCGGGCCACGTCGCTGGCGATGACCAGCACGCGCTCTCCGGGGTTCCGCGCGACGATGCCGAGGGCGGACTGCAGCGCCGCGGTGGCCGCATAGCAGGCCTGCTTGAACTCGACCACGCGCATGGTGCGGGGCAGGCCCAGCAGCTCGTGGACGAACAGCCCCGCCGACTTCGACTGGTCCACACCCGACTCGGTGGCGAACAGGACCGTGCGGATCCCCTCGGTGCCGTGGCGCTCGAGCAGGGGCAGCGCGGCGGCAGCCCCCATGGTCACGATGTCCTCGTCGGCGGCCGGGACGCTCATGCGGTCCTGCCCCAGTCCGACGCGGAACTTCGCGGGGTCGACGCCGCCTGCCTCGGCGAGCTCGGCGAGGTCGATGACGTGGTGCGCCGTCGAGACCGTGAGGTCATGGATACCGATCGACGTCATGCGTCACCCTTTGCGGTTCGTCGTTCCATGGCGACGTGCGCCGCCATCAGCTCTCCTGGATTGGTCTGCGCCGCCAGCAGCGACAGCTCGCCGCACAGCACGGTCGCTGCGATGATCGCCGCCAGCCGGTTCGCGTTCTCCCCGTCGGCGCGCTCCTCGCGGCACCCCAGTCGCCGCAGCGCCTCCTCGACGGCCGGGAGGTTCTTGCCGTTGCCCACGGTGCCGACGATCAGGTGCGGCAGCGAGCAGGAGAAGTACAACCCCTCCTCACGCTCCTCGGCGAAGGTGATGCCCTGGGAGCCCTCGACGATGTTCGCCGCGTCCTGGCCGGTGGCGAGGTACATCGCCAGCAGCATGTTCGCGTAGTGCGCATTGGCCGAGCGCAGCGACCCGGCGACGGTTCCGCCGACGAGGTTCTTGCGCACCACCAGGTCGACGACCTGCTTCGCGGTGGTGCGCAGGGTCTTTGCGACCACCTCGTGCGGGATCAGGATGTCGGCGACGACGCGGCGGCCCCGTCCCAGGTCGCCATTGACGGCGCTGGGCTTCTTGTCGGTGCAGTAATTGCCGGAGATCGACCCGTACTCGAGCCCCAGGTCCCAGGACAGGATGGTCTCCATGAGGGCCTCGGCGGCCTTGGTGACCATGTTGTGCCCGGAGGCATCCCCAGTGGACAGCGCGAAGCGCACGAACAGCAGGTTGCCGACGATCTCGGTGTGCAGGTCCAGCAGGCGGGCGAAGCGGCTGGTGGCCTCGACGGTCGCGCTCAGCTGCTCCTGGCGCTCGTGCAGGACCTGGTCGGCGGAGTGCGCGACGGCGGCGTCGGGGGCGACGAACAGGCTGGAGCGCGCCATGCGGGCATCGATCAGGGTGGCGCTGATGCCACCCTCGACGAGACGGGAGACCTTGGCGCCGCGCCCCACGGAGGGCCACAGCGGGCTCTCGTAGGTCGCCAGCGGTACGTCGATCTCGCCGCTGGCGGCGTTGCCGCTGAGGCGTATCGGGCCGACCCAGCGGGTGGGCACCGGGGTGTCGTAGGAAGCGGTGCGTTCGCTCATGTCCTGGTCCTGGGTCGCGACGGCGGGGCCGCCTGGGTGGTCGGGTCGGTGACCGGCTCGGTGTCCGGGCGATCACGGCGGGCGTAGCCGGCGGCGTCGAGGCCGGTGAGCTCACAGAACTCCCGCACCCGTCCGCGCAGCAGCAGGTCGGTGCGGGTGAGGGCGGCGGGATCGTCGGCACCGAACAGGGCCAGCAGCTCCGTCAGCTGCGACAGCCATCCGCGGATCACGGCGGTGGCCTCCTCGGCGTCGCCCGAGTAGGCAGGCTTCAGGAAGGCCCCGGCGACGCCGGCGGCCCGCGCGCCGAGGGCGAGCGCCTTGACCACGTCGAGCGGGGTGCGCACACCGCCGGAGGCCAGCAGCGTCGGGGAGGGGTCCGGGGCGTCCAGCAGGCTGCACACGGCCGACTGGCCGTGCCCCGCCAGGAAGGAGTAGTCCTCTCCGGGACGGCGCGCGTCCTCGATGCGCGCGAAGTCGGTGCCGCCGACTCCGCTGACGTCGGCGAGCTGCACGCCCATGTCGTGCAGTCGGGTCAGGGTGCGGCGGCTGAGTCCGAAGCCGACCTCCTTGACCAGCACCGGGACGGGGGCAGCGGCGACCACGGCCTCCAGTGCCCGGGGCCAGCTGGAGAAGTCGCGCGTGCCCTCGGGCATCACGGTCTCCTGGACGGCGTTGAGGTGGACCTGGAGGGCGTCGGCCTCGAGCAGGCCCACGGCGCGGCGGGCCTCCTCGGCGCTGCGCCCGATGCCGAGGTTGGCCATCACGAAGCCGTCGGGGTTCTCCTCGCGGATCACCCGGAAGCCGGGTGCGGTGGACGGGTCGTCGAGCGCGATCCCCACCGAGCCCGAGGCCATCGGGATGCCGGTCTCGCGGGCGGCGATCGCCAGGGCGCGGTTGACGCGCGCGGTGCGGTCGGTGCCGCCGGTCATGCCGTTGATGTAGACCGGTGCGCGCCAGGTCCACTCCAGGACCTCCACGTCCAGGCGCACCCGATCGGCGTCGAGGCCGTCCAGCGCGTGGTGGAGGATCTGGACGTCATCGAAGTCGGTGCGGGCCACGGGGGCGGTCTGCTGATCGTGGGCCAGGCGCAGATGATCGTCCTTGCGGCGCCCGCTGGGGCTCGCGGACTCAGTCATCGCCGTTCTCCTCCGGCCGCTGCACCGACATGTCCAGGCGCCGGATGTCGTGGGTCTCCCACGCCGACAGCAGCGTCTCCAGCGGGGCGTCGGTGGGGGCCAGGACGATGCCGCAGTCCCCGCCGCCGGCGCCGGAGGGCTTGGCGGCGGTGCCGTGCTGCTCGGCCAGATCGCACAGCAGACGCAGTTCGTCGGTCTCGATGTGGATCCCGCTGGTCTCGCCGAGGCGCTGGAGCAGGCGGCGGGCCCGTCCGATGACCTCGAGGGCGCGGGGGCCGTCGTCGGCCAGAAGGCTCTCGACCAGGGCGTCGACGCACTCGCGGCTCTCGTCGACGAAGCTCTCGTAGGGGCTGGCCGTGCGCCCGCTGGGCGGTCGCACGCCGCCGACCAGGCGCTCGGTGGAGGCGGGCGATCCGGTCCAACCGACCAGCAGCTCCAGCGAGGTCGGATCGGGCAGCCGGTCCACGCGGTGCGGGGACCAGCCGGGGGAGGTGAGGGCCTTCGTCACGCCGTGACGCTCGAGGCTCTCGCGCAGGGTGACGCGGTCGGGTGCGGTGTACCGGATCCAGCCGCCGTAGGTGGAGGCGGCCACGTCCCCGCCGGAGGCGTTGGGGGCGACCGTGATGGTCGAGAGCAGGGCGAGGCGGAACCGCTCGGTGCGGGTCAGCCCCATCCCGTAGAACTGGTCGAGGGCCTGCACCACGGCGACGGTGACGGCGGCGGAGGAGCCGAGGCCGAACTTGCGTCCCGAGGAGTCGTCGAGATCGGACTCGATGTGCAGGTCGAAGTAGTGGGCGGGCAGTCCCCGCTCGTCGCGCAGCCGCTCCATCAGCGTGATCGCGCTGACCACGTAGTCGTAGGGCTGATGCTCCAGGACGATGCTCACGGGGTGCTCGGGGCCCTCCGCGCGGGTCCACACCACCGGCGCCTGTCCGTACTCGCGCGAATGGACGCGTCCGACGTCGTCGCTGGGGGTGAGGCGGACCGTCAGGAAGCGGTCGACCGTGATGAGCACGGCAGGCTCCCCTGGCTCGACGACGGCGTACTCCCCGGCGATGAAGAGCTTGCCCGGCGCGCGGGTGACGATCATGCGCAGTCCTCCTCGGTGATGAGCTGGGCGCCGGGGCCGGCGCCGACGATGCTGATCTCGCCGTGGCCGGCGAGGTGTCGGGACACGGCCCGGGCGTCCTCGGGGCGGCTGATCACGACGACGTTGGGGCCGGCGTCGGCCGTCGCGTAGGCCTCCACCCCGTCGGCGCGTAGCTGCTCGACCGCGTCGAACACGGCGAGGGACGCGGAGCGCAGGTAGCGGATCGGCGGATCGCTGGCCTGGATCGCGGCGTGCATGCGCAGCGCGTTGGACTCGGTGATCTCCCCGACGCGGGTGAAGTCGCCCGCTCGGCAGGCCGCGGCCATCTCCTCGAGGCTGCGGGCGGTCGAATCGACCCAGGCGGTGTAGTACGGCGAGGTGCGCGCGGTGCGCCGCATCGCCTCACGGCTCGAGATCTTCTTCTGGCCGGGGTCGACGGTCACGATGATCATGCTCATCGCCGGTCCCTCGAGCGGTTCGGCGAAGGAGGAGGCGTCGTCGTCCCCGGCGTGCCAGATCGCCAGGCCGTCCACCAGGGAGCGGGTCGCCGAGCCGGAGCCGCGCCGGGCGAGCCGGCTCAGCTCCTCGCGGTCGAGGTCCAGGTCGTAGGCTGCGGCGGAGGCGACCGCGAGCGCGGCGAAACCCGAGGCGGAGGAGGCCAGCCCCGCTCCGGTGGGGGCCTCGTTGTGGGAGCGGACGACGGCGCGGGCGGTGGAGCCGGCGCGGGAGCGGACCAGGTCGAGGAAACGGGTGACGCGCTCGGCCTGTCCCGCGTCGGCCTCGGCACCGTTCAGCGCGAAGCGGTCCCCGGCGGCGGACGGCTCGAGGGAGACCGTGGTGGTGGTCGCGTAGGCGTCCAGCGTGAGCGAGAGGCTGCCGGCGGCGGGCAGCATGAGCTCCTCGTCCCGCTTCCCCCAGTACTTCACGAGCGCGATGTTGGGGTGGGCGCGTGCCGTCGCCGTGGTCATGCCGTCTCTCCGATCACCGTGGTCCACACCTGTGCTGCTCCGGCCTCCTCGAGCGCGCGGGAGAGCGGCCCGGCCTCGGCCACGGACGGGGCGAGCGCGATGACGCACCCACCCTGACCGCCGCCGGTGAGCTTGGCGCCGGGGGAGCCGGCGGCATGCGCCGCCTGTACGAGGGTATCCAGCTCGGGGCTGCTCACGCCGAGCCGGACCAGCAGCTCCTGGGCGCTGCGCAGGCGAAGGCCCAGCTCCGCGTGGTCCCCGGCGGCCAGGTCAGTGACGGATCCCTCGGCGAGCTCGCCGAGCCGGGCGATCGCGGTGTCGACCATGGCCGGGTCGCGATCGCGCAGGGCCCGGACCGAGGCGACGGCCCTCGAGGTCGCTCCCGGCTGTCCGGTGTCGGCGATGACGAGGGTGACGGCGGAGCCGACGGGGAGCGGCTGGAAGGCGCCCCTCTCGAAGCGGATCGGGGTCTCGGCGACGACCGTGCGGGCATCGATGCCGCTCGGGGTGCCGTGGGCGGCGCGCTCGGCCTCCTGGATGAGCTCGTGCTCCTCGGCCACCTCGAGCGTGATGCCGGCGGCGTCCGCGACCGCACGCACGATCGCGGCGGCGATGGCGGCGCTGGAGCCGAGACCGCGCGCGATCGGCAGGGCGGACTCGGTGACCAGCTCGAATCCTTCGGTGCGGGCGCCGACCCGAGCCGCCGCGGCCCGCCAGGCGGCCTGGACGGGGGCGAGGCGCGAGGGGGCGTCGGAGGAGGGGCCCTGGTAGAGGGAGCTGCTGATCAGGGAGCCGGCCGTCGGGCGCAGGGTCGCCGTCGAGGTGAGGTTGCTGACCGGAACGGCGATGGCGGGGGCGCCGTAGACGACGGAGTGCTCCCCCAGCAGGATCGCCTTCGCGTGAGCGCGCCCGGTGCCGAGGACGGCAGGGGCGTGCACCGGGGCGGGGGGTTGTGAGGTCAATCGAGCTCGTGAACCTGTCTCGTGAGTACGTCACCTGCAAAACGTCGCGGCCCAAAGTATCTGCGCCATGACCAGCATGGGACATGAATGTGCTTGGAGCGATACCTCTCGGGTGATCCTCACGGGACTCTCACGATTTGTGCACCTGGGCGTGGTGGGCGCCTCCGGGGATCTCGTGGGGGGATGCTGTAGCGATCGGGACCACGGCGCCTTCCGGGCCCCTTTCTGCGGGGCCCCGCCTTCGGGTTCCGGCGTCCCGGCCCCTAGGCCGGAGACGGCTGGAAGGTCTCCAGCTCCACGCTGGCGCGCACCAGCTCGCGGATCGAGCTGCGGCCGGCGGGGACGGCACCGAGCGCCGCGGCCTGCAGCGCGAGGTTGCCCAGCGCCGTCGCCTCCATGGGCCCGGCCACGACCTCGAGTCCCAGCGCATCCGCCGTGAGCTGGTTGAGCAGGGCGTTCTGGCTGCCGCCGCCGACGACGTACAGGCGCTCGGGTCGCGCCACGCCCGCGAGGCGGCAGGCGGTGGCCAGCTCCTCCCGATAGGTCTGGGCCAGGGACTCGAGGAGGCAGCGCACCACTTCGGCGGGGGTGGTGAGGACGGGATCCGGCGTGCTCGGTCGCGCGCCCGTCGGTCGCGCCGCGGCGATCACGCGGTCCGCCATCCGCCCCGGGGCCAGGAACTGCGGATCGGTGGGGTCGATGAGCGCGCGCGCCGGGGGCCCGGTGGCGGCCTCGGCCAGCAGTCCCTCGAGGTCCACGTCGAGCCCTTCGTCCTGCCACTGCCGGATCGACTCGCTGACCAGCCACATCCCCGCGACGTTCTTGAGGAACCGCACGGTCCCGTCGATGCCGCCCTCATGGGTGAACCCGGCCTCGAGGGCCTCGGTGGTGGGGGCCGACGGGGGCAGCTCGAGGCCGATCAGCGACCAGGTTCCCGAGGAGATGTAGGCCACCGGGCCGTCGCCGTGAGCGGGCACGGCGAGCACGGCGGAGGCGGTGTCGTGGGAGCCGACGGCGATCACGGGCACGTCCCCGATCCCGAGCTTCCCGGCCAGTGCCGGCCGCACGGTGCCCAGCACCTCGCCGGGGGCGATGAAGGGTGCCAGCAGGTCCCGGTCCACGCCCGCGGCCGCCAGCAGCTCCTCCGCCCAGCCGTCGCCGCCCACGCGCAGCATCCCGGTGCTGGAGGCGTTGGTCAGCTCCGTGCGGCGCTGTCCGGTCAGCAGATGACCGATCGCATCGGGGAGCATCAACAGCGTCGACCCCGCGGGCAGACCGGCCACGCGGTCGTCGGTGAGCAGCTGGTAGAGCGTGTTGAAGGGCTGCTGGGCGATGCCGGTCAGGGCGTACTGCCGCTGCCGGGAGACCTGCTGGGCGAACGTCTCGGCGACCCCGTCGGTGCGGTGGTCACGATAAGCGATCACCTCGCCGCGACGAGTGCCGCTGCCCGGGTCAGGGAAGCCGTCGGCGTCGCGCTCGTCGGGACCGACGAGGGCGTAGTCCACCGCCCAGGAATCCACCCCGATCGCGGAGAGTCCTCCGAGTCCCCGCCCCACGGCCAGGTCGTGGGCCGCGCGGAGTCCTCGGCGGATCTCGGTCCAGAGGGCGTCGAGATCCCAGCACAGGTGTCCGTCGACCCGTACCAGGTGGTTGTCGAAACGGTGCGCAGGGACCAGCTCGATCCGTCCCTCGACGACGACACCGAGCATGACGCGGCCCGAGGTCGCCCCGAGGTCGACGGCCGCGAGCGCACAGGGCCCGGCGCGCCCCGACGCGGCCGGGCCGACCTCAGCAGGGCCGCGACCAGATGGGCCGTGGGGGTGCTGCGGGCCGCTCATCGCAGGAACGCGGCCGCGACCCCGGCATCGACGGGGATGTGCAGACCGGTGGTGTGCGAGAGGTCCCCGGCGGTCAGGGCGAACACGGCGTTCGCGACGTTCGCCGGCAGCACCTCGCGCCGCAGCAAGGTGCGCTGGGCGTAGAACTCGCCGAGCTTGTCCTCCTCGACCCCGTACACCTTCGCGCGCGAGGCGCCCCAGCCGCCGGCGAAGATGCCGGAGCCGCGCACCACGCCGTCGGGATTGATGCCGTTGACGCGGATCTGGTGGCTGCCGAGCTCTGCGGCGAGCAATCGCACCTGGTGCGCCTGATCGGCCTTGGTCGCGGAGTAGGCGATGTTGTTGGGGCCGGCGAACACCGAGTTCTTCGAGGAGATGTAGATGATGTCCCCGCCCATGGCCTGGTCGATCATCACCCGCGAGGTCTCTCGGGAGATGAGGAAGGAGCCTCGGGCCATGACGTCGTGCTGGAGGTCCCAGTCCTTCGCGGTGGTCTCCAGCAGCGGCTTGGACAGCGAGAGCCCCGCGTTGTTCACGATCAGGTCGAGACCGCCGAAGGCGAGCACCGCGTCGGCCACGGCCGCCACGACGGCGTCCTCGTCGGAGACGTCGGCGTGCAGTGCGACCGCCATGTCCGGGCCGCCGAGCTCCTCGGCGACCGTCTCGGCGCCGGCCAGGTTCAGATCCGCGATGACGACGCAGGCGCCCTCGGCGACGAGGCGCTCGGCGGTCGCCTTGCCGATCCCGGAGCCGCCGCCGGTCACCAGCGCCACGCGGGTCGCGAGCGGCTTGGGCTTCGGCTTGCGCTGCAGCTTCGCCTCCTCGAGAGCCCAGTACTCGATGCGGAACTTCTCGGACTCCTCGATGGGGGCATAGGTCGAGATCGCCTCGGCGCCCCGCATCACGTTGATGGCGTTGAGATAGAACTCGCCGGCCACCCGGGCGGTCTGCTTGTCCGCCCCGAAGGAGAACATGCCGACCCCGGGGACCAGCACGATCGCCGGATCCGCGCCGCGCATCGCGGGGGAGTCCGCGTCGGCGTGACGCTCGTAGTAGGCGGTGTAGTCGGAGCGATAGGTCTCGTGCAGCTCCTTGAGCCGGGCCACCGAGTCCTCGACCGACGCATCGGAGGGCAGATCCAGCACGAGGGGCTTCACCTTCGTGCGCAGGAAGTGGTCGGGGCAGGAGGTGCCGAGCTCGGCGAGCTGCGCGAGCTTCCGGCCGGCGAGGAACTCATGGACGGCCTCGGTGTCCGTCCAGTGGCCGACCATCGAGGAGTCGGTCGAGGCGAGCCCGCGGATCACCGGGAACAGGGCGGACGCCTTCGCCCGTCGCTCGGCCTCCGCCAGCGCCTCGCGGGAGGTGTCGTGCGCGCCGAAGGGTTCGTCCGTTCCGGTGCGCTCGATGAAGGCGGTCGCCTCGGCGATGATCCGCAGCGAGTTCTCCTGCGCCTCCTGGGAGCTCTCGCCCCAGGCGGTGATCCCGTGACCACCGAGGACGCAGCCGATGGCCTGCGGGTTCTCCCGCTTGATGGCCGCTATGTCGAGCCCCAGCTGGAAGCCGGGCCGACGCCACGGCACCCACACCACGGCCTCGCCGAAGCACTCGCGGGTCAGACGCTCGCCCTCGGCCGCCGTGGCCAGCGCGATCCCGGCATCGGGGTGCAGGTGATCCACGTGCGCGGAGTCCACCAGGGCGTGCATGGCGGTGTCGATCGAGGGGGCGGCGCCGCCCGTGCCGTGCAGGCAGTAGTCGAAGGCCGCGACCATCTCGTCCTCGCGCTCCACGCCCGGATACACGGACTCCAGGGCGCGCACGCGGTCCAGACGGAGCACCGCGAGGCCCTTCTCGGTGAGGGTGCCGAGGTCGCCGCCGGATCCCTTGACCCACAGCAGCTCGGTCACCTCGCCCGTGACCGGGTCCGTGTCGGTCCCCTTGGCGGACGTGTTCCCGCCGGCGTAGTTGGTGTTTCGCGGGTCCGCGCCGAAGGTGTTGGAGCGGGCCAGCAGGTCGGCGATCGTGCCGGTCGCGGTGGTCTTCTCGGTCATGCTCAGGCTCCCCATCCCATCTGGTTGCCGCCCACGCGGTCTGCGGCGACCTTCTGCTCGTAGCCTGAGGCGCGAAACGCGGCGAACGGATCGGCCGGCAGCCCCTGCTCCTCGCGGAAGGCGGCCAGGGCTGGGCGCACATCGGTCCAGAAGGCGTCCATCAGGATCGTGTTGGCCTCGAGCACGTCGTGGCGCTCCTGCGCATCGGCTAGGGCGGCACGGTCCACCAGCAGTGCCTTCGCGAGGGTCTCCTGCACGTTCAGCACCGAGCGGATCTGGCCCTGGATCTTCGACTCCAGGTTGTGGCACTGGTCGAGCATGAAGTTCACGCCCGAGGCCGGGCGGTGCGCCTCCTGCTGGGTGATCTCGAACAGGATCCGGAACAGCTGGAAGGGGTCGGCCGCCCCGACGATCAGGTCATCGTCGGCGTAGTTGCGGGAGTTGAAGTCGAAGGCGCCGAGCCGGTCCTGGCGCAGCAGCTGGGCGACGATGAACTCGATGTTCGTGCCAGGGGCGTGGTGGCCGGTGTCCAGCACCACCTGGGCCTGCTCGCCGAGAGCCAGGCAGTGCAGCAGGCTCGTACCCCAGTCCGGGACGTCCGTGTGGTAGAACGCCGGCTCGAAGAACTTGTACTCGAGCACCAGGCGCTCGCCCTCGCCCAGGCCGCCGTAGATCTCCCGCAGCGACTCCGCCAGGCGGTCCTGGCGGGCACGGATCGAGTCCTGGCCCGCGTAGTTGGTGCCGTCGGCCAGCCAGATCTTCATCTCCGTCGAGCCGGTCGCGCGCATGACGTCGAGGCATTCGAGGTGGTGGTCGATCGCCCGGCGACGCACCGCGTGGTCGCCGTGGGTGAGGGAGCCGAACTTGTACTCGTCGTCCTGGAAGGTGTTCGAGTTGATCATGCCGAGCGTCATGCCCTGCTCGGTGGCGAACTCGCGCAGCGCCCCGAAGTCCTCGACCCTGTCCCAGGGGTAGTGCAGCGAGACGCGAGGGGCCGAGCCGGTGAAGGCGTGGGTCTGCGCGGCGTCGGCGATCTTCTCGTACGGATCGCGCGGGGTGCCCGGGGTGCCGAACACCTTGAAGCGGGTGCCGGAGTTGCCGTAGCCCCAGCTGGGGACCTCGATCGTGAAGTCGGCGAGGTCGCGGGCGACCTCGGCGGGGAGAGCGGAGGGGGTGGGCATGGTGGGGCTCCTTCGGGACCGGGTCTCGCCGCCCGTCGTGTCCTCGCCACTGACGGTGCGATCGCCGCAGCGGGCTGCAGGGCGAGACTCCTGCTTGAAACGACTCAACAGCAACCGTAGCACGAGGTCGGCACCCGGTCGACGGTCGCGGAGTCGGTCGGCGGCTCGTCGGGAGCGCCTGTCGATCCGTGACCATCGGGCGGGCCCGTCGGGGGCGCCCTCGAAGCGCGTCGCTCTCGATACGTGTCACCTCCGGAGTGTTTCGGGGGAATGGGCGTGGCGATTCCGACGTGTCATGCGGGCGGGGCCCTGGCGCAGGCACACCGCCCGCATGATCTGCCTGCGCGAAGGCCGGACTGCCGCCCCCCGCGGTTGAAACGACTCATGCTCGCGCGTACCATTCCGGCGACCCCGACACACGATGTCGCGCGACCCACGGCCGCGCGTCCAGCCCCGATCAGGAGTCCCAGTGAGTGCACCGCAGCACGCAGGTGGGGACGAGGAACCCGTCGGGCCCGTCCCCGGACCCGAGGGCGATCTCGACCGTCTGCTCGCCACCTCGTCCGCCCGCAGCCCGCACCGCTGCTGCTTCCTCCTCCACGTGCGCCCCGAGAAGCTCGACGACTACGTGCGGGCCCACCAGGACGTGTGGGAGGAGATGCGCGAGGCGCTCAGCGCGTCAGGCTGGCGCAACTACTCGCTGTTCCTGCGCCCCGAGGACGGGATGGTGGTGGGCTACTTCGAAGCGGACGACGTCGACGCCGCCCAGGAGGCGATCGGCCGCGCCGCGATCAGTCCCCGCTGGGAAGCGGCCATGGCGGAGTACTTCGCGCCCGACGGCGAGGAGAAGCAGGTGCTGCCGCAGTACTTCCACCTGGCCTGACTCGGGCCCCCACTGCGCGTGACCACCACCGGCCGCCACCCACCGGGCCCGATCCCCGCCAGGTGCCAGGCCTGGCACCTGCCACCCGCCCGGCCCACTCCGCCCCTCGTCCACCACTCCGCCCGCTCGAAGGAGAGCCCATGACCTACCGGTCCCGCGAGACGACGCTGCCCACCGGACCCCGCCCCGGGTCCGTGCGCGGCTGGAAGGCCACCATCGCGGTGGCGATGTCGAACTACATCGAGGCCGGCTCGATCATCGCGCTGGCCACCAGCCTGACCCTGTGGCAGGAGTATTTCGGCTTCTCGAACTGGATGGTGGGGCTGGTCGCCGCCGTCTCCGCGAACGCCTTCGGTGCCGCCGTCGGCGCGATGATCGGCGGCCCGCTCGGGGATCGCTACGGTCGCAAGTTCATCTACACCTACGACCTCATCCTCTACATGGTCGGCACCCTCCTGGTGGTCTTCGCCGCGCAGGCCTGGATGCTCCTGCTCGGGGTCGTCCTCACCGGTATCGCCGTCGGCGCCGGAGTGCCCGTGGCCTGGACGTACATCGCCGAACAGGCCCCGCACGGCAAACGCGCCCGCCACGTGGGCACCGCCCAGCTGGCCTGGTCGCTGGGCCCTGCCGTCGTCTTCGCCATCGCCACCGCCCTGGTGCCGCTGGGCCTGCTCGGCACCCGGATCGTCTTCGCCCACCTGTTCGTCATCGCCTTCATCACCTGGTGGGTGCGCCGCGGACTGGCCGAATCGAGCATCTGGACCGAGCAGAAGAAGGCCCGCGAGGCTGCCGCCGCACAGGGCACCCCGGTCCGGCACCGAGGGCTGCGCGAGCTGCTGTCCCACCCGCGCAACGTCAAGGCGCTGCTGTTCCTCATCGGCGTCTACGCACTGTGGAACACCGTCGCGGGCCAGATGGGCATCTTCATGCCCCGCGTCTACCAGACCGCCGGGGTGGAGAGCGCAGCCGGCCAGAACCTGCTGCAGGTGCTGCTGTGGACCATGACCGTGATCGCCACCTACTTCGGTTTCATGCTGCTGGGGGACAAGCTCGACCGCCGACTGCTCTACGGCATCGGCGCCGTGCTCGGGATCCTGGCCTGGGTGCTGCTGGTGTTCGCCCACGTCACCACGCCGCTGCTGATCCTCTTCGCGGTGACCTGGGGCGTCGCGGCCGGCATCGGCGCGCAGGCCTTCTACGCCCTGTGGACCGCGGAGATGTTCGCGACCCCGTATCGGGCCAGCGCCCAGGGCGTGGTGTTCTTCGTGGCCCGCATCGCCGTGGGCGTGCTGAGCTACTTCTTCCCCACCCTGCTCGCGGCCGAGGGCGTGCCCGTCGTCGGTGGGCTCATGATCGCCCTGTTGGTGGGTGCGGCGCTGATCGGCGTGCTCGGCGCGCCCGACACCCGCGGGAAGAGCCTCGAGCAGATCGAGGTCGAGCGCTACGGGGAGCGGGTCGGCTCATGACATCGTGGCACCGGGCGCCCGACGGGCCCCTGCCCGCGCCTCCCCCGGTCGCGGCCGCCGTCGATCCTCCGCCGGCGATCTGCCGTCGTTCCCGGTCGGCCCGCGCTCCCGCCTCGCCCGTCCCCGGCCCCGACACCTGCACCGAACGGAGCCCCGCATGACCACGGATCCCTGCGAGATGGAGCAGCGCCTGCGCGAGCTCGGCCGGGCCACCACCTGGCAGGAGGCCGGCCCCGCGGCCGAGGAGGCCTGGAACGCCCCCTACGGCCCGGCCGAGGATTGGGACCTGCGGATCGATGAGGCCGAGGCGCCCGGTCCGCACGGCCCGATCCCCCTGCGCGTGTACACCCCGACGACACCGACGGTGCCCGTCGAATCCCCCCGCCCTGCGCTGGTGTGGTGCCACGGCGGGTCCTTCCAGCACGGGGATCTCGACATGCCCGAGGGTGACCGCACCGCGCGCGGCGTCGCGGGTCGGTCCGGGGCCGTCGTGGTCTCGGTCGACTACCGCCTGTGCGACGAGCCGTCCGGCGGCGCCCCGGCGCGACGTTTTCCCGGCCCGGTGCTCGACGTGCGCGCCCCGATCCCGCGCCTGGACGTCCACGCTGCCGTGCGATGGGTCCGTGAGCAGGCCGCGACGTGGGGGATCGACTCCGCGCGGATCGCCCTCGGCGGTGCGAGCGCCGGCGGGAACCTCGCCGCGTCGGCCTCCCTCCAGCTCGCCCAGGAGGGCGCCGCCCCCGCCGCCTCGCTGCTGCTGTACCCGGTGTGCCATCCGCTGAACCCGCAGGCCACCGCCGAGGAGGCCGTGGCGCTCGCCGAGCTTCCCGCCATGCTGCGCTTCTCGCCGCAGAAGATGCGGGTGATGGCGGAGAACTACCTCGGACGGCCCCTCGAGGAGGCGACCGCCCACGACTTCCCCGGCGTGGGCAGCGCCGAGCAGCTGGCCTCACTGCCGCGCACCTACCTCGAGGCCGACGAGTACGACGACCTGCGCTGCAGCGCCCGCGGCTACGCCGAGCAGCTGCGCGAGGCAGGCGTCGACGTCGAGTACGAGGTGCGTCGGGGCGTCACCCACGGTCACCTCAACAAGGTCGGCCTGAGCCAGGCGGCCGCGACCATGGACCGCATGGCCTCGATCCTCGAGGAGCTCTGAAGGTCGTGGTCGATCCTCGAACAGCCGTCGTGAACAGCAACGGCGGATGGTGCTGGTTCCAGGACGAGCGCGCGCTCGTGGACCCCGGCTCCCGGCGTCTGCTGCTGGGCTCGGTCGCCTCCGTGGCCGGAGCGGAGGGCGACCGCCGCGGCGGCGACGTCGACCTCACCATCGTGGACCTCGACCACCTCGGCGAGGACCCCACGGGGCAGGGCGTGGACCCCACGCGGCCCGGCGCCGCCCCCGCTGCCACGTCCGGCGCTGCCACCGGGCCCGGCGTCGACCCCGCGGCCCGCACGGTCACCCTGCACCCCGGGCTCGAATCCGATGACCACGACAATCCCGCCCTGTGGCATCGCGACGACGGCCGCTGGCTCGCCGTCTACAGCCGCCACAAGAGCGATGACCGCACGCGCTGGCGCGTCAGCGAGGTCGGGGACCCGACCCGCTGGGGGCCCGAGTCCACCGTCGACTGGCGCGGACTGTTCGACTCCCCCGAGCAGGCACGGGAGCTGGGCGGCGGCCGCGGCGTCACCTACCAGAACCTGCACCGTCTCGACGGGGTGCTGCACTGCTTCGTGCGCGCGATCAACGACGACCCCTGCTACCTGGTCTCGCACGACGACGGCGACACCTGGACCTTCGGGGGGCGGCTGCTCACCCGCGAGAAGATCGGGTACGTCAACGGGTACGCCCGCTACGCCTCCGGCAACCGGTTCGGGACCGATGACCGCCTCGACCTGATCATCACCGAGCACCACCCGCGGGACTACGGCACCTCGATCTGGCACGGCTACCTCGCAGACGGCCACCTGCATCGCAGCGACGGGACGACGGTGGGGGAGCTGGGGCGCTCCCTCGTCGAACAGGCGCCCCGCGCCGAGGATCTCACCTGCGTGTTCGGCCACGGGTCCACCTGGGACGGGGCGGTGATGACCCACGCCTGGACCACGGACCTGCGGCGATTCCCGGACGGCACCGTGGTGGCGCTGCTGACCGCGAGAGCCGACGACACCCTGGGCACGAAGACGGACCGGTCCGTCCTGGACCCGATCGACCACCGCTTCTTCCGCGCCGTGCTGCCCGCGGGCGCGGAGCAGTGGGACGTGCATCAGCTCGCCGTCGCCGGCCCGCAGCTGCTTCCGCACGAGGAGGACTACACGGGGCTGGGCACACTCGACCCGGAGGACCCCGACGCGCTCTGGCTCTCCACGGTGCTCGACCCGCGCGACGGCACGGCCCTGCCCCGCCACGAGATCTTCCATGCGCGCACCGAGGACGACGGTCTCAGCTGGACCTGGGCCCCCGTGACCGAGGACTCCGAGGTGGGCAACTACCGACCGATCGCGGTCCCCGGGGCGCATGACCTCTCGGTCCTGACCTGGTACCGCGGGGCGATGAGCTCCTCGCAGGACTACGACGCCGAAGTCGTGGTGCGCGTCGCGCGACGCTGACCAGGGGAGATCTCAGGCATCGTCTCCGGCCACGTCGCCGTCCTCGGCGTCGCCGGTGACTTCGGGGCACTCGCCGTCCTCGCCGTCCTCGTCGACCCGGCCGTCCGCGCCGTGGTCGGGCCCGCCGCCACCTCTCAGGTGGTGGCGGGATCGTCGGCCGTCAGTTCGCCCCACAGCCGACCGAGAATCCACGGCGGCACGCTGAACCCGACGGCGATGGTCAGCGGGGCGAGCAGCCACAGCGGTGACAGCACCACGATCAGTGCGGGCGCCGCGAGGGCGGAGAGGGGGCGCTGCACGACCAGGGCCAGGGCGCGCAGCATGATGGTGGTGCGTTCGGCGTGCTGATCCCGCGCGGCGGCCAGGACATACGCGCTGAGCAGCGCGACCATCGCCCAGACCACAGGGAGCATCACCCCCACCAGGAACACCCGCGTCGGAGCCTCCATCCGGGGCAGCACCAGAGCGTTGGCCCCGATCCCGCCGAGCACCAGCAGCAGCATCACGGACACCGGGGCGTCGCGCAGGAGGGTGCGGCGCACGTGCCGGAGCGTGCTGGTGAAGGCCTCGTCCTCGTACTGTGCGAGGTCCCCGGTGGTGCGGGTGGCCCCGGCCAGGGCCGGGACGATGCCGATCACGGTGAGCATCGCGACCATCGCCGCCCAGTTCGCGGCGAGGAACGCCGCCGGCTTCGCCAGCAGCCGGACCATGCCGCGGGCTTTCAGGGGGTCGCCCCGGCCGACCCCCCGCTCGGCGCGGGAGACCGCGTCGGCGGCCACAGGAGTTCGCGAGGTCATTTGATCCCCGAGGCCGCGAAGCCCTGCACGAAATACCGCTGGAAGATCAGGAACAGCACGATCATCGGGACGGCCGCCATGGTGGTGCCGGCCATCAGCAGGTGCCACTCCGTGGAGGCCTCCTGCCGGAACGAGGAGATCCCGACCTGGATCACGCGCAGGTTGTCCGAGGTGGTCACCAGCAGCGGCCACAGGAAGTTGTTCCACCCGGCCTCGAAGCTGAGCAGCGCCACCGTCAGCAGGCCCGGCTTGATGAGCGGAGTGATGATGCGGGTGTAGATCCCGAACTCGCTGACCCCGTCCAGGCGCGCCGCCTCGATCAGCTCCGAGGGCGTGGACACGTAGAACTGGCGGAACAGGAACACCATGAACGGGGAGATCGCACCGGGGACGATCAGCGCCCACCAGGTGTCGATCCACCCGGTGCCACCGGCGCCGAGGAGCGAGTTTCCTCCGAACAGCGGCATGTGGCGCACCATGAGGAACACCGGGATGACGGTCGCGTAGAACGGGATCATGATGCAGGCGACCATCCATCCGAAGATCGCCGGTGCCAGGCGGAACCGCAGCTTCGCGAGGGCATAGCCGCAGGCCGATCCGAAGGCCACGTTCAGCAGCGCCGCCGCCGTGGCGAGGATCAGCGAGTTGCGTGCATAGATCGCGAAGGGAGCCCGGGTCAGCGCGTCCGTGTAGTTCTCCAGCCGAAGATCCTGCGGCAGCAGGGGCATCGGCACCTTCGCGAGCTCGGTGGGATCACGGATCGAGGACAGAGCCATCCACAGGAACGGCGTGGCCATGATCAGCGAGGAGACGACCAGGAAGACCATGATCGCGGTCGACGCCGTACGCTTCTGCGAGCGCAGGCTCTTCTCCCGGGAGCCGCCCCGGGCGGGGGGAGCGGTCGTGGGGCGGGTCTCAGTCGCCATCGGTGCCTCCGACGATCCGGCGGGACAGGAATGCGAAGACGATCAGGATGAGCAGCAGGATGACGGACTGCGCATTGGCGAGGCCGACGCGGAACTCCTGGAACGCCGTCTGGTAGATGCGGTAGGTGACCACGGAGGTCGAGTTCGCGGGACCGCCCTCGGTGAGGATGTAGATGAGGTCGAAGGTCTGGAAGTTCGCGATCAGCGAGGTGATCAGGATGAAGAAGGTGGCGGGCCGCAGCATCGGGACGGTGATGCGGAAGAACTTCTGGACGAAGTTCGCGCCGTCCAGGTCCGCCGCCTCGTAGAGCTGGCCGTCCAGGCCTTGGAGGGCGGCCAGGTAGATCAGCATCTTCAATCCGATGCCCTGCCAGATCGTCACCAGGATGACCGCGCCGAGCGCGAGGTCCGGATCGGTCAGGAAGGGGAGGGGGCCGATTCCGAGCGTCCCGAGCACGATGTTCATCAGCCCGTTCTGGGACGGGTTGTAGATCCACAGCCAGATCATGGCGACGGCGACGGTCGCCGTGATGTGGGGCAGGAACACCATCACCCGGAAGATGCCCTGGCCGGGCACGGAGCGGTTGAGCAGCACGGCGAACACGAGGGCGAGGAACATCGAGATCGGGATCCCGATGGCCGCGATGATCACGTTGTGCAGGACGGAGCGCCAGAAGAGCTCGTCGGTGAAGATCGTCGCGTAGTTCTGGAGCCCGATGAACTGAGCGGGATGGATGATGTCGTAGGCCGTGAAGCTCAGGATGATGGCCACGAGGATCGGTGCCCCGATCCAGAGCAGCGTGTGCAGCGTGGCGGGGGCGGCGAGAAGGAGACCCCAGCGACGCTCGGCGGTCCGGACGGAGCGCCGGCGGGAGGTGGGACGACGGCGGGTCGGGCCTTCGTCCGCGGGGGTCTCGGTGCGAGCGGTGGCGGTGGTCATGGGCTCAGAGCCTGCTGATGGCGTCGTCGCACAGGGACTTCATGTCCTCGAGCGTCTCGGTGACCGTGGAGCGCTTGGTCAGACAGCTCTCGACGATGCCGTCGAGGTTGGTGCGGACCTCCATGTACGCGGCTGATCCGCCCTCGGCGGCCCCCGCGTAGGGGAGGTTCTCCAGCGCGAAGCTCGTGAGCAGATTGCGGGCGAGCATCGGGTTCTCGGGGATCTCCGGAGTGGGCGGGACCTTGCCGGTCGCGGCGTTCGCGATACCGAGGATCTCCGGCTCGAGCATGTGTTTCATGAAGGCACCCGCTGCATCCTTGTTCTCGGAGAGGCTGGATATGGACAGGAAGGTCCCGCCCTGGAACATCACCGGATCCCCGCCGGCGCCGCTGGGCATGAGGAACATCCCGACGGCGCCCTCCTCGCAGAGCTCGGGGGTCATGGTCTTCCAGGTCGGCCAGTTGCCCGTGGCGACCAGGGACATCGCCGCCTTGTCCCGCTGGAACGGGGAGGGCTGGCCCTCCGCGGCGCGGAGGTTGTAATTGATCCCGCCCGAGGACATGAGGTCGAGCATCCACTGCAGGGCGAGGCGGCCGGGCTCTTCGTGCAGCCGCGGCGCCAGGCCGTCCTCGCTGAACATCCGGCCTCCGAAGGCATAGAGCAGGAAGACGAAGGCCTGGCGAGCGCTGCCGGCGCTGCCGGAAAGGTAGTCCAACCCGACGACGTCGTCGCCCGTGAGCTCCTCGGCGACCTGGGCGAGCTCGTCGAGGGTCGTCGGCGGCTCGGTGATGCCGCGCTCGGCGAAGCGATCGGGGTGGTACCCGATGAATCGCAGGTCCAGCGCCTGGGGCAGCGAGTAGTACTTCCCTTCGAACTGCGTGGAGCTGAGCACGCTCTCGTCGAAGCCGAGGCTCTCGATGAAGTCGGCGGGGATCTCGGCGAAGATGCCCTTCTCCGCGAAGGGCTGCGTCCAGCCGACGCCGGTCATGATCAGGTCGGCGATGATGCCGCCGGCGATCCCGGTCGAGATCTTCTCGTTGAGCTTGTTCCAGTCGACCTGGTCCACGGAGACGGAGATGTCGGTCCGCTCGACGAACGGAGCGATGACCTCCTCGTCCAGCACCAGGCGGTCGTCGCCGATGAAGTCCGGAGTGAGCAGGCCGATCTCGCCGGACAGCGTGGCGGGATCGGCGTCGAGATCGACCGACTCGGAGGGGTCGACGGCGCCGCCGGAGCCGCAGGCGGAGGCCCCGATGCCGACGGCCCCGGCGCCGGAGGCGGTGAGCAGGGTGCGACGGGAGAGGGTCATGTCGGGGACTCCTGAACTGATCGCGGGTGATCGGGCGCGGTGGCGCAGGCGTCGCGGCCGTGGAACGAGCGGTGCGTCCCCGAGGCCGGGCGTCGTGCTCCACTGCACGACTCCTCCGGTCGGGAGGGATGATTCAGTGCGTCGAGCCTGGGGCGGCCTCGACGCGATGGATAGCGGTTGCCCGATGTTGCCACGGCGGGTGCAAGATGTCGAGGCGCGACACGGAAACTTCTGGGCACGAGCTCTTGAAACGACCCAATGTAGGGTGGGTCACGGACGTACCGCAGTCGCGGACCCGCCCCCGAGGAGAAGAGCCGTCGTGCCCTACGGAGTCATCGCCCCCATCGATCAGCAGGAGACGGCCCTCGCCGCCGGAGCCGACTATCTGGAGTCCACGATCGTCGGCGTGCTCGTCGACGCGGAGGACGACGGCCGCTGGCGGCCCGTCCACGCCGCCCCCGCCCATCGGGTCCCGTCCTTCGCGATCCTGGTGCCCGGGACCCTCAGGGTCTCCGACCCCTCGGTGCCGATCCGCGAGGTCAGCTCGTATCTCGAGGTCGCGCTCGACGCGATCGCCGCCGTCGCGGAGCCGGGGGCGAAGATCGTCTTCGGCAGCGGCGCGGCGCGGACGATCGGCCCGGAGATCCCGGTGGCCGAGGGCTCGGCGCGATTCGCCGAGGTGCTCGTGATCGCGCGGGACGCGGCGTGGGCCCGGGACCTCGAGATCGTGCTCGAACCGCTGAACGCGGGCGAGAGCGACCTCATCCACTCCGTGCAGGAAGCGGCCGGGTTCCTCGATGCTCACGACATCCAGGGCGTGCGGATCGTCGCGGATCTCTACCACGTCCAGCTCGAGGGAGAATCCTTCGACGTCCTCGAGCGCCTCGCCGGCCGGATCGGCCACGTGCACGTGGCCGATTCGGGTCGCATCCCGCCCGGCCAGGGGGACTGGCCCCTCTCCGACTTCCTCGCGGCGCTGCGCCGCGGCGGCTACCGCGAGGGCGTGACCATCGAATGCAGCTGGAAGGATCTGGCGGCAGAACTCCCGGCCGCGCTCGCCGCCGTGCGGGAGGCGGACCCCGGCGCGGCCTGATCCGGGGTCCGCGCCGAGCCGACCACAGCCGCCCGCCCGGCAGCGCTGGCCAGGACGGGCGGTATCCCGCGGAGGCTCAGAAGCCCTGGCCGAGGCGGTAGAACACCTGATTCGTGCGCAGCTCCTGGGCGAAGGCGCGCACCGTCGTCTCCTCGTCGATCACCGCGAGCTCGAGGTCGCCGATCTGGGCCAGGTCCTGCCAGGTCTCCAGGTCCACGGCATTGCTCATCACCGTGTGGTGGGCGGCGCCGGCCGTCAGCCAGCACTCGGCGGAGGTCGCGAAATCGGGAGCGGGCTCCCAGACGGCGCAGGCCACCGGCAGCTTCGGCAGGTCCTGGTCGGGCTCGACGACCTCGACCACGTTGGCGATGAGCCGGAATCGCTCGCGCATGTCGCTCATGGCCACCACGACGGCGGGGCCCGCGTCGGCCGAGAACTTCAGGCGCACCGGGTCCTCGCGGTCGCCGATCCCCAACGGATGGATCTCCAGCGTCGGCTTCGCGGTGGTCAGCGAGGGGGAGACCTCGAGCATGTGGGCGCCCAGGATCTTCTCCTGGCCGGGGGTGAGCTCGTAGGTGTAGTCCTCCATCAGAGAGGCCCCGCCGGGCAGGCCGTAACCCATCACCGCGGCGACCCGCACCAGGATCGCCGTCTTCCAGTCACCCTCGGCGCCGAAGCCGTAGCCGTCGGCCATGAGTCGCTGGACCGCCAGACCCGGCAGCTGGCGCAGCCCGCCGAGGTCCTCGAAGTTCGTGGTGAACGCGCCGAAGCCGCCCTCGTCGAGGAAGCTGCGCAGGCCGAGCTCCTGGCGGGCGCCGTAACGCAGCGACTCGTGGCGCTCACCGCCGGTGCGGAGCTCCTCGGCGACCTCGTAGGTCCCCTCGTACTCCGCGACCAGCGCGTCGATCGCGCTCTCCTCGACGGCGTCGACGACCTCGACCAGGTCGTTCACGCCCCAGGTGTTCACGGACACGCCCAGGCGCAGCTCGGCCTCGGTCTTGTCGCCCTCGGTGACGGCCACGCCCCGCATGTTGTCGCCGAAGCGGGCGAGCTTCAGCGAGTGCATCTCGGCCCAGCCGGTGGCGGCCCGCGCCCAGCGCCCCACCTTGGCCTGCACGCCCGGATCGCTCGCGTGGCCGACCACGGTCTTGCGGTTCACGCCGAGGCGGGTAGCGATGTATCCGAACTCGCGGTCGCCGTGCGCGGCCTGGTTGAGGTTCATGAAGTCCATGTCGATCGTGGACCAGGGCAGCTCGACGTTGGCCTGCGTGTGCAGGTGCAGCAGCGGCGTGGCGAGGGCGTCCAGGCCCTGGATCCACATCTTCGCGGGGGAGAAGGTGTGCATCCAGGCGATGACGCCCACGCAGGCGGGATTCGCATTGGCGGCCAGGGCGGTCTCGCGGATCGCGTCGCGGTCGGTGAGCACCGGCTTCCAGAGGATCCTCACGGGGATGTCGGAGGCGGCGTCGAGGGCGTCGGCGATGGTGCGGGACTGCTCGGCGACCTGGTCGAGCGTCTCGGGGCCGTACAGTCCCTGGCTGCCGGTCAGGAACCAGATCTCGCGGGTCTCGAAGGGGTTGCGCATGGTGGGGTCCTCGTCTCTCGAATCGGTGGGTCAGCGGGCGTCGGTGCCCGGTTCGGGGGTGTCGGCGGCCTTCTCGTGCTGGCCGTAGACGTTCTGGTAGCGGTCGTACAGGGAATCGACGAGCTCCTGCGGGATCGGCAGGGGTTCGCCGAGCTGGCGGGAGACGTGCACCGTGCGGGCGACCTCCTCGCACATCACCGCCGCCTTCACGGCGTCGCGGGCGTCCTTGCCGATGGTGAAGGGGCCGTGGTTCTGCATCAGCACCGCGCGGGAGCGGGACCCGCGCAGGGTCTCGACGATGCCGCGGCCGATGGAGTCGTCACCGATGACCGCGAAGGGGCCGACGGGGATCGGCCCGCCGAACTCATCGCCCATCATCGTCAGCACGCAGGGGATCTCCTCACCGCGGGCCGCCCACGCGGTCGCGTAGGTCGAGTGCGTGTGCACCACCCCGCCCACCTCCTCCAGATGCGCGTACACATAGGCGTGGGCGGCGGTGTCCGAGGAGGGGACCAGGGAGGCGGGGGTGCCGTCGGCGATCTTCTGCCCGTCCAGGGTGCACACCACCATGTTCTGGGCCGACAGCTCGTCGTAGGAGACCCCGGAGGGCTTGATGACCAGCAGGCCCGGCACCTCCGAGCCCTCCGGCAGGCGCACTCGCTCGGAGACGTTCCCGGCGGTCCACACCACCAGCTGGTTGCGGGGCAGCTCGGCGTGCAGGGCGGCGACGCGTTCGCGGGCGGCGGCGACGGCCGCCTGCACCTCGGCGGGCAGTTCGGCAAGGACGAGGGTCATGATTCTCCTGGGGTCGACGGGACGGTCAGCGGATCACGGGCGGTGGCGGGTCGGGGGTGCTCAGCGGGACAGGGAGTGCTGCGAGGGATCGGACGGAGCGGCATCGGTGCCGAGCTCGAGGCCCGCGCGTCGGGCGCCCTCGGACTCGATGTCCTCGAGGGAGCGTCCCCGCGTCTCCGGGACGCAGGTGCGCACGAAGAGCACGCCCAGCAGGCAGATGATGCCGAAGGTCGCGAACACGACCGGCTGCGGCATCGAGGCCGTCATGATCGGGAACAGCAGGCCGACGAGGAACGAGCCGATCCAGTTGAAGGAGGACGCCGTTCCGGCGGCCCGGCCGCGGATCACCAGCGGGAACACCTCGCCGACGATCACCCAGGTCAGCGGCGCCCAGGTGAAGGAGTAGAACGCCACGTACATGCTCAGGAACAGCACGATGAGCATGGGGCTGGCCGAGGGCATCAGCGAGTTGATCAGCGCCGGCATGAGGAAGGACAGCCCCATCACCACTCCGCCGACGGTCAGCAGCGTGCGTCGGCGGAAGCGGTCGGCGATCACCAGGAAGACCAGCGAGCCGAGCACGAGGATGACGCCCTGGACGATCGGCCACAGCAATGCGGAGTCGGCGGTGGAGCCGCTGGCGTCGGCGACGATCAGGGGGATGTAGTAGAAGATCGCATTCGCGCCCTGGAACTGCTGGAAGGCGGCGACGCCGACGCCGGCGATCACGAGGTATCGGTAGCGGGAGTGCAGCAGCGAGGCCCAGGTGGTCCGGCCGGCGGCGCGCTCCTCGATCTCCGCGGCCGCGCTGATCTGGGCGATCTCGCCCTCGACGTCGCCGGCGGGGCGGATGATGTCGAGCACCCGTCGGGCCTCGTCGAGACGACCGCCGCGGATCAGGAAGCGAGGGGACTCCGGCAGGCGCAGCACCCCGAGGAACAGGATGATGGCGGGCACGGCGGCCAGCGCCAGCATGGAGCGCCAGGCCCAGGTGGTGGGCAGGTGCTGCAGGAACCACGCCATGACGTAGGACAGCAGCATTCCGGAGACGATCATGGTCTGGTTCAGGCCCGAGAGCCGGCCGCGCAGCCGCGCCGGGGCCATCTCCGCCATGTAGGCGGGCACGAGCGCGGAGGCGGCACCGACGGCGAGGCCGAGGAACACGCGCATCGCGATCATGTAGGCGAGGCCGCTGTGCGGGGTGATGCCGAGCGCGATGGAGCCGAGCGCGAAGATCGCCGCGGCCAGAAGGATCGCGCGACGTCGACCCACCCGGTCGGAGAGCTGACCGGACAGGGCTCCGCCGAAGATCGCACCCAGCATGAGCGAGGAGGTGATCCAGCCGACCGCGGCGGCGTCGTCACCGATGTTCCAGTCGAGCATCAGGAACGGAAGGGCACCGGTCATCACGCCGATGTCATATCCGAAGAGAATTCCTCCGAAGGCGCCGAAGAAATAGATGAAACCCGGTGAGAGCTTCTTGTCAGGCACTGCCACTCCTTTGGGACTGGAGAGGGATTGTTCTCTCCGGCCGTGGTGATCTCCGCGCGCCGGGGCGCCGGCAGATCGTGATTCCGCGCCAGGGGGATCGTGCGACCTCCGTCGCGACCTCCAGGTCCGCGTCGACGAGTCCTGCCTCGATGGCAACGTTCACATTACTGGTGGCAGCAGCGGTACGCAAGGCCAGACGAGGCCCCTGACCTGCGGGGGAAGAAGTTTTGCTCGAACGGTTCCAGCCACGGTCGCCCGAGGGTAGGATGTGCGGGTGGAGGGCCCTGGTGGAGCGGTCCCCGAGGCGCCGGCGCGCAAGGTTCTCGAGCCGCAGACTCGAGGATGCCGTCGCCGACGAAGGGCGGAAAATGAAGGTGCGAGAAATGAAGTTCGGATCTGCGCATATGTGGGAGGTGAGCGACACGCTGCGACGCATTTCGGCAGTGCGTGACGCTCGCGTTTCTCATGTGCGGGTGGAGCGGAGGGATTCCGTGCTCCGCAGGTACAGTCGCGGCCGGGCCGGGTCCCAGGAGCGCAGCTCCGAAGGCTCAGCTCCCGACGGACCCGGTCCCGCTGGCCGAGCCCGTGCCGCCGAGTCCGGGCCGCCTGGCCCGTCGGCCTGGCGCAGAACGGCTCAGCCCAGCACTTCCCCGGCGAGGCGCTCGACCTGCAGGCCGGCCCGGTAGCCCTCCAGCCACGTCGCATGCCCTGACATCCCGGCCTCCTCGGGCTGCAGCGTGGTCAGCTTCTGGGAGGCGAAGACCTGCCGGGCGAGGTACTCGCTGAGCGAGACCGTGCTCTCGTCGCCGCTCGCACCGGAGGCGTACGCGGCCAGCAGCGCCATGCCCCAGGCGCCGCCCTCGCCGGCGGACTCGCCGACGGCGACGGGGGTGGCGAGAGCGTCGGCCAGCACCTGCTGGGCCACGCCCTTCGTGCGGAAGATGCCGCCATGGGCGTACATCACGTCGAGCTGGACGCCCTCGTCCTTCAGCAGGGCTTCCATGCCCACAGCGAGCGCCCCGAAGGCGCCGTAGAGCTGGGAGCGCATGAAGTTCTCGAGCGTGAAGCGGGCCTCCTGCTCGCGCACCAGCAGTGGACGGCCCGAGGGCACGCCCGTCTGATGCTCTCCGGAGACGTAGTTGTAGCTCAGCACACCGCCGGCGTCGGACTCGCCCTCCGCGCCCGCGCCGAACAGGGCGCCGTAGAGCTCCTCCGCGTCGACGGGCCGTCCGATGAGCTCGGCGAAGCGGGAGAAGAGGCCCAGCCAGGCGTCCAGGTCGGTGGTGCAGTTGTTGGTGTGGATCATCGCCACCGGGTCCCCGGACGGCGTGGTGACCAGATCGATCTCCTCGCGCGGCCCGGACAGCGGCCCCTCCAGGACCACCATCGCGAAGGCACTGGTGCCTGCCGAGACGTTGCCGGTGCGCGGGTCCACCGCCTGGGTGGCGACCATGCCGGTGCCGGCGTCGCCCTCCGGGGGCGCGGCCACGGCGCCGGGTCGCAGGGCGCCGGTGGGGTCGAGCAGCGCGGCCCCCTCGGCCGTCAGGGAGCCGGCGTCCTGGCCGGCGACCAGCACCTCGGGCAGGATCTCCGCCAGGGACCACGGGAGGTCGGCGGCCTCGTCGAGCGCGGCGAAGCGTGCCAGGAGCGTGGGGTCGTAGGCGTCGCCCTCGGGAGCGATCGGGAACATGCCGCTGGCATCGCCCACTCCGAGCACCCGGCGCCCCGTCAGGCGCCGGTGGACGTAGCCGGACAGGGTGGTCAGGAAGTCGATCCGGCCCACGTGCTCCTCGCCGCCCAGGATCGCGTGCAGCAGGTGGGAGACGCTCCAGCGCAGCGGGATGTTGAGGCCGAAGGTGCGGCTGAGCAGGGCGGCGGCATCGGCCGTGTAGGTGTTGCGCCAGGTGCGGAAGGGCGTCAGCTGCTCGCCGTCGGCGTCGAGGGCGAGATAGCCGTGCATCATCGCGGAGATGCCGATGCTGGCCAGCTGCGTGAGCTCCACGTGGTGGCGCTCGCGCACGTCGCGCACGAGGTCGGCGTAGCAGTCGCGGATCCCGTCCCACGCCGCTTCGAGCGAGTAGGTCCAGTTGTCCTCGGCGAACTCGTTCTCCCAGGCGTGCGAGCCGGTCCCGAGCACCGCGCCGGCGTCGTCGACGAGGGCCGCCTTGATCCGGGTCGAGCCCAGCTCGAGGCCGAGGTGCGCGCGTCCGTCCCGCAGAAAGGCGGCGACATCGGGGCTGGTGTGGTCTGCTGAAGACACGGCATCGTGCGTCATGGGTCCATGAGACCAGCCCGATCAGATGATGTCAACGTTCACATTGCCGTGGCCCGACGATCGGGCCGCGCATAGCCGTGGACCCCTGGGTTGGTGCCGCGCATTGCCGCGCCAGGACCGATGTCTCGCGCAGGATCGGTCCTGAGGTGGCAATGCCCGGCGGGAGGGGGTGGCGGGCGGAGCTCCGCTGCGCCCGCCCGCACCGTCGAGGTCGGCCACCGAGGGTGCCGAGGGTGCTGAGGGAGCCGAGAGTGCCGAAGGTGCCGAGGGGCCGGCGGTCCTGGCGCGGACGCAGTCAGTGCGTCCGCTCGGGCCGGGTGGAGCGGCGCGCGACCAGGCGCGGCGGCAGGGTGTGCGGGGTGTCGGAGGGGACCTCGCGCCCCTCGAGCAGGCACAGCAGGCGCTCGAGGGCCAGGCGACCCAGCTCGGCGAAGGGCTGCGAGACCGTGGTCAGTGACGGGATCAGGAACTCCGCGCCGACGGTGTTGTCGAAGCCGGCCACGGCGACGTCCTCGGGCACCCGCAGGCCATGGGCGTCCAGGGCGTGCAGCACCCCGATCGCCATCATGTCGTTCGCCGCGAAGATCGCTTCCGGCAGCGTACCCTCGGCCACCAGGGCGTTCGTCAGCTCGTAGCCGGTCCGCGGGGTCCAGTCACCCGGGCCTGCGACGGTGGCCTCGAGGCCGAGGCCCCCGGCAGCCTGCCGGAAGCCGTCCAGGCGTGCGCGGGCATCGAACCAGTCCTGCGGCCCGCACAGGTGGACGATCGAGCGGGCTCCGGTGCGCACGAGGTGTTCGACGATCTGCCGGGCCCCGAGCTGCTGGTCCACGCCCACCACCTCGACGCCGGGCACCTTCGGAGCCTGCGCCGAGACGGCGATGACCGGGGTGGAGCGGGCGGCGGTCGCGACCGCCGGCACCATCCCCTCGTGCGCCGCGACCACGAGGATCCCGTCGGCCCCGGAGCCCAGGAGCTCCGAGCCGATCTCCCGGGCGCCGTCCTCGTGTGCGTCGACCGTGGTCAGCAGCACGGAGTAGCCGGCCTCGCGGGCGGCGGACTCGATCGCGGTGGTCGTCTCCGCCGGGCCGAACAGCGAAGAGCCGTCGGTGAGCATGCCGATCAGCGAGGAACGGGTGGTCTTCAGGGCGCGGGCCGCCCGGTTGCGGGTGTACCCGAGCGCGGCGATCGCCTCGAGCACGCGCTCGCGGGTCGCCGGACGGACGATCTGCGGTTCGTTCAGGACGCGGGAGACGGTCTGGTACGAGACGCCGGCACGCGCGGCCACATCGGCCATGGAGGGCCGGCGTATCGGGGCGTCCATGCCTGCTCCTTCCGAGGGCGTGACCGATGCAACCGTTTTACAGCAGGTCGCACGGCAGTTCCGAAGTGACCAGTGGTAAGTCGTTGCCAACTTGTGACCCTCGCGCCCAGCGATTCCGTTGACACCTGCGTGAATGTGAACGTTAGCATTCGAGGCGTTCCACGCCACAGGCGGCGTGCGGACCACCGGGCACGGGTCCATCCCCGGCCCGGCCATCCCCGCCGACGCACCGTCGGCACCCCCGGACGGCGCAGGTGCCGCCCGCGAGGCCGGTGCGGGACGCAGGACCGGACGCTCCTGTTCCGGGCGGCAGATGGCGATGTCGAGGAGGAGACACCATGCACAACCGGAGAAGCTTCTTGCTGGGGACGTCGGCCGCGGCGGCCGCCCTCGGCCTGGCGGCATGCGGCGGCGAAGGGGCCGGTTCCACCGGTCCGGACACCGAGGCGGAACCCAGCGATCAGACCGTCGGCGTCGCGATGCCGACGGAGACCTACGAGCGGTGGGTCGCCGACGGTGCCAACATCAAGAAGGGGCTGGAGGACAAGGGCTACAAGGTCGACATGCAGTACGCCCAGGACGACATCCCCACCCAGCAGCAGCAGATCGACCAGATGATCAACAGCGGCGTGTCCGCCCTGCTGATCGCCTCGATCGACGGGGCGTCCCTCTCGGCGCAGCTCGACAACGCCGCTTCCCAGGGCATTCCGGTGATCGCCTACGACCGTCTGCTCACCGACAGCGAGAACGTCGACTTCTACGTCACCTTCGACAATTACAAGGTGGGCGTCAACCAGGCCAACGCCCTGCTGTACGGGCTCGGTCTGCTGGATGCGGAGTTCGAGCCGGCCGACGACGCCCCCGAGAATCCGCTGAACGTGGAGCTGTTCGCCGGGTCACTGGACGACAACAACGCGCACCTGTTCTGGAAGGGCGCGCTCGAGACCCTTCAGCCCTACTTCGACGAGGGCACCCTCGTGGTTCCCTCGAAACAGGTGGACATCGAGCAGGCCGCCACGCAGCGCTGGGAGCAGGAGACTGCCCAGAAGCGGATGGAGAACCTGCTGACCACGCACTACAACGGCGGCGAGGAGCTCGCCGGGGTGCTGGCCCCTGCGGATCCTCTCTCCCGCGGCATCATCAACGCGATGCAGAACGCGGGCCTCGGTCCCACCCTCGAGGAGGGGCTGCCGGTGGTCACCGGCCAGGACGCCGAGATCGCCTCGATCAAGCTGATCGCCGACGGCATCCAGTCCTCGACGATCTTCAAGGACACCCGCGACCTCGCCGAGCAGGCCATCGTCTCCGCGGAGTCGATCCTCAAGGGCGAGGAGCCCGAGGCCAACGACACCGAGACCTACGACAACGGCGTGAAGGTCGTGCCGTCCTACCTCCTCGAGGTGACGATGGTCCTCGAGGGGAACTACGAGAAGATCCTCGTCGAATCCGGGTACTACACCGAGGAGCAGGTCGAGTCCGGGCAGCTCTGAGCCGTCCCGTATCCGACGAGGTCCCGGCGGCGCCACCGCGCGCGCCGGGACCTCCTGCCCGAAGGAGGGCCTCTTGACCGATCACATCCTCGAGATGCGGTCCATCACCAAACGGTTCCCCGGCGTCACGGCCCTCAAGGACGTGTCCTTGACGGTCGACGAGGGGGCGATCCACGCCATCTGCGGCGAGAACGGTGCCGGCAAGTCCACGCTCATGAAGGTGCTCTCCGGCGTCGAGCCGGCCGGCTCCTACGAGGGCGAGATCCACTTCCGCGGCCGTCCGGTCAGCTTCTCGACCATCAACGACTCCGAGGCCGAGGGCATCGTGATCATCCACCAGGAGCTCGCCCTGGTGCCCCACCTCTCCATCGCCGAGAACATCTTCCTCGGCAACGAGCAGGCCCGCGGCGGCGTGATCAGCTGGCACGAGACCAACGCCCGGGCCGCCGAGCTGCTGGAGCGCGTGGGCCTGCAGGAGAAGCCCGTGACACCCGTCGGGCAGCTGGGCGTGGGCAAGCAGCAGCTGGTCGAGATCGCCAAGGCGCTGTCGAAGAACGTGACGCTGCTGATCCTCGACGAGCCCACCGCGGCGCTGAACGACGACGACTCCGAGCATCTCCTCGGCCTCATCCGCGGTCTGCGCGACGAGGGCGTCACCAGCATCATCATTTCCCACAAGCTGGGGGAGATCGCCTCCGTCGCCGACGCCACCACCGTCATCCGCGACGGTTCGACCATCGAGACCCTCGACATGGACGTGCCCCCGGACCAGCGTCCCGGTCTCGTCCCACGCGTCATCAAGGGGATGGTCGGCCGCGACATCGACAACCTCTACCCGGAGCGTCACGCCGAGATCGGCGAGGAGATCCTCCGGATCGAGGACTGGCACGTCGGCCACCCCACCCAGGCCGGTCGCACCGTGGTCGACGGGGCGGCGCTGAACGTCCGTGCCGGCGAGGTGGTCGGCATCGCGGGGCTGATGGGCGCCGGACGCACCGAGCTGGCCATGAGTGTCTTCGGGGAGTCCTACGGCCAGGACATCTCCGGCTCCGCCTACATCCACGGCCGGCCGGTCCGGCTGCGCACGGTCGCCGACGCCATCGACGCCGGCATCGCCTACGTCTCCGAGGACCGCAAGCGGTTCGGGCTCAACCTGATCCAGGACATCCGCACCAACGTCACCGCCGCCGCGTTGAAGAAGGTCACCACCGGAGCCTGGATCAACGGCAACGAGGAGATCGCGGTCGCCGAGCGCTACCGCTCCTCGCTGAACATCAAGACCCCCACGGTCATGGCGCAGGTCGGCAAGCTCTCCGGCGGCAACCAGCAGAAGGTGGTGCTCAGCAAGTGGCTGTTCACCGAACCGGAACTGCTGATCCTGGACGAGCCCACCCGCGGCGTCGACGTCGGTGCCAAGTTCGAGATCTACTCGATCATCAACGAGCTCGCCGAGGCGGGCAAGGCCATCATCGTCATCTCCTCGGAGCTGCCCGAGGTGATGGGGCTGGCCGATCGCATCTACACACTGTCCGCGGGGCGGATCACCGGTGAGGTGACCTCGCAGGACGCCACGCAGGAGCGCCTCATGGAGCTCATGACCATGGAGAGGGAGTGAGCGCGCCTCATGGCCGGAACTTCTGACATCAAGGAACTGCTGACGCGCAATCTGCGTCAGAGCGGCATCTACATCGCCTTCGTGTTCATCGTCGTACTGTTCACGATCCTCACGGGCGGCGCCCTGCTGAGTCCGGGCAACCTGACCAACCTGGTGCTGCAGTACTCCTACATCCTGATCCTCGCGATCGGCATGGTGCTGATCATCGTGGCCGGGCACATCGACCTGTCGGTGGGTTCGGTGGTCGCCCTGACCGGCGGCGTCGCTGCGGTCGTGGTCATCGGCCACGGCCTGCCCTGGTGGGTGGGCGTGCTGGCCGCGCTCGGCACCGGTGTGCTGGTGGGGCTGTGGCAGGGCTTCTGGGTCGCCTATGTCGGCATCCCCGCCTTCATCGTGACCCTCGCGGGCATGCTCATCTTCCGCGGCATGACCCTGCAGGTCCTGGGCAGCGTCTCCCTCTCGCCGTTCCCGCCGGAGTACCAGTACATCTCCGGCGGCTTCCTCAACGGGCTGATGGGCGGATACGGCTTCGACGCCTTCACCCTGTTCCTGGCGGCGGCACTGGTGGTCGTCTTCGCGATCCAGCAGTACCGCAGCCGCCTCGCGAAGCTGAGGTACAAGCAACCGGTCGAGTCGTACTTCCTGTTCTGGCTGAAGAACGCCCTCGTGGCCGTGGTGGTCATGGCCTTCGCCTGGCAGCTCGCGCACTCCCGCGGGCTGCCGGTGGTGCTGATCCTGCTGGCCGCTCTGATCCTCATCTACGGCTTCATCAGCCAGCGCACCATCTTCGGCCGGCACATCTACGCCATGGGCGGGAATCTCCAGGCCGCGGAGCTGTCAGGCGTGAAGACACGACGCGTGAACATGTGGCTGTTCGTGAACATGGGCCTGCTCTCCGCGGTCGCGGGCATCGTCTACTCGGCGCGGTCCAACAGCGCCCAGCCGGGGGCGGGCAACATGTTCGAGCTCGACGCGATCGCGGCCGCCTTCATCGGCGGCGCAGCGGTGACCGGCGGCATCGGCAAGGTGCAAGGCGCGATCATCGGCGGCCTGATCATGGCGGTCATGTCCAACGGCATGCAGATCATGGGCATCGACCAGTCCACGCAGTCGGTGGTGCGCGGCGTCGTGCTGCTGGTGGCCGTCGCCTTCGACGTCTGGAACAAGAAGCGCTCGACGAGCGGCTCCTGAGCGAGCTGCGGCCGGGTGGGCGCCTCGCCATGGCGCCCCGCGCACCCCGGGAAGGGTGCACGGGGCGCCAATGGTGTTCGTGCAGGTCACGCCCGCTCCGCGACCCTCGCGACGTGCCGTGCGCGGTCGTTGTGCCACAACCTACAACGATGTAAAGTGGGCCCTGTGATGCAGGGCACGCGCCGCATCGGCCGCCGGGCCGCCGATCACGCTCGTGCCCGAGGACGGCTTCACGATCCAGGCGTACGTCAACGTGCTCACAGAAGGCCTCGTGCCGCGCTGGGCGTGGAACAGCTTCCTCACCTCGGCGGCGGTCACCCTGATCACGGTGACGATCTCGGCGTTGGCAGGGTACGCGCTCTCGCGGCTCAGGTTCGTGGGCCGCCAGATGGTCATCGTCCTGATCATCGCCTCGATCATGATCCCCGCCCAGATCCTCATCGTGCCGCTGTTCCAGCTGATGCTGTCGCTGAACCTGGTGGACACGTACTGGGGCATCATCCTGCCGCAGGTGGTCGCGGCCCCGATGGTGTTCATCCTCAAGAAGTTCTTCGACCAGATCCCCTTCGAGCTCGAGGAGGCCGCGCTGATGGACGGCGCGAGCCGGTTCCGCATCTTCCGGAGCATCGTGCTGCCGTTGTCCCGGCCGATCCTCGGGGCGGTCGCGATCTTCGTGTTCATCGGCGCCTGGAACAACTTCCTGTGGCCCTTCATCGTCATCAACGACTCGAGCCTCATGACGCTGCCGACGGGTCTGCAGACGGTGATGAGCGCCTACGGCATCCAGTACGCCCAGCAGATGGCCCAGGCCGTACTGGCGGCCCTGCCCCTGATCGTGGTGTTCATGTTCTTCCAGCGCCAGATCATCAAGAGCGTCGCCACCACCGGCATCACCGGGACCTGATCAGTTCCTCGCGCCAGGAGGCGCCCCGCTGTCGGCGGCCACGCCGGTGCCTGTCGTTGCCGACGTGCATTCCGCGGCGTCCGTCGCCGCCGACGCGCACTGCGTGGAGTCCGTCGGCCCGGCCGTTCAGTGGCAGAGCCTCCGAGCCCTCCGGCCAAACGATGCACAGCCGTGACGGTCGCCACGAATTCCCACGTTAGACTCGCGGGTGCAGCGCAATGCCGCGCTGCAGCGGCGCATCGAAGGAGATCACCATGTCCGCACGGAAGCAGTTCTCACGACGCACGGCTCTCGGTCTCGGCGGGATGACCCTCGCCGGTGCCGGGCTCACCGCCTGCGGTGGCAACACCGGCGGCCTCACCGACTCCGGAGGCGGGGGAGAGACCCTCTCGCAGTGGTACCACCAGTACGGGGAGGACGGCACCAAGGAGGCGGCCACCGAGTACGCCGCGGCCTACGAGGACGCCACGGTGAAGGTCAACTGGGTCACCGGCGACTACGCGGCGCGTCTGTCCACGGCACTGCTGTCCGGCGGGGGAGTGGACGTCTTCGAGAACAACACGATCAACGTGGACCAGGCCGAGCAGGGCCGTTACGTCGAGCTCACCGACATCGTCGATCCGGTCAAGGACCAGTTCAACGAGGCTGCCCTGGGGCCGGTGACCATCGGCGAGAAGATCTGGGGCATTCCGATGATCCTGGATCCGCAGCACTTCTACTACCGCAAGAGCCTGTTCGAGAAGGCCGGCATCGAGCCCCCGGAGACCTTCGACGACCTCGTCGCCGCGGCCACCGAGCTGACCACGCCCGACCAGAAGGGGTTGTTCCTCGGCAACAACTTCGACGCCAGCTGCTGGGCGATGGTCTGGGCCGCCGGCGGCACCCCGTTGAACGACGCCCGCGACGCCGTCGCCTACAACACCCCCGGGTACGTCGAGGGGCTCGGCGCGATCCAGCAGATGATCGCCGACGAGGTGCTGCTGACCGGCGCCCCGTCGGACTGGGCGGATCCCGCGGCCTTCGGGGCCGGGCTCTCCGCCATCACCTGGGGCGGCTGCTGGGCGCTGCCCGTCCTCGAGAGCTCCCTCGACGACATCGGCGTCTTCTCGCACCCCGCCGTCGGCGCCGACGGCCGCCAGGTCGCCTTCATGGGCACCTGGAACCAGCAGGTCGGCGGCAACAGTCAGAAGACCGACGCGGCCAAGGCGTTCGCGAAGTGGCTCTGGGTCGACCAGACCGAGCACCAGACCGACTGGGCGCTGAACTACGGCTTCCACATCCCGCCGCTGACCGCCGTGGCGGACGAGGCCGAGGCGCTCAAGGACGGCAACGGACTCGAGATCGCCACCATGGCCAAGGAGATGGGCGTGACCGGTCCGCCGGAGTGGACCGGTGAGATCAGCACCCCGCACGCGGACGCGATCAGCAACGTGCTCAAGAACGGCGCCGATCCGGCGGAGGAGCTCGCGGCGGCCGAGAAGGCCAGCAACCGGGCGATCGGGTCGTGAGCGCGCCGACCCGCGCGCGCACCGGCGCCGACGCGGACACGGCGACGGAGCGCAGCGGCCCCACCAGGATCAAGGGCAACGCCCTGGCGTTCTGGCTGTTCTTCACCCCGTTCCTGGTGGGACTGTGCATCTTCACGATCCTGCCGCTGCTGTGGGGCGGGACGCTCAGCCTGTTCGAGGCACGCGGCACGGTGCTGCCCACGAAGTTCGTCGGCCTGGACAACTTCACCAACTTCCTCGTCGATACCGCGTTCCTGCAGTCCCTGCGCACCTTCATCATCTTCGCGCTGTTCATCGTCCCGGTGACGATGGCCTCGTCGCTAGGGCTCGCGGTGCTGGTCAACGGCCTGCCCCGCTTCCAGACCTTCTACCGCTCCGTCTTCTTCCTGCCCACGGCGTGCAGTTACGTCGTCGCCTGCGTCGTCTGGAGGTTGTCGCTGTTCAACGGCCTCGAGTCGGGAGTCGTCAACACCCTGCTCGGGATGGTCGGGGTCGACTCCATCGCGAGCTGGCTGTCGTCCTCTCCGTACTGGTGGATCGTGCTGGTGTCGGTGCGGCTGTGGCTGCAGGTCGGGTTCTACATGCTGCTGTTCCTGGCGGGCCTGCAGGCGATCCCGACCCAGATGTACGAGGCGGCCGCGGTCGACGGGCTGAATCCCGGCGGCTTCCGCATGTTCCGCATGATCACCCTGCCGCAGCTGCGCACCACCTCCGCGGCCGTGCTGCTGCTCCAGCTCATCGCCGCTTTCCAGGCCTTCGACGAGTTCTACAACCTCACCGGGAACAATCCCGAGACCAGACCCCCGCTGGTCTACCTCTACAACATCGCCCTCGGCCCCCAGCAGGACTTCGGCACCGGCTCGGCCGGCGCCCTGGTGCTGACCGCCATCATGGTCATCGCCGGGCTCCTGCAGACCTACCTGATGGGCTTCGGGTCCAACGACGACAACCCGCGCCGAGGGCCCTTCCGGTTCCTGCGCGCGAAGACGCGTCGGCCCGCATCGGCCGGCGGACAGGAGACGCAGCGATGACCGCCCAGCTCAACATCGTCGGCCAGAACCGCGGCAGCGTCTCCCTGGTGGTGCGCTACGTGGTCGCCTCGGCCCTGGCACTGGTGTTCCTGGTGCCGTTCTACGCGATGATCAAGACGGCCCTGTCCACCAATGACGAGATCTACTCGCAGGAGTTCGTCTTCTGGCCCAGCGACCCGCAGTGGGCGCGGATCCCGCAGCTGCTGACGGATCCGAAGTTCCTCGAGGCGCTGCAGAACTCCGCGATCATGGCGGTCGTGTCGACCTCGCTGTCGATCCTCATCGCCTCATTGGCCGGCTACGCGCTGGTGAGGATCCCGAGCCGGGCCGCGAAGCCGATGTTCATCCTGGTGATCGTGGTGCTGCTGGTGCCGGCCCCGACGGCGTTCGTGCCGAACTTCATCATCGTCGCCTCGCTCGGCTGGATCGGCACCCTGCAGGGCCTGATCGTCCCCGGGCTGTTCAGCGCCTTCAACGTGTTCCTGTTCCGGCAGTTCTACGTGAACTTCCCGCGGGAGATCGAGGAGGCCGCCTACCTCGACGGGGCAGGGTTCTTCCGCACCTTCTTCCGGATCGTCTTCCCCAACACCCTGCCTTTCGCCTCGGCGCTGACGGTGCTGGGACTGATCGGCTCCTGGAACGCGTTCCTGTGGCCGCTGGTGGTCGCGGGCGACGGGCAGAACGCGATGACGGTGCAGATCTACCTTTCCTCCTTCCTGACCGCCCAGACCTTCGACTACGGCGGCTTGTTCATGGCGGCCACCATCAGCCTGATCCCGGTGCTGCTGGTGTTCTTCGTGCTGCAGCGCTACCTGGTGGCCGGCATCTCGGCGACGGGCCTGAAGGGATGAGCGGGGCCGGGGGAGCGGCTGACGGGCAGGCGGTGGGCGTGGCAGACGGAGGGGCCGGGCGCCTCGCCGAGAGCGGGGATGCGGGGCGGCCGGAGCCCTCCTGGTCGGTCCCGCTCGCGGATCCGGACGTGGTCCGCACGCCCGACGGGTGGATCGCCTACGGGACCGGGCCGGTCCGGGAGGGTCTCGCCGTGCCCGCAGCGGTCTCCGAGGATCTCGTGACCTGGCACGGGATCGGGAACGTGCTGGAGGCGCTGGCGCCGGAGGCCGGGGACTCCTACTGGGCCCCGGAGGTGTGCGAACGCGAGGGCGCATGGTGGATGTACTACTCCGTCGGCCATGGGGACCGCGGCCACCTGGTCCGGGTGGCCCGGGCCGCGACGCCCGAGGGACCCTTCCGTGACCAGTCGGTGGTGCTGACGCCCGAGGAGCTGTTCGCGATCGATGCCTCCCCGTGCCGTCTCGGCGACGGGAGCTGGTGGTTGTTTTTTGCCCGCGACGTGCTCGAGCACGAGCGACCGGGCACGCATCTGGCGGCGGCGCCGCTGCTGACGCCGACGACACTGGGTCCGACGGTGCCGGTGCTCGCGCCCTACGACGACTGGCAGATCTTCCAGCGGGAGCGCGAGATGTACGGGCGGAGGTTCACCTGGCACACCCTCGAGGGGCCTCACGTGGTGGTGCGCGACGGGCTCCTGCTGCTGACCTTCTCCGGCGGGTCGTGGCAGGGCACCGGCTACCGCACGGCTTGGATGCACGCCGCCTCGCCGACGGGTCCGTGGACCGTGCCGGAGGCGGGGGAGGACGTGCTGCTGCGCAGCGATGCGGAGTTCATCGGGCCGGGCCACGACTCCTGCACCACCGGGCCCGACGGGCAGGACGTGATCGCCTTCCACGCCTGGGACGAGGCGCGCACGGGCCGGTACATGCACCTGCGTGAGCTCGAGGTGGATACCGCGGTCCCGCGTCTGCGCGTGGGCGGCACCCTGTCGTGACCGGCGCTGCCGGCGCTGCTGAGGCCAGGTGAGTCCGCCGGTGCGGCGGGGCAGATGGCGACGTGGGGGCCGCCGGCGCGCTCAGCGTGAGTAGGTGAGGATCCGGTAGCGCAGGCCCGTGCGGGAGGTGTGCCACGGGGAGTCGGCGGTCGACGGGTCGGGGTCCGTGGACGCCGCCGGGAAGTCCGCCGGGATCGGGGGCGCAGTGGTGTCCCCGTCGATCTCGAGGTCGATCTCCGTGACCACGAGGAGATCGGCACGGTCCATCGCCTCGCGGTACACGCGGCCACCGCCGATGACCCAGATCGTGGAGGTGCTTGCGGGCTCGGCCTGATCCCCGAGCTCGGCGCGGTCCGCGGATCCGGCTCGAGCGGCGAGGTCACTGCCGGCCAGGTCGAGAGCCTCCTCGATGGTGCGGGCGCGCACGGCCCCCTCGTCGGCGAAGGCGTCGTCCCGGGTGATGACGATGTTCGTGCGGCCCGGCAGGGGTCGGTACTTCGGCGGGAAGGACTCCCAGGTGCGTCGGCCCATCACCACCGGCGAGCCCTTCGTGGTGCGGGAGAAGTGCTTGAGGTCCTCGGGCAGATGCCAGGGCATCGCGCCGCTCGCCCCGATCACGCCGTCGCGGGCCTGCGCCCAGATCATGCCGAGCCGCGGTGCGCGTGCCCCGATGCGCTGCCGGTGCCGGCCCGGGGAGACGGGACCTGGCGAGCTGGGACCTGGTGAGCCGGGGCTTGGCGCCTCGGGGCCCGGCGCGCCCGGTTCGGTCCGGGCCGGCTCGGTGGGGTGCTCGGCCGCCATCAGACGGCGACCGGGGCCTTGATGCCCTTGTGGTGCTGGTAGTCGAGGATCTCGAAGTCCTCGAGCTCGTAACCCAGGATCGAGTCGGGACGACGGGCGATGCGCAGCCTCGGGTACTCGTACGGCTCGCGGGAGAGCTGCCGTGTCACCTGCTCGTGGTGGTTGTCGTAGATGTGGCAGTCGCCGCCGGTCCACACGAAGTCCCCGACTTCGAGGTCGGTCTGCTGGGCGACCATGTGGGTGAGCAGCGCGTAGCTGGCGATGTTGAACGGCACCCCCAGGAACAGGTCGGCGCTGCGCTGGTACAGCTGGCAGGAGAGCTTCCCGTCGTGCACCTCGAACTGGAACAGCGCGTGGCAGGGTGCCAACGCCATCTTCGGGATGTCGGCCGGGTTCCAGGCCGTGACGATCAGGCGCCGTGAGTCCGGATTGGCGCGGATCTGCTCGACGACGTCGGTGATCTGGTCGATGACCCCGCCGTCGGGCGTGGGCCACGAGCGCCACTGCGCGCCGTAGACCGGGCCGAGGTCGCCGTCGGCGTCGGCCCATTCGTCCCAGATCGTCACGTCCCGCTCCTGCAGCCAGCGCACGTTGGTGTCCCCGCGCAGGAACCACAGCAGCTCGAGGATGATCGAGCGGGTGTGCACCCGCTTGGTGGTGATCAGCGGGAATCCCGCGCCGAGGTCGTAGCGGATCTGCTTGCCGAACAGGCTGCGGGTGCCGGTGCCGGTGCGGTCGCCCTTGGCGTGCCCGGTCTCCATGACCTCGCGCAGCAGGTCCTCGTACGGGGTCGGGACGGTCATCGGGGCAGCTCCTCGAGGTCAGTGGATGTCGTAGTGGCAGGGGACGAGGTGGCGCCGGCGGGGGCCGTGGACTCGCGGACCACCAGCGCGTACGGGGTGTCCAGGACCCGGGGCGGCCCGTCGTGCCCCTGGATGCGTTCGGTCAGCAGGTCCAGGGCGGTCGCGGCGAGCGTGTGCTTGTCCGGCGAGATGGTCGACAGCGGCGGGGAGGCGAAAGGGGCGTCGGGGGTGTCGTCGTAGCCGATCACGGCGACGTCCTCGGGAACCCGCCGGCCCAGCCGGCGCAGCTGCGCGAGCACGCCGATGGCGAGGTCGTCGTTGCCGCAGACGATCCCGTCCACCTCGGGGTGCCGTGCCATCAGCGCCTGGGCGCCGGTGAACCCGTCATGGCGGTGCCAGTCGTCGACCGCCTGCACGACGGCGACGTCGGGGTCGAGGCCGTGCTCGGTCAGCGCGGCGGCGTAGCCGTCCCGGCGCAGGGAGCCGGAGCTGTGGGGCTGCAGGCCGTGCCGGGTGGCGATGGCGCCGAGGAAGGCGATGCGGCGCCGACCGCACTCGAGCAGGTGGGCGGTCGCATCGAAGGCGGCGGCCACATTGTCGATGCGTACGTAGTCGCTGCCCTGGGGGAGCTCCTCGGGCAGGTGCTCACCGATGAAGACCGTGGGCTGGGTGGTGCGCTCCATCCGCGCGAACACCTCCTCCTCGATCAGCAGCGGATTGAAGATCACGCCGTCGCCGACCAGACGATTGAAGCCCTCGAGCACGGTGCGCTCGGCCTCGCGACCGCCGGAGGTCGAGTGCAGCACGACGGTCTGGCCGCGCAGTTGCGCCTCGTCGATGAACTCCTGGGCCAGGTCCGAGAAGTAGGAGAAGGTCAGCGCCGGCACCGCCAGAGTGATCATCTTGCTCGCGCCCGTGCGCAGCTGCTGTGCTGCGACCTGCGGACGGTAGCCGACCTGCAGGATCGCCTCCCGCACCTTCTCCCGGGTGGCGTCGCGCACGTGCGGGTAGTCGTTGACCACGTTGGAGACCGTCTTGATCGAGACCCCTGCGAGCTCGGCGACGTCGCGCAGCGACGGAGGGCGCTGGCGACCGGTCGCGGAGTTCAGGGACATGGGGACGATTCTTGCACTCGTGGGCGCGCTCGGGTGCGGCGGGTGGGCGATGTCGTGGCGGAGCCGGGCGCGGTCGCGGGGCCGGCTCCCGTGTACCAGCAGAGGCGGGACGGGAGCGGCGCGCTGAGGCGACGCGTCGCGTGCGCCGCCGGCGTCCCGGTTCTGTCGTCCGCCCCGCCGTCGTCGCCGGCTGCTCCCGCCGACTTCGTCGGACGTCGCCCGTTGACGCGGTGGCGAGGCTGTGGAAAGCTGGTTTGCAACGTTGTAGAGCTGGTCCTCGCATGGCCGCGACCGGGCCGGTGCCCCACCTTCGAGAAGGATGCCGACACCGATGTCTTCGCACGTCACTCTTGCCCTGAACCCCGCCTTCCGCGTCGCCCCGGTGCGCCGCCGCACCTTCGGCGCCTTCGTCGAGCACCTCGGCCGCTGCGTCTACACCGGAATCCACGAGCCCGGCCATCCCTCGGCCGACGAGGACGGCTTCCGCACCGACGTGCTCGCGCTGACCCGCGAGCTCGGTGTGAGCTCCGTGCGCTACCCCGGAGGCAACTTCGTCTCCGGCTACCGGTGGGAGGACGGCATCGGCCCCGCCGAGGAGCGCCCGGCACGCCATGACCTCGCCTGGCACTCCACCGACCCCAACACCGTGGGCCTGGACGAGTTCATGGCCTGGGTCTCCAAGGCGGGCGTCGAGCCGATGTACGCCGTCAACCTCGGCACCCGCGGCATCGAGGAGGCGCTCGACGTCCTCCAGTACGCCAACGCCCCGGAGGGCATCGCGCTGTCCGACGAACGCGCCGCCAATGGTCACGCCGCGCCCTACGGCATCTCGATGTGGTGCCTGGGCAACGAGATGGACGGCCCGTGGCAGACCGGCCACAAGACGCCCGAGGAGTACGCGCGCCTGGCCACCGAGACCGCCCGCGCGATGCGCCAGGAGGATCCCGACCTCGAGCTCATCGCCTGCGGCTCCTCGAACTCCTCGATGGAGACCTTCGGTGAGTGGGAGAGCACGGTGCTGACCGAGGCCTACGACCACGTCGACATGATCTCCGCCCACGCCTACTACTCCGAGAAGGACGGCGACCAGGCCTCCTTCCTCGCCTCGGCCGACGACATGGACTACTTCATCGACTCCGTGGTCGCCACCGCGGACCACGTGCGCGCGAAGCTGGGTCGCGACAAGCGCATCATGGTCAGCTTCGACGAGTGGAACATCTGGTACCAGCACCGCGCCGAGTCCCGCCCACCGAGCGGCGACGACTGGCCCGTCGCGCCCGTGCTGCTCGAGGACACCTACAGCGCCATGGACGCCGTGGTGTTCGGCAATCTGCTGATCTCCCTGCTGCGCCACAGCGACCGGGTCGCCTCCGCCTCCCTCGCCCAGCTGGTCAACGTCATCGCCCCGATCATGACTGCGCCCGGCGGAGCCGCGTGGAAGCAGACCACCTTCCACCCCTTCGCGCTGACCTCCCGTCATGCCGCGGGCGAGGTGCTCGACGTGCGTCTCCAGGCGCCGCGCTTCGAGAACGCCCGCTTCGGGACCAGCGCCGCGGCCGATGCCGTGGCCACCTGGGACGAGGAGGCCGGGGACCTCACCGTCTTCGTCGTCAACCGCGGGGCCGATGCGCCGCTCGCCCTGGATGCGGACCTGGCGGCCTTCGGCGACCTCGAGCTGGTCGAGGCGCTCACTCTGCATCACGAGGATCCCTACGCCGCGAACACCCAGGACGCACCCGAGACCGTGACTCCCGCGATCAACGACTCGGTCGCGCTCACCGACGGCCATCTGGCGGGCGACCTGCCCGCGATCTCCTGGACCATGGTCCGACTCGCGCGCCGCGCCTGACCCCCGACGCGGTCCGGCCGGGTGAGCGCGCCCCGGCCGGGCCGACCCTCACCACTCGCCCCGCTCGCTCGTAGGAGAGCCCCGTGACCTCGTCCTCGCTCACCCGCTCGCTCGTGACCTCCCTCGCCACCGCGTCGACCGGCTCCACCCGCCGCACGGCGGGCGGGCCTGCCAGCGTGGTCGTCGACCTCGACCTGCCCGGCCCCACCATCAGCCGCCACCTCTACGGCCACTTCGCCGAGCACCTGGGCCGCTGCATCTACGGCGGCTTCTTCGTGGGCGAGGACTCCGAGATCCCGAACACCCGGGGCATCCGCCACGACGTGGTCGAGGCGCTGCGCGCCCTGCGCATCCCGAACCTGCGCTGGCCCGGAGGCTGCTTCGCCGACGAGTACCACTGGAAGGACGGCATCGGCCCCCGCGAGGACCGCCCGCGGATGGTCAACTCCCATTGGGGCGACGTCGTGGAGGACAATTCCTTCGGCACCCACGAGTTCATGGATCTGGTCGAGCTGCTGGGGACCGACGCCTACGTCAACGGCAACGTCGGCTCCGGCACGGTCGCCGAGATGAGCGAGTGGATCGAGTACCTCACCCGCGCCGACGACTCCCCGATGGCATCCCTGCGCCGCGGCAACGGCCGCGACGAGCCGTGGAAGGTGCCGTTCTTCGGCATCGGGAACGAGTCCTGGGGCTGTGGCGGGAACATGCGCGCCGAGGACTACGCGGCGCTGGCCCGCCAGCCAGTACTCCACCTTCGTGCGCGACCAGGGCGGAGACCCGGGGAACACCGTCACCCGCATCGCCGCCGGCGCCAACGTCGACGACTACGCCTGGACCGAGTCGCTCATGCGCGCCGCCACCCATCTCGATGCGCGCGAGGGGAAGCCCGGCCCCTACCAGGCGATCTCCCTGCACAACTACACGATGACCGGCCCCTGGGCGAACAAGGGCAGCGCCACCGAGTTCTCCGCCGAGGAGTGGTACCTGACCCTCGCCCGCGCCGCCCGCACCGAGGAGCTGGTGGCTCGGCACTCCACGGTCATGGACCATTACGACCCGTACAAGAAGGTCGGCCTGGTGCTGGATGAATGGGGCAGCTGGTGGGACGTCGAGCCCGGCACGAACCCCGGGTTCCTGTACCAGCAGAACACGGTGCGCGACGCCCTGGTGGCCGGCATCCACTTCGACGGATTCCACCGCCATGCCGACCGATTGATCATGGCCAACATCGCCCAGACCGTGAACGTCCTGCAGGCGATGATCCTCACCGATCCCGACTCCGGCGCTCTCGTGCTCACCCCGACCTATCACGTGTTCGCCATGAACGCCGGACACCAGGACGCCGCGGCGCTCGCCACCCACGTGATGCTCCCCGAGGAGCCGGCCGAGGTCGACGGTCGGGCGCTGCCGCTGGTCTCGGCCTCCGCCTCGGTGCGCAGCGAGGAGGGCACCGCGCTGATCTCGCTGTCGAACCTCGATGCCGACGCCCCGCGCACCCTCGTGCTGGACCTGCGGGGGCGTGCGGTCACCGGGCACCGGGCCACCGTGCTGACCGGAGCCTCCACCGCCGCGCACAACACCCCGGAGGATCCTCGGGCCGTCGCGCCGGCCGCGCTCGAGGACGTCCGCTCGCACGATCGGGGTCTCGAGATCACGCTGCCGCCGCACGCCGTGGCGACCGTGGAGCTGCAGCTGGGGGAGTGAAGCGGTCGCCCCCTCGGGCACTGCGACGCCGAGCGCCGAAGGGCGCGTGTCTCCGGAGTGGTCGCCACGGCTGGTCGTCACAGGGGCCGGGCACCCGGGGGATCGATGTCAGGCAGGCGGTCCCGGATCGCCGTAGAGACTGCACTCCGGGCAGCGGGTCAGCAGGTCGTGCCGACAGTCGATGACGTGAGCGAGGAACCGCTCGGCGTCCTCGAGGCGCTCCCGCTGCGCTCGCAGATGTTCACGCTGCCGGGTGATGACCTCGGTGCGGCCCGATTCGTCGCGGTGGAGGACGAGCCGGATCTCCGCGAGACTCATCCCGACCTCCTGGCACGCACGCAGCACCCGCAGACGGTGGAGATGCTCGTCCGAGTAGTCGCGATGGCCTGCCGCCGTGCGCTCGGGCGAGACCGCGCCGATGTCGTCCCAGTGGCGCAGCACGTGCTCGGCCACCCCGATCTCACGGGCAGCGTCGGCGATCCTCATGGCCCCATCCTGCCATTGCCCTCAGGTCGACCTGAAGGCCTAGCGTGCCGGGCATGTCGAGACCTGAGCCCGCCTCCACGACGTGTCTGCCCGACCCTGTGCCCGTCGCGCTCGACGGCGTCGAGATCGCGACCTACACACTGGCTCCGGCACGTGCCGAACCGCGCGGTGACGTGGTGCTCTGTCACGGCACTCCATGGTCCGCTCAGGTGTGGGACCCGGTCGCGACGGCATTGAGCGAGGGATATCGGGTGCATTTGTGGGACATGCCCGGCTACGGGCTCTCCGCGAAGGGCGCCGACGTCCCGGTCGATCTCGCGTCGCAGAGCGGGCGGCTGGCTCGTCTGCTCGAACACTGGGATCTGGAGCGGCCGCACGTCCTGGCCCACGACATCGGGGGCGCCGTCGCCCTCGGTGCCCATCTGCTCCACGGGCGCGAGTTCGCCTCGCTGATGCTGTGGGACGTGGTGACCCTCGATCCCTGGGGCTCACCCTTCTTCCGTCTCGTCGCCGAGCACGCCGACGTCTTCTCCGCCCTGCCACCTGCGCTCCATGCCGCGCTGGCCAGGGAGTACATCACCGGGGCCGCCCACCGCGAGCTCAGCACGGACCAGCTCGAGGTGCTGGTCGCGCCCTGGATCGCGGGGGAGGGGCAGTCCGCCTTCTACGCCCAGATCGCGGCGCTGACCCCCGAGCACACCCGTCCCCTCGTGAGCATGCTGGGCACGGTGCGCTGCGCGACCGCGATCGGATGGGGCGAGCAGGACCCGTGGATCCCCGTCGAACAGGCGGCTCAGCTGCGGGAACGTCTTCCAGGCGATCCGCCGGTCACGGTCTTGGCTGCGACCGGCCACCTCGCGCCGCTCGAGTCCCCGACGGAGGTGTCCGAGGCGGTCGAGGACTGGCTCGAGGCATCCCGGGGTGCATGGGCAGGCGAAGGGCGGGACCCTCGAGGGTAGGGGTGCTCGACACGTGTATTCAACCCAGGGGTTGACGACGCTGTGGAGGCGGCGTAGCGTCCTGATATCAACCAATCAGTTGAGAAAGGGAGGGATGAACGACGACACCCTGTCGAGAGCCTTCGCGGCCCTCGCCGACCCGACGCGGCGGGACCTCGTCTCCCGTCTCACCCTCGGTGACGCCACCGTCGGCGAGCTCGCCGCTCCGTACGACATGTCGCTGCAGGCCGTGAGCAAGCACCTCACGGTCCTCGAGTCCGCCGGCCTGGTCACCCGCCGGCGCGACGCCCAACGCCGCCCCGTCCACCTCGACGCCGAGGTGCTGGGGGAGCTGACCCACTGGATCGACCGACATCGCCGCGCCGCCGAGCAGCGCCTGAGCCGCCTCGACGCTCTGCTGCAGGGCAGCGCCCCCACCGCTTCGGAGGAGAAGCCATGAGCACCGCCGACCACCAGAGAACCGCCGCCATCGACGCCGACCCCGAACTCCCGCAGATCCGCGTCACGCGCGACTTCCGCGCCGCTCCCGCGCAGATCCTGCGGGCTCACACCGATCCCCAGCTCTACCTTCAGTGGGTCGGGCCGAAGAGCCTGGACACGCGCATCGGCCATTGGGATGCCCGCACCGGCGGCTCCTGGGCCTTCACCAACATCGACCGCGAGACGGGGGAGGAGTACTCCTTCCACGGCAGCTTCCACGACGTCACCGAGGAGCGGGTCGTCCAGACCTTCACCTTCGACGGCTGGCCCGAGGGAGTCTCCTTGGAGACCATGCGCCTCGAGGACCTCGGCGACGGCTGGACGCGCATGCACAGCACCTCGATGTTCGACTCCTTCGAAAGTCGCGGCCAGATGCTCGAGAGCGGCATGGAGATCGGGATCCAGGAGGGTTACGAGAAGCTCGACGCCCTGCTCGAGGCCGGAGCGGTCCCGGAGACGTCGGCCGGCAGCGAGGGCTCCTGATGTCGACGCCCTTGCCCGAACTCCCACCGGCGCAGAAGCATCGGGTGATCGCTCGCGGCTTCACGCGCACGGTGCACGGCGTGACCGACTGGGACGCCCCCACCCCGGTGGTGGAGTGGCGAGCACGCGACGTGGTCGGCCACCTGGCCACCTGGCTGCCCGCGCTCATCCACGGCGGCTCGACGTTCCGCTTCGCGGAGGGCCCGAGTATCGAGGAGGATCCGGTCGGTGCCTGGACCCAGCTGAGCACCCAGGTCCAGGACCTGCTCGAGGACCCGGCCGCCGCCGAGTACCTCCATTCCAACCCCCACACCGGGCAGGATCGGCCCGTCCCCGAGGTCGTCGACTCCGTGTACACCGCGGACGTCTTCTTCCATACCTGGGACCTCGCCCGCTCCTCCGGCCAGGACGACACCCTCGATCCGGACCTCGTCCACGACGCCTTCACCGGCATGAGCGCCGCGGAGGAGCAGCTGCGGCCCAGCGGCCAGTTCGGGCAGCAGCAGCCCGTCCCCGACGTCGCGACCGAGCAGGAGGAGCTGTTCGCCTTCCTCGGCCGCGACCCGCGCTGGACGCCGACGCGGCCTGCATGAGGGCTTGCCGATTACTGGCGCTTTGGCGAGCGCTGTGGCGATATGGACAGTGCGCTCGCTGACGCGCCAGTAACCGGCGTCCGCGTCGAGGATGCCCGGCACCTGGCCCGGGCGTCGACGATGCCCGGCACCCGGCCCGGACAGGTATCTCAGGGCAGCGCCGGCTCCTCGGCGGCCTCGAGCTCTACGGCGGCCTCTCCCGGGCTCTCCTCGGCGGATCGGCGGCGAATGCACAACGTGACCGCCGCGGCTCCGAGGCCCGCGACCGCGCCGAGGGCGAAGCACACCTTGAACGCGGCCACCGTCGGCAGAGAGGTGTCGCCCATCGTGGTCGTGATCGAGGTGAGCACGATCGCCATCACGGCGCCCGCGACGGTGGTGCCCATGGAGCGCATCAGCGCGTTCACGCCCACCCCTGCTCCGGCTTCCGAGGCGGGGGAGTTCTCCATGATCAGCGTGGGCATGGCCGCGTAGGCGATGCCCACGCCCGCGGAGGAGACGCAGGCGGCGAGCATCAGCTGCCACGGGGCGTCGGTGAGGAAGAAGGCGACCAGGTAGCCGCAGGCCATCACGACCATGCCGGTGGCCAGCGTGGTGCGGCCACCCAGGCGGGTCAGCATGCGGCTCGAGATCGGGGTGAAGACCATCATCATCAGCCCGGCCGGAGCCATCCACAGGCCGGCCTGCAGCACGGTCTGCCCGAGCCCGTACCCGGTCGCGCCCGGGGCCTGCAGGAGCTGGGGCACGACGATCGACTGCGCCATCATGCCGAAGCCGGCCAGGGGGGCGGCGATGTTCGTCAGCAGCACCGGCCGGCGGGCGGTGGTGCGCAGATCGACCAGCGGGTTCTCGTGCCCGATCTCGAAACGTCCCCACAGCAGCAGCACCACGAGGCCGCCGAGGATCGTCCCGAGCGTCGCGGGGCTGGCCCAGCCCCAGTCGGAGCCCTTCGAGATGCCGACCAACAGAGCGACGATGCCGACGGACATGCCGATCGCGCCGATCACGTCGAGCTTCCCCGAGCCGGTGGCCGGGCGATGCGGCAGGACGGCGAGCGTGGCGACCACCATGATCACCGCGAGCACGGTGGCCAGCCAGAACAGGGCGTGCCAGTCGTAGGACTGCGCGACCCAGGCGGCGATCGGCAGGCCGAGGGCGCCGCCCACGCCGAGCGTGGCACTGATGCCGGCGACCGCCGTGTTGCGCAGATGCGGCGGCATCACCTCGCGCACGAAGCTGATGGCCACCGGGATGTACCCCATGGCCAGGCCCTGCAGTACGCGGCCGAGGAGGACCGGCGCCAGGGAGTCGCCCAGCGCGCAGATCAGGGAGCCGAGCAGCAGCAGGAGCGCCGAGGCGACCAGCACGGGCTTGCGGCCCTTGAGGTCGGCGAGCTTGCCGGTGAGCGGCATCGCGACGCCGCCGGCCAGAAGGGTCGCGGTGACCACCCAGGCGGCGTTGGAGGCCGAGGTTCCGAGCATCTCGGGCAGCTGAGGCTGGATCGGGATCACGAGCGACTGCATGAGCGCTGCGCACAAGCTGGAGAAGCCGGCGACGATCAGGATGAGGGCAGGGTGGCGGGCGCTGCCGCGGGCCGTCGCGGCGTCGGAATCTCTGGTCATCAGCACTCTCTGGAGCGAGCGGAACGAGCGTTAGGATGTGTAAGGTACACACCGCTTCGATATGCAGATTACATAGCCCCGGCCGAGGCCACAACCCGGTGAGACGGAGAGAACGAGATGGACGAACGCACCACCCTCGAGGGCACGCTCCCGAATACTCGGGGCAGGCGCTTGGCCGGGATGTTCTGGATGCTGGACAGGCACCGGCGCGACCACGAGCAGGCCATGTCGCTCGGGACCGCGGATCTTCGCATCCTCTGGCTGTTCTCCGACAACACGCCGCGCACCCTCAAGGAGGTCGCGCACGAGCTCGGCCTCGAGCAGTCCACCGTCAACCGCCAGGTCAACGCCGCGGTCGCCGAAGGGCTGCTGGGAAGGACCCGGGAGCCCGGCGACTCCGCGTACCGCTTCGCACGCACCGCTGCCGGGCGCGACGCCTTCGAGGCGGATCTCGCGATCTCCCTGGGCGGTTACGAAGTCGCTCTGGAGGCGATGGGCGAGGAGGACGCGTCGACGTTCCTCCGGCTGATGGACCGCTACCTGGGCGCTTACGGCGCTGCCGTCCCGGAGACCAGGGGGAAGGTTCCTCACGGGTGAGAAGACCCCTCACCGCACGATGACCGCTCACTGCACGATGAAGGAGACACGATGACCCAGATCGCCACGGCTCGCACCGACGAGCACTCGCCGCAGGACTTCCCCATGCCCCGTGACGGGCGCTGCCCGTTCGACCCGCCCCCGACCGGCCGTGCCCTCCAGGAGGAGGGGCCCCTGACCCGGGTGCGCCTCGCCGACGGCAGCACACCCTGGTTCGTCACCCGGTACGCCGAAGGTCGCAAGCTCCTCCTGGACCCGCGGCTGAGCTCGAACGCCGCCCGTCCCGGATATCCCCACCCCTCGGCGAGCGCCGCGCGCGCCGTCGCCGCGGACGCCGAGGCCGAGGAGGACGGCAGCACGCAGAACGCCGGGATCGGCTTCATCCTGATGGACGACCCGGAGCACGCACGGCTGCGCCGCATGGTCACCGCCCCGTTCGCGGTCAAGCGCATGCAGGCCATGCGGCCGACGGTCCAGCAGATCGCCGATGACCTCCTGGACAAGATGCTCGCGAAGGAGGGGCCCGTCGACCTCGTCGAGGAGTTCGCCCTCCCGCTGCCGTCGCTCGTGATCTGCCTGCTGCTCGGCGTGCCCTACACGAAGCACGACTTCTTCCAGATGAACTCCAAGCTGATCGTGCACCGTGATTCGACCCCCGAGCAGCGTCACGCCGCGATGACGGCGCTGGGCCAGTACATGGGGGAGCTGCTCGCCGAGAAGATGCAGCACCCGGAGGAGGACATCTTCTCCGACCTCGGCCGGCGCGTGCACGAGGGGGAGATCGGGATCCCCGATGCGGTGCAGATGGGCATCCTGCTGCTGGTCGCCGGTCACGAGACCACCGCGAACATGATCGCGCTGGGGATCACGGCGCTGCTCGAGAACCCCGAGGAGGTGGACCGGCTGCGCGAGGAGCCCGACCCGGCCCTGGTGGCCTCGGCGGTCGAGGAGCTCATGCGCTACCTGACCATCACGCACGACGGCCGCAAGCGCGTGGCCACCGAGGACATCGAGATCGCCGGGGTCACCATCCGGGCGGGCGAGGGAGTCATCGTGGCCACGGATCTGGGCAACCGCGATGCCGAGGTCTTCGAGGACCCTGACACCCTCGACCTGGGCCGGAACCCCCGCAACCATGTCGGCTTCGGCTTCGGGATCCACCAGTGCCTGGGGCAGAACCTCGCGCGCATGGAGCTCCAGGTCGTCTACCCGACCGTGCTGGCGCGGGTCCCCACTCTGCGTCTCGCGGCGGACGTGGCGGACCTTCCGTTCAAACATGACGCCACGATCTACGGCCTCCACCGCCTCCCCGTCACCTGGTGACGCGGAGATCGATCGACCTCGCGGAGTGACCCCGGCCCGGCGCGGACCGTCGAGGAGTGAGTGACGGGCTGCCGGGACGCGGGCCCCTCAGCCCCCGTTGGACTGACGCGTCCCCTCGGCCAGCGCGTCGAACCGGTAGATGAATCCGCCGGCGGGCCCGCTGACCGTCACGAAGGCCTTCTGGGTTCCGGGTCGGATGGCAAGGTTCGTCGCGGACTCGAGGCCCTCGTGCTCGGCGGGGATGTCGATGGTCGCCCTGTGCGTGCCGTCCGGGCCGTAGACCAGGATCCGTGGGATCCCGTGCGAGGCCTGGTAGATGTTCCCGTCGGCATCGATCGCGTTGGAGTCGGCCTGGGAGGGCCCGCCGTCGACGTGGATCGCGGTGTGCCCCGTGGTGACCGCGATGCGGTCCTGATTCAGGAGGAGGCGGTCGATGCGGTTCGCGTCGAGCTGGCTGATCCAGAGTGCGCCATCACGATCGAGGGAGATCCCGTTGGGGTTCGGCTGGTTGTCGGCCAGGACGGTCGCCGCCGAGGTCTCCGCGTCGATCCGCACCACGCGCCCGGTCGGGGCGGCGTCGGGATAGACGGTCGGCGAGGAATCGGAGACGAACATGTTTCCCGCCTCGTCGAACGCGAGGTCATCCGGGTGCATGGCACGGCCCTCGACCTCTCCGGAGAAGACGGTCCGGGCGTCCTCGCCCTCCGCGGTGACGCTGATGATCTGCCCCGACGCGTAATCGGTCAGGTAGAGGCGGCCATCCTGGGGGCCCCACTGCGCGGAGGTGAAGGCACCGTTCCCCTCGGTGACCAGAGGAGTGATCTCCTCGGTGTCGAGGTCGATCCGCATCACTTTCGGCGCGCCGGCAGGTGCGGTGACGTCGACGAGATGCAGCCGTCCCTGACCGTCGAACGTCGGCCCCTCGAGCAGAGTCATGCCGGTGGCCTCGTGCGGCGAGGTGACCTGCAGGACCCGCTGCGCCGTCTGGTGCTGCCTCATGCGGCACCCTGCCCGACGAAGTCTGATCGCGCGACCTCGTGGTCCGAGGGGCTCCCGCCCGTGCCTATCACGAGCACCTCGTCCATGCTGTCCTCGCGCCAGTCGGCGAGCAGCTGGTGGAAGGCCACCGGGCCGGGGGCGTAGGACGTCGAGGCCCCTGTGCGGGTGCCCTCCCCGTTGTAGTAGCCGGGCGTGCATTCGGCGAGGAACTCGCTGTTGTCGACGGCGACGTCCTGGAGCGTGTCGCACCATCGCTGCTCGGCCTCCCGGGTGGGCTCGACGTACCGGGCACCCCTCTCGCGGGCCGCGGAGACCATGGCGGAGATGTGCTGGGCCTGTTCGGTGAGGATGTGCACGAAGTTCACGGAGTTGGCGTTCTGCAGCGATCCCAGGTGGAACAGGTTCGGGAAGCCGTGGGAGGTGAAGCCGTGCAGGGTGCGGGGGCCGCGGGACCAGGCCTCCAGCAGCGCGATGCCGTCACGGCCGTGCGCAGGGAGCGTGCCGGAGACGACTCCGGAGACTCCGGTCTCGAACCCTGTCGCGAAGATGACGCAGTCCACCTCGTACTCGTCGGACCCGACGACCACCGCGTTCTGCGTCATCCGGGTGACGCCGCCATGATCGGCGGTGTCGACGAGGGTGACGTTGTCGCGGTTGAAGGCCTGGAGGTACAGGTCGCTGAACCCGGGGCGCTTGCACATGTAGCGGTACCAGGGCATGAGCGCCTCGGCCGTGGCCGGGTCCTCGACGACGTCTCCGACCCGGGAGCGGATGCGGTTCATGACGGCGAAGTCCGCGATCTCGTCGCGGCGCTCGCGCTCGGCGGGATCGAGCGAGGTGTCGAGCCTGCCGGTGATCATCTTGCGCTGCAGTGCGGGGGTGGCGGTCCAGCCGTCCTGGACCAGATCCTCCTCGACCTCCTCGCCGGACAGGATCGCCAGGAAGTTCTCCATCAGCTCACGCTGCCAGCCCGGCTGCAGCGAGGCGGCCCATTCCGGGTCGGTGGGTCGGTTGTCGCGCACGTCGACGGAGGAGGGAGTGCGCTGGAAGACGTACAGCTGCGCCGCGTCGGCCGCGATCTCGGGGATCGCCTGCAGCCCGGTCGCGCCGGTGCCGACGACGGCCACCCGTTTGTCGGCCAGACCCGTCATGCCTCCCTCGGCGTCCCCGCCCGTGTAGCCGTAGTCCCAGCGGCTGGTGTGGAAGGTGTGGCCCTGGAACTCCTCGATGCCGGGGATGCCCGGCAGCTTCGGCTGCGAGAGCGTGCCGGAGGAGACGACGACGTAGCGTGCGTGCATCTCGTCCCCGCGATCGGTGCGCACCAGCCAGTGCGCCTGCTCCTCGTCCCAGCGCAGCTCGGTGGCGCGGGTGTGGAACGCGGTGTCGCGGTAGAGGTCGTACTGCTCGGCGATCCGCACGGCGTGGCGACGGATCTCCTCTCCCGGTGCATACCGCCACTGGGGCATGTATCCGGTCTCCTCCAGCAGGGGCATGTAGAGGTAGGACTCGATGTCGCAGTGGATGCCGGGGTAGCGGTTCCAGTACCAGGTGCCGCCGACGTCTCCGGCTTCGTCCATCAGTCGCACGGAGGCCACCCCCGCGTCCCGCAGCTTCGCGGCGGTGAGCAGGCCGCCGAAGCCCGCACCGATCACGAGCACCTCGACGGTGTCCGTCCGAGGGGCGCGCTCGCCCCACGGCGTGTAGGGGTCTTTCGCGCAGTAGCCGAACTCGCCGTGTGTCCGGCGGTACTGGGCGGTGCCGTCGGGGCGGATCCGGCGATCTCGCTCCTGTCGGTACTTCTCGCGCAGCGCGTCGGGATCGAATCCGAGATCGAGGTCGTCCGTCGTCGTGTTCGTCAAGATCGGGCCTTTCATGGGGTCGAGGCAAAAACGTACATCTATGTACGTTTCGGTGGCAAGCCGCCCTCGGCTTGGTACGGTCCCTCCCATGGAGCAGACACCTGTTCGCCGCGACGTGGCGCGCAATCGCGAGCGACTGCTCGCCGCCGCCCGCACCGTCGTGGCGAAGCGCGGGCCGGATGTGCCGCTGGACGAGATCGCCCGTGCCGCGGGCGTCAGCCGCACCACGCTGCACCGCCACTTCGTCGACCGCGAGGCGCTGGCCGCCGAGGTCCTGCGGGAGAACGTGGAGGAGATCGAATCCCGCGCGCAGCACCTCGCGGAGCAGCCCGACGGGGCCGAGCAGCTGTTCCACCGCGTCCTGGACGTCCAGATCGACTCACCCTGGCTGGCGCACATGGTGGCCAGAAATCAGGGCCGTGAGCTCGGGCAGCTCGCCGAGCGCACGCGATCCGCCTTCGAACCGCTGGTCGCCCGGGCGTGCGAGGCCGGAGTCGCCCGCGCGGGGACGACGGCCGAGGACGTCCTGCTCGCGATGCCGATGATGCTGGCCTCGCTCGCGGTGGACCGCCACTCCGGCGGCGCGAACGACGTCGCGCGTGCCCGGGTCATCCTCCACCGCGGACTGTTCACGACCGAGCCGCCGGACCGCGCCCCCTCCTGACCGACGGATCAGCGGCTCGTCGGGGTCGCCGGGGCGCAGGAGACGCCCCGGGCCGCCAGGGGCCGCAGGCGTCGCGGCCGGGGAGCACCGTTCGGGGCGCGGTCATCCCAGCACGTGGACATCGTGCCCGAGGTCACCACGTGGGAACAGATCGCGCCTAGGCTGAGCGGATGTTCTCGAACCTGTCGGCCGGCGCTCTCGGCCTCCCCCTGGTCCACACCACCGCCATCGACCTCGCCGCGGCGCACGGCTTCGGCGGTGTCGACCCCGACCCGGAGTACTTCCGCTCCTTGGGCAGCACCGGCGCGGTTGCCGAGCACGCCGCCGAAGTGCGCGAGCGCGGTCTCGAATGGGGCATGGCCGGCCTGCCCGTGCCGCTGGACGCCCCCGCCGCACGGTTCCGCGAGGCCCTCGTGGACCTGCCGGCGGCGCTCGAGCTGCTGCAGGCCGCCGGCGTCACCCGGGTGGGCACCTGGATCCGGCCCATGCACGACTCGCTCGACCACCGCCAGAACTGGCGGCTGCACGCCGGCCGGCTCTCCCTGGTCGCCGAGCTGCTGGCCGATGCCGGCCTGCGCCTGGGCCTGGAGTACATCGGACCCAAGACCTTCTGGTCCACCGAACGCTTCCCTTTCATCCACGGCCTGCGCGAGGCGCGCGAGCTGATCGCCGATTCCGGGGCCACCAACGTCGGCCTCATCCTGGACAGCTACCACTGGTACACCGCCGGGGAGAGCGCCGAGGATCTCGCAGGCCTGACCGACGCAGACATCGTCTCCGTCGACATCAACGACGCCCGTGACGACCGCGAGCGTGACGAGCAGCAGGACCTCGACCGCCGCCTGCCCTACGCCACCGGGGTCATCGACCTCGCCGGCTTCATGGCTGCCGTACACACCGCCGGGTACACCGGCCCCGTGAAGGTCGAGCCGTTCATGAAGGAACTCGCCGAGCAGCCCGTCGACGAGGTCCTCGCCGACATCTCCGCGCGCCTGGACCGCGCCGTCGCGGGGGAGTGACGGCCAGCCGGTTCCGTGACGTGCGTGTGCCGTCACGCGCTGATCGGGCCGAGAGCTGATCGACGTAGTGCGAGCTGGTGGGCCATAGGTGATCAGGGTGGCGGGGGCTGACGGGATACGCCTCCGTGGGAGTACGACGTCGAGTACTGGCGCGTGAGCGTGCGCTGTGGCTATATGGGCAGAGCTCATGCCAGAGCGCCAGTACGCGACCATTTCCAGGTTCGTCGTCGAGGAGACCCATGGCAACCGTGTCGCACGATCCCGCCCGTCGCCGGCAGCACCTGCGCGCCCTGCTGGGACTCGAGTCGCGGTTCGCCGGGGACACGGGCCTCGCCAGGCTCGAAAACCTGCTGCCCGCGGCCGGGGGCGACCCCGTGGAGGTCGAGGTCCTCACGTCTGACGGGGAGGGGATCCCCGCGTTCCTGCTGCGCCCGGCCCCGGAGCGTTCGACAGGCGCGGCAGCGGTGCTGATCGCGGGGCACGGCCGGGGCATCGACGACCTGGTGGCCGCCGATCCCGTCGATGAGTACCACGACGGTCTCGCCCACAAGCTGGCGCGCGCCGGGTTCACCGTGCTGTGCCCGGAGATGATCAGCTTCGGCAGGCGCCGCTTCCCGCAGCCCGAGGGCACGTCGCCGGAGGAGCCGGCGGAGAACACCTGCGGCATCGACGCTGCCCGCCATCTTCTGCACGGGCAGCCCGTCATGGGTCACCGGGTGGCCGACGCCCTCGACGCGGCCCAGGCCCTGCGCGGTGTTCCCGGCGTCGATCCGCATCGGGTCGCTGTCGCGGGAGGCTCTGGCGGCGGTGCCGTCTCGCTGCTGGCCGCCGCAGTGGATCCCTCGATCACGGCCGCTCTGGTCGCCACCTACTTCTGCAGCTTCGAGGCGAGCCTCTGCTCGATCCGGCACTGCCCCTGCAACATCATCCCCGGGCTGCTGCCGGATCTCGAGATGGCTGACATCGCGGCGCTCATCGCCCCGCGTCCGCTCATCCTCGAGGCGGGGGAGCGGGACCATATCTTCCCGATCGAGGCGACCCGGGCCGCGTTCGCCCGGCTCGCCCCCGCCTGGGAGAGCCGCGATGCGCTCCCTCCCGAGCTCGTCGTCACCGACGGCGGCCATGCCTTCCGCGCCGAACGCTCGCTCGAGGCGCTGCGGGAGCGGATGGCCTGATCCGCACCGTCGGCCGCCGCGGTCACGGGCCGGTGTGGGCACGGTGGACCTACCCGTTCACAGCACCGCGGCGAGCGACCCCCGGCGTGCCCGTGTCCGGGCGTACCAGCGTCCGTCGTCGTGGCCGACGGCGATCGGATGCTCGAACGCCTCGGATACGGCGTCGGAGGTCAGCACGTCGTCGATCGGCCCGGAGGCCCGGACGGTGCCGTCGCGCAGCAGCAGCGCGTGCGTCGTCGTCGGCGGGATCTCCTCGAGGTGGTGCGTCACCAGCAGCGTGGTCAGTGCGGGGTCGTGACCCGGCAGGGTCTCCAGGGTCTCCAGCAGCTGCTCGCGGGCGGCGACGTCCAGGCCGGTGGACGGCTCATCCAGCAGGAGCAGAGGCGGCGAGGTGATCAGCGCGCGGGCGACGAGGGTGCGGCCGCGCTCGCCCTGCGAGAGGGTCGGCCACAGCGCGTCGGCCTTCCCCGAGAGTCCGAAGGTCTCCAGGAGCTCGTGTGCCCGGGCGATCTCGCCGGCGGGGGGTTCCCAGCGCATCATCCGCTCGACGCTGCCGGTCAGGCCCGTGAGTATGACGTCCTCGATGCTCAGCGCCGAGTGCAGGGGATGACGCGGGTCCACGTGCCCGATGCGCTCTCGCAGTGCGCGCAGCTCGACCCGTCCCAGACGCTGCCCCAGCACGTCGACGGTGCCGCTGGTGGGGTGCGTGGTGCCGCCCGCCAGGTTGAGGATGGTGCTCTTCCCCGCACCGTTGGCGCCGAGCATGACCCAGTGCTCGCCTCGGCCGATGCTGAAGGAGACCCCCGGGAGGATGGTCTTCCCGCTGCGTCGGTAGGTGACGTCGGTGAAGTCCAGGACGGAGGGGGCTGGGGTGAGAGGCATGGGGTTCCTTCGCGGGCTGAGAGCGGACTCCACGATCTGCCCGGGGAGCGCTGAACGGCGACGCGGTCCCGCGGGCCTGTCAATTTGTTTGTGTAAGCGGGGTGGTCACAGGTAGGGGTTGATTCGGTCGGGGTAGGCCGCGGCGAGTTGGGCGAGGGCTTGATTCCAGTTCGTGACGATCTGGCCCTCGACGAGTCGGCCCTGGGCTTTGCGCTGGCCGGCGGGCTTGCCGTGGTCCCGAGCGCGTTCGGCAGCGCGTTTGTCTTCGATGTTGCAGATCGCTAGCCAGAGCAGCTTCACCGCCGCGTCCGTGGAGGGGAAGTGGCCGCGGTTCTTGGTCACCTTCCGTAGTTGGAAGTTCAGCGACTCGATGCTGTTGGTCGTGTAGATGACCTTGCGGAGCATCGGCGGGAACTGCAGGAACGGAATGAACCGCTCCCACGAGTTTGCCCAGGTCGCAGCGGTTGAGGGGTACTTCTGTCCGAGGTCGGAGGCTTCGAACTCGGCCAGCGCCTGCCGGGCGACGTCCTCGCTGGGCGCGGTGTAGATCGGCTTGAGCGCAGCGGCGACTTTCTTGCGGTCCTGGTAGGCGACGAACCGCATCGAGGCTCGGATCAGGTGGACCACGCAGGTTTGGACCATCGAGTCCGGCCAGGTCGCCTCGATCGCCTCGGGGAGGCCTTTCAGCCCGTCGCAGCACACGATCAGCACGTCCCTCACGCCCCGGTTGGCGAGGTCCGCGCAGACGTGGGCCCAGAACGCCGATCCCTCGGTGTCCTGGACCCAGATCCCCAGCACGTGCTTGATCCCCTCGAGATCCACTCCGACGGCGATGTAGGCGGCGCGGTTGATCACCTGGTTGTTCTCCCGGATCTTGATCCGGATCGCGTCGAGGTAGATCACCGGATAGAACTCCTCCAACGGCCGTGACTGCCAGGCCAGGACCTCCTCGCTGACGGCATCGGTGATGTTGCTGATCGTCTCGTGAGACAGGTCCGTGCCGATCGTGGAGGCAAGGTGGTGCTGGATATCGCGGATCGTCATCCCACCCGCGTAGAGGCTGATGATCATGTCATCGAGCCCACCGAGGCGCCGCTGGCCCGTGGGGACCAGGCGCGGGATGAACGACCCGCCCCGGTCGCGGGGGATGTCCAACTCGATCGGCCCGACCTCGGAGGCGACCGTCTTCGGTGTCTTCCCATTGCGCGAGTTGGCGTGCTCCGACGCCCGCGCGGAGCCCTTCTCATAACCCAGATGGCTGGTCAGCTCTGCCTGGAGGCCCCGCTCGAGCGCGGCCTTGACCAGTGCTGGCACGAATCCACCGTCACCAGTGAGTTCGACATTTCCGTCATCGATCTGCTCGAACAGGGCATCGAGCTGTCCCGAGGCCTTCAGCTGCTCGACCAGGTCCTGGCCCGAGGGCTCGTCACTCGGCTGCTGCTTCTCATCGGTCATGGTCATGATTCTTACCGTTCCTCTCGGTACGGCTTACACAGACCATCTGACACGCCCGGTCCCGCCGATCGAGACGGCCCGGCCGGCGGCGGGAGCGCTGTCTCGACCACGGCCTCCGGCGCATACGCCGGTCACCCCCGGTGGCCGACGGGGTGGGATCCGTCATGCCGATGGGCGGATCCGAGGTGGTGAGTGTGTCCTATGCGGCATGCCGACGGTTCTGCGCGCGTCACTGCCGTAACGTCACAGTAGTGATTGCGCCTGCGTCCAGGACGACGCGCGCGATTCTCCGAGCCTTGATCCCTGTCCCTACTGCGAATGCGAGAGATCTATGCCCACGGGCACACGCAAGCTCACTGCGCCCCCGCGCCTGCCCAAGCGCGCGATGCGAATCACCCCGCTGGGAGGCCTCGGCGAGGTCGGCCGCAACATGACTGTCTTCGAGTTCGGCGGCAAGCTGCTCATCGTCGACTGCGGCGTCCTCTTCCCCGAGGAGCACCAGCCCGGCATCGACGTGATCCTGCCGGACTTCACCTCGATCCGGGACCGCCTCGACGACATCGAGGCCATCGTCCTGACCCACGGTCACGAGGACCACATCGGCGGCGTGCCGTACCTGCTCAAGGAGCGGGCGGACATCCCCCTCATCGGCTCCGAGCTGACTCTGGCCTTCATCACGGCCAAGCTCAAGGAGCACCGCATCACCCCGAAGACCATCCAGGTCGAGGCCGGGGACCACCGGACCGTCAGCACCTTCGACCTCGAGTTCGTCGCGGTGAACCACTCCATCCCCGACAGCCTCGCCGTGGCGATCCGGACGAAGGCCGGCACCGTGCTGCACACCGGCGACTTCAAGATGGACCAGTTCCCCCTGGACGGACGAATCACCGACCTGCGTGCCTTCGCCCGTCTCGGTGAGGCGGGCGTGGACCTGTTCCTCACCGACTCCACGAATGCCGAGGTGCCGGGGTTCACGATCTCTGAACGGGATCTCACCCCCGCCATCGACCAGGTGTTCACCACCTCGCCACGCCGGATCATTGTCTCGAGCTTCGCCAGCCATGTGCACCGCATCCAGCAGGTGCTCGACGCCGCTCACGCCAACGGGCGCAAGGTCGCCTTCGTCGGTCGCTCGATGGTGCGCAACATGGCGATCGCCCGGGACCTGGGATACCTGAACATCCCCAAGGGACTCGTGGTCGATTTCCGCAAGATCCAGTCGATGCCGGACCACAAGATCACGCTGGTCTGCACCGGATCCCAGGGCGAGCCCATGGCGGCGCTCGCGCGCATGGCCAACGGTGACCACCAGATCCAGGTGGGCGAGGGTGACACCGTGCTGATGGCGAGCTCCCTCATCCCGGGCAACGAGAACGCCATCTACGGGATCATCAACAAGCTCACCGATCTCGGCGCGAACATCGTCCACAAGGGCAACGCCAAGGTGCACGTCTCCGGTCACGCCAGCGCCGGTGAGCTCGTCTACTGCTACAACATCGTGCGCCCCCGCAACGTGATGCCGGTGCACGGCGAGTCCAAGCATCTCCACGCCAACGCCGAGCTCGCCCGCCGCACCGGGGTGCCCGAGGACCGCGTGGTCGTGACGCAGGACGGCGCCACCGTCGACCTCCTCGACGGCCGCGCCCGCGTCTCGGGGAAGGTTCCGGCGGGTCTGGTCTATGTCGATGGGCAGACCATCGGCACCGCCACCGAGGACACCCTCGCCGAGCGTCGGCTCCTCAGTGGTGGCGGCGTCGTCACCGTGGTGGCACTGATCGACCCGGACACCAATCAGCCGACGGAGCCGCTGGAGTTCCTCACCAAGGGCTTCGTCCACGACGACCGCACTTTCGAGGGTGCCTCGACGGAGGTGACCAAGGCGCTCAAGCGGGCGAAGCAGGAGAAGATCGACGACATCGCCGTGCTCGAGGAGATCATCGTCGAGGCCGTGGGCAGCTACCTGCGACGCACTTACCGTCGCGAGCCCGCCGTGATGGCCGTCGTCGTCGATTCCTGAGCGCCGGGCCCCTTAGCGCCCATCGCGTGCCGAACGGCCGTCTGATCGACCAGATACCTGGTCGATCAGGCGGTCGTTCCGCTGTCTGCAGGTCCCCGTCGCCTCGCGGCGAGGAACGCGGACCGCGCCTCAGTCAGCGGCATCTCATTCAGCGGCACCGAGGGCGCGGCGGTACCGATCTGCCACGACGTGGAACGCCTGCTTCCGGTGGAGCATGTCGCCCTCGGTGACGACCAGGGCGAACCCCGCCTTGTCGAGATCCTGTGCGGGATCGTCGTGGCGAGGGAAATCAGGCATGGCGTAGGTGAAGACGAAGCCTCCGTGCACCCCTGCGCCGTCGTACAGATCGAGCAGCTCGGACAGATAACGGGCCTGGACGGCTTCGTCGCGCGGGTGATCACCGCGGATGCGAGGCGGCTCCGAGAACCAGTTGACGATCTGGAACGAGCCCGCGCCGCGATCCTGCGCCCCGGTGAAGGCGCCGCAGCCGAACTCGGTGACGACGAACGGCCGGCCGTGGTCCCTGACCAGCGCGGCCACGCGCGCCGGATAGTCGGCATGGTTCCCGGCCGCCCGGTACAGACTGACGCCGACCAGGTCGAACAGCGACCAGTCCACGTTCTCCCACGACGCGGCGGAATACGTCACAGGCCCCGCGAAGTGCGCTCGAGCGGTCGCTGCGGCGCGCTCGAGCATCCGCGGCAGGCGGGCGTCGATACGGCGTCGCAGGAGACGGTGCGCCTTAAGGATGAGTGCGAGGCGGAGGAAGGACCGGGGCGCGGGGACGATCCCGGAGACGGAATGGGAGAACTCGCTGCCCACCACCAGCACCACCTGGTCCGGGTGCTCGGCTCTCATCCGCTGCGCATCCTGCGCGACCGCGGCGAGCTGGTCCAGCATTCCGGTGAGGTCCAGGTCGGTGGCATCCGGGCGGAGATGGACGCTCAGCCCGCGGCGCAGGGTATGACCTGCCGCCTCGAGGAGTTGATCCCGGTCGCGACCGATGATCATCACGGCATTGCAGAACAGCTCGTCGGCGATCACGTCCACGTCGCGGCGCAGCAGCGCGCTGTCCACGTCATCGACGAGATAGGAGACGCCACGTACGGCCAGCACGGCAACTTTCCTGACGGTGGAAGGGACAGGACCGAGAGGGACGACGGAATGACCCGGTGGCTGACGGCGAGAGCTACTGGGCCATGGAATCCAGCCAGCTGTACCGCAGCCGGGTGGCGCGTTCGACGCTCGCGGTCGCGGCGGCCAGGCCGATCAGGACGTTCCCCCACCACGGAAAGTTGATCGGGGAGGTGAACCTGCCGAACCGTTCCGCGATCGGCGGGATCTCGGTGAGGTACTCGAGGATCTGAGGGACTCCCAGCAGTACCGCGAGCAGGATCACGAGCAGGGACAGCAGCCCGAGCAACCGACCGCGGGCGGGATGCTCCTGATCCAGCCGTGCCCGTCGGCCCTCCGCCGAGTGAGAATCCGGCAGGAGCTGGCGCTCGGGCCCGTTCTCCGGCACGTAGTGGCACCGTCTCAGGCCGAATGCCGAGGGCTTCACCTCGATGACGCCGCCCTCGACCGGGAAGGCGGCAGGGAAGGTCGAGACGGAGTGATGACGGCCGTCGACGTAGAGATGAGCCTTGCCGTTGCCGTCCTCGGTGGCGATCCGCTGCCAGTAGGGGACGTCGATCGCGTAGACCCGCCGATCGCCTTCACTCTCGGTGGCGTCCAGGGGGAGGTAGAACAACGCTCGCGACAGCATCTGCCACCACCGGAAAGGCTTCAGGGGGCGACCGTTCCCGGGTTTGATCCGCTGGGCAGCGCGCTGTCGACGGCGTTTCTCGAACACGGGAGGGGCCTCCGGGGCGTGGTGAGCGGGGTTCGCTGACAGTATCCACGTCTCCGTGCGCACGACGGGGGATCGGTGGCAACCGTCTCCGGGTTCATCCCACGACCAGGAGGGGCGTGAGATACCTGAGGGAGAAGGCCTCGTAGACCGCGCCGACGACGAACAGCGCCAGGGCGGGCAGAGCGAGCCGGCCGATGAGCTGCAGTCCGCGCACGTATCCCCGCCGGTGGGTGGGGGCCTCGACCGTCGCCGGCCGGAGCCACGACCTGCCGAGGAGGAAGGCGCCGAGCAGCAGCAGCACATAGGCCTGGTACTCGATCACGATGGTGAGCGAGTGCGGGATCAGCGTCATCGCGGCGGCGTGGTTCACCGGCGCGAGCGTGATGCCGGTCTCTACGGCGAAGTACGCGAAGACCGCGATGCCGAGGAAGGGCACGATCAGCGAGGGCAGCAGGATCGAGGCCAGGGCGATCCTGGCGATGTTGACCGCGAAGATGGTCGCCGCGAACAGCCACGGCTGGGCGAGCAGGGAGACGACCAGGTCGGTCTCCCCGCTGGCGCCCATCGACCCCGTCAGCGCCGCGTTGAGATCAGGGAACAGCAGGCCCAGCGCCATGCCGAGCAGGAGGAGCCCGTAGGCCATGGCGGTGAGGGCGAGATAGGCGCGCAGGTCGGCGCGGATGATCTGGAGGGGGGTGCGAAGTACTCGCATGAGATGTGCTCCGAGGTCCGGGGTGCGCCGTCCGTCCACGGCGAGTACTCCGCATACAAAACTATGTGCTGGGCACAGGGTCAAGGCTCGGGTGGTCGAGAGCGCGCCTCCTGCCCGCGCCGGTCAGCCTCCTCGCTGTGCATCCAGGGCGTGCTGGTGCTCCGCGTAGAACTCGGTCTCGGCCGGTTCGGGACGGTCCTGGCCGTTGAGCAGACGGTGCCACAGGGGGTAGTAGGCCGGCTGCTGCGAGGCCAGGGTGATCCGGTCGCGGGCCTCCTGGGGCAGGGTGAGATCAGCGGCGGCGAGATCCTGCTGGAGGTGCTCGAAGGAGCGGGCAGCGATCACCGTGCCGTCCACCCCCGGGCGGTCGAGGATCCAGGAGATGACCACCTGAGGGATCGTCCATCCCAGGTCCCCCGCGATCTCGTCGAACAGCTCGATGAGATCGTAGGCGCGCTCCCAGTCCGTCACGTGGGGCTCCGGCCAGTCGGTGCCCTGCCTCGTGTCCGACGGGGTCTGCGTGCCGCGGCGCACCTTGCCGTTCAGCAGCCCTTCGCCCAGTGGGCTCCACCCGAACGTGGCCACGCCGAGATCACGAGCGGCAGGGATGATCTCGTACTCGATCTCCCGCGCCTCGGGCGTGTAGTAGACCTGCTGCGCGACCGGGGCCTCGAGGCCTGCCTGCCGTGCCTCGTAGACGGTCTTGGTCAGCTGCCAGGCGCTGTAGTTCGACACTCCCCAGTAGCGCACCTTGCCGGCGCGGATCAGGTCGGTGACGGTCGCGATGGTCTCGAGGATCGGGGTCTGGCCGTCCCACTGGTGCAGGTACAGCAGGTCGAGGTGGTCAGTGCCGAGCCGCTGCAGGCTGTCCTCGACCGCGCGGGTCAGGTGGTACCGGCTGGCGCCGGAATCGTTGGGGCCGTCCCCGACCGATGTGCGGGCCTTCGACGTGAGAATGACGTCGTCGCGCCGCTTTCCCAGCGCTTTTCCCAGCACCCGCTCGGAATCACCGGCCGAGTAGATGTTCGCGGTGTCGAGGAAGTTCACTCCGTGGGAGATGGCTTCATCGAGCTGGCGTCGGGCGTCGTCCACGGAAAGTCCGGCAATCTTCTCGAAACCTCCTCCGGCACCGAAGGGAATCGTTCCCAGCGCCAGACGGGAGACGTAGAGGCCGGAGTGGCCAAGGCGGATGTAATCCATGAGAAGCGCTCCTCTCGCGGCGGAAGATCGTCGTCCCGAGCGGAACGCGCCGCGTTTCCCTGACGGTACGTCAGCCTCTCGATCACGAGAAGAGGCGCCCGGTCATCGCGTCGCTGCCTGAACACGAGCTGTTCGCTGCGTCGCACCCGCGGAGCGCGGCCCGTGGTCGGAACTGCTCGTCCGGGCGTTCGAGCGGGGCGAGGGGTGACTCGCATCGTCCGCGGCCGCCCGGGAGCCCGTCGGTGCCGACATCTCGTGGCTCGACCGCGCGAGGCGGTCACAGCGCGCCGATATCTATGCAGGAGACGGGTGCTTTCGGTGGAGGCTGCCCCGCTCGGTCACCCTCCGCAACGCCCCGACGTCCACCCCGGGCGCTCGCGAGAATCGATCCGGGGCGCGGGCGGCAGATCCCGTCTCGAACGGCACTTGACCTGTGTGCTTCGCGTCACGTAGGTTCAGAGAATCGTCAGGTTACCTGCAGGTTTTGTTCAGTTGTCCAGGACGGGCGCTGGCACACCTGGATCACTCTCCTGGCGTTATCCGAACTCTACGGAAGGTTGGAGAGATGTCAATCAAACTCGGGCGAAAGTGGTGGGCGAAGATAGCGGTCGCCGGGGCTGCTGCGGCCGTCGCTCTGGGGAGCGCGCCGCTCGCGTATGCCGAAGGCGAGGACTCCGGCGGTCACGGAGGTCACGGGGAAGGGGGCGGTGACGCATGTACGTTCTTCCTGGATCACATGTGGGCCAACGAAGACGGCATTCCGCTGATCGGGACCCCCTCTCATTTCAATGAGTTCCACACCGATCCCGCCTACGAGAATCTGGTCCTCTCGCTGGCCAGCGGTGCCATCGGCAACTCCGAGATGCCGGTCATCGACATCTACGGCGGCCCTCTGGGATGGATCCCGGTCTTCAACCCCTCTCACGTGAAGGGCCACGGGACCGACTACGTCACCCTGCTGACCTCCTGCGGCGGCGTCGGCATCCCCCTGAACACCAACGACCTGACCAATCTGGACGTCGAGTCCGTCCAGGAACTCGCGAATCTCTCCGATCTCATCGTCCCGGGCCTGCCCTCGCCGGAGACGCTGACGGACCCCACGTACCTCTGGAAGACGACGGATGCGACCGAGATCCTGGAGCGGGTCGATCCTGAGACCCTGCTCAACGTCGGGGACTACACCGCCTTCGCAGGCGATCACCTCGACACCTGGCGCTTGCTGTGGGAGACCGCGCTGAGCGACGTGACCAGCGGTAATCCCACGGGTGTCCTGGACGTCGTGAAGGTCACGGACAACATCAACACCCTCGAGTCGCTCTCCGGGCCTCTCGGTGGCGACATCGGGTCCGATCTCCTCAGCCCGGACGCCGTCAGCGGTCTCCTCAGCGAGGAGGGCACCTCCGGCCTCCTTGGCGAGGAAGGCGTCGGCGGTCTCCTCGGCGGCGTCACCTCAGGTGGTGCCGGCGGCGACGAAGGCACGCCGGGTGATGACAGCACTGGTGGTGACGAGGGCACGCCGGGTGACGACAGCACTGGTGGCGACGACAGCACTGGTGGCGACGACAGCACCGGTGGTGACGAGGGCACGCCGGGCGACGACAGCACTGGTGGCGACGACAGCACTGGTGGTGACGAGGGCACGCCGGGCGACGACAGCACTGGTGGCGACGACAGCACTGGTGGTGACGAGGGCACGCCGGGTGATGACAGCACTGGTGGTGACGAGGGCACGCCGGGCGACGACAGCACTGGTGGCGACGACAGCACTGGTGGTGACGAGGGCACGCCGGGTGATGACAGCACCGGTGGCGACGACAGCACCGGTGGCGACGACAGCACTGGTGACGAAGGCACTTCCGGCGACGCCGGCCTTGGTGGTCTTCTCGGCGGTGACGCCGTCGGCGGCCTTCTCGGTGGTGACGCCATCGGCGGTCTCCTCGGTGGCGGTGCTTCCGGCGGTTCCGGCGAAGGCAGCTCCTCGGAGTCGATGCAGTACTCCGCGATCACGCCGGAGACTGAGGACTCGACGGGCGCGGCACAGTGCCAGGGCTCGCTCAACGGCAACGTGTTCTCGGTGACCTGCGTCTACGCGGACATGGCTGCTGAGGTCACGTCGGTGACGCTGAACACCGGCGACGACGAGATCGCGCTGGAGGCCAACGGCGGGACGAGCGGCGGCGCCGCCGGCTCCGTCGAACTGACGGAGGAGCAGATCGAGGCGCTCAACAACGGTGAGTTCACGCTGGACGTGACCACCGCTGAGTCCGACTCGACCATCAGCACGGCCGTCGAGCCCTGCTGATCAGCGCAGTACCCCCGTCGATGTCATCGTGACATCACGGATGAGGGGTGGGGCCGCAACTCGCGGCCTCACCCCTCATCGCTGTCCCAGGGCGCTGGCCAGTAGCGGCGCATTCTCCCGTCCCGGCGCCGAGGGACCGGCTACTCGAGAAAGGTCGCGATGACCAACGGAGCGAGAAGCGCCAACGTGTTGTTGACGCCATGGAGGATCACGCCGGGCCATACCGAGCCCGACCAATGGAACAGGAGTGCGGCGAGCACGCCGACGACGAACGCGACGGGCAGCACCGGGTTGATCCCGTGGGCGAGGGCGAAGACGGCCGCACTGGCGGGAACGGCGAGCCAGGGTGTGAGGCGGGACAGCAGGGTGTTGGCCACGACGCCGCGGAAGAAGATCTCCTCGCCCAGCGGCGTGATGAGCGAACCCGCGATGAGGCTCAGCACCAGGAAGACGAACCCGCCTTGCGCGGCAGCCTGGTAGGACGTCTGGATGTTCTGCGTGTCGTGCGTCGTGACCATGTAGAGCAGCGCGGCGACCATCCCGAGCAGATAGGCGGCCACACCGAAACCGGCGCCCAGCCAGAGATGGCGGGCCTTCGCGCGTCGGACCCCGAATGCTGCGAGGTCGCGGACCCGGATCAGGTAGGCGACCGCGAAGGCGACGAGGCCCATCGCTCCGGAGACGAAGAGCCCGACGACTCCGCTGACGGCTTCGTCCTGGACCAGGGGCAGCAGGAGGAAGACCAGACCGAATGCTGCGAGGTAGGTGGCGGCGCCGGCCAAGACCTCTGGCCAGCCGGGACGTGCCGGTCGGTGGGTGCTCTGCGTGGCCATGAGAGGCCTCCTTCTGCTGATGACGGGAGACGTGGCGATCGCCGGGTGTGGACGGCGAGACCACGAGCCGAGGAGTCGGAACCTGGCAGGCTCGGTGTTCACTGCGTCCAGGGGGCCGATGCTCCCGAGTCCGTGTCCAGCCGTTCCCGGGGTGTCTGGTCGGTATCCAGACTCTCGGACCGGGAAGGATGCCGGTAGTGGACGCAGTCACCGGGCCGCATGACTTCTGTCAGATGCGCCCTCGTGGCCGGTGCGGGGCCCGATGCGTACGATCGCCGTCATGACGGTGCTTCACGTGCTCGGCGTCCCCAGCAGCGCCGCCAGTTACGCGCCCGGTCAGGAGCAGGCGCCGCGAGCGCTGCGCGAGGCCGGGTTGCTCGACGCTCTGACGGCTTCGGGATGGCAGGTCGAGGACGCCGGGGATCTCACGATGCAGGTGTGGAGCCCCGACCGCGCCCGCCCCTTCGCGCAGAACCTCACCGCGGTGGCCTCCTCGGTGCGCGAGCTCGCGGCCCGAGTCGCCTCGCTGACCTCGAGCGGCGAGCGTCTGCTGGTGCTCGGTGGGAACTGCACCGTCGCACTCGGCATGTGCGCCGGACTTCGCGACAGCGGTCTCGAGCCCCACCTCGTGTACATCGACCGACACTTCGATCTGAACACCCCTGAAAGCACGCGCGAGGGCGCACTGGACTGGATGGGCGTCGCGCACGGGCTGGCCGTGGAAGGCTCCGCCGACGAACTCCTCGACGCTCTGGGGCCCCGGCCGCTGCTGGTCCCTGGCCAGGTCTCGTTCCTCGGTGTCGAAGTGGACGGTGCCACGGGCTTCGAACGAGAGCAGGCCGACCGCCTGCACCTGCCGGTCGTGCCTCTCCATGACCTCGTCGCCGCACCGCGTGACAGTGCGCGCACCGCGCGGAGCGCCCTGCCCGACGAGCCGTTCGCGGTGCACCTGGACGTCGACGTGCTCGACTTCATCGACGCTCCTCTCGCCGAGAACGTCAACGGACGCAACAGCGGTCCCACCGTCGACCAGCTCGGCGAGGCACTGGGGACCCTCTGGCAGGACCCGGGATGCCGCGCGCTGTCGATCGGAGAACTCAACCCGGTCCACGCGCGAGCCGACCCGGCCGCGCTGCCACGTTTCATCGACACGCTGGCCGACGCGCTGGCGACGTGACCGGACCGGCTGCATGATCACGATGACCTAGCCTCGTGGTCATGTCCTACCGGATCGTGCACTCAGACGACGTGGAAGAAGGGCGTGGTCCTCACCCCGCCGGGAGCCCGTTCGACAAGCGGATCAGTGAACGTCTCGGCCTGGCGGCTTTCGAGATGTACAAGGTCCAGCTCCCACCGGGCGCCGCGACCGAGCCCCACGATCACGTCTGCGACGGGGTCGAAGATGCCTATGCGATAGTCCGCGGCAGCGGCTGGCTGGTCGTCGACGGGACAGAGGTCCCTCTGCGGGAGGGCCATTTCGTCGCCGTCTCCACGCAGAGCGTCCGGTTCGTCCGGGCGGGGGACGACGGCTGCGATCTCCTCGCCGTGTGTGCCTGACCGCGATCGAGGGTGCCTCTGAGCGGTGCGGAGCCGGTGCGGTGCTGCGTCGGCGCCGCGGCGCGATCAGGTCAGTTCGCGCAGCGTCGAGGTCATGTCGCCACCCGCGTCACCCGTGTTGACCGTTCCCTGCGGCTCGAGCAGAAGGGCATGGACCTCGCCGTCCGCCTTCGGGCAGTGCTCGACACCGCGGGGCACGACGAAGACGTCGTCTGGCTCGAGGACGACGTCACGATCTCGAAGCTGAATGGTCAGCTCGCCGTCCAGCACCATGAAGAGCTCATCGGTGTCCGGGTGCGTGTGCCAGACGAACTCGCCGCGGAGTTTCACCACCTTGACGTCGTAGTCGTTGATGCTCGCGAGCCGGTGCGGCTGCCAGTGCTCGGTGATGGCCGACAGCGCAGTGCGCACGTTCCGGATGTCATCGCTCATGTCCGCACTGTACGACCCGAACATGCCTGATACGGCGGGAATCCGTCCCTCGCGCGGGCACACCTCATGCCACGGCGATGAGCACCGTCGCGGTCAGCGCTGCAAGCAGACCGAGAGCCTGAGACCGTCGGAGATGCTCGTGGAGGAACGCGAGCCCGACCACCACGGGGACGACCGGATAGAGGGACGAGAGCACGACGGCGACCGTGACGAACTCCGTGCGAAGCGCGTAGAGGTAAGCGGCCAGCGCCGCCGCGGCCAGCACGCCGGCGCCGATGCTGAGCGCGATGACGGACGGCGTGGCGGCCGCGGCGTCACGCGACGGGGCGCGGCGCAGGAGCAGCACGGCCACCCCCAAGATCACCGCGATCGCCGCGGCGCGACCGCTGAGGATCGGCCATAGACCCGAGGAGGCCTCCGCCTGCGCGAGACAGAGGTATTGGAGGGCGATGCCGCAGCTCGCGGCGAGGCCGTCGAAGACCGCTGAGCGGGAGGCAGCGTCCGACCCGTCGGTCGCCCTGCTGATGAACCACAGCGCCGGGGCGGCGATGAGGATGCCCACCCAGGTCAGCCAGGGCGGCCGTTCGCCGAGGAGGGCCACGCTGACGAGGACCGGCAGTGCGACGCCGCCCACGGCGCTGAGAGGCACCACGACGGTCATCGCGCCTCGGCTGAGCCCGTGGAAGAGGAACGCCATGGCGAGCCCGGTCCCGATGCCGGAGCCCGCTCCCCAGGCCAGATCCGCACCTCGCGCCGGCGGGGTCGGGCTAACGACCATGATCAGCGCGGTGGCGCACAGCGCGCCCACCTGCCCGAGCAGGGCGACGTGCACGAAGGAGATGCGCCGTGACGCGAGGCCACCGATCACATCGGAGACTCCGTAGCTCAGCGCGGAGGCCAGTGCCAGGGCGATGCCCATGTGCTACCCGCCCTCACCGCGTTCTGCCTGCCCCACCGGGCAGGGAGCTGAGCGCAGGCAACGGTCCCGGTCGCACAGGCGGCAGATGCGCTGGCCCTGTCCCACCTCGGCGTGGACCTGCCTCAGGATCTTCTCCAGCAGCCCGGCCAGCACCTGCTGGTCGCTCTCCTCGAGATGCGAGAGGGCGTGGACCAGCGGATCGTTGCGGTCATCGAGCACCCGATGTGCGAGCTGATGCCCCTGCGTGGTGGGATGCACCCTCCTGCGCCGCTGAGTGGCCGTGCCGTGCCGCCGCTCCACGAGGCCATGGGCTTCCAGGGCGTCGACCATCCGCGCGGCAGCGGGTTGGCTCAGCCCTACCCGTCGGCCGAGCTCGCTCACGCTCAGCCCCGGATCTGCATGCAGGGTGACCAGCGCTGCGGCGCTGCTCGTGCTCAGCCCGCGCTCCCGAGTCGCCTCACGCAGAAAGCGATCGGTGAGAGCCAAGGAGGTCGCGCCGAGAAGGTTGGCCGTGCGCTCCACGTCGTGCATACCGCAGTATTTCATGCAGAGTGCATGATGCAAGGGGTGTGAGGGGCCTTCGGCAGGCGGCTGCGTACCGAACGCCGCGAGGCCGGACGCCGAGCGGGCGTCGTCGCACGACGCTCAGTGCTCGATGCTCCCGGTGTCCGCGGCCGGCTCGTAGTCCACCACGAGACCGTAGTGGTCGCTGACGGTCGTGGGGCCCGTGTCGAAGGCTCGCCGGCACGAAAGGGCGATCAAGGACGGGCCGCTGGGTGTGCAGCGGACGAGGACGTGATCGATGCTGCGGAACGGCCAGTCCGGATCCACCTGGTACGGATTCGCGGGGGTGTACGTCTCCCTCGCTGTGCCGCCGTGGACGGCTTCGGCCGCGCAGCGATAGCAGACGCTGGTGTCCTCGATGACGTGCCGCCCGGTCCAGAAGCGCATGCTGTCGGAGGTGCGCTCCGCGTCCATGTCCCCGGCCACGACCACATGGCCGGGCCGATCGAGACGGAGACGCTCGAGAGCGCGGGCGACGGTCACGGCCTGGAGCCGGCGTTCGCGCTCATGGTCCAGCTGGTAGTCGGGGAAGTGGTTGGCGACCCAGATCCTGCCGAGCGGTGCGGGGGCGAGGATCTCCGTGATCAGGCAGATGCAGGCGAAGTCGGACGTGCGATCGGTGACGTCGAGATCGACCTCCACCACCTCCCCGATCGGCCATCTGCTGGCCGTGGTGATGCCCTGCCCGTCCGGGGCGCCGTGCCGGCCCGTCTCGCGCTGCGTCTGCTGGGCCAGGTGATAGCCGCTCCCGAGGATCTGCGCCGCTTGATCGACCTGCGCGGTCAGCACGGTCTCCTGCAGCGTGATGACGTCGGCTTCGAGCCGCGCGAACTCGGCACGCATCGTCTTCTGCCGATCGGCCGACGGGCCTCGGGTGCCCCAGGTGTTCAGGGTCGCGATCCTCATCGTGCTCGGCGCCCGAGGAGGATCCCGTCCTCATCAGCGAACAGACGTCGCCCGGGATGGAAGGTGGCACTACCGAACTCGACGGGTTCGTCCACGATCCCCTGGCCCGTCTTCGTCGACTTCCGAGGAGTGGAGCCGAGTGCTTTGATCCCGAGCGGAAGAGAGCGGAGCACTGCGACGTCGCGCACGGCCCCGTGGATGACCACCCCGGCCCAGCCGTTGTCCGCGGCGATCTTCGCGATCATGTCGCCCATGAGCGCCCGCCGCAGGGACCCGGCCCCGTCCACCACGAGCACCGCGCCGTCTCCCGGCTCGGAGACCGTCGCCTTGAGCAGCGAGTTGTCCTCGAAGCACTTCACGGTGCGGATCATGCCGGAGAAGGCGAGGGTGCCGCCGAGATCGCGGAACTGGAGGGCGACGGACTGCAGGTCCTCGCCGTGCTCGTCGTACAGGTCGGCCGTGGCGGTCATGGATTCTCCTTCGTCGGGGGTCGTGGCCATCATGGCGGCTCGCGGTGGTTTCCGGGACCTGGGATCAGGTCGTCCGGAACTCTGCGACCTGCGCGTCGGTCAGCAGCACGGAGCAGCCCTCACTGGTAGGAGACGAACCAGGGGCGCGGCTCGACTTCGTAGGTCTGCTCCGGGGCGAAGGTCGGGGTGTCCTCGTCGTAGAAGTTCTTCCACGCCATGAAGATCCCCTCCGGCAGGTCCTTCTGCAGGGCGTTCCAGGTCTCCAGCTTCGAGTCCGGGGTGCCGTGGCCGTCGGCGTGCACCGTGAGCGCGAGCTCCGGACGGGAGGTGTCGAGGTTCTGGCGGTCGGTGATCATCGAGCTGCTGAACTGGTGGAGGATCAGGGCCTTCTGGGGGAGGCCGTGGTCCGAGGTGAGATCGGCCAGCCACCGGGAGGTCTCGTTGACCTCCTCGGCCGAGACCGAGCCGATCTGCTCGAGATGTTTCTGGCCGGGCTCCAGCCGCCATTCCGCATCGAGCGCCAGCCCGACGTGGGGTTCGGCGAGCAGGTCCTCGTACCGCTTCGCCTGGGTGAGGAAGTCCGTGCTGCCGGGCTGCAGGTCGAGCACGACGTAGACGCCGGCGTCCCCGGCCGCGTCGACCCATTCGCGCAGCATCTCGGGATCGAGCTCGCTGGAGTAGTCGCCGTCGGCACCCGGCTGCGAGGAGGCGAGGGTCGTGATGATCTCGAAGGCGGGCACGACCGGCTCGTCGGTGAGCCCGGAGTAGTCCTCGGCCAGTTGCGTGACGCGATCGATCGACTCCTGGACCCCTTGCTCCCCGAGGATCCCGAGGGACGGGATGCCGGGGGAGCCGTAGGCGGCGATCATGCGCCGACCGGGGAAGACGCTCGTGCCGCCGCCCGGGAGCTCGGGGGCGGTGAGGGTGATCTGCAGGGTGGACGCCCACTTCTCGGCCGGGCCGAAGGACTCGCCGACGGCGAGGACGCCTGATGACGGGTCCCCCCCGATCGCGTCCTTCGCCTCTGCCACGGCGTCGCTGCTGCGGCCGGGGTCGCCGCCGGGCATCTCGGTGACGGCGCCGCCGGCCGCCTCGACCTCGGCACGAGCGACGGCCTGTGCGGGATCGTCCAGCTCCGGGTCGACGAACAGCGAGACGGGGGCGGGCTCCCGGTCCCCACCCGCCTCGGGCAGGTCGGCCTCCGAGTCCGCGGGGTCGATCTCCTCGACGTCGAGACCGTCCGCGAGTGAGGAGACGTCCGTGCCCTCTGCCGTCACGACGGTTTTGGTGCCCAGTCGCTCGAGCTCGGCGGCGACCTCCTGATCGGTGCCGATCAGCAGGGGGAGCCCGGAGCGGGAGCTGACCTCGGCGAGCGCATCGACGGAGTCCTCGGTGGCGACCACCGCCCCGTCGGCCGATTCGAAGAGCGCGGCACTCAAAGCGATCGCGGTCCGTGAGGGGTCCTTGCCGGCCAGCACGGTCGAGGCAGGGGCCTCGTCGGCGACCTGCACGTCGAACCGGTCCGGCCCGAAGATGCAGGCGCCGGTGGTCGCCACCAGCGCCACCGCCGCCGCTGCCGAGGCCACCTTCCGGAACCCTGTGGATCCTCCCCGTCGCCCTGCGTTCACTGCGCCACCCCACCTTTCCTCCGCTGCCGTCTCCACCGCCCCGGCCCCCGGAAGGTCGCTGTCGCACCCGCAGGAAGCGAGGACACGACCCTTGCCTGCCCACGAAACCGATGGCGTGACGCCTTCAACGTAACTGTTCCCCGCCGCTGCCGGAGGGACCGGCGCCACTACGATGGTGTCGTGGCTCGCCGGCAGAGTCGTTCCTCGCGGGTCCGGTGGTGGGACGTACGTCTGAGAGGTTCGGACTTCCGCGGTCGGAGCGGGTCACTACGATCGCTGTATGGGCCACGATCTCCAGGACGAGCTGCACCGGAAACTCATCCATGCGCGCGCGAATGTTCTCGACAATCTGGAGGGGCTCGACGAGTACGACCTCCGACGACCACTCACCCCGACCGGTACCAACCTGCTCGGCCTCGTGAAGCACCTGGCCGGCCTCGAGTACGGCTACCTCGGGGACTGCCTCGGGCGGCCTGCGGGAGTGAGCATCAGCTGGCAGGAGGACAGGTCGATCTGGGACGGGGCAGACATGTGGGCCATCCCCGGGGAGTCCCGCGAGTACATCGTGGCCCTGTACCGGCGTGCGTGCGCCCACGCCAATGCGACTCTCGCGGAACTCGACCTCGACAGTCCCGGCCACGTGCCCTGGTGGAAAGAGCCCGACACCACGCTCGGGGCGCTCCTGATCAGGATGGTCGCCGAGACGTCGCAGCACGCCGGCCACGCCGACATCGTGCGCGAGCTGATCGACGGGCGCGCGGGCAACCTCCAGAACGAGCTCGGCGATGATCCCGAGTTCTGGGACCGCTTCACCGGGAGGATCCGGGACGCGGCGGAGGAGTTCCGCCGCTCCTAAACGTCCTCGCCTCGCGGCCCGACCTCGCGGAGCGCTTCCGGCCCGACGTCGGGATCGGGCCGGGATCACCCTCAGGCTCAGGTCGGATCGTGCGTCCGCTCGAGCAGACGGTGCGCGAGGTCCAGCACCTGCGACTCCATGGACGTGCCGACCGACCAGCTGAGGTACCTCACGGCGTACACCCCGACGTAGGCGGCCAGCGCCTCGGGGGGCATGCGCTCCGAGGCGGCGGTCCACAGACGGCGTCTCGGACCGGCGGCGGCCTTCTCCCAGATCTCGAGGTCGAAGATCGCGCCGACCAGGTCGATGCCTGCATCGCCGATCCTGGCTCGTTCCCAGTCGACCACGCCCACGACGCGCCCTTCGTGCAGGAGCACGTTCTCGGGCGCGAAGTCGCCATGCACGATGTCGGCGGTCCGCAGGCTGCCTGCCGCGCAGGCGTCGAGTCGACGTCGCGCCTCCTCGAGGACTCGCGCGGCGGCCGGTGCGGCGAGCAGCGCCTGGGGATCGATGTCGAAGGACGCATCGCCACGGGCCAGCATGCGGCGCAGCTCGTCGTGCCATCCCGGATTCGGGTGCGGCGCCGCATCACGCTCCGCATCGACGATCTGGACCAGGCCGTCCATCGCCTCGGGCCCCAGCTGATCGGACCAGGCCCCGGGGAGGTGCTCGTACAGGGCGTATCCGACTCCACCGACCTCCCCGCGCTCGAGAACCCTCGGCACGGCGACGCCCCGTGTCCGCATCGTGTCCGCGAGCTCCAGGGAGGTATCGAGCCGGGCCCTGTCCTCCTCGGATGCCGGCCACGCCTTCAGGACCTGGCGCGATCCGTCGAGCGCGATCAAGGACGTCCCTCCGACTCCGTGGTCGAACCGATGGACGAGTTCGGCGCCTCGGTGAGCGCTCAACGACTCGAGCACGTGACGAACAGGGTCGGCGCTCTCGGTGTCCATGCCGCGACCCTATGCGCCGGGGCAGTCGTCCGTCTGTCGGACGGGACCTCGGGGACCATGGCGAGGAACCGTGGTCGTGCTCGCAGCCCCGATCACCGGTGCGCCGGGTGATCGACGGCTGCCGGAGGAGTCAGTGCGGTGAGCGGTCCGTTCTTCGGGCCTGCACCATCAAGTCCACGACGAGGAATCCGATGAGGCCGAAGCCGACCATCGGCAGGAACAGGCCGATGGCGAGCGCGACGAGGGCCACCAGCCCGATGCCCCACCAGGGGGCGGCCTGGAGCGCACCGCGGGCCGGTGGCTTCCCTACGCGGGCCGTCCCGCCCCGAGTGGGGCGTCGCTGCCACCACATGCGGTAGCCCAGCACGACCATCGCCGCGATCGCGAGGGCCACGAGAGCCACCGCGATCTGGTTGACCAGGCCGAACATGGTGCCCATGTGGATGTCGACCCCCCAGCGGGCGAGCTTCGCCATCAGCCCGAAGTCCTCGAAGTCCACGCGGTCCACGATCTCCATGTCGCCCATGTCGATCGCGACCGAATCCACCATGGTGGGATAGCTGCGCTGGATCTCCTGGACCACCCAGGCAGTGTCCTCGGAGGTCGGCGGGAGGATCTCCACGTTGGTGCTGTCGATGTTCTCCGCCTGGCCCATCTCGAGCGCATGGTCGAACATCGCCGGGTCGGCAGTGCCTGGCTCTGCTGAGGGGTGGCCGCTCTCACCGCCTCCGTGGCCGGCGTGGCCCGCATGCTCGTCCGGGACGGCCGTCTCCTCGCCGAGCTGGGTCGTCACCGCGGGCGTGGTCCAGCCGAGGGCGGCACGGAGGTCGGTGACGTGGGTCCCGGCATGCTGGGACCAGGTGATGCCGGTGGCGGAGAGGAAGAGCATGCCCAGGGCCAGCACGATCCCGCCGGAGGCGTGCCAGGACAGGGTGCCGCGCCTGGTGCTGACGTCACGGCGGGGCAGGAGAGCCTCGCGCCGGCTGCGCGAGGTCACGGCGCGCGCGACCCAGAGCCCGATGCCGGCGAGCGCGACCACCGCCATCCAGGAGGCGGCGAACTCGCTGTAGTTGCGCCCGAAGTCTCCGAGATGCAAGCCGCGATGGAGCTGGTCGATCCAGGTGCGCACGGGCAGCGCACCGCTGGTGCCGTAGGTCGTGAGGTCGCCACGCACCTCGGCGGTCGCCGGGTCGACGAAGATCGCCCGGGTCTCGCTCTCGCCGAGATCGGTCCCGGAGTACATGACGCGGGTGGTCTCACCGGGTTCGGGGGCGGGACGTACCGCCACCAGGGTTTCCTCCTGGCCGACGTAGTCGGTCGCCGCAGAGACCTGGTCGGCCAGCGGCAGGGCCTCGCCGCTGATCGGAGCGGTGAGCTCGTCGGAGTAGATCATGCGTTCCACCGGGGTGGACAGCGCGTACAGCGCGCCGCTGAGTGCGACGACCAGGAGGAATGGGCCCACAGCGATACCGGCGTAGAAGTGCAGGCGTCTCAGGAGCGGGACCAGCCAGCGGCGGGACGCGACGGGAGGTTGCGATCGGGGCGGTGAGGACGTGTCGGTGCGTGTGATGAGGAGTCCTTGGCGAGAGTGAGGTCGAACCGCCTCGCGGAACCCCTGTCAGGGCAATCGGTCGGGCGTCGCCTCGGGGAGAGGGATGGGGTGCACTGGGCGCTGCCGGGTCATCGTGCTGTCGAGGTCGAGACGTAGTGGGCAGGCGCCGCAGGCGGAGTGCCTCTGGCCCATTCGGCGCAGGCCGACGACGAGCTGCCCGCCTGCGAGGGCGGGTGCGCTCCGTGCGGTCGAGCCGTGCGTTCGAAGAAGGGGGTCACGTGGCGGGAGCGACGGGCGGGGGTGGGCCCCGGCGCAGCTGAGGTGTGAGCACCGCCCGCTGCGCATGCAGCAGGTGCGTCAGGCTTGGGATCGCGGGGCGACCGGTCGACGCGGGCCGCCTCAGCGGGATCCGCACGTCGACGGGCCGGCGGAGTGCGCTCAGCAGACGTCGGGCGGCACCGAAGCACCGGAACAAGGTCGACTCCCCGTGGTGAAGGAGGACTGCCGTGAGGAGCGCTGCGAGCACGTGCCAGAGGGTCATCCAGGCATCGCCGTGGCCCGCGTGCGGGCCCGGAGGATCTGCCATCAGGAAGGGTGAGCCGCTCGAGGAGCCTGCCCGGAACATGCCATGGAAGATCGCCTGGCTGGCCAGCACGGCCAGAGCCATGCGCGACAGCGTGAAACAACCCCCCGCCAGCAGGGTGCAGACGATGATCGACAACCACCAGGGGAGCGCGACCGCGATCCACGAGGGCACCGCCTCGCCGCCGACCAGGTGACCACCCAGGGCTACGGTCGTGGTCAGCGTCGCGGCGACCGCGCCCCGCACCAGGCGGAGCGGGGTAAGGCGGGAGGACATGGCGCCCATTGTGCCGGAGGTCACGGCGTGGCGACAGGGTCTCGGGGGAGTTACCTGGGAAACACCTGACCAGAATATGCATGCCCTGGAGGCGGTGCCGGAGGCCGTGTGCCGCCCACGCCGTCACGGCTCGACGCCTCGTCGCGAGCTTGCTCGTCACACGCGCCGGCAGCCGTGGTCCTGGCGGCCACGCCCACATACTATTGCCCGGCTCCGCTGACGTCCGGGGCGCCGTACGAGAACAGGAAGCACGCATGAACATCGAAGAAGCGACCGACGCGTCGCTCCCCGCCATCACCGCGATCTACAACGATGCGGTGCTGCACACGACGGCGGTGTGGAACGCGAGTCGCGTGGACGAGGCGGATCGTGCGGTGTGGTTGGCCGAGCATCGAACGGCAGGCCACCCGGTGCTAGTCGCGCTCGACGACGACCGTGAGGTGGTCGGATACGCGACATTCGGCACCTGGCGCGCGTGGGAAGGATTTCGATTCACCGCGGAGGTCTCCGTCTACGTGCGAGGAAACCAGCGCGGGCAGGGGGTCGGGGAGAACCTCCTGCGCGAGCTGGTCTCCCGGGCTCGCGAGGCCGGCATGCACGTGCTGGTCGCGGGGGTCGAAGCGGGCAACGCTGCCTCCATCAGGCTGCACGAGAAGCTCGGCTTCCGGGAGGTGGGGAGATTCCCGCAGGTCGGGTGGAAGTTCGGCAGGTGGCTCGACCTGTCGTTCCTCCAGCTCACCCTCGAGGGTGGGACTCCGCCCTCCTCGTAGCGTCACGCGGCGGAGTCTCCCCTCCGTCTGTCGCCCGGCGCTGATACCCACGCACGGGGCAGTAGCGACGGGCCCACGTGAACCCATCTCTGCGCGCCCTACCCTGAGTGCATGCACCGCGGAACCCTGCCGACCCTCGTCGTGGGCACGCTCGCGGTCGCCGCGCTGGCGCTCGTGCTCGGAGCGGACGACCACCGCGACGGCGTGATAGTCGGGGTGGTCGGTGAGCTCGGGGTCATCGCGGTCGCTCTCTGGTCCGGCCGGCGCGGCCGCCACACGCCCTGGCCGCGCGCGATGGCGGCACTCGCTCCCGGTCGAGCCCTGGTGCTGTGGAAGCCGGGTTGTCTCTATTGCGAGCGGCTGATGCTGCAGCTCCGCAAGGACCCGCGCGTGATCTGGGTGAACGTCTGGCGGGATGAGGAGGCGAAGGCACGGGTTCGCGAGGTCAACGGTGGTGACGAGCTCACGCCAACGGCTCTAATCGGTGAGGACGTGCTGCGCAACCCCACGGCGCAGGAGCTTCGGGAACGGCTCTCGAGGGTGCGCTGAGCAGCTTGTCCTCGCGCCAGTCAGCCGTGGCGATCTCTTCTGACCTCGGCCCTACTCCCAGGGCTCCAGCTCGTCGGCGCGGAAGTACAGCTGCTGCGAACCGCCGAACCGCACCAGGTACGTGCCATCGTCCTCGCGGAGGTAGACCACCGTTCCGTACTGGTGCTTCATCGGGCCGTCCTTCGTGCGGACACCGTCACCGATCTTGTAGGTCGTCATGTTGCTCTCCTCGGTCTTCGCCCCAGCTGCTCGACACCAGGATCTCGCACGCGTGACCGGTTCGGGTAGGGGTGGGCGACGCCGGCTCGTATGGCTTCTCTCGGACGGGACTCCGTCGCGCGCACGGTGCAGGTGCTACCTGCGCAGCCCGTCCACGTCGACCTGCGCTGGGTTCTCGTCGGCAAGTTCGATGGTCACCTCGTGCTCGCCGCACCGCACGCGGTGGGTTCCCAGCGCTCCCGGTCCCACGGCGCGCAGGGTCAGCGAGGTCAGCGTGGCGTCCACCCAGCTCATGTCCACGGCGACCCCCGGCCGGGCCCGCAGCCCTCGCACGGACCCGTCGGCCATCAGCGCCGGCAGCGCAGGCAGCAGCTCGATCTCGCCGCGGTGGCTCTGGATCAGGCATTCCGCGAGCGCCGCGACCAGGCCCAGGTTCCCGTCGATCTGGAACGGGGGATGGGCGGAGAACAGGTTCGGGTACAGGCCGCTGCGCTCGCTGCCGTCCGGGTTCTCCGCCGGGCGGAGGAACATCTCCAACAGGGCCTGGACGCGGTCCGGACGATGCAGGCGCGCCCACAGGCAGGTCTTCCACACCAGCGACCAGCCGGTGGCCTCGTCACCGCGGCCTTCGAGCGAGGCGGCCACCGCCTGCTCCACACTCTCCTCGACCTCCTCGCTGCCGGGATAGAGGAAGCCCAGGTGGGAGACGTGGCGGTGGGTCGGTTCGATCTCGGCCAGCGCGTCGGCGTGCCACTCGAGCACTCGTCCGTCCGCGCCGACGCGGGGGGCGAGGATCAGGGGGAGGGCCGCCACGGCGCGGGCCACCACCGGGTCCTCGAGCCGGCCCAGCAGCTCGGCATCGGCCACCAGCGCCTCGAGCACTTCGCGCAGGAGCCAGCGGTCCATCCCGGTGCCCTCGCTGAGGGCGACGGCTCTGCCCGCGGCGGTGACCCATTCGTTCTCCGGGGAGGTCGAGGGGAAGGTGACCAGATGCCCGTCCGCGCTCTCGTGCAGCAGATCCAGGGCGAAGGCGGCCGCGCCGCGCCGCCTGGGGAAGCGGCGCTCGGCGATGTCCTGCGGGTCCTCGCCGGTGAAGGCGCTCAGCGAGTCGAGCTCACGCTCGAGCCACAGCCCGCCCATCGGCCAGGTCGCCCACTTGGGGTCGCCGCGTACGGGGTCGGAGTACCCCCAGGGGTCGGAGTTGTGGTGCACGGTCCAGCCGTCGGCCCCGTAGAGCCGACGGGCGGTCTCGGCCCCGACCTCCCGCAGCATCGCGGTGTACCCCTCCAGCGCTGCGGCGGCGTCGGGGACGTGGGCGACCCCGGCCGCCCAGTGGTTCATCTCCAGATTGATGTTGACCGTGTAGTTCGAGGACCACGGAGCCAGTACCTGGGCATTCCAGATGCCCTGCAGCGTCGCAGGCGGCAGGCCCGGCCGCGAGGAGGAGGCGAGCAGGTGGCGGCCATAGGCGAAGCACGTCGCCAGCAGCGCGGAGTCCTCCGCGCCGCTCAAGGTCAGGGCGACCTCGTGCGCGCCCGGCAGCGGATGGGCGAGGTGGCGGCGGTGAAGCTCGTCCTCGCCGCGCTCCAGCGCCGCCTCGGCCTGCGCCGTCGCCGCGGCCAGGACGTCGGCCGGTGACTTGTCCGGCTGCTCGCCGAGACCTTGCCAGGTGGTGGCCAGGGCGCAGACCACCAGCGCGCGGTCGCCGTCGCGGCGACTGCGCACCACGACGGCGACGCGGCCGGCTCCCTCCTCGTCCCAGGCCATCGGGGCGAGGTGACGTTCCGGCGGAGCGTCCGAGGGGGCGCGGAGCACCACGGCGAGTTGGCCGGCGGCGGTCGCTCGATGCTCCTCCACCTGGGGCGAGTCCAGCTCGACCTCGACCTCGGAACCCGGCGCCAGAGGAAAGGCGTGGACGAGGACGTCGTCGGCGACGCTGATGAAGGTGCGGTGCTCGCCGGCGGGGGTGCGCACCACGTGCTCGGCGCGCTCCAGATCGAGCAGGCGCTCGAGCTCACCATGAGCGCCCGCGCCACCGGTGAGGACCAGGTCACCGACGGGCTGATACGCCTGCGACCAGGCCGCCCCGAGCCCTTCCAGCAGCTCCTGTGCCTCGGCCACATGATCGGCCGTGAACAGTTCCCGGCCACGGGCGAGGAGCCGCGAGGCCTCTGGGTGCGCGGTGCGGTGGCCAGCGGTGGAGGTGGGGGAGCCGGACCAGTACGTGGATTCGTTCAGTCCGAACCGGGCGACGCCGGGATCGCCCCAGGCCATTGCGCCGATCCGTCCGTTGCCCAGGGGCAGCGCCTCGAGCCAGCGGCTGGCGGCGCCGGTGCGGCGCAGCAGGGTCGGGTCCGTCATGCGGGAAGACCTTTCGACGGCGCCCAGGAGCGGGCGAGGGCGCGAGGAGGGTGGTGGCGGCCGGCGTTCGCGAGCGTCGAGCACCGCGGCGGCACCGGCGTCAGGTCATCGCCGGCTCGAGCCCCGCTGACCCGAGACGTCCCAGGGCGGGTTCCGAGACGCCGGGAGATGGGCACCCCCATGGTAAGGGCATTCCTGCACGATGTGCGACGTGGGTCACCATCGGGCGTCCACTGCGGCAGGCGGCCCCTGGTCGCGCCCTGTCGGGGCGTGCATGGCTTGAATCCCGCGTCGCCTCGTGATCTACTGGTCCGACGGAAAGCGGTTACCACCGACTCGGTCGCGCGACGGCAGTCTGTGGGAGGTGCCGCCGACCTCATCGTCAGCCCCGCCGGATCGACGCCGATCGCGGCCGGACACCGAGGAGCACACGCACATGGCCACACGCAGGATCGGGATCATCGTCAACGGCGCCACCGGGCGTATGGGCTATCGCCAGCACCTGGTGCGCTCGCTGCTGGCGATCCAGGAGCAGGGCGGCGTCACATTGTCCGACGGCGACAGGCTCCTGCCCGACCTGCTGCTGGTGGGCCGCAATCAGGAGAAGCTGGCCACCGTCGCCGAGCGCCACGGCCTGACGAACTGGACGACCGACATCGACGCCGCGCTGGCCGACCCCGAGTACGAGGTCTACTTCGACGCGCTGGTGACGAACCTGCGGGTGGAGAACCTCAAGAAGGCGATCGCGGCCGGCAAGGCGATCTACACCGAGAAGCCCACCGCCGAGACCTTCGAGGACGCCCTCGAGCTCGCGCGCCTCGCCAAGGAGCACGGCACCGTGGGCGGCGTCGTCCACGACAAGCTGTACCTGCCCGGCCTGCTCAAGCTGCGTCGCCTGATCGACGCCGACTTCTTCGGCCGCATCCTCTCCGTGCGCGGCGAGTTCGGCTACTGGGTCTACGAGGGTGACTGGCAGAGCGCCCAGCGCCCCTCCTGGAACTACCGCGCGGAGGACGGCGGCGGCATCGTCGCCGACATGTTCCCGCACTGGAACTACGTCATCGAGGAGCTCTTCGGTCGCATCGAGGACGTCTACGCCCAGACCGCCACGCACATCGGGGAGCGCTGGGACGAGACGGGCGAGAAATTCACCGCCACGGCCGACGACGCCGCCTACGGCGTCTTCCGCCTCGAGGGCGGGGCCGTGGTGCAGATGAACTCCAGCTGGGACGTGCGCGTCCATCGCGACGAGCTGGTGGAGTTCCAGGTCGACGGCACGAACGGCTCCGCCGTCGTCGGCCTGCACAGCGCGCACATCCAGCCCCGCGAGGCGACTCCCAAGCCGGTATGGAACCCCGACGTGAAGGACGGCCACGACTACCGCGCCGACTGGATCGAGGTGCCCGACAACGCCGGGCCCGACGGCTTCGACAACGGCTTCAAGGTGCAGTGGGAGGGCTTCCTCCGCCACGTGGCCGAGGAGCCGAAGGATTCCGCGTACCCGTACGACTTCCTCTCCGGCGCCCGCGGCGTGCGCCTGGCAGAAGCGGGCCTCGCCAGCTCGGCCGAGGGCCGCCGCATCGACCTCGACCCGCTGACGGAGGTGTGAGCACCGTGGAGACCCTGCAGCTGACCCTGCTGGATGACGACGGCTCGCTGCGCCGCATCGCACTGGATGAGGCGCCGGCCTTCGCGCGGCCGAGCGGTCCGCTGCGCTCCCGCGTCGTCTTCGCCGCCGTGCACGTCGTCCCCCGGGCGGACGGGGACAACACCCCCGGTGCCCCCGCCGACATCGACTGGGACGCCACGTCGGCCTTCCGTCGCACCATGTGGTCCCGTGGCCTCGGAGTGGCCGACGCGATGGACACCGCCCAGCGCAACATGGGCCTGGACCCCTCCGCCACCCGCGAGCTGATCGCCCGCACCGCGCGGGGCGCCCGCGAGGCGCTCACGGATCCCGAGATCGCCGCGGTGTTCCCCGAGGGTGCGCAGGTGCGCGACCTCGTGGTGGCCGGGGTCTCCACCGATCAGCGCAGCGAGCACCAGCTGAGCCTGGACGAGATCGTCGAAGCCTACATCGAGCAGCTGCAGGCCACCGAGGCCACCGGCGCGGGAGCGGTGCTCATGGCCAGCCGCCATCTGGCGCGCGTGGCGACCTCGGCCGCCGAGTACGAGGACGTCTACCGCCGCGTGCTCGAGGCGGCCACCGAGCCCGTCGTCCTGCACTGGCTGGGCACCGCCTTCGACCCCCAGCTGGAGGGTTACTTCGGCTCGACCGACACGGCAGCCGGTGCGGAGACGCTGCTGCGCATCATCGCCGAGGACCCGACCCGGATCCGCGGCGTGAAGATGAGCCTGCTGGACGACGCCGCCGAGATCGCCGTGCGCGAGAAGCTGCCCGCCGGGGTGCGGATGCTCACCGGCGACGACTTCCACTTCTCCCACCTCATCGTCGGCGACGGCACCGGCACCACCGAGCCGGGAGCCGAGCAGGCACCCGGCGAGTACTCCGACGCCCTTCTCGGGGCATTCGCCGCCACCGCCCCCGCGGCCTCCGCCGCCGTGCAAGCGCTGGACGCGGGCGATCCCGACGAGGCCCGCCGCATCCTCGACGCCTCCGAGGAGCTGGGACGCCACGTGTTCTCCGCCCCCACCTTCCACTACAAGACCGGGGTCGCCTTCCTGGCCTGGCTCAACGGCCACCAGCAGGCGTTCACGATGGTGGGCGGCATGCACTCCGCGCGCAGCCTGCCCCACCTCTCGCGCACCGTCGAGCTCGCCGCCACCACCGGTAATCTCGAGGACCCCGCCCTCGCCGCCGAGCGCTGGCACGCGATGCTGCGCCTGGCCGGCTACGACCTCGAGGACGCGACAGGAGCGAGCGCATGAACACCCCACCCTCTGAGCGTCTGGGCACCGGCACCCCGCGGCTGTCCCTGAACCGCTGGACGTTCCGCACCACGGCGATCCAGGAGTTCCTCGAGGTCGCCGCCTCCCACGGGATCGACGCCGTGGGACTGTGGCGCCAGGACGTCGCCGAGGTGGGCCTCGATGCCCTGCGCCGCCGGGTCGACGACGCCGGGCTGCGGGTGAGCAGCCTGTGCCGCGGCGGCTTCCTCACCGCAGCCGCCGACGCCGATCGCGCCGAGGCGCTCGAGGACAACCGGCGGGCGATCGACGAGACCGCAGCCCTCGGCGCCCCCACGCTGGTGCTCGTCGTCGGCGGCATCAGCCGCGAGGACAAGGACATCGCCGGGGCTCGGTCCCGGGTCACCGAGGCCATCGCGACCCTCGCCCCCTACGCCGAGGAGCGCGGGGTGACGCTCTCCCTCGAACCCCTGCACCCGATGTTCGCCGCCGACCGTGCCGTGGTCTCCACCCTCGACCAGGCACTCGACATCGCCGAGGCCTCCGGCAGCCCCGCCGCCGGCGTCGTCGTGGACACCTACCACGTGTGGTGGGATCCGTATCTCGAGCGCGCCATCAAGCGGGCCGCCGCCGCGGAGCGCCTCTGGAGCTACCAGGTGTGCGACTGGAACCTGCCGCTGGCCGCCGAACCGCTGCACTCACGCGGCTACATGGGCGACGGCTACATCGACTTCCCCGCCATCACCACGATGATCAGAGAGGCCGGCTACACCGGTGACATCGAGGTCGAGATCTTCAACGAGGACGTCTGGGCCACCCCGGCCGACGACGCCGCCTCGATCATCGCCGAGCGCTTCGGGCAGCTGGTGCTGCCGCACGCGTGAGGGTGCCCGGGTGCACCTGACATGCCCGATGCCTGACGTCCCTGGCACTCTGTGCACCGAGCGCGACCACTGCGTCGAGAAAGGTGCCGCGGAAGCGGTCCCCTTCTCGACGTGGCTCGTGGCGGAGACGCCGTCCCGCTCGAGCACCCGCAGGAGCTCTCAGTCGGAGGCGGCCAATGCTGTCGACTCGCGCAGCAGCACGTCACCGCGCACATGCACCTCCGACGGCGTCTCCTCGGCAGAGCCCTCCGGTGACGTGTCCGCCGCCTCGTGCGCGGCGCCGCCCTCGGAGCCCTCCGGGCCGATGGCCGAGCCCTCGTCGGGCTGCTCGAGCACCCAGTCCACGGCCTGACGCGCCATCTCGTGCAGGGGCAGGGCGATCGTGGTCAGCGTCGGGTTGGCGTCGTCGGCGTCGGGAACTCCGCCGAAGCCCGCGACCGCGACCTGGCCGGGCACGTCGATCCCCAGGCGGCGCAGCTCGCCGAGCGCCCCGAGGGCCATCACGTCGGCCGGAGCGAACACGCACAGCGGCAGCGACTCCCCGACCGGATCGTCGGGGGCGGCCGCGAGGTGCTCCTGGATCTGCTGGGCCAGCACATGGCCGCCGTCGCGGGTCAGCCCCACCTCGATGCTCAGCTCCGGCTCGATGCCGGCCTCCGTGAGCGCGGCGATGAAACCACCGGTGCGGTCCCCGGCCGAAGGGATCCCGGCGATGCCCTGGACCACGGCGAAGCGCCGGTGGCCCCCGACGATCAGCGCCGTGGCCAACTCATGTGCGGCCGCGGCGTTGTCGGGGACGATCGTGCGCCCCACGCCCAGGGACTGCCCCATGCCCACCACGCGGCCGCCGTTGCGGGCGAAGCCCTCGAGCAGGGCGGTGAGGGCGGCGTCGGAGTCGTTGCCGTAGCGGTGGGAGCCCACCAGCACCAGGGCGTCTACCTGCTGGGCGATCAGCGAGCGCAGCGCCCGGATCTCGGTGTCGATCTCACGATCGGTCTGCGTGAACAGCACCTGGGACTGCGAGGCGAACACCTGCTGCTGGACCTCGCGGGCGATGGTCGCGAAGTAGGGGTCGACGATGTCGTGGACCACGAGTCCGATCAGGCCCGAGCGCGACCGAGCCAGGGCCTGGGCCTGGGCATTGGGCACGTAGCCGAGCTTGAGCGCGGAGGCCTCCACCTTCTCGGCGACGGCCTTGCCGGGCACTCGGGTGGACCCGTTGAGCACGCGGGAGGCGGTCGCCAGGGAGACCCCGGCGTCCTGGGCGACGTCACTGAGACGAACGGCGGGCATCGGGGCTCCTACTGCTCGGGGACTGCGGTCGTGACGGGGGCGGGGAAACGCTGTCCCGACCTCAGCCAGCATAACCAGAGCACCCCGCCGCGAGCGGGGATTCGGTCCCGCCGGCGGCGTGAGCTTGCTCCTGCGGAGGTGCCCGGGCGTCTCAGGCGGTGACCTCCCGCCGGGAGGGGTCGACGGGGAAGCGGGGCGGTTCGCCCTGCGCGAGTCGCCGCATCTCCTCGAGGGCGTGCTCGCCCAGGCGATGCAGCTCGTTGCCCTGGGAGCCGGCGATGTGGGGTGTCAGCGCCACGTTCGCGAGGTCCCAGAGCGGGTCGTCGTCGGCCAGGTCGTCGTGCACGTCGAGCACCGCGGAGAGCCGGCCGGAGACCAGTTCCTCGCGCAGGGCATCGAGGTCGACGAGGGCCGGGCGGGCGGTGTTGAGGAAGGTCGTCCCGTCCCGCATCAGCGCCAGCAGCTCCCGGCTGACCATGCCCCGGGTCGAGGGGGCGTCGGGCGCGTGCAGGCTCACCACGTCGCTGCGCGCGTACAGCTCCTCCGGCTCGACCTTGGTCGCGCCCAGGTCCGCGATCCGCTCCGCGCCCGCGAAGGGGTCGGTGACCAGCACCTCCAGGGCGAAGGGGCGCAGGTGCTCGGCCACCAGGGTGCCGATCCGTGAAGCCCCGATGAGGCCGACGACGCCCCCGTGGTTCCCGATCCCCGGGTCCACGGAGGCGCCCGGGCGGACCCGGTGATCGATGCGGTAGCGCGCCTCCCGGGCGAGACTGCGCTTGCCGGCCAGCAGAATGTGGGCGAGCGTGAACTCCGCGACCGGCACGGCGTTGGCCTCGGTCGCCGAGGTCACGAGGACATCGCCCCGCTCCCACACGGCCTCGGTGACCACGAAGCGCACGGTGCCGGCGGTGTGGACGATCGCCCGCAGCCGGGGCATGCGCGCGAGGGCCGCGGCATCGATGCGGGGCGATCCCCAGCCGGTGACCAGCACCTCCACCGCGGCCAGCTCCTCATCGCCGGCGACGGTGAGATCGGCGACGGCGCAGTCGGTGTCGACCTCGGCCAGCTCGCCCAGGCGCGCGAGCTGGGCGTCGTCGAACATCCGGGCGGGCAGCCCTGCGGGCATCGCCAGCAGCGTCTTCACCGGGCACGCTCCACTCCGGCGGCGATCAGGCCACGCAGGCTCTCGGCCTCGCGCGTCAGCACCGCGGGGTCGTCGTCGGGGACGAACTCGAGCAGGGCGTCACGGCCCGACCCCTCGGCCGCAAACAGGCCGAAGGCCTCGCGCCACAGCCCTCCGCGCTCGGACAGCGGATGTCGCCGATGGTCCGGCCACCAGGAGAAGACGTGGATCGTCGAGGTGCTCTCCAGCGCCCGGCGCAGGGTGTCGAGGGCCTCGGCGGCGGGCATGTCCTGGTGGGGCTGCCAATAGCTGCGCACATTGTCGCGGCCGATCTCCTCGAGCAGGTCCAGGGTCGAGGTGATCTCGTCGGTGAGCGTGCCGCCGTGGAACTCGAGGCCGACGTCGAGGCCCTGCTCGCCGGCGCGATCGGCGAACTGCTGGATCCTGCCGACGATCCGGGCACGCTGCGCGGAGCTGACCTCGGCGGAGCCGGTGCGGCCGGCCCACACCCGGATACGCGGGGCACCGAGGGCCCGGGCGGCCAGGAGTACCGCCTCGCTCTGACCGGAGAACTCCTCGTCGGAGCCCTCGAACCGCAGGTAGGAGCCGTAAGAGGCGACGGCGAGGCCCGCCTGCTCGGTCAGGGTGCGGGCGCGCTCGGCGGCGACCGTGTCACCGGGCGGGACGTGGGCGTCGCCGGCCCATTCGATGCACTCGAGCCCGGCCCCGGCCGCGAGTTCGACGACGCGATCGACCGCGAGCTCGCGGAAGGTGACGGAGCAGAGTCCGGGGCGGATCATGGCGCCTCCTCGGCGAGCGGGGCGGGGACGGAGCTCCCGGTGAGCGGGGTGTGGCTCGCCCCGCGAACGGAAAGCGGTTGCTCGTCAGGGTATCCCATTGCTCGGAGGTCGCGGATGCCGTCGCCGCTCGTGCGGAGTCTTCCCCTGCGCAGCGCAGGCCCGCAGGTCGGGGCTCAGCGCTTGCCGAGCAGCGTCCCCATCGGCACGAAGTCGGCGAACTCCGCGTCCCGGGTCGGGGCGGTCGCCGCCGACTCGGCATCGGAGCCTTCGTCGGCCGGATCCTCGGCGCCCCCCGCCGCGGAGCCGGTGCCCGCCCGCAGCATCGTGGCCAGCTCCGCGGCTGCCCGCCGCACCCGTGCCGCGAGGGGCTGCTCGTCCGCCTGGCCCTCGGTGTCCGCGCCGAAGTCGGAGGAGGCGGCGAAGACGACCGTCGGCACGACCTCGGCCTTCAGGTAGCCGAACATCGGGCGGATCGCGTAGTCGATCGCGAGGGAGTGGCGGGCGGTGCCCGCGGTCGCGCCCAGCAACACCGGCTTACTCGCCCACACGTCGATGTCGACGGCGTCGAAGAACGTCTTGAACAGCCCCGAGGGGCCGACGTTGAACACCGGCGTGACCGCGATGACCGCGTCGGCGGCGCGCACCGACTCGATCACCATGGACAGCTTCTCGCTCGGGAAGCGCGTGAGCAGTGCGTCGGTGATGTCATGGGCGTACTCGCGCAGCTCCACCGTGGTCACGTCCACCTCGGCGTCGTCCCGGCCGAGGGCCTTCGCGGCCGCCCGGGAGAGCTGGTCGGTGAGCATGCGGGTGGAGCTGGGGGTCGAGAGGCCTGCGGACAAGGCGATGAGGCGGAAGGTATCGGTCATGAGAGGTGACCTCTTTCAGGAGCGGATGAGGGGCGGGAGTGCTGGGGTGGAGTGCCGGGGTGGGGCGCCGGATTGCCTCCTCAGGACCGATGTGGTGGTCGGCATCGGTCCTGACGCGGCAATCCTGGTCGGTGGGCCACCCTGGGCCGGGCCTCAGCGACGGGAGTCCTCGGCGCGCAGGCCGGTCCAGTTGTCGCCGGTCTCGAACCTGTAGGCGTCGTCGAAGGAGCCGCGCTCGGCCTCGGCGGCGGCCACGCGGGCGGCGTGGGTGGGCGCCTCGGGCACGTCGGTCGGCTTGCGGGCCTCCAGCTCGCGGCGCAGCACCGGGACCACCTCGGTGCCCAGCAGCTCGATCTGCTCCATGACCGTCTTCTCGGGCAGGCCCGCGTGGTCCATGAGGAACATCTGGCGCTGGTAGTCGCCGACGTGATCGGCCATGGTCAGATAGCGCTCGACCACCTGCTCGGGGGAGCCGACGGTCAGCGGCGTGGCCGCGGTGAAGTCCTCCATCGAGGGACCGCCGCCGTAGACCGGGGCGTTGTCGAAGTAGGGCCGGAACTCGTCGATCGCGTCCTGCGAGTTCTTGCGCATGAACGCCTGTCCGCCCAGGCCCACGTACGCCTGGCTTGCCGTGCCATGGCCGTAGTGCTCGAAGCGCTCGCGGTACAGCTGCACCATCTGCTTCGTGTGGCTCATCGGCCAGAAGATGTTGTTGTGCAGGAATCCGTCGCCGTAGTACGCGGCCTGCTCGGCGATCTGCGGGGAGCGGATCGAGCCGTGCCACACGAAGGGGGCGACGCCGTTCAGCGGGCGCGGGGTGGAGGTGAACTGCTGCAGCGGGGTGCGGAAGCTCCCCTCCCAGTCCACGACGTCCTCGGTCCACAGCCGACGCAGCAGGTCGTAGTTCTCGATCGCGATCTCGACGCCCTTGCGGATGTCCTGCCCGAACCAGGGGTAGACCGGGCCGGTGTTGCCGCGGCCCATCACCAGATCCACGCGACCACCGGTGAGGTGCTGCAGCATCGCGTAGTCCTCGGCGATCTTCACCGGGTCGTTGGTCGTGATCAGCGTGGTCGCGGTCGAGAGGATGAGGTCCTTCGTCTGCGCGCCGACGTAGGCCAGCGTGGTGGTGGGGGAGGGGGTCACGAAGGGCGGGTTGTGGTGCTCGCCGATCGCGAACACGTCCAGGCCGACCTCTTCGGCGAGCTTCGCCTGGGCCACCATGGAGCGCAGGCGCTCGTTCTCGGTGGGGATCCTGCCGGTGGTGGGGTCCGGCGTGATGTCGGCGATGGTGAAGATTCCGAACTGCATGATCGCTCCTAGCGGTGGGTCTCGGCGACCGGGAGGGAGGCGGTGGAGCCGGTGCCCCTGCCTGGCAGGAGCGGTGCTCGCGCCGCCGTCCCGGAAGATAGTTCAAAACTAAACTAGATGGTGGGCGAGTGCAAGTCCGCGGTGATCCCCGTCGCCCCGTGGGTCACCGGCTGGTCGGGTCCACCGCGCCGGGCTGGGGTCGTGCGTGACCCAAGCTCGCACTGGGGGACGCGCCGGGTTTCGTGCGGGGCTGCTCATGCCTGGTCCCGGGTCGGCCCGGAACTCGCGTCGGGTCCTTCGGCCGACGCGATCCCCTCCGCCCGGAGAAACCCCTGCGCCTCCAGGGCGATGGTGACAGGATGGTGCGCCATGACACGCGAGAGCATCGAAGCCCTGTTGGACGCGTCCCGGCTCGCCGGGCTCGAGACCACCGACGGGGGCAGGATCCTCGCGAAGGTGGCATCGCCGAACGCGAAGGGCACCGCGTACCGCACCGCACTGGTGGAGATCGACGGCGACCGTCTGCTGCCGCTGACCCGCGGCGACGCCTCGATCGGTGCGGTCGCCGCCGCCGAGGACGGCATCACATACTTCACCGCGCAGCGCGTGGGCGAGGACGGGACCGAGGCCGATGACGCCCAGCTGTGGGCCCTGCCCCCGCGCGGCGAGGCCCGCGAGCTCGCCGCCCGCCCCGGCGGCTTCGGCGCCCTGCACCTGGCGGGCGGGCACCTCGTCGCCGAACTCGAGGTGCACTCCCAAGCCCGGGACGAGCCCGAGCATGCACGCCTGACGAAGCAGCGGGAGGAGGCGAAGGTGACCGCCGCCCTCCATGACGGCTTCCCCACCCGCCGCTGGGACCACGATCTCGGCCCCTCCCGCCCGGTGCTCGCCCTGGCCGCTTTGCCCGCAGATCTCTCCTGGGCCGAGGCGACCGCCGACGCCGGCTCCAAGGGTCCCGCCGACACCGGCTCCACGGGCTCGGCCGATAGCGATGGCGACACCTCTGAGGACTCCCCGCACACGCAGGTGCTGCACTTCCGCCACGTGACCATGCCGCCCGGGCGCCTCGAGGACTGGACGGTCGATCGCGACGGCGCCCGCGCCCTGGTGGCCATGGCCGACTCCCGCGGCGAGCTCCTCGGCCCGCCGGACCTCTACCTGATCGATCTGCTCGGGGCGCAGCCCCCGCGACTGCTGCGCGAGGCCACGGCAGAGCTCGAGTTCGGGCCCGGGGAGTTCAGCCCCGACGGCACCCGAGCTCTGATCGGACGTCACCGCACCTGGACCCAGGAGGCGAGCCTCTCCGCGACCTCTGAGATCCTCGATCTGGCCAGTGGACATTCCACGCCCGTGTGGCCGGAGCTCGACCACTGGGTCGCCCCCGTCTGGCTCGACGACACCACGCTGATCGCGACCAGCGACGACCATGGGCGCGGCGCGGTGTGGATCGGCGGGGTCGAGGATCGGGCGCCGCGGCGACTCGCCGGCGGCCCCGAGCAGGAGCTCGACTTCTCCGCCGCCTCGGTGGCCAGGGCAGCGGTGATCGCCACGGCTTCCGGGATCAGCGTGGCACCGTATCCGGTGCGGATCGACCCGGCCACCGGGGAGGTCCACGAGCTGCCGAACCCGGCCGACGCCGTCGCCCAGGTGGGCACTCTCACCGAGGTCACCGCGACGGCGGAAGACGGCACCGCACTGCGGGCCTGGCTGCGGCTGCCCGAGGGTGAGGGGCCGCACCCACTGGTCGTCTTCGCCCACGGCGGCCCCTGGGGATCGTGGAACGCCTGGACCTACCGCTGGAACCCGGGTCCCTTCGCCGCCGCCGGCTACGCGGTGCTGCTGCCCGACCCGGCCATCTCCACCGGCTACGGCCAGGCGATGATCGATCGCGGCCAGCACGAGCTGGGCGGCGCCCCGTTCACCGACATCATGGCGCTGACCGATGCCACCGTGGGACGCGAGGACATCGATGCCGAGCGCACCGCCTTCGCCGGCGGGTCCTACGGCGGCTACATGGCCAACTGGGTGGCCGGGCACACCGGCGACCGCTTCCGCTGCATCGTCACCCACGCCTCGCTCTGGGACACCGAGACGATGGGGCACACCACCGACAACGCCGGCTGGGACCGGCCGATGCGGAAGCAGAACTCGCGCTACGACCCCAAGGGCTCCGTGGCCGACATCGTCGTGCCGATGCTGGTCATCCACGGTGACAAGGACTATCGCGTGCCGATCGCGCAGGGCCACGCCCTCTGGTACGACCTGCACGAGTTCTCCGCGACCCCGCGCGACGCCGACGGCCGCACCCGGCACCGCTTCCTGTACTTCCCCGACGAGGGGCACTGGATCCAGGGCCGGGGGAACGCGCAGGTGTGGTACGAGACCTTCCTCGCCTTCCTCGATGAGCACGTGCGCGGCGGGAGCTGGGAGCGTCCCGCGACGCTGGGCTGAGCCGGCTCCGGGTCGGTCCGCTCAGGCCACCAGGTCGGCGGGGGCCTCCCAGGTGTTGCAGGCACCCAAGTCACCCGCGGACTCGAAACCGGCCCGGATCCAGTGCACGCGGGAGGCCGGGGCGATCCCGTCGGCCTCCCAGGTCGACTCGTCCATGAGCACGGCGCGCAGGGCCTTGGTGGGCTCGACCGCTGTCGGCACCTGCATCGAGGCGGCGGACCCCAGGCACAGGTTCTGCAGCGAGTAGCGGCGCGTGGCCTCCTTGTACGCCTCGGACTCCTGCCCGTCGGCCTCCTGTTCCTCGATCCCGTTGAGCATGGACACGTAGTAGACGCCCACCGAACTGTTCCACTCGACCGCCGGCATCTCGGAGGTGGCCAGATCCCAGAGATAGGCGCCAGGAATGTTCTGGGCGTCGCTGATCTCGGCACCGACCCCGCTACCGGCGGGCCAGTAGAGCGCACCGTCGATATTGCACATCAGCGGGGAGTGCGGGGAGAAGCTCCCGCGGTCACAGCTCGCTTCGGCCGGGACCTCCGGGGGCGTGTAGACCTGGATGGACGGGTTGCTCCACGGCAGTCCGCGATCCGAGCTCGCGATGGACCAGATCGAGTGCAGACAGTCGCCGCCGGCATCGAGGACGGCCTGGATCTCCTCCGGACTCTGCGTTCCCGCCGGGGTCTCGGGCAGCTCGCAGCTGCCGACCGTGGGCAGGGTCCCGCGGGTCAGCGGGTTGTCGGCGAGAACTCCCTGGAGATCCTCGACGGTCCCGGGCAGCTCGTCGTAGGGAAGCACGACCTCGAAGCTGGGGGTCTCCTCGGCGGGACCGGGCTGTTCATCGGTCGGCACCTCGTTCCCGCTCCTCTCGGCGTCGGTCGGAGTCCGGCTGGTGGCCACCGTGGGCTCGTCGTCCTCGCCGTTGCGGGTGAGGATCAAGGCGGTGAGCCCGCCGCCGACCGTGATCACGAGCACCGCGACGCAGCCGAGCGCCACCATGATCAGCGTCCAGGGCTGCTTCCAGGAAGGGCCGGGACGCCTCTGGTTGCCCTGCCCGGGCCCGTTCCCCAACGCCCCTGCACCCGACATGTGCTCCCCTTCACAGTTCGCCCTCTTCCCCGCAGGATATCCGGGCGGGTCCCCACCGCGAAGGGTTCCGGCGAGGTGGCGCGGACCGGCCGGCTCCGTTCAGCCTCGGTCCTGCGGCATCACCAGCTCGACCTGCATCGCACCCTGGCCGCTCAGCAGCTTCGAGACGGGGCAGCGGGCGTGCGCGGCCTCGGCGAGCTGGCGGGCCTCCCCGGGAGCCATCTGCTCGATCGTGACCAGTGCCCGTGGGGTGAAACGGAAGCCGCCGGCCGGATCGCGGTGCAGCTCGACCTCGACGCTCACCTGGCTCTCGTGCGGCAGGCCGCGCTCGGTCAGGACCACTCGCAGCGTCTCGCCGAGGCAGGTGCTCCAGGCCATGGCCAGGAACTGCTCGGGGTTGAAGCCGTGCGCCGGCGCGGAAGGGGCTCCGGTGGGGAGTACGACCTCGGGCGAGGACGCGGCGTCCTCGCGTCGCTCTGTGGTCCCGGCGGGCGAGATCTCGAGCGTCGCGGGTCCGTCGTGGATGCGCACGTGGCCGGACGTGCCGTCGGCGTTGTCGACGTGGGCGGTGTAGAGCGCACGGGAGGCGGTCGGTGTCGAGGAATCGGAAGTGCTCGCCATCGCCCCAGGCTAGATCTTGTGCGTGCGCCCTGCGGGACCGTGCATCCGTCGGCCCACGAGGGGCCCGACTGCCGGGCGCCGTCGACAGGTCACCTCATCGGCGGGGCCCCGAGGTCCCCGATCCCGACGGGAGCTGCCGCAGGATCACGCGACCTGGTCCGCCGGCGCGTTCCAGGTGTTGCAGGCGCTGAGGTCGCCGCCGGATTCCATCCCGGCTCGCAACCACAGCACGAGGGAGGCGGGGTCGAATTCCTCCGTCTCGCTCCAGGTCGACTCCGTCAGCAGTCCTTCACGCATCGCCGGCGCCGGCTGTGCGGCGCTGGGCTGCTGCATCGCCGACGCTGCCGCGATGCAGCGGAACTGCAGGCGGTAGCGGCGTAGCGCCTCCGCGTTGCGTTCGTCGCCGGTGAGCTGATCGTTCAGGGCCTCGTAATAGGCGCCCAGGGAACTGTTCCAGCTCACGGTGGTCATGTAGAGGAAGGACAGGTCCCAGAGGTACGCGCCGGGCACAGCCGCGTCGTCGGAGCGGGAGGCGCCGGAACCGTAGCCGACGGGCCAATAGATCGTGCCGTCGAGGTTGCACACCCGCGGGTAGTCCTTCTCGAAGGTGTCCTTCTCGCAGCCCGCCGACTCCGGGATGTCGGGCCAGGAGTAGACCTGGACCGAGGGTTTGTCCCAGGGCAGTGCGCGATCAGAGCTGGCCCCGGCCCACACCTGGTTCAGGCAGTCGCCCGCCGAGGTGAGCACTGCCTGGACCTCCTCCGGCGTCTGCTTCGTCGCGGGAGTCGCGGGCAGCTCGCAGGAGGTGACGTCGGGCAGCGTGCCTTCGGTCAGCGGGTTGTCGGCCATGATCGCCCACAGGTCCTCGGCATCCCCGGGCGGGGTGTCGATCGGCGAGATGACCTCGAAGTCCGTGCCCTCGGAACCGCTCGCCGTCGGACTCTCGGCATCGCTCGGTCCGGTCGACGGGCTCCCCGAGGCGGTGGGGTCCTCGTCGCCCCCTCGCGTGAGTGCGAGGTAGGTCAGGCCGCCGCCCACGACCAGCACGAGCAGACCGACGCAGCCGAGCGCGACGGCGATCAGGGCCCAGGGACGCTTCGGAGTGGGAGGTCGGGCGGGGGAGCCGGTTGGCGGCGGGCCGTACTGGCCTGATGGCGTCGGGCCTCCTCGGCCGTTCGGGCCGACGGGGCCCTGCGGTCCGCCGTGCCGCGGATCCCGCTGGCCGGGTTGGCCGTGGTGCGGTCCACCTGTTCCCGAGCTCGACATCTGGATCCCCTCGCGTCGGCGCCTCCTGTGGCCACGGCAGGATACCGGCGCACGCCGCCGCAGGGGAGGGGGTGGGGTGCCTCGCTTGACACGACCTCGAACGTGCGTTCGAATGGCGGTATGCGATGGAGCGGGCAGATGGTCGGATCCGAACAGCGCACGCAGGCGCTGCTGGGCATGTCGGGGCTCGTGCGCAGCGTACGCACGCCGGAGTTCCAGGGCGTCACCTTCCACGAGGTCACGGCCAAGTCGGCGCTCAACCACGTCCCGGCCTCGAGCTCCATGCCCTTCGAGTGGACGGTCAACCCCTATCGCGGTTGCTCGCACGCCTGCGTCTACTGCTTCGCGCGCAGCACCCACCGCTACCTCGACCTGGACGCCGGGGCGGACTTCGACCAGCAGGTCGTCGTCAAGGTCAATGTCGCCGACGTGCTGCGGGCAGAGCTCGCCAAGCGCTCCTGGCAAGGTGATCTCGTCGCACTGGGCACCAACACCGATCCCTACCAGCGGGCCGAGGGTCGCTACCGGCTGATGCCGGGGATCATCTCCGCCCTCGCCGACAGCGGCACCCCGCTGTCGATCCTCACCAAGGGCACCCTGCTGCGCCGCGATCTGCCCCAGCTGCAGGAGGCGGCCGAGCGCGTCCCCGTCGACCTCTCGATGTCCATCGCCGTCTTCGACGACCAGCTGCAGAAGACCGTCGAACCCGGAACCCCGACCACCGCCGCACGCCTCGCCACCGTGCGTGCCGCGGCCGACGCCGGATTCCGCGTGACGGTGTTCCTGATGCCGATCATGCCGTGGCTGACGGACTCCGACGCCCAACTCGACGAGGCGCTCGCCCGGATCGCCGAGGCCGGCGCCGCCCACGTCGTCTACGGGGCCCTGCACCTGCGCCCGGGCGCCAAGGAATGGTTCCTGGAGTGGATCGAACGGGAGCACCCCGAGCTCGTCACCGGATACCGCCGCTTCTACGAACACGCCTCCTACGCGCCGGCCGGATACCGCAAGAACCTCGCCCGGCGTATGCGCCCGCTGCTGCGCCGGCACGGCCTGGACTCCCGCGAGGACGAGGACCAGCCGGAGCAGCGGCGTCAGGCGAGCGAGACCGCTCGTCGGGCCCGCGCGGCACCGGACGCGCTCGACCTCACGCCGCAGCCTGCGCTGTTCTGACCCGGGGAAGTGCCTCGGTGCGTGGGTGAGCGGATCCGCAACGGAGTCGGCGCCGTGCGCAGTGGGAGCCGTCGGCGGCGTACGTGAGCCTCCGGCACCCTCGACGGCGCACCCACGCAGAAAAGCCGGAGCCGCGCCATCGTTCGTGAACGATGACGCGGCTCCGGTCTTCGGCGGAGGATAGGGGATTTGAACCCCTGAGGGCGTGAACCCAACACGCGTTCCAGGCGTGCGCCATAGGCCGCTAGGCGAATCCTCCAGCGCTCGTAAGAGCAGGCATCAGCGTACCCGACGCCCTGGAGTGGTGCGAACCGAGCGGATGCAGGTCACACTCGGCCGGTCACGTCTCCAACTCGGCGAGATCGACGAGTCGCAGGTCGTAGCGGTCGGACCCGAATGCTGCGCGGAGCGGCATCTCGTGGGAGGAGCCGACGACGAACAGCACCCGGCCCCCGGGGCCGGCCGCTCAGATCTCGTACTCGAGGAGCTGGTGGTAGGTGCGGTTGCGGTACACCAGTGGCTCCTCGTTCGAGAGCTCCGCACGGTCCGCGGCGACGATCACGACGTAGCTCCCGCCGGCGGGGACACGCTCCAGGATCCTGCCGCTGATCCAACCGGCCGTCCCGTACAGCACCGGCTCCCCGGTGGGGAGCTGATGCCAGTCGACCTGTGCGAAGCGATCGATGCCGGAGGTCGCGAAGACGGTGGAGACCTGGCGCTGATCCGCGGCCAGCAGGTTGATCGTCACCGTCTCGGCGCGGCTCAGCGCAGGCCACGCTGAGGAGGTGCCGTTGATGGAGAACGCAAGCACGGCAGGCTGCGCCGACACCGAGATCACGGAGGTCGCGGTGAATCCGAGGGGCCGTGCCCCGTCGGTGAGCGAGACGACGGCGACACCTGCGGGGTGGCGGCGGAAAAGGGCGGCGAAGGTCTCCCGGTCCAGGACGCCGTCGGCGCTCGCGGGTCCACCGGCGCTGATCGTGGGGTCAGAAGACATGGAGCTCCCTCCTCGAAGGGGTTCGACCCGGGACTCCTGGGCCCTACGGGTGCTTTCGAGTGACAGGAGCGAACCTAAGGGCTTCGCTCGCTCGGCGCCATGAATGTGACGGCGGAAAGCCTGCGAGGGTGCTCACGTGGCCGCGTGCCTCGGCGTATCGCGTCACATCGCGCTCTGAGCTCCCCGCAAAGACGTGGTGGCACGCTCGTCAGCCCTCGGTTCGGAACCATCGGCGCCGCCCGGCCCGCAGTATGTGCCCGTCGCCGAGCTCGAGACGACGTTCCGGATCCTCGAGGCGCATCCCGTCGAGGTGGACTCCGCCACCGGTCAGCAGTCGCCGTGCCGCGCTGCGCGAGAGCTCCGGGCGGGCCGTGGCGACCAGGTCCAGTGCCGTGATCGGCCCGGTCCCGAGTGGCAACGGGGCCATGTCACTGGGCTGCTCGCGGGCGGAGAACACCCGCAGGAACTCCTCGCGACCATGCCGGGCGGCCGCCGCGCCGTCGTGCCGACGCACCACCGCCTCGGCCAGGTCCAGCTTGGCGTCTCGCGCCGCGGATCCGCCGGCCAGCGCGAGTTCGCCGAGTCGGCTGACCTGGTCCATCGGCAGGTCCGTGTACACCTGGGCCCACGTCCCCACGAGCTCGTCGCGCAGCGTCATCAGCCGTCCGAACTTCTCGCCCGGGCTCGCGCAGAGACCCACGTAATTGCCTCTCGACTTCGACTGCTTGGGCCCGCCGTCGAGCCCCGGGGTGACGGTGGAGGAGATGACCGTCTGCGGGATCTGGCCGTGCTTGACCTGCAACTCACGGCCCATCGACTCGTTGAACAGCTGGTCCGTGCCCACGATCGTGAGATCGGAGCCGAGGGCGACGGAGTCGAAGCCCTGCAGCACCGGGTAGATCAGCTCGTGCATCGCGATCTCGGTGCCCGCCCCGATGCGGGCGCGGAACATGTCTCGGGAGATCAGGTGGGCATGGGTGACCAGGCTCAGTTCCTGGAGCAGGCCAGGCACGCCCATCTCGTCGAACCACTCAGAGTTGCGGCGGATCTCGAGCAGCCCAGCGTCGCTGCGCAGCACCCGCGTGACCTGCTCGAGGAACGATTCGGCGTTGTCATGGATCTGCTGCGGAGTCAGGACGGGTCGGGTCGTGCTGCGTCCGGTCGGGTCGCCGATGCGGCTGGTGGTGTCGCCGAGCAGGAAGATCACGACGTGCCCGAGATCCTGCAGGGTACGCATCATCCACAGGTTCACGGCGTGGCCGAGGTGGAGGTCCGGGGCGGTGAGGTCGACGCCGAACTTGATACGCAGCGGACGCCCCTCGCGCAGGCGGTTCACGAGATCCTCCCGTCCGATGATCTGGTCCGTGGTCCGCTCGAGCCGGGCGAGGATCGCCTCGGGGGAGTCGGGGGAGTCGGGGGAGTCGGGGGAGCCTGGGCTGCCCGGTGATTTCGCCGATTCCGAGGATTCCACGGCGATGCGCGGTGGCGACCGGTGGCCGGCGGGGTCCGAGAGCGCGGGCCGCGGTGCGCGGTGGGTATCGGGGGTGGTCATGGAGAGTTCCTCTCGGGAGGGCGAGGAGCTCCGTGCATACCCCGCGCCGTGGATACGGAAAAGGCGAGGACCATGTGGTCCTCGCCCGGGGCTCTGAGAGAGCGGTGCTATGTCATGGCGACTGTCCTACGGCAGCTGCGCGCGCACGACGACACGGCTCGTCCCAGAGCCGTGCGGATAGTCGATGCGCCTGTCCATGCCGGAAGAGTAGCGCATGGGTATCGGGGCGCGGCGGCGGTGGGTCTCCGCTCACGCCACCGATTTCGGGGCCGGTCACCTATTTCGGGGGCCGGCCGCCGATCTTGCGAAGTAGGCCGGTGTCCGTGTCGCAGGCGCGTGCACTACCACTGGCCACTGGTCGAGTACTGGCGCGTGAGCATGTGCACTGGCCATATCGCCACTGCGCATGCTCAACCGCCAGTTCTCGACGATGCACTGCTCGCGTGCGCAGCGGCCAGTTCTCGACGATGCACTGCGCGCGAGCTCAGCGGCCAGTTCTCGACGAGGTGCTGCGAGAGAGTTCAGTCGTCCTTCTCGGGGTGGCGGGCGAGGTTGATGACGGCGGCGACGAGGCCGCCCCAGACGGTCACGATCGCGATGACCATCATGACGATGGAGGCGACAGACATGATCACTCCTGAGATGCGGTGGTCGAGAGGTGAGGTGACGGGTGAAACGTGAGGTGGCGGGCGAGAGGTGAGGTGACGGGGAAGGACGGTGGCATGAGCTGTGCGGGCTGCTGTCCCCCCGACTACCGGTCGGAGCGCAGTTCGTGCGGGGTGGCGGCCTGGGACGTCGTGACCAGACCCTTGCCGGCCGCAGCTTCGGGGGCGATCGGATCACCGTCGGAATCGTCCTTGTACAGGTTCGATCCGGCCGGCCACGGGATCAGCGAGAGCACCACGGCGACGACGACAAGACCGATGGCCATCAGCCAGCCGAACACCAGCACGAACCAGCCCGGGTACCCCATATAGGTAGTCCCCGACGTGAGCAGATCCGTCGTGCTGAAGAACAGCGAGACGCCCAGCACCAACGGGGCGATGACGGCGACGCAGAGCATCCAGAGCCAGCCGATACGGAAAGTGCCCTTGTAGTTGAGGTGGTCGCGCAGCGTGGGCAGGCCCCACACCAGGTAGGTGACCACGATCGTGGAGACCAGGGCGACGGCGACGATGCCGTACTCGTTGGCCCACTTGTCCAGCACGTCCAGCAGCGGCAGGCCCATCGTGGTCGAGAACAGCACGGTGGAGACCACGGCCAGCGGGATGCACACGCCGAGCGTCGCGGGGATCCGGGCCAGGCCGAACTTGTCCTGGAACGCGGCGATGACCACCTCGACGATCGAGATCAGCGAGGTGAAGCCGGCCAGTACCAGCGAGCCGAAGAACAGCACACCGATCAGCGCCCCGGCCGGAGCCTCGCTGATGATCGTCGGGAAAGCGATGAACGCCAGCCCCACCCCGTCGGTGACGACCTCGTCGATCGCGAGGCCCTGCGCCTGGGCCATGAAGCCCAGCGCGGAGAACACCCCGATGCCGCAGAGGATCTCGAAGCTCGAGTTGGCGAAGCCGACCACCAGGCCGGAACCGGTGAGGTCGGTCTTCTTCTTGAGGTAGGAGGCGTAGGTGAGCATGATGCCGAAGGCGACCGACAGCGAGAAGAAGATCTGGCCGTAGGCCGCGATCCACACCGACGGATTCAGCAACGCCGCCCAGTTGGGCTGGAAGAGGGCCTCGAGACCGTCGATCGCGCCGGGCAGGAACAGCGAGCGCACCACCAGGATCACGAACATGACCACCAGCAGCGGGATGAAGACGACGGAGCTGGCGGCGATGCCCTTCTGCACGCCGAGAGCCATCACCACGATGACCGCGAGCCACACCAGGATCATGGAGATCAGCACGGCCGGGACCACGTCGAAGGAGATGGTCACGTCCGCGCCGCCGAGGGCCTGGGTGTACTCGTTGAAGAAGCCCTCGGCGTCATCGCCCCAGCGCTGGTCGAGCGAGAAGATCGTGTAGTTCGTGGCCCAGGCCAGGATCAGCGCGTAGTACAGGGCGATGATCAGGGCGACCAGCACCTGCCACCAGCCGATGAACTCGGTCCAGCGCTTGAAGCGGCGCCAGGCGGCAGGGGCGGAGCCGCGCCAACGGTGACCGACCGCGTAGTCCAGGAACAGCAGGGGAATGCCTGCGGTGAGCAGCGCGATCAGGTACGGCAGGATGAACGCGCCCCCGCCGTTCTCGTAGGCCACGGACGGGAAGCGCCAGATGTTGCCGAGGCCGACGGCCGAGCCGATCGCCGCGAAGATGAAAGCGGTCCGGCCCGAGAAGGCTCCGCGATCGGCGCTCGTACCCGCGGTGGTCGGGGAGGGGGTGGATGCGGTCACTGTTCGCCTCCGGTGAGGGCGCCGCGGGGCGGCGCAGGTGGGTCAGGACAGGGTCGAGCCCGCTGGGGGCCGGGGTGGCGCACGGTTCGCGGATCTCGCCGACGTGCGGGTGGCCGGGGCATGCGACGACGGCGGGGTGTGCCACCGTGCACTGTGCGGGATGATACGCGCCCGACGAGCGCGGCGATATCCGCGGGGTGCCCACGGACAGCCGGCTCCCGCCTCGAACCTCGCCCTCTTCCACCTGGAAGCCCTCCGATTGCCGCGTCAGGACCGAAGTTCCTCTCGACATCGGTCCTGTCGTGGCAATCGGCGGCTCGCCGTGCGGGGCGAGCTCGGGTGTCGGGGCACGCTCGCCGCTGAGCTCCGGTCGCCGCCGGGATCACTCGCGCGGCGGGGGCGGCGGCGTGGGGGCGCCGACCGGCGGGGCCACCCGCGGGTGGGCCGACGGATCGGCCGTGCCTCCCGCCTCCCCGTCGGACCCGGTTCCGGCTCCTGCGTCGGCGTCCGAGGCGGCCCCGCCGCCTGCTGCCGCACGGGCGGGGGCGGGATCCCAGCCGGCGTCGACGACGCGTCGCTGCACGAGCACGGCCGCGGTGAGGATCAGTCCGCCGATCACCGCCAGCAGCACGATCCCGGGCACCACGCCGGTGCGGGCGCCGTAGCCGATGAGGATGCCGAACCAGCCGAAGTCGGTGTCGCCGAAGGTGGTGTTGGCCGAGCCGAAGGTGCCCAGCACCTTCAGCAGCAGCGCCGGGAGGAACGTGACGAGCAGGCCGTTGACGAAGCCGCCGGCGACCGCGCCGCGTCGGCCGCCGGTCGCGTTGCCGTAGACCCCGGCCGCGCCGCCGGTGAAGAAGTGCGGGACCAGGCCCGGCAGGATCAGGGCCAGGCCCAGCACCGGGCCGAGCCACACGCCCAGCACCAGCAGTCCCACCAGACCTCCGACGAAGCTGGAGAGGAACCCGATCAGCACCGCGTTCTGGGCGTAGGGGAAGACGATCGGCGCATCCAGAGCGGGGATCGCCCCCGGGACCACCTTGGCGGCGATGCCCTGGAAGGCGGGGACCAGTTCGCCGAGGATGGTGCGCACGCCGAAGAGGATCACGGCCACGGCGATGCCGAACTGGAGGCCCTGGGTCACCGACTGCATGAGGTAGTTGCCGACGTCGCTGGCGCCGCCGTCGAAGGCCTCGAAAGCGGTGGCTCGCCCGGCACGGGCCAGGTACACCACGGCGACCACCAGGTACATCAGCACCATCGACAGGGCGGTGGCGACCATCGAGTCGCGCAGGAAGCGCAGCGACTCGGGCACCTTGATGTCCTCGGTGGAGCGGCTGGTGCCCTTGCGATCCACGAGGCGACCGACCGCGCCGGAGGCGATGTACCCGGCGGTGCCGAAGTGCCCGATGGCGATCGAGTCGTCGCCGGAGACGCGTCGGGTCCAGGGCTGGGCGAAGGCAGGCAGCGACACCATCAGGATGCCGAGCAGGAGTGCTCCGAGCACCACCACCACGACGGTGGGCATCCCGGCCGAGGCCATCACCACGGTGATCAGGGTGGCCATGAACAGCAGGTGGTGGCCGGTGAGGAAGACGTAGCGCAGTGGCGTGAAGCGGGCCAGCAGGATCGCGACGGCGAAGCCGAGGATCATCAGCCATGCCACCTGGGCGCCGAACTTCTCCTGCGCGATGCCGGCGATGGCCTCATTGGTGGGCACGACGCCCTGGGCGCCGAGGGCGCCCTGGATCATCACGCCGAGCGGGGCGAGAGAGGCGGTCACCAGCGTGGCGCCGGCACCGATGAGCAGGAAGCCGAGAACGGCCTTCAGGGCGCCGCCGGTCACCTGGCCGACGGACTTGCGCATGGCGATCAGGCCGATGGCCGTGATCATGCCGATGAGATAGGCGGGGACGCTGAGGAACTCGTTGACGAGGAACTCGGCGATCGAGACGAGCACATTCATGGTCTGGCTCCGGGGTGGGGGTGCTGGACGGGGAGGAGGGGATCAGACCGCGTAGCGGCGCCGCAGCGCTGCGTCGATCTCGACCTGGGAGGAGAAGTTCTGGATGACCTCGACGGGCACACCGACCTCGCCGAGGGTCTGCGCGATCGCGCCCGAGGTGAGGATGACGTCGGCGTCCTTTGCCTTGCCCTTGGCGGAGATGGTGTCGGTCGCCTCGATGCTCAGGTACGGGGCCCAGCCCCAGCGGTCGAGCACCTGCTCCGCGGTGTTCTTCAGGAACAAGCTGGTGCCCAGTCCGTTCCCGCAGACGGTGAGGATGAGGTTCTTCGACGGGATCGCCTCGGGGTCCGTCGCCGTTGCCGCCGGGGTGGTCCGCGCGGCACCGGCGGTCGAGGCGCTCCAGGCGTCGGCCGCGCCTGCGGCCCTGTCCGCACCTGCCGCACCGTCAGCATCCGTGGCGGGAGCCGCTCCGTCGGCCGCTGCCTCCCCCTGGTCGCCCAGGACCGCGAGCACCTCTTGCGCGCTCGCGGCGGTGTCCAGGGCCTGGCGACGCTCGGGATCTGCCAGCACCCCGGCCAGGGCGGCCAGCGCCTCGCGATGGGCGGACTCGTCCGCGGCGGCCAGGGTCATGACCAGCTGCACCGGGTCGTTGGCCTCGTGCCCGAAGACGACCGGCTCGGAAAGGCGCAGGAACGACAGGGCGGTGCGATGAACAGACTCGTCCGGGCGGGCATGGGCGAGGGCGAAACCCGGGGTGATGACGATGTAGGGGCCGTGCTCCTCGACGGTGCGGAGCATCGCGTCGATGTAGGCGGCGTCGATCGCGCCGGTGGCGACGAGCAGGTCGCCGGAGCGGCGGATCGCCTCGGTGCGGTCGGCGGCCGGGGCGTCGAGCTGGATGGCGGCGGGATCGAGGAGGTCGGTGAGCTGAGACATGGCGGGTGTTCTCCGAAGGGGGAGCGAGAGGCGCAGGGGTGGCTCCCGAGCGTACGTTCTCGTCGGTCGCCGATCACTTCTCGGGCGCAGGGCGAATGTCACGGCGCGGGATCGGCTCGGCGACGTCCTGCCAGGTGGGCCGCCTGGTGGCTTACGGTGATCCGCATGACGTCAGAGCAGCAGGCGCCGGAGGCGCAGCACACAGAGTTGTCCACCGCCTATCTCTCCCAGCTCGAGTCCGAGCGGGAGTCCGCGATGCGCACCGCCTCCCATCCCGGCTCCGCTTTCGCCGGCGCTGATCCCGCCCTCCACGACCGCCTGGAGGCCCTGGTCGAACGGGACGCCGTGGAGATGACGGCGCTCATGCTCGACCTCGGCGAACATCCCGAGGTCGCCTTCGAGGAGCATCGTTCCGCCCGCGCCATCGTCGACGTCCTCGCTGCCCACGGCATCGACGCCCAGCTCGGGGTCCACGGGCTCGATACCGCGATCCGGGCCGAGATCCACGGGGCGGGCGCCGAGCAGGAGGGGGCGCCGACGCTCGCGATCCTGTCCGAGTACGACGCGCTGCCGGGCGTCGGCCACGGCTGCGGACACAACGTCATCGCCGTCATGGGCCTGGGCGCCTTCCTCGCTCTGGCCTCGCTCGCGGCGGTCGATCCGGCGGCCGTCCCGGGACGGGTCGTGTTCCTCGGCACTCCCGCCGAGGAGGGCCACACCGGGAAGGAGTACATGGCCCGCGAGGGCGCGTTCGACGGTCTGGACGCTGCCGTGATGGCCCACCCCTACGGCTACGACCTGGCCGATCAGACCTGGCTGGGCCGTCGGACCCTGACCGTCGAGTTCCACGGCCACACCGCCCACGCCTCCGCGCAGCCGTTCATGGGCCGCAATGCCCTGGACGCCGCGAACCTGATGTACCAGGGGATCGGGCTGATGCGGCAGCAGACCCCGCCGTCGGATCGCATCCACGCGGTGATCCGCGAGGGCGGTGAGCGGGCGAGCGTCATCCCGGACCACGCGAAGCTCGACCTGTACGTGCGCTCCCAGCGGCCCGAGACCCTCAAGGACCTCTCTCGGCGGGTCGAGGACGTGGCCCGCGGCGCCGCTCTGATGGCAGGGGTGGGCGTCACCGTCGGCTGGGACCATCACCCGCCGTCGCTGCCGGTGCGCACGAACGAGGCGCTGACCGGTCGCTGGGTCCTGGCCCAGCGTCGCCGCGGCCGCGACCCCCTGCCCTTCGGTGTGGTCTCGCCAATCCTGGCGGCCTCCACGGACTTCGGCAACGTCAGCTACCGGGTGCCCGGCATCCACCCCGTCATCCGGATCTCCCCGCCCGAGGTTGCCCTGCACACCCGCGAGTTCGCGGCCTGGGCCGTCTCCGACGACGCCCGCGCCGCCACGGGCGACGGGGCCTACGGGCTGGCCGCGACCGTGCTCGACGCCCTTCACGACCCACAGCTGGCCACCGCCATGACCACCGAGTTCGACGTCGCCGGCGGCGCGATCGACGTGCCGTCGTACTTCCACTGACCGAGGTACGTCCATCGACCGTCGCCCGCGCGCTGACCGACGACCACCGCTCCGTCGGCCACAGCCGGTCGGCGTCCACAGATCCCGGCCCCCGCTCCCCGCCCCGACCCGACTGGAGTCCCCATGAGCGCAGCACCGACCGAGCCGGCGAAGACCGGTCTCACCGACAAGCTCCTGAACGGGGTGGAGAAGGCGGGCAACAAGCTGCCCGAGCCCTTCATGCTGTTCCTGATCCTGTTCGCGATCACGGGCGTCGTCTCCACGGCGATGGCCTGGGGCAACGTGTCCGTCACGGTGCCCGGCTCGGACGAGGCCACCGCCATCAAGGGCCTGTTCACCGGGGAGGGCCTGACCTGGCTGACCACCAACCTCGGTGAGAACTACATCGGCTTCCCGCCGCTGGTGACGGTGATGCCGATCCTGCTGGCGATCGGCATCGCCCAGCACTCCGGACTGCTCGGCGCCGCGATCCGCAAGCTGTTCGGCACCTCCCCGGCCTGGGCGCTGCCCTACGTGGTCGGGTTCGTCGGCGTGATCTCCTCGATCATGGCCGACTCCGCCTTCGTGGTGGTGCCGCCGCTGGCGGCGCTGGTATTCAAGGCCGCCGGCCGACACCCCATGGCGGGCCTGCTGGGCGGCTTCGCCGCCGCCGGCGCCGGCTACTCCACGAACATCTTCCCCACCTCGTTGGATGCGCTGTTCGCGGGCATCACCACCTCGGTGATGGGGGCGCTGCCCGAGTTCGACTTCACCCCGGTCAACCCGGTCTCGAACTGGTTCTTCAACATCGCCTCCTCGCTCATCCTGGGCTTCATCGCCGGGTTCGTGATCGACAAGCTGGTCGAGCCGCGCCTGGTCCGCATGGGGATCAATCGCGACGAGGTCTCCGTGGACGGCGAGCAGTCCGACACCACCGACTCCGAGCACATGCGCGCCAAGCTCAGCCCCGCCGAGAACAAGGGCCTGCTGATCGCCGTGATCAGCGCGGCCGTGCTCACCGCCCTGTTCCTGGTCGCGTTCCTGATGCCGGCCTCACCGTGGCGGAACGAGGAGGGCACCTTCCTGCCCGAGTCCCCGCTGCTGAGCTCGATCGTGTTCATCGTGGTCGCGTACTTCATGGTCGTCGGCGTCGCCTACGGCGCCGTGGTGGGCACCCTGCGCACCAGCCGCGACGCGGTGCGGATGATGTCCGACGCGATCAAGGAGATGCTGCCGTTCGTCGTGCTGGCCTTCATCCTCGGCAACTTCATCGCTCTGTTCAACTGGTCCGGCATCGGCACCTGGATCGCGGTCACCGGCGCGGCCGGGCTCGAGGCCTCCGGGCTCGACGGCTTCGCCGCCGTCCTCGGCTTCATCCTGCTGGCCAGCTGCCTGAACCTGTTCATCATCTCCGGCTCCGGCATGTGGGCGATCATGGGCGCGGTGTTCGTGCCGATGTTCGCGCTGATCGGGTACGAACCGGCGTTCACCCAGGCCGCCTTCCGCGTGGGCGATTCCGCCACCCAGGTCATCACCCCGATGAATCCGTACATGATCGTGCTGCTGGGCATGGTGCGGAAGTACGAGCCCGACGCCGGATTCGGCACCTTGATGGCGCGGATGCTGCCCTTCGTGGTCCCGTTCTGGCTGGTGTGGACGATCATCCTCGCGATCTTCTTCGTCGCGGACCTGCCGCTCGGCCCGGGCAACGGCATCTTCCTGGGGCAGTGACGGCCTCGGGGGAGACGGATCCCCCGCGCGGGGGAGGCGGCACGGCAGCCGTGGGCCGAGGCTCGAGGCATGGATACGACACACCGCCCACTCCGCCTCCTTCTGCTCCTGGCCACCCTCTCCAGCCTGATCTCCGCCGGGCTCGGCATCCGGTGGCTGCTCGCGCCGGGCGCCTCCGTCATCGCCCGGATGTCCACCCCGCCGCCACTGGTCGATCTGGTGGGCCCCGGGCCGATGTACACGGCACAGATCGTCGTGGCCCTGCTCGGCGCCGCCACCGCTGCCGTCCTGCTCGCCGTGCGGGAGGTGCCCGAGCGTACCGCCCGGCTCGTCGCCGCCGTCGGGGTCGCCCAGGTGGTCCTGTTCGGGCTGGGGTTCGCGAGCTTCACCACCCTGGCCGGGACCGGGTACCTCCTCGCCCTGGCCATGCCCTTCATCGTGGTGGCCTGCGGCATCGCACTGCTGTGCGGGGACGGCCCCGCGCGTCGGGGAATCGGCGCGGGGATCCTGCTGCTCCTCGTGCTCGGCCTCATCCTGGGCCGCGACGTCGTCGGCCAGCTGGCGGGGTGGATCGTTCCCGTCGTGCTGGCCGACGCCGGGGAACTGCTGATCACGGCGCACGTGCTCCTCGAGGGAGCGATCTGGGCGGCGCTCGTGGTCCTCGCACTGCACAGCTCCCGGACCCTCGGCCGGGTGGGGGACTGGGCCAGACGGCATCGTCGCGCGCTCACTCTCCTCGCAGCCTGCGGCCCGCTGCCCTACGCGCTGATCCGCCTCAGCTGGCTCACGCCGTGGGCGTATCTGGGCGGTGCCGCCGCCGAGGCTGACCTCGCGACACGGGTCTGGGGCCTGGCACTGTCCACCGGGGCCTGGCTCGGCGTGCTCCTGACGATCGGGCTCATCCGGCCCTGGGGCGAGAGGTTCCCGCGCTGGTTCCCCGTCGTCGGCGGAGGTCCCGTGCCCGTCGCCACGGCCGCGATCCCCGGCTTCACCGTCGCGGCGCTGCTGTGCTTCGCCGCCGTGCCGATGGTCCTCAGCGCCTCGACGCTCGGCGTCGCCGAGATGCTCTCCTTCGCGCTGGTCTTCCCCTGCTGGTTCTGGGGACCGGCACTCGCCCTCGCCGTCTGGGGGTACATCGGCCACCGTCGCTCGACCATCGGCCCTCGTGCTGAGCGCCGTCCCCGGTCCAGGATGGGGGCGTGAACATCCGACGGCACGGCGCGCGGTTCGCGTGGCTGATGACGGGCGCGGCGATCGGCACGACCGTCGTCCTCGTCCTCTCGCTCGTGGGCCTCGTCCGTCTCGAGGTGCCCCTGTCGCTGCGCACGCTGGCGGCAGGGGTGCTGCTCGGCGTGCTCCTCGGCGGGCTGCTCGGCCTCGTCCCGGGGGTGCGGGAGCTCGAGGTCACCGCGGCGCGCTCGATGCTCGGGGTGCGCCGGGAGCTCGTGGTGCCGCAGCGCCCGGGGCTGGTCCATCGACTGCAGGACGTGGTGTGGGTCCAGGTGCACCTGCTGGCCGGGCTGCTCGTCGCCGCGAGCCTGACCATGCTGATGCCGTTCGCGGTGCTGACCCTCGTCGAGGCCGTCCGGGGCGTGCAGAGCGCCCTGGTCCCGACGGCACCTTCTGTGATCGGGAGGGCGGGTATCGCAGCGGCGGCGTTAATCACGTCGCTGCTCGCGCTCACCGCTGCCGGCCCGATCGGCTCGCTCGCGGCGCGTCTGGCCCCGCGCCTGCTGGGCCCCACCTCGCGCGACCGGCTCGACGTGGCCCTGGCCCGCATCGCTCAGGAGACCGAGCACCGGCGCATCGCCCGCGAGCTGCACGACGGCATCGGCCATGCCCTGACCATCGTGAGCATCCAGGCTGCTGCCGGAGGACGCGTGATCGATCGGGACTCCGCGGCGGCCGCGCAGGCCCTCGCGCGAATCGAATCCACCGCCCGTGAGGCGCTCGTCGAGCTCGACCAGGTGCTCGCGGATCTGCGTGCCGAGGGGATCGACCGGACGGGGACGATAGGGCGTGCTGACGGGGCTGGGCCGACGGAGGGGCCAGACGAGGCGGAGCCGACGGAGGGGCCCGACGGGGCGGGGCCGACGAAGGAGAAACCGACGGAGAAGCCCGCCGGGGCGGGGCCGACGGAGGTGCCCGACGGGGCTCGGCCGGCGCCTGCTCCCGCAGAGCAGGGGCCGACTCGAGCGCCCGAGGCTCTGTCCATCGCCGATATCTCGCTCGAGGCTCGTCTCGATCATGTCCTCGCAGGCCACCGCCGCGTCGGGATGGACCTGCGCGGCAACCTCGACGTGCCCGGGAACCTGCCTCCCGCGCAGCACGAGCACCTGCTGCGGATCGTCACCGAGATGCTCACCAACGCGCTCCGCCACGGCGGCCCTGGCCCTGTGCACCTGCATCTCGAGCAGCGACGGGAGTCGACGGGGGAGCGCGCCACCGTGATCGCGTGCGAGAACCCCTGCCCGACTGCCACCGCGCACACGTCCGTCGGCGGTCGCGGACTGGTCGGGCTGCGCGAGCGCCTCGACCTGTGGGGCGGCACGCTGGAGGCAGGGCCCGTCGGCTCCGCGACGGACCCGGCGGGGAGCGGAGCCGAGACCTGGCGCACCCGTGCCGTCCTCCCCCTGCTGCCGGAAAGGCTCGACCGATGACTCCCCCTTCCACCCCGGACGACGACCGCGCCCCGGTGCGGGTGCTGCTCGTCGACGACGAGCCGCTGGTCCGCCAGGGGATGGGCATGATCCTCGCGGCCGAACCGGATCTCGAGGTGGTCGGCGATGCCGGTGACGGGGCGGAAGCCGTCGCCCTGGTGCGCCGCGAGGCTCCCGACGTCGTCTGCATGGACGTGCGGATGCCCGACCTCGACGGGATCCGCGCCACGGAGCTGGTGCTGCGCCTGCCCCACCCGCCGAAGGTCCTGGTCGTCACCACCTTCGAGCACGACGGCTACGTGCTCGACGCGCTCCTGGCCGGTGCCTCGGGTTTCCTGCTCAAGCGCGCCGGCGCCGCCGAGATGGTGCAGGCTGTGCGCACGATCGCCCAGGGCGACAGCCTGCTCTTCCCCGCGGCGGTGCGCTCTCTGCTGCGACCCCGCGCCCGCACGGCCTCCTACATGGGGCCGGACCTCACGCCGCGTGAGCAGGAGGTGCTCGAGGCCGTGGCCCGCGGGGCGAGCAATGCGGAGATCGCCGCGCAGTTCGTGGTCGGCGTGGAGACCGTGCGCACCCATGTCGCCTCCGTGCTGCGCAAGCTCGGGGCCCGCGACCGCACCCAGGCCACCGTCATCGCCTATCGCACGGGGCTCGTCGAGCCCTGAGCAGGCGCCACGGGGTCCGTGACGTGCCGGACCGGACGGGGCGCGCCGCCCAGGCCCCACGGACGCGCCCCCAGGCCCCACGGGCGCATCGCCGCGCCCGCTCGGGGGAGCCGTCGGAGCAGTTGTGCACCCCCACGACCGGTCCGCGGTGGCGCACCGGTCGTGGGGGTGCACAACTGCACGATGCGGGTGCAGGATGAGCGCATGAGCGACCTCGCCGCGCGGCTGCGCGCCCTGCCCGCCTTCCCAGAGGACCTGCCCGTCCTGGACCTCGAGACGCTGCCCGAGGATCCGACCGAACTGTTCGCGGCCTGGCTCGAGGAGGCGATCGCGAGCGGCGCCCGCCAACCCCACGCGATGACTTTCCAGACCGCGCTGCCCGACGGCACCCCCGTCGGCCGCACCCTGATCCTCAAGGACCTCGACGAGCACGGCTTCCAGGTCTCCACTCGCAGCACCTCGCGCAAAGGCAGGCAGCTCGCCGAGAATCCGCGGGCGGCGATGCTCTTCTTTTGGCGCGAGTCCGGCAGGCAGGTGCACGTCACCGGGGAGGTCGTCGCCCTCGGGGAGGACGTCTCGCAGCGCGACTGGCTCGCCCGCCCCACCTCCGACGGACAGCCGAACCCGGAATGGCAGGTCTACGCCCTGCAGCCCACCGAGATCGAGTTCACGCAGGCCCGGCACGACCGTCTGCACACTCGTGTCGCCTACCGGCGGGAGGACGGTCGGTGGATACGCTGTTCGGATCGCTGAGAGGAGCGCATGATGGCCAGAGGTGCCGTTCCGTACCCGCGACAGCTGCAGCGCAATGGTCTGACGATTCTCCTGGTCGGGGTGTTCGCAACGGTCGTGCTGGCCGTACTGCACGGTGGACTGGACTGGATCAACATCGGCCCGTTCCTCATGGTCGCCGGGGCCATCATGGCCCTCATCGGGCGCATACTCCAGGCGCGAGCACGCAACGCCGAGGCCGACGCCCGTCGACGCTGACCTCCCCTCTCGCGTCGCCGCTCAGCGCCCGCCCGGAGGCGCCGGGGGAGGGCGTGGCCGGGGTGATCAGCTGACGATCGTGGCGTCGCCCTGTCGGGCGTTCAGCAGATGACTGCGTGTGTACCCGGTGATGCCGATGCTCTGAGCCCGCCCAGGATCGGAGACCAGGATGTTCCCGTCGGAGTCCTTGCCCTGGGCGACGACGAAGTGGCCGTAGTCCGCGTCCTCGCCGATCAGGGCCCCGTGATGGACGTGCAGGATCACGACCGACCCGCTCGCGGCGGCATCCACGCCCTCCTCGTACTCGGCGTGCGTCGCGGTGCCGTCGTACTCCTGGATGCCCTTCTCGAGGTCCTCGAGGTAGGCGCCCCAGTAGTCGACGCTCTTGGCCGAAGGGTCGCCCCACGGAGACAGGCCGCAGTGGGCGCGCATGTCCATGACCACGGTCGCGTTGCCGCCCACGGCTGCGCCCTCCGCCCCAGAGACGTACTCATCGGGCGACCTGTCGGCGGCGACCAGAGCGATCACGGCTGACGCCGGGCCGCAGTTCTCCTGGTCCCAGGGGCCGGTGCCGATCTGGTCGAGGACCACGAGATCGCTCGCGGCGTGCGCGTTCGAGGTGGCGAACAGACCGGCGGCCGCGGCCAGGCCGGCGACGGCGACGCTCCTGAACGCGGTGCGTCGACTGACGGTGGTGTTCATGGGGCTCGTCATCCCGGATACCTCCGATGAGTTCCTGTCGGGCGGTGCAGAGATCGCCTGGAGCGCGGATCGCCGACTGTCACGCTCCACGCTCCGAGACGCGCGGCCCAGCGGCAAGAGGCGAGTGATCCTCCGCTCGGGCGGCCCTCGGGGCAGGCGACGGTTTCGCGTCGACGCACTGCTCCTGCGCAGGTCATCGTGACCACACGGGGGAGGAGCCCATGGTGACCGGTCGGTCGGTGCAGAGCTGGAAGCGGTGGTGCGCGCGACCGTAGGCGCTCACGATCCCGTCCCCCATGAACCCGAGCTTCTCCAGCACTCGAGCCGAAGCGGGGTTGTCGACATCGACCAGGGCCACCAGATGCGGCAGTCCCAGCGGCCCGCAGGCGGCCCGAACGCACAGCCGCGCCGCCTCGGTGGCCAGCCCCCGCCCCCACCAGCGACGGCCCAGGGTGAACCCGAGCTCGACGCCCTGGTCGGTGACCTCCAGGCCCGCGTCACCGATCAGCTCCCTGCTCGCCCGGTCCACGACGGCCCAGAACGCGAAGCCGCGCTCGTCCTGGTGGCGGCGGTAGTCCTCGAGCATCCGCGCCGTCGTCGAGGGCGCAACCGCGCCGCCCTCGCCGACGTACCGCATCACGTCCGCGTCCCCGTAGACGACGTGGGCGTCGTGGGCATCGGAGAGTTCGAACGGTCGCAGCATCACGCGGGGGCCGAGCAGCGGGAACACGAGGGACATGACGGCAGTCTGAACGGAGCGTCGATGGTGGTCAACGCGATTCGACGGGCGCCGCTCGGGCTACCCTGGCGACGATGTCCCGCGCCGCCCTCCTGCCTCCCGTCCTGCTCGGTCTCGTGGTCCTGCTGCTCGCGCAGATGGTGGGCCTCGCCGCGTCGGAGCTGCTCGCCCTGCCCGTGCCGGGGGTCGTGATCGGGATCGTGCTGCTGGTCGTGCTGGGCCTGCTGCGGCCCACCCGCGCGGTGCTGCGCATCGCCGAGCCCGCCGCGACCCCGCTGCTGCAGCACCTTCAGCTGCTGTTCGTGCCGCCCGGGGTCGGGATCGTCCTGGAGCTGCAGTCCCTGGCGCAGAACGCGCTGTCGATCGCGCTGGCCGTCGGCGGCTCCTTCGTGGTGACGCTGCTGGTCGCGGGGTGGCTGCTCCAGGCTCTGCTGCAGCGGATGGACCGTCGCCGCGGGGGCCGCCCCACCGCGACCGACGGCCCCGGGGCGAGCGAGGGGCACGGAGCGGCCGACGGGCCCGGCGGGGGTGCGCCTCCTGCGGGGACGGGACCGGTCCCGGGGAGCGCCGGCGCATGAGCACGCTCATCCACCTGCCGGTCTTCGGCCTCGCCCTCACCCTCGGCGCGTACCTCCTGGCGCTGTGGCTGTACCAGCGCTGCGGTCGGCCGGGACTGCTCTCCCCAGTGCTGGTCACCGTCATCCTGGTCGCCGTGGTCCTGCAGGCCACCGGGCTGCCGTACGACGAGTACCTCGAGCAGGTCACGGTGCTGACCCTGCTGCTGGGACCCGCGACCGTGGCCCTCGCCCTGCCCCTGCTGCGGAATGGGCGGGCACTGGCGTCCTCGGCACCTGCGGTGGCGACGACCCTCACGGTCGGCGGGGCGCTCAGCGTCACCCTCACCGTCGGCGCGATGACGCTCCTCGGAGCGGGTGACGACATGCTGCGCGCCGCCCTGCCACGCTCGGTGACCTCACCGGTGGGGCTGTCGATCGCGGAGACCCTGGGGGCGTCGGTGCCACTCGCCGTGGTGCTGACCCTGATCTCGGGCGTGCTGGGCGCCGTCGTCGGTCCGGCTCTGCTGTCCCTCGCCCGGGTGCGGGACGAGCGCGCCCGGGGCTTCGCCATCGGCCTGACCTCACACGGCATCGGCACCTCGCGCGTGCTCGCCGAGTCGTCGGTGGCGGGAGGCTGGTCCAGCGCGGCGATGGTGATGAATGCTCTGGTCATGACCGTGGTGCTGCCGATCGTCTCCGCGCTGGTGACGGGCTGAGCCAAGCGCTCACAGCGGCCGGAGCAGGCCCCGGGTCGCCGGTCGCCCACGCGGTGCCCGCCTGATGTGCCCTCACGCGACGGCGGTCACGGGCTGCTCGCTGCCTGAGGGCCGTTTGCCGCCTGAGGACCGATCGTCGCCACGACATCGGTCCCTACGCGGCAATCCGAGGCCGTGTCGGGGAGGGGGTCAGGACAGGTCGAGGAAGGCGCGCAGCTCGGCGAAGGCCGACGGGACGACGGAGTAGTGCGCCCAGCGTCCCTTCTGCTCCCGGGTGAGCAGACCCGCCTCGACGAGCTTTTTCATGTGATGGCTGACCGTGGGCTGCGAGATCCTGAGCGGCTCCGCCAGGTCGCAGGCGCACACGTCCCCGCATCCGGACGTGGCGATGTGCGAGAGCAGTTGGAGACGGGTCGGGTCGGACAGCGCCTTGAGGCGCACGGACAAGGACTCGGCCTCATCGGTGCTGAGCGGTCCGCCGCCCAGGGAGCAGCAGTCGCCGGCATCTGCGCCGGGCGCGCAGGCGGCCTCAGCCCGCCCGCCCGGTGTGGTCAGGTCCAGGTGCTGGGGAGTGACGGTCATGGATGCACCTTACATTGACGGGCATCTATGAGAAGGCTACTGTTCGCATCGATGTTCGTCTATAGGAAGAGGTCGCAGTGACCACGGCCCCCTCCGCCGCCTCCGCCGCTCCCACCGGTGTGCGCGGCGAGATGTCGTTCCTGGACCGATGGCTGCCGGCGTGGATCCTCGCCGCCATGGCCCTCGGCCTGCTGCTCGGGAGCTTCGTGCCGGGTATCGGCCCGGCGCTCGAGGCGGTGAGCATCGCCGGGGTCTCGCTGCCGATCGCGGTCGGCCTGCTGGTGATGATGTACCCGGTGCTCGCCAAGGTCCGCTACGACGAGACGCGCCGCATCGGCGCTGACCGTCGTCTCATGGTCACCTCACTGGTGCTGAACTGGCTTGTCGGGCCCGCGCTGATGTTCGCGCTGGCCTGGATCTTCCTGGCGGACCTGCCCGAGTATCGCACTGGGCTGATCATCGTCGGGCTGGCCCGCTGCATCGCCATGGTGCTGATCTGGAACGACCTCGCCTGCGGGGACCGCGAGGCCGCGGCCGTGCTGGTCGCGATCAACTCCGTGTTCCAGGTGCTCGCCTTCGGAGCGCTCGGCTGGTTCTACCTGCAGGTGGTCCCGTACTGGCTCGGCCTGCCTGTCACCTCGGCGGAGTTCTCGATCGGCGCGATCGTGCTCAGCGTGCTCGTGTTCCTCGGGATCCCGCTGCTGGCCGGCTTCCTCACCCGCGTGATCGGGGAGCGCCGTCGCGGCCGGGCCTGGTACGAGGAGACCTTCCTGCCGCGCATCGGCCCCTTCGCCCTGTATGGGCTGTTGTTCACGATCGTGCTCCTGTTCGCCCTGCAGGGCGATGCGATCCTCTCCGCCCCGGGGGATGTGGCCCGGATCGCGCTACCGCTGCTGGCCTACTTCGTGCTCATGTTCGTGGGGTCTCTGCTGCTCAGCCGGGCCGTCGGGATGGACTACGCCCGCTCCACCACGGTCGCCTTCACCGCCTCCGGCAACAACTTCGAGCTCGCCATCGCCGTCGCGATCGGCACCTTCGGGGTCAGCTCCGGCCAGGCGCTCGCCGGCGTCGTCGGGCCGCTCATTGAGGTGCCCGTGCTCATCGCCCTGGTCTACGTCTCGCTGTGGCTGGGTAGACGCTTGTTCCCCGGGGATCCCACCGTCCCCGTCCGCACTCCCGAGAAGGTCTCCGCTTGAACATCGACAACCCGTCGGCGACCTCGGCCCGGACACCGTCGGTCTTGTTCGTCTGCGTCAAGAACGGCGGCAAGTCCCAGATGGCCGCTGCCCTGCTCGAAGCCCGCGCCCGTGGCGCCGTCGAGGTGCACTCGGCCGGCACGAAGCCCGGCAGCGCTGTCAATGAGCTGTCGGCCGAGGTGGTCGCCGAAGTCGGTGCGGACATGTCGGCCTCGAGCCCTACGCCGGTCGATCCGGAGCTGCTGGTCCGGGTCGACCGGGTCGTGGTGCTGGGGGAGGAGGCGGTGGTCGAGCCGGTCCCCGGCATGGTCGGCACGATCGCCACCTGGCGCACCGACGAGCCCTCCGAGCGCGGTATTGACGGCATAGAGCGCATGCGCCTGGTGCGCGACGACATCGATGCGCGAGTCGCAGTGCTGTATGAGGAGCTGACGGCCCACGGGGAATGAGCTCGGGGCGCTGCGAGGGTGTCGGCCGGTGAGGCGAATTCCGCACAGCGAGCCCGCCAGGCAACGCGGATCGGCGTGAGCTGCCCGGTGGTCGCCCACGACCGGTGAACCACCGCCGAACGTCTTCAGGGCCTCACGAGTGTTCGAAGATGCTGCGTCGGCGCGGCGAAGGCGTCGGGCACGGCGTCCAGACCGACCGGGGTGCTGAGCACGACCGGGTCCTCGAGAACGGCGGCGTGCTCCGTGCTCAGCAGCGCGACGGCCTGCGCGAGATGCTGGGGCTCGTAGTTGTGCACGCCGGTGATCGTGTGCCGGCCACGCACTACCTGCTCCGGATCCAGGCCGACGGCCGGGCCGGGGAAGACGCTGCCGGCGAGCACGGCGGTGCTGCCCACGTCGAGGGCCTCGAGCACGCTCGTGACGCTCGTCGGAACGCCGGAGAACTCGAGTGCGAGGTCCACGGGGCCGACGCTGCTCTGCTCGGGGGCGAGGGTGAAACTCGCCCCGGCCCGCTCGGCGAGGGCGCGGCGCGTGGGGGAGGGGTCGATCGCGCGAATGTCGGTGGCGCCGGCGGCGCGAGCGGCGAGGACCGCGAGCAGTCCGAGCATCCCGACCCCGCTGACCAGCACCCGGGCCCCGGCCAGGTTGCGGGACGGACCGGCATCGAGTGCGGCCATGACGGTCGCGCCGGCGCAGGCGCTGATCGCAGCGGCCCCGTCGCTCACCTCGGCCCCCGCCCGCACCACCGCATGACCCGCGGGCAGCAGCACGTGCGTGGCGAAGGAGCCGGAGAGCGGCCACGACGAATCGAGGGCCTCGTGCCCGGCCTTGAGAAGGCGTCGGCACTTGGCCGAGTGCCCCGCCCGGCAACGGTCGCAGCCCCCGCACGCCGAGACGACCGACCACACGATCCGATCCCCGACGGCGAGCGGGCGGCCGTCGACGTCGGCCGCGACGGCGGACCCGGTCGCGATCGGCCCGGTGGCTGCCCCGGGGCCCGCGCCGGGCCGGGGCACGCTGTCGAAGGTGCCGAGCGCGACGATCACGCCGACGCCCTCGTGCCCGAGGATTCCGGGGCACGGGGACTCGCGCAGACCGGTCACGGTGTGCCGGTCCGAGCCGCAGATCGCGGCCGCGGTGACGCGCACCAGAATCTCGCCGGGACCAGGCACCGGCAGCGGCAGCTCCCGCAGCGCGAAGTCGGATCCGCCCGTCCACACGAGTGCGCGCACGGAGGCTGCGGCGTCGGGCGCGGTCCCTACCGCGGCGCCGGCCGCGGGAATATCGACAAGAGCGGCCCCGGGCGCGGCCCCGACCTCACTCTGCTGGACCCGGGCGCTCACCGCGACTCCGGCGCCTCGGCGAGGCTCAGCAGCTGGGGCAGGTCGCGGACCCCGTCCAGGACCTCGTCCGCCCCGGCGGCCTCGAGCTCGGCGCGGGTGAGCTTGCCGGTGAGCACGCCGACCGCGAGCACCCCGGCGCGCCGCGCCGACTCGACGTCCACCGCGGTGTCCCCGACGGAGACGACCAGGGCGGAATCGGTGACTGAGGTCTGCGTCATGACCTGCTGGATCATGAACGGTGCCGGCCGTCCCTCGGGGACCTCGTCCCCGCACACCACGGCGTCGACCATGGCCCCGTCGGCCGCGGATCCGACTCCCCAGCCCATCCGCTCCAGGATGAGATCCGCGATGTCCCGGGAGAACCCGGTGGTCAGACCGACCGAGAGCCCTTGCGCGCGCAGCGTGGCCAGGGCGTCCTCCACGCCCGGCAGCGGTACCGGCGGGTTCTCGGTGTAGGTGCGGGTGAGCTCGGCGAGGAACCAGGCGAAGGCGTCGTCGACGCGCTCCTCGGATGCCTCGATGCCGCCGAGGGTCAGCAGATTCTCGATGGCGGAGCGCTTCTCGGTGCCCATCCACTGCTGGAAGGTGGCGTCGTCGACGCGAGCGCCCTCGCGCTCGACGGCATCGCGCAGCACGCGGTAGACCTCGTAGCGGTCATCGATGGTGGTGCCGGCCATGTCGAACACGGCGAGCTGCAGGGCGCGGGTCATGGTGGGGTCTCCTTGTCGTCGTGCGGGATGGAAGAAGGCGAGGCGCAGAGGTCAGCGCACCGCGCGCCGCAGCCAGATCGAGAGTGCCTCGACGGCCAGCACCACGGCGATCATGAGCAGCACGATCGCGGTGACCACGTCGAACTGGTTGACCCGGGCGGCGTTGAGCAGCAGGAAGCCGACGCCGCCCGCGCCCACCACGCCCAGCAGGGTCGCCGAGCGGATGTTCGTGTCCAGCAGGTACAGCACGTGCGCCACGAAGGCCGGGGCGGCTTGACGCACGGTCGCGGCCACGAAGACCTGCGGCCCGGTCGCGCCGAGGGTGCGCACGGCGTCCTGGACGCGGAGGTCGGTCTCCTCGAGGGAGTCGGCGATCAGCTTGGACAGCAGGCCGACGGCACCGAGCGCGAGCGCGAGCGTGCCGGCCACCGCGCCCAGGCCCGAGATGACCACGAAGATGATCGCGAGGATCAGCTCGGGGATTCCCCGGATGATCACGATGAGCAGCCGGAAACCGGTGTGCACGGCCCGGTGCGCGACCACATTGCGGGCGGCCAGGATCCCGATCGGCAGGGCCACGATCGCGCCGAGCAGCGTCGCGGCCAGGGCGACCTGGAGCGTGACCAGCAGATCCGCGAGCACGGTCGACGCGGCGCCGCCGAAGCCGGGCGGGACGAACAGCGCCATCGTCTCCGGGAGCGCGAACAGGCCGTCCAGCAGTATGGTGGGGCTGATCTTCACCTGCTGCAGGGCGGCGAGCGTCACCACCACGACGGCGAGGCCGCCGAGCAGACGACGGATCCGCTCCACCGACCAGGGTGCCTCGGCCCGCACCGGGCTCGGGCTCGTACGCCCTCCCGAGGAACGGTCGAGGAGCCGGTCGGCCCAGGTGGAGCGGAGGGAGCGCCCACCACCGGGCAGGAGCGCGGCCCGCACCGCGCCGGAGAGCAGCTCGACCGCGATGCACAGCGCGAGCACCACCAGCGCCAGGGACATGCCGCGCTGATAGTCCAGGGATCGCAGGGCGTCGGCGATCGCCAGGCCGATGCCGCCCACGCCCACATACCCCAGCAGCACCGAGATGCGCAGGTTGATGTCGAAGCGGTGCAGAGCGGTCGCGACCACCTGCGGCAGCAGCGCCTGCGGGATCGCGGACCAGATCTGCTGCCGGCGGGAACTGCCGACTGCCTCCACGGCCTCACGGGGCGCGTCGTCGAGCTCCTCGATCGCATCGGCGTAGAGCTTGCCGATCATCCCCACCGAGTGCAGACCCATGGCGAGGATGCCGGCCACCGGGCCCAGGCCGAACAGGCGCAGGAACACGATCGCCAGCACAAGGTCGGGGACCGCACGCGCCAGCACGATGAGGGTGCGGGCGGTGCCGCGGGTGATCCTGCCGGCGGTCGTGGCCCGGCCCGCCGCGAGGGCGACCGGCACCGACAGCACCACGGCGAGCACGGTCGACAGCACCACGATCGCGAGGGTCTCGAGGATCATCCCGGCCAGCTCGGCGGCGGGCGGGAAGTCGAGCGGCAGCATGCGCCCGGCGAAGTTCACGGCATTGCCGAGGGAGCCGACGATCGTCGGCACGTCGATGCCGAGGTCGAGCACGGACCAGATGCCGAGGCCGGCCAGGACGGCCATCACGATCCCCGCCCCGAGGGAGCCGAGGGAGGGGCGGCCGACGGGGCGGGCGAGCCGTGTGTCCGGTGCCGGGGCGGCGACCGGCGTCGTGGTGCTCATGCGCGGGCCGCCGCAGGTGCTCCGGCGGCCGCCGGGCGCGCCGGTGCGCGCAGATCGGTGAGCGATTCGAGCTCGGCCGTGGTGGGTGCCGCGACGGTGTCGTAGATCCGTGCGGCGTCCCGCGGGGACAGGCCCGTGGTCGCACGGTCGAAGACCACGTGCCCGCTGCGCAGCCCCACCACCCGGTCGGCGATGTCGAGGGCGAGCTCGACCTGGTGCAGCGCGGTGACGATCGTGAGGCCGTCCTGGTCGCGCAGGGCCCGCAGCAGCTCAAGGATCTGTCCGGACGAGACCGGGTCGAGGGAGGCGACCGGCTCGTCGGCCAGCAGCACCCGCGGATGCTGCATCAGTGAGCGCGCGATCGCGACCCGTTGCTGCTGGCCGCCGGAGAGGGTGTCGGCTCGCTGGTGGGCGCGGTCGGCCAGCCCCACGCGCTCCAGGTGCCGCAGGGCCTCGTGACGCACCCTTTTCGGGTACATCAGCAGGCTCAACCGCGGCCCGCGCAGCGTCCCGAGCGCTCCGGTGCACACGTTCTCCAGCATCGACATCGGGCCCACCAGGCCGAAGCTCTGGAAGATCATGCCGAGGTCACGGCGCTTGGCCCGCAGCTGCGCGGCGGAGAGGTCCCCGAGGGTGTCGCCGAGCACCCGGACGGTCCCGGAGGTCGGGGCGTGCAGCCCGTTGAGGTGGCGCAGCAGCGTCGACTTGCCGGAGCCGGACAGCCCCAGCAGGGCCGTGATCGAGCCGGCCTCGAGGTCGAGTGTGAGGTCGTCGAGCCCCTTGACGCCCTGCCCGAAGTCCTTGGTGACGTGGCGCAGGCTGATGACGGGGTCGTCGTCGCGGGAGGTGGAGGTCATGAGCGGGTCCTTCGTCGGGAGCGGGCGTCAGGAGACGGAGGTGCAGGCGTCGGCCTCGGTGACCGTGCACAGGCGGCGGATGGGCTCGTAGTCCTCGTCGGAGACCGCGACATAGCCCCACTCGATCTCCTCAGGCAGCTCGCAGTCGTCCTCGGAGGTGCAGATTCCCTCCTCGACCAGGGCCGGCTTGTTGGCCTTGGTCTGGATGGCGGTGCGGATCGCGTCGATGGTCCCGGCGTCGAGGGTGGAGGTGTTCACCGCGATCGGGTCCTCCGGGATCGGCTCGGACTCCCAGATCGGGGTGAGGGCGTCGGCCTCGATCTGGCCGGACTCGGTGAGGGTCGTGAGCATGGTGTCGTGGGCGAACGCCGCGTCGACCTCGCCGCCGGCGAGGGCCAGCAAGGAGGCGTCGTGCCCGCCGGCGAGCACCGTCTCGAGATCCGCGTCGACGTCGAGCTCCTCGCGCATCAGGCCCTCGAGGGGGACCAGGTATCCGGAGGTGGAGGCCTTGTCGACGAAGGCGACCTTCTTGCCGGCGAGGTCGGCCAGCGAGGTGATGCCGCTGCCGGGCGTGGTGTAGCACAGCGAGGTGTAGGAGGGCTCCGACCCCTCCTCGTGCACGGGCGCGGCGATGGCCTCGAGCGCGATGCCGCTGTCGCGGGCGATCACGTAGGAGAACGGGCCGTAGGAGGCGATGTCGACCTTGCCGGCGCGCTGGCCCTCGATCACGGCGGCGTAGTCGGAGGCGTTCTGGAAGGTGACGGTCCGCCCGGTGGCCTGCTCGAGGAGGGTGACAATGTGGCCGAAGGTCTGCTCGAGGGACTGGGAGCTTTCGGCCGGGACTGCGGCGAAGACCAGCTCCTCGGAGGCGCTGCTGGAGCTGCAGGAGGACAGTGCTCCGGTGCCGAGGACGCCGGCGGTGAGGCCGGCGAGGGCGGTGAAACCCTGGCGGCGGGTGAGGTGGGGCGAGGGGCGCGACGAGGGGTGCGACATGGCGGGATCCTTGTCTGAAACGGGATGGTCGGGAGCTGGTACCGGGGGCTTGGTGTGTATTGGCCGACGAGTACGAAGGTGGGCCTCGGAGTGCCGCCTCAGGACCGAGGTCAGGCCGAGCACCGGTCCTGTGGCGGCATTCGGCGCCCTGGACGGCCTGTGGGTGTGGGTGGGGGCGGTCAGGCGGCGAGGGCGGGAGCGCCCTCGAGCACGCGCTCGGCGAGGCCGAAGCCGAGGGTCATGCCGACCCCGCTGGTGACGACGGCGACGGTGGTGGCGGCATCGGGCTGCTCGAGCACGAAGGTGGTGCCGGGTGCGTCGCTGTAGCGGCCCAGCCAGCGCTGGATCACGCGGGGCGAGTCGATGCCGAGCAGGGCCGCGGCGCGGTGCACCAGCAGGTCGGAGAGCCCGGCATCGAGGAACGGCTCATAGGAGTCGTCGTAGGCGTGGGAGTCACCGACCAGCAGCCCGCCGTCGATCCCGGTGACCATGAGGTTCGCGACGCAGGCGGTCAGCTCCGGTTCCCGGACGGCGAGCTCTGCCCGCAGTGCCGCGGTGCCGGGCATGGCGGCGAAGCCGTCGTAGCGCGCCAGCGAGGTGCCGGTGAGCACCGCGAGGTGGGCGGGAAGTCGCTCCGGCCGCTCGATGAGGGCCATGGCGAGGGTGCACTGGGTGATGCCGTGGCGGTCGGCGATCTCGGGGAACAGGCCGCCGACGCCGGTGCCCGGGCACACCACGACGCGGTCGGCGCGGTACGTGCCGCGGGTGGTCCTGACCACTCCGTCGGCCGTGTGCAGCACCCGCTCCCCCCAGCGGAACCGCACCCCCTGCGTCGAGAGCCACGCGGCCAGTCGCGGCACGGCGGTGCGCGGGTCCACGCGCATGTCCAGCGGCAGCAGAGCCCCGCCGACGACGTCCAGCTCCTCGTGCGCGAGGGCAGCGCGGGTCTCGGCGACGCTCAGCATCCGCACCTGCTCCGGCCCGCGGTGGGCGGCGAACTCCTCGAGCACGCGCAGTTCCGCGGCGGTCGTCGCGGGAACGACGGTGCCGGTGGTGGCGGTCCACAGCCCGGTGTCGGCCGCGGCGCGCAGCCAGCCGGCGCGGGAGGCGAGGGCGAGGTCCTGGAGCTCGTCGGCCTGACCGGTGAAGCAGGCGTGCCCGAAGTTCTGGATGCTGGAGCCGACGGGTCGGGTGGTCTCCTCGAGCACGGTGACCTCGAGGCCCTGGCGGCGGGCACGGTGGGCGATGGCGAGTCCGAGGACCCCGCTGCCGACGACCAGGAGGTCGCCTGCGGTTCCCATGTCTCGAGCGGTTCTCATGCCTCGAGACTGGACCCTCGTCCGGCCCCGTGTCGACAAATGTATATACAAGTCGAGAACCTGTCGACCATGCTTCATCGGGGCGTCACCAAGATGTCACCTCGCCGCCGATCAGCCCGCTGACATGGGGCATCGATGCATAGGATCGGGATCGGACCACCGCGCGACAGGGCGCGGACGGCGACGAGGGGAGCGAGGGACGCCGATGACGAGCAGCGTGAGGGGCACCCAGACCTACGCCGGGATCGTCACCTTCCTCCGCCGGGAGATCGCCTCCGGACGACTCGGGCCGGGCCAGACCGTCCCCTCGGAGTCCGAGCTGTGCACCCGCTTCGAGACCTCTCGCGGTCCGGTGCGCCAGGCGCTCGGGATCCTCCGGGACGAAGGGCTGATCTCCTCGGGCCGTGGTCGCCGCTCGGTGGTGCTCGAGACCGTGCCCGTCCAGCCCTTCGACGTGGCACTGTCCTTCACCCAGTGGTGCCGCGAGGTCGGGATGGAGCCCGGCCAGCGCACCGAGACCATGACCCGGGCCTGGGCCACGCAGGCGCAGGCCGACTCGCTCGAGATCGATCCCGGTGATCCCGTCGTCGAGCTGCTGCGACTTCGCTTTGCCGATGACCTGCCGATCATGCTCGAGCGGCTGTGCTACCCCTTCGAAGTGGGTCGGCACGTGCTCTCCTTTGACCCCGATTCCGGATCGGTCTACGAACGGCTCGTGGCCAGCGGCGTCGACATCCACCACGCCACCCGCATCCTCGACGCGGTCGCCGCGGACGAGGACGACGCCCGCCTGCTCGGCATCGAGCCCGGCGCGCCCCTGATGCGCCTGCGACGCCGGGCCTTCACCATCGACGGCCGCCCGATCGAGTGGTCCGACGACCGCTACCTGCCGCGTCACGCGCAGTTCGCCTCGACCACCGTGCGCGGCGCAGCCAACGGGCTGTCGATGCTGAAGGGCCTCTGACCGCCGGCCGGTCGGCCTACGAAGTCGAGTTTCGAGGAACCGCGCCGGTCGAGTCCTGTACGCCCACGACCGGTGTCGCGGCCGCCATCGGTCGTGGGCGTACATCACTGCCGGCGCTTCGGCGCTTCGGCGATCCGGAGCTCGGCGGCGGGGGCGGGCGTCGTCTCGGCCGGGCGCGGGAGATCTCGCCTCTCCTCCAAAAGTCGGGTGCGCCGAGACGCCGATTCAGGGATGATTGGACGTTGCGGTCGTGACCGGACCGCGCCCGGCCTCGCGGACATGATCTGTCCGCACTAGCTCCTACTCTCGAATTCGTCGCCCACCACGGCGGCGACGTCGAACCGTGCCCAACGCATCCTGCCCTTCACCGAGGAACTCCATGCTCTGGACCGTCATCCGGCGCCATGCGCGCCCCTACCTGCCTCACGTGGGCGCTGTCATCGTCCTGCAGCTCGCCACCGTGCTGGCGACCCTGTACCTGCCCAGCCTCAACGCCGACATCATCGACCAGGGCGTCGCCACCGGTGACACCGCCTACATCTGGCGCGTCGGCGGCCTCATGCTGGTCGTCGCGATGGTGCAGGTCGTCACCGCGATCGCCGCCGTCTGGTTCGGGGCCCGCGTCTCCATGGGCATGGGCCGGGACGTGCGCCGCTCCATCTACACCCGGGTGGACCGCTTCTCCACCGAGGAGCTGGGACGCTTCGGTGCCCCGACCCTGATCACGCGCGCCACCAACGACGTCCAGCAGGTGCAGATGCTCGTGCTGATGACGCTGAACTTCATGGTGATGGTGCCGATCATGTCGATCGGCGGGATCGTCATGGCGGTCCAGGAGGACCCGGGCCTGTCGTGGCTGGTGTGGGTCGCGGTCCCGGTCCTGATGGTCATCGTCGGCCTGCTGGTCACGAAGCTCATGCCGCTGTTCCAGCGGATGCAGGACAACATCGACTCCATCAACTCCGTGATGCGCGAGCAGATCATGGGCATCCGCGTGGTGCGGGCCTTCGTGCGCGAGAAGCACGAGACCGCCCGCTTCACCGATGCCAACGCGACCCTCACCGACACCTCGGTGCGGATCGGCCGGCTCTTCGTGATCATGGGCCCGGCCATCACGATCGTGCTGCACCTCGCGACCGCCGCCGTGCTCTGGTTCGGCGGGCACCGGGTGGACGACGGCCTGGTGCAGGTGGGCGCCCTGACGGCGTTCATGCAGTACCTGCTGCAGATCCTCATGGCCGTCATGATGGGCACCTTCATGTTCATGATGTTCCCGCGCGCGATCATCAGCGCCCGGCGCATCGGCGAGGTGCTCGAGACCACGCCCACCCTCGCCGAGCCCGAGCAGCCCGTCGCGCTCGAGGGCGCCGGCGGCGGCGCGAGCGTGGAGTTCCGCGACGTCACCTTCTCCTACCCCGGTGCCGACGCCCCGGTGCTGGACGGCATCTCCTTCACCGCCGAGGCGGGCCGCACGACGGCGATCATCGGCTCGACCGGCTCCGGCAAGACGTCCCTGGTCAGTCTGATCCCCCGCCTGCACGACGCCACCAGCGGCCAGGTGCTGCTGGACGGGGTCGCGGTCACCGACCTCTCCCGCGCCACCGTCTCCGCGACGGTCGGCCTCGTGCCGCAGCGGCCCTACCTGTTCTCCGGGACCGTCGGCCACAACCTGCGCTTCGGGGATCCGATGGCCGACGAGACGCAGCTGTGGCGGGCCCTCGACGTCGCCCAGGCCACCGAGTTCGTCGAGGGCCGCACCACCGGCGAGGGGGAGGGCCTGCGGACGGGCCTCGAGTCCTCGATCTCCCAGGGCGGCACCAACGTCTCCGGCGGCCAGCGCCAGCGCCTGTGCATCGCCCGCACCCTGGTCGCCCGGCCGCGGGTGTTCGTCTTCGACGACTCCTTCTCCGCGCTCGACGTGGCCACCGATGCCGCCGTGCGCGCGGGCCTGGACGCACATACGCAGGGCGCGACCATGATCATCGTCGCGCAGCGCATCGCCAGCATCACCGGCGCCGACCAGATCCTCGTGCTCGAACAGGGCAGGATCGTCGGCCGCGGAACCCATGAGGACCTGCTCGAGACCAATCAGACCTACCGGGAGATCGTCGACTCCCAGATCACCGTGGAGGAGCCGGCATGAGCCGCGTGAAGAAGGACCGGGACGCGCAGGACGCGCCCACGCCGCAGTCGTCGGCCACGGCCGGGAACGCTACCGCGGACCTGACCGAGGCGGAGATCCTCGAGATGCAGGACTCCATGAGCGGCGAATGGGGCGAGTCCGCGCCCCGCAAGGCGAAGGCCTTTTGGCCCTCCGCGATCCGTCTGGCCGGCACCTTCGGCGACCACAAGCTGGGCCTGACCGTCGTGCTGGCCTTCGGGATCGTCTCCACAGCACTGACCGTGTGGGCGCCGTCGATCCTCGGCGACGCGATGGACGTCATCTACAACGGGGTCCGCTCCGGGGACGGCGTCGACTTCTCGGCGCTCGGTCGCCTGCTGCTGGTCGTGCTGGGGATGTACGTCATCGCGTCCCTGTTCGACTGGCTGCAGGGCCGACTGCTGAACGACGTGGTCATGAACATCGTCTACCGACTGCGCGAGAAGATCGAGGCCAAGGTCAACCGCCTGCCGCTGAGCTACTTCGACACCCGCCAGCGCGGTGACCTGCTCTCGCGCACCACCAACGACGTCGACAACGTCCAGACCGCGCTCCAGCAGGCCTTCGCCTCGCTCGTGTACGCAGTGCTGACCATCGTGGGAATCACCGTGATGATGTTCTGGCTCTCCTGGCAGCTCGCCGTGATCGCCCTGGTCGCGCTGCCGATCTCCGGCGTCGTCATCGGGATCGTCGGCTCGAAGTCCCAGAAGCTGTTCACCGCTCAGTGGCGCAACACCGGACGGCTGAACGGCCATGTCGAGGAGTCCTTCACCGGACACGACCTGGTCACCGTCTTCAACCGCCAGGACGCGATGCGTGAGACCTTCGACGAGCGCAACGGGGAGCTGTTCGACGCCTCGTTCAAGGCGCAGTTCTACTCGGGCATGATCATGCCGATCATGCAGTGGGTGACCTACCTCGGTTATGTCGGCATCGCAGTGGTCGGCGGCCTGCGGATCGCCGGCGGCCAGATGTCGCTGGGCCAGGTCACCGCTTTCATCCAGTACTCGCGCGAGTTCAACGCGCCGCTGGGCGAGGTGGCCGGGATGGCGAACATGCTGATCTCCGGCGTGGCCTCGGCGGAGCGCATCTTCGAGCTGCTGGACGCCGAGGAGCAGGAGGCCGACGGGGAGATCACGGTGGCCGATGCCGGATCCGACGGGGAGACCGCGGGGGCCGCGTCCGGGCCCGACGGGACGGTGCGGCGGCGCCGCATCGAGCGCGCCGAGCTGACCACTCTCACCCGCGGTCGCATCGAGTTCGACCACGTCGCCTTCTCCTACACCAAGGACAAGCCGCTGATCACCGATCTCTCGCTCATCGCGGAGCCCGGGCAGACCATCGCGATCGTCGGGCCCACCGGCGCCGGCAAGACCACCCTGGTCAACCTGATCATGCGGTTCTACGAGATCGACGCCGGGCAGATCCGTCTGGACGGCGTGGACATCCGCGCGCTGGACCGCGGCGCGGTGCGCAGCCAGGTGGGCATGGTGCTGCAGGACGCCGTGCTGTTCGGCGGCACCATCATGGAGAACATCCGCTACGGTCGCCTCGAGGCGACCGACGACGAGGTGATCGCGGCGGCGACCGCCACCTTCGTGGACCGCTTCGTGCGCACCCTGCCCGAGGGGTACGACACCGTGATTGAGGACGAGGGCGCGAACATCTCCGCCGGTGAGCGGCAGCTGATCACCATCGCCCGGGCCTTCCTCGCCGACCCGGCGCTGCTGATCCTCGACGAGGCCACCTCGTCGGTGGACACCCGCACCGAGGTGCTGGTCCAGGAGGCGATGGCGGCGCTGCGCACCGACCGCACCTCCTTCGTCATCGCCCACCGCCTGTCCACCATCCGCGACGCCGACGTGATCCTGGTGATGGAGCACGGCGACATCGTCGAGCAGGGTGATCACGACGCGCTGCTGGACGCCGAGGGCGCCTACCACCGCCTGTACTGGTCGCAGTTCGCCTCCGGCGTCGACCCCGACGAGGAGGAGGCGGTGCTCGAGGGCTCCGTCGCCGTCACCGGCGAGTTCGCTGCCGTGGACCCGGGAGCCGGCCCGGCCGAGGACTGACCGTCCCGCTCGGCGGCGGCCGACCCTGCGACCAGGCTCGGCCGCCTCCGGCACCGACGAATTCCGCGCACGCACGACCGATGTGGGGCTCCGGACCGGTCGCGCGGGTGCATCGGCGTCACCCGGCGCCGAGGAGCTCTGCGCAGGCATGACCGGTGCTGTCCGCGGCACCTGGCCGTGCGGGGACATGACCCCCTCGGGGTGCGCCGCCGCGCGGACCCGCGTAGCGTCGGCGCATGGATGTCACGATCATCGGCGGCGGGGTCTGCGGCCTCGCGCTGGCTCATGAGCTCGCTCCCGACCACCACGTGACCGTGCTCGAGGCCTCCCCGGGCCCGCGCGGCGGCGGCTACATGATCGACTTCTTCGGGCCCGGCTTCGTCGCCGCCGAGCGCATGGGCGTCATCGAGGAGCTGCGCTCGCGCGGCCACGCGTTCGAAGGGGTGCGCTACGGCCTGCCCGACGGCACGCAGAGCGGAACCCTCGACGTCGCCCCGTTGGTCAAGGCCGCCGGGGGACGCTACTTCTCGATCCTCCGCCCCGAGGTGGAACTGGGTCTGCTCGCCCAGCTGCCCGACTCCGTGGACCTCCGCTACGGCAAGCGTGTGCTCGACGTGCGCGACGCCGGCCCGCAGCATGCCGCGGTGGACATGGGCGGCGGCGAGGTCCTCGAGTCCGACCTCGTCGTGGCCTGCGACGGTGTGCGCTCGCCGGCGCGGGAGCACGTCGCACCCGGTCACGGCGCCATCATCCCGATGGGATACCGCGTGGCCAGCTACCTCTTCGAGGACGCACCGTTCGCCCGGGAACTGGGCGAGCGCATGCTCATGACCGACACCGCCCAGCGCATCGGCTGGCTGTACGCGGCCGACGCGCAGCGCGTCGGCGTCATGCTCGCCGAGCGTCTCGACCCCTCCGACGCACGACGTCCCACCGCGGACCCGGAGCGTCTGCAGGCGGTGTACGCGGGGCTGCACCCGCAGATCGACGAGGCGCTCACCCGAGCGCCGGACTCCTTCTACGACGACCTCGGCGCCCAGAGCTGGGCGCCGCGCTGGAGCCGCGGACGCATCGCGCTCGCGGGCGACGCCGCCCACGCCCCGTCGTTGCTGGCCGGACAGGGGACCTCGCTGGCGATCGCCGGCGCCGAGGCCCTGGCCCGCAGCCTGCGCGCCGCGGGCCCCCATGTCGAGGTGGGTCTGGCCGAGTACGAGCGGCGGTGGCGGACCACGGCCGAGAGGACCCGACGGTCCGGCCGCCTCAGCGCCTCGGCCTTCATCCCCGAGAACCGGATGCAGGTGCGCCTGCAGCAGATCGGGCGCCGGGCCATCGGCCTGCCTGGCGTGAGCCGCCTGCTCACCCGCCGGTTCCTCGCGGCCTGAGGGACGGCGGCCGCCGGCCGGAACCGGACCGACGACATCTCACAGGTGCAGGGTCCCGCCGTTGCGGCGGAAGGCACCCGGCGGCTGCCCGTAGCGGCGACGGAACGCGGTGATGAACGGGCGCGCCTCGGGATAGCCGCAGGCGAGGGCGACCTGCGCGATCGGGTCGTCGGTCTCCAGCAGCAGATGCGCGCCGCGCTCGAGCCGCAGCCGTCGCAGCGTCGTCATCAGGGAGGTGCCGGTCTCGCGGACGAACACTCGCGCCGCCTGCCGGGAGGAGAGATGGACGGCCGCGGCGACGTCGCGCACGTGGAGGGTGCGCTCGAGGTTGTCGGCGAGATAGCGCTCCATGGCCGCGACCCGAGACGTGGTGCGCGCGGCCGGGTCGAGGTCGATGGCCAGGTCGCTCTCGCGGGCGAAGGCCCGCGCTGTCTCGACCACGAGAGCCGCCCCGAGCGCCCTGACCTGCTCGGTGACCCCGGAGCGCGGAGCAGCGGCCTCCGCGGCCAGCGCGGCGATCAGGGTGGGCAGGGAGCCGAGCGAGGAGGAGACCAGCGGGCGGTCGGCGCGGACCAGGCCGCTCCACCATCCGGGCTGGGAGGTGGGTGCCGTGCCGGACTGCTGCAGGGTGAACCCCCAGAACGCGATCCCGAGCCCGTCGCCGGGATGGGCGATGATCTCGTGCACCTCGCCGGGCCGCGCGATGAACACCGTGCCCGCCTCGACGGCATGCTCCTCGCCGTCGACCGTGAAGGTGCCAGACCCCGCGAAAGCCAGGCACACCTCGTAGAACGAATGCGTGTGGGCGAAGTTGCGCCAGGCGGACTGCTCGTAGAAGCCCCAGCTGAGGTAGTCCACGGCGAACCCGTCGACCTCGCCGGCATCGAGCAGCCCGGCGAGGTCGACGAAGGTCGTCGCCTCGGCGACGAGATCAAGGCTCACACGTGCATCATGCCTGGCCCGCACGTCCGGTGGGGTCGCTGCCGGCGAGGATGAGACCCTGACCGAGGGAGTGGTTGTGCTGGTCGGTCAGCGGCGGATCGGCGGGGTCGCGGAACTGGACCAGCCAGGTGGTGCGGGCCTCGTCGCTGACGTTCACACCTGAGCTGTGCACCGTCAGGTAGGTGAAGAACAGGACGTCCCCGGCCTCGGCCTCCATGGGCTCGAGCTGGTCGACAGGAAAATCGGGCAGATGGAAGCTGCCCTGGGGGTCGTGCTCGCGGGGCCCCGCCGTGTGGCTGCCGGGAGCGATCCGCACGCAGCCTTTCACCTCGGGTGCGTCGTCGAAGTGGAAGATCGCGGCGGCGACACGGTGATGGGTGTGCGGGAAGAACGGATGGTCCTGATGCGGCGGGAACGGGGAGCCGTTCTCCGGCGGCTTGATGAACATCTTGGAGTGATGCAGCTGGACGTTCGGGGTGCGCAGGACGGCCGCAGCGACCGACGTGAAGCGCGGGTCGGTGAGCAGACGGGTGAAGGCCGCGTCGTAGAACTGGGCGTCGTGCAGGTGCTGCAGGCTGGTCGCCTGCCCCATCGCGACGTCGGCGGCGGCGTCCCAGGTGGGGTCGTCGCCACGGTCCAGGGAGGCGATCAGCTCATGGCTGCGGCCCCGGTACTCGGCGGCCTCCTCCTTGCTGAGCAGGCCTTTGACCAGGACGTAGCCCTGCTGGTCGTAGGTGTCGGCCAGCGCATCGAGATCGGGCCGGGTGGTGGAGAGGGTGGTCATCATCGACCCTTCCGCGAGTCAGGAGAGATTGTCGGAACGTGCTCCTCGAGCCTAGGGACCCCGGTCCGAGCCGGACCAGGCAACGGGCGGACGTGGATGTTCGCAGGACGGACATCGGGGCGGAAGAACCGGGGGGCTCGAGCGCTCAGCGCCGGGCCGCAGCTCAGCTCGTGCCGAGCCGGTCGCGGGCGGTGCGGCCGCGGGAGGCCAGCGGCGCGGAGCCGACGGCCTTCGCGAGCCCCAGCTGCGCTCCGTTGCCGTAGAACGTCTCGATCCCGGTGGCGGGGACCGCGTAGGTCTCGTGCCAGATCCCCACGGCCCCGGGGTGCTTGCGGGCCGCGGTGTTGAACGTCTTCCAGGCCGGTAGGTGCGCGCGCGAGCTCATGCGTGAGTAGGCGTAGAGGTGCTCGATGCTCTTCCAGTACTGCACCACCCAGGGGCCCTTCCCGCCCATCAGGGTCTCGGCGCCGAGGAAGCCGAGGTCCTCCGCCTCCCCTCGCTCATGGGCTGCTCGGTTGCGAGCCAGTTCGGCGAGCATCCGCGGCATCGAGGCGGCGACGGGCAGCCACAGATCAGGACGCCACGGCTGGTGGATGGTCATGCCGATGTGGAAGACGACGAGGTCATCGGTGGACGAATGCGTGAGATTCGGCGGGCGGGTCCGGGTTGTGCCGCCGGGGCGGCGGCGATCGGGGCGCCGACGGGCGCGGGTGCGGGGATCGGGGGAGTGGCGGGCGGCGGGCTGCGCCATGACGGGCCTCTGCTCAATTAGAAAGTGGTACTTTCTACTGTGCGTCATCCGGGGTCGACGGTCAAGATCCCGGAGGCCACGCAGGATCAGGCAGGATCAGACTGGGTCAGGCGGTGCATGCCGACCCTGGAAGCGGCAGGCCTGCGAAAGGAGGCGGGATGAGGATCTCCGCACTGGCGGCACGCTCTGACGTCCCCGTCGGGACCATCAAGTACTACGTGCGCGAAGGGCTGGTGCCGCCGGGCCGCCAGACCTCCCGCACCACGGCCGAGTACGACGAGTCCCACGTCGAACGGCTTCGCCTCGTGCGGGCGCTTACCGACACCGGAGGGCTCGGCATCACCGCCGTGCGCCGCGTCGTCGCAGTGATCGACGCTCCCGCTCCCGCACGGCTGGATGTGCTGGCTACCGCGCACGATGCCCTGACCGGCGGGGAAGTTCCCGAGCCGGACGAGGCGGACGGAGAAGCGCGCGAGAGCGACGAGGGTGACGGGTCGGACAGCGAGGGCCGCGCCCGTCGCTGGGCGGCGCAGCGCGGTTGGTTTATGTCCGAGGGTGACGCCGTCATCGGCCGCCTCGAGCGCGCCTGGGCCGCCTGCGAGCAGGCCGACGTCATCGTCGACGAGGCGATGCTCGATCAGTACGCCGACGCCGTCGAGCAGGTCGCACGCGTCGACGTGACCAGTGTGCCTGTGGGAGCCGAGGGCGCCGTGCGACGGGTCGTCGTCGGCACCGTCCTGACCGAGCCGGTGCTCTCGGCGCTGCGCCTGCTGGCCCAGCGTCAGGTGTCACTGCAGCGGTACCGCCACGACGAGCGGCCTTGAGGCCTCAGTCCGAGAGCATCCGCGAACGGGTCAGGAATCTCTTCCCATCGGGTGATTCGAGGCTGAAGCCTCCGCCGCGCCCGTCGACCAGGTCGATGGTCAGGTGCGTGTGACGCCAGTAGGCGAACTGCTCTCGGCTCATCCAGAAGTCCAGCGGTGAGCCGCTGCCGTCCGGCAGCGGCACCTCGACGTGGCCCATCCTCACGTCGGCATCCCCGGTGATGAAATCGCCCTCGGAGTAGCACATGGGGGAGGAGCCGTCGCAGCAGCCGCCGGACTGGTGGAACATCAGCGGACCGTTGCGGTCGATGAGTCGCTGCAGCTGGCTGACGGCGGCCTGCGTGAACGCGACCCGCGAGAAGTCCTCACCCTCGACCGTGGGATCTGCCTCGAGGACGTCGTCGGCCGCGGTCGGATCCGGTAGCTGAGCGGCAGGGCGGCCGCCGGTGGTCCGCGGCGGCGCGCCGGGAGGTGGCTGGTCAGGCGGTGGCTGCTCGGGCTCCGGCTCGGTCTCCGGCGGCTCGAGCGGCCCGGGCTCCGGTTCGGGCGGCCGGCCGGGAATCGGTGGCTGCGGTCCCGTGGGCGGGGGGCCGGGAGGATCGGTCGGCGGCTCGGTGGGCGGTGTACCGGGCGGTCGGCCCGGCGGTGTCATGGGGGGCTCGCTGGGCGGCGGAGTCGTCGCCTCCCGAGCGGTCGAGCTATCGGACATCGTCCTTCCTTCCCCAGGTCGACGGGCCGGACCGCGATGCCCGCGGACCACCCGGCGGCGCTGTCGAGCAGAAGCAACCCAGCGTGGTCTATGACGTGGATCACCAGGGTAGTCCCTCCGGGGTCACCGTAGGCTGAGTTACATGAAACACCGTCACCTCGGCCGCAGCGGCCTCAAGATCAGCGAGATCATCTACGGCAACTGGCTCACCCACGCCTCGCAGGTCGAGGACGACCGCGCTCGCGCCTGCGTGCGTGCCGCCCTCGACGCCGGCATCTCCACCTTCGACACCGCCGATACGTACGCCAACACCGCCGCCGAGGTCGTGCTCGGCGAGGCGCTGAAGGGCGAGCGACGCGAATCGCTGGAGATCTTCACCAAGGTCTACTTCCCGACCGGCCCGATGGGGCATAACGACACCGGGCTGTCCCGCAAGCACATCCGCGAGTCCATCGACGCCTCGCTGACCCGGCTCCAGACCGACTACGTCGACCTCTACCAGGCCCATCGCTACGACGACGCGACCCCGCTCGAGGAGACGATGCAGGCCTTCGCCGACGTCGTCCACTCCGGCAAGGCCCTGTACATCGGCGTCTCCGAGTGGAACGCCGACCAGCTCCGCGCCGGCCACCAGCTGGCCCGCGAGCTCGGCATCCAGCTGGTCTCCAATCAGCCGCAGTACTCGATGCTGTGGCGGGTGATCGAGGAGCGTGTGGTGCCCACCTCCCGGGAGCTCGGCGTGTCCCAGGTGGTCTGGTCGCCGATCGCCCAGGGCATCCTGACCGGCAAGTACAAGCCCGGTGCCGAGGCGCCCGAGGGTTCGCGCGCCCGCGACGAGAAGGGCGGCGCCGACATGATCAAGCGCTTCCTGGACGATCGCACCCTTGAGGCCGTGCAGGGACTGGAGCCGATCGCCGAGGAGCTGGGGCTGAGCATGGCCCAGCTCGCCGTGGCCTGGGTGCTCTCGAACGACAACGTCGCCGGCGCCATCATCGGCGCCTCGCGGCCCGAGCAGGTCACCGAGAACGTGAAGGCCGCCGGCGTGAGGCTCGACGCCGACGTGCGGACCCGCATCGACGAGGTGCTCGGCGACCTTCCCGAGACAGATCCGGCCAAGACCGTCTCCCCGGCGCAGCGCCTGGCCTGACGCAGCGAAACGCCGACGCACGACGACGCCCGGCGTCCTGAGGATTCTCCTCGGGGCGCCGGGCGTCGCGCCGCGGTCGGGCACCGACCGTGCTCAGGGAGTCACGTCGAGACGCCTTCGTCCTCCAGCTCCCCGCCCGAGCGGCCCTGGAGCGTGTGGCCGTCCGCCCGCAGCTCCCAGAACTCGGCGTTCTCGATCCCCAGCTCCCGAGGATCGAACTGCGGATCCAGGCCCCGCTTCTTCTGTGCGCGGTAGTCCTTCAGCGCCTTCAGGGCGGGGACCTGGACGACGAGGATCCCGACGATGTTCAGCCAGGCCATCGAGCCCACGCCGATGTCGCCGAGGCCCCAGGCGGAGCCGGCGGTGGTCACTGCGCCGTAGGCGACAGAGACCAGCACCAGCGCCTGCAGCACGCGCTGCAGTGCCCGCGCGAGGGTGCGGTTCTTCATCTTGCGGGTGATGTAGGTGAGGTTGACCTCGGCCATGTAGTAGTACGCCACGACCGTGGTGAAGGCGAAGAACGACAGCGCGAACGCGATGAACGAGGGCCCGGCGCCAGGGAACACGGCGTCGAGGCCTTGCTGAATGTATCCCGGGCCGGGCTCGACGTCGACACTCAGGTCGCCCTGGCCCGAACCGATCACCGGTGAGGCGCCCTCGTCCCAGACTTCGTTCTGGAAGGTGTTGAACATGCCGGTCGAGATGATGATGAACGCGGTTGCCGAGCAGACGAACAGGGTGTCGATGTAGACGGAGAACGACTGGGCGAAGCCCTGCTTGGCCGGATGCGAGACCTCGGCCGCGGCCGCGGCATGCGGACCGGTGCCCTGGCCGGCCTCGTTGGAGTAGATGCCGCGCTGGACGCCCCACTTGATGGCCAGGCCGATGATCGCTCCGAACACCGGCTGGACGCCGAAGGCGCTGCCGAAGATCAGGCCGAACACCCGCGGGATGTCCTCGAAGTTCATGAAGAACACGACGAGGGCGATGAGGATGTACAGGATCGCCATGACAGGGACCACGATCACCGCGAAGTGGGCGATGCGCTTGACGCCGCCGATGACGATGAAGCCCAGCAGGATCACGAGGCCGATGGCGGTGACCCAGGTGGGGATGCCCCAGGCGTTGTCGATGGCGGAGGCCATGCCGTTCGCCTGCACGCCGGGCAGGAAGAAGCTCATGGCCACGATTGTGACCACGGCGAAGAGACCACCGTAGAACAGCGACAGGCCCGGAGCCTTGTGCTTGTATGCCTTCTCGAAGTAATAGGCAGGGCCGCCGCGGTACTCGCCGGTGTCCGGGTCCTTTTCCTTGTAGATCTGACCGAGCGTGCACTCGATGAACGAGGTGGAGGCGCCGAGGAAGGCGGAGGCCCACATCCAGAACACGGCGCCGGGCCCGCCGAAGGCGATGGCCGTGGCGACGCCGCCGATGTTTCCCATTCCGACGCGTCCGGCCAGGGACATCATCAGCGACTGGAAGGAGGAGGTGCCGTCCGGCGAGGTCTCGCCCTTCTTGAGCTGGTCGAGCATGTCCGGGATATTGCGGACCTGGAGCAGCCCGGTGCGGATCGTGAAGTACAGGCCGGCGAGAAGACACAGGGCGATCAGCGGGACCGACCAGATCAACCCGTTCGTGTCCTCGATGAGTTGAGCGATCATCAGTGACTCCTGGGGTGGGAAACATGGACGCGCATCCCGGGGAGGACCGGGGTGCCAGTGACCGCAGACCGCACAGATGGCATCCTCGGCACTGGCGGATGTGAGTGCGGTCACGGGCACGCGCTGGAGGCACCCTAGCGGGTCGGAGAGGGGCGCTGCACGATCCGAGCCCCTCGTTATGGGCTCGTGACGTGATCACGGTCCCTGGTCGGCGCACGGAACGGCCGGATCCCGCCGGGTCGTCGGCGCGGCGTGCCGTGGCAGTCGTGATGTGCGTCCTCCCGGTTGGAACCGCGGTCCTCGCGCCTCTACACTGGGGAGCGACCCCTCGTGCGGTGTCATCTTGCTGAACTCCCCCAGGGCTTGACGGCAGCAAGGGCAGGTGAGCTCTGGCAGGTGCACGAGGGGTCGCTTCACGCCCTGGGGGATTGCCCTCACCCCTCGTCGGCGGGGATCCCCCTTCTGGATGTCGGCCACGCTTCCTACGGTGGACAGCGACGCGGCGCCGCCTCCTGTGCCCCGCGCACGGCCACCAGGAGCACACGATGTCCCTGTTCCCCGCAGCTGCCCCGGCTGCCTCGTCAGGCTCGCTCACCACGGCGGATCTGCGACGCGTCGCGCTGTTCCTGGTCCTCGCGACCGCCGTGAGCACCGGGCTGTCCGTGCCGCTGGCGACCGGACGACTCCCGCTGACCGCCGTCGGCCTCGTGGTGCCGCTCGCCCAGCTCTCCCCGCTGCTCGCGGCCCTCCTCGTGCGTCGGCGCGACGAGCCCTGGAGGCGTTCGCTGGCCCTGACCGTCCCGTCCTGGGCGGCTCTGGGGGTCGCGGGCCTCGGCGCGATCGCCGCCTTCGTGCTGGTTCCCCTGGCTCGCATACTCATCGGCCTCGGCGCCGGCGCCCCACCGGCTGCCGACGCCGCTCCCGTGCTCGCCCTGGTGCTCGCGGTGCCCATGGTGTTCGCGATGCAGGCCGCCTTCGCGATCGGCGAGGAAACGGGATGGCGAGGCTGGCTGCACCGCGAGCTCGCACCCCTCGGATTCTGGTCGATGTCCCTGGTGATCGGCATGATGTGGGCGCTGTGGCATCTGCCGATCGTGTTCGCCCTGGGGCTCGCGCCGCGCGAGGCGGTCACCTACCTGGGCACCATCGTCGCCGTGGCCCCGCTGCTGTCGGCGCTGCGCGAGATCTCCGGCACCGCCTGGGCCGCCGTCATCGGCCACGGCCTGTTCTCCAGCGCCCGCGTGGCCATCGAGCAGAACGTGCTGGGCACCGTCGACCCCGCCCTGGCGTGGCTGCTGGACCTGTCCTCCTGGGCGCTGTGGATCGCGGTGGGGTGGATGGTGCTGCGCGTCGCCGGCGGGATCGGGCCCGTTCCCGACCCGCAGCCGAGGGCGCGGCGAGGGCTGTCCGTACGCCGCCTCGGTGCGTAGCGTGGCGGAACACCATCGTCGAAGCTGGGAGCTCCCGTGAGGATCGAGACCACCCACCGCGTGCCCTTCCCACTGGCCGACGTGCTGGCCTGGCACGAGCGGCCCGGCGCGATCGTGCGCCTGACCCCGCCCGGACTCGCCGGCGCCGATGATCCCGCCGCAGACGGTCTGCAGGTCGGGCGCGTGGTCGCGGCGCACCTGGGCCCGTCCCGGCTGCCGGACCTCCTGCGCCCGCACTGGGTGCTGCGTCACCGCGAGCACGAGACCGGGGACGAGAACGGACGCTTCGTCGACCAACAGGTCCACGGCCCCTGGCGCGACTGGCGCCACGAGCACCGCTTCACCGCCGACGACCACGGCACCCTCGTCCACGACCTCATCGATGTCGAACTGCCGCGTCCTCTCGAGCGGCTCGCGGGCTCCGTCGAGTCGCAGGTGCGCCGCCTGCTCGCCTTCCGCGACCGCCAGCTGCACGATGACCTGCGCTTCCATGCCGGCTTCGCCGGCACACCGCGGCGCACCATCGCCCTCACCGGCTCCTCCGGGTTGATCGGCACCCAGCTCGCCGCCCTGCTCGAGACCGGCGGGCACTCCGTGCGACGGGTGATCCGTGAGGGGAGCGTCGGCCCCGGCGAGATCTCCTGGGATCCGCAGGCCGGAGCCCTGGACGCGGCCGACCTCGAGGGGGTTGACGTCGTCGTCAACCTCGCGGGGCGCTCCATCGCTACCCGATGGACCGACGGCACCCGACGCGAGATCCGCTCCTCCCGGATCCACGGTTCGGCACTCATCGCCCGCACCCTGGCCGGCATGAGGGACGGCCCGTCGGCCCTCGTGCAGGCCAGCGCCATCGGCTTCTACGGGCCGCGGCGTCCAGGCGAGCTGCTCACCGAGGCCGACCCGGGCGGGGAGGGCATCCTCGCCGACCTGGTGCGGGACTGGGAGCGTGCCGCCCGCGCGGCCGGCGAGGCGGGGATCCGCACCACCTTCCTGCGCACGGGTCTCTCGCTGTCCGACGGGGGAGGGCCTCTCCTGCCGCAGCTGCCGATGTTCCTCGCCGGAGTCGGCGGCCGACTGACCGAGCCCGAGGCCATGACCTCGTGGATCACGCTGGACGACGTGGTGCGTGCCTTCGCCCACGCCGCGCTCTCGGCCGAGGTGGAGGGGCCGCTCAACACCGTCGGACCGCAGCCGGTCACCGCCCGCGAGTTCGCCCGCACCTTGGGCTCGGTGCTGCACCGGCCCGCCCTGGTGCCGGTGCCCGCGCTCGGGCCGCGGCTGCTGCTCGGGGCCGACGCGACCGACGAGCTGGTCCGGACCGACCAGAACGTCTCCGACGCCCGGCTGGAGGCCAGCGGCTATGAGGCGACCCACCGCACGGTGGAGGCCGCGCTGCGCCACGTGCTGCGCCGCTGAACGTCTCGTGCGGTGCGGCTCAGAGATGTTCGGCGGGGTGCTCCGCGAGCGCGACCGTCTCGTCGTGAAGCTCGTCCCCGGTGACGGAGGCGGGCGCTGCCTCGCGGCATGCCAGGGCATTGACCAGGGCCGCGAGTACCACCAGTCCGGCCGCTCCGAGGGGCATCCACATGGACGCCTGCGACCCGATGTTCTCGGCGACCGCGCCGGTCAGCGCCGAAGCGGCCGACTGGCCGACGATCGTGGCCGATCCCAGCATGGTCATCACCGTCGCCGAGCGTCCGCGCGGGCTGCGCTCGGCGGCGAGGCTGTACAGCGTCACCACCGTCGGGCCGATCCCGATGCCGGCCACGGCCATCGCCGCGACGATCCCGGTCAGGGAGCCCGCGACGCCGAAGGCGAGCATCGCCGCCAGCATCAGCGCGGAGAACACGAGCCAGCGCGCATGCAGGGCGAACCCCTCGGGGAACAGGGTGATGCTGAGGGCGAGGATCGTCGACCCGATGCCCATCACGCCGTAGACGAGCCCCGCGGAGTCGCCGTGACCGGTCTCGGAGAGGAAGGCGGTGAGCGAGGTGAGCACCGTGCCGAAGAAGAGCCCGACGCCCAATGCCCCTGCCACGACCACCAGGACCCGCAGGGTGCGCAGCTCGCGGGCCGGCGCCTGCACCACCGGTTCCTCGGAGGTGGGGATGCTGACCCGGGCGGTGGGGTGCAGGGCGAAAGCGGTGACGAACAGCAGCGTCAGCGCTGCCGCGCCGATCATGGGGGCGGCCGGGCTCATCGTGGTCGCGAGCAGGCCGACGACGACGGGGCCGAACACGAAGGCGGTCTCGTCGGCCGCTGATTCGTAGCCCATGGTCGCGTTCAGGCTGCGAGCGCGGCGGGCGGAGGGGAGGCGGGTGAGGATCAGCTGGACCAGACGGCTGCGGGAGAACGGCCCGATCTGCGGGGAGGAGGCGCCGACGAGGAAGCCGACGGCGAGCACTGCCGCGTCGGGCAGGGAGCTGAAGGCGACCGCCGCCATCGCGAGCAGGGCCAGGGAGTTCACGATCCCGGAGACGAGGATGACGCTGCGCTGACCGACCCTGTCGGCGGCGGCGCCGAGCAGCGGCCCGACGAGCGCCGAACCGAGCCCCACGACCGCCGAGTTCAGCCCGCCGAGCGCGATCGAGTCACGCGCGGAGACGACGAGGGTGAGGGTGCCGACGACCATCATCGCGAAGGGGAAACGGGCGACGAAGGCGATCGGGAAGTAGGCGGTGCCGGCGACGCCGCGCAGGGTCGTGGGCTTCTGCTGCGCGGGGGCGGTTCGCTGAGTGCTCATCGGTGCTCCGGACGGTGGGTGCCGCCTTGGACGATCCACACCGTGGACCCGAGGTAGATGCACTGCGGAGGCCCGGGGAGCCGGGCCGATCTGACACCAGGATCCTACGGGCGGCGGGCGAGCTCCGGCCAGGGGAGGAGGGGCGCCTCGTGCGCGGGCTCACGCTTCCCGGCAGGCGGCGATGGCCGAGTCCGTCGTCGCGGCGACCTGGGCCCGGCCAGGCGTCCGTCGTCTCCGGCGAAGACACGTGATTGCCGGTTCAGGACCGATGTCGACGCGCAGATCGGTCCTGAGCAGGCAATCATGTGCCGGGTGCCGGGTGCCGGGTGCCGGGTGCCGGGTGCCGGGTGCCGGGTGCCGGGTGCCGGGTGCCGGGTGCCGGGCGGGCGCGGGTCAGACGCCGGCCGTCTCCTTCTCCCGGGGCGCTTCGGGGCCCGGCTCGTCGGTCCGCGCCCCCGTGGTGGCGGCGCCGTCGGTCGTCTCCTGGGCCTGCTCGGCCTGGATCGCCTGGAAGGAGGAGCGGCGGGCGGCATCGTAGACCGGTCGGTCGAGGATCTTCTCGCGCGTGGAGACGATCACGGGCACCAGGGCCTGGCCGGTGACGTTCAGGGCGGTGCGGCCCATGTCCAGGATGGGGTCGATCGCCAGCAGCAGGCCGACGCCCTCGAGGGGGAGGCCCAGGGTGGACAGCGTCAGCGTGAGCATGACGGTCGCACCGGTCATGCCGGCGGTCGCCGCCGAGCCCAGCACGGAGACCAGCACGATGAGCAGGTAGTCGGTGATCCCGAGCGGCACGCCGTAGAAGTTCGCCACGAAGATCGCGGCCAGCGCCGGGTAGATCGCGGCGCAGCCGTCCATCTTGGTGGTCGAGCCGAGCGGCACGGCGAAGGAGGCGTAGTGGCGCGGGACGCCCATGCGCTCGGTGACCGCCTGGGTCATCGGCATCGTGCCCAGCGAGGAGCGGGAGACGAACCCGAGGGAGGTCGCCGGCCACACGCCGCGGAAGAAGGAGCCGATGGAGAGCCCGTTGGTCTTCAGCAGCACGGGGTAGACCACCAGCAGCACGATGAACATGCCGATGTAGACGTCGGCGACGAAGACGCCGAGCTGGCCGATGGCGTCCCAGCCGTAGCTCGCCACCGCGTTGCCGAGCAGGCCGACGGTGCCGATCGGGGCGAGGCGGATGACCCACCACAGCAGCTTCTGGACGATCTCCAGGGCGGAGCCGGTGAAGCGCAGGAAGGGATCGGCCTTCTCGCCGACGGAGAGCACGGCGATGCCGACGGCGATCGAGATGACCAGGATCTGCAGGGCGTTGAAGCCGAGCGAGACGGAGCCGTCGTCGCCGACGCTGCCCTCGACGCCCAGGAAGTTCGAAGGCACCAGGCCGGTGAGGAAGTCCAGCCAGCCGCCCTGGGTCTCGGAGGCCTCGGCGGCCCCCTCCGAGACGCCGGAGCCGACGCCGGGATTGGTGAGCGCGCCCAGACCGATGCCGATCATCACGGCGATGAAGGAGGTGATCGCGAACCACAGCAGGGTCTTCCACGCCAGGCGGGCGGCGTTGGTGACGTTGCGGAGGTTCGCGATCGAGGTGACGATCGCGAGGAAGATCAGCGGCGGGACCAGGGCCTTCAGCAGCGTCACGAAGATCGTGCCGATGGTCTCGAGGGTGGTGGTCAGCCAGTTGGGGCCGTCCGCGCCGTCCTCGCCGGCGCCGGGGACCGGGCCGATCTGGGCGGCGACCAGGCCGAGGACCACGCCGAGGATGAGGCCGATCAGGACCTGCCAGCCGAAGGGGATGCGGGCGATCGCGCGCAGCGGATTGCGCGTGCGCGGCGGAGTCGTCCCGTGCTGGGCGGTGGGGGTGGTAGGTGTGCTCACGCCGTGAGACGCTACGCCGTTGTCTCAGCGACATCAATGCTGTGGATACAGGGTCACATAAGAAAAACTTGGGGGTAGCTGGTCATGCTCGCAGGTGGGGTTGGGTGGCAGGTGTCCGCGTGCGGCGTGACCTCGCTCCTCGTGGGTCCTGGCGGAGGTCTGCTGCGCGTCGTCCGCGAGGGGCGGGCTCAGTCGTCCGAGCTCGGGGCCGTCGCGCGCTCCCCTTCCGAGCGCAGGATGCAGAACTGGTTGCCCTCCGGATCGGCCAGGATCACCCAGCCGGTGCCGGGGCCGTACTGGCCGCGGTGATCGGCCACTTGGGTCGCGCCCTGGGACAGCGCCCACGCCACCTCGTCGTCCTGCGTGCGCTCGCGCGGGCGCACGTCGAAATGGATCCGCTTCGCCGGGAGCTCCTCGTCATGCACCTCCAGGAACAGCAGCGTGTGCCCGGTGGCGGGGTCCTGGATCGCGCACTCCTCGTGCCCGGGAAGGTTCGGGTCCTCCGGGTCCATCTCGTACTCGAGGATGTCGCGCCACCACTCGCTGAGGGCGTAGGCGTCGTGGCAGTCGATGCTGGTGTGGGAGACGAAGACGCTCATCACCTCAGTCTTCGTGGGGTCCCATCGCGGGTCAACCGGTTATGCGTGCGAGCCGTGCGGCGTCGGCCGGTCGGAGGATGGTTCGACCCCGGATCTCCGACGCGCGCACGATGCGGCGGCTCTGCGCGGGTGGCACCGTGGTGCCATGCCCGACAGCCCTGCCCCGCCCGACGCCCGCTCCGAGGACGCCGCCGACCCGAAGGATGCCACGTCGCCCTTCGGTGACCGGCGGTCCACGCGCTTCGCGGCCGACGTCGAGTACCGCGGTCGCGCTCGTGGGCACGACTACCTGGTCCGCGTGCGTCATCGCTTCCTGGACAGCTCGTTCACCGTGCTCCTCGACGGGGTGGAGCACGACCCCAAGGCCGAGGAGAAGGCGCACCGTGCGCGCGAGGAGCAGGAGCCCGATGCCGAGCGGACGGAGGAGGGCGAGCGCGACGGGTCAGCGACGGAGGGGGCAGGTGCATCCGATGACCGCACGTGCGAGGACGGCAGGCCCGACGACGTGCGCGAGGGTGACGCCGGCGACGCGCCCGATGCGGTCGCTCCCGTCGCCGGCGTGCCTGATGCCCCCGCTCCCGCCGACGACCTGCAGTTCCGGCTGGAGGAGAACTTCACCGTCGTGCATTGCACGGTGCGCCGCCCCGACGAGGACGGGGGCCTCGCGGACGCGGAGGTCATCTCCGTGCGCACCGCCGGGCTGGGCGGCGCCGGGGAGGTCGACGTGCGCCACGGCCTCGAACGCACCCTGCTGGTGCCGGCCGATGGCAGCCCGTCGGCCGCCCGCGACCAGAAGCGCTCGGCGCACCCGACCCGGTATGCGCTGGTCGCGGCACTGACCAAGGCGGCGGGCTTCCTGCTGCCGCTGCTGGGATTCGGGGCGCTGTTCAGCGGCCTGCTGGATCCCGTCAAGGAGTGGATCGAGGAGCGGGTCCGACCAGTCCTCGACGCTCTGGCCACTGCGCTGGAGCCGGTCCGGGAGTGGGTCGCGGGGGTGCTGCGCCCGATCGGGGAGTTCCTCGATGCCCTCTTCGCTCCGGTGCATGAGTTCCTCGCCGCCCTGCTGCGTCCGGTTGCGGAGGCGTGGGAGTGGCTGAGGGAAGTGCTGTTCGGCTGGATCCCGGACCTCTCGCTGCCGTTCAGCATCCCGGACTGGGTCTTCGACGTCGCGGTGCCGGTGCTCGTGGTGCTGATGGTGTTCACCGCGACGTTCAGCGGCCTGCGCCGACGCTCCGAGAAGCTCGAGGCGACGCGCACGGCCACCGACACGGCGCAGGGGACGGCCGGCGAGGCGTCGGAGGCCGATGACCCGGCAGGGGAGATGGCCCAGGAGACGCACCGATCGAGCAGGTCGCACGAGTCCGGTGACGGGGCGGGGGAATCTCGTGACGCGACTCGGGAGGCGGCCGACGACGACCGTGAGGGGCCTCCGGCGACCTCGGCCGAGTGCGAGGGGGACGCGGACGGCACTGCCTCCCCGCGCGCCGCACGTCCCTGAGGGCCCTGGTCCGCCACCACCGCTGCCCTTCCTCCACAAGGCCAGTTCGTCCCCCACGGCAGGGATCGTCGGGCGCCTCTACTAGCCTGTACGGGTGGCCACCGCTCTGTACCGTCGTTATCGTCCCGAGTCCTTCGCCGAGGTGATCGGCCAGGACCACGTCACCACGCCGCTGCGGCGTGCGCTGCGCGCGGGACGGGTCGGCCACGCCTACCTGTTCTCGGGCCCGCGAGGCTGTGGCAAGACCACCTCTGCGCGGATCCTGGCGCGCTGCCTGAATTGCGAGCAGGGGCCGACGGACACCCCGTGCGGCCACTGCGATTCCTGCCGTGACCTGGCGCGCGGCGGAGCCGGCAGCCTCGACGTGGTGGAAATCGACGCCGCCAGCCACGGTGGTGTGGACGATGCCCGCGAGCTGCGAGAGCGCGCCTCGTTCGCCCCGGTGCGGGACCGCTTCAAGGTGTTCATCATCGACGAGGCCCACATGGTCACCTCGGCAGGCTTCAACGCTCTGCTCAAGCTCGTCGAGGAGCCGCCGGAGCACGTGAAGTTCGTCTTCGCGACCACCGAGCCGGACAAGGTCATCGGCACCATCCGCTCGCGCACCCACCACTACCCCTTCCGGCTGATCCCGCCGCAGGTGCTCGCGCCCTACCTCGAGGAGGTGTGCGCGGCCGAGGGTGTGCAGGTCGGCGAGGGCGTCATGCCGCTCGTGGTGCGTGCCGGCGGCGGTTCGGCCCGCGACTCCATGTCGGTGCTGGACCAGCTCATGGCCGGGGCGGGGGAGGACGGCCTGGACTTCCCCACCGCCATCGCTCTGCTCGGCTTCACCGATACCGCACTGCTGGACAGCGCCATCATCGCGGTCGCCGAGCGGGATGCCGCCTCCCTGTACGCGGCGGTCGAGCACGTGCTGGCCACCGGGCACGAGCCGCGCCGCTTCGTCGAGGACCTGCTGGAACGGATGCGGGACCTGATCGTGCTGGCCGCGGTGCCGGATCGCGGCGCTGATCTGCTGCCGCAGGTCCCCGCCGACGAGCTCGAGCGCATGCGCGGCCAGGCCACGATGTTCGCCCCCGCGGACCTCTCGCAGTGCGGCGACCTCGTCCACGAGACGCTGTCCACCATGAGCGGGGCGACCTCGCCGAGACTCCACCTCGAGCTGCTGGCCGCGCGGCTGGTGCTGCGAGATGAGCGAGCCGCGCTCGCCGCTCCGGCCGACGGGACCGGGGGACGCCCGGCTCCGGCGCAGGGCGGCCGCGGTGGTGAGGGGCAGGGCGGCCGCGGCGGCCCTGTTCACGGTGCTCCGCAGGGGGCGCCCGGGAGTGTTGGTGGGCGCGAGGAGGCCCGCCGCATCGCCCAGGAGAAGGCGGAGGCCTCGCGTCAGGCGCGCTCCGGCGGGGCGCCCTCCGCGGCGCCGACCTCGCCGGAGCCGCCGGACACAGCGGCCCCCGCGGGAGCGGCTGGAGCAGTCGGTGCGGGTGCCACCGCCGATGCGGGCCAGCATCCCGGGCCGGCGGCGCAGGAGCCGTCACCGCAGACCAACGCCTCACGGCCCCAGGCCCCCCAGAATCAGCAGGCCCAGCCGCCGACGGGTCAGCCGCAGGCACCCGAGGCGCAGGGCGAGAGGCAGTCGTCCCGGCAGGGCCAGCCGATCGATCCGCAGGCGGCGCAGTCGCCGTCGAACCACTCGCAGCAGTCCCAGCCACCGACCCGGCAGGACCAGCCGGCCGAGCAGCAGGTGCAGCCGCAGCCGCAACAGGGCCGGCCTCCGCAGGATGCTTCCGGTGCCTCGGCCCCCAGCGGCGGGACCGACGGGCTGGATCCTGACGAGGTGCGCTCGCACTGGTCCGCGATCCTCGACGAGCTCGCGCAGATCCGCCGCCCCAGCTGGGCGCTGATCTCCCAGAACGGACACGTCCACGGTGCCCAGGGGACGACCCTGGTGATCGGGTTCCGCACCGACGGCCTGGTCTCCGCCTTCCACCGCGGCACTGCTGCAGAGAACCTGGCCGATGCGGTGCGCCGCATCATGCACACCGACATCACGGTCGAGGCCGTCGTCGGCGAGGACCCCGGCCCCGGCGGCGGCGGTCGCCCCGGTCCGGGCGGCCCCGGGGGACAGCGCCACGACGGCCCGCAGCGGGGTGGCGGACCGCACGGTGGGGGTGGTCATCCCGGCGGCGGCACCCAGGGCGCACAGGGGTCACAGGGTGCCGGTTGGCCGGAGGGTGGTGCTCGGCACGATGGTGGAACCCAGGACGGCGGACCGCAGGGCCGCGACGGAGCGCCCGCCCAGGACGGCCCCGGAAACGCCCGGACTCCGGCGCCCCAAGCCACTGCGGGTCAGGGGATCGCCGGGCACGGCGCAGGCGAGCAGGCAACGAGCCCGACGGACGCGCCGTCGGCCGATTCCGCATCGACCGACGCGCGGTCCGTCGACCCTGCCGGCCCGTCCGGCAGCTCCTCCCCCGACGCCGGGCCTGTCCCGTGGGGCGATGCCGTCTCCCCGAAGGCGCCGCCGGCTCCGGCGACCTCGGCCCCGCAGGAGGAGGAGCAGCCTCTGTCCGCAGGCCAGCGCGCCTCCGAGCGCGCGCTGCGCGCCGCTGCCCGCGCCTCCGAGCAGAATCGCGGCCCCGCAGCATCTGGTCCGGACCGGTCCGAGGACTTCGCCCCGGAACCGGACGATCCCTTCCCGCCGGACCCCCGGGACTCCTACCCCTCAGAGAGCGCCCCGCGGCCGGGCGGCGCCGACGAGATGCCGCAAGGTGCGCCGGCGCCGGCGGTGCACCAAGGCCCAGACACGGGGCGCTGGTCCGACGCGCTCGCGCCGGCTCCCGCCACGGCGCCGGCTCGATCTGACGAGGTGGCATCAGCCGTCGCCCCGCCGGTCGCGGCCCCGCCCGCCGGAGGAGCGGACGACGGGGAGATCCCCGTCGTCGACGACGAGGGGCGTGACTCCCTGCCCCCGGAGGAACCGCGCACCTATGGACAGGCGGCGCTGAAGCGGGCGATCGCCGAGGGCCGAGTGATCCGCTCCCGTCCCGCGCAGACCGTCCCGACGACGTCGGCGACCAGCGGCGCCGATGGCGGTTCCGGTGCCGACCACGGTGCCGGTGCCGACCACGGTGCTGCTCGTGCCGCTGGCGCTGGTTCGGATGCCGCCCCCGAACCGTCCGGGTGGGGACCGGCCTCCTCCGCCGCGACGCCGGGATCGGCCGCGTCGCCGTCTCCCGCGGGACGGACTTCCACCACCGTCGGCTCGTCCTCGTCGGCAGCCGTCGACGCGGCCTCCCCGCCCCCGATGTCGCCGTCGGCCACCTCCGCGCCGACCGAGGACCGGAGTGCCACTGCGCCGACCGAGAGCCCCGGCGCCACGGCGTGGGCCGAGAGCCCAGGTGCCTGGGGTGCCGCGGCCACCGCCGCTCAACCCGCACCGGCCGACAGCGCTCCACCTTCACCCACGGACACCGGAGGACCGGCGGAGTCCGCCAGCTCTCGAGCTGCGGCATCCTGGGGGACGGCCTCGATCGCCCCGGCCCCGGGGGACGAATCGGCCTCTGTCCCCGCGCGCAGCGGCGCGGCCCTGGTGCGTGAGGCGGCCCAGGCCTCGCGCACTGCCGGTCAGCGAGCGCGCAGCGCCACTCCCGAGGATGCGCCGGAGGTGGACCCCACCGGTGGGGCGACCCGGGATGACGAGGACGCCGTAGTCGCTCAGCGCAACGGACGCGAGATCATCGAGTCCGTGCTCGGCGGCAAGGTCCTCGAGGTCATCGACGAGACCGAGAGGTACTGACCGCGGCGAGGGCCCTCTCCCGGCGCAGCCGGAATCATGAGCGTGCGCTCACGCGGTGGAACGGTCGATGCCGAGCGTCGCGACGAGGTCCTCGTGCAGCTCGAACCAGACCCGGTGGCACGAATCGACGTCGCTCCGATCGACCCAGGCGGTCTGTCCCGCGTGCGCACGCTCCAGCGCTACTGCGTACCGGGAGTCGTACCCGTCGAAGCGTTCGAGGACGGCGGTCAGGCGGTCCGTGATCGGTGCCAGGGCGTTCCCGACCCGGGTCAGCTCCTCCAGGATCCGTGCGTCCCGCGCCGGCTCGGAATGGTCGTTGACCGCGAGAGGGTCCCCGTCGACCGGACGCAGCTGCCAGTCCGTGCAGGCCTGGACCAGACGTGCATTCCAGGGCAGGAACTCGCGGTGGACCTCGTGCAGCTCCCGCGTTCCGCCGACGGCGTCGAGCTCACCGGCGAGCATCCGCTCGTTGTGTACGCGTCCCGTCGTGGTGAGGGACCATCCCCCGAGATCGGCGAAGCTGGCGAAGGCGACCGCCCCCTGCTTCTCGTAGTCGTGCAGGACCTCGGCAGTGACCAGGGGATCCAGACCGAAACGATCGGCGATCCCGCGAGTCCCGGCGAAGCCGCGCAGCCGCACGCCGTGCAGCACCAGCAGGTCGAGGGACGAGGTCGAGTTCACGAGTCGACGTCCCGCCGGGCGTTCAACCGCGTGAAGTGCTGCTGGCAGGCCTGAGGCGAGTTGAAGCCCATGGCCTCGGCGATCTGGGCCCAGGTGAGGCCGGCGGCGCGGGCGATGAACAACAGGCCGGACTCGAGTCCCTCCACCTCCGCGCGCGCCGAAGGCATCAGGGTCAGAGCGCTGAGCAGCTCCTCCGGTGCAGCATCGCGTGATCTCCACAGGGCGAGCTGGGCGAGATCCACGGCCGAGGTCGCCTCTCGGAGGGGACGCCACGGGGGAGAGGGCAGCGCCTCACCGCCGAGGTGCAGGAGGTGCTCGCGCGCGTCCTGCTCACGGCGCGCCTGGTGCTGCTCACCGCGCACCTCGGGCTGGTCATTGCGTATCCGGTCGGGGGCGCTGCCCGCCTCGGCGCGCCCGTCGCGGGGCCGGGTCGGATCGCCGTGCGGACCGTCCGTGTTCTTGTGGGGCATGCCCTGATCCTGCATACTCAACACATTATTGTCAATAAAAAGTTGAGGTGGCGGGATGCTCGTTCGTCTGCGCGACGCCACGAGGAGTACCTGCGGGGCGAAGGCCGCGACCCTCGGCACCCTGTTGCGCGCAGGATTGCCGGTGCCCGACGGCCTCGTCGTGCCGTTCGCGATGCACCGGGGCGCGGGGGAGGAGCCGCTCGGCGGATCACCGGAGGGCATCGCGCCGCGGACGGCCGATCTGCCGACGGTGGCCCGTACGGCAACACTCCATTCGACCGCCGAGCCGCCCACGATGGACCTCCGCGTGGCGCTCGATGAGGCCCTGGGTGCGCTCGCGGACGTGCCTGTCGCCGTGCGCTCCTCCGCGACCGGGGAGGACTCGGCGGACTCCTCCGCCGCCGGGCAGTACGAGACCGTCCTCGCAGTGCGCGGGGCCGACGGCATCGCCGCCGCGGTGCACCGCTGCTGGGCCTCGCTGGCGCCCACTCGCGCCCTCGACCCGTCGGCCGGCGCCGGTCCTGACGGTGATCTCGGAAGCTCGGCGATGGCCGTGATCATCCAGCCGCTGGTGGACGCCGAGGTCGCCGGGGTCCTGTTCACACCCACGCAGCCGGGCGGTGCCACGCGCCTCGAAGCGTCCTGGGGGCTGGGAGCGGCCGTCGTCGGAGGCGAGGTCTCGCCCGACGCCTACGAAGTCACTGCCAACGGGCTCGTGACCAGCGAGGTCGCCGACAAGCATCGACGCGTCGACCGTGAGGGGAACGGGGTCGTCGCTCGCGAGGTCGCTGCTGAGCAGCGGCGGGCGCCGTGTCTAGACGAGGACGCGGCCGTCGAGCTCGCGCGTCTCGGGCACAGGATCTCCGAGCTCCTCGGGGGTCCGCAGGACATCGAATGGGCCCGGTCCGGCGGCGACCTCCGGATCCTCCAGTCCCGTCCGATCACCGCAGAGCCGCCTTCCGTGGGCAGAGATGCGCCGGCGGTCCCTCCGAACCTCCTGCGGGGCACCCCGGGCAGTCGCGGGCAGGTCGCGGGCCCGGTGCGTATCGCCCGAGGCCCGGAGGACTTCTCCCGGGTACGTGCCGGCGACGTTCTCGTGTGCCCGTGGACGGATCCGGCCTGGACGCCGCTGCTGCGCGTCGTCGACGGCATCATCACCGAGGTCGGTGGGGCGCTGTCGCACGCCGCCATCGTCGCCCGCGAGCAGCACGTCCCCGCCGTCCTCGGAGTCGCCGGAGCCACCTCTTCCCTCCGCGACGGAGAATGGGTAGAGCTCGACGGGAGCGCCGGAACCATCGCTCGTACCGCGGGAGGAACGCCTCGATGACCCGATATCTCTACCTCGCCCGTCACGGCGAGGCCGATCCCCTCGGGGAGCTCACGGACACCGGCAGGTCCCAGGCCGCCCTGCTGGGCGAGCGGCTCGCACGGATGCCCCTCGACGTCGTGTGGCATTCGCCCCTGCCCCGCGCCGTCGAGAGTGCGCAGGTGATCGCCCGGGAACTGCCCCCGACCGTTCTGGTCGACGACGTGGAGGAGCTCATCGACCACGTCCCCTACGTCCCGCCCGCCGAGGAGCTCTCAGCGGCCTGGGCCCCGTTCTTCGATGGCTACGACGCCGAGGAGGCGGCGGTCGGGCACGACCTCGCCCACCGGTTGAGCAGGCGCTTCGGGGCGTCGTCCGTATCGGGGCGCGCTGCGGGAGCAGGCGATCGGGACACGCACGAGGTGCTCATCACCCATGCCTTCCAGATCGCCTGGTTGATCCGTGACGCCCTCGAGGCGCCGCCGGCACGCTGGCTCGGCCTCAACTGCGCCAACGCCGCCCTGACCATGATCGAGCACCGGGCAGCGCGGCCTCCGTCGGTCGTCCTCGTCAACGACATGTCCCACCTGCCGCGGGAGCTGCACTGGACGGGGTTTCCCGACATCCTGCGACCCTGAGCTGTCGGCGAGATCTCATGGCTGTCGGTGCGCGGACCTCGCCGCGCAGAGCGTGCCTTCCTCGCCGCGCAGAGCGCTCGGGCCCTGCCGCGAAGGGCGCTCAGTCCGAGCGCGGCTCGAGCAGGCTGAACAGGTCGGTGCGCAGTGACGCGGGATTCACGTCGGGCGATGGTGGAGTCACGTAGAACTCCCAGAACGGGTAGGTCATCTGCTCCTCGGACTCCCCGACGTCCTCGGTGAACGCGCCCCAGCTCTCCGCCAGGCCGCCGTAGCCGCCGATGTGGCTGACCCAGCCCACCCGACCTCCGGGCAGCACCGAGGCGGTCACCTCGTATCCGCTGGGCAGGGTGATCGGCTCGCGCAGCGGGGCATCCACGGGGAAGCCGACCTCGACGTCCGCGGTCGAGACCGGCGCGCGGTGGTGGAGGGCGAACGCCGGGCCGATCGGGTGGATGCCCGCCTCCTCCAGGGCGGAGACGAGGTGCGAGAACGTGCCGTCCATCAGGGTCGACATCTCGTACATCGGGAAGTCGCGCTGCGTCACCACCGCGGTGGGGACCTCGGGGGCCTCGGTCACCGTGCAGGCGGAGGCCGGCTCAGTGGCGCCATAGGGAGGGGGCATCGACGACATCGTGCTGGATCCTGTTCGGAGTCGCGAAAGGGCCGTGCATGGTGCGACGGCCCAGCCCGACGGTACCCGTCCGACCTGGGTGGGACCAGCTGGGCCACCTAAGTGCTCGACGGGCGGACAGCCGCCCCGGGATCAGACCCGAGCGGCCATCTCGCGGTGCACCCCGGCCAGATCCAGGGCCAGCTCGCAGAACATCGAGTTCGACCAGGAGAACCACGCGCGGGTGAAGACCGACGGGTCGTCGACATGGACGCCCTCGTGCATCATCCCGGTGCCGCCGTCGGTGCGGATCAGCTGCTCGAGAACCGCCCGCTTCTCGTCCTCGTCACCGCAGGTCAGTCCCTCGACGTTCTTCGCGATGGGCCAGACGTGCCCGGCAGGGGTGTGCGGCGAGCCGATCCCCGCCAGGTGCTCGCCCGAGTAGAAGTACGGGTTGTGAGGTGACAGCACTGCGGCACGGGTGGCGAGGTAGACCGGGTCGTCGGCGTCCACGCACTCCAGGTACGGCAGCCCCAGCAGGCTCGGCACGTTCGCATCGTCGAGGACGACGTGGTTGCCGCGCCCGTCGATCTCGTACGCCCAGATCGGCGAGCCGTCGGGCCCGTCGACCAGCCCGTGCCGTTGCAGCGCCTCCCGGATCTCGCCAGCGAGCCGACGCGCCTCGGCGGCCTCCGGAGCCTGTCCCGCGACGTGCTCGAGCAGGTCGCCGAGACGTTCCAGCGCCAGGGCCAGGAAATGGTTGCCAGGGATGTTGTAACCCAGCTCGCAGGCGTCGTCGCTGGGACGGAAACCGGCCCAGACCAGGCCGTTCGGTGCGGTCAGGGACCCCTTGCCGTCGCGGGCCAGGGTGTCCTGGGCGGGGCAGTCCGCGCGGCGGAAGTAGTAGGCGGAGCGTTCCTCATGATGCTGTTCGGTGCGCACCGTCTCGAGGATCGCACGGGCCGCGGGGACGAACTTCTCGTCCGCCCAGGAGGTGTCCCCGGTCGCCGTCCAGAGACGCCAGGCCAGGTCCGGCCCGTAGGAGAGGGAATCCAGCTCGAACTTGCGCTCCCACGCCCAGGGGGTGTCGAGGTTCGTGTCGTCGCTGTCCCAGTGAGAGGCATCCGGGGCCCGGTTGAAAGCATTGGCGTACGGGTCGATGACGAGATACTGCCACTGCCGGCGCAGGAGACCGCTGAGCAGGCCGACCAGGACCGCGCGGTCCTCCGCGGCCCCGACTTCGGCGACGACCAGCCGCAGCAGCGGGGTCAGCTGGGCGGCGGAGTCCCGCAGCCACATCGCGGGGATGTCGCCGGTGATCACGAAGGTGGTGCCGTCCTCCTCGACGCTGACCGTGGTCTCCGAGGTGTTGCGCAGGTAGGCGACCACGCGGCGGGCGATCTCCTCGCGCGGGGCGGCGGCATCGAGGCCGTCGAGCACGCGCTCGTGCACGGCGTCGAGCAGGGTAGGAGGCAGCTGGACCATGGGACTCCATCGAGGAGGGTCGGGCTGTGCATAGTCCAGGGTATCCGGATATGTCACGGCGATGGACATATTTTCTGCCGACAGGACGTGGCGGTGTCCGTGGCCATCCGGTGCCGGAAGTGGTCACGGCGGCCACCCGTTGCCGAGGTGCTGGTGGATGGGCAGCGCGCCGCGCCGAGGAGGCGGAGGGCAGGCGCGGGCTGTGACGTGCGCGGAGGTATGTCATGCGGGGCGTCCCGCGTCCGGCGGGGGAACTACAGTTGTGCCCGTGTACGAAGGCATCGTCCAGGACCTCATCGACGAGCTCGGCAAGCTGCCGGGCATCGGCCCCAAGTCGGCGCAGCGGATCGCATTCCATCTGCTGGACGCCGACGAGTCCTCCGTGCGCCGTCTCGCCGATGTGCTGGTCACCGTCAAGGACACGGTGCGCTTCTGCGAGATCTGCGGCAACGTCTCCGCCGAGGACACGTGCCGCATCTGCACCGACACCCGCCGCAGCGACGAGGTCATCTGCGTGGTCGAGGAGTCCAAGGACATCGTCGCCATCGAGAAGATCCGCGAGTTCAAGGGTCGCTACCACGTGCTCGGCGGGGCGATCGATCCCATCGGCGGCGTCGGCCCGGACGACCTGCGCATCACCCAGCTCATGAGCCGGCTCGGCTCGGGCGAGACCACCGAGGTCATCCTCGCGCTGGACCCGAACATCGAGGGGGAGGCCACCGCCGCCTACCTCTCGCGTCTGCTGGGCCCGCTCGAGCTGACCGTGACCCGCCTCGCCTCCGGCCTGCCCGTCGGCGGCGACCTCGACTACGCCGACGAGATGACCCTCGGACGAGCCTTCCTGGGCCGTCGCACGGTGTGAGAGCCCCGTGACTTTGTGAGTGCCCCGATGACCTCCCCGTACTCGCGTCCGCTGCCGCCGCTGTCGGACCTGCCACCGCCGCGCGAGCTGCCCCGGGAGGAGTCCAGCCTGGTCCCGCCCCACGAGATCATCGTCGAGTCCCGGCGCGCCCTGGCCGGCCGGCTGCTGCGGATCTCCTGGGCCCCGGGCCTGGTGATCCTCGCCCTGTGGTACCTGCTGCTGATCCTGTACGTCACCGGTGCCTCACCGACGTTCTGGTGGCTCTCGGCCCTGGTCGCGCTCGATGATCCGATGTACCTGCGCGCCGCCATGTCCTCGCTGGGCTTCAGCACCAGTGGCCTGTGGACCGCGTTCCTGCTGCTGCCGACGCTCGCGACCGCACTGAGTCTCTCCCTGCTCCTGCTGGCTCCGAGTGCGATCGCCGGTATGGACCCTCGTCGATACCTCAGCGAAGCCGGGTTCCAGCGCGAGGTGGCCACGCGTCTCACCGCCGTGCTGATGATCCCCCCGGCCCTGGTGGTGGCAGCGCTCCCGCTGAGCATCGCCGTCGGGGTGCCGCAGCCCTGGTCCGGACTGGGGGCGGGACCGCTGATGGCGCTGTCCCTCGGTCTCGGGGCGCTCCTGATCGCCTGGGTGCTCGTGCGCCGCACGGTCGGGGCCCCGAAGGTGCTCGGCCTCGAGGCGGCCGCGGCCCTGGAGACCGTCGGTCGTCTCGACCGGGACCTCGATGCGCGCCGCGCCGCCGCGAAGCGGGTGCTCGCCCAGGATCGCCGGCACCTGCCGCCGAACCGCGCCACCCCCGCGGCGTCCGCCGCCCTGACGCCGCGCGGGGCGCTGACCTCCTTGGCCCTCATCGCCCGCGCGTGCCTGACCTGGGTGGCCCCGGCCGCCGCGGGGCTCGGCTGGATCGTCTTCGGCATCACCGACCTGGTCACGACCGTCGGGGGCATGACCCAGGCGGACCTCGCCCAGGTGAGCTCGCCGCTGCGCTGGCAGATGGTCGCCGTCGGCGTCCCCGCGGCAGGGCTGGTCGCGCTCGGCGTCTCCCTCGCTCCCGGCCTCGCGGTCCTGGCCGCGCAGAACCAGCGCGACCTGGTCGTCGACCAGCGCACCTACTCCTCGTGGGCGCACCGTGCCCGGGTGAATCCGTGGGAGGCGCGCGTCGCCTCGCTGACCGGCTGGATCAGCGCCGGCCTGGCCCTGCTCGGGCTCGTGCTGACCGCTGTGCTGCTGGCGCTGCTGGGGTCCGCGACCCCCGTCGCCTGGGTGGGGATCATCCTCGGTGCGCTGGTGCTGGTCCCGCTGCTGGGCGCCGGGGCGTCCGCCGCGATGAGGGGCGGGCTGCGGGACGTGCTGTACGGATCGGCCGGGAAGTACATGCGCCGCGAGGCCCCGCATGCGCTGGTCGCGCCCGACATCGGCACCCGTGCCCAACGGGCGAAGGATCCCGCCGTGCGTGCCGCGCTGCGCCGGCGCCTACAGGCCGAGGGCGGCGATCACACCCTGGAGATCTTCGATCTCGATGCTGCCGGGGAGCGGCTCTGGGTCGACGACGGCGAGCCCGGTGCGACGGACACCGCGGTGCGCGAGGCAGACCTGGCGCGCGGGCGGCTGCCCGACTTCGGCGGCGAGGGCTCCGCGCTCACCGGCGGCGACGAGACGGGAGGGAGTCACCCTGCCGAGGACCCTCCGGGCCGCCACCAGATCCCCGATTCGGTCACGGAGCTGCGCAAGCCCTGAGGTGGCCCGCACCGTTCCTGGTGGCACGTCGACCTGGTCGGCCGTCCCTCAGGCGATCCGCGTGCCTTTGCCCAGGCGCCTGATCGGCACGGCCAGGCGGAGCACCGCAAGGGCCAGCGCTCCGAGCGCCACGACGGCCCAGGCGGCCACGCCCATCGGCCACAGCGGGATCTGCATCGGCTCGCCGAGATCCTGCGGGGACCCCGCGGCGTCCGGCGAGCAGTAGTTGTAGTCCGAGGGGTGCGGCGGGCTCGAGACCTCGCGCATCCCGAACTTGAGCACGGACAGCGCGTCGACCTCGTCGTTCGCCTCCTCCCAGTACTCCATGAGTTCCGGGGTGGGCGCGGCCTCGGCCAGCATGACCACCGGGTTCGGCCACAGCACAGGCTGGGCGAGATCCATCCGGTAGACCTTCACGGTGGCGGTCTCGGCGACGCAGATGCCCCCTGCGCTGGTGCCGTCCTCTCCGGTCTCGACGACGTACTCGGTGACCTCGCGCTCCTCATGGAGGAACACCATGGAGGTGCCCCACAGGATCGGTCCCACCACGGTCACGCCGAACACCAGCACGTACGCGAGAACCACCGAGCCCAGCTGGCGCTGCGTGATCGCCGAGAGCCCCAGCCCGATCGCCGTCACGCAGAAGGTCAGGAAGCAGATCATCGCCACGACGCGCAGCAGGTAGAAGACGCTGACGTTCCCCAGCACCGCCAGCGGCAGGGCCGACGGCATCGCCAGCACCAGGAAGGCGAGACCGGTGGCCAGCCCGGCCAGCAGCTTGCCGAGCACGATCTCGAGCGGGCTGAGCAGGCTCGCCTGCAGCGTGGCGAGGGTGCCGGCGCTGCGGTCGCCGTTGATCGACCCGGCCGACAGAGCGGGCGTGACCAGCAGCATCGCGAACAGCACGAGCAGCATCTGCAGGCTGAACATGACGCGGGCGACGGGGGCGATCGACCCCCACCCCGAGGTGTACAGGACCGGGGCGAGCGCCATCACCCCGATGCCGAGCAGGATCAGCGTCCAGGCACCGAGGGCGATGTACCAGCGAGCGGAGCGGACCCGCTGGCGCAGCTCGAGGGAGGTCACCAGCCACAGCCCGCGCGGACGCAGGGAGAATGTGCCGTTCCGCAGGGCCATCACAGCGCTCCCTCCCGGTCGGCGGCCTCGGAGGCGAGGTAGGCGGCCTCGAGCCGACCGGTGGCCGGTCCGAAGGCGACCACGGCCGCGTCCTTGCCCGCGAGGTCCCGCAGCAGGCGGGAGGCGGTGGCCTCGTCGGGCAGATCCACCAACGCCTCGGCGTGACCGCCGGACGTCTGGGCAGGATCGACGACCCCGTGATGGCGCACCCCGAGATCGCCGAGCGCCCGAGAGAGCGCGGAGACGTCCAGCGACTCGATCCGCCAGGGCCGGGGACGCTCGGCGAGATCGCGCACGCTGGAGGAGTCGACGACGTGCCCGGCGTCGAGGAACACGACGTGATCGGCCATCTCCTCCAGCTCGGAGAGGATGTGACTGGAGACCAGCACCGTCACGCCCTGCTCGGCGACCTGCCGCAGCACTCGCAGCAGCCGGCGCCGCGAGGCGGGGTCGAGGCCGGAGGCGGGCTCGTCGAGGACCAGCACCTCCGGGCGGTGCACGAGGGCGCGGGCCAGACCCAGGCGCTGCTTCTGCCCACGCGAGAGCACGTGGGCAGGCTGGGCGGCGAGCGGCACCAGGTCCATCAGCATCAGCAGCTCGTCGACCCGCGAGCGGATCTGCTCACCGGGCAGGAAGTACGCCCGCGCCATCACCTCGAGTACCTCGGAGACGCGCAGCGAGTCCCAGGCGCCGAACTGGTCGGGCATCCACCCCACCGTCGCGCGCACCGCCGCGGAGTCCTGCGAGGGGTCGACGCCGTGGACCAGCACCCGGCCGCTGTCCGGCGCCAGCAGCGAGGCGAGCATGAGCATGAGCGTGGACTTGCCGGAGCCGTTGGGGCCCACCAGGGCGGTCACCTTCCCGCGTGGCGCGGCGAAGGACAGGTCCTGCACCGCGTGCACGGCGCCGAAGGAGCGGCTGACGTGCTCGCACAGGATGCCGGGGCCGTTCACGGCGCCGTTCGGCGGGCCGGCGGCTTTCCCATTCTGCAGGTCGAATGCGTGCCCGTTCTGCGGGTCGACGGCGCCCAGTCCGGTCGGCGGGCCGATGGTGTCCCCTCCCATCGCCTCGCCCCCCGGCGACGCATGCTGCGGCGGGTCATAGGCGTACCCCGTGCCCGATTCCCCCTGCGGATCCGGGCCCGCTCCCTCGACCGGGGTTGTGCTCTCAGTCATATGCCCAGCGTGCCACGGGGTGACCAGCGCTGCGAAGGACGCGGTGAGCACGTCCCGGAGATGAATCGTGGGGACGAGGTGAAGGTGGTCGGGTGGTCGACAGTGGACTTCGGACTGAACGGTCGAGTACTGGCGCTATGTCGAGCGCACTGGCGATATCGCCACAGCACATGCCATGACGCCAGTACTCGACCACGGCCCAGCGCGACAGACGCCAGAGCGGGCCCCCGCCACGCGGCGTCATTCCGCCATTGCGGCGTTGCCCTCCTCCTGCGCCTGCGGGATCCCGTCCTCGGCGGTCAGGCGGCCGATGAAGACCTCCTGGAACGTCGGCATCACGGCTTCCAGGCCGGCATTGGCGCGGGCACCGGTGTCGGCCTCCGCGGGATTCTTGGCCGCCTCGACGAACACGCTGACATCGACTCCCTTCTCCTTCCAGAAGTCGAGGAAGGCCTGCTGCGCATCGACGTGTGCGGGGAAGGAGACGCCCTTCTCGGCCAGCGGCGTCTGGCCGTCGACGCTGCCCAGCCAGGTCAGCAGGGCGGCGATACCCTCCTGCTTGTCCTCGTCGGCCTTCGCATTGCCGACCGCGACCACGCCGTGCACCAGTGACTTCGCGCCGGAGGGCCCGGCGACCGGCGGCGCCAGCGCCCATTCGAAGGAGTCCGCCACGCCCTCGGAGATCGCGGTGAGGCTGTAGGGCCCGGACTGGAACAGACCGAGCTTTCCCTGGGTGAACAGGTCCCGCGTGAAATCGCCGTTCTCGTTGGTGTCGGCGGCGCTGGGAGCGACGTTCTCGACGTTGACCAGGTCGGCCATGTACTGGAACGCCTCAATCCCCTCGGCGGAGGCGAAGGTGTACTTGTCGTCCTTCTGCCAGGTCGCGCCGTTGGAGGCCAGCATCGGGCCGATGATCGCCTGCCGGTCCGCCTGCGAGTTGAAGCCGTACTGCTCGCGCGAGTCGACGGCGAAGTCCTTCTCGCCCGGATGCCGGCCCTCGCCGTCCACCGTCAGAGCCTTCGCAGCGTCGCGCAAGCCGTCGGTGTCGGCCGTGGGATCGAATTCCAGGGCCGAAGGATCCACTCCCGCCTTCTCGACCAGCGCCTTGTTGTAGAACAGGGCGATCGAGTCCCAGATCTGGGGAACCCCCCAGAGACCGCCGTCACGGGTGTAGAGGTCCACGACGCTCTGCTCCCACTGCGAGGCGCCATCGGGGACGACCTCGTTGATGTCGAGCAGGTCCTCGGAATCCTTGTACAGCACGTAGTTCGCCGAGTTCATCCAGTACACGTCGGCCGCATCGCCGCTGGCCACGTCCAGCGGCAGGCGGGTCCAGTAGTCGTTCCACGGGACCACGTCGATCTCGACCTGCCAGCCGCTGTCGGCGGTGAAGGCCTTGAACGATTCCTCGTACGCGGCCACGGCGTTCTCGTCCCAGAGCCGGAAGGTCAGCGAGCCCTTGCCGTCCTCGCCGGAGCCTGCGCCGTCGTCGCTCGAGGGGGAACAGGCGGCGGCGGTCCCGAGCAGTCCGGCGGCGGCGACGGAGGAGAGGAGGGTGCGACGCTTCAGCATGAGGTGTCCTTCCGAGCAGGTGGTGTCCTCATTATGGTCCCCGGGCCGTGCACGCGGTGGGGATTGTCTGCCGGTGGCGCCGGGCCGTCGTCAGCCACCGCAGCGCGAACCGTCTGCCTATGCGCGACCGGCCTGCGCACGCTTTGCCGACGCCCGGCTCGTCGAGGCGTGCCCCGTCGCTCGGCCCGCCGACGTGCGCCCCCGTCGCTCGGCTCGCCGACGCGCGAGAATTGTCCCTGCGCGACCGGTGTCGCGGCGCGTACCGGTCCTCCCCGGCGCAAAACTCCGTCGCCGGACGCCGGACGCCGGACGCCGGACGCCGGACGCCGGACGCCGGACGCCGGACGCCGGTCGCCGGTCGCCGGTCGCCGGTCGCCGGTCGCGCGGCTCAGCGCAGCGTGGTGTCGCCGACCGAGCGGGTGATCTGTTTCTGGAACACGATCATCAGTAGCACCAGCGGCAGCATGGCCAGGGTCGTCCCGGCCATCACCAGCGTCCAGTTGTTGTCGAACTGCGACTGCAGCGCCGAGGTCGCCACGGTGATGGTGCGCCACTCGGGACCCGAGGTGATCACCATCGGCCACATGAAGTTGTTCCAGTGCGTGACCACGGTGATCAGGATCAGCGTCACGATGATCGCGCGGTTCAGCGGCACCACGAGATGCCACAGCAGCCGCAGCGTCCCCGCGCCGTCGATCCGCATCGCGTCCATCAGCTCGGTCGGGACTCCGCGGAAGTTCTCACGCAGCAGGAAGATCGCGTAGGGGGAGCCGAGCACGAAGGGCAGCACCAGCGCCCAGAAGGTGTTGCGCAGCCCTGCCTCGCTCATCATCAGGTACAGCGGCACCACCACGACCACCTGCGGCACCATCAGTGTCGCCACATACACCCAGAACAGCAGGTCACGGCCGGGGAAGCGGAGCTGAGCGAAGGCGTAGGCGGCCAGTACCGAGAACACCATCTGTCCCACCAGGATCGTCGCCACCATCTGCACCGTGACCACCACTGGTGTCACGAAGCCGTCCGGTCCAGCGGACGGACCGAACAGGGCCATGATGTTCTCGAGCACCGGCGGGGCGGGGACCGACAGCGGACCCTCCTGGGCGAACTGCCGGGAAGAGGTGAAGGCCGTCATCACCGAGAACAGGAACGGGCCCAGCGTGAGCACCGCGGCGACGGCGAGCACCAGGTAGGTCCCCGCATAACCGGCGAGCGCGCGCAGCTGCATCGATCCGAGGCCGGGACGGCGGCCCCGAGATCCGGTGGAACGACCGAAGGAGTCCTGGCCGGAGGGGGTGTGGTCGCCGGAGGGAGCCCGGTCCGTCGCGGCGTGCGACACGTCGGCGGGCGCGGAACCGCTCGACGGTGGCGGCTTCGCGGAGTCAGGGGTGGTCTGCATCGTCGGTCTCCTCTCAGCTCATGTCGTAGGTGATGCGGCGGGCGAAATAGCGCTGCTGGATCAGCGTGATGATCACCAGCAGCACGAACAGGATCACGGCGACCGCGCTCGCCCGCCCCAGGCTGGAGGAGGTGAACGCCTCGTGGTAGATCAGCGAGGCGATGACCTCTGTGCGGTGCTGGGGGCCTCCGCCAGTGAGCGCGAAGACCATGTCGAACACCTGGAAGCTCGCGACCACCTGGGTGACAGCGAGGAAGAAGGTCGTCGGGCGCAGCAGCGGGATCGTCATGTGCCACATCGAACGCCAGGGGCCGGCGCCGTCCAGCCGAGCCGCCTCGTAGATCGAGCCGGGGATCCGGGAGAGCCCCGCCTGGAAGAACAGCGAGATGTAGCCGACGTTCTGCCAGATCGCCACGAAGGCCACGGCAGGCAGGGCGAGGCTCGGGTCGGTCAGCCACTCGATCCGCACGCCGAGGATCTGGTTCAGCGCGCCCACCGATGGTTGGAAGATCCACTTCCACACCACGCCGAGCGCGAGCGGGGCGCACACCCAGGGGATCACCACGATCACCCGCACCACCGCCGAGCCGGGCACGGCGCGGACCAACTGGGAGGCCAGCGCCAGGCCCAGCGCCAGGGAGACCGGCACCGAGATCACGGTGAACAGTGCCGTGACCAGCAATGAGTTCAGCAGGGCACCGTCTGCCAGCAAGGAGGCATAGTTGTCCAGCCCGATGAAGTCGCGGGTGCCCAGCAGATCCCAGCGGAACAGGGAGACGACGAAGGCGAGGATCACGGGCAGGATCAGGAAGGCGGCCACCCCGATCAGGCTGGGGGCGACCAGCAACCACCCCAGCAGGGGCCGACGAGAGTTCATACGGGTCCCCTCGCGTGCGGAGCCATCCGGTCAGTCACGGCCCAAAGGTATAGCAGGCGGCCCATGCCCGACGGATCGGTGCGATTGTCGCGGGTAGATGGTCGACAACTGGCGGCATAGCGTGTGCTCTGGTCATATCGCCAGAGCGCATGCTCACGCGCCAGTACTCGACGACGATGCCGTCCGGGGCGCGGGCCCGGGCGTCCCGGCGGCTGGTCGGAGGGGGCGCCCCGGCCAGTCGCTCGATGGGGGCGGTCGGCCGGTCGCTCGGAGCGGGCCTCTCGATCAGGCGCTCGATGGGGGCGCCCCGGCCGACCGCTCGAAGGTCCGTCCCTGCTCGGACCGAAGCGTCTCGATTACGCTTCCGACATGAGCTCATCGACGGAATCCGCAGGCCCCAGCGCGCAGGCCGCCGACCCCCACGCCAGCATCTACGACCACGGGTTCGTGCGCGTGGCCGCGGTGACCGTCCCGGTCGCGCTCGCCGATCCCGCCACCAATGCCGAGCGTCATCTCGAACAGCTGCGCGCGCTGCACGATGAGCAGGTCGGACTCGCGGTGTTCCCGGAGCTGTCGCTGACCGGGTACTCCCTGGACGACCTGGTCCTGCAGGAACCCCTGCTGGACGCTGCCGAGGCCGCGCTCGGCACGCTGATCGATGCCAGCCGTGAGCTGCTGCCGATCATCGTCGTCGGCGCGCCGCTGCGTTCCCGCGACCGTGCCCGGCTGTTCAACTGCGCCGTGGTCATCCACCGCGGTGAGGTGCTCGCCGTCGCCCCGAAGCAGAACCTGCCCACCTACCGGGAGTTCTACGAGCGCCGCTGGTACGCGCCGGGCGACGACGCCGACGGGGAGCTGGTGCGCATCGGCGGCGAGGAGCATCTGCTGACCCCGCACAGCATCATCACCGTCCCCGACGTGCCGGGGCTGCGTCTGTTCGTCGAGATCTGCGAGGACATGTGGGTGCCGGTCCCGCCGTCGGCCCAGGCCGCCCTCGCCGGAGCCACCGTGGTCGCCAACCTCTCGGGCTCACCGATCACGGTCGGCCGCGCGGAGGACCGCAAATTGCTCGCGCGTTCTGCTTCGGCCCGCTGCCAGAGCGCCTATGTCTATGCAGCCGCCGGCGAGGGGGAGTCGACCACCGACCTCGCCTGGGACGGACAGACCTTCGTGTACGAGTGCGGTGACCTGCTGGGGGAGTCCGAGCGTTTTCCGCAGGGGCCGCGCGCGACGATCGTCGACGTCGACCTGGACCGGATCGTCGCCGAGCGTCGCCGCCAGAACACCTTCGACGACAACCGCCGCACGCACGCCGCGGCGCTCGAGGACTTCGAGACCTGGACCGAGACCTCGCTGTTCACTCCCGACGCGCTCATCGGCGACCTCCCCCACGGAGAGGACGACGACACCCTCGCGCACGACGCGGCGCAGGAGGCCCCCCTGGCCGGTCTCGGTGCGGTGACCGGCTCGGACATGACATGGATCGAGTCCGACGCGGCGGACGAGGAGGCGCCCCGTCCGGCGACCGGCCCCCTGCGTCGGCCGTTGCACCGTTTTCCCTTCGTGCCCGACGACCCGGCTCGTCTGGCGCAGGACTGCTACGAGGCGTACAACATCCAGGTCGAAGGGCTGGTGCGTCGGCTCAGCGCGATCGGCGGCGACCGGCCCGGCGGCACCAGGCCCGTCCTCGGCGTCTCCGGCGGTTTGGATTCCACGCACGCCCTGATCGTGTGCGCGCAGGCGATGGACCGGCTGGGTCGCGACCGCTCCGAGATCCTCGCCTACACGATGCCGGGCTTCGCCACCACCGAGCACACCCGCTCCAACGCCGAGCTGCTCTCCACGGCGATCGGCGCGAGTTTCGAGACGATCGACATCCGTCCCGCCTCCACCCAGATGCTCAAGGACATGGGACATCCGGCCGGCAGCGGCGAGGAGGTCTATGACGTGACCTTCGAGAACGTCCAGGCCGGGCTGCGGTACGACTACCTGTTCCGCCTCGCCAACCACCACGGTGGCATCGTCGTCGGCACCGGTGATCTCTCCGAGCTGGCGCTGGGCTGGTCCACCTACGGGGTGGGCGACCAGATGTCGCACTACGGCGTGAACGCGGGCGTGCCCAAGACGCTGATCCAGCACCTGATCCGCTGGGTGATCGCCGAGGGGCTGTTCGACGAGGCCACCTCCGGCATCCTGCGCGCAGTGCTGGACACCGAGATCTCTCCGGAGTTGGTGCCCACCAGGCCGGGGGAGAAGGCGCAGTCCACCGAGGACTCCATCGGCCCTTACGCGCTGCACGACTTCTCGCTCTACCACCTGCTTCGCCGCGGTTACGGCCCGGCGAAGATCGCCTACCTCGCCCATCAGGCCTGGGGTGAGCTGGAGGCGGGGGAGTGGCCCGCCGGATATGCCGACGAGGACCGGCGTGCCTACACCCGCGGCGAGATCCGCGACTGGCTGACCGTGTTCACCCGGCGGTTCTTCTCCAACCAGTTCAAGCGCTCCGCTGTGCCGAACTCTCCGAAAGTCCTCTCCGGCGGTTCGCTCTCCCCTCGGGGAGACTGGCGGATGCCCTCGGACGTCACCTCGCGGGCATGGATGACCGAGATCGAGGCCGAGGTGCCCGGGGACTGAATCGCGGAGCGTCCGTGAGTCGGGGACGACCCGTTCCAGCCGCTACCCTGCGCCGAGCTCTGCGCAGCTGTTGCCACCGGCGATCTTGGCAACGGCAACGCCGAGCTCGGCGGCATGGAGCCGTCATGGCCGCCTACCCCTCCTGGCCGCCCTGGCCAGGCCGGCCCGGTTGGTCGTTCCGGCCTATTTCACCGCGCCCATGGACAGGCCGCGCACCAGCTGCTTCTGGGCGATCCAGCCGGCCAGCACCACCGGCAGTGAAGCCAGCACCGAGGCGGCCGACAACCGCGCCAGGAACAGGCCCTCCGAGGTCATGGTCGACATCAGGAAGATCGGCACGGTCGCGGCGTTGGCGGCGGTGAGGTTCAGGGCGAAGAAGAACTCGTTCCACGCGAAGATCACGCAGATCAGCGCGGTGGCCGCCACGCCCGGGGCGACCATCGGCAGCAGCACCGTGCGCATGGTGCGCAGCAGCGAGGCTCCGTCGATCGACGCCGCCTCGAGCACCTCACCGGGCACCTCGAGGAAGAATGAGCGCATCATCCACACCGCGATCGGGAGGTTCATCGCGGTGTACAGGATGATCAGCGTCGCGATGTTGTCGAGCATCCGGATCTGTCCGGCGATCACGTAGATCGGCATGATCACCGCGACCACCGGCAGCATCTTGGTGGAGATGAAGAAGAACAGCACGTCCTGCGTGCGCTTGACCGGTCGGATGCTCACGGCGTAGGCGGCGGGCACCGCGAGGACCAGCACCAGCAGCGTCGAGGCCGCGGTGGCGATCACCGAGTTGAGCAGGTAGGAGCCCGCACCGGAGGAGGTGATGACCGAGGCGTACTGCTCCAGCGTCGGGGTGAAGAAGAAGGTGGGCGGGTTCGAGGCCGCCTGGCTCTCCTGCTTGAAGCTGGTCAGCACCATCCACGCCACCGGGGCGAAGAACAGCAGGCCGGCCGCCCAGGCCAGCACGGTCAGCAGGTGCCCGGTGGTCCGTCCCCGCGGCCTCCGGCGGACGGCGGGCGGGGCAGGTGGGGAGGTCCGGGCGGCATCGGCGGTGACTGCACTCATGACTCCGTCTCCTTCCGTTCATCCCTCACAGTTCGTCGACGAAGGATGCTCATGACTGCTCCTTGCTGTTGATGCTGGTGAAGATCAGGCGCAATGCGAAGGTGGCGACGATGATCGTGGCGATCACCGTGATCACACCCATCGCCGAGGACTGCCCGATGTCGAAGCCGAGGAAGGCACGCTGATAGATGTAGAAGGGCAGGTTGGCGCTCGCGGTGCCGGGGCCGCCGGCCGTCATCAGGTAGATCTGGTCGAAGGTGTTCACCACGTAGATGGCGCCCAGCAGCACGGACAGCTCGAGGTAGAACCGCAGGTGCGGCAGCGTGATGTGCACGAAGGTGGTCCAGGGCCCGGCACCGTCCATCGACGATGCCTCCAGCACGTCACCGGTCTGAGACTGCAGGCCCGCCAGGAGCAGCAGCATCATGAACGGCGTCCACTGCCACACCAGCGCGATGATGATCGACAGCATCGGGAACTGGCTGGTCCAGTCCACCGGGGAGACCCCGACGATGCCGATCAGCCAGTTCACCAAGCCGTAGGTGGGATTGAACATCGAGATCGACCAGAGCATCGCCCCCGCCACCGGCATGATGAGGAACGGCGTGATCAGCAACGTGCGCACCACCCCGCGGCCGACGAACTTCCGGTCCAGCAGCAGTGCGAGCCCGAGCCCCAGCAGCATCGCCGTGACCACACAGCCCAGCGTGATGAGGATCGAGTTCAGTGCCGCGGTGCGGAACGTGGAGTCGACGAAGATGTCGAGGTAGTTGCGCAGCCCCACGAACTGCTCGCCTTCGGGACGCAGCAGGTTGCGTGAGCGCAGGGAGTACCAGATCGTCAGCAGGAAGGGGATCTGGGTGCAGATGACCACGAAGAGAAATGCGGGCATCAGGGGGAGCCGACGGCGCCAGCCTTCGGCGCGCGAGGTCTCGACCCCGCGCGGCCGCCGGTCGCGGGGTCTGTCGGCCGACGGGGTGGACGCCCCGGGGGACCCGGCGTCGGCCGGTGTATCAGTGGCGGTGCTGCTCATCGCTCAGCCCTCCCATCCGTAGGTGCGGGCGACCGATTCGGCGAAGCCCTGCGACTGCTTCAGCGCGTCGTCGACGCTCTTCTGCCCGGCGATCGCGGCGGAGAACTGCTGGCCCACGCGGGTGCCGAGGTCCTGGAACTCCGGGATCACGACGTTCTGCAGGCCGTCGTAGGGGACCTCGACGGTCATCGAGTTCTCCTGGGTGGAGTTCTCCATCGAGTCCAGGGTCGGCTCGGCGTAGTTCTCGGAGAGCTCGGCGTACTCGGGGATCTCGTAGGTCGACAACCGCGAGCCCGGCGGCAGCGCCTCCCAGCCGATCTCCTCGCCGACCAGCTGGAAGTAGTCGGGATGGGTCATCCAGGCGATGAACTCCCAGGCCGCATCCTTCTGCTGGCTGGTCTGAGGGATCGCCAGCGCCCAGGAGTACAGCCAGCCCGCGTACTCGGTCAGCTTCGTCGGCCCCAGCGCGTATCCCGTCGTGCCGACCACGGTGGAGGAGTCGGGGTTCTCGACCCCGGAGACCATCGAGGAGGCGTCGAACCACATCGCGGCGTTGCCCTGGCTGAAGTGGGTCAGGCACTCGCCGAAGCCGGAGGTCGCGGCGCCGGGCTGCCCGTAGGAGCGCAGCGTGTCCACGTACATCGAGACCGCCTCGTGCACCTCGGGGGAGTTCAGCTGCGGCGCCCAGTCCATGTCGAACCAGCAGCCGCCGTAGGTGTTCAGGACGGTGCTCATCGGGGCGAGGTTCTCGCCCCAGCCGGCCAGGCCGCGCAGGGCGATGCCCGACAGGCCGCCCTCCGGGTCGTGCAGCGTGGAGGCGAAGGAGCGCAGATCCTCCCAGCTGGGGTGTGCGGGCATCTCGAGGCCGGCCTCGTCGAACAGGTCCTGGCGGTAGACGAGGAACGCGCTCTCGCCGTAGAACGGCACCGAGTACATGGAGCCGTCGACGGTGAGGGAGTCGCGGATGGTGGGCACGAAGTCCTCGGGCGCGTAGCCCTCGGTCTTCGCGATGTAGGGCTCGAGGTCGGTGAGCCAGTCGTTGGGCGCCCACAGCGGGGTCTCGTAGTTGGAGATCATGACGACGTCGAACTCGCCGCCGCCGGAGGCGACCGACGCGGTGATCTTCGCGCGCGCCTCGTTCTCCGGCAGGGAGACGAACTGGACGTCGATGTCGGGATGCTCGGCTCTGAAGTGGTCGATGAGGCTGATCGCGTCCTGCATCTGCGGGTTCGAGACGATGGCGACGACGATCGAGGCGCGGTCGCCGCTGCTGGAGCCGCAGCCCGCCAGGGTGGACGCGCCGAGCCCGGCTGCCAGGCCCCCCGCACCCAGGATGCTGCGACGTCGCGGACGCAGCGGGCCGGAGGGACGGGAGGCCGCACGTGCGGTGGCCGAGCGTGGCGACTGCCTCGGCTGTGGTCGGGAATGTCCCATGCGCTGTTCTCCTCTGAACGGTTCGAGGCCCGACGGTCCGGGAGGAGGCCCGCGAGTTCCTGCCGCGGGCCGTGGTGCCGCGAGGGCCGTCGCCGGGATCCGGCGGGGCTCGGGGGTGGGCCGGGGGTCGTGGTCGCTGGTGACGCGGTCCCGGCGGATCCGCCGTGGTGGGCCGACGGCGGTCCCGCTGGGTGAGGTGCTGACGGCGACGTCGCCGACGCGCTCATCTGTGACGGGCTAGTGCTCAGCTGTGGCTGAGCGTAGTCATATACTCTCACCTGAGCAACAGGAAGATCGCAGATGATCACGACCTGCTCGGCATCGGAAGGGGCGGAGATGACGCACGACGGTGCGATGCCGCGCGGCGAGGCGCCCGCCGACGGGGCGGGCGGAGCCGCGGGGACGAGCGGTCCCGGGGGATCGAGTCCGGCAGGCGATGCCGCCTCGATCGGCGGGTCCGGGGGATCGAGCCCGACGGGTGGTCCACGTCCGGCGGGTGGTGCTGGCCAGACGGGTGGTGCTGGCCCGACGGGTGGTGCAGCCGGATCGTCCGGTGCCCCGGCGCCCGGCGAGGGCTCGCTGAAAGCGGTGCTCGCGAGCGAGTACTTCCTCGACGGGCTGTCCAAGGTCGAGATCGGTCGCCGCCACGGCCTCTCCCGCTTCCAGGTCGCGCGCCTGCTCGACGAGGCACGCGACGAGGGCATCGTGCGCATCCAGATCGTCGACCCCAGCGCCGCCGGCCGCGACCGCGCCGGCCTCGCCCAGCAGCTCGGCATCTCCTCCGTCACGGTCGCGGCCGCGCGGCCGGGTGAATCGATGCGCGCCGCCATCGCCCGCCAGGTGGCCTACCTGCTCTCGACCCGGCTGCGCGACGGCGGGCGGCTCGGTGTCGCCTGGTCCCGCACCCTCATGCACCTGCCCGAATCCCTCGGGGCCCTGCCCTCGGCCGACATCGTCCAGCTCGTCGGCCCCCTCAGCGCCCCCGGCTACTCGACGACAGAGTCCACGGCTCTGGTCCACACCCTCGGCGCCCGCACCGGCGGCCGGGTCTGGGCGCTGCCCACCCCGCTGGTGGTCGACTCCCCGCAGGTCGCCGCCTCGCTGCGGTCGATGGAGGAGGTGCGCACCGCGCTCGATGCCGCCGATGCCCTCGACGTCGCCGTCGTCTCCCTCGGGGCCTGGTCCGCCGGCGCCTCGACCCTGTGGGCCCGGCTCGGGACCGCGGAGCAGCGCCGCGCACAGGAGGCAGGGATCGTCGCCGAGATCTGCGGCATCATGCTGAGCGGCACCGGTGCCGTCTGGCACTCCGCGCTCGAGGACCGGGTGGTCGGAGTGCGTCCCGACCAGCTACGACGAGCCCGGGTGATCGCCGCGGCCCCGGCCGTCGGGCGGCCCGAGGCGGTGATCGCCGCGGCCCGCTCCGGGCTGGTCGACGACATCGTCCTCGCGCCCGAGCTCGCCGATCAGGTCGCCGCCCTGGTGGAGTGAGGCCTGCCGGCGTGGGGGTGCGGTGCCTCGCGCATCGGACGCTCACACGTGCGCGATCACGTGAGCGCAGCCCTCTGCTCATCTGGCGAGAGGTGTGTATCGTCGGGCCCACGAGAACTCGCCGACGAAGGATGAGCCATGACCGCCCTGAACGCTTCCGCCCTCCCTGACATCGCTGCGCGTGGCGAGGTGGCAGTACCCCAGTACCCGCTCGAGGAGCGGAAGATCGGCATCGTCCACTTCGGGGTCGGCGGCTTCCACCGCGCTCATCAGGCGATGTTCCTGGACCGCCTGATGAATGCCGGCCGCGAGCGTGACTGGGCGATCTGCGGCGTCGGCCTGCTGCCGGGCGATGCCCGCATGCGAGATGCCCTCACCGCGCAGGACGGTATGTACACCCTGGTCACCAAGGCCCCCGACGGTGCTCGCGACCCGCGCGTGATCGGCTCGATCGCCGAGTACCTCTTCGCCCCCGACGACCCCGAGGCTGTTCTGGCCCGGATGGCCGACCCAGCGGTGCGCATCGTGTCGCTGACCGTCACCGAGGGTGGCTACAACTACAACCCCTCCACCGGCGAATTCCAGTACGAGACCGAGGCGGTCGCTGCGGACCTCTCCACCCGCTTCGACGCCGCGGGCGCGGCGGCGGTGGGTCGCGCGGGCGAGAACGGGGCCGGTGCGAACACCGCCCACGACGTCGGCCACCCCCGCACCATGTTCGGCTACGTCGTCGAGGCGCTGCGCCGTCGCCGCGAGGCCGGTACCGAGCCCTTCACGGTCATGTCCTGCGACAACGTGCGCGGCAACGGTGATCTGGCCAAGCGCATGATCCTCGCCTATGCCCGTCGGCGCGACGAGAACGGCCTGCACGGCGGGGACCTGCTGGCGGACTGGATCGAGCAGCACGTGGCCTTCCCCAACTCCATGGTCGACCGCATCACCCCGGTCACCTCGCCCGAGGACATCGAGATGATCGCCGCCGACTACGGCATCGACGATGCCTGGCCCGTGGTCGCCGAGGACTTCGTGCAGTGGGTGCTGGAGGACGAGTTCCCCGCCGGCCGCCCCGCCTACGAGGAGGCCGGGGTGCAGATGGTCGAGGACGTCGAGCCCTACGAGCTGATGAAGCTGCGCCTGCTGAACTGCTCCCACCAGGCCATCGCCTACTTCGGACTGCTGCTGGGCCAGACCTATGCCGACGAAGCGGCGGTCGACGAGCACCTCGCACCGTTCACGCGCACCCTGTACATGGACGTCGAGGGCACACCGACCGTCCCCGAGGTGCCGGGCATCGACCTGACCGCCTACAAGGACGAGCTCATGGCGCGATTCGCCAACGAAGCCATCAAGGACACGCTGGCCCGGCTCGCCGCCGAATCCTCCGATCGCATCCCCACCTGGATGATGCCCGTGATCCGCGAGAACCTCGAGGCCGGCCGCTCGGTCACCGTGACCGCCGCGATCGTGGCCTCATGGGCCCGGTATGCCGAGGGCACCGGCGAGAACGGCGAGGAGTGGCCGGTCGTCGACCGCCTCCACGACCGGGTCATGGCGGCCGCCGCGAAGCACGACGAGGACATGCTCGCCTTCCTCCGCGATGAGGAGCTGTTCGGCGACCTCGTCGAGCACGAGGCGTTCACGACGCCCTACCTCCACGCCCTCGAGACGCTCCGCACCTCCGGGGCCCGCGCCCTCCTGAAGGAGCTGGTCGAGGCCGCCTGAGCTCAACTGGGCGCAGTTCTCCTCAGCTCGCACCTCTCCAGTTCCCTGTCCCTCCCCGGTCTCGTCCCCTCCCGGCGCGTCGGCCCTGCCCCCTTCTCCGGAATGCCGCCTGTGGACCGGTGCGCTGCGTTCTATCGGTCCTGAGGCGGCAATCGGCGGGCGGGCACGCCGTCCGACCTGTGGTGGCGTGAGACATGCCTGAGTCGGGTCCTCGTCATTCACGGTCTCCGCAGTGGACGTGCCAGCTTCTCCGCTGCAATGCCTGTCCAGTTCCTCGCGGACGGTGCCAACGCTCCGACCGCGAGGAACGATCGGCGCAGCGCGGACAGGAACCTTTCGGGTTTCGCGATGTCCCACGAGGTGAGCCGACGGATCATCCATCCCGCCGACTCCAGCGTGTCCTGGCGCCCCTGGTCCTGCCGCCATTGATCCTTGGTGACGCGGTGGCCATCGCCGTCGTATTCCACCCCGATCCGAAGCTCGGGGTAGGCGAGGTCGATGTAGCGGGGTCGACCTGTGTCCGGGTCCATGACCCGGAGGTTCAGTGCCGGCTCCGGGAAGCCCGCTCGACGCAGCAGCAGTCGCGTTCGGGTCTCCCCGGGGGAATCGGTGTTCGGTCTCGCATCGAGCAGGGCCCGACGCAGAGCGGGAATCCCCGGCATTCCGTCACAGCGAGCCAGTTCCCGCGCGAGGCGTTCGAGCGTGACGCCCCGAAAGGGGAACCGGGGCCGACGCTTCTCGAAGGCGTCGAGCGCGATGACGATCTCGTCGTGCTCCAGCGATGTCGCGAGTTCGAGCAAGACCACGTTGGGGTGCGACAGCTTGAGGCCCCCGAGCGTGAAGGTGGGCGACGGTGCCTTCCGGTGGACGACGACGTGAGGGCCGGCCCTGTGTGGCGAGGCGGCCTCGACCCGGCACTGCAACAGCGGTGGTGTCGTGAGCCTCTCGAATCGACGAGGCTCAGAGGGGGCCGCGCCAGGTTTCTCGGGTACCGGCAGCGTGCTCGGGATGACGAGATGGCGGGCCCCGCTGCGGGCCGCCCCGTCGGCCAGCAGCCCGATCTCGCGGTCCTCCCACCAAGGAATCGGGATTCCGTACAGCAGCGCCGCCGTGGTGTGGCTGATGACGGCTCCGGGCAGCACATGCTGCTGGAGCACTCGGCACATCTCGTTGAGGGTGGCCGGTTCCGCTGCCGGGGTCAGAAAACGGGGGAACACGGTCACCAGGTCGTCGCCGGCCATGCGGGAGGTCGACACGCCGAGAGTGCGCCACTCGCCTCGCGACAGCAGCGCCCGGGACGGAAGAGGGGATGCACGCATGAGATGACCGTAGAGAGCAGCTCGCCGGTAGGAGCCACGAGCTTCGTCCTGGGGACGGACACCCTCTGGGGAGGAAGGGCGGTGCCTTGGATTGCCGCCTCAGGACCGATGCTGGGCGGAAAACCGGTCCTGAGGCGGCAAAGCCGGGCGGCGTGGTGGGCGGCTCGGTCACTTGTCCGCCGTGCCCGGGGAATGTTGTGTCGGACACGTGGACAAACTGCCATGACCAGTGCTCCTGTCTCGAATGCCGAGGTCATGAGCGTTGTGGGAGCAGGCCTCGTAGACTGGCGGGCGGGTCCGTGAGCCCGGTCGCCGGACCATCCGGCACCGCGGTGCGTCGCGCCGGCGAGATCGTCGTCCACCGCCATCCGGCACCGCCTGCGGCATCCGCCCACGGCCCCTCGCAGGAACGTTCCAGTCCCCAGCCCGCAACCGTGAAGGAACTCGTCTCATGAGCCTGGTCGTCCAGAAGTTCGGAGGATCCTCCGTCGCCGACGCCGACTCGATCAAGCGTGTCGCCCAGAGGATCTCCCTGTACTCCAAGGCAGGCCACCAAGTGGTCGTCGTCGTCTCCGCGATGGGCGACACCACCGATGAGCTCATCGATCTCGCCGAGCAGGTGACGGACACCCCGCCCGCCCGTGAACTGGACATGCTGGTGACCGCCGGCGAACGGATCTCGATGGCCGTGCTGTCGATGGCCCTGAACGACGCCGGCGTCGACGCCCGTGCCTACACCGGATCCCAGGCCGGCCTGATCACCGACGAGGTGCACGGCAAGGCGCACATCCTGCGCGTCACCCCGGGCCGCATCCAGGAGGCGCTCGAGGAGGGGTCGGTGGCGATCGTCGCCGGCTTCCAGGGCGTCTCGCAGTCCACGAAGGACATCACCACGCTGGGTCGTGGTGGCTCGGACACCACCGCCGTGGCGCTCGCCGCCGCTCTCGAGGCCGACGTCTGCGAGATCTACTCCGATGTCGACGGCGTGTTCAGCGCGGATCCCCGCGTCGCCCCCGCCGCCCGCCGCGTCCCCTACATCTCCTGCGAGGAGATGCTCGACCTGGCCGCCAACGGCGCCAAGATCCTCATGGTGCGCAGCGTGGAGTACGCCCGCCGGTACGCGGTGCCGCTGCACGTGCGCTCCTCGTACTCCGGCCGCCTCGGGACGATCGTCTCCGACGACCCCGAGCGCGTGATCCCGATCGACCCCGACGTCACCATCCGCACCGCGGACGTCGCCCGTCGCGACGCCGCCGACCCGACCAAGGAGCTCCCCATGGACGACCACTCGGACCCCGGCCTCGAGGCGCCGATCATCTCGGGTGTCGCGCACGACCGCAGCGAAGGCAAGATCACCGTCGTCGAGGTCCCGGACATCCCGGGCCGGGCGGCCCTGCTGTTCGACGTCGTCGCCGGCTCCGGCGCGAACATCGACATGATCGTGCAGAACTCCTCGACCGTCGACGACACCGTCGCGATCTCCCTGACCCTGCCCGAGGACGACGCCCCGGCGGCGCTGAAGGCGATCGAGCAGTCGCACGAGGCGATCGGCTACGCCGAGGTGCGTTACAACGACCAGATCGGCAAGGTCAGCATCGTCGGCGCGGGAATGCGCTCGCATCCCGGCGTCTCGGCGACGCTGTTCCGCTCGCTCGGCGAGGCGGGCATCAACATCGACATGATATCCACCTCGGAGATCCGCATCTCCGTGGTCACCGAGCAGTCCGCGCTCGATGACGCGGTGCGAGTGATCCACAGCGCCTTCGGTCTGGACGCCGAGCAGACCGAGGCCGTCGTGTACGGAGGGACCGGACGATGACCAGCCAGAATCTTGCGAGCAGCACCACTTTCGACATCACCACCACGCCCGGGTACACGCCCGACGGACCCGTCATCGCCCTGGTGGGCGCGACCGGTCAGGTGGGGCAGGTCATGCTGACCCTGCTCGCCGATCGTGCCGTGCCCCACCGCGAGGTGCGAGCATTCGCGTCGGCCCGCAGCGCCGGCAAGAGCGTCGACTACGCCGGGCAGTCCCTGCTCGTCGAGGACGCCGAGACCGCCGACATCACCTCCGAGGGCATGACGGTCGACATCGCGATCTTCTCCGCGGGCGGCTCCACCTCGAAGGCGCTGGCCCCGCGGTTCGCCGAGGCCGGCGCGACGGTCGTGGACAACTCCTCGGCCTGGCGCCGCGACGAGCAGGTGCCGCTGGTGGTCTCCGAGGTGAACCCCCAGTCCGTCACCGCCACCCCGCGCGGGATCATCGCCAACCCCAACTGCACCACCATGGCCGCGATGCCGACGTTGAAGGCGCTGCACGACGAGGCGGGTCTGGCCCGGCTGAAGATCGCCACCTACCAGGCCGTCTCCGGCTCCGGCGTCGCCGGGGTAGCAGAGCTCGCCGGTCAGGTGCGCGCGGGAGCGGCGGAGGTGGAGAAGCTCGCCCTCGACGGGTCCGCCCTCGACCTCGGTGAGCCCTCCACCTACGTGAAGCCGATCGCGTTCAACGTCCTGGCGATGGCAGGGAGCGTGGTCGAGGACGGCTCCGGCGAGACCGACGAGGAGCAGAAGCTCCGCAACGAGTCCCGCAAGATCCTCGACCTGCCGGATCTGCCGGTCGCGGGCACCTGCGTGCGGGTGCCGGTGATGAGCGGCCATGCGGTCGCGATCCACGCCGAGTTCGATGAGCCGATCACGCCCGACAGGGCCCGTGAACTGCTGGAATCGGCCGACGGCGTCACCGTCGTCGACCTGCCGACCCCGCTCGAGGCGGCCGGCAGGGACGGCACCTTCGTCGGCCGGATCCGACAGGATCAGTCGGTTCCGGACGGAAAGGGTCTTGTGCTGTTCGCGGTAGCGGATAATCTTCGCAAGGGCGCTGCCCTGAATGCCATCCAGATCGCCGAACTGATCGCGAAGGAGAACCGTCCATGACGCTGGCCGCCACGGGTGGTCCCCCCGGAGCGGGGACGGGGCCCGCCCCGCTCTCCGCCAGGTTCTCCGATCGGGCGGGCGAGGAATCCTTCGACGGGAGCTCGGTGAACATGAGCGTGGACCCCCTGTCCCGCGTGCTGCGCACGCTTGATTCGATCGCAGCGGCGGAACTGGAGGTCGGCGACGATCTCCGGACCGTCATCGACACCCCGGGAGAGGTCGCCGCCTCCTCCTCGCCCGCCGCGGCGGCGGATCCGGAGGCTCCCGGGGTCCCGACGGCCGCCACGGACCCGGAGGATTCCCACGCGGTCGCCACCACCGGTGTCGGGGCTCCGGAGTCGACCGGGCCGGGCCAGGCGCGGCGCGAGGCCATCCTCGACGGCGCCTCGGCCCTGTTCGCCGAGCGCGGTTACCACGGGGCGAGCCTGCGAGACATCTCGCGCCGGGTGGGCATCTCGCATCCGGGGATGCTGCACCACTTCGCCTCGAAGGATGCTCTGCTGGGCGCGGTCGTCGACCGGCTCGAGGCGCATGCGCAGGGGCTGCTGGACTCGGTCGAGTCGCTGCAGGGCTCCTCGAAGACATTGCTGGCGGCGCTGTCGGGGCCCTGGGACCCCACGCAGCACTCGATGGCGCTGCTGGCGACGCTGTCGGCCGAGATCGTGAACCCCTCCCATCCCGGTCGCTACCGCATCGCGCGGCTGCGCCTCGTGCACGAGCACGTGCTCGAGCAGGTCCTCACCGGACTCGCCGAGAAGGGCTTGCTGGTCGAGGGTGCGGATCCGGCGTTCGCCGCCCGCGCGCTGTTCTCCCTGCTGCTGAGCCTGACGGTGCGCGAACACTCGGTGCGGGAGCTGCAGCAGAACGGTTCCGGGGAACCCCTCCAGGATGTGCGAAACTTCGTGCACCTGTGCGTGGTCGACTGAGAGGGCCGGGTCTGCGTGGCCGAGACGCCCGGGGGCGGTACCCCCGCTGAGCTCCCTGCGAGGGAGGGCTGTGCCGCATCGGCGGGTCCGACGGCTCCCGCCGGGTCGGGTCACCCCGGCGCCGACGGCCCTGGGGCCACTGGTCCGGCCGACGGCGACACCGCTGAGCACGGCAATTCCCACAGCCCTGGACAGGCCGGGACCGCTGGTCCGGCCGACGGCGCCACCGCTGGATCGGCCGACGGCGGCACCTCCGAGCAGGACGAAGCCCGGGCCCGACGGCTGGCCCGACGGGCACGCCTGCAGGCCCTGGCCGGAGTGACCGTGCTGGGCAGCGACGGCGGACAGATCGGCCGTGTGCGCGACATCTACCTGCACGACGCCACCGGTGAGCTCGCCGGGATCACCGTCGTGCGCCGCCAGCTCAGCTCCCGCAGCGTGCTCATCCCCACCGCCGCGATCGACGTGCTGCCGGCTCCCCACACGGAGCCGGAGCAGCCCGATGAGCAGCGCCGGATCGGCCAGGCTGACCGGCGCGAACGGGACGACCAGGCTGACCGTCACGACCGGGCGGACCAGGCTGACCGGCGCGAACGGGCGGACCGTGCCGATACGGCCGAGCGTTCCGAACCGGCCGAGCACACCGGCCGCCAGGGCCGGGCCGAGCAGTCCGACAACGCAGACCGCCCCGTGGACCCCCACCGTCGCGCCACCCACCCTCGCGCCACAACCCGTCGTGCAGCGGACCGGGAGCGCCGCCGGAGCGCGGCGGATCGCGACTCCGACCCCTCGCATCCGCAGGCGATGTGGCTCCGGGTGGATGCCGACTCCGCGCGGGCGGGCCTCCACGCGCCGGACACCCTCCATGCGACTGCGCAGATGCTGCGCGAGGCCGCACGGGCCATCGGCCTCGAGGAGGCCGCCGCCGGATGAGGATCCTGCTGCTGACCCATTACTATGCTCCCGAGTTCGGGGCGCCCCAGCGGCGCTGGTCTGCGCTGATCGAGCGCTTCCTCGCGGCCGGGCACCGCGTGACCGTCGCCGCCCCCGTGCCCCACTACCCCGGCGGACGCCCCACCCGCGAACAGCGTCGCGCCCACCCCATCGGCGCCGTCGAACGCGGACGTCACGGTGAGACCGTGCTGCGCACCGCCTACCTCCCGCACCGGGCCGACATCACCTCCCGCACCGCCGACCACCTGGTCTCGGCGCTCGATGCCCTGCGTCGGCTGCGTCGTCGCTTCTCCCGTCCCGGCACCCGGCCCGATGTCGTCGTCGCCACCGCCCCCGCCATCCCCACCCTGCTGGTGGGTCGCACCCTCGCCGCCCTGTGGGGCGTGCCCCTGGTGGTGGAGATGCGCGACGCCTGGCCGGACCTGGTCACGCACGTCGGCCCCGTCGGCGCCCTGCCCGCCGAGACGGTCCATGCCCCGCAGCCCGGAGCGCTGCGACGGAGCCTGCGCTGGGCGGTGGCCCTGGCCAAGGGGCAGGTGCACGAGCGGGTCACCAGCTGGCAGAGCGGCGCGCAGGCCGTGATCACCACCACCGATCGCTTCGCCGACGTGCTCGAGGAGCGCGGGGTGTTCCCGGTCGAGATCGTCCGCAACGGCACCGACCTTTCGAGGGTCACCCCGCAGCGCGACCACCTCGAGAGCGATCACACCGCCCTGCGCTGCCTCTACCTCGGCAACATGGGGCGCTCGCAGGGCCTGGAGACCGTCGTGCGGGCGGCAGCCCGGCTCCGCGAGCTCGGTGTGCACGTGCAGGTCAAGATGATCGGCCACGGCGTCGAGGCAGGGACGTTGGCGGCGCTCGCGGAGGAGCTCGAGGCGCCCGTCGAGGTGCTGCCGCGCATCCCGCACCGCGACGTCGGCGAGCAGTACCGCTGGGCCGACACCGTCGTGGTGTCCCTGCGCGACTGGGCACCGTTCCGGTGGACCGTCCCCTCGAAGCTGTACGAGATGCTCGCCACCGGCCGCCACATCACGGCGCTGCTGGACGGGGAGGCGGCCGACGTGGTCCGCGCAGCGGGCGCCGGCGACGTGCTGCCTCCCGGCGACGTCGAGGCGCTGACCGAGCTGTGGAGTGCTCTGGCCGCCGACCGCACCCGGGCCGGCGTGCGCCCCAGCGGCCGCGACTGGGTCGCCGCCCACGCCGACGACGACGTGCTGGCCCGTCGCTACCTGGAGATCCTGGCCGGCGTCGCCGCCCTCGACTGAACACGGTCGCGCCGCCGGCGCCCGTTGCGCTTCCGCCCCGGGAATCCGGGTATGGTCGGCCCCGGACAGACCGGTCGGCCTCCGCCCTCGATCCCGCTGCACTCCGCGGGCTGAGGTGATCGACGGGAAGGAGACCCGTGACTGCCGTCGGTGAGACGACGTCCGCCGCCCCTGCGGCCAGGAAGTCCGGCTTCCGCCCGGACGTGCAAGGTCTGCGGGCTATCGCGGTGGCGTTCGTCGTGCTGTACCACTCCGGGGTGTCCTGGCTCTCCGGCGGGTTCGTCGGCGTCGACGTCTTCTTCGTCATCTCCGGGTTCCTCATCACCACCCACCTGCTCGAATCGCTCGAGTCCACGGGCCGGATCGCCTTCGGCAGCTTCTACGCCAAACGCGCGCGACGGATCCTGCCCGCCTCGCTGCTGGTGGGGATCCTGACCGTGCTGGTGGCGTGGGTGTGGATGCCCCCGCTGCTGATGAAGGAAGTCGCCCGGGGGGCCGTGGCCGCTGCGCTGTACGTGCCGAACATGCTGTTCGCCGTGGAGGGCACCGACTATCTCGCCGAGACCAGTCCCTCGGTCTTCCAGCACTACTGGTCCCTCGGCATCGAGGAGCAGTTCTACCTCTTCTGGCCCGCGGTCCTCGCCCTCGGTTTCTGGCTGTGCCGGCGCAGCGAACGCCGGCTGCTGCTCCTGGCCGCCGCGCTGGTGCTTGCCTCCTTCGTGCTGTGCGTGTCCCTGATGAACGTCTCGCAGCCATGGGTGTTCTTCTCCCTGCCCACGAGGGCCTGGGAACTCGGCGCCGGCGCGCTGGCGGCCTTCCTGATGCGCTCCGGCGCGAGGTGGCTGCGCGCCCCGCGGACCGGAGTGCTCTCCTGGGTGGGGCTGGGGCTGCTGCTGGTGGTGGGCCTGGTGTACACCGAGACCACACCGTTCCCCGGGTACACCGCTGCGCTGCCGGTGCTGGCCACGGTGCTGCTGATCATCGGCGGCGCCGCCCCCGGGAGGCTCAACGCCAACGGTCTGCTCTCGCGCCGGCCCTTCCAGTTCGTCGGCGCGATCTCCTATTCGCTGTACCTGGTGCACTGGCCGTTGCAGGTGATCCCGCAGGTCGCCGTCGGCCAGGACGATCCGCTGCCGCTGTGGCTGAGGCTGGGCCTGGGGGCTGTGTCGGTCCCGCTGGCCTGGCTGCTGTTCCGCTTCGTCGAGCGCCCCGTGATCTCCTGGCCCACGCTGCGAAGCCGCTCGCAGCTGTGGACCGGAGCGGCGGCCCTGGCCACCTCCGCGGTGCTGATCGCGACCGCCGGCGGCAGCTACTACCTGACGTCGGCGACGGGGGAGACCGCCACGGACCAGGCAGCCGGCGAGGAGACGCAGCTGGAGAAGGACCCCGCGGGCACCGGCTACGTGCCGGAGAACCTCACCCCGGCGCTGGAGGAGGCCGAGGCGGACAACCCCACCATCTACACCGACGACTGCCACCGCTCCCAGGACAGCACCGACTCCAGCGGCTGCCAGGTGGGGGAGAACGAGGACGCCCCTGTGGTGTTCCTGTTCGGCGACTCCCACGCGGCCAGCTGGTACCCGGCGCTCGCCGAGCTCGCCGAGCAGGGCAGGATCCGCCTGGACACCAACACCAAGAGCTCCTGCCCCAGCGTCGAGGTGCCGCTGCAGCTGGAGGGAGTGCCGTACACCGAGTGTGACACCTGGCGCGACGGCGTGATCGACCGGATCAACAGCGAGCAGCCCGACCTGGTGCTGCTGGCGAACTACGGCGCCGTGCGCCCGGACCTCAGGAGCGGCGGCGACTTCGCCTCGCGCTGGCAGGACGGGACGGCATCGACCATCGAGGCGATCGACGGGCCGACGGTCGACGTGCTCGCCGACGTCCCCGACCAGGGCGAGACGTCCGCGGTGTGCCTGTCTAACCACCTCGAGGACACCGCCCAATGCGCCGTGGACCGCGCCGAGGCGTTCGACCCCGCGGTGACGGAGGCGGAACGGGCCGCGGCCGAGTCCGCCGGCGCACGCTACGTGGACCTGACCCCGTACCTCTGCAACGACCGGATGTGCCCGCCGATCATCGGCAACGTCCTGGTCTACCGCGACGGCCACCACCTCACCACGCGCTTCAGCCGCTTGATGGCGGAGCCGCTGGGGGAGGAGATCGAGGCGTCGCTGGAGTAGGCGGCACCGCCGTCCCCCGTCTGGCGTGGATCGCCGCGGCAAAGCAGAGGGGGCAGAGTAGAGGCGGCAGCTTCGCCGGGGTCGGGCCGGCGCGAGGTGGGGTCACGCCCGTGTCGGCCCTGGTCAGCCTTTGACGGCGCCGGCGGCCAGGCCCCTCACGTAGAACCGCTGCAGGCTGACGTAGAGGACGACGCAGGGGATCATCGCGATCACGGAGCCTGCGACCAGCTGCCCGAAGTCGACCTCCCCGTAGGTGCCCACCTGGATGTTCAGCAGCGCCACCGGCAGGGTGAAGTACTTCTCCGAGGTCAGGAACGTCAGCGCGCCGAGGAACTCCGTCCACGAGGTGAGGAAGGCGTAGAGCGCGGAGCTCGCGATCCCCGGCAGGATCATCGGCCGCAGCACGTCGACCAGCATCCGCCCGGTCCCCGCTCCGTCGATGATCGCGGAGTCCTCGAGCGCCTGCGGCACGGTGTCGAACGTGTTCTTCATGAGGAAGATGCCGAAGGGCAGGGCGAAGTTGGTCGAGAACAGCACCAGGCCCACCAGGGAATCGGTCAGTCCGACGGAGTTCATCAGCAGGTACAGCGGCGTGAGGATCGCCTGGAACGGCACCATCATCGTCAGCAGGATCAGGCTGAAGGCCACGCGCGAGCCGCGGAAGGCGAACTTCGAGAAGCCGTAGCCGGCCAGCGTCGCCACCAGTGCGGTCAGTGCCGCGGTGGACAGCGAGACCACGATGCTGTTGAGCACCGGCCGCAGCATGGTGCCCTGCGAAGAGAGGAAGAAGGAGAAGTTCTCCCACGTCAGGTCGGACATCTCGCTCCAGCCCGGGGTGCCCAGGATGACCTCGTGCGGCTGGAAGGCTCGCAGGATCGACCACAGCAGGGGGACCGTGAAGATCAGCGCGAACAGCACCCCGAGCAGGGCGTAGGGCCCGGCGCGGCGGTCCGAGGAGCCGGCCTGGCGGTCCGACGTGGAGGCGCGGGAACGGGGCATCACTCGTCACTTCCTCTCAGCAGCACGAACTGGGCGATGGTGATCAAGGCCGTGACCACCACGAGGATCAGCGAGATCGCGGTGGCGGATCCCAGCTGGAGCTCGACGAAGGCGCGGTTGTAGATGTAGCCGACGATGGTCATGGTGTCCGTGCCCGGACCGCCCTTGGTGAGGATGTAGAACTGGTTGAAGGCGAGGAAGGAACCGATCACCGAGATGATCAGGGACATCCCGATCGCGGGCCGGATGATCGGCACGGTGAGGGACAGCTCCTGTCGGATCCAGCCGGCCCCGTCGATGTCCGCGGCCTCGTAGACCTCGGCCGGCACCCCCTGCATCGCCGAGAGCAGCAGGATCATCGTCAGGCCCGGCACCGCCCAGATCACCAGGCCCGAGAGCAGGATCGTGCCGAGCACCCCGTCGAGCAGCCAGGCCGTGCTGCCGTCGCTCAGCCCCACCGCCTTCAGGATCCGGTTCAGGACGCCCGAATCGGGCTGGGCCTCGAGCACCAGCATGTAGCTCAGAGTGGTCAGACCGACGACGTAGGGGAGGAAGAAGACCGTGCGCAGCAGGGTGGACCCACGCCGGTTGGCCCGCACCAGCACGGCCAGGCCGTAGCCGAACAGGAGGATCGGGACGGTGACGATCGCGGTGTAGATCAGCGTGTACCGCAGCGCCTTCCACATCCCGGGGTCCCGGAGGGCCTGCGTGTAGTTGTCGAGGCCGACGAACCGGTACTCACCGATCAGCGGCCAGTTGGTGAAGGAGATGTAGCCCGCCAGCACCAGCGGCACCAGGGCGAAGAAGGTCACCAGGGCGACCGCGGGTGCCACCAGCAGCGCCCCGGTCAGCGGGCGGTGGGTCAGGGAACGGGGCCGACGGGACCGTCGGGGCCCTCGGGCCGTGGTCGTCCCGCGCGAGGCGGCGGCGGCAGTCGCTCTCCCGGGCTCGCGCATCTCGGCGTCGAGTGCGGTCATGGCGCTCTCCTAGAGCTGGGTCTGCGTGAGGATGCGGTCGTACTCGGACTGGGCCTCGGCCATCGCCCCGGGCACGTCGCCGTCGAACACCGCGCGGCGGATCATGGCGAGCCAGGGGCTGGCGGACTGGTTGTACAGCAGGTTGTACGCGAGGCTGGTGGGCACATAGCCCTCGTCGAGGTGCGTGACGGGCACGACGGCCTGCTCGTAGTCCGCGGCGAAGCCGGCGTCGGCGCTGTCGGAGCGGATCGGCATGTAGCCGCTGTCGGGCAGCGAGCGCTGCACCTCGAGCTCGAGCGTGTACCGCATGAACATCCAGGCCCCGGAGGGGTTCGGGGCGCCGTTGAGCAGGCACATGTTGTCCCCGCCGGAGAAGGTGGCCCGGCCGCCGTCGGGTCCGGGCAGCAGCACGTTCTGGGAGATCGGGCGGAAGGCCTCGTCGGCCTCCGCGACCGCCGAGCCGTAGGCGCCGGGGAAGAACACCACCTCCCCGGAGCGGTAGTCGTGCCCCCACTGCGCGCCGTCCTCGACGAAGGCGCGGCGGGGGACCAGCTCGTCGACCCAGAGCTGGCGATGGAACTCGAGGACCGCCTCGAGAGCGTCGTTGCCGGTGATGTTGCCGGACTGCTCGCCCAGCTCCCCGGTGAGCAGGTCGGTCCCGGCCGCCCAGATCATGGGCTGGATGGTGAAGCCCATCGCGCCGGAGGCGTTGCCGGGGAACATCCACGGACTGACGTCCGGCAGGGAGGTCTGCAGCGCGTGGCAGGTCGTCATCAGCGACTCGAGGCTGCCGGCCACGTCCGCGAGCTGGTAGCCGGCCTCGCCCAGGAGATCGGTGTTGGCGAACAGGGTGGAGTAGTCGCCGATGAACGGGATCCCGTAGATCCGCTCCTGGTGCGTGACCAGCCCCATGTGACCGGCGGAGAGGACGTCGCGGAACTCCAGGCCCGAGACCAGCTCGGTGAGGTCGGCGAAGGCGTCGCGCACATAGAACAGCGGGCAGTTGATGAGGTCGAAGTCGACGACGTCCGGCACGGAGGCGCCACGGATCGAGGTGGCGAGCTTGGTGACGTACTGGGCGTCCGGGATGGGCAGCACCACTACCTCGAGGTCCTCGTGCTGCGTGTTGAACGAGGTCGCGGCCGCCTGGATCGCGGTCTGCGTCGCCGCGCGGCACCAGACGGTGACGGTCCCGGTCGCCTCCTGCCCGAACCCCTCGGCGGTGGTGTCCACCGGGGGAAGGGTGCCGGCGCAGGCGGCGAGCGCACTCACCCCCGCGCCGGCCGCCCCGAGGGCGAGACCGCCGCGCAGGAGGCTGCGCCGCGAGAGCATCAGTCGGCCTCGAGGGGGAGCCACACTCGCATGGGGCCGACGGAGCGATTGGCCCAGGCGTAGTACGGGATCGCCGACCAGGTGGCGGGGGTGCGGGTCACCTCGGCGTCGGCGCTGCCGTGGATGGGATAGGGCCACGCCGCCGCGGCGGGTGAGACGGTGACCGCGCTGCCGGAGACGGCCAGCGGCACCGCGCCGTCGAGGGCGGGGATCGCCGCGCCGGGCACCAGAGCCGCGCCCGGGTCCACGGCCGCGTCGTCGACGTGCCCGAAGCCGTCCTGGTCCTCGTCCTCCAGTGCGTAGACCAGCGGGCCCCGCTCCAGGGCGACGGCGCCACGCGAGGCGTCGAGGCGATGATGGGCGCCGACGAAGCGCGCGGCGACGTCCAGGCGCAGCTCGATCACGTCGCCGGCCTGGAAGGTCGTACGGATCTCGGCGCTGGTGGGACCCGGGGCATCGGCCTCGGCCGACGGGAGCGGCACCTCGGCGCCGCGGTGGGTGAGCTGCGCGCCCCCGCGCGACCAGGCGGGGATCCGCAGCGTGAGCGCACGCACCTCCGCGGGGGCCTCCTCGATGGTGATCCGCACCAGGCCGTCGGTGGGGTATTCGGTCGCCACCGACACGCGCAGACGGTCGGGCCCCTCGCCGGTGGACCAGGTGCCGGTGGCGTACTGGTGGAGCTGCAGGCCGTCGGGGGTGGTGGTGGCGGCGAGGTGGTCGAGGCTCGCGAAGGTGCGCATGATGTTCGGCGGGCAGCAGGCGCAGTCGAACCAGGCACGTCGGCCGTGCGCGATCGAACGGCCCTGGTCGGCCTTGGCCCCCTCGCGCAGCTGCAGGGAGTTGACGTAGAAGAACTCGGTGCCGGCCAGGGAGACGCCGGGCAGGAAGGCGTTGAACAGCAGGCGCTCGATCGCCTCGGCGTACTGCGCCTTGCCGGTGGCCAGCAGCAGACGCCAGGCCCACTGGATCGCGCCGATGGCGGCGCAGGTCTCGGCGTAGCCGCGGTCGGTGGTCATCTCGAAGGGGTCACCGAAGGCCTCCCAGTCCCAGCGGGCGCCCATGCCGCCGGTGACGTAGGTCTTGGTGGCCATCAGGTCCGCGAACACCGACTCGGCTCGGGCCAGCAGCTCGGCGTCACCGTCCTCGATCGCCTGGTCGGTGGCGCCCGCGAAGAGGTACAGGGCGCGGACCGCGTGGCCCTCGACGGAGCGGGCCTCGCGCACCGGCACGCCGGCGGAGAAGTACTCCGGCCCCGGCGCGACGCCGGGGAAGCGCTCCTCGCCGCCGCGGACGTCGAGGAGGAACCGGGCCAGTTCGAGGATCTCGTCGCGGCCGGTGAGGCGGTACAGCTCGATCAGCGCCATCTCGATCACGGGATGGCCGCAGGTGGAGTGGCGGGCTGTGGGCCCGAAGACGGTGCGCAGATGGTCGACGATCCGCAGCGCGACGGCGAGCAGCTCGTCGTCACCGGCGCTGCGGGACAGTGCGACCGCCGCCTGGATGAGATGGCCGTAGCAGTACAGCTCGTGGTTCCAGGCCATGGAGGAGTAGCGGTCCTCGGGGGAGTGGCGCAGGGTGTGCACGCTGTTGAGGTAGCCGTCGCTCTGCTGCGCCGCCGCGATCATCGCCGTGGCCTCGCGGGCCATGGCGCGGAGGTCGGGATCCTCCTGGCGGCCCAGCTCGAAGGCGACGGCCTCGAGCCACTTGTAGGCGTCGGAGTCCTGGAAGATCATGCCGGAGGCCTCGCCCTGCTCCGCCCCGCCGACGATGCGGAAATTGCGGAACGTGCCGGAGTCCTCGAGCTGCTCGTAGCCCGCACGCAGGGCCTCGGCCCGGTTGCGCTGCTGGCGGGTGTGCCAGAAGCCGCCGGTGATCCGGGCGTCGCCGGGAGCCAGTGGGCGGCGGGCGACGCTCGCGTGAGCGGTGGGGATCGCGGGGGCGGCGAGCGCGGTCGGAGCCGTGGTCATGGAGGTCCTCACTGGGGTGCTTCATTGCGGAAAGTGCGGAAACTATGTTTCTGTGTCGATAATGGCACGGTCGCCGTCGTGCGACAACCCCCGCCCCGGGCACCGCGCCCGGACGACGCCAGGAGGACATGTGCCCCACACGCCGACGCCGATGCCGCGCATCGCGGATGTCGCCGAGCTCGCCGGGGTGTCCGTGAGCACCGCCTCGAAGGCGCTCAACGACACCGGTCAGCTGCGCGAGGACACCAGGACCCGGGTGAAGGAGGCCGCCTCGAGCCTCGGGTTCGTCCCCGGACGCTCCGGGCGCGGTCAGGCCGATACCCGCACCTACACCGTGGGACTGCTGACCACCGACAGCTTCGGGCGCTTCACCATCCCGCTCCTGCGCGGCGTCGAGGATGCGCTCGCCGCGGGGAGGATGGCGATCATCCTGTGCGACACCCGCGACGACGTCCTGCGCGAACGTCACTACCTGCAGTCACTCCAGGACAGACGGGTCGACGGTCTCATCATCACCGGGCGCACCACCGATCCCCGCCCGTCGATCGGCCTGGCGATCCCCACCGTCTACGCGCTCTCGCCCTCGGTCGATCCGACGGACCACTCCGTGGTGGTCGACGAGAGCGCAGGGGCGGCGATGGCGGCCGAGCACCTGCAGGCCATGGGGTCGCGGCGGATCGTCCACGTCACCGGCCCGGAGCGCCACCACTCGGCCTCCGCGCGGGCGCTCGCCGTCCAGGACGTGCTCGGGCAGTCCCTGATCACCCCGCCCCTGTTCGGCCACTGGTCCGAGGAATGGGGGCGCCACGCCGTGGACATGCTGCTGGCCTCGCATCCCGACGCCGACGCCTTCGTGTGTGGATCCGACCAGATCGCCCGTGGTGTCACCGACCGACTCCGCGAGCAGGGCGTCGACGTACCCGGGCAGGTGCGGGTGACCGGTTTCGACAACTGGGACGTGATGGCCATGGCCTCGCGCCCGCCGTTGACCACCGTGGACATGGGGCTCACCGAGCTCGGCCGCCTCGCCGGGAGCACCCTGCTCGACCTCGTCGAGGGAGAGGCCGACCCTCCGCGTCGCCAGGAGCTCCCTCCCCGGCTGGAGGTGCGCGGCTCGAGCCTATGAGGCGACGGCCGACCCACCGTGCCCGCGGGCCACATATCGCGAGCGTATGCGTTTTCGGATACGCCCTCGCAACGCCCCGCTGTCTTGAGTGGAGGCATGAGATCACACAGCGCTGTCGCCCCCACGCACCACGCGTCCCATCCCGTCGGTCCCGGCCGCTCCCGTCGCCGCTCCCGTGGCCGCTCGCGTCCCGCCCGCACCCTGGGCACCCTCGTGGTGCTCGGTCTCCTGGTCGTGTCCCTGCTCGCCGTCGGCCTCACCGTCCGGGCGGCCGTGATGCCAGGCGCCCCGGTGGTCCCGTCGGTCATCGAGCTGCTCCCGGGCACCGGCCTCGATGAGGACGACGGCCTGCTGCCCTCCGACGAGATCGTCACGGTCTTCGACGACGAGCTGCCCGCGGTCGGGAACCTCGAGCCGGATCTCCTCGGCGCCCTGCGTGACGCGGCCGCCGACGCCCGGGGCGACGGGGTGACGTTCCAGGTCAACAGCGGGTGGCGCTCTGCCGACTACCAGCAGAGCCTGCTCGAGGACGCGATCGACGAGCACGGCTCGCGCGAGGAGGCGGCGCGGTGGGTCGCCACGGCGGAGACCTCCTCGCACGTCTCGGGCGACGCGATCGATCTCGGTCCGGCCGACGCCACCTCCTGGCTCGCCCAGCACGGCCAGGAGTACGGGCTCTGCCGGACCTATGCGAACGAGCCCTGGCACTACGAGCTGCGCTCCGACGCCGCTGATGAGGGGTGCCCGGCGCCGTACGCCGATCCCACCGAGGATCCCAGGCTGTCCTCGTGAGCCGGCGTCGCAACCGGCGCCCGACCGCCCCGGATCATAGGCTCGGCCCATGCGGGTGCTGATCGTGGAGGACGAGACCTACCTGGCGGACGCCGTGCGCGACGGGCTGCGCCTGGAGGCGATCGCCGCCGACGTGGCCGAGGACGGGGACACCGCCCTCGAGCTCCTCACCGTCAATGAGTACGACGTCGCCGTGCTGGACCGGGACATCCCCGGGCCCTCGGGCGATGAGGTGGCGCGGCGCATCATCGCCGATGGCTCCGGCACCGCGATCCTCATGCTCACCGCCGCCGATCGGCTCGACGACAAGGAGTCGGGCTTCCAGCTCGGGGCCGACGACTACCTCACCAAGCCCTTCGAGCTGCGCGAGCTGGTGCTGCGTCTGCGGGCGCTCGACCGGCGCCGGTCCCGGTCCCGACCCCCGGTGCGGGAGTTCGCCGGGCTGCGGGTGGATCCGTTCCGCCGCGAAGTCTTCCGCGACGACCACTACGTGGCGCTGACCCGGAAGCAGTTCGCGGTGCTCGAGGTGCTGGTGGCGGCCGAGGGTGGAGTGGTCAGCGCGGAGGACCTGCTGGCCAGGGCATGGGATGAGAACGCCGACCCCTTCACCAACGCCGTGCGCATCACGGTCTCGGCGCTGCGCCGGCGGCTCGGGGAGCCGTGGCTGATCCTCACCGTGCCCGGCGTCGGATACCGGATCGATGCGGGTGCGCCGGAAGCAGGGGAGGAGCCGGATTCGTCGGCCGATCCCGGGCCGAGGTCCACGGGCGAGGACGCACATGACTAGGCCCCCCGGCCCGAGCGTCCGTACTCGTCTGGCCCTGAGCTATGCGCTCTTCCTGATGCTGGCAGGCGCCCTGCTGCTGGCGGTGGTGTGGGTGTTCCTGCTGCGGTACGTGCCGGATTCGGCGATCACCACCCGGGGCGGCTTCGTCCCCAACCGCTCGGACCTGGTGCGTGCCTTCGCCCCGGCCGCGGCGGCCGCCATGGTCTTCCTGCTCGTGTTCGGACTGGTGGGCGGCTGGTTCCTGGCCGGGCGGATGCTGGTCCCGCTCGAGCGGATCGGGGAGGCGGCTCGGGCAGCGGCCGACGGGTCTCTCTCGCACCGGGTGCGGATGCCGGGCTGGCAGGACGAGTTCCGGGAGGTCGCCGACACCTTCGACGTCATGCTCGAGCGGCTCGAGGACCATGTCGCCCAGCAACGACGCTTCGCCGCCAACGCCTCCCACGAGCTGCGGACGCCCCTGGCCACCTCGCAGACCCTCCTGGAGGTGGCTCGATCGGACCCGAACGGGACGGATCGCGAACTGGTCGAGCGCCTGCACGCGGTCAACGCCCGGGCGATCGCGGTGACCGAGGCGCTGCTCCTGCTCAGTCGCGCCGACGCCCGCTCCTTCGACCCCGAGACCGTCGATCTCTCCCTGCTCGCCGAGGAAGCGGCCGAGCAGCTGCTCGAGATGGCGGAGCGCCGCGGCATCACCCTCGAGGTGACCGGCGTGCCCGCGGAGGTGCACGGCTCGCCCGCGCTGCTGTCGCGGCTGGTCGAGAATCTGATCCAGAACGCGATCGTCCACAACAGCGGGGACGGCGGATGGGTGGTCGTGCGCCTCAGCAGCGGGCCGAGGGGCAGCACCCTCGAGGTCGAGAACACCGGGGAGGTGATCTCCCCGGCGCTCGTGCGGACCCTGGCCGAGCCCTTCCGCCGCGGCACCGACCGTCTCCGTGAGCACCGCGGTGACCACGTCGGGGCCGGCCTGGGGCTCGCGATCGTGCGCAGCATCGTGGCCGCCCACGACGGCACGCTCGACCTCAGGCCGCGCACTGCAGGCGGCCTTATCGCCACGGTGCGTCTGCCGCGGACGGGCTGAGCACCCCGCCCCCGCCAGCGCTCCCGCTCCCGCGCCCATGCGCGAGTTCTGCTGGCCGCAGGACCGGTGCGGCCGTCGGCATCGGTCGTGCCGGTACATTCTCGGCCGATGCGATGGGGCCGATGGGGCCGACGCTGCCGGCGGGGAGGGCCGCGGGCTCAGGGCGCGGATCTCGGCGGTTCGCGCCAGGGCCTTGTGCTCATGGCCCCGCTCGGCTTATGATCCTTCGCTCTCCCTCGTGAACCCCGGTCGATCCAGCGCGCCCGCGCGCGCAGAGACGGAGCTTCTGTATGCCCGAAACCGGCCGCCCCGCCCGCACCCCCCAGAACGCTGACCAGCCCGCCTCCGGGCAGCCCGGCTCCGACGACCAGCCCGCCGACCGACCGACCGCCGACCACCTCGCCGCCGAGCAGCAGCACGTCGACCGTGCCTACGCCCAGCTGGACGCCGAGCTCGCCCAGCTCGGCGAGCGTCAGGAGGCGGCGCTGGGCCAGGTGGCCGAGGACGGGGTCGCCCTCAACGAGCGCGACGCCGAGGTGCGGCGGCTCGGCGCCCGACGGAAGGCGCTGCAGCACGCCGAGCACGGCGCGGTCTTCGGCCGCCTCGATCGGGAGGACGGCCTGCGCCTGCACATCGGACCCGCCGGGATCCGCGAGGGCGATCAGCGCCTGGTCATCGACTGGCGGGCCCCCGCGGCCGAGCCGTTCTACACCGCCACCGCCCGCGCCCCGCAGGGGCTGCGGCGCCGGCGCCACCTCGCGATCGAGGATCGGGCCGTGGTCCATGTGGACGACGATCTCTTCGGCGACGTCGACGGGGCTGAGGGGCCGGACGGGGCCGAGGGCGTCGCCGGGGAGGGCGCGCTGCTGCGCGCGCTGAGCCGTTCCCGCGATGGCCGCATGCACGAGGCGGTCGCCACCCTGCAGGCGGAGCAGGACGCGATCGTGCGCGCCCCGCGCTCCGGCGTGCTGGTGGTCCAGGGCGCCCCCGGCACCGGCAAGACCGTCGTCGCCCTGCACCGCGCCGCCTACCTTCTGTACAGCGCGCCGGAGGTGCTGCGTCGCGGCGTGCTGGTGATCGGCCCGTCGGCCCGCTTCCTGCACTACATCGGCGACGTGCTGCCCGCTCTCGGCGAGACCAACGTCGTCACCAGCACCATCGCCGGCCTGCTGCCCGGCCTCGACGACGTCGGTCCCGCCGCACCGGAGGTGGCCCGCCTGCTGGGTGAGGCCTCGATGGCCGAGATCCTCGACGCGTTCCTCACCTCGCTGCAGGGCGCGAGCGAACCCGCGGGCCACACCCTGGTCTGGGACGGGGACGAGCTGCTGATCCCGCGCGAGAGCATCGAGCGCGCCACCGAGCGCGCCCGCACGCAGCACCGGCACCACAACGACGCCCGCGAGGTGTTCGTCGAGATCCTCCTCGGCGAGCTCACCGCGCTGGTCGCCGAGGCCGACGCCGCCCTGCTCGCCGACGTCGAGTCCGGTTTCGAGGCGGAGGTCGGGCGGCTGGACGCCTCCCTGGAGAAGGATCCGGACGCCCTCGGCCCGCGTCAGGACGAGGAGGATCGGGCAGGTCAGGAGGCGCTCACCGAGGCCCAGCTGCGGGCCGAGCTGGCGGCCGACGACGCGGTCGCCGAGGCCTTCGATGCCCTGTGGCCGTGCCTGACCCCGGAGGGCGCCGTCACCAGGATGCTGCGCGAGGGGCTCGACGAGACGACCGCCCCGCAGCTGAGCCCGGCCCAGCGCAGCCTCCTCGCGGGCACGGCGGAGGAGCCCTGGACCTCGGCGCACGTGCCGCTGCTGGACGAGGCCGCCGAGCTGCTCGGCGAGGACGACGCCGACGACGCCGCGGCCGCCGAGACCGCCCGGCGCCGACGCGTCGATCACGCCCGACGGGTGATCGCCTCGACCCCGGACCTGGCGGGCCTGGTCTCTGCCGAGGAGCTCGCCGAGCGCTCCGCCGAGGCCGACACCCGGGACCTCGCGACCCGAGCCCTGGCCGATCGCACCTGGGTGTACGGGCACGTGATCATCGACGAGGCCCAGGAGCTCACGCCGATGCAGTGGCGGATGCTCGCCCGCCGCTGCCCCGTGAAGTCCATGACCGTCGTCGGCGACATCGCCCAGACCTCCGCCGACCTCGACACCACCACCTGGCCCGAGAGGCTCGCTGCGCTGCGCGCCACCCCACGGGTGGAGGAGCTCAGCATCTGCTATCGCTCGCCGCGTGAGCTGGTCGCGGCCGTCGAGCCTCTGCTGCGGGTGCTGCGGCCCGATGCGCGGCGCCTCGATGCCGTCCGCGCCACCGGGAACCTCCCGGTGATAGCCGACGGCGACCTCGACGAGGACGAGCAGATCACGGCCTGGGCGCGGCGCGAACGCGGGGAGGGGCGCGGCGCCCTCCTCACCCCCGACGTGCCGCGGGTGCTCGCCGTGCTCGAGGAGTCCGGGATCGACGCCTCGGCCGATGACCTGCGGGCCCGCCTCGTGGTGCTCGCCCCGGAGGCGGCCAAGGGACTCGAGTTCGATCACGTGCTGGTCCACTGCCCGGATCGCATCGTGGAGCAGAGGGGACTGGCGACCCTCTACGTCGCCCTCACCCGCGCGACGGCGACCCTGGCCGTGGTGCAGCGCGGCTCGATCGACGTCGACCTCGGCGGGTCCTGGGCGCGCGGATCGCTGGTCGGGCAGTCCGGGTGAGGCGGGAGGTCGAGGGCCCGGGGCCAGGACGCGCACCGGGTCATCGTGTTCGTCCGTGCGCGCGTGAGGGCGGGGTCGGAGGGCAGAGGTTCCGCGGCGCCCAGCGCTGCTGAGGGCGCGGTGGTCGCCTCACCCCGGAAGTCGCAGGGCGACATCGGTGTAGGAGACTCCGCCCGCCGTGTGCTCCCGTCCCGGCACGATCGCCATCCCTCGGCCGAGATAGAACGCCAGGCTGGAGTCGCGGGACTCGGCCCACAGGGTCGCTGCGCGGCGCCGGCGGAGGCGGTCGACCACCGCGTCGAACAGGGCGGACCCGATCCCTGTGCCCTGCAGCGCCGGGTCCACCGCCATCTGCCGGAGGCGCCAGGCCGGTGAGGCGGCATCGAACTCGGGTGCGGACGGCACCACGGTCACGACGCCCACGGCGCTCCGCCGATCGAGCACCGCCAGATGGAAGGTCCCTTCGACCGCGTCGTCCGCCATCAACAGATCGAGATCCGTGCGGTCGGCCCGCAGGAGCCGTCGCCGGAGCGCGAAGGTCTCCGTCACCGCCGTCTCCACGGGGTCGTGGTCCATGGGTCCTCCTCGCCGTGACGCCAGGTCACGGGTCTGCACGAGGGGTGGACCTCACCCCTCCCGCACCGCCCGGAACGCCGGCAGCACGACCTCCTCGCGCAGGGCGGTCCGCGCCTCGGCCGAGGCGAATCCCGCGTCGAGCCCGGTGAGCACCACGTGCTCGAGGTCCTCGAGATCCCACTCGAAGGCCTCGGCGACCAGCATCATCTCCCGGGAGGTGCTGGTGCGGCTCATGAGGCGATTGTCGCTGCTCAGCGCCACCGCGAAGCCGCGCTCGTGCAGGGCGCCCGCGGCATGGGTCGCGAGGTCCTGCGCGGCCCCGGTCTGGAGGTTCGAGCTCGGGCAGACCTCCAGGCAGATCCGCTCGCGGTGCACCCGCGCGGCGAGAGGGCCGAAGCCCACGGCGGCGCCCGACGAGCCATCGGCCGTGGTGACGTCCTCGATCAGTCGCACTCCGTGCCCGATCCGCTCGGCCCCGCAGTCCAGCGCGTTCGCGATCGACGTCGGCCCGTCGGCCTCCCCGGCATGGATCGTCACGTGCACGCCATGACGTCGGGCTCGCTCGAACTGCGCCCGGAAGCGGTCGGCGGGGAATCCGGCCTCGGGCCCGGCCAGATCGACCCCGACCACGCCCGTGCCGCGCCGCGCGATGGCGAGATCGACCAGGTCATCGGTGGGGTCGCGCTGCCGTAGGTAGGCCAGAAGCTGCCCCACCACGATGCGTGACCCGTCCCGCTCGGCGGCGGCCGCCCCCTCGTCGAGCCCGTCCTGGACGGCCTGCACGGCCTGCTCGAGATCGAGCTCGCCGGCGGTGTGCTGATGCGGCGCCCACCGGGTCTCGGCGTAGACCACCCCGTCGGCCACCATGTCCTCGACGAACTCCCGCGCGATGCGCCGCAGCGCGGGCGCGGTCTGCATCAGGGCGAGGGTGCGCTCGAAGGTGGAGAGATAGGAGGGCAGCGATCCGGAGTCCGCGGCGGCGTGGAACCAATCGGCCACGTCCTGGTCGGTGGGGGTCTCGGCGCCGCCGGGGACGTCGACGGTCCCGTCGGCCTCGCGGGCGGGCACGATCGGGGGCGGCGCGACGCCGAGCTCCGCGCACAGGGCGAGCACGGTCGACGGGCGCAGACCGCCGTCGAGATGGTCGTGCAGGGCGACCTTGGGCAGTGAGCGCACGAGGGTGGGGGAGAGCTGCATCAAGGCAGGATACGGCGCGTTCCCCGTCGCCAGCCAGAGCATGCCTCGCCCCTCGGCCCGAAGGCGGTCAGCCGCGTGCAGCAGCGGATCAGGGGGAGCGACACGATCCTCCCGCACTCGACGTCTGATGTTCATGGGAGCGCTACCACGGGTGGTTATCGTGCTGCGGCGCCCACCCCATCACCCCAGGAGATCCCATGCCGGCACCCGCCGCCGCACCTGCCCTCAGCCGCCGCCGCCTGCTCCAGATCAGCGGGGCCTCCGCCACCGTGATCGCCCTGGGCATCGATGCCCCGGATGCGCTCGCCGATCCGCCACAGCAGTCCGAGGACCTCTTCTCGCTCGGCATCGCCAGCGGTGCCCCGCGACCGGACGGGGTGGTGCTGTGGACGCGCCTGGCACCGGAGCCGCTGGCCGAGGACGGGCACGGCGGCATGGACCTCCATCCCGTCAGCGTGCGCTGGCAGGTGGCTCGGGACGCCGCCTTCACCCAGATCGTCCGGCACGGCCAGGCGCTGGCCCAGCCGGAGCTGGCCCACGCCGTCCACCCGCACGTGGACGGCCTCGAGCCCGCCACCGAGCACTTCTACCGTTTCCTCGTGGGTCCGCAGACCAGCCCCGTCGGCCGGTTCCGCACGCTGCCCGCGGCGGGCGCCGAGGTCGACTCGTTCTCCTTCGGCCTGGTCTCCTGCCAGGCCTGGTACCACGGTCACTTCACCGCCCACCGGCACCTGGCGGCGGAGGAGGAGCTGGACCTGGTGGTCTTCGTCGGCGATTATATCTACGAGTACGGCATCACCGAGTCGAACCTGTGGCGCCAGGGAGCCGAGGTCGCGGCCCCGCACACCGTCGAGGCCGAGACGCTCGAGCAGTACCGCCTGCGCTACAGCCTGTTCAAGACCGACCCCCACCTGCAGGCGGTCCACGCCCGGGTCCCGGCGGTCGCCGTCTGGGACGATCACGAGGTCCAGAACGACTATTCCGGCACCGGCTCCAGCACCGGCATCCCGGACGACCTGTTCGCCCACCGCATCGCGGTCGCCTACCGCGCCTTCTACGAGAACATGCCCCTGGACGTCACCGCTCTGCCCGACGGCCCGGAGACCGATATCACCACCGGTTTCGACGTCGGCGCGCTGGCGCGGTTCTCGATGCTGGACACCCGGCAGTTCCGCGATCCGGCACCGGTGGACGAGGCGGACCGTCTGGACGAGGAGCGCACCATGCTCGGCGCAGAACAGGAGGCCTGGGTGACCGAACGGCTCGAGCGGTCCCCGGCGACCTGGAACATTCTCGCCAATGGGGTCGTGGTCGCGGCGATCACCGAGGACCGCATCGACATGTGGGACGGCTTCCCGGCGGCGCGGCGGCGCCTGCTGGAGTCGATGGCGGCCTCCTCGAATCCGGTCGTGCTCACCGGCGACATCCATAAGCATGTCGCCGCCGAGCTGCGCGCGGACTTCGAGGATCCCGACTCCGCGACGATCGGCGTCGAGCTGGTGTGCACGTCGGTCGCCTCCGACGGTGACGGCGCGGAGACGGACGAGTACACGCAGGACTGGCTCCAGCACGAGTACGTGCGGCTCTACGACGGTCGACGCGGCTATGTGCACGTACGCCTGAGCAGCCGGGAGATGGTCTCCAGCTTCCACGTCGTGGACTGGATCGAGGCCGATGACACCGCCCCGAAGCAGCGAGCGGCACGCTTCACCACCCCCGTCGACGACCCCGGCCTCATCCAGGCCTGACAGGAGCCACCATGAGTCCCCGCCCGAAGACCGTGACCGGCCTGCGCGCCGAGCCCGCCCTCGCCTCGACGACCCTGACCTGGGAGCCCCTGGGGTGGGACCCGCTGATCGACCACTACCGGATCTATGCGGTGCCGGGCGAGAGCGCGCCAAGCACGACGGAGGAGACCGACCTGCTGGCCAAGACGGTCTACCCGCTCTACCGCCACACTGGTCTCGACCCGGCGGGGGAGACCTGGACGTACATGGTCCTGGCCGTCTCCGACGCCGGGAGGCGCGGGAAGCCCTCGCCGCCCGAGACCTCCGCCTCGCAGCCGTCGGTGACCGCCACCGGCCGCGAAGTCGCCGCCATCGGGACGTTCGACGGACGCACCCTGGAGTTCCTCCATGCCCCGAGCGGGTACGCGACCATCCCCGAGCAGTTCCCCGACGCCGTCATCGACTACACGCAGGGCACCGACTCACCGGGCGCCTCCTGGCCCTACCTGCTGCCAGGGCCGGAGGACGCCTGGGCGGGCAGGACGCCCCATCGGGCCCGATGGACTCTCACGCTCGAGACGGAGCCCGTCGAGGACCACGACCTCGCCGTGTGGCTCGTGGACACCACCCGTCTCGGTGGGACCCTGCAGGTCCGCGCGAACGAGGAGCACCTCACCGACATCGAGCTTCCCCTCGGTGCCACACGCGGCTCCCGCGAAGGCGATGCGACGGTGCCGGGCTCGACGCTGCGGCGCTCCTTCCATGAGGTCGCCGTCCCGGCAGAGGTGCTGCAGGCCGGTCGCAACGTCCTCGAGCTCGAGCTGACCGAGGGCGGCTGGCTGGCCTGGGACGCCGTGGGACTGTTCGCGCGCACGTGAGGCGGCGCGGCGACGCTCTGGTGACCGACTGGTTGGCACGTGGCCGGCCCGCCCCCGCCCCGCACATGGATGCGCCGAGCCGGTCCCCGCCTCCGGGCGAAGAACGGCATCGTCCCTGGTGAGCTGGAGGATCCAGGGGAGGGGCGCCGTTGCCGGGCAGCTCTCGCCCGCAGCCGGGCACGCTGCCGGTCACGCACGTCGACGGCCGCTCCTTGGGTCGACGGCGGCAGGTGTGGTGCGCTCAGGACATGATTACGACGACGACATCACTGAACGCCATTCGCACGATCGCCGAGGCCGAGGGTCCGTTCGCCACCGTCTACCTCGAGGGCCGCTCGCCCGCGGAGGACGCCGCCCAGCAGGTCAGGCTGCGCTGGGAGGAGCTTCGTCGCCGGCTCACCGAGGCCGGGGCGGAGGATGCCCACCTCCAGCCGCTCGAGGACGCGATCCTGGTCGAGGACATCGGGGAGGTCATGGCCGACGGCCGCGTGCTGGTCACCGGCTCCTCCGGGCTGCTGCTCGACGCCCCCTGGGACGCAGCTCTCGGAGCCGGGGACGCCGCCCACTTCGCCGACGAGGCCCAGCTCGGGCCGTACCTGCGCGAACGATTCCGCTCGGTGCGAATGCTGGTCGCCGTCGCCGACCAGCAGGGCGCCCTGGTCCGCCAGGTCGTGGTCGCCGCGCAGCACACGCTGGCCGAGCAGGGCGAGCAGGAGATCGGCGCCACCTCCGACGAGTCGGTGCACAAGCCACGTCAGGGCGCTCTCTCGCACAACCAGATCCAGCGCCGGGCCGACGAGGCGGTGAAGCAGAACGCCCGCGGCGTCGCCGAGCACCTGGAGACCGTCGCCGGGGACTGGGACCCGGACCTGCTGGTCCTGGCCGGGGAGGTCCAGGGCCGCACCGCCCTGCGGGAGGAGCTGCCGGTGGCGCTGGCCGAGATCACCACGGAGATCGAGGCCGGCGGGATCGGGGACGACGGCGCCGAGCAGGCCCTGGCCGACGCCCTGCGCGAGCTCGCCACCGAGACCGGCGCGCAGCGCTCCCAGGAGCTCACCGAGCGTTTCGACCACGGCCGGGCCCACCGCCTGGCCGTCGAGGGCATCGGCGCGGTGCGGGGCGCGATCGAGCGCGGCGCGGTGGAGACGCTGCTGCTGGAGAGCGAGCGGCAGGCGGCCGACGAGGCCGCGCTGATCGCCGCGAGCGCCCGGATCGACGCCCAGGTGGGCGTCGTCGATGCCGAGGTCCACGACGCGATCGCCGCCGTGCTCCGCTTCGAGATCGCCGAGGACGCCGGCTGACGCAGCCCGGCCCAGCAGGGGCCGCGCTGCGGGCGCCCGGCATCCCGTCCGGCGACTTCATCCGCACCGTCCAGAAGCGCCAGGGACGGTCCGTCGGTGCCCCCGAGGAGGTCGCCTGACGCATGGGCTTCCTCAGCGACGAGGAGCTGCGTGAGCGCGCCGAACCGCTGCTGAGGTCCGGCTACGGCCGCTATCTGCTCGATGTCCTGGCCCGCGAGCGCGCGGATCGCCCCGTCTGACCCTCCCACCGGCCAGCCTGCTTGATCCGCCTGCCCGACTGTGCGCCAATGGGCGACTGCCCTGCCGTCTGCTCCCGCCTGTCGACGCGCCCGGGCCGCAGCGCCGCCCCCGGCCTGCCGATGACCTCGAAGGAGAGCGCACATGCAGACCATCGACCTGTTGGTGATCGCGGCCTATCTGGTCGCCACCGCCTGGCTCGGGCTGAAGCTGAGCGGTCGTCAGACCGGGTTGAAAGGCTACTTCCTGGGTGGGCGTGACCTGCCGTGGTGGGCGGTGTGCCTGTCCGTGGTCGCGACCGAGACCAGCGCCCTGACCGTCATCGGCATCCCGGTGATGAGCTACCTGGGCAACCTCGCCTACCTCCAGCTGGGGCTCGGCTACATCCTCGGGCGCGTGGTTGTCGCCTTCTTCATGCTGCCGCGCTACTACGACGGGGAGATGGTCACCGCCTACGCCTACCTCGGCAAACGCTTCGGCGCCAGCACCCAGACCACAGCCGGCGTGACCTTCCTGGTCACCCGACTGCTGGCAGACGGGATCCGCGTGCTCGCCGCCGCGATCCCCCTGAAGGTCATCCTCGACGGGCTCGGCGTGGACCTCAGCTACTTCGCCATCACCGTGATCCTCTCCGTGGTGACGATCCTGTACACCTTCATCGGCGGCATCACCGCCGTGGTCTGGGTCGACGTGGTCCAGATGCTGCTGTACGTCGCCGGCGGCATCATCGCGCTCCTCCTGGTGGCCTCCACCACCGGGATGGGGTGGCTGGGTGACGCGGCCGAGGCCGGCAAGACGCAGATGTTCGTGTTCGCGGACAACCCGATCAGCGGGGAGAACTCCTTCGTCGCGTCCCTGCTGGGCGGTGCGGTGTACGCGATGGCCTCCCACGGCTCGGACCAGATCGTCGTCCAGCGCCTGCTGGCCTGCCGCTCGAAGGTCGAGGCCCAGAAGGCGATCCTCGTCTCCGGGGTGATCGTGACGGTGCAGTTCGCGATCTTCCTGGCCGTGGGCCTGGCCCTGTGGGGCTACTACCAGCAGGCCACTCCCGCCGACCTGGGTCTGACCCGGGACGACGAGGTGTTCCCGCTGTTCATCGTCGAGGCGATGCCCGCGGGGCTGTCCGGTCTGCTGCTGGCCGGGATCCTCGCCGCCGCGATGTCCACGCTGTCCTCCTCGCTGTCGGCGCTGTCTTCCTCGACGGTCACCGACGTGGTCGGCAAGCTACGCAGGACCCCGATGACGGATGCGCAGGGCCTGCGGATCGGCCGCTGGGCCACCATCGGCTGGGGCCTGGCGTTCATCGCCCCGGCGACCGTCTTCCGGTCCGACGAAGGCAGCATCGTGGTGCTGGCCCTGGGCGTCGCCGGCATCACCTACGGCGGGCTGCTCGGCGCGTTCGTGTTCGGCATCGTGAACAAGCGCGCCCGGGCGGTCGACGCGAACATCGCCTTCGTGCTCGCCGTCGCGGTCAATGCCTTCTTCTTCGTGATGGAGAAGTACGTGATCGGTGAGGTGTGGGTGGCTTGGCAGTGGTACCCGCTGCTCGGCGTGATCGTCACCTTCGTGGTCGGCGGGTTGCTGTCGCTGCGGCACGAGGAGCCCGTCGAGATCGCGGAAGGCACATCGGTGGACAGCGAGCTCCGCTGAGCGGGACGCTGGGTCGGCAGGCACCGGAGAGCAGGCACAGGAAGAGAGAGCGCGATGACCGAACCCGCACCCTTCGAGGTCTTCGCCGAGGGGGTCCACCTCCACGGCACCACGGCCGTGCTGCGGCCCGGGGACCTGCTCACCCCTGAGCGGCCCTCGAACTACCGCGAGGACACGGCGCTGAGCCACGTCTACGTCACCGAGACCCTGCACGCCGCGGCCTGGGGCGCCCAGCTCGCGCACGGCGACGGCGAGCCGCGCATCTACGTGGTGGAGCCGACGGGAGAGCTCGAGGACGATCCGAACGTCACCGACAAGCGGTTCCCGGGCAATCCCACCCGCTCCTACCGCACCCGGGAGCCCGTCCGGGTGGTCCGGGAGCTCGAGGACTGGCCCCGCCACAGCCCGGAGAGCGTGGCGGCGATGCAGGAGGGCCTCGCCGAGCTGCGGCGGAAGGGCGAGGACGTGATCATCGACTGATCCGCGCTGAGCGGGTCAGTGCTCGTACACGACCTCCCCGTCCTTGATGGTCGCGAGCACCTCGAGGTCCCGCAGCTCCTGCGGCGCCGTGGCCAGCGGGTCGGCGGAGAGGATCACCAGGTCCGCACGCATGCCCTCTCGGAGCAGCCCTTTGGAGTCCTCCTCGCCGTACTGGAAGGCGGCCTCGGTGGTGACGGCGCGCAGGGCCTCCCAGGTGGAGATGCGCTGTTCGAGGCCGACGGGCCGGCCGGCACGGCTGATGCGGTTCACGGCCGCCCAGATCGTCAGGAGCATGTCCGGGGGAGTGACGGGGGAATCCTGGTGCATGGTGACGCGCACTCCACGGTCCAGGGCGGACCGGGCAGGGGAGACGCGGCGGCCACGGGCCGGTCCGAAGTTGCGCAGATGCACGTCGCCCCAGAACCAGGTGTGCCCCGAGAAGATCGAGGCGATCATCCCCAGCGGCGCCATGCGCTCGAGCTGATCATCGCGCACGGTCTGGGCATGGATCATCACCGGCCGCGCCTCGAGCAGCGCGGAGTGCTCCGCGCCGACGCGCTCGGTTGTGGTGACCCACAGCTCGGCGGCCGCGTCCCCGTTGCAGTGCACGATCAGCTGGCGTCCCTGGGCGGCGACCGCGCGCGTGAACTCCTCGACCTCTTCGGGGGTGTGGATCGGGTAGGCGCAGCCGGGGTCCTCGTCGCCCACGACCGGCGCATACGGCTCGCTCATCCAGGCCGACCGGGCCTGAGGTGACCCGTCGAGGATCATCTTGTAGCCGCCCAGCCGCAACCGGCCGACGTAGTCGCCGGCGAAGTCGGGATGGGCGTCGTAGACGCTGGTGCCGGTCTGGACGAGGGGATAGACCACCACGTCGAGCGCGACGTCTCCGGCCCGGGCGGCTGCCACCAGGCCGTCCACGGTGGTGGGGTCGGCCGCGCCCTCCTGGGCGGTGGTGATGCCGTGGCGCAGGTAGTCCTCCGCCGCCAGCTGCACCGCCCGCGTGGGGTCGGCCGCGCCGCCGGGAAGCAGGCCGCCGACCCCCTCGGGATCCAGGACGGGCATGAACGCGGCCATGGCCGGATGCTCCTCGACGTAACCGTCCGGGGTCCCATCGGCCGTGCGACCGAAACGCCCGCCTTCGGGATCGGGAGTCGCTGCGGTGAGTCCCGCACCCTCGACCAGCACGGAGTTCCCGACCGCGACGTGCATGCTGCGGTGCAGCGCGAACACCGGGATCTCGGGGGAGATCTCATCGAGGTCGTAGCGGGTGGGGTGACGGCCCTCGGCCAGTAGGTTCGGGTCGTACTTCGCCCCGATCAGCGGGGAGGCATCCCTCGGGTCGCGCTGGGCGAGGCGTTCACGGAAGGCGACGATGATCTCGGCGATCGAGGTGGCGTGCTCGAGGTCGACCAGCGCCATGAGCGCCCCGTGCTGCAGCAGGTGCCCGTGGGAGTCGATGAACGAGGGCATGAGGGTGCGGCCGGCCAGGTCCACCTCCGCGGCGTCGGCCGCGAGCTGCGCACGTGCCGGCTCGAGGTCGCCGACGAACGCGATGAGCCCGTCCCGGACGAGCACGGCTTCAGGGGCGTCGTCCTGGTCGGCCATCGTCAGGATGCGGCCGGAATGGTAGAGCCTCTCCACGGTGGGGTTCCTTCGTCGAGTCGGTGCAGGAGGTTGGGTTCGTCGGTCGGCTCGGGACACGAGCTGCGGGAGCCCGGAGGGCGCGTGACCCGGCGGTCACTCCGCCGCGGTCGTCGCCGGGGTGGGGATGCTCTCGGTGGGCTCGGCGACGGTGCCTCCCAGCGTCCAGGTCCGCCTCCCGAAGCAGCGGGTGATCAGCATGATCACGAAGTACGCAGCAGTCAGCGCCGCCATGATGCCGAAGGCACCCAGGACCCCCACCTCGCCCGCGAAGGCGGCGGAGATCGTGAGCATGGCGGGGATGTAGAGCATCTCGGGCAGGTTCATCAGCCCCATCTCCGCCATGGTGGTGGTGCGCATGCGCGGATCGAGGATCCTCACCAGTGCGAGCCCGGTCGGGGTGGTGCCGGTCAGCGTGCCGTACATGCCCATGGTGCGCTCGAAGTCGTGGTCGCTGCCGTAGCGCTGCCCGATCGCGAACACCAGTGCGACGGTGATCGCGGTGACCAGCACGACGGTGACCAGGATCGGCACCAGCCAGGCCGCGACGACAGCGGCCTGCACGGCCATGAAGGAGGCGACCACGACGTAGTCGGTGGTGAGACCGGTGATCTTGGCCTGCATCTGGCGGTCCAGCAGGTGCTCGACCTTGATCTTCCGCAGCACCCAGCGCAGGAAGTAGGCAGCGAGCAGGCCGTTCATGAACATCATGCCGCTGATGGTGTCGCCGATGAACCCGGGGAGATGGCCGAAGATCCAGGCCAGGCCGTGCGCGAGCACGTAGGCCACGCCCATCATCGCGGCGTGGAACGTGAGGGTGTCGATGTTGCCCGAGAAAGTGGTCTCGGTGCCCATGGACTCCGTCTCCTCCTCCTCGCGGAAGTAGCCCTTGCTCACGGAGTCGGAGATGCCCATCGAGTGGGTGGCAAGGCCCTTGCTCATGCCCCATTTGGCCAGCGGCACGCCGACCAGGAAGGCGGCGGCGAAGCCGGCGGAGGCGAACGCGAGGCCGACGTCCACCGCGCCGGCCCAGCCCTGCTGCTCGAAGATCCCCGCGAAGGTGACGGCCTGCCCGGGGCCCTGGGCGAAGGCGAAGGGCACCATGAATCCGTAGATGGCGTCCATCCCGCCGAAGCGACCGGTGGTCGCGACCACGGCCACCCCCACCAGTGCCTGCACGGCGAAGACGAAGGTCCAGGTCAGTCCCATCGCCCAGGCGCCGCGCAGCAGCACTTTCCGGGTCTTCCCGCCATCGGTCCTCGTGGACGCCGGCGGCGGGGTCAGCCCGATGGAGATGAACGACAGCGTGAACAGCACGGCAGTGAGCTCGGCGAACAGTGCGCTGTCGACGCCGTCGAACACGCCCGAGAGGCCCACATTCATCGCGATGGCTCCGAGGAAGCCGGCGATCACGAAGGCGGGGACCATGTTGGTGCGGAAGGCGGGGATCCAGCGCCGCACCACCATCCCGAGCAGGCAGAAGGCGCCGATGAGGGACAGGCCGAACAGAGCGGACACGCGGAACTCCTCGCCGCTCCGTCCCGGGCGCCTCAGGGGCGCCGTCGGAGGGAGCGCGTTGTGGTCGTCGTCGTGGGGACCGTACCCGCATCAGCGGGCCGCGCCGTGACCTGCCCGCCCTCTGGGAGAGAAACATCAGGTGACGATCGGCGCTGGTGGGCGCGGAACCCTCTGCTGGTGTCGCACACTCGCGGGGGGCCTGCACCCCTCTCGGGGGCGGCCGGAACGGTGCGGTACTGTCCACCCTGCGCATCGGCGAGAGGAGAGGGAGTGGAAGCGGCTCATGAGCACTGACGCGGATGATACCCGGCCCGCATCGACCACCGCGGGCCCCGGGGCCGACGACGACGGAGCGCATTCGCGTCGGGTCGCGAGGGCCGCGCGGCGTGGTCGTTCCCGGCGTCGCCTCCGCAACCGCCTGCTGCAGGGCGGGGTGCTGGTCGGCGTGCTCGCCCTGTGGTGGCTGATCACGGCGATCAAGCTCGTGGACCCGCTCTACCTGCCCAGTCCTCAGGCTGTCCTCGGGGCCTTCATCGACGCGAACCGCTGCCTCGTGATCGACGAGGGCACCGGGCGCACCGTGTGCGGCGTGCAGAACTACTACCTGTGGGAGCACCTGGTCGCTTCCTTGCAGCGCATCGGTGTGGGCGTCGCCCTGGCTGCGATCTGCGGCATCCTGCTGGGCGCCCTCATGAGCATGTGGGAACCGGCCAACACGGCCCTGGCCCCGTACCTCAACTTCCTGCGCGCCCTGCCGCCGCTGGGGTACATCGGCCTGATCATCGTGTGGGTCGGGATCGGCGACATGTCCAAGTACCTGCTGCTGTTCCTGGCGGCTTTCCCGCCGATCGTCATCGCCACCATCGACGGCGTGCGCGGCGTGCGCGAGGACTACATCTCCGCCGCCCGCTCCATGGGTGCGGGCCCACCGGAGATCGCCCGCTTCGTGGTGCTGCCCGCCGCCACCGCCTCGATCCTCTCGGGCGTGCGCCTGGCCATCGGCTTCGCCTGGACCACCGTGGTCGCTGCGGAGCTGAACAACGGCATTCCCGGCATCGGCGGTCTCGCCTACATCTCCGGCACCCGGCTGAACACGGACCTCACGATCGCCTGCATCATCGTCATCGGACTGGTGGCCGTCGCGCTCGACGGCTGCATCCGGTGGATCGGCGGCCGCCTGGCGCCCTGGTACGGAAAGGTCTGAGAGCCATGAGCCCCACCGTGACCCGGCCCCGCAGCGCGACGCTGCGCCTGGCCGCCGCCTCCCTCGGGCTGGTGATGGCGCTGAGCGGCTGCGTGCAGTCCGGCCGCACCAGCCACCCCGACAACTTCGAGGGCTCCGTCGCCTGCCCCGTCGAGCCCGACCCGTCCATCACCTCCACCGCACGTATCGCCTGGCAGGCCATCCCCAACGGGGACCTGGTGGTCAAGGACCTCGAGCTGCTCGAGACCTGCATGCCGAACGCGGACATCACCTGGATGAAGATGAACTCCGGGGGTGACGTGATCCAGGCCTTCGGCTCCGACTCCGTGGACATCTCCCAGGTGGGCTCGAGCCCCGCGGTGAAATCCGCGTCCCCGCCGCTGTCCAAGGACGTCAAGGTGATCTGGGTCAGCGACGTCATCGGTGCCGCGGAATCCCTCATCGCCAAGGACCCCGAGGTCGAGACGCTCGCCGATCTGTCGGGCAAGACCATCGCCGTCCCCTTCGGCTCCACCGCGCACTACTCGCTGCTGACGGCGCTGGGGGAGGAGGGGCTGACCTCCGACGTGCGCGTCATCAACCTCGCCACCGATGCGATCCTCGCCGCCTGGCAGCGCGACGAGATCGACGCCGCCTGGGTGTGGGAGCCCACCCTCACGCAACTGGTCGAGACGGGCCATCCGATCCTCTCCAGCGAGGACAGCGCGGGCCTGGGCGCTCCCACCTTCGACCTGATCGCCGGAACCAGCACCTTCATCGAGGACAACCCGGACTTCCTGCGGATGTGGACCCAGGTGCAGGCCGAGGGGACTCGCCTGATGAACGAGGAGCCCGAGCTCGCCGCCGTCTCCATCGGTGTCCAGCTCGGCATCACTCCCGAGGAGGCGACCAAGCTCCTGGACGGCTACCAGTACCCCACCCTGGAGGAGCAGGCCGGGCCCGAGCTCTTCGGTGGGGACGGGCTCTCGACGGCCTTCGCCTCCACCGCGGAGTTCCTGGAGCAGCAGCGCGAGATCGACGCGCTCGCCGAGGACTCCGTGTACGAGAAGATGCCCTACGCCGACACGATCGAGGAGGTCGCCCCGTGACCGACAGCTCCGCGACCGGCCCCGCGCCCGACCCGACGGTCGGGAAGCGAGCGGGCTCGCCCGTCGTCTCCCTCGAGAGCATCTCCCAGCGCTACATCACCGACGCGGGGGACGTGGTCCATGCCCTCGCCGAGACCGACCTGCAGATCCCCGAGGGACAGTTCGTCTGCGTGGTGGGCCCCTCCGGGTGCGGGAAGACCACGCTGCTGAAGATCATCGCGGGCTTCCTCGACCCCACAGGCGGTACGGCGCGATATCGGGACGCGCAGATCACCGGCCCCGGCGCGGAACGCGGCGTCGTGTTCCAACAGCCCAACCTCTACCCCTGGTACACGGTGCGCGAGAACGTGGCCCTGGGGATGCGGATCCGCAAGGTCGGTACGAAGCAGCGCAGGCAGAAGGCGCAGGAGTACCTCGAGATGGTGGGCCTGGCGGACTCCGGCGACTCGAAACCGTACGAGCTCTCCGGCGGCATGCAGCAGCGTGCGCAGATCGCGCGGGTGCTCGCCAACGAGACCGACGTGATCCTCATGGACGAGCCCTTCGGCGCGCTCGACGCCATCACCCGCGCCCGCTTGCAGGCCGACCTGCTCGACCTCCAGCGCAGCCAGCACCGCACCGTCTTCTTCATCACCCATGACGTGGACGAGGCCGTGTTCCTCGGCGACAGGGTGCTGGTGATGAGTGCGCGGCCGGGCCGGGTGGTGCTCGATCAGGACGTCACGCTCTCCGCGCAGGCCGGCCGCACCCTCGGCGAGGAGATGCGCCGATTGCCGGAGTTCATCGACCTGAGGGAACGGGTCGCGGGCGCGATCGAGCACTGAGATCGGGATCGGCGGTGGGCACGTGGTTCATCGCAGCCCGCGGGTGAGGCAGACTGAACACCGTTCCTGACCGGAGCCTGTGAATAATGGGGTCCGACATCGTGCGAAAGGCGTAGATCGATCGTGAACATCACCCTCGCGGCAGCTGCGATCTCGGATCGGGGCCGCAGGCTCCTGACGGGGATCTGGGACGAGGCACTCCGGCTCGGTGGTGAGGCGTACGACATCACGAACGCAGCGGTCGAGGTGACCGATCGACGGGCGGTGCTCAACGCGCGCGCGGTCGAGGGCGCCTGGAACGTCCCGACCTGGCTCGCGGACGAGTACGGCGTGCTCTCCCTCTCGCAGCCTCCCGTGTCGTACACCGAGGAGATCCCCCGTGACGGGTGGGAGCGGTGGGCGCGGGAGGCCTTGCGCGAGGACCGCGGCCGACGGACCGTGCAGCCGGGATACTTCGGGGCCTCGCTCTGGCGGGACGGCGGTCTCGAGGTCTGGAACGACGTCTTCGGCTTCGGGCGCGCCTACGTCGTCCAGAACGAGGATTTCGTCGCCGTCGGGAACCACATCGGGATGGTCTCGCTGTTCTCCTCACGGCCCCTGGAGGTCGACGTCTACGGAGCCGACCTGCTCGCGCAGGTCGGGTTCTGGCCCGAGGACCGTTCGACGATCAGCGACGTGCGTCGGCTGGGTCCCGCCGAGGTGGTCGGCGTCGGCATCCACGACGAGGTCTCCTGGCGCCGGTACGCCACGGACGAGGAGTTCTACGCCTACCGGGAGCGCGAACCGGACTTCGAAGCGGTCGCCGCCTCGATGGCCGTCCTCACCTCCAACATCGGCGCGATCGCCGTGCAGGAGCCGACGGTCCACCTCTCCGGAGGGCAGGATTCCCGGGTGACGGCCGCGGCATGGCTGGCCGGCGGGAAGCCTGCGAAGCTCCAGACGATGGGGACGTTGCAGGGTGAGGTCGACGTCGCCGAGGCGCTCCTGGCGGCGATCGACCAGGACGGCTCCCTCGAGGCGACCGGCATCACCCACCGGGTGACGTACCCGAACCCGGGCCGGATCTCGGACTTCTCGATCGAGGACCGCCTCGCGGCCGCACTGCTGATGTGGGACGGCGACTTCGCCCCGGGGAACCTGAAGGCGCCGGTCCGGCGACCTCCTGCTCGGTCGGGCCTCACGATCGGTGGCGCGAACGGCGAGGTCATGCACGGCATCTATTACTCGACGCCGAAGATGCTCGAGGCGGCCCGCGCGATGGAGCACCCGATCGACCGGGTGGGGCGAGCCTTCCTCGGAAAGGTGAACACCCCGGAATCCCGGGTCTCGACCCTCCAGTTCATCGAGAACCAGAAGGCGTTCACGCGTTCGCTCGGGCACGAGGACGCCACCGCGCTCAACGTGTTCCAGATGCATTCGAAGTTCCGTCGGTGGATCAACGCACAGCTCAACTCCGCCTCCTTCGTGCTGCTGCTGAACCCTGTCTTCGTGCGCGCAGGCATCGACCTGACCCCTGAGCAGCGCCTCGACAAGGTGATGCAGAAGGCGATGTCACGGGCCCTCATCCCTCAGTGGGAGGACATCCCCTATTACAAGGCGACCCCGGAGGACTCGAAGAAGTCGGTCCGCGTCCAAGGGGTGCGGACCTGGCAGACGTCCCCCGGGTCCATGGAACGGCTGATCCACGATCGGACCGCCTGGCAGCGCTGGTTCACCCCCGAGGCGATGACGGGCATCGAGAAGGCGGTCCACGACGGCGAGGGCAATGCGATGCACGAGTCCAACCTGAACAAGGCCTACGTGCTCGACGCGCTGCCGGATCATGTCGGTGGCCTGGAACGGGTGCGCACGCAGCTGTGGAGCGTCGCTGCGTGAGGCTCCATGGCGCGGACGCGGCGCGTCTGCCCGGTGCCGGCGCGTGGCGGTATCACCGCTCGCCCGCCCGCGGGGGCAGGGCGGCATGAGCGATAGTCTCGGCCGAGTGACCACTGACTCTCGGCGTCGCCCGGCAACGCCGGTCCCCAGCTCTCGTCACCGACATCTGCTGCGCAACGCCCGGCTCCTCCTGCAGGCAGGGGCTCAGCATCTCGCCGACGACCCTGCCCTGTTCGCGATCCAGGTCGGCAGGCGGATGCCCTTCCCCCTCCGGGTGCGGATCGGCATGGTGCTCGAGCGCGCGACGAGCGCGCTGGCCGGGGTCGGGTCCCTCGGATCCGTGATGGCGGGTCACCAGGAGTCCGCCGAGGACGCCCTCGTGCGCTCCGGCGCCGGTCACCGCCTCTCACGGCTCTCCGGGGAGGTCGCCGTCCTGCTCGACCGGCCGGATCTGCTCACAGCCGCCTCGCCGGCGTCGACGAGGGCGCGCGCGGCCTGGGCGCGCGGGGACCTGCACGCCGCCGTCGATCTCCTCCAGGACTCCGGGGCCGGGGAATCGAGATCCGCCCGTCGTCTGCGCAGCGAGCTGCAGCTGCTGGAGCCGGGATTCACGATGCTCGCGGACGGTGCTCCCGCGGCGACCCCTGCGGGGGATCGGCCACCGGGCGGCCCTCTGCGGGTCCTGCATCTGCTGACGAACTCCCTGCCGCACACCCAGTCCGGATATTCGTTGCGCAGCCACCGGATACTCACCTCTCTGCGCGAGGACGGCATCGAATCCGTCGCGCTCACCCGCACCGGGTATCCGGTGATGATCGGAGTGCTCACGGCCCGGGACGAGGACGTCGTCGACGGGATCCGGTATGTCCGGGCACTGCCCGGAGCGCTTCCGCAGACCCAGGAAATGCGGCTTCAGCACGAGATCGAGGAGGCGCTGCGCCTCGTCGACGAGTTCCGGCCCGACGTCATCCACGCCACCACGAACTATCTCAACGCCCTGGTGGCGCAGGCGGTCTCGACGGCGACGGGGCTGCCCTGGGTGCTGGAGGTGCGTGGGCTCATGGAACAGACCTGGGTGGCCGCGCACAGCACCGCGGAGGGGCGCCGCTCGGCCGCGGAGTCCGAGAAGGCCGCGCTGATCGCGGCCCGGGAGGCAGAACTGGCACGCTCCGCCGACGCGGTCATCACTCTCTCGCGGACCATGGCGGACGAGCTCGTCTCGCGCGGGGTGGACGCCGGCACGATCTCGCTGATCCCCAACGGGGTCGACGACTCCCTCTTCGCGGGGCACGTGGACAGCGGGGCGGCCCGGGCCAGCGTCGGACTGGGTCCGGGCTGCGGGATCCCCGAGGACGCCTTCCTGGTCGGCGCGGCCAGCGCGCTCGTGGACTACGAGGGCTTCGACGTCCTGCTGCGCGCGGTGGCACTCCTCCTGGCGGACGAGACGCTCCCGCCGGAGTCGCGCGAGAGGATCCATGTGGTCCTCGCCGGCGACGGGACGGCCCGCCCCGGCCTGGTCGCCCTCGCCGACGAGCTCGGGATCGCCGACCGCGTCCACCTTCCCGGGCGGGTCCCGCGCAACGAGGTCCGCCGCTGGGTCGAGGCGCTCGACGTCGTGACCGTTCCGCGTCGTGATCTGGCGGTGTCCCGTCTGGTCACTCCGCAGAAGCCGATCGAAGCGCTGGCGCTCGGGCGCCCGTTGATCGTCTCGGACCTCCCGGCGCTCCGTGAGGTCCTCACGACGGAGGACGGCAGCCCGTGCGCGCAGTTCGTCCGACCGGGCTCGGCGGAGGACATGGCACGTGCGATCGCCCACGCGCTCTTGGACGGCGGTGACCTCGGCGTGCACGCTGCAACGGGCCGGACGATGGCGCGGAAACGCTCCTGGTCCGAACAGGTGAGACGATACCGCGTGGTGTACGAGCAGATTCTGAGGAATCGTGGAGGAGGTGACGCGGATGGCCGGTGACTCCAAGGTCGCACAGCAGGTCATGGACCGACTGGAAGCCCGAGGCCTCCAGGCCGAGGGCCTCTTCCCGGTCGGTGTCCGCCCCGGTCTCGGGGAGTACCTGGGACAGCTCTGGCAGCGACGACATTTCATCTGGACCGACGCGCGACACCGGGTCGCGACGCAGAACAGTCGGAACCATCTGGGCAGCGTGTGGCTCGTGCTGCGCCCGCTGCTCGATGCCGCCCTGTACTTCGTCGTCTTCGGCCTGATCCTGGACATGTCCGGGCGCACGGTGGAGAACTTCGCGGCCTACGTCATCATCGGCATCCTCATGTTCCGCTCCACCATGCGCAGCATCAGCCAGGGCACCAGCACTCTCCAGACCGGCAGGTCGATGATCCGGGCGTTCTCGTTCCCCCGCGCATCGCTGCCGATCGCCTCGGAGCTGCGCGACATGCTCCAGATGCAGTACACGATCGGTGTGGTGCTGGTGATGATCATGGTCATCCCACCCCATGAGCTGCCACAGACCAGCTGGCTGCTGATCATCCCCATCTACGTGCTCCAGTTCGTGCTGAACCTGGGGATCAACCTGTTCGTCTCCCGGCTCGGCTTCCTGATCCCCGACGTCAGCCAGCTGATGACGGTGGTGGGACGCTTCCTCATGTACGGATCCGGCGTGATCTTCCCGATCGAGCGCTTCCTGGATCACCCGACCGTGAATGCGGTGGTGCAGTTCAATCCGATCTACCAGATGATCAAGATGTACCGGCAGGTCCTCATGGACGGGGGCGTGCCGCCGCTGGAATCCTGGCTGATCCTCGGCGGCTGGGCCGTCGGGCTGCTGATCATCGGGTTCCTCTTCTTCTGGCGGGGGGAGGAGAGCTATGGCGGCGGACAGTGACGTGAACCTTCCCGCGAACGACGGCGATGCGGAGACGGACGACCAGCGGTGGGAAGCTCCCGCCGAGTCGCCGGTGACCGTCGTCGCCGACAACATCCGGATGCGGTACCGGGTCCTGCGCACCGACCGGACGCCTCGCTCCGGACTCCGGGGAAAGCTCCAGCGCAAGCAGATGGTGAGCGTCGCCGCCCTGCGCGGAGTCTCCTTCGCCGCCCGCTCGGGGGAGTTCATCGGCATCATCGGGCGCAACGGCTCCGGGAAGTCGACGCTGCTGCGCACCCTGGCCGGACTCGAGGCGCCCAGCACCGGCACGGTGCTGACCACCTCCCGCCCCGTGCTGCTGGGCGTGAGCGCGGCACTCATCCCGGAGCTCACCGGTGCCCAGAACGTGAAGCTCGGCGCTCTCGCCATGGGGCTCACGCCGAAGAAGGCGGAGGAGATCTTCGAGAACGTGGTCGAGCTCTCCGCCCTCGGCGACGCGATCGACCTCCCCATGAAGACGTACTCCTCCGGCATGGGGGCACGCCTCAAGTTCGCCATCTCGCTGGCGGCGGATCCGTCGATCCTCATGATCGACGAGGCCCTCGCGACGGGGGACGCGACCTTCATGGAGCGATCGAAGCGGGCGATGGACACAATGCTGGAGAAGGCGGGGACCGTCTTCCTGGTGAACCATGCGGCGCAGACCATCGAGAACATGTGTTCGCGCGCCATCTGGATGGAACGTGGTCAGGTGGTCATCGACGGTGACGCGGTGGAGGTCGCCCGAAAATACCGATGGTTCGCCCACAACCTGGCCCAGGGCAAGGAGGAGAAGGCCGCCGGCCTGCTCCGCGACGCCCTCCTCGAAGGAGACGCGAAGCGTCGTGCCGAGAAGATCTTCCCTCTGTCCCTCGAGGGCCAGGCGGCCGCGAACCGCGACGCCTCCACCGACGTCCCGGAGTTCGAACCGGATCCCTTCACCCGCGTCTACGACCGCTCGCACCTCCCTCCCCGGAAGTCGTTCCCGCCCACCGTCATGCCCGATGATCTGAGCTGAATCCCCCCCCCGCGACCCCTCGAGCCCCACCACCCCTGAAAATGGAGCTGACCATGGCCAAGAACATCATGACGATCTATGGCACCCGACCTGAGGCGATCAAGGTCGCCCCGATCATCAAGGCGATCGAGCAGGCCGACGATCTCGAGAACATCATCGTCGTGACCGGCCAGCATCGGGAGATGCTGGACCAGGTCAACACCATGTTCGGCATCGTGCCGGACCACGATCTGAACATCATGAGCGCCGGTCAGAGCCTCAACGGGATCGTGGCGAAGGTGATCTCCGGCGTCGACGAGGTCCTGGAGCAGGAGCAGCCCGATGCCGTGATCGTCCAGGGCGACACCTCCACCGTCATGGGAGCGGCGGTGGCGTCGTTCAACCGGCAGATCCCCGTCGTGCACCTCGAGGCCGGCCTGCGCTCGGGCGACATCAACTCGCCCTTCCCCGAAGAGGCGAACCGGAAGCTCACCAGCCAGATCGCCGCTCTCCACCTGGCGCCCACCTCGACCAGCAGAGCGAACCTGACCCGCGAGGACGTCAGCGAGAACGACATCGTGGTCACGGGCAACAGCGTCATCGACACCCTGCTCTTCGCCACCCGCAACGTCGAGGTGACGTTCGACGACTCACGGCTCGAGGAGCTGCAGCAGAGGCGGGCGGCCGGGAGCACCGGGCCGATCCTGCTGGTGACGGCGCACCGCCGCGAGAACCTCGGTTCCGCGATGGAGGACATCGGGAAGGCCGTGGCCGACCTCGCGGCCAAGCACCCGGAGCTGACCGTCGTGTTCCCGATCCACAAGAACCCGAAGGTCCGCTCCGCCATCAAGCCGGCGGTCGAGGGGCTCGACAACGTCGTGCTCATCGAGCCGCTGTCCTACGCCCAGTTCACGCGGGCGCTCAGCCTGGCCGACATCGTGCTCACGGACTCCGGCGGCGTGCAGGAGGAGGCCCCCAGCCTCGGCAAGCCCGTCCTGGTGATGCGGGAGAACACCGAGCGTCCGGAGGCCGTGGTGGCCGGCACCGTGAAGCTGATCGGGACCCACCGTCAGCGCCTGGTCGACGAGGTCTCCCTCCTGCTCGACTCCGCCGAGGCGTACGCCGCGATGGCGAACGCGGTGAACCCGTACGGTGATGGTGATGCCGCGCGACGCACCGTGGAGGCGATCCGGTGGAAGTCCGGCAACGCCGAACGGCCGCAGGACTTCGGCGGGCAGACCGACTGAGACGCCCCCGGGGGGAGAAGTACGTGACGACCGAGAACGAGAAGGCCGGAGGCGGAACTTTGAGAGCGAAACTGCGCAGCGTCACCCTCATCATCGGAGCAGGGGCGATCCTCGTCCTGGCGCTCATGACCGTGGCTGCGGGACTGGGATCGTGGGTGGTCGCCCTCATCGCGGGCATCCTCGGCATCGTGCTCGTCGTCGGGGCCTGCGTCGGACTCCTGCGGATCGCAGGGCGTCTCACGGCCTCGAACGATCGCATGGCGACACGCACCGGGAACCTGGAGTCACGCTCCACGGCGCTCGGGGAACGGGCCGACGCCCTCGAGGAGAGGCTCTCCGAGGAGGCCACCGGGCTCCGCGCCGACCTGGCGACGGCGTCCGCGGGTCTCGACGCGGCCGGAGCGCGACTGGATCGGAACGAGGCGGCGGCCGGCGAGCTGAGGGGCGAGGTCGCGAGCCTCCACACCGGTCAGGACGGCACGAACGCTCGACTCATGGGGGTCCGCAAGGATCTTCGCACGCTCCGTGCGCGGGTTCCCGCCGGGTTCCTCGAACCCGTCGAGGCCGATGTCAAGGAACTGCGCATGACCACCAAGACCGCGGTGCGCACCTCCTTCGAGTCCGCCATCCAGCTGGGCCGCGACCCGAGGTCGCTGCTGACGACCGGGCAGGCGTCGCGCCTCTTCGTCGACTATCTGCGGCGTGAGGAGTTCCTGCAGCTCCGCCCGCTGATCGAGAACTTCGATGTGCTGGAGAAGCAGAGCCTCACCATCCTGCGCAGCCTCTACCGCTTCTACCGGGCGGCCGGCTACTGGGATCTCGCCTCAACGGTCGTGACCACGGTGCACGAGAAGTCGCAGCGGGAGAACGACGCGAACGCCGTGGCGAAGATCCAGCACGAGATCGAGCTGTTCTCCCAGCCCACGCTGGTCGGCGCCGAGCTCTCGGACGGATGGGCCCACGATCCCGAGGGCCCGATCCTGCACATGGTCGGGCGCGTGCTCCCTCACACCCAGACCGGGTACACGCTGCGCACGCAGTACACGGCCGTCGCGCAGGCCCGCCGGGGTCTGCCGGTGGCGATCGTCGGTCAGGCCGGGATCACCGGAATGACCCTCGAGGAGATCGAGCAGTACTCCCACCAGGGCATCGACTACTTCCTGCTGCCCGGCCCGGTGCGCAACGAGATGCTCGTGGACGAATGGCTGCGGGTGAACATGATCGGCCTCGCCGAGCTGGTCCAGCAGGTGCGCCCGAGCGTGCTGCACGCCCAGTCGGACTTCTTCAACGCGCTCATCGTCAGCGCGGTCGGTCGGAAGTACGGGATCCCCACGATCTACGAGTCGCGCGGGTTCTGGGAGGAGTCCTGGCTCTCCCGCACGATCACGGCGAACAGCTGGAGCGCCGATGCGGAGATGATGTTCGGCATGTACGGCATGCCGGCGGCCTACGAGCTGCGCAAGCACGCGGAGGAGGTCGCGCGCCTGCTGCCGGACCACGTCTTCACCCTCGCCGAGGTCATGCGGGACCACATCCTCACCTCGGCGCACGGCGGCATCGCCGGCGAGGACGTCTCGATCGTGCCCAATGCGGTGGAATCCGAGAACTTCCCGGTCCAGGACCCTGATCCGGAGCTGGCGGCCGAGATCGGCCTCCCTCAGGACGCCGTGGTGGTCGGCTACATCTCCTCGATCGTCGAGTACGAGGGGATCGACACCCTCATCGACGGCTACCGCCTGGCCGCCGCGCGATCGACCACCCCGATGTGCCTCCTGCTGGTCGGGGACGGCGACTACCTCGAGACGCTCCAGGCGCATGTCGCGCAGAAGGGGATCGAGAACGTCATCTTCACGGGCCGGGTCCCGCACGAGGACATCCTGCGCTACTACGGCCTCATCGATCTCTTCGTCGTACCTCGGAAGAAGTCGCAGGTCGCGGACCTGGTGACACCGTTGAAGCCCTTCGAGGCCTTCTCCACAGGGCGCTCGGTGATCCTCTCCGACGTCGGCGCCCTGCAGGAGATCGCCGATCAGTCCGGTGCGGTGGAGACCTTCCGCGCCGGCTCCGCGGACGACCTGGCCCTGAAGATCGCTGCTCTGATCGAGGATCCGGCGCGACGCCAGGAGCTCAGCGAGAAGGCAGCGCGCTGGGTCCGGAACCACCGATCCTGGGACAGGAACGTGAACGAGTACTACCGCATCTACCGGAAGCTGGGCTACGACGGGCCGGAGAACCTGCCCCTGGAGTCCGAGCTCGCTCTCGACGAACGCGGCATGAACCCCGGGGAGCTGCTCGAACAGCTCGCCGCCGCGGACCTCCCCGCCCTCAAGGGCTGGTTCACCATCCAGGACATCCGCCAGAGCCCGGAGTCGATCCTCGAGACCGGCTGGCGGTTCGCGAGCTTCGAGCCGGTGCCTGTGGCGCATATCGAGGACTGGGCGCACTACGGCGAGGAGCACCGCTCCTGGGGCTTCCACCTCCATGCGTGGGAGTTCATGGACCCGCTGCTCCGCGCCTACGACGAGACGGGTGATCTCGACTGGCTCCGCGAGGCCGTGCGCATCGCGGTCAGCTGGATCGAGATCCATCGCCTCGCGGACGACGAGGACGATCCGATGGCGTGGTACGACATGTCGCAGTCGCTGCGCACTCCGCGCCTGATCTCTCTCGCCCTGCGGGCATCGCGTGTCGCCGAGATGCGCGACGAGGCCGTGGTCCTCGCCCAGGCCGTCGCCTGGCACCTCGAGGAGCTGCATCAGGACCGCGCGTTCAACCCCAACAACAACCACGGCTTCTACACGGCGGTCTCGCAGGTCCACGCCGCGAAGTACGCCTGGATGTTCCCGGACGCCGGGCCGACCGCGGTCGAGGGGCGCGCCCGGCTCGCGCAGATGGCGGAGTCCCAGTTCGCCCCCGACGGCGTGCATCTCGAGCACTCGCCCGACTACCACCGGATGCTGCTGAACTCCTTCGAGCTCGCGGTCAACGACGGGCTCATCGAGGACGAGGAGGTCAAGGGCAGGGTCGAGCGGGCGGCGCACGTGCTCGGCTGGATGATCCAGCCCGACGGTGCACTCGTCCAGTTCGGGGACTCCCCGGAGACGAAGATCGTCAAGCCGGAGTCGCAGTCGATCGATCCGCAGACGCAGTACCTGCTCTCCGACGGCACCGAGGGTGAGCGCCCGGGACAGGAACTGGCGGTCTACCACGACGGCGGCTACGCCTTCGTGCGCTCCCCCCAGCCGGACGGCCCCGGGACCCTGGCACGCTCCGGGTACCTCGCCTTCAGCGCCGCCTTCCACTCCCGGGCCCACAAGCATGCCGATGACCTGAACGTCGTCTGGTACGACCGGGGGCAGCAGATCCTCACCGACGGCGGCCGGTTCGGGTACGGCGACCTGCTGCCGCAGGACTCCTCGCTGCGCCGGGAGGGCTTCTACTACGCGGCGCCGGAGCGGCAGTACGTCGAGGGCACGATGGCTCACAACACGCTGATGATGGACGGCCGGAGCCAGGAGCGGCGCACCCGCAAGCCCTACGGCAGCGGGCTGGGCGAGTGCTCCCGCTCCGAGGACGGCGTGTTCGACCTGTCCGCTCGCGTCCACCACGCCGATTACATCCACCGACGCCGCATCGTGTACACGCCGGGGGAGGAGCTCCTGGTCAAGGACTCCGTCTTCTCGCAGTCCCCGGAGACCCGGGAGGGGACCCTGTGGTTCAACGTCTCGGGGCACTTCGAGCTCGAGTCCGTCGGCGGCGAGGGCGAGATCGTCTTCGTCTCGACGGCTGCCGGTGAGAGCACCCGCCTGGTGATCGCCGGGCCGGGCCGTGTCCTCGAGCCGGTGCGGGGACAGACCAGCCCGATGCGAGGCTGGCGCTCCCGTCAGGACCGCTCGATGGAACCGACCTGGTCGGTCGGCTTCACCTTCCCGATCGACACCCGCGCATCCGTCGACACCCGGCTCCGCCTCGACTGAGGTCGGCGCTTCCCCCACCTCAGAGCGACGAGAGGACCCTTCGCCGTGAACATCAATTTCGTCTGCGCCGCCCGGAACCCGGGGGCCCGTGACCGCCTTCCCACCCTCTTCCGAGCCGTCGTCGAGGACGCCCGCACCGTCTTCGGGGACGCCGTGGACCACCAGTGGTCCGACGGCCGCGTCGCCCTGTTCAACGCGGACCGGATGGAGGGCGCCTGGAAGCCCTCGACCTGGCACAAGGAGGGCTCGGAGATCATGGCCGTCTCCCAGCCCCCGATCCCCGTGGACTACGACACCTCCCCGGAGACCTACTGGGACGAGCTCGCGCCACTGGTCCGCCGTGGCGAGCTGGGACGGCTCCTGCCCAACCACTTCGGCATCCACCGCAGCTCGGACGGGTCCGTCCGCGTCTGGGCCGACACCCTCGGGCTGGGGCGCTGCTACTACGTGGTCACGGACGACTTCGTGGCCGCCTCGAACCACATCGGCATCCTCACGCACTTCCTCGACGGCCCGGCGAAGGTCGACGAGGAGGCCGTGGGCCGCTACGTGCTGGCCGGATGGTTCATGCTCGACGACTCGCCGATCCGCGGCATCCGCCGGCTGCGGGAGTCCACCTGCCTCGACATCAGCCCCGGCGGCGCGGTCAGCTTCCCCGAGCACACCGACCTCACCGAGCTCGTCGGGCAGCGCCCGGACCGCCCGGACTACGGCGGCGTCATCGACCAGACGCGGATCATCGCCCGCAATCTCGATGCGCTCAGCGTCAAGACCCCCACGCTGTACCTCAGCGGGGGCCGGGACTCCCGGATGACCTCCTCGATCTGGCTGAGCGGCGGCAGCAGCGCCCGCGTCATGACTCTGGGCACCCTCGAGGCGGAGGCGGAGATCGCCCAGGAGCTGATGGCGACCTTCGACGGCGATCAGCAGCCCGACCAGGAGATCCGGCACGACGTGACGGTCCCGACCCCGGGCGGGATCACCATGTCCCTGGAGGAGCGCTTCGCCAACGCCTTCGCCATGTGGGACGGCGACGCCGCGCCCACCAACATCAAGTCGAACACGCGGATCCCCGGCCGCTCCGCGGCCCTGAGCATCGGCGGGGTCGGCGGCGAGATCATGCACGGGTACTACTACCACCGCCCGGGCGACTACGAGCGTCTCGCGAAGCTTCCCCACCCGGTGGACTACGCCGCGCGCGCGTTCCGCGGGAGGTTGGCCACCGAGACGTCCCACGGGGCGTTGGAAGGCGTCTTCGACCACTACTACGAACGGGCCGTTCGCCACGGCCGCCCCGACATCGCCTCGCTGGACTACCTCTACCTGACCGAGAAGTTCCGCCGCTGGGGGAACCAGGCGCTCGGCTCCATGGCCGCGATCATGCTGTCCGGCCCGGCGTATGTCCGGGCCTGCTTCGACCTCGAGCCCGATGACCGGGTCAACAAGATCTTCCCCGACGAGATCGTCCGGCGCGCGCTGCCGAAGTGGTCCGACATCCGCTACTACAAGGCACAGGTCGCCGACTCCAAGCGGAGCATGAAGCGCAAGCTCGCGACCTACGACACCGACCCCGAGTACTTCCACGAGGTGTTCCGCTCCCCGCGACTGTGGCCGGAGTTCCTGGAGCAGGGCCAGATCGAGGAGTTCCTCGAGATCATCACGACCGATGAGGCACTTCCCGTGCACGAGTCCTGGCTCAACCGGGCGCTGTGGATCGACCGGCTCGACTCCCATGTCGACGACCTCAACCGGCGAGCACGGGAGGTCCGCGCGTGATGAGCTCGATCGCCCGGGAGCACCTCACCGCGCGGCTGATGACGAGCTTCTTCGCCCCGCGCTCCACGGACGTCTCCCGGGCGGAGAGGCTGCTGAAGGGTCGGGTGAAGCTCGGCGAGGACGTCGTGCCCGTCACCCGTCCTGCCGCCTACGACGACACCGGGGAGCTGGCGCGTAACCACGTCCTCATGCTGCAGTCGCTGCGCTGGCTCGATCCGTTGCGCCGCGTCCGGGACGAGATCGCCGGTGCGGACGAGGCCTGGTCGCGCATCTTCGAGGCCTGGTCCCGCTCGGCAGCGGCGACGAACCCCGAATCCGCCGCCTGGGGGACCCATCCCCTCGAGCAGCGCTCGGTCACGATCGCTCTCGGGGCACCCGAGGGGAGCGCGGCCATCGGCGCGATCCCGCGGCACCTCGAGATGCTCGAGCGTTCGGAGCAGGAGGCCGCGCCCGCGGCGCGGCGGCTGCGCGTGCTGCAGGTGCGCCTCGCGCTGCAGCATCGGCGCGGGGACACCGACGAGCAGCTGCAGGAGACCGCGCTCCGGGCCGCGACGGAGACGTTCCGTGAGGACGGCTACGCCATCGCTGAGGATCTCGCGAGCATCGTGGACACCGCTGGGGAGTGGGAGCAGGAGCTGGGATCCCTCGGCATCCCGCGGGACCACCCGATCTTCGAGCGTCTGCGCGACGAGGACTTCTGGATCCACGCCATGAGCCCCGACGGGACCCTGGTCCCGATGGGCGATGCGCTGCCGGATCCCGTCCCCGGCGCAGAGCTGCCGCAGATGCGCTATGTCGTCACCGGAGGAGAGGAGGGCACGCCACCGACGACGATCCGTCACGTGGATCCCGAGGGCCTCGTCTCGCTGCGCAGCGGGTGGGGAGAGACCGAGCGGGACGCTCGCGACGAGACGCACGTCAGCCTGATCCTCGGTCCGGTGCGGGGCCGGGAGGCCCACCGGGACCCGTCCCGCCTCACGTACCACTCGCAGGGCCGGGACTGGCTCATCGATCCGCCGGTCCCGGACGCGGCCGGAGAGGACTCCCACTCGATCATCCATGTCGAGGACGTCCGCTACCGCATCCTCGGCGGGGCCGAGCTGGTACGTCAGTATTCCGACGACCGTCTCGACGGATTCGTCGTGAAGAACGCGCTGCACCTGGCGGTCCAGTGGCAGCGGCACATGGTCTTCGCCCGGACCGGGAACTATGTCCTCGTGGACGACACCGTCCGGTCCTCCACAGAGTTCCGCGCGCACCAGCAGTGGATCGTCGCGCCCGATGTCGACGTCGAGACGGTGCCGAGCGGGTTCCGGCTCCACGCCGACGACAAGACCGTCTCGATCGTCGCCTCCACGGGGTCGGTGCACGAACCGACGGTCGACGAGGTGAAGGACGGCGACGGCGCACGCATCGCCTGGCGCCTGCGCGTGCCCCTGGAGGGCACCAGCGCGCGAGCCGTCACGATCATCTCCGACGTGGTGGACCCCGAACGGTTCAGTGCTCGCCGCGTCCCCCACGCGGGCAAGGAGTTCACGGTTGACATGGCCGACAAGCAGCTCGACGAGACCTTGGTGGTCACGCCGGAGCTCTCGGCGATCGTGCCGTCGGGCCTGGATCCGGACGACGCCGTCGCCCGGACGGTCGCCTACGCCGCGGCCGGTTCGCTCAGCGACGAGGAGGCTCTCGAGCAGCGCCTCGCCGTGCGCCGGGCCGTCGAGTCCGTGAAGTCGCAGATCCGGGCCGAAGGAGAGAGCCCCGAGTCGCGCCGTCGAGGGCTGCAGGAGCTGCTGTCGGCGGCGGAGGAGCTGCGAGTGACCGGACTGCGCGACCACGGGCTCGCCGCGGCACTGATCGACATCGCGGGCACGGATCTTGACTCCGTCATCGCAGAGGACGCCCTGGTGGGCAACGTCCGTCGCAGTGCCCTGGTGGACTGGGCGGAGCAGTCGCTCGTCCAGCCCTCCTACACGGTGCCGGTGCGGACCACGCTCGATCCTGCTCGTCTGCCCGAGGGCATCGAGGAACCCGCCATCTGGAGCGTCGACCTCGGGCAGCTCGTGCCGTCCACGTACCTCCTCGACGGCCCCGGGGACGTGCTCACGATCTACTTCCACGGGGCGACGGATCGCTCGCGCCTGTCGATGCCGAGATTCGAGCGGATGCGCTCCTTCTCCCAGCTCGGGCTGGGCCCCGTCATGTTCTTCTCCGATCCGTGCCTGGACCTCGACTCACGGATGATGCTGTCCTGGTACGTGGGGAACGAGGACGTCGACCTCCACCTCGCGATCGCCCGGATGATCGAGGCCTACGCCCAGCGCAGGGGCCTCGAGAAGGTCCTGCTGGTCGGGAACTCCGGGGGCGGTTTCGCCGCTCTCCAGCTCGGCGCCTATCTGCAGGGGACCCGCGTGGTCTCCTTCAACCCGCAGATCCAGATCGATCACTACGTGCCCCGTATCGCCGAGACGGCGCACTGGGCGCTGTTCGGCAGGGACACCGTCTCGGACGATCCCGAGCAGGCACCCCGCATGGACCTCATCGAGCGGTATCGCCGGATCGGCTTCGATCAGGACGTGGTTCTCATCCAGAACCCCGGCGACGACATGCACCACCAGGAACATTTCCTGCCCTTCCAGGAAGCCTTCGGAGCCTCCGCGAATGCGCATCGGCTCACCGCGCACACGCCGTATCTGGGGCCCGGTCACCGGGTGCCTCCGCCCCAGGAGTACCTCGACTACGTGCGTGAGGCCGCGCGAGGCCCGTCGGATCAGTGGTCCCTGCGAGGACTCCGTAGCGGACGCGGCTGAACGGGCGCTCGTCACGACAGGACGGAAACACCCATGACCGGCGAAGCAGCCGACCCCACCGCAGGCGACGCATGGATCCAGCACGAGATCCGCCGTACCGCCTTCGAGCATGCCTTCGGCGGGCCGATCGACACCGACGGCCGCGCCGCCCTCGCACTCCGCTTCGATCATGGCCTGGCGAACTTCGCGCGGCATGTCCTGCCCTTGACGATCGAGCGCGGGCTGACCGTCTCCCAGGCCCATAACCCGCGGAACTGGGACCTGCGCGAGAACGAGGGCGTCACGCCGGAGGAGATGGACGACTGGATCCGCGCCGGCCACGTCGAGGTGTGGAACCATTCGGCCTCGCACCGCGGCATCTCGACGCCCGAGGACGTCCACGAAGAGATCGTCGCCTCCCTCGCGGAGATCGAGGAGCAGCTGCCGGCTGCCGCGGGCAAGGTCTGGGGGTTCAATCCTCCCGGGGTCCCGGGTGAGGACTACGCCGGTTTCGGGAAGGGGACGCATCCGTCGGACTGGGTCACTCTCCCCGGGCGCACGATCCTCGCCCACCACGCGGTGGCTTCCGGCCACGTCTCCGGGACCACCCAGCGCGTCCTCGACGGACGGGTGCGCGACGGCCTGGCCCACGTGACCCTCGACGCGCGAGGGGTCGGCGAGATCACGAAGCGGATCGATGCCGTCGTGCGCAAACGGCGGGGGTTGCAGCTCATGCTCCATCCGTCACGGCTGGGCATGGAGGGCAAGCTCACCGTCGAGGCGCTGACCATGATCCTGGACCGCATCGTGGAGCTCCGCGACCGGGGAGATCTCGTGACGTTGTCCCCGTACCAGCTGCACCTCGCCGACGCCGGCGGTGTCGCTCGCGATCGCGCTGCGAACTGACAGCTTCCGGCGTCGACATCCGGTACGCGGGTCCGCGGGGGCCTGCACTCCGGGGCCCGGAGGGCGCGGTCCGAGCGCCCGCCCCGGGTACGCTCGGCGAATGGGGAAGCGGCACATCACTTCCGGCGAGCACACCGTCTACCGGTCGCTCGCAGAGTTCATGGACGCCCGTGCACACCCGGCGGGAGTGCTCACCATCATGCGTGGCGGCGTGCCCATCGACGTCCGGCACGATCCCCGCGGATATGGGACGACCACGGTGTTCTTCCACGCGGCGCTCACGGGCGGCAGATACACGTTGCCCCTGTTCGCCGGGACCCGCATCAGCGAGACGATGCCGACGAACCGGGTGCATGTCGCGGACCCTTCCCTCTACCTCGCGGACAACCTTCACCTGGGCTGGTACGCGGGCAACCACAAGCAGCCCCGCCTGCAATGGGCGATTCGCGGCATCCTCAACCACCTCGTCCCCCCGGACCAGAAGATGGTGACCTTCGGCTCGTCGGGAGGCGGGTTCGCCGCCCTCTATTACGCCGCCCGCCGCGAGGGAGCGGTCGCGGTCCCGGTGAATCCGCAGACGAACCTCGCGAGGTACAGTCCGGTGGCGGTCGCCCGGTATGCCAGGCTCGCGTGGGGACTCACAGGCGACGACGTCCTGTCGAGGATGACGGCGTCGACGGACCTCACACGTCTTTACCGGGGTTCCGCGCGACGCGTGTTCTACGTGCAGAACCAGAACGACAGCACCCACATGGAAGGCCAGTACGGCCCGTTCATGGCCGCGCTCCCGGAGGGGCACGACGTGCACCCGGTGCTGGTCGATGGTGCGGCGGGGCACGTCCCGCCCGACAGATCGATCGTGCGGTCCGTGCTGGCCGCTGCTGTCGCCGGAGACGAGGTACCGCCCGGGATCACGACATCGGCCGCGAGTTGACGGCTCCGTCGGGGCGGTGCATCGATTCCTCACGAACTCCGGATCGTGGCGGGTCCTTCGCCGTGGTCGCGCCGTCCGCGGGCCGGGTCAGAGATCAGCCAGCACCGGGTCGTAATGGCGCATGATCTCCCGGTTGAGCTCCTTCGCACTCCGTGCCTCCCCGGGGATGCCCCAGAAGGTGGAGAACAGCCGACGGCTGTTCAGCGCCGCATGGGACTGCACCGTGACGGCGAACGTCGCGATCTGCAGCGCCGCCCAGTTCGCCATCCGCTGCTCCCAGTAGAAGAGGTCGCCGACGTCCGCCCCGTGGAGCTCGGCGCCGTAGTTCGCGCGGACCAGAAAGCTCTTCAGCGCCGCGAGGGTGAACTTCTCGTACTCCTGCGAGGCCTCCTTGCGCTTCGCACCGGCGTACAGGGCGTAGTGGCGCTTCAGCGGATCCTCCGGAAGCCAGGGCTTGAACAACCTGCTGTAGGAACCCCGCATCACACCGCTGCCGTGCCCGTAGAGGAAGATGTCCCTGGGGCCCGCCGTGCCATCCATCAGCGCGGGCAGGAGCGGGGTCCCTCGCGTGAATCCCGCTGCCTTCTGAGCTGCCGTGCGGAGTTCGCGGAACCGCGCGGAGTCCTCGCGATGGCCGAGGTCCAGCCACCTGTGCTCCACACCGAGGTGAGCCACCATCGGCTCGATCCGCTCCCGCTCCTGCGCCGGCATGGAATCCCAGGTCTCGCAACGCAGACCGATGCCCTTGCTGCGCAGGGTAGCGATCACCGAGCGGGAGTCGGTTCCCCCCGTGAGCCCGAGGACGGGTCGATAGCGAGGTGCGAGGAACTCGGCGTAGCGGGTGAAGTACTCGTCCCAGACGGCGAAGGCCTCATCGCCAGTGGTCTCCCGGGCAGGGCGGAGCGGCCAGTAGCGCGACGTCCGGGCGCTGCGCAGGTGGACCTCGTTGTTGGGCGGCAGCAGAGCGACCTCGTCGAAAAGGGTGAGGTCTCCGGGGAGGAATCGAGTGTTCCTGGCCTTGTACTCGGGGAGCGCCATGTACCGCCGCACCGCGCGGGACTGCGGGACCTCCAGCGCCTCCGCGAGGAGCGCGGCGTGAGATCCCGCCATGGCGCCCGTCCCGGAGTAGAAGAGGGTCTGGGAACCGAGCGGGTCATGCAGTGCACTCACCTCCCCGGCGGTGACCAGGAACAGTGCGAAGCGGCCGCTCAGGTCCTCGAGCGGAGCTCTCTCACCGCCGGCGACCGCGAGCAGCAGCTCGTCCAGCGACCGCCCGCCGTGCGCGACGAAGACATCGCCGACCGCCACCGCCACCTCGCCGCGCGCGGTCGCGACCGACTGGACGGATGCCTCGGGATGGATGAAGAGGTCGTGCCCCGCCAGTCGCATCCGGTGCCACGGCGAGACCGCGACGGGGGCAGGAACCGCCCCCTCGCGTTCCAGGCACAGGAACCCGAAGCGGTAGGCGAGATCGTCCTGCATGCGTGGCCTCCTGGGTACCTGATCTCGACGTGCTGCGCGTGATGCGACGACGGGAGAACGATACGGGAGGGCTCTGGGCGGCCGGCGGCGCTTCCGTGGCGGAGAGGCACCGGTGCGAGAGGATCTCCCCTATGATCCGTAGTCGGGACGAGAGCGCGACCGGCCCGGACGCCGGCGCGGCGCGATCCGCCAGACGCGAGCTGACGAAGGAGACGCCGTGGAACCGGCCCGATTGAACGCCCTGCTGCGCACCGTGGCCATCGGTCCGGAGAACATCTACCCGCCATCGGTCAAGGGGACGGTGATGGGAAACCTCCTGGAGGCCGTGGAAGATCTCCGGGTGGACCATCGGTTCCGGAAGAACGCCCGCGGCAAGCGGTACGTGCGGCTCCTGCGGGAGGACGGGTCGGTCCTCGGGGACATCGAGCCCGCCAGGCTCCCCAGCTGCCCGCGGGCGAGCAAGGCCATCTGCAATGACAAGGTGCGGACCTCGCAGGCCCTGCGGGCCGGAGGCGTCGGAGTCCCGGACTCGGCGACCTATCTGGAGCACCAGGGCGATATCGCCCTGCGGGAAGCATTTCGTGAGCGGGATGAAGTGGTCGTCAAAGCCCACTCGATGACCCTGGGCCGAGGCGTGTTCGTCGGGGTGCGCAGCCACGAGTTCAGGGATGTGTTCGAGGAATGCGTGGCACTGCAGCGCGACGCCGGGCGCGAGCCGCGCGTCCTGGTGCAGGAGGTCCTCCGCGGCTTCGAGATGCGCGCGACCGTGGTCGAGGGCGTCCTCGACAATCTGCTGGTGAAGATCCCGGGATACGTCACGGGCGACGGATCCGCCACGGTCGATCAGCTCATCGACGCGAAGAACGCACGACGAGGGGAATGCGGGTTCTTCCGGAACAAGCTGCTGCGGCGCGATCACCACACGATCGCTCATCTGGACGCCCAGGGTCTGACGGTGAACTCGATCCCTGCTCCGGGTCAGAACATCCCCCTCACCGCGATGGCGACCGTGTCGTTCGGCAGCGAGACCGTGCTCGTCACACATCTGGTCTCGGACCGCGTGAGAGAACAGGCGCTGCGCGCAGTCGCCGCTGTCCCGGGACTGATGACGGCAGGTGTGGACATCGTCGTCGACGAGTTCGCCTCGGAGCAGCCCAAAGTGCTGGAAGTGAACTCGTTCCCCCATATGACCTGCATTCATCCCTCGTACGGTCCCGGATCCAATACGGCCAGGAGGTACCTCAAGGCGCTGACGGCGCGGGATCGCGCCGCCAGCGGGGCATGGAACACCCTCGATGACGTCGATCGCTCGTACGTCGCGGGCGCGCTGTCCTTCTACGACCTGAAGCAGCAGCTCGCACCCCGCTGAGCCGAGGAGCGGGTGGTCAGGGATCCAGGGGAGCGCCGACCGCCAGCGCTGCCGTGAGGGCGTAGGCCGCATCCTGGTGGCCCGGTGCATTCGCACGGGGTCTCCCGCTCTGTGCGCGGACCTCACGGAGGAACGTCCGGGTGCGGCGGATGACCCGGGCATCACCGATGGCATCCTGCACGTCCGAGCGCTCGAGCGACCGTTCGGCCAACTCGTAGAAGTGGGAGAAGGCCGTTCGCTGATGACGCTTCTCGACGGGGCCGGGCCTGTGCTGAGCGAATACCAGGCCGGGTTCCGGGCGGACCCTCGCCAGCCGCGCGGAGAGGGCACTGGGCGCGGGGCTCTTCGGCGCTTTGGCGGAGTCGTCGTACGGCGCGTTCTTCAGACCCGGGACGAGGCTGTCCATCATGTCGAAGTAGGTCCGGCGATCGTCGGCCTCCGGCCGGTCCGCGATCGGATCGATCAGAATCGAGTTCAGGGGCGAGAAGGTCGTCCGGCTCTGCGGCGCGTGCCCGAAATGGAACCGGTTGCGGAACTCCCGGTAGTGGAGCTTCTGCGGATCGACCTCCGGTCGCATCCGGCAGAGGGATTCGAGGTCTCCGAGCACTTCGGCGGAGTACTCCTCGAACGTCTCCTCGGCGAAGTTCTTCCTGGTCGAGAGGAGACGGTTCCGGAGGGTCGTGCCCGTGAAGATGTCGCGGAAGGTCCCACCCCCGGCGCCATGGCAGCGGATGCTGAGAGCGTCGAACGCATGGGGACTGAGGTAGACGGGCATGTACACGCCCAGGCTGTGGCGCTTCCAGTTCTCGAGGGCCTGGTCAGGGCTGGTCGGCGTGCGCATCGGCATCGGCGGACCGTTGAGCTCCACCCCGTACTGACGCGCGACAGCGCTCGCCGCGATGAAGTCCTCGGGCATCCGCTCCTGCGATGCGATCTGCGCGCGGGTCCGCGCGTGCTCGAAGAGCCCCGACGCGTGGGCGAAGGCGAACACCACTCGGGAGTCGAGACCTCCGCTGAGGTCGGCGACGAAGGTGGTCCGATCGTCCGCGACGAGCGTCGCGAACCGTGATCGCCAGGTGTGCAGATGCGTCCCGAGCGCCTCCTCGTAACCGGGCACGTCGGAGTCCCGGTCCGAGGCGACGATGCGGGGCCCGTCGGCCTCGATCCTGACCGTGCAGAACGACGGCACGAGGGTCACGTCCTGGAAGAGCGTCCGCGAGGAGTTCAGCTGCGCCGTGAGCGCTTGGCGGACCCCGAACGCACGGAGCACCGTGAGGTCAGGACGGAGGGTGACACCGTGCGCGCGAAGGTGGGCCGCGAGCTCATGGAGCGAGGTGCTCAGCGCCCAGATGTCGCCCCGGCGGAACAAGAACAGCTTGCGGAGGCCACGGGCGTCCGTCCCGGACTCCCACCCTGCCTCCGTGCGACGGGTCAGGGCGTAACAGCCGTCGAGGCCGGGGCCGATCGCTCTCCCGGTGCCGCGGAAGGAGGCGAAGCCGTCGGGACCCGCGACGAAATCGGCCCCGACGAAGGCGTAGCCGTCGAAGGACTCGTCACGCGGAGGTGAGAAGCTCGAGATCGTCATGAGGGAACCTTCTCCCGGGCTGGTGCTCGCAGGTCAATGGGCAACTGACACCGCTTTGGTCGAGTCCCGATGGACGACGAGCGCTGCGGGGCCGTCATTCGCCACGTGGTGCCGGATCCGGAGGCGGTCCCCGCAGGGGTTCGCCAGGAACCCTTCTATCGTCTCCTCCGAGTGGAGCAGTCGGTGATGGACGAGGTGATCGATCGAGGTGAGAGTGCGGTCGGCGGTCACCGTGCGGCACACCTCGTCCCCCTGCAGCTGGTCGACGACGGTGCGGGTGGCGACGGTGCTTCCCCCGCGATCGACCAGGGGCTCGGTGCACAGGTTCCCCGCCGTCCGGTCCCGCGACCCGTTCGTGATCGTGCAGGAGGTGAGATGGGTGCCGGACATGACTGCCAGATCGCCCCTGCGTCCCGCGGCGAGGGGGAAGGTCTCGTCCACCACGAGGGCCTCCTCCTCGGGATCCAGGACGATCGGCTGCTGCGACTTCGTGGGGGCGTGGTGGAATGCCGATTCGTCCTCGGTCACGAGACGGATGGATGCCGTCAGGGACAGCTCCGCGTCCCCGTACTCGGGGTCCCAGTTCGGAGCGCTGACGTTGGCGGTGCAACGATGCGCGCCGGGCGTCTCGACATCGTAGGAGAGGAGCTGGGTCATCTGGCGGGTGGTCTGATGGATCAGGTTCTCGGTCCCGTTCACCGATTGGGTGTTCGTCGGCCCGTCGATGCTTCCGCAGGACATCCCGATGATCGCGTAGAGAGCGCGTCGCTCTCCCGTGCTCGCGGTATAGGTCGCGGTCACGGAGGCCTCGAGCAGGACGGACTGCTCCGCGTCGACGTCGAACCGGAAGGAGACGGGCTCCGTGTCGTCGGGCAGGGAGAGGGTCGCTGATCCGGACGCACTCGTGGCCGCTTCGGTCGGGGAAGGCGTCGGCGGCGGGTCCGGAGCGTCCTGTTCGGGGAAGAGCACGACGGCCAGGACGACGAGCAGGGCCGCGGTGACCCCGGCGATGGCCGTGATCCACGGTATTCGCGTGGGTCGCTTCCTGGTCGGATCGTTCATCGCTGCTCGCTGCCCGTCGTGTCAGCCGGCGATGCAGGGGGCGCCGCACGACGTGGGGCCAGTCATCCGACCAGGTCGTCGTACGTCTCCGCGATGAGCGTCGCGAGCTTCTGCCAGTCCCGGTTCTGCACGACCCAGTCCCGCGCCTGCGCACCGATCTGCCGGGTGTGCTCCGGATCGTCGAGCAGCCGGTCCAGCTGCTCGATGAGCGACTCCGAGCTGCCCTTGCGGTGAAGGTACCCGTTCACGCCGGGAGTGACGATCTCCTGGAGCGCGGCGACGTCCGAGGCGACGACCGCCTTGCCCATCGCCATCGCCTCGAAGGGCTTCAGCGGGGAGACCATCTCGCACACCGGCAGGGGGAGGCGGGGGAAGGGCGTGATGTCGATGAGAGAGTAGTAGCGCTCCACGTCCTCATGGGGAACCCGCCCCGTGAACGTGACGACGTGCTGCAGCTCGTTCTCCTCGACGTGGTTCTGGAACCGCTCCAGCTCGGCGCCGTCACCCACGATGAGGACGTGGAAATCCTCGCGCGTGCGATCCAGCACCTCGGCGGCCTCGAGCATCAGCTCGATGCCCTCGTAGTCGAGGACCGAGCCGACGTAGCCGATCACCGTCTTGCCGCCCACGCCGAGCTGCGAGGCGAGCTCCTCGTCCTTCGGGAGGGGGGTGAAGCGAGAGGTGTCCACGCCGTTCGGGACGACACGGATCTTGTCGCCGTCCACGCCGCGGCTGATCATCTCGTCGCGCAGGGCTTCGGTGATCGCGAAGACGCGGGTCGCTCCCTTGGCGGCGTCGGCCTCCATCCGGGCGATGTACCTGAACATGTTGCTCTGGGCCCATTCGGGATTGCGCGAGCCCCGCGTGACCTCCCAGAGCCCGCGGACCTCATAGATCGAGGGCAGGCCGAGCCGACGCGCTGTCTTGACGGCGGTGAGCCCGTTCCAGTGGTTCGAGGCGGCGTGGATGATCGCCGGTCGCTCCTGCTCGGCGAGCTCCAGCAGCGCCTTCGAGTAGCGCTCGGTGTAGAAGAACAAGGGATTCTTCTTCTCGATGTCACGGCTCGTCAGCAGGCGCCGGTACTCGACATTGCCCACGACGTCGCGCGAGGGGACATCGGGGATGTCCCCCATGCCCGGCATGTCGTAGGGGTAGCCCAGCCGGGTCACGCCGTCGACATCCCACCCGATGCGGTTCAGCTCCGAGAGCAGACCATGGGTCCGGGCGGCGTATCCGGCGGAGTTGTGCGGCAAGGAGTTGTGCAGGAGGTAGAAGACATGATCCTTCTGCGCCTCGTATGCCGGCTCGGGTCGCATCGTGGGGAAGGGGAACCCGGTGCGGCCCAGCTGGTAGTTGCTGACCGCATTGCGCCGGTGCTCGTCCTGGAGCCGCTTCGCCCAGCCGTCGTTCGGCAGCAGCTTCCGATACGCCTCGACGTACTGGGTGACCTGCGTGTCCTTGCCGGCGCCGCGGGCTCGTCGGATCGCGCGGCGGAGCGCGTTCATCGGCACGGCCCGCGGATCCGCGCTCGAGAGCAGCTCGGTCGCGACCGCGCGATTGCCGCGCGCGAGCGCCACGGTGATGTGGGCGCGGATGACGTCGTTCTCCCCGAGGCCGTCGCCGGCCTCCGCCAGGGTGCGTTCGGAGAAGGTGCCGTCGTCGTAGGCCTGGTTGATCAGGACGATCGCTCGGTTGACACGATCGGTGCCGGCACCGATGGTCCGCAGGGTGTCATCGAGACGGTGCGTGATCGCGTAGTCGAGCGCGGCGCGATGCGCAGCCGGCTCCTCGGGGATGTCGTCGCGGAGCCGATCGAGCGCCCAGGTCACTCGGTGGGACGGCAGATCGAGCTCCCTGACGAGATCGAGGTACAGCTCGAGGCCGTCGATGAGGGCCCCGTTGCGCGCGAGAGCCAGCGCGAGGACCTCCTCGGCCGTGCTGCCCTGGGAGTTCGCGATCAGGAATCGGGCGTACTCCAGCATGACCGAGCCGTCGAAGTCCGCGGCCTCCACGGCCTCGCGATAGGTGCCGAGGGTCTGCTCGAACGCCGTCGCGTCCTTCGCCCCGGCACGCGCCGACTCGAGGAGCCGCTCGGTCGTGGCCGAACGCGCCGTCCCCGGGGCCTGCGCCCCGTGGGACCGGCGGCTCCGCCCGCCGGCGGTCCGACTCACCGCCAGAGCCCCTTGGTGTCGATGACGATCTTCTCCTGCAGGAGTTCGCGATCGAGCGTCTTGAAGGGGTCGTGGTCGACCATGAGCAGCACGATGTCGGCACGTTCGAGTGCGGAGTCCAGCTCGGCGAGCTCGACGTTGTCGCGCTCGGCGAGCTCCTTGGGCAGCTCGTCGACGTTGGGCTCGACGACCAGCACGGTGCCGTCGGTGAGCTTTCCGGCGAGGGAGCCGGCGATGTTCCGGCTGGGCGACTCGCGCAGGTCGTCGATGTTCGCCTTGAAGGCGATGCCGAGCGCTGCGACCGTCGGATCCTTGAAGCGTGCCGCCTTCTCCATGACCTTCTCGATCACCAGCTCCGGCTTGGAGTCGTTGACCTCGCGTGCGGTGCGGATCAGGTTCGAGAACCGGCGATCGGCGGAGACGATGAACCACGGGTCCACGGCGATGCAGTGGCCTCCCACGCCCGGGCCGGGCTGGAGGATGTTCACGCGCGGGTGGTGGTTGGCGAGCTCGATCAGCTCCCACACGTCGATGCCCTGGCGGTCGGCGATGATCGAGAGCTCGTTGGCGAAGGCGATGTTCACGTCGCGGAAGGCGTTCTCGGTGAGCTTCGCCATCTCGGCGGTCTTCGCGTCGGTCAGCAGCAGCTCACCCTTGCAGAAGCTCGCGTAGAGATCGCGGTTCAGCTCCGCGGCCTCCGGGGACATACCGCCGATGATGCGATCGTTGTCCACCATCTCGATCATGATGCGGCCGGGGAGCACACGCTCCGGGGCGTGGGAGAAGTACAGCGAGTTCGGGAGGTTGGGCTCGTCGGTGAACTCGGGACGGGCCTCGAGGATGACCCTCGCCATCTGCTCGGTCGCCCCGGGAGGGGCGGTCGACTCGAGCACGATCAGCTCGCCGCCGGAGAGCTTCGGGGCGATCCCGCGGGCGGCGGCTTCGATGTAGGAGAGGTCCGCGTCGTGATCGCCCATGAACGGGGTCGGGACCGAGACGATGTAGGCGTCCGCCTCCGGGGTCTCCAGCTGTGCGGAGAGCTTGCCCTGGGCGACGCAGCCGGCGACGACGGACTCCAGGCCCTCCTCGACGAACGGCACCGTGCCCGCGTTGATCGCGTCGACGTTCGTCTGTTTCACATCGACACCGATGACGGTCTTGCCGGCCTGAGCGAGGACGGCGGCGGTCGGTAGGCCGATGTAGCCGAGACCGATCACGCTGACGGTATCGAGGGGGACGTTCGGGCTCATCGAACTCTCCTGGCGGGGTAGGGGCAGGGGGACGGGGCGTCCTCGCACACGGTATCGCCTCGTCGGTCGGCGAGTCACCGCCGTGACTCCCACGTGTCACAGAGACGACAGAAAATGGTCGGCGGCCTGGAAAAAGACCGCTGAGTAGGCGTTTTGTTCGCCCGGACCACACGCGACGTTTGCCGTGTGTTCACGGGGGTGAGCAACTGCTGGCCGGCGCTCCGCGGGACCGCTCGGCACCGTGCTGCGACGTGACGGCGGGCCGGGGACGGACGAGGCTCACTCGGACGTCCCGGCGTCACCGCCGTCGTCGGAGGCATCGGCGCCGCCGGCAGCGGAGAAGCGGAGCATCGTGACCGTGCCCGGCTCGCTGCTGACGGTCAGCGGCTGCTCCGGTGCGAGCCGGGCACCGGCGAACTCGCCCGTGACCGGGGCGAGATCCTCGAAGGTGCTCTCCGCCGCGTCGAGGGAATCACCGGAAAGATCCGAGCCCAGGGTCAGCTCCCAGCCGTTCGGGGCGAGGGCGCTCACGTCGTCGGGCGCGCTGATCCGGACCGGTCGGGTCCGGTAGAGCTCGTTCGAGGGGTCGCGCTGATCGACCATCACGAGCGTGAGCCCCCCGTCGTCCCCGAGCACGGCGTGGACGGAGACCTGGCCGTCGCCGGTCACCGACGGCGTCAGCATCCTCCCCGCCGGGAGGTCGCCCAGCATCATCAGCGCGAGGTAGCTCGTGCGTCCCTGCACGGTCCGGCCCGGCTCCTCGTACGGGCCGCGGGCACAGATCGGGCTCATCGGCGCGCCGCCCTCGCAGGCCTGCAGGGTGGAGTGGAACGCCGTGCGCTCCACCCCGAGCTCCGCGAGCGTCATCGCGAAGTCCACCGTCCACAGCGCCTGCGCATGGGTGCGGGAGGTGTCGTTGGTGCCGGGGCAGGAGGTGGGTCCGGTCTCCTCCATCCACAGCGGCAGGCCATGCTGATCGGCGACCTCGGCGCCCATCCCGACGATGGTGCGGGCGCGCTCGCGGATCTCGGGCGAGGTGAGGTCGTCGACCGAGGGGTTCGCGAGGGAGGACGCGGGCCCCTCGCAGTCCCACAGCGGGTACCAGTGCATGCTCAGGGCACGCTGATTCGGGATGTCCGATTCTGCGAAGGCGCGCCACCACTGGGCGTCGTAGGCACCGGGGCCGGCCACCGGGAGTCCGGGGACCGCCGTCTCGAGCGCAACGGAGTACTCCGACAGCGACTGCTGGTACGCCTCGGGGCCCCAGTTCGCATCGCGCACCGCCAGCTGAGGCTGGTTCGCGTGGAAGAACCCGTTGGGCTCGTTGCCGATCGCGACCGCCAGCAGACGATCCCCGAAGGCCTTCCGGGCGTGCGCGGCCATGTCCGCGGCGCGCGCCGGGTCGTCGTGCCCGAGGTCCAGATCGATCGTCACCGTCGCATCGACCTCCTCGGCCACGGCGGCGACGCGCTCGAGATCCTCCGCGGTGACGGTCGCCTGGGCCCACTCGGGGGCGGGCTCCTCGCTGGACGTCCACCACACGTGCCGGTCGATCCCGTTGCCGCCGAACCGCAGCGCCGGGTCCTCGAGCTCGCCCAGGGTGAGTGCGAGGTTCGAGTGCTCGGAGCCCCACATCGGGTTCGCCAGCTCGCGGGCGTCGAAGCTGAGACCGAACTGGTGGCCCGTGTGAGCGGCGTCCTTCCCCAGGCCGAGACCCACGAAGGTGGTCTTGCCCGGGGCGTCGGCGGGATCGGTCATCGAGAACTCGCCGGGAGAGGCGTCGTAGCCCGGAAGGAACACGCGCTCGGAGTCGGGTGGCTGCGTCGGGGACGAGGTCCCCTCCGCTCCGTCTCCTGGCCCGTCCTCGTGCGGCCGCAGAGCCAGGACTCCGATCACGAGGAGCAGGACGACGGCGAGGGCACCAGCCCCCACCATCAGCCATCGACGCCGTGTCACCGTTGAAGTCCTCCCTCGCACCAAGACGTCCGTCCGTCGCCCGCAGTGGCGGCGCCGTCGTCTGCGAGCCGCCTGCGCCCGTGAGGGGCGGGCTACCCCTCAGTGTGGTGCCAGTACTCCGATTTCTGGACCGTCGAGGCATCGGGCTTGTAATACGGAGGCGTCACGGACAGGTGAGGGCGCTCCCAGGCGACGTCGCGCCGGATCACCGCGGCCGGGACTCCGGCGAGGATGCAGTTGTTGGGGAAGCTCTTGGTGACCAGGGCGCGGGCGCCGACCACGGTACCGTTCCCGATCCGAGCGCCTCCCAGGAGGAAGGAGTCGATCGCGAGCCACACGTGGTTGCCGACCTCGATCGACTTCGCCGTGTTGACGCGCCGGCCGTCGGAGACGTCGAAGATCGGATGCCCGTCGTCGGTCCGCAGACGCACACCGGTGGCGATCATGACGTCATCCCCGATCGTGACGCTCGTGCCCTCCACGGCGGAGATGTCGACATGCGCGGTGGTCGAGACGTCGTCACCGATCTCGACGGCGGAATCCTGCCCCACCCTGATGCCGGCCTTCAGCGGGGCGACTCCGCGGTTCCCGCCGATCCGGCAGCGGCCGTTGTGGGAGTCGAAGCGGAGGTACAGCTTGTGGATCCTCGCGGTCGAGTCGACCGTCAGGACGTTGTTGGACCCACGGAACAGGACCGTGATGCCGGAGACGATCGGGGCGGAGCCGGTGAACTCGATGCGATTGCCGTTCGCGTCCTCGTAGGCGGCGATCTGGGTGATGGTGACGGCCACGGCTGTGCTCTCAGCCGATCTCGCGGGGAAGGGTCGCGGAGCGGACGTCCGTGGGGCGCAGGTCCTCGCAGACGACCTCCGGCCCGTAGAGCCGCTTCACGGCGGTGACCTCGGCGTCGGAGACGTCCGGGCTGATGACGAGCACGCGGATCTTCTCGACTCCCGCGGTGATCGCGATGCGATGGGCGAGGCGCGATGCCCCGCGTGCACCCGGGGGTGGGACCGCCGTGACGACCAGGCGCGCGCCGCCGCTCATCGCGTCCTTGTCGAGGTCGGCACGATCTGCGGCCGAACGGGCGAGCACGAGGGTCACCGCGTCGGCATCGGGATTCCCCGCCTCGACCTCGTACTCGAAAGTGCTCACCGGCGCGTTCGCCCCGGCGAGGAGCGAGTACGTCCGGGGCTCGAGGGTCGGTGTCAGGTCGAGCTCGGCGCAGAGGGCCGCCGGACGAGCGTGCGAGGCCACCTCGATCGGCGGCTCGGCGGCAGGGAGCAGCCCGTGCCGGAAGGTTCCGTCGGACCCCGTGAACAGCAGGGAGCTGACGGAGGCGGGATCGTGCAGCCCGTGCAGGAGACGCTCGGTGGGCACCGTGTACTTGACGAACGGGTACGCATGAGGGGAGATCAGCTGACGGAACTTCGTCCGTCCGAGGTCCCCGCCGAGCAGCGCGTTCTTCGTCGGGCCCGAGGGCAGGGGAGTGTCATTGCCGAGCCGCACCTGGAAACCGGCGCCGCTCTCGTCGGGGAACGACGTCAGCTGATCGCAGCTCACCGTCGGGGTCGAGTCGTCCTCGGCCTCTCCTCGGAGGAAGCGCTTCATCACCGAGAGGATGGTGGGCAGGGCCTTCTTGGCGACGTCGGCGTGCTCCCCGTCGACCCGGTACTTGGTGAGACCGGGGACGTCCTGGACGAACTCGACCAGCGAATAGTTTGACTGCTCGTCCCGGTCGGTGTAGAAGTAGTCGATCCGTCGGCCCTCGGAGAAGTACTGCCGCATGAGGTCGACGGGCTGCGGATCCGCGCGGAGCGCGGGCAGCCGGTAGAGGTTGTCGCGGAAGAACGGCTTGTTCAGGTAGTACGGCAGGTTCATCTGCGGGACGACGGCGAGCAGCTGAGCCCCGGGGAAGCCTTCCGCGTAGTAGGTCGCGATGCTGCCCCCCTTGGACGCCCCGAAGAGCATGAGCTCCCGCTCGGGGATGCCGTGCTTCTCGAGGAGACCCGCGATCTCGGCATGGACGCGCGGGCGCAGCGCTTCCCCCGCGTTGTCGGCGAGCATGTAGGTGCCGGCCACCATGTATCGGTCCTGGAAGCAGATCATGAGGGTGTCGGAGAGGTCGGCATCCGTGATCCCCTTCAGATAGCTCACCGCATAGGAGATGCGCGACGTCGACGGTCCGAAGCCGGGGAACGTGACGAGGACGCGCCGAGGGTTCTTGAGATTCCCGCGCAGGGAGTAGTGGAGGTCGCCGTGCTGCTCGACGCCGTACTGCTCGTCGTACCGGACCTGCTGAGCGGTCGTGAAGGCGCCGCGGCCGATCTTCAGGCTGTACTCGGCATCGATGTCGAGCCGGAAGTCGGAGGGCTGATCGGAGGTCACGATGATGTTCCGGTACTCGAGATCGAACCCTCGGGCAGGCGGTTCGATCTTGTTCCCGTAGACGACCCGGTCCCCTTCGAGGAACCGGAAGCTCGAGTTCCGATGCTTGTTCCAGTGGTGGATGGTGAGCTTCGCGAAGAAGGTGCCCTCAGGCAGCTGCTGGGAGGCCAGCCGGCGGAGCTTGGCGCCGTGGCCCTTCTCCTCGATCATCGTGCGGAGGCGGTGCGCGGCAGGGTCCTCGACCAGGCGTCGTGCGATGTCGCGGGACGTGGTCGAGTAGGCGATCGAGCGGGCACCGGAGCGGATGCCCCGCCGAAGGGGGGCGGTCACCTTGTTCACAGGCTGAGCATCCTTTCCACGATGGTCTCGCAGATGCGTGTCGGGTCCACACCTTCGAAGAAGATCTCTCGGCGGGCGTCGCTGGTCGGGTCCGGCTCCAGGTAGCGGCCGCTGACGATGTGGTCGATGATCCCCGAGTGGTCGAAGAAGGTCGGTCCCAGGCCCTGCGTCGTGTAGTCCAGGCGGCTCTCGTACGGCTGGTCCTCGAAGAACTCGTCGGCATCCCACTGGTAGTAGGCGATGGGGGTGTTGATGAACGCGGCGTCCAGGACCGCGGAGCTGTAGTCCGTGAAGACGAACTCGGCGGATCGGAAGGCTTCGCGGTAGCTCATCGAGGAGTGCACGACCCGATCCGAGAAGTGGAACAGGTGCGCCCTCTTCTCGACGTTGGGGTGGAGCTTGACCTCGAGCGTCAGATCCTGCTCCTCGAGGAAGCAGAGCAGGGACCGGTCCGTGAGCACGGCGTCGATCGCCTGGTAGTAGACCGATTTCGTGAAGGTGCCGCTCGAGTGCTGATGCAGATTGAACCGCCAGGTCGGCATGAAGAGGAGCCGGCGCTGCTCGGTGCGGGTCCGACGCAGTGATTCGAGGCGCGGGAGCCCCGAGTTGAGCGTCTCGACGGGGGCGAGCGCACCCAGGTAATCGGCTTCGAGCTTCCCGGTGGCGACGAAGACGTCGAAGTGCTTGGAGAGCACCCAGTCGCTCATGTCGTTGAGCTGGATCCCGTGCTGCAGGTAGACGAATCGTGAGTTCACGAGAGACTTCCCCTGGTGCTTCAGGTTGTAGATCTGCGACGACACCACCAGATCCGACTGGACGAAGAGCTTCCGGAACTCCGCGCTGAACATGGGGACGAGGCGGAAGCCCTCTTCCTCCAGGCGGGGCCAGTCGGGCGATTTCGGATTCAGCGCGAAGTAGATGTCCGAATACTCGGGGTAGTGATCCCTGAAGTAGCTGTACAGATGCTCTGCGTTGTCGTCGGCCTGCATCGGTCGATCGAAGAACAGGATCGTCGAGCGCGGGGTGATCGGTCGGCGGTAGAAATCGACGACCTTGGGATTGTGCAGGCCCGGCCGAAGACTCGTCGAGAGGTACGACTTGCCGATCTGCACGATGTCCTCGCCGAAGCGGCACCGGTAGAGCTCGATGTCCGCCTCGAGCCGCCCCTCGCCCAGTGCGAAGACGAGGTAGTTGTCCGCCGTGGAGAGCCGTTTGTACAGATGGCGGTCGTGGGAGCTGTCGTCGATCCATTGGATCCACGCGGTCTCGAAGGGCTGGAGAGTCCTGGACTGGTCCAGGATGTCGGTGAGACAGAACATGCGGATGAGCTCGCGCACGTGGGCGAGGGGGACGTCCGAATCCTGCGATTCGCGGAGTCCACGGAGGTAGAGGACGAGGAAGCGCAGGATGTAGGTGCGCATCGTCGGGGCCGCGTTCGTCAGCAGGGGCAGCAGTCGCGCGACGCCGCAGTCCAGCTGGAGGCCGATCGCCGCCTTGGTGTCCGACGCGATGGAGTACCCGACCTCCAGGGGCGCGACCCTGTTGATCGACCAGTAGAGGCGGTAGGCGATGTACAGCGCGGAGCGGTCGAGGTCGTACTCGGCGTCCAGGAAGTCGCGCAGACGCGAGGTGTTGTAGGCGATGCCGTAGACGTCGGTGTCCCGTGCGTACGCAGAGACAGCGTTCTTCGCGATGTTCTTCGGGAGGGCGCCGGTGAAAAGGGTCGGCTCGGCCAGGTAGACCGTCCGGTTCTGCAGATGCTGCAGCAGGGTCGAGAGGTAGGTGGCGGAGACCTCGTGCGTCGAGCGGACGAAGACGACGTACGTGCTGTCGATCTCGTCGCACAGGGCGCGGATCGAGGCGGTGTCCAGCTCCTCGTCGTGGACGCGGAGGGCGTACTGGTCCTCGTGCTTGAGTCGCGCATTGAGCAGCCTGCGGTAGGTGCCCCCCTCGCGGTCCAGCTCGCCTGTGCATTCCAGAACGACCGTGAGCAGGAGGGGGTCAGCACGCATAGAGCACCTCGGGGGTTACCGCGCCCCGGAGACGGCTCAGAGCCGGGGGGAGTCCGTGGCGCGCTTTCGTCGACCGCCAGGGATCAGACGGCCTCGAGAAGTCTAGTGAGCGCAGAAGGCATGCGGCAACACTCCGTCCTCAATGCGGACGGAGTGCCGGGGGACAAGTGTTCAGGAAATGCCGGCGGAGCCCTCGTCGTCGAATGTTTCGTCCATTTCGAGCGGAATTGCCCAGTGGTCCTCGGCAGCGTCGTCGTCGAGTTCCAGAATCGACGTGCGGTCGTCCTCGTCGGTCGCCCGAGGGGCGCCCGGGCACGTCGCCAGATCGGCCCCGGCGCCGGTGTCGTAGGCGAGCGGGTCGACGGAGTCCCAGGAGGTCTCCGTGAAGACCGGGCGAGAACGCTCCGCCCCGGCGGGGCGGACTGCGCTCGCCCCGCCGTGCCGGCGGGCACCGAGCAGGGCGCGAAGGTGTCCCGTGCGCGGGCCCGATGCGTGACGATCGCGGAGACGGACCGTCGCCTCGGGGTCGAACGCCGCAGTGAGTGTCATTCCGGTTCTCGCTTCCGTGGTGGTCATCCGGAAGTACCTTGTCTACGCGGCGAGGATGAACGGAAGATGACCGCATGGTGGCGGGGCGGGCAATCCGGGGCCACATCTCAGCGGCGGGACCGCGACGCCTCGCCTGCGGGACGAACGTGCTCGTCAGAACATGATGTGCGGGTCGTTCCGGCCGAACCAGGCGACGTCCCCGCTGGCCATCAGCTCCCGGTCGTCGACGGACCAGGCGTGACCGCCCGTCTCGCCACGGCGCATCTGGGTGAAGTTGAAGCGGTCGGCGGAGTAGATGCGGCCGTCGGCGGCGATGACGGTGTCGAGGAAGCCGGTGTCCTCCCCGCGGGAAACGTCGGCGAACGGGTGGGCGATGAACACATCGCGGTCCGCGGTGATCGTCGGCCCCATCACCCGGTCGGTGAAACGGTGCTCCATCCAGGGGAAGCGCAGCAGGGTCGCATCGGCCCCGGCGACGTGCATGTAGTGAGCGTGCTTGCCCACCACGTCGGCCCCGGAGAACTCGCGAGCCCGCAGCAGGTCGTGTAGGTAGAACTCGCCGTAGAGGTCGTCGTCGTCCATCTTGGACAGCACCTCCCCGTCGGCCCGCTCGACGGCGGCGTTCAGGCACGCCCCGAGACTCCAGCTGCTCGGAGCCTCCAGCACCACCACGTTCTCCACGCCGAGCTCCCGCGCCCGCTCGGCGGTCTCCGTCGGCGAGGAGAAGCCGTGCGTGATCAGCAGCAGCTGACGCTCCACCCCGGACTGCCGAGCCACCTGGCCCACGAGGTGATCCAGCTGGTCGGGACGGTTCGTCGCAGCCATGATGCTGACCGAGGCCAGACCCGCACCACCGGGCAGCCCCCGCTTCCCGGCCCTCTGCCCGAGTCCGACGGTGTCGAGCACCTGACGGGCGCGATGGGTGTAGGTGTGCTCGTGCCAGATCCGGCGCTGGGCGAGGTGCACGGTGCGATCGCGCAGCTCGGACGAGCGCACCAGAGCACGCACCACGTGCGCGGCGTCCTCGCGCTTCGCGACGACGGGAACCTCCTCCTCGGCGAAGAACTCACCGATCGCGGGGGAGGGGGCGGAGACCACCGGGGTGCCGGAGGCGGTGATCTCGAAGATGCGCCGCGCGCACATCGACGGGCTCGTGACCACGGAGTTCACGTTGAGGAACACCTTGTACGCCTTGTACGCGGTGAGCATCCGGTAGTAGCTCAGCGAGCCCACCACCCGGTCGGCCAGCGCCCCGGGGAACTGGTAGCGCTCGTCGTCGCCGAGGAAGCGGGAGAAGATCTCCAGGCCCAAGTCCATCCGGGCCGAGGCGTCGAGCGCCCCGCCCAGCAGCATGTCCATCTGGGCGCGGCGCTCGGGGAACTTGTGCGCGAAGTACATGCCGGCGAAGGCGATATCCCGCGCCTGGTGGCCGTGCTGCGGCCGGATCGGGTTGTGCACGGCGGGCTGCGCTGCGAACGGCAAAACCGCCACGTTCTCGTGCCCCAGCTCCTCCCGGTAGCGCGGAAGCAAGGTCACGTCGGTGGTGAAGACCTGGTCGAACAGTTTCGCGAGGGGCAGGAAGTCCTCGAAGTGTGGCGGGTCCTCCTTGTTCCAGAAGACCGTCGGGATGCCGTGCTCGCGGCAGTGGGCCACCAGTTCGCGCAGCGGCTCGGACGGTGCCTTCGAGCCGGTCAGCTGGTACTGCCAGGCGTCCTCGTTGCCGTGCCAGGCCGACTCCACCAGCAGCAGGTCCACCGGGTCCTCCGCGAGCTGCTCGCGCCATGCCAACGGAGTGACAGGGAGAGTCTCGAACTCGTAGCTCCAGGCCAGCATCGAGAAGTCGTCGAGGATCACGGCAGCGCGCAATCCCTCGACCTGCGGGGGCCGCCCACGCAGCTGCGCGGGCGGGAAGGACAGACGCCCTCCGGTGTCGCGGCTGCCCAGGCCGTCGCCCACGCCGTAGGAGGCGGTGCGGCGACGACGCCGCCAGGTGCGCAGCTGGCGGACCCCGCCGGTGCGCAGGTGCCACAGTCCCGTGCGGAGGGTCTGCAGACGGGACGTGGACTGCGCGGGCATGGGCACCTCTCGGCAGGGGAGCGGTTCTCGGACGCCTCATGGTCCCATGCCGGTCCGCACCGCAGGATGCGGTCCACCGAGCCGGTGGCGGGGCCCGACGGTTGTCGGGAGCGCCACAGGCCGCGGCGTACACCAGGGGCGGCCGGCGTCTCGTGGGTATTCTGACGCCCACCGTCCATCTCGGACGCGTCCCACCCCGCGACGAAGGAGCATCGTGACTGCTCAGCCCGCTGACACCGCGCCCACGCGCGTCGTCATCTACGGCAGCTGCGTCGCGCGGGACACCGTCGACCTGGCGGGCGGCGAGCGCTTCGACGTCGTCGCCTACATCGCCCGGCAGTCGCTGCTCTCCCAGGAACGCGACGCCTCGACGTGGTTCCCCGACGGCGCGGAGATCGACTCGGCGTTCCAGCGCCGGATGATGACCGGTGACTTCGTCGGCGACCTGGGGACCCGCCTCGCCGAGGTCGCGGACGAGACCGACGTGCTGCTGTGGGACCTCGTCGACGAGCGCCACGGCGTGCACGTCTTCGAGGACGGCGGTGTGGTCACCCGCAGCATCGACCTGGTGCGCGTGCCCGAGGTGCTCACCGTCGTCGACAGCGCTCGCCACATCGAGTTCGGCACCGAGGAGCACTTCGAGCGGTGGGCGCCGCGTGCCGAGCGGCTGCGGGAGACCCTCAAGGGTCTCGGCCTGTTCGACAAGACCGTGGTGCTGCAGGTGCCGTGGGCCCTGGTCACCGTCGACGGTCGCCACACCCCGCGCAGTATGGGAACCTCCGCGATGGAGGCCAACGAGGCCTACCTGCGCTACTACGAGCTCCTCCGCGAACTCGGCTTCCGGATCCTCGAGCTGCAGCCGCTGGGCGTGCTGGCCGACCCCGAGCACCGCTGGGGCCTGGCCCCGTTCCACTACACGCAGGACGTGTACGAGGAGATCGTCGAGCGGGTGCTCGCGGAGCTCGACGCCAGCACGGACTGACGGCAGCCGGGAGGCGGATCCGTCGTCGATGTCGATGTCATCGGCCTCGAGTGTGACGGCGGAAGTCCGACATACGGAGCGGACCGGACGACCTTCCGGGGCAGGGGCTCGCAAACATGCAACCTACGCCCTGGTAAGGCAGGCTGTAGGCGCCCCTGTGCCGTGACGCTGATCGGAGGCCCGTTCCCGTGGCACCCACCATTTCCCGGAACCCCACGGTCCAGGATCCTGTGCCGTCCCGCGACGCCGCCGAGGATCCCGTGGTCCGTGCCCGCGGCGCACGCCGTGCGTTCGCCTCGGACGCCGGCGAGGTGGTCGCTCTCGACAGCGTCGACGTGGACATCGCCCGCGGCGCCTTCACGGCCGTGATGGGCCCCTCGGGCTCGGGCAAGTCCACCCTCCTCCATGTCCTCGCCGGGCTGGACGCGCTGGACGGCGGCTCCGTGAGGGTGGACGGCATCGAGCTGAACGGGCTGAAGGACAGCGCTCTGACCAGGGTGCGGCGCGACCGCATCGGTTTCGTGTTCCAGTCGTTCAACCTGCTGCCGATGCTCACGGCGGAACAGAACATCCTGCTGCCCCTCCAGCTCGCCGGGCGCCGGGCCGACCCCGAGTGGTGGACCACCGTCGCGGAGGGCCTGGGCTTGACCGACCGCCTGCGCCACCTCCCCTCGCAGCTCTCGGGGGGGCAGGTGCAGCGGGTCGCCATCGCCCGCGCCCTCATCGGGTCCCCGGCGGTGATCTTCGCCGACGAGCCGACGGGGAACCTCGACTCCCGCACCACCGCGGAGGTCCTCGACCTGCTGCGGCGATGCGTCGACAGCTTCGGGCAGACGGTCGTCATGGTCACCCACGAACGGGATGCGGCAGAGCGCGCCGACCGCATCCTCACCCTCTCCGACGGCCGGATCGCCGTCGACGAGGACGGTCCGTTCGGGACGTCATCCGGGGAAGCGGCCGAGCAGTGAGCGCACGCGGCATCCGCCTCACCCCGCTGCGTCGGCACCTCGCAGCGGTCCTCACGATCGTCCTCGCCACGGCCTTCGTCGCCGCCATGGTCCTCGGGGCCACCCTGCTGCGCGACTCGGCGGCCGCCGACGCCGACACCAGCCTGCTGGGCACGGACCTGGTCGCGACCACGACGGATTCGGGGAAGCGGGAGGGAACGCCTCGGATCGAGGGCGCCCAGGAGCAGTGGCCCGTGCTCGACTCCTCCTTCGTGTCCGTGAACTCGAAGAGCAGCGACCGCGCCCGCTCCCTGCGGGTGTACACCCCGCCGCCGACCGACGTCGCCGAGGTGCCGCTGGTCGACGGACGCCCGGCGCAGGACGCCGACGAGATCGTCATCGAGCAGGCGACCGCGACCATGCTCGAGGTGGACACGGGGGACACCCTCACCGTCGCGACGTCCGCACGGGGCGGGGAACGTGAGGACGTCGCCCTGAAGGTCGTCGGGGTGACGGAGCCGCTGGATTCCGCGCTCCTGGCCACCGGGCCCCCGCGGATCCTGGTGACGAGCGCGAACGCGAAGAGCGTCCTCGGCGCCGAGCTGGAGGACGTGGCGACGTCCTGGCACGCCTCGGTCCCCGCCAAGGCGGATCCCGAGGAGGTCGCCGCCGCAGCGAGCATGGAGCATCTGGACGTGCTCACGGCGCGCGCCTCGCGCGTGGAGTTGGAGCAGAGCGCGGCCGGCGGATTCAGCGCCTTCGGCCCGGTGGTCGCCGCATTCATCGCCATCTCCCTGCTCACCAGTCTCCTCGTGGTCGCCAACACCCTCTCGGTGACCATCGCCCAGCGCACCCGTGATCTCGCCCTGCTGCGGACCCTCGGCGCCACCCGGGGTCAGGTCGCGGCCGTCGTCGGCAAGGAGTCACTGCTCGTGGCTCTGCTCGGCTCGGTGCTCGGGACCGTCCTGGGACATGTGGTGGTCCAGGGTGCACTGCTGGTCGCGCCGCACCTGGGGTGGACGCCCCGTGCCGCTGCCGCCCCCATCGGAATCCTCTCCGTGGTGCTCCCGCTGGTGGCGGGTCTGGTGGTGGTGATGTGCGCAGGGCTCCTCCCGCTGCGACGCGCCACCCAGGTGGCTCCGCTCGAAGCGCTGCGCGTCGTCCCGCCCGGGAAGGGTCCCGGCCTGCTGCGCGCCGTGCTGACGGCCGTCGGGGTCCTCGCCGGTGGAGGGCTGATGGCCGCCGGGGTCGTGGTCTCCTCCCGAGGGGCGGCCGGACCCGCCATCGCCCTGGGGGTCGCCGGAGGCGCCCTGACCCTGTTCAGCGTGCTGCTCGCGATGCGCGTCGTGGTCGCGCCGCTGGTACGGCTGCTCGGTGGGACGGTCGGGCGCCTCGGCCGGGTCCCCGCCCGCGTCGCCGTCGCGAACGTGCGGCGTCATCCGGGACGCAGCGCCTCGACCGCCGCCGCGCTGCTGATCGGGACGACCCTGATGTCCATGCTGGCCGTGGGTGCGCAGACGGCCGATGCCTCGCTGACCCGCGCCCTGGCGGAACGTGCCCCCGTGGACGCGGTGATCCGCGCTCCCGAACTGCCCCAGGAGGCGGTCGCGGAGCTGACCGCGATCCAGGGAGTCCACCGCGCTGAAGCCGTCCCGGCCGGGGAGATCACGGTCGACGGGAGCGATGAGCTCACCGTCTACGGCCCGACGGCCGAGCAGCTCGAGCAGACCGCGGTCCGCGAGGACCTCGCCTCCGTCGCGGACGGGGAGCTGGTCATCGGCAGCGACCGCGCGCAGTCCGTCGGCCTGCACGACGGGGAGACGATCGAGGTGCCCCGCTCCGGGTCGGGGAGCGAGGAGCTCGTGGTGCGGATCGACGGGAACCTCAAGCTGACACTGGTCAGTGCGAGCACCTTCGAGGGCATCTTCGGGGAGATCCAGCCCAGCTCCGTGTTCGTCGACTTCGCCGACCCTGGCTCCTCCGCGCGCGCCGGAACCGACGTGTTCACCATCGTCGGCGACCTCAACGGCGTGCTCGCCAGCACTCTCCCGGAGGCGCGGATGGACTCCGAGGGAGCGACGCGCGAGGTGGCGCAGCAGATCATCACGCTGATGCTCGGGATCACCTCGGGGCTGCTCGCCGTCGCCGTGGTCGTCTCCCTGGTGGGGGTCGCCAACACGTTGACACTCGGCGTGGTCGAACGCACCGGCGAGAACGCGCTGCTGCGGGCGCTGGGGACGACCCGGCGACAGATGCGCACGATGCTCGCCTGGGAAGGGACCCTGCTCTCCGTGGTCGGGGCCCTGCTGGGGGTGGTGGTCGGCGCCGTCTGCGGCGTCCTGGGAGCCATGGTGGTGCTCGCCGCCCGGTTCCCGGTGGTGATCTCCATCCCCTGGGAGCAGCTCGCCGCCGTGCTCGTGCTGACGGTGTTCGCCGGGGTCCTCGCCTCCGTGCTGCCGGGGCGCCGTGCCGCCCGGACCGCCCCCGCGCGAGCGGTCGCCGACGCCCTGTGAGGTGAGCCGGGGCAGGGCGGCGCTGCGGCGTCCCGGTGATGGCGACATCGAGGTCTGGGCCCTTCGCAGAGTCTCCCGATCGCAAGCTCAGATCGCGCGGGAATGCCACACCGTCCGTCCGGCGGTCAGCGCGGGAGCCTCCGCTCGGAGGAGCTCGGCGAACGCTGAGACGGCGGCGTCCGGCGACCGCTGATTGCGGTGGTACACCCGGATCTCACGCAGCCACAACGGCTCCGGAAGATCCGTCACGCTCAGTTCGTCATCGATCGTCACTCGCGCGGCCAGGGCGCCGAGGAGTCCGACCCCCAGACCCTCGCGGACCAGGGCGACCACGGTCGTCGGCTGCACCACCGTGATCATCTCTCGGGGTTCGACCCCGATCCGGTCGAGGCGGTCGCGGTAATCCTGCCACCCGCCCTGCGGATCCCCGCTGACGATGACGGTGATCCCCTCGAGCGACGATGGATCGGCCATGGTGCTCAGGGTCGGCCGGTGGTCTCGTCGAGTGACCATCTGGATCCTCTCGAAGAACAGTTCCTCCGAAGGAACGTTGTGGTGACGCTGAGGAACATCGGCGGTCCGTACGGCGAGGTCTATCTCCCCGGTCGCGACGAGGTCTTCGAGCACCGCCGGATCCGCTTCGCGCAGCTCAACCTCGACACCCGGGTACAGCGCTCGGAAACGCCGCACCAGGGGAGCGATGAACACGGCCATCGCCCCGGGGTAGCCACCGATCCGAACCCGGCCCTGCATCGTGGAGGATACGGCGCGGACGGCATCGTCGCCGTCACGCAGCTCGTTCAGCGCCGCGGTCGCGTGCGGCAGGTATGCCGAGCCTGCAGCCGTCAGTTCCACGCGGCGCGGCCCGCGGGTAAGGAGTGCGGTCCCGAGATGCTTCTCCAGTGTCGCTATGTGCGCGCTCACGCGAGGCTGGGCACGGTGGAGTGCTACCGCCGCAGCGGTGAAGGTGCCGTGCTCGACGACGGCGAGGAACGAGGCCAGGCAGGTGAGCGAGGGCGGTTGTCGCGGCGAGGTGGCCATACGGAAAAGCGTATGCCAAGTAGCCGATAAGAGCATTGGACGTATGGCGCGGACGTTCCTACTGTCGACTTCCAACACCGTCCCTCGACCCAGGACCACCATGACGACGACGTCGCAGCTCTCCTTCGATTCCGGCTCGCTGACCCGGGGGCAACGCCGCATCGCCCTCACCGCCATCGGCGGGTACTTCGTCGACGGATATGACCTCCTGATCCTCGGTGGGGCACTGCTGGCCATCACGCCGGAGTTCGGTCTCTCCGCGGGCGAGGTCGGGCTGCTGACCGCGGCCGCCTTCATCGGTATGGCAGTCGGTTCCCCGATCTCCGGGCCACTCACCGACCGTTTCGGACGCAAGCCGATCTTCTTCACCTCGATGGTGCTCTTCGTCGTCGGTTCACTGCTCACTCTCGCGGTCCCCTCCCTGGCGCCGCTCATCGCGCTGCGCTTCGTGATCGGAGTGGCGATCGGTGCCGACATGCCGCCGTCCGCGGCACTGGTCGCGGAGTTCATCCCGCGTCAGCGGCGCGGCACGTTCACCGGGATGGGCGGGGTCGCCTGGATGCTCGGCGGCGTGCTCGCCATCGTGGTGACCCTGGCGGTCTACCTTGTCGCCGGTCACGAGGATCATTGGCGCTGGGTCCTCGCCACCGGTGCCGTCCCGGCCGTGATCCTGCTGTTTCTGCGGCACAAGACCCCGGAGTCGCCGTACTGGCTGGAAGCACGTGGTCGACACGAGGATGCGCTCGCCGCATGGCAGTACGCCCAAGGGACGGAGGCGACCTCTGCGCCGACTCATCGCCCGATCGCTGCTACGGCACCGACCCGTCTGAAAGTCCTGTTCCGCAGACCTTTCGTCTGGCTGCTGCTGTGCATGGCGGTCTACTGGGGGTTCAACAATCTCTACGGCTCGGCGATCCTCCTCTATCAGCCCACGTTGATCACCCGGATCGTGACCCCTCAGGCCTATACCGCCCTGCTGTTCACCGGCGCGACGACGCTCGTGGCCGCCGCCGTCGGCACCATCGTGTGTCTGTGGCTGATAGAGACCGCCGGCCGTCGAATCGTGGCCTTGACCTGCCTCGGCCTTCTCATCGTGGCGTGCCTGACCATCTACTGGGGGATCGCCTCCGCCCCTGTGGTCCTGATCGCCTTCGGCGTCGCGATCGCGGTGATCAACGGAGGAACCTCGATCGCCTTCTACGCCTGGGCGCCGGAACTCTTCCCGGCAGCGATCCGCGGGCGCGCGGTGGGGATCGTCAATATGTTCGGGAAGCTGGGAAGCGTCTTCGGCACGCTTGCTCTCCCCACCCTCTATGACGCCATCGGCAACTCGATCTTCGTCGTGATCGCGGTGGCCGCCCTCGTGAACCTGGCCGTCGTCTATCTCCTCGCACCGGAGACGAAGGGCCGGAGCCTCGACGACCTCGCTCGCGGCGCGACTCGCTTCAGCACCACGACGTGAACTGCTCAGCCCGCCACCACTCCCATCCGTCCGATGAAGGGACTCCTATGCCCGAGCATCCGATCGCCACACAGGCCACGGTCGGCACCACATATCGCGATTCAGAACCCTGGTGGCCGGAGCCGGCGCGACCGGCGTCCGGGTCGCCGGACGTCATCCTCGTCGTCCTGGATGATGTGGGTTTCGGAAGCCTCGGGTGCTTCGGCTCGGAGATCGACACCCCGACCATGGACGGTCTGGCCGGTTCGGGTCTGACCTACACGAACTTCCACGTGACGCCGTTGTGCTCTCCGACCCGCGCCAGCCTGCTCACGGGTCGCAATCACCACTCAGTCGGCATGTCGATGCTCTCGAACGCCGACAGCGGTTACCCCGGCAAGCGAGGGGCTGTCTCCCCGCGCGCCGCCATGGTCCAGGAACTGCTGCGGGACCGCGGGTACAACACTGCCGCGTTCGGGAAGTGGCACCTGACCCCGATGGACCAGACCTCCAGCGCCGGCCCGTACGACCAATGGCCGCTCGGCCGCGGATTCGATCAGCACTACGGCTTCCTGGAAGGACTGACGGACCACTTCTTCCCGGAACTGGTCCAGGACAATCACAGGATCGATCCCCCGGCAGCGCCGGAGGACGGATACCACCTCACAGACGACCTCGTCGACCATCTGATCGACTACATCTCGGATCATAAGTCCGTCGCTCCCGACAAGCCGTATTTCGCCTACCTCGCCCTCGGTGCCGCCCATTGCCCACATCAGTCGCACGTCGAGTACCTCGACCGCGTGCGAGGCCGATATGACGAGGGTTGGGACATCGTCCGGGAACGCCGACTGCAGCGGCAGATCGACCTCGGGATCGTGCCCGCCGGGACCGAACTGGCCCCGCGTAACGACGGAGTGCAGCCTTGGGACGAGCTCACCACGGATGAGCAGCAGGTCATGGCTCGACTGCAGGAGGCCTTCGCCGCGATGCTCGAGCACACCGACGACCAACTGAGTCGCCTCATCTCGCACCTCGAGCGACTCGATGCCCGGGAGGACACGCTCATCCTGCTCATGTCGGACAACGGCGCCAGCCAGGAGGGCGGCCCTCACGGCACCACCAACACGATCGCCTACGAGAACGGCGACGCAGTGCGGGTCGAGGACGCCCTCGCGCAGATCGACGACATCGGAACCTGGCGCTGTCACAGCAACTATCCGTGGGGATGGGCGCAGGTCGGGAACACTCCTCTGAAGAGGTACAAGCAGAACGTGCACGCCGGCGGTGTCCGCGCGCCCCTGATAGTTTCCTGGCCCGCACGGCTCGGTGAGGTCGCCGGGCAGCACCGCGGACAATTCCACGACGTCATCGACATCGCGCCGACGATCCTGGACATCACCGGCGTCGAGACTCCCGAGGAGTACCGCGGCACCCCCCAGCTGCCAGTGCACGGAGTCTCCATGGCGTACTCATTCCGCGACGAGGCCGCGCCGACGAAGCGACCCACGCAGTACTTCGAGATGTACGGGCACCGTGCGATCGTCCACGAGGGCTGGAAGGCGGTCGCGTATCACGAGCGGCACACGCCGTATTCCGACGACCGCTGGGAGCTCTACGACCTGACCTCGGACTTCTCGGAGTGCAACGATCTCGCGGCGGAGCGTCCCGACGCACTGCACGAGCTCGTCGGACGGTGGTGGTCGGAGGCGGAGCGGTACGGCGTCTTCCCGCTGGACGACCGCAATTTCGCGGAGCGCGCGGCGAAATACCACAGCGCCGCATCGCCGCGTCGGCGCCGACATTTCATCCTGCACCGAGGAGTCGGACGGATACCTGCCGGCGTGACTCCGTTGATCTATGACCGCTCGTATCGAATCGACGCGACGGTGGACATCACCGGTGACGACGAGGGCGTACTGGTCAGCCAGGGTGACGTCAACGGAGGCTATGCCCTGTGGCTCGCCGACCACGAGCTCCACTATGAGTACAACCATCAGGGCGCGCGCCGCCACGTCTCCGGCCCCGCGCCCCTCAGTCACGGCCAGCACCGACTCACCATGAATTTCACCCGGACCGGGCCTCTGCAGGGTGTTGCCGAGATCCGAGTCGACGACGTTCCGGTCGGCTCCGTCGAGCTCCCTTCGACCGCCCGTTACATGGTGGCCTGGCAGGGTCTGGAGATCGGCAGGGATGCCCTCTCCCCGGTGAGTGAGAAGTATCCGCGGGAGTTCGCATTCACCGGAGAACTCGAGACCGTGGAGTTCATGCTCGCCGACGACGAGGGCGAAGAGCCTGTCTATTACGAACCTATCGACTGATCGAGGCAGGGCGGCGGGCCTTCGGCGGTCGCCCCGTTCCTGGCGCTTCCACGCCCTGGTCCCGCTCAGCCGAGGTACAGCTGACCCGGGGCATCGAAGATCGTCTCCGACATCGCCAGGGAGGCCGCGCCCACGGCGCCGACGTGCCCGCCGATGGCCGTCCCGCGCACCTCGACCTCGTGGTCGGCGCGCGCGACGTACTGCTCGTTGACCAGCCCCGGCACGAGGCGCAGGCACGCCGGGGCGAAAGCGGGCCATTGCGGCCCACCGAGGACGATGCTGTCCAGGTCGAGAAGGTTCGCCAGCTGCATGCCCACCCGTGCGAAGCCGCGGGCGGCGACCTCGAGGAGCTCGGTCGCGACCGGGTCACCATCGGCCTCCGCTCTCCGGGAGAGCTCGGCGAGCGAGGCCTCGACCACGCGGGCATCTCTCGTGTCGGCGCCCTCGGGGAGCACGCCCCGGGCGATGGCGGCCTCCACGATGCCGGCGGGGAGCGAGGCGACGGCGACGCAGCCCCGTCCCCCGCAGGCGCAGCGCTCGCCGTCTGGATCCGCCGTGAGATGGCCGATGTTCCCCAGATGCGAGAGCCGCCCGGCGGCGCTACCCGAGCCGCGCAGCACCTGCCCGTCGAGGACGAGGCCCGCCGAGACTCCCGTGCCGAGGTACAGGAAGGCGAGGTTCTCCGCCTCGCGCGGCGCCGCCCAGACCTCTCCGATCGCGGCCGCGGTGCTGTCCTTCTCAACGACGACGGTCAGCGCGAGGCGCTGGGCGAGCTGCTCGCGCAGATGGACGTGGCCCCAGCCGGGCAGCAGGGGAGGGCCGACGACCGCCCCGTGCTCCACGTCGAGGGGCCCGGGCGTCGCGACGCCGAGCGCGGCGACCAGCTCCGGTGCCACGGCCGCCTCGGTGAGCAGCGCACCGATCTGCTCCTCGATCAGGTCGAACACGTGCGAGGGCCCCGGAGACTCGGGCGTCGCCACCGTGGAGCTGTGGACGCTGCTCCCGGCCAGGTCGAGCAGGACGAGGCTCAGGCGCGCCGGATCGATGTGCAGGCCGAGGGAGTAGCGCCCCGTCGGCTCCACCTCATACACGATGCGCGGCGCCCCCACCCCGGACCGGACCCGGCCCGATTCGCGGATCAGCCCGGCCGCCACCAGGCGCTGGCAGATGTTGGAGAGCGTCTGCATCGTCAGCCCCGTGCGCTGCACCAGGTCACTGCGGCTCGTGCCGGGGGACCGGCGGATCAGATCCAGCACCAGGACCTGGTTGTACTCCGCGACGCGCGGCAGATTCGTGCCGCGGCGCGCGGACCGCTCCGTCGTGCCGAGGGACCGCGGTGTCATGACGCGATCGTACGGCCACCATTGACACTGTCAAATTGATCATGTCTACTGACGGCGCCGGTGAGGTGGCTCGTGGAGGAGACCTGGTGATGAGACGACGAACAGTGCTGGCTGCCGGCCTGCTGGCCGCCCCGCTGGCGAGCTGCGCCGGCGCCGGGACCGAGGGTGATCGCGTCTTCCGCCAGTTCGACCCGGTCGATCAGGCGGCCGGACTAGCCGACGCGGTCGAGATCTGGAACGCGGAGCACCCCGACTACCGCATCGCGATGGAGACCCTGTCGCCGAACAACCCGCAGCAGTTCGCCCGCGAGGCCAACGCCGGCTCTGGCCCCGACATCGCCCAGCTGGCCTTCACCGACGTCTCCTTCATGGCCGAGCCGCGCATCCTGACTCCACTGGAGAACCTCCTGGCCGCTTCGCCCGCCGAAGGAGGCGACGAGCTCCTCGCCACCGACATGACGACCTACGACGGCTCGATGTGGGCGGTCCCGTGGACCGCGGACACGATGGCCCTCGTCTACCGACCGGACGTGCTCGAGCAGGCCGGCATCACCGAGACTCCGCGCGACTGGGAGGAGCTGGCCGAGGTCGCCGCGAAGATCACCGGGGACTCCGGCGGCGAGGTCAGCGGCTTCGTATTCCCGGCGGGCGCCCAGTTCTCCAGCGCCCAGTGGTTCCCGATCAACTATTACCTCTGGGCCCATGGCTCCCAGCTGATCCGGGCCGACGGGGACCGCTGGAGCGTCGGCGTGGACGAGCAACAGCTGGTGGACGCGATGGAGTACTTCGACAGGTTCTTCACCGAGGGCATCACCCCGGTGGCGATGCAGGCGACCACCGACTACGGCGACCCGAGCATCGTCGGCGCGCTGGACGAGGGCACCTGCGCGATGACCTTCATGCCCCCGGCGGCCTTCCGGACCGCCGGCCAGAGCGTCGAGGCCGAGCTCCTCACCGCGCCCATGCCCGCAGGGCTCCAGGACGGGGCCGCCCACCTCGGCGGCCGGGCGTTGGGGATCAACGCCAACTGTGAGGAGCCCGAAGCGGCGTGGGAGTTCGTGAAGTTCCTCCTGAGCCCGGAGACCTTCGAGCACTATCCCCAGTACCCCGCCTCGGCCGGCACCCTCGAGCAGGTCGACGTCGACCCGGCGGAGCAGGGGTACATCGACCAGCTGCCGCACGCGGAGTCCTTCGCGCGGTACGCCGATGCGCCGATCACCATCGCCTCGCTCCAGGAACTGATCAACCAGCAGTTCTCCGCCGTCTACTCGGGGCAGTCCGAACCACCGGCCGCCGCCCGGAAGATCCTCTCCACACTGGCCACAGGGCTCGAGGACTGATCCCATGGTCACCTCCCGCTTCCGCGCCCTGCAGCCCTACCTGCTCAGCGCCCCGGCGCTGGCCGTGATCGGCCTGCTGTTCCTCATCCCCTCGACCTACAACGTCGTCCTGGCGTTCCAGAGCCTCTCGCCGTATCAGTCCCCGCGCGACGCGGAAGCAGTCGGGTTCGAGAACTTCGCGGATCTGTGGAGCAGCGGCGACTTGCCGCACGCCGCGTTCAACACCGTCTTCTGGCTTACCGCGATGACGGTCGTGCTGCGGCTCCTGGCCGGCCTCGGCCTCGCGCTCGCGCTCCAATCCCCGATCCTGCGCCGGTGGAAGCTGCGCGGCCTCTCCCGCACGATCATCCTCATTCCGTGGATGGTCCCCCAGGTCGTGGCGATCGCGGCCTGGCGCTGGATCCTCGACGGCAGGTCGGGGGTGCTGAACCAGGTGCTCAGCGGTTTCGGCATCATCGACGGCGGGATCCCGTTCCTCGCCCAGACCAGCACGGTGTGGTGGTCGATCATCGCGATCATCGTCTGGCGCGAGCTCCCGTTCGTGGTCATGGTCCTCGTCGCGGGCCTGCAGTCGATCCCCTCGGAGCAGTACGAAGCCGCCTCGGTCGACGGCGCCGGGCGCTGGATCTCCCTCCGTAGCGTCACGCTCCCCAATCTGCGGCCGGTCCTGACCATCGTGGTCCTGGTGACGGTCATCCAGACCTTCAACAACTTCGTCTACGTCTGGCTGACCACCGGTGGGGGCCCGGGCAATGCCACGGCCGTGCTGGCCACCGAGCTGTACACCGCGGCGTTCTTCGACAACGAGCTCGGCGCCGGTGCAGCGATCGGCCTGCTCATGACCGTGATCATGGCGATCTTCGCCGTGATCTACCTGCGCGTGACCGCGACCAAGGAGGATGCGTGATGGCCGCTTCCCCGCAGCTCGCCGCCCAGGGGGCGACGACGGCGGCGCGGGCGCCGCGGCGTCGCTCCCGGGAGAGTCGCCGCCCCCGCGACCTGCTGTTCCTGATCCCCTTCGGGCTGGTCCTGGCCGTGATCGCCTTCCCCGTGGTGTGGATGCTCTACAGCTCCCTGCGCCCGGCCCAGGAGATCTCCCAGGGCCTCACCTGGCATACCGTCTTCTCCGGGCTCAGCCTCGATTCCTACGCCCGTCTCTTCACGGAGACGAACTTCGGCCGCTACCTGCCCAACAGCATCATCGTGTGCGTGCTCAGCACCGCGATCACGGTGGTGATCGCGGTGCTGGCCGGGTTCGCCCTGTCGCGCTTCTCGTTCCGGGCGAAGCCCCTGATGATGCTGGTCCTGGTCGCGACCCAGCTGCTGCCCTTCGTCGTGCTGATCACCCCGGTGTACCTGTTCTTCGCCGAGCTGCGGCTGCTGAACTCCTTCGCGGGGCTGATCATCGTCTACGTGGCGATCACGACCCCGCTCGCCACCCTGCTGATGACCGGGTTCCTCAACGCGGTGCCGCGAACGCTCGACGAGGCCGCCCGGATCGACGGGGCCTCCACGCTCACCGTCATCGCCCGCGTGATCGCCCCGCTGGTGTGGCCCGGCATCGTGACCGTCGCCGTGACCGCCTTCATCGCCATGTGGGACGAGTTCCTCTTCGCCCAGGTGTTCCTCACCAGCGAATCCCTCAAGACCGTGCAGGTCGGGATCGCCGGTCTCTTCGGCGAGTACGGCACCGACTGGGGCGTCGTGATGGCCGCCTCCGTGCTCGCCGCCCTGCCGACGATCCTGTTGTTCTCCCTCCTGCAGCGCCGGCTGGTCGCCGGGATGACCGCAGGAGCCGTAAAGGAGTGAGCATGACCGCGCACCGCCGCCCGAACATCGTGATCCTCTACGCCGACGACCTCGGGTGGGGCGACCTGGGTTGCTTCGGGGCCGACGACATCCCCACCCCGCACCTCGACGCCCTGTGTCGAGCCGGCGTGAGGCTGCCCCGGTGGTACTCCAACTCCCCGGTGTGCTCCCCCTCCCGTGCGTCCCTGCTGACCGGCAAGTATCCAGGTCACGCCGGGGTGGAGTCGATCCTGGGCGGACGCCGCGACACCCCCGGCCTGCCCGCCCAGCCGACGCTCGCCTCGCTCCTGCGCGAGCGCGGCTACCGCACCGGACTGTTCGGCAAGTGGCACCTGGGTGCCGACGCCGCCTTCGCCCCCGGCCACTACGGCTTCGACGAGACCTTCGGCTTCCGCGCCGGCTGCGTGGACTACTACTCCCACATCTTCTACTGGGGCGAGCACGACCCGGTCCACGACCTGTGGGAGGACGAGGACGAGGTCTGGCGCAACGGCGAGTACCTCACTACCGTCATCGGGGACCGGGCCGCGGAGTTCATCCACCGCAGAGCGAGCGAGGGCCCGTTCTTCTGCTACGTCCCCTTCAACGCCCCGCACTACCCGATGCACGCCCCGGCCGAGCACATGGAGCGCGTCTCGCACCTGCCGCCCGGGCGCCAGGAGACGGCCGCTATGGTCGCGGCGATGGACGACGCGATCGGCGAGATCCTCCGTGCCCTCGAGGAGAGCGGAGTGAGGGAGGAGACGCTGGTGCTGATGTCCTCGGACAACGGCCCCTCCCGGGAGAGCCGCAACTGGCTGGGCGGCGAGGAGATCTCCTACACCGGCGGCTCCGCCGGCGGTCTGCGCGGCTCCAAGGGCTCCGTGTTCGAGGGCGGGATCCGCGTGCCGGGGATCATCTCCTGGCCCGCGCAGTTGCCCGCCGGCACCGAGCTAGGCCAGGCCGGGATGATGATGGACGTGCTGCCGACCGTGCTGCACGCGGTCGACGGGGCCGATCCCGCGCTGGCGGGGATCGACGGGATCTCCCTGCTCGGTCTGCTGCGCGGCGATGCCGACGACATGGCGGCGACGCCGACGGGTGAGGGCGTCGCCCACCGGCCGCACGGACCCGAGCGCAGCCTGGTCTGGACCTACCAGGGCCAGTGGGCCGTGCGCCGCGGTCGCCACAAGCTCGTCGTCGATGCCCGCGAGGGCATGGACCCGCCCGCCAGCATCGAGGTGGCGCTGTACGACTTGGAGGCCGACCCGGCGGAGAGCGTCGACATCGCGGCGCAGGCCCCGGAGGTGCTCGCCGCGCTGGAGGAGGAGCTCGCTGCCCACCGGCTGCGCGCCGCCTCGCGGGGCTGACCCGAACCGGCCCCGCCCTCATTCGGGACAGGCGACCCACAGTTGGTGTATCGATAGACTAGATCCGCCCCACCTCGCCTCCTCCTCATGAGGTGTCGAGGGCGAGGCGGCTCCAGCCCGTCGGCGACCCTGAGGAGACTTCGATGTCGACCCCTGAGATCCTGCTCGTCCGCGGCGAGCAGCCCCCCGAGCACCGCGAACGCATTCGCGCCGCAGCAGGGGGCGCCCGTGTGGAGTTCGTCCCCGACCTCGAGGAGGACCCCTCGCTGCTGGCGCGGGCCACGGCCATCGCCGGCGGCGCGCCGCAGGGCGTCCTCGCCGCTGCTCCGCGTGTGCGCTGGGTCCACAGCTGGGCCGCCGGCCCCGACGTCGACCTCACCGACGAGGTGCGCTCGAGCGACGTCGTGCTCACCTCGTCCGTGGGCAACGGGGCGATCCCGCTCGCGGAGCATGCGATGCTCCTCATGCTGCAGCTGGACCGTGACTCCGAGCGCTGGGCCCGAGCGCAGCGCGAGCGACGGTGGGAACGCCACCAGCACGGAGAGCTCGCCGGCGCGACACTGGGCCTGTTCGGCGTCGGCCATGCCGGAGCCGACCTCGCCGCGAAGGCAGCCGCCTTCCACATGCGCGTGCTCGGATGCCGACGCCGTCCCTCGATCCCCGTGCCGCACGTCGAGGCGATGTATGGCTTCGACCAGCTCCACACCTTCCTCGCGCAGTGCGACGTCGTCGTCGTGAGCGTCCCGTCCACCGCGACGACCCGCGGGGCTCTCGATGAGGCCGCCCTGCGCGCGATGCGCCCCGGAGCCCATCTGGTCTGTATCTCCCGCGGCGGGATCATCGACGATGCCGCCCTGCTGCGTGCTCTGCACGACGGGCACCTCGGCGGCGCCGGACTCGATGCGCACTCCCTGGAACCGCTCCCGGAGGACAGCCCCTTCTGGGGCGCGCCGCGCACGATCATCACGCCGCACAACGGGGCGACCACGCCCGGCACTTCGGCCCGCGGCTTCGCGTACTACCTGGAGAACGTGGCGCGCTTCGTGCAGGGCCGGGACCTGCTGCGAGTGGTCGACAAGGCCGCAGGATACTGAGGGATTCGCGCGGACCTCTCTGCACACCCTCCTGCGATCCTTCCCGCGGTCCTCCCTGAAGCCCCGCACGATTTCTTTCTCGTAGCCCTCGCCTCCTCGGCCGCCTCACGCCGTCTTTCCGGCGCCGGCGCGCCCTTGACAAGTGCAGTGGTGTATCGAGACACTACGCGGACCAGCATGGATGCTGACCAACTTGCATCGAACCGCTCAATGGGTCAATCGGTGCACCTCAGGGACACGGAGGTCTCAGCGTGAAACGAGTGGCATTTGTCGGCCTTGGGATCATGGGTGCACCCATGGCACGCAATGCGGGCCGCGCCGGATGGGATGTCATCGGGCACACGCGCACGCCCGCCTCGCGGGAGCGAGCACGCGCCCAGGGCATCGAGGTCGTGGACGATCTGGCGCAAGCCGTCCGTGGCGCAGACGTGCTCGTCACCGTGCTTCCCGACGCCCCGGACGTCAGCGCCGTCCTCCTGGAGGACGGCGCGCTCGATCTGCTGGACCGCGGCGCCCTGGTCATCGACGCCAGCACCGTCGCCCCCGCCGCCTCCCAGGCGATCCATGAGGCATGCGCCGCCCGGGGCCTCACCGGCCTCGACGCGCCCGTCTCCGGCGGAGAGGCAGGAGCCGTCGACGGCGTGCTGTCCTTCATGGTCGGCGGCGAGCAGGAGGCCTTCGATCGCGCGAGGCCCCTGCTGGAGAGCATGGGGACGACGATCGAGCGCGTCGGCCCTGCCGGGGCGGGCCAGACCGTCAAGGCCGCGAACCAGCTCCTGGTCGCAGGTCATCTGCAGCTGCTCAGCGAGGCGCTCGTCCTCCTCGAGCGCGCGGGGGTCGATCCCGGCCCCGCGGTGCGCGTGCTCGGTGGAGGGCTCGCGGGCAGCACGGTGATGCAGCGCAAGGCATCGAACATGCTCGCCCACGACTACCGTCCCGGCTTCCGGCTCGACCTGCACCGCAAGGACTTGCGCATCGTCAGCGACACGGCGCAGCAGGACGGGCTGTCCCTGCCCCTCACCGCTGCCGTCACCCAACTCGTCAATGCACTGGTCGCCCGCGGTGTCGGCGGGCTCGATCATTCGGCGCTGCACGCCCTCACCCGCCAGCTGAACGGAGCGCGCGATGACGCCTGAACCCCTCACCACCGTGACGACGGCCGACGCACCCGACACATCGCTCCGCACCGCCTCCGGTGCTCCGGCCGGCCGTCGCACCGGCTGGTGGCACCGCCCCTTCCGCACCTTCCAGACGAACCTCCGCGAGATCGACGCCGACCTCGACGTGGAGCGCGCCCTCGACGCCATCGCCGCCCACGGGGCGGACACCTGGCTGCTGAACACCGGCGGGATCCTCTCCTGGTATCCGACCGACCTCCCGTACCAGGAGCGCAACCCGCATCTCGCAGATCGGCCGGGCGGGGACCTGATCGGGGATGCCGTCGCCGCCGCCGAACGACGCGGCATCCGCGTGCTGTCCCGGATGGACTTCTCCAAGGTGGTGCCCCGCATCGCCGCGGAGCATCCCGAGTGGTGCTTCGTCGGGCCGACGGGTGCCGGTCAGGAGTACGAGGGACTGGTGAGCATGTGCCCCAGCGGCGGCTACTACCAGGACCATCTGATCCCGGTCCTGGAAGAGGTGCTCGACCGATACCCGGTCGCCGGATTCTTCTGCAACTGGTTCGGCTACAACGAGGTCGACTACTCGCGCCGTTACCACGGCGTCTGCCACTGCGGTGCCTGCATCGAGCGCTACGCCCGCGAGGTCGGCGATCCGCTGCCCGCAGGCCCCGCGGATCCCGGGTACTCCCGCTGGCAGGAGTTCGCCCGCACCACCATCGACGACCTCACCGCCCGCATCGCAGCGCGCGTCGCCACCCGGCGCGCCGACGCCGTGCTGGTCCAGGGTGCGCGCAGCGACATCGTCTTCCACGAGGCGAACAATGCTGTCGGGCGCCCGCTGTGGCCCCACGCCACGGGGGAGGCCGTCAGTGCGATCCGCTCGAGCCGGCCCGAGGCACCGATCTTCGTCAACGCGGTGTCGTTCGTCGACATGCCCTACCGCATGGCTCCTGAGCAGGGGGAGCATCTTGCGCTGTACCTCGCCCAGGCCATCTCCCGCGGTGCCAACCCGTCGACGTACATCATGGGACCGCCCGACCGCATCGACTACCCCGGCCTCGAAGCCGCCGCGGCGATCACCCGCTTCCATGCCCGCCACGACGCGCTCTACGCTCGGCTGCAGCCGGCAGCGCGAACGGCGCTCGTCCGTCCCGGGGGAGCAGCGGGTGCGGCCCGCGACGGGAGCGATGCGCTGAAGGAGTTCCGCGGCCTGCATCTCGTGCTCCAGGAACGCCACGTGCCCGTGGACGTCGTGCCCCAGGAGCTCCTCGCCGAGCTGGAGGCGTCGACCCTTCGTGAGCGGTGGGACGTGCTCGTCCTGCCGGATCTCGAGGAGCTCGGGGCTGCAGCCGCGACCATCGACGCGTACGTCGAGTCCGGTGGACGGGTCCTCTCCACCGGGGCCTCCGGGCTGGACGCCCAGGGCCGGCAGACGCTCGAGACCGCACCGACCCGGACCAGCGGTCCTCCGCCGGAGGAGGGTGATGCCCTGCGGTCCTCCTATGCGCGCACGCCGGGCGGACTGCTCATGCTGCATGGCGTGCTGCATCACGAGACGGCGGCGTCAGGGGCGGAGACCCTGTGGACGCATCTGCCCCCTGCCCCCTTCGGTCCCCCCGAGAAGGCCTACGGGCACGAGGACGACGGCACCCCGGTCCTCGCTCTCGCGCGAGCCGGTCGCGGACACCACCTGCGTGCAGCCTGGACCATCGGCCGCACCTACCTCGAGGTCGGCACGTCCGACCTGCGTGACGCGCTCCTGACCGCACTCGCCCCGCTGCTCCCGCCCCCCGAGGTGCTCCTGGAGGGCGCGCCCGACCAGGTGGAGGTCGTCCGCAGCACGTCCCAGGGCAATGACGTCCTGCACCTGCTGAACCTCAGCGGCGTGCGACGGGCGAGCGTCGGCCCCGCCCTGCCGATCAGCGGGATCAGGCTCCGCGTGCACGGAGAGGGTGTGCCGCGCGTACGGGCCCTCGTCGCGGGCATCGACTGCCGAGTGCGTCCCGCGGGCGACGGCCACCTGGCCGAGGTGCCGACCCTCGGGGCGTTCGAAGTCCTGCGAGTGGAACGGACGTGAGGGCCTCCCGCACCACCCGGGCCCCGGCGCGGGTCGGGTGACCGCGCCATCGACCACGGCGCCCATGACCCCCGAGCCGTGAGCTCGGGCCGACGGGCCGGCAATCCGCCCGGACCGTATCGCTGCAAGGACGCACGATGAGGAGACGCACGATGAACGACCTGAAGCGACGGACCCTGTTGGGAATGCTCGGGACCAGCGCAGTGACGGCGCCCCTGCTCGCCGCCTGCGGCGGTACCGGAGGCGGACCCGCCGGCTCCAGCGGAGACGGCAGCACCTTGCGCTTCGCCTACTGGGGCGGCGCCGAGCGCCAGGCGCTGTACACCGAAGGCATCGCCGGCTTCATCGAGGAGACCGGAATCCAGGTCGAGGAGCAGTTCGCCTCCTACGACGCCTTTCAGGAGCGCATGACCACACAGATCGCAGGCAGCGACGTGCCCGCCGTGTTCTGGATCCCCTCGGCCCAGGTGATGACCTACGCCGATGCCGGTATCTACCGGACGCTGGACGACGTCGAGAGCTTCGACCTGAGCGACTTCGAGGACGAGGACATCGAGAGCTATCAGCTCGACGGGGTCCTGAACTCCTTCCCGAAGTCCGTGTTCTCGGCCTGCGTGCGCTACAACCGGACGATGCTGGAGGAGGCGGGAGCCGAGCTGCCCAGCGGCGAGAACTGGACCTGGGACGGCTTCGCCGAGTTCTTGATCGACTACTCCGCCGACAACGGCGAGGGTCGCAAGGGGACGACCTACAACGCGTACTCCGACATGGCGCTCGAGGCGTGGATGCGCCAGCGAGGCGTCGACCTGTGGACCGAGGACGGACGGCTCGGCGCGGGTGCCGACGACTTCGCCAGCTGGTTCGACTGGTGGGAGAAGCTGCGGGAGAAGGGAGCCACCACCACGATCAGCGAACAGGACGGCGCCCAGCCGGACTGGACGCTCACCGGCGACATGGTGCTTACCACGTTCGCCAACACGAACCACATCATCGACGAGGCGCCGATGTTCCCGGACTACGAGTTCGCCATGGCGGAGGTCCCCGCGTCCGCCGATGCGCTCGAGGGGTGGCCCTTCCTCTACCTCAGTCGGTTCGCCATGTACGAGGGCGCCTCCGACGAACTCGTCGCGGACGCCGGCGCCTTCATGAGCTACACGGTGAACTCGCTGGACATGCTGAAGATCGTCGGCCTCTCCGCAGGTGCGCCGCCGAACCCCCGGCTGTTGGAGACGGCGAAGGCGGACGCCGGGCCGCTGGAGACGAAGGTCCTCGAGATCACTTCTCAGATCCGTGAACGGGACCGCGGCCCGCGCTACGAGGCCCCGGACGGCACCGGCACCTGGCGCGACAAGGTGGTGGCGGCGATCGAGCAGATCACCCTCGGCGACGCGTCGATCATGGATGCCTCCCAGGGCCTCGTCGACAGCATCGACGCGGAGATGGGGAGCGCCTGATGTCCACGGTCACCGACCGGCCGGTGCCGGCGGGCGGCCAGCTACCGCCCCCGGCACCGGCCCGGCGTCGTCGCCGTTCGCAGGCCGGCATCGCGCACGTCTTCCTCACGCCCTTCCTCCTCGGCCTGGTGCTCATCACGGCCGGTCCGCTGCTCGCCTCGCTCTATCTCGCATTCACCGACTACGACATGCTCAGTGCCCCGAGCTTCGTGGGCATCGAGAACTTCGAGCGGATGTTCGCGGATCAGAACTGGAGGGCATCGGTGTCGGTCACCCTGCGGTACGTGGTCATCTCGGTGCCGCTGCAGCTGGCCTTCGCACTCCTGCTGGCCGCGGGGCTGGACAAGGGCATTCGCGGGCTCTCCTTCTACCGCTCCGCGTTCTACCTGCCCTCGCTGCTGGGCTCCAGCGTCGCCATCGCCATCCTGTGGCGGCAGATCTTCGGCGACTCCGGGCTCATCAACCAGGCCCTCGCCCTCATCGGCATCGAGGGCTCCAGCTGGCTGCAGAATCCGGACACGGCGCTGTCCACCCTCATCGTCCTGAACGTGTGGACCTTCGGCTCGCCGATGGTGATCTTCCTGGCCGGCCTCCGGCAGATACCCGAAGAGCTGTACGAAGCGGCACGGGTGGACGGGGCCGGAAAGATTCGCGAGTTCCGTTCGATCACCATGCCGTTGATCACTCCGATCATCTTCTTCAACCTGATCCTGCAGACCATCGGATCTTTCCAGGCGTTCACGCAGGCTCACATCATCTCGGGCGGCCTCGGCGGTCCTCTCAACTCCACACTCTTCTACACGCTGTACCTGTACCGGCAGGCGTTCGTGAATTACAACATGGGGTATGCAGCGGCCATGGCGTGGGTTCTCCTCGTCGTGATCGCCGTCTTCACCGCGGTGTACTTCCTGACGTCCAAGTACTGGGTGCATTACGGAGACGAATGATGGCTGCACTCCTCACTGCCGCACGCGGGGGCGGTGCCGCCGCCCCCTCCGCCCTCGATGCCCGGCGCCGCCCTCGCCGTCGGCTGCGTCGCCTCCTGCGACACCTGTTCCTGCTGGTTTTCGTCCTGCTGATGGTCTATCCACTGCTATGGATGGTGGTCAGCTCCTTCAAGCCGGGGGAGCTGGTGCTGACCCAGCCCGGGATCGTCCCGGAGGCCGTCACGCTCGAGAACTACCGATTCGGGTGGAACGCCCTCAACGAGCCCTTCACCCACTATCTGATCAACTCGTTCCTCGTCGCCTTCGGGGCGATCCTCGGGAACCTCTTCTCCTGCTCATTGACGGCCTACGCGCTGGCCCGACTGGAGTTCCGTGCCCGCAAGGCATACTTCGCGATAGTCCTGGGGTCCGTCATGCTCCCCATGCATGCGCTCGTGATCCCTCAGTACATCGCTTTCTCCGAGCTGGGCTTCGTGAACACGTATGTGCCGCTCCTGCTGCCGAAGTTCCTGGCGACCGACGCGTTCTTCATCTTTCTCCTGATGCAGTTCATCCGCACCCTCCCGCGGGAGCTCGACCAGGCGGCGATGATCGACGGCGCCAGCCCGTTCCGGATCTTCTGGTCGGTGATCCTGCCGCTCCTGCAGCCGGCCCTCGTCACGACCGCCGTCTTCACGTTCATCTGGACGTGGAACGACTACTTCACACCGCTCATCTACTTGACCCAGTCGGAGATGTACACGGTCTCGGTCGCGCTGAAATCGCTCGTGGACGTCCAGACCAGCAGCGGCACGGGGATCCTCTTCGCCATGTCCCTCATCTCCCTCGTCCCCATCTTCATCTTCTTCATCACTGCCCAGAAGTACCTGGTGCAGGGCATCGCGACGACAGGACTGAAATGACCGCAGCATCCACCGCCCCGTCCACCCAGACTGCGCCCGCGACCCCGGCCGCCGGGCTCCGCACCGCCTCCTGGTACCGCGGTGCGACCCGCTGGACGCAGGTCACCTTCGTCGAGGACGATCCGCGCCACGTCGACCTCGACCAATGGATCGACATCATGCGCCGCAGCCGCTCCAACGCGCTGTGCGTCAGCGCGGGCGGGTACATCGCCTACTACCCCACGAAAATCCCGCTGCACCACCGCAGCGTCCACCTCGGGGACAGGGACCTGTTCGGCGAGTTCGTGGAGGCCGCCCGGGGGCTCGACATGCACGTCATGGCGCGCGTCGACCCGCATGCCATCCACGCCGACGCCGCCCGGGCGCACCCCGAGTGGCTCGCACGGGACGAGCACGGCGCCGCGATCGAGCATCCGTCGTTCCCGGGGATCTACCTCACCTGCCCCTTTAGTTCCTACAACCGAGAGGTGATCACGGAGATCGCGACGGAGATCGTGCGCGACTACGACGTCGACGCCATCTTCGCGAACCGCTGGCAGGGCACGGGAGTGTCGTACTCCGCCAGCGCCCGGGACGGCTTCCGCGCCGCGACGGGGCACGAGATCCCTGCCTCCACACTCGAACAGGACGCCCCCGCCTGGCACGAGTACCGTGCCTGGAGACGCCGCGAGCTATCCGGTCTCGTCGGCCTGTGGGACGACGCCGTGCGGAACGTGCGCCCTCACGCCCGCTTCCTGCCGAACCTCGGCTCGTTCGCCGCGCACGAGCTGGATCCGGATCTCGTGCGCCGGCACTATCCGATGCTCCTGATCGACAAGCAGTCCCGCGCAGGCCTCGAGCCGATGTGGGGTGCGGGCCGCAACGGCAAGCGCAGCCGTGCCACCTTTCGGGACCGGCCCGTCGGCCTCATCACCTCGGTGGGGCCCGAGAACGGACACCGCTGGAAGGACTCGGTGAACGCGGGGCCGGAGACGGCGATGTGGATCGTGGACGGTTTCGCGCACGGGGCCTTCCCCTGGTTCACGAAGTTCAACGGCGTGCTGGCCGACGACCGCTGGGTCGAACCGGTCGCGACCGCCTTCGCCACCCACGCCCAGGTCGAGGACGCCTACGCCCGCACCGAGCCGACCGCACAGGTGGCTCTGATCGAGACCGTGCCCTCCACCAGCCCCGACGAGACGCGGGCGGCGGCGAACCGTGACGGTGCCTACCAAGCGCTGGTGGATTCCCGCATCCCCTTCGAGATGGTCTCCGCCTCCCGGCTGACGCCGCAGGAACTCGACCGCTTCCGCGTCGTCGTGCTGTGCGATGTCGCCGACCTCGACGCCGAGTCGCACCGGGCCCTGCGGGAGTTCGCCGCCACCGGCGGATCGCTCGTGGTCACCCACCGGGGTGCGCACGGTCTCGAGGACCTCCTGGGCCTGGAGTCCGCGTCGACGGAGCGGGGACCGCTGCGCAACACCATGGCCGCTCTCTCGGAGCGCGGCCCGCTCCTCTCCGGTTTCGGCAACGCCACCCGGATCATCGCCGGTGTGCACACGATCGCCGTTCGCACTCGCGACGAGGTCGGTGTGCCGCTGAGGTTCTTCCCGGACTATCCCGACCTGCCGATGGAGGAGGTCTATCCGCGGCGGGCACCCGCCGATCCGGCCGTCACCACCTGGGAACGGCCCGATGGAGGCCGCAGCGTCTACATCGCCTTCGACCTCACCGAGCTCTACTGGAGCGCCCTGCAGGACGACCACCGGCGGTTGCTCGCCAATGCCGTCGACTGGGCTCTCGACGAGGACCCCGCGGTGCGGGTCGAGGGTTCGGGGATGATCGATGTCGCGGTACGGATTGGTCCGCACGAACTCGTCGTCTCCCTCGTCAACCTCACGAACCCCATGACGATGCGTGGCCAGATGCGGGAGATCCTGCCCAGCCCGCCCCAGCTCGTGGACCTCGCCGCCCCGCCTGGGGGGCGCGACCCGCAGGCGCAGCTGCTGGTCGCCGGCAACGCGGCGGAGATCGAGCGGACCAGCGACCGCAGCGGCCCGCGATGGCGGATCCGCGTGCCCTCTTTCGACCTGCTCGAGTCCGTGCACCTCACCTGGAAGGAGCCCGACGATGGCTGACCTCGCTTTCGCCGCCAATTTGACCATGCTCTACACGGAGCGACCCTTCCTGGAACGCTTCGCAGCCGCCGCCGCGGACGGATTCGCGGGCGCGGAGTTCGTCTCGACGGAGGGCCAGTCGCCCCGGGCGGTCGCGGCCGCCGCGCAGGCCGCCGGCCTGCCCGTCGTACTCGTCAACGGTCCCACCGGCGACTGGGCGGCGGGGGAGCGGGGCATCGCCGCGCTCCCGGGGCGCGATGACGACTTCGCGGCGGAACTGGACAGGACGGCGCAGGTCGTCGGGGCACTGGACGTCCCGCTCGTGAACATCCTGGCCGGCCGTCTCGAGGAGTCCGCCGACGTGTCTGCCGCCGAGTCGCTGCTGGTGGAACGCCTGCTGCGTGCCGCGGACCGGCTCGAGCCCCTCGGAGCCCGGGTGACTCTCGAGCACGTCAATGTCCATGACGTGACCGGGTACGCGCTTCCTGTGCCGGAGGACGTCGAGCGGATCCGCGAACGGGCGGGCCGGGAACGGGTGGGCCTGCAGCTCGACGTCTATCACGCGGCGATGCAGGGCCTCGACCCGGTGGCCGAGATCGAACGCCGACTACCGGACATCGCACACGTGCAGATCGCCGACGCGCCCGGGAGGCACGAGCCCGGAACCGGGGAGCTGGATTTCCCCTCGGTGTTCGCCGCGCTCCGGGCCCGGGGGTACACGGGGTGGGTCTCCGGGGAGTACGTGCCTCGTGACGGCGCGGGCTGGCTCGCCCGTGCACGCGCCCGCCGCTGAGCGCCCGGGCAGCAGCTTCGGACGGCGTGCTGGAGTGTGGGTCCCCATCGTGCGGCGTGCTCAGGGCACGTCGGGGGCGCGCCCCGTGCTCCCGCGTACGAGGAGCTCCGGGACGTGGAGCACGGGGCGCTCGCCGGGCGCCGCCCCGAGCACGTCGAGGATCTCCCAGGCAGCCGCGCGTCCTCGCAGCACGCCGTCGCGGCGCACGGTCGTCAGCTGCGGCTCGACCCACTCGCCCATGGTGAGCCCGTCGAACCCGATCACGGAGACGTCATCGGGCACGCGGAACCCGTCGAGCTTTGCAGCACGCATGCCCGCCATCGCCATCGGGTCCGACGCGTAGATGAGCGCGGTGGGCCGGTCGGGGCTCCGCAGCAGTCGCAGGGTCTCCTCGGCGGCCTCGTTCGCGGAGTACGACGTCTCCACGGCGATCCCGTCGATCCCCGGACGATCGGCGACCGCGGCGTCGAAGGCGCGACGACGATGCATGGCGACCACCCGCTTCTCGTCCCCGCCGACATAGGCGATGCGCGTGTGGCCGTGTCGCACCAGGTGCGCGACCGGGGACTCCATCCCCGCGCCCGGGGGATCGACGTCGACGTTACGCAGCGGGATCTCTTCGGCCGGAGTGCCGAGCAGGACGGCCGGCATCCGCAGCTCGTGCAGCACGTCGAAGCGCCGGTCGCCGACGACGCTGTCGGTGAGGATCACTCCGTCGACCCGGTTCGCGGAGACCAGACGACGGTAGAAGTCGAGCTCGTCCTCCTGGTCCCTGTCCCGCACATGGAGCAGGAGCCCGAAGTCGAGCGGGCTGAGCACCGATTCGATGCCGGCGATCACGGCGGAGGAGATGGGGGAGATCTCCACGACGTCCCGAGAGCGGTAGACGACCAGGCCGATCGCGCGGGTACGGGCGGAGCGCAGGGCCACAGCGGCCGAACTCGGTGACCAGCCGAGCTCGCGGGCCGCGTCGAGGATGCGCGCGGTCGTGGCTTCGGAGATGTGGCCGGTGCCGTTGAAGACCTTCGACACGGCGGAGCGGGAGACCCCCGCCCCCGCGGCGACGTCGGAGATCGTCGCCCGCTTGCGCCCGTCGGCTCGACTGGTCATCGGCATTGCCCTCTCGGCGACATCCGTCCTGCCTTTCACGTCCGCGCAGCGGCGGGGTCGACCTCTCGCACCACGGCGCCGGCCTCGACCCGTCCGCCTCTCGCGTCGCGGGACGTCAGCCCGTCACGCGAGGGAACGAGGGTCGATGGAACGATACACCAGTGCCGCCGTCCCACCACGTTCAGCGATTCCTCACGGCCTCGGGCAGAGATGGTCGCCGGCTTCCCGAGCACCTCCTCAGCGTGGGCAGGCGACGCCGGGGCCCTCAGCTCTCCGGGTACTCAAGCCCCAGCGTCCGCTGCAGGAAGTCATTGCGGAACCGACCCCGGGGATCGGCCTGCTCGGCCAGCTGCCGGAAGTCCGCGAGCCGCGGGTACTGCGCCTGCACCTGGTCGCCGAGGAGGGTGAACCACTTGCCCCAGTGGGGGCGCGGCGAGAACGGGGCGAGGGCCTCCTCGACCACTGGCAGCACTGTGAGCACCGCATCGGGGTCGTTCCGCCAGGTCAGATGGATGCCCAGGGAGTCCCGCCGGTACGCCGGACTGAGCCAGAGCTCGTCGGCCGCGACCGAGCGCAGCTCGGAGACCAGCACCAGGTCGGCGAAGCGGTCGGCGATCGCGTGCAGGGCGCGCAGCGCCTCGGGGGCACGGTGGCGCTCGACGAAGTACTCGGTCTGTATCTCGTCGCCGCGGCTCGGGCTCGCATCGGGCCGGAAGTGGGGCAGACGCTGCCACCACGGCCCCGAGACCCCGCCCTGCACCGTCTGGTTCGGGTTCTGGCCCTCTGCCCGCTCCCCGTCGGCGACGCGGGCCCATCTCGCGCCCCAGCGGGAGGCGTCCAGAGCCGGGTCCCAGGCGTCGGTGCGGGACTTCAGCCAGACCTTCCCCGCGTTCTGCCGGTCGTGCCAGGCGGGCATGATCGAGACGCTGTAGGCGCAGGACATGATCTCGTCGAGATGCTCGAACAGCGACGACCAGGGCAGGTCGAACCAGACGTCCTGGCGCACCTCGAAGTCGGGGACCAGGTCGAGGGTCACCGCGGTGACGATGCCGAGCGCGCCGAGGGAGAGCACTCGGCCGCCGAAATCGGGGCAGTCCTCGCGAGTCCATCGCTGCTGCCGGCCGTCGGCGGTCACCACGTCGAGACCGGAGACGGCCGAGGAGAGGCTGCGATGGGCCACGCCGGATCCGTGGGTGCCGGTCGCGCAGGCTCCGGCGACGGAGATGTGGGGCAGTGAACCCATGTTCGCCAGCGCCCACCGGGTCTCGCCGAGCTTCGAGGCGATGCGGCCGTAGGTGCTGCCGCCGGAGACGGTGACCGTGCCCGAGGCGTCGTCGAGCTCGAAGCTCTCGGGCAGGGCCTGCACAGAGACCAGGGTGCCCTCGGTGTCGGCGATGTCGTTGAAGGAGTGCCGGGTGCCCAGGGCACGCAGGCGCGGCGAGGCGGCCACCACCTCCTGCAGCTCCTCGATGCTGCGCGGTGCGCACAGTCGCTGCGCCGCGAAGGTGTGGCAGCCCGACCACGTGGCCCCGACGTCCTGCATCCCGTCCTCCTCCTGGCACGCGGTGGTGAGGGTGTTACTCATGAGTCCGCTCCCTGTCCCTGCGGGATCCCCGTGCCCTGCGCCGTGCCGGCGGGCGCGGTCTCGGCGAGATCATTGCGGAAGGTCTCCCCGGCGCGCCAGATGCACAGGGCGCTGATCGCACAGGCGAGCAGGAGGTAGGCACCGGCCGGCCACCAGGAGCCCGCGAGCGCGGTGAGGAACACGGCGATCGCGGGCGTGGGCCCGCCGCCGATCAGGGCGGAGCCCTGGTAGACGATGCCCAGGCCCGTGTAGCGGACGCGGGTGCCGAACAGCTCGGCGAACAGCGCGCTCTGGATGCTGAACATCAGGCCGGTGCCGAGGGCGTGGACCACGACGATGATCGCCCAGGTGGCCAGGGCGTTGCCGAGCGAGATCACCGGGAAGTAGAGGAGGCCGCCGCCGATCGCGCAGATCGCGATGCCGGTGAGGTACACGGGCCGTCGGCCGATCTGATCGGAGACTCTCCCCGCCACGGGCAGCACGAACAGCTGGACCGCGGAGGAGATCACGAACCCGGTGAGGATCAGCGCGCTGTCCATCCCCAAGGTGGAGGTCACCCAGGAGACCGCGAAGACGTTGATGATGTTGAAGGTGACGGCGTCGGTCATGCGCGCGCCGATGCCCAGCAGCACGGCGCGGGGCTGCTCGCGCAGCAGCGCGAACAGGGGAGCGGAGTGCTCGTCGGTGTCGTCCGTCTCGAAGGCGGCGGTCTCGGGCAGATGACGGCGGATGTAGAACCCGAGAGCGAGGAAAGGCCCGCTGAGCAGGAAGGGGATGCGCCATCCCCAGGTCAGCAGCTGGTCATCGGGCAGCTGCTCGACCAGCGCGAAGATCCCGCTGGACGCCAGCAGCGCCGCGGGCGTGCCCAGCTGATGGAAGCTGCCGGCCAGGCCGCGCTTGCCCCGCGGCGCGTTCTCCAGGGCCAGCAGGGAGCCGCCGCCGTACTCGCCGCCGATCCCGATGCCCTGGACCAGCCGCAGCAGCACCAGCAGGACCGCACCCAGGCCGCCGGCCACCGCGTACGAGGGCAGCAGACCCATCAGGAAGGTGCCGCCGCCGATCAGGAACACGGTGATCATCAGGACCGGCTTCCGGCCGATCTTGTCCCCGAAGTGGCCGAAGATGATCGCGCCGAGGGGGCGGGTGAGGAAGGCGACGGCGAAGGTGCCGAAGGACTGCAGCAGGGCGACGGTGGGGGAGGCCTCGGGGAAGAAGACCTGGGGAAGGATCAGGGCGGCGGCCGTCCCGTAGATCCAGAAGTCGTACCACTCCAGGAACGCGCCGGTGAAAGCGGCGAAGGTGGCTCGGCGGGAAGTCGCCGCGTCGGGTTCGTTCCCCGGCGCGCGGGAGGGGGCTGACGTCATCGTCGACCTGCTTTCGTCTCAGGCGCCGCCACGCTCCGTGACGGTGGTCGCGCCGGTTCGGCGACAGCGACTGCGAGGACGCTAGAAGGCGCGCATTTTTCCGTCAATGGGCCGACAGAAAACTCGGGCTCACGCTTGCGGGATGCGCGTCCGGTCCGGCCCTCCGGCGGTGCTTCTGCCCCGCTCGGCGATCTGTGCGCCGGTGTTTCTGTCGGGCACTTGGCGAAAAGGTCCTCGGTGCCTACGATGCCCGCATGCATTCGCCTGGCGCAGCCGCCGTGCGCTCGCGATGGAGGCACGAGGACCAGATCCTCGCCGCGCTGCGCCGCCAGGGCGCGATGCGACGCGCCGATCTCGCCGCCGCCGTCGGCATCTCCCGCACCACCCTCTCGGAGATCGTCACCGACCTCATCGAGCGCGGAGCCGTGCAGGTCACCTCGACCGATGCCGCCGCACGCCGCGGCTCCGGCCGGCCCGCCGAGCTGCTCTCGCTGAACCCCCGCTCGGGCCAGTACCTCGGGATCGACATCGCCCACGCGGCCGTGCACCTCGCGGTGGTCGACGCGAGCCATCAGGTCATCGCCGCCGAGCAGCGCGAGATCGCCCCCGATGCGCCGTGGGAGGAGCGGATCAGCCTCGCGCTCGCCGCCATCACCGACATGGAGCGGGCGGGGACGCGTCTCGAGGCCCTGCAAGGGGTGGGAGTCGGGCTCCCCGGCCCGTACTCACCTTCCTGGAGCGGTGACCACGCGGAGGCGCGGGCATCGTCGTCGGCGGCGCGCCGCCTGGTCGAGGACGTCGTCCAGGAGCGGTTCGGCGTCGGGCCGCTGCTGGACACCAACACGCGCCTGGCGGCGCTCGCCGAGGCCCTCCAGCGCGGCGAGGCGGAGGAGGACCTCGTGTACATGCGGGTCGCGACCGGCATCGGAGGAGGAGTCGTGGTCGACGGCCGGCTCGTCCACGGTGGGCGTGGGCTCTCCGGCGAGTTCGGGCACGTCACGGTGCACCACGAGGGCCGACGGTGCCGCTGCGGCAAACGCGGATGCCTCGAGACCGTCGCCTCGCTGCCCGCGGTCCTGGAGACCTGTCGCGGACGCGGGCTGGACCTGGCCACCACCGAGGAACTGCAGCGGGCCGTGGGCCGCGCCGATCCGGTCCTCGAGGACGCGCTGCGCGAGGCCGGAACCGCCGCGGGGAAGGTGCTCGCCTCGACGGTGCTCGCGCTGAACCCGACCCAGCTCGTCGTCGGCGGGACACTCGCCCGCATCGCGCCGCTTTTCGTCCAGCAGATCGCCTCGACCATCACCTTCGAGGTCCACCCCATCGACGGGGCGCGCCCCGAGGTGCGGGTCTCCGAGCTCGGCGACTCCGGGGGAGCGCGGGGCGCGATCCACGCCCTGCTCCACCGCTCGTCCCTGCTCGTCGACTACCCCGGAGGCCTCCGGGAGGCCTCCGGGGGCTGAGCGCGCCCCAAGGTGGCGCGCCATCGCGATACCCCGCCGGCAGGCCCCTGCGCCGCCGGGGCGGCGCGCCGTCCCGGCACCCGCCGGCGGGCACCGCCCCCGCGTCGACCGAGCGCATGCGCCGCGTAAGCTGGGCGCATGTCGGAAACTCGTCTCACCACTGCGGTCGATGCTCTCGGGGCCGCCATCGTCTCCGGGCATCGGGAGCCGGGGGAGTCGATGACGATGCAGGAGCTCGAGGCGCAGTACTCCGTCTCACGCTCGATCATGCGCGAAGCGGTCAGGGCGCTGCAGACGATGGGTCTCGTCACGACCACCAAGCGGATCGGGGTCACCATCCTGCCCGCGAGCCGCTGGAACCATTTCGCGCCGGAGGTGATCCGCTGGAAGCTCGACTCGGAGGACGACGCCGCTCCGCTGCGGTCACTGAACGAGCTGCGGGCGGCGGTGGAGCCGGTCGCCGCGGGTCTCGCTGCCACACATGCCCCGTCGTCCTACCGACTGCGGCTGCTCGAGCTGGCCGGTGAGATCCGCACCGCGGTGATCACCGAGGACCGCGAGCGGTTCCTCGCGGCCGACGTCGAGTACCACGACCTGATCCTGCGCGCCTCCGGCAACGAGATGTTCGCCCAGCTGCAGAACCCGGTCGCGGCCACGGTCGCCGGGAGGGACGAGCTGGGGCTGCTCCCGAACATGCCCGACAGTCGTTCGCTCGCCCTCCATCAGGAGATCGCCGAGGCGATCCACCTCGGTGACGCGGCCCGCGCCCAGGACCTGGACGCGGAGCTCGTGGCCTTCGTGATCCAGGAGACGAGACCCTCGTGGGAGGGCAGTCAGCGCTTCTACCCGGCCGACGCCGAGTGACGGGTGCGCGCGTGCTCGAGGACGGCGGCGAAGGCGTCCGCGAACACTCGTGCGACGGTGTCGTGCGTCTGCGCTCCGGAATGAGGCGTCGCGATCAGGTGGGGAGCGTGCAGGAGGGGATCATCGGTCGGCACGGGCTCGCGGTCCCAGACGTCGACCGCCGCTGCCGCGAGGTGACCGGATTCGAGCGCCTGCCGCAGCGCCTCGCCCTCGACCACTCCCGCCCGTGAGATGGAGATCAGCACCGACCGCTCCGGCATCATGGCCAGCTGGGATGCTCCGAGCAGCCCCGTGGTTCCTGCGGTCAGGGGGAGATGGACGCTGACGATCCGCGACTGCGCCAGGAGCTCCTCCAGGGGCGCGAAGGCGGCGCCTCCTTCGAGGTCCGGTCCTGGGCGCACCGCGTCGTAGTAGAGGATCTCCATCCCGAGGGCCGCAGCCCTCGAGGCGACGGCCCGCCCGATGTTGCCGAGGCCGATGACGCCCCAGGTGCTCCCCTGGAGCTCGAAGGTCGACGAGAGGCGATCGTTGGGACGCCAGCGGCCCTCCTTCATGCTCGAATCCAGGCGCACCAGGTCCCGCGCGCATGCCATGGCGAGCGTCAGGGTCATCTCGGCCACGGCGACCGAGTTGCGGGCGGGGAGGTTCGCGACCTCCACCCCTGCCCGCTCCGTCGCCTCCAGATCGATGCCGTCCAGTCCGGCGCCCAGGCGCTGGATGAGGCGGAGGTGAGGGGCGGCTTCGATCATCCGGGCATCGATCCTGCGGCCGCCGTTGACGATGTAGCGGGAGCGGCGGAGGTCCTCGGTGGTCGGTACGCCGTCCGGCGGGATCGTCAGTCGCACCTCCGGCGGAGCCTGCCGGCGCATCACCTCGATCACCTGCTCGTCGGTCTCGCCGAGCCACAGCACGTCGATCACGACGTCGCCTCCTTCGTGGGCGTTCCGTGAGTTGTCGTTCCCCGATCACGGGGGTCCCGGACGAACAGCACGAGCGCGGAGGCGAGGACGCCGAAGAGGGTCAGCACGAGCAGGGATGCCCGGTCCGATCCGGTCAGGTCCTTCAGGAATCCGAAGATCGTCGGCCCGACGAATCCGCCCAGCGCTGCGATCGAGTTCACGAAGGCGAGGCCGGCGGCGCCGCCGCTGGTGGTGTCCAGGTAGGAGGACGCCAGGGACCAGAAGGCGGACATCGTCCCGTATCCGAAGAACGACAGGCACAGCGCGATCAGTCCCGCCGCGGGCCCGACGAGGGCGCTGGCGGCCAGGCCCGCGGCGATGCACAGGCAGCCCAGCAGCACGTAGAGGTGACGACGCCCGTGCTTGTCCGATTGCTGACCGAGGACGAACAGTCCGATGATCTGGAAGGCGTAGGGGGCCACGGACAGGGAGGTCACCTCGAGGGTGGACAGCCCGCCGATGCGGGAGGTGATCGCCGGCAGCCAGAAGATCAGGCCGGCGTTCGTGATCTGCATGCAGGTGTACACCCCGGCCAGCAGCAGCACGCGCGGCTGGCGCACGATGTGCCAGATCCGGGTCTCGTGCGAGCTGCTGTCGCCGATGTCCTCGCGCAGCGAGCGCTGCAGGGCGGCCTTCTCGCGCTCGTCGAGCCATCGGGCATCGCGGGGTGAGTCCACCAGGACGAACAGGCACAGGATGCCGATCGTCACGGTCATGAGTCCCTCGATCAGGAACAACCATTGCCAGCCGTGCAGCGACGCCCTGCCGTCCAGGCCCAGCAGGACCCCGGAGAGGGGTCCCGCGAGGAGGTATGCGGCGGGCCCTGCGGCGCTGAGGAGAGCCATCACCTTGCCGCGCTCCCGACTGGGCAGCCACTGGGAGATGAAGTAGACGGCGCCGGGGAAGAAGCCGGCCTCCGCGGCGCCGAGGGCGAAGCGCAGGATGTAGAAGCTCGTGGTGTCCTGCGTGAACATCATCGCGAAGGTGACCAGGCCCCAGGTGATCATGATCCGCGCGAGCCAGCGGCGGGCCCCGAAGCGGTGCAGCAGCAGGTTGCTGGGCACCTCGAAGAGGAAGTAGCCGATGAAGAAGATCCCGGCCCCCAGGCCGAAGGCGGCATTGCTGAGGCCGATGTCCGCCGAGAGCGTCTCGCGGGCGAAGGCGAGGTTGCCGCGGTCGAACTGGTTGAGCAGGTACATCAGCGTCACGAACGCGACCAGGCGCACCACGATCCGCCGGTAGATCGGTCTCTCCAGCGGCGCGGGCGCAATGGTGGAGGGTGGGCTGGTGCTCATGAGGGGTGACCCCTTCGTCAGGCTCGGTCCGAACGGCCTGACGATAAAAGCATACGTAAGGAGAATTCACAAGGCACAGAACATATGTAACTGACGCGAAGGGTGCTCCAGCCCTTGGCGCCGCACGTGGCCGAGCTCCGCGGACGCCCGGAGGGGTCAGCGCCGAAAGGGCCGAGGGCCGAATGGCCGGACGTGCGTCTCGGCCTGCGGCGGCACCGCGCCCGACGAGCCGGGCACGGCGACCGCGCGCCGCATGGAGGTCACCGCCCGTACGCCCGGGCCGGGATCTGCGTGGAGAGCTTCCCGCCGGAGACGTCCAGGAGGGCGCCGGTGATGTAGGAGGCCGCGTCGCTCGCGAGGAAGATCAGCAGATTCGCGACGTCGTCGGGGGTCTCCCAGCGGCGCAGGGACAGGGTGTCCAGCAGGCGGTCCTGGGACTCGGCGGGCATCTCGGCGAAGCCGTTCATCACGGTGGGCACCATGCCCGGCGCGTAGGCGTTCACGGTGATGTCCCAGGGGCCGAGCTCGGAGGCGAGCACCCGGGTCAGCTGCACCACGGCGGACTTCGAGGCCGCGTACGCGGCGCTGGCGACGCTCGGCACGATCGCGGCGAACGATGCGGCGTTGATGATCCGGCCCCCGCCGGCGGCCTGCATGAGCGGGGCGACGGCCTTGCTCACGAGGAACACGCCGCCCACGTTCACGTCGAAGCAGGCCTTCCAGCGGGCCCATTCGATCTCGGCCACCGGCCCCTCGACGTTGATCCCGGCGTTGTTGACCAGGACATCGATCGTGCGGTGCCGCCGTGCCACCTCGTCGACCGCCGCCTGGACCGAGTCGGGGTCGGCGACGTTGCAGACCACCTGCTCGACGGCATCGTCCGCGTCGGCCCCGGCGGGATCGGGCTCCGGGAACGCGAGGTCGAAGGCGACCACCTTCGCGCCCTCGGCGGCGAAACGCTGTGCGATCACCGCTCCGATGCCGCGTGCGGCTCCGGTCACCACGACCACCTTGTCCCTGAGATCCAGCTCCATCGCGTCGTCCTCTCCTGCGGCCCCGTCGGCCGCTGTGCGTTCCGGCGCGCCCCGTCGGCCGCCGTCTGTCTCGGGCGTGCCCCGACGACACGTCCTCAAAAAGCATACTATTGGGTGTGAGTGGCTGTCGGCGCGGAGAGGGATGCGGCCGTCCCGGGCGCCACCACGACCGTCGAGCGATCCCGACGCCCGCACGACGACGGGCCCGCACGACCGCCGATCCGTACGACCGCAGACCCGCACGACCGCAGACCCGCACGAGCACACCCGTGCACGACGAAAGGGACCCCATGACAAGCACGACGAAGCGCACGCTCTGGATCACCGGCGGAGGCAGCGGCATGGGCCGCGCCGTCGCCCTGGTCGCCGCCGGACTCGGCTGGGCCGTGGCCGTCAGCGGGCGACGGCGCGACGCGCTCGACGCCGTCGTCGCCGAGATCCACGCCGAGGGCGGTGAGGCGCTCGCCCTCCCGGTGGACGTTCGCGACCGGGGAGCCGTGGCCGAGGCCGTCCGGCTCGTCGTGGAGCAGTTCGGGAGCCTCGAGGGGGTCGTGCTCGCCGCCGGTCAGAACGCCCCGCGACGGCGGTGGGACGACCAGCAGCTCGACGAGTTCGAGAGCATCGTCGGCACCAACCTCACGGCCGTCGCGACCGCCATCGACGCGGCGCTGCCCCGGCTGAGGGAGGGCGGGGGGACCGTGGTGGCGATCTCCTCGTATGCCGGGTGGAGCTTCCAGCCGGGCGCCGGGGTGGCCTACTCGGCGAGCAAGACCGCCGTCTCCTCCCTCGTGCGCACCTTGAACCAGCAGGAGGCGGCTCACGGCGTGCGCGCCTGCCATCTGTGCCCCGGTGATGTCGCCACGGATTTCCTGGAGCAGCGGCCCGAGGTGCCCGACACCGCCGCGCGCGAGGTCATGCTCAGCCCCATGGACATCGCGCGCACGGTGGCCTTCGTGCTCGAGTCCCCGACGCACGTGCGGGTCGACGAGCTGGTCGTCTCTCCCGTCTCCCAGGCATGAGCGCCGGCGGGACCGCCTTCGATCGCGCGCTGGACCTCCTGGGCCGGTCGATCGTGGGCGGAGAGCTGCCCGCGGACCATGCCGACACCATCGAGGGGCTCGTCGAGCACACCGGAGCCTCCCGCAGCGTGGTGCGCGAGGTCAGTCGGGTGCTGACCTCCCTGGGCATGCTCAGCGCCGGCCGGCGGGTGGGCCTGAGGGTCCTCGCGCAGGAGCACTGGGACGTGCTGGATCCCCTGGTGATCCGGTGGCGCCTCGACGGCCCCGAGCCCCAGGCCCTGATCGACGAGCTGCGGGCCCTGCGCCTTGCGATCGAACCCGCCGCCGCGGCCGCCGCGGCCACCCGGGCTGGACGACGCGACCGCGGCGCGACGCGGGAGCTCGAGGAGGCCGCTGCGGACCTGCGGGACGCGGCCGACGAGCCCGAGGCGGCCGCCTTCCTGCGGGCCGACCGGGCTCTGCATGCCGCGGTGCTCGACCTCTCCGCGAACACCCTGTTCACGAGGCTCCGCGCCGTCGTCGACGAGGGATTGCAGGAGCGGGCGCTCCGCGAGCGCGCCGAGCTGCTGCCGGACCCTCACGATCTTGCGCTCCACCTGCGCGTGACCGAGGCGATCCTCGCCGGGGAGCCGGGGTCGGCCGCGTCGGCGATGCGGGAGATCGTCGAGCGCACCTCCTCGGCGCATCCCTGATCAGGAGGCGAGCAGGGCCTCCGCGAGCGGCTCGTCGAGGACGAGGACGTCGACGAGTCCTCCCCGGACCGCCGCCCGCACGGCGTCGGCGCGGTGGGCCCCGGCGCACGCGCCGATCACGTTCGGGATCGCGCGCAGCTGGTCGAGGGTGAGGCCGACGATCCGCTCTCCGACCCCCACGTCGACCGGATGGCCGGCGGCGTCGATGACGCGACCGGAGACGACGGCGCTCGCCCCCGCCTCCGCAGTGCTCGTCACGAGGTCCCCGGGCAGCAGCGGAAGGATCGAGGAGCCCTCGGGCGTCCAGGTGCCGATGCCCACCACCGCGTGATCCACCCGGGCCGCGCGCGCCATCACCCCCGCGATCTCGGGCGCCCTCAGGAGAGCCGTGGCGATATCGCCCGAAGGGGCCACCAGTGGGGCGTAGATCGGATGCGCGGTCCCCTCGGCGATGCGCGCGACCTGCCGGATCACCTCGACCGATCCGACACGGTCCCCCGGGAAGGTCAGCGCCCCGGCCAGCTGCACGACGTCGCAGGGGGCCAGCTGCTGCAGCTTCTCGGGCAGTGCCTCGACGATGCGGGACCAGACGATCCCGAGTGCCTCCCCGGGCCGGACGGTCTCGGAGAGGTAGTCGGCCAGTCCTTGCGCCACGGCATCGATGCCCGGGAACGGAGGGACGCCCCGGCCTCGGGGGATCACCATCACCTGGCGCACGCCGAGGCTCTCCTCGACCCGTGCGGCGAGGCCGCGGCCCGAGGCCTCCGTGTCCTCCACGCGAATGGTCACGATGCCTGACTCGCGCGCTTCGGTGAGCACGCGCGCCACCTGCCACCTGCTCAGTCCGGTCTCCTGGGCGATGTCGACCTTCGAGCGGTCGTGCAGGTAGTACGCCCGGGCCACCTCGAGCATGAGGGGTCTGCTGATCGTCTCGGTCCGTCGTCTCGCGTCCACCACGACACCACTATCGCACATGTGAGCAGTCCGAAAATGCACGCTTGCGCGGCCCGGTGTGAGATCCTACACTCGCTTCAACATTCGAGCGGTACCCGTAGTGCTCGTCTGTGCATCGAGGTCCCGGGTTCAGAGAGGCACCATGTCCGAAGCACGTCCGAACGTCGTCTTCATCATCACCGACCAGCAGCGCTTCGACACGATCGCCGCGCTCGGCCACGAGCACGCGATCACTCCGAATCTCGACCGCCTGGTGCACGCGGGGACATCGTTCACCCGTACGTACGTCACGTCCCCCTCCTGCGCACCGTCGCGGGCCAGCCTGTTCACGGGCATGTACCCGCACACCACCGGGGTGCTCAAGAACAACGATCCCTGGAGCCACTCCTGGGTCGAGCTGCTCGCCGACTCCGGATACCGCTGCGTCAACGTCGGCAAGATGCATACCTACCCGTACACCACGAGCGTCGGGTTCCATGAGCGCCACGTGGTGGAGAACAAGGACCGTTCGAACCCCACGCTCCCCTTCTTCCTCGACGAATGGGACAAGGCCTTCCGTGCTCGGGGGCTCGTCAAACCGGACAGGGCGACGAAGTACCGGGCCCTGGAGGACTACGGCGAGCGGCTCGGCGCCTTCGAGTGGGAGGCCCCCGACGACCTCCACGTCGACAACTTCGTCGGAGGTCTCGCCTCGCACTGGCTCGACGTGTATCCCGGTGAGGAGCCCTTCTTCCTGCAGGTCGGTTTCCCGGGCCCGCACCCGCCGTACGATCCGACCCCCTCCGCCCTGGCGCAGTACGACGGCATGGCGATGCCGGCCGCGCACGACTCCGCGGAGGACCGGGCGAGCCAGCCCTTCGCCGTCCAGGACCTGATCCGAGACAACCTCGAGGTCGACCACGACGGCATCGTGCACCTCGAGCACCCCACCGCCGAACAGGTCTCCCGCCAGCGTCGCCACTACATGGCCAACGTGACGATGATCGACGAGCAGGTCGGCGAGATCATCGACGCGCTCGAACGGCGGGGCGTGCTCGAGGAGACCGTCATCATCTTCACCTCCGATCACGGTGACTGCCTCAACGATCACGGGCACATCCAGAAGTGGTCGATGTACGAACCGAGTGCGCGCGTGCCCGCCGTGGTCGCCGGCCCGGGGGTGGCGGCCGACCGCCGGCTCGACGGGCTCACCTCGCTGTTCGACCTGGGGCCGACGATCCTCGAGGTCGCCGGGATCACCCCTCCGGCGTGGATGGAGGCGACGTCGCTCGTGCCCGCGCTGCGCGGCCAGGAGTACGCGGGACGCGAGTTCGTCTTCTCCGAGCACGCTCGGGACATGGTCCTGCAGAAGACCGAGCTCATGACGATGGTGCGGGACGAGCGCTTCAAGCTCGTCGAATTCATCGACCACGAGGACGGCCAGCTCTTCGACCTGCGGGAGGACCCGCACGAGATGGCGAACCTCTGGGACGACCCCGGCTTCCGCGACCAGCGGGATCGCCTGTCCACGGTGATCTCCCGATGGAGAGCTCAGAGCGAACTGCACACGGCCGACTGGTCCGCGTCCTTCCGCTGACCGCCCTACCCCGCCGGCCCGCATGACACCACAGCGACAAAGGAGTAGCGACATGCGCATCAACTCATCCCGAGGCCTGATCCTGCTGGTCGCGGCCGTGATGGCCGGAGGCGCCGTCTCCGGCTGCGAGGCCGGTGGCGGTGGCGGAGAGGACGGAGCGGCCTGCGACGCCCTCACGATGGTCGTGCCGTACGCGCCCGGAGGGAGCTCCGACACCGTTGGTCGGGCGCTCGCCGATGCCGTCACCAAGCAGGACGGCATCCGCGTCGAGGTCACGAACCCCACCGGGGCGAACGGCACGGTCGCCGCGACCGAGCTGGCCACGCAACGACCCGACCCCTGCCAGGTGATCTACCTCCCCAACGGCCCGTTCGCGTCCATGCCGTACTTCCAGGACGTCCAGTTCGAGCCCGCCGATTTCCGGGGGATCGCCGCGGTGAACGAGGAACCGATCCTCCTCGTCGTCAACGCCGACGGCCCATGGAAGAGCGTCGAGGACCTGCGCGGGGCGGCGGACCACCGGTTCACGTACGCCAACTCGGGGACGGGCAGCTACACGCAGCTCGCGATGGCACAGACCTTCGCCGAGCTGGACCAGGAGGCCGAAGGGATCCCCTTCGACGGCTCCGCCCCCGCGATCACCGCCCTCCTCGGCGACCAGGTGGACGCCGTCGCGGTCCACCCGGGTGAGGCGATGCAGTACCTCGAGTCCGGCGACCTCACGGCGCTCGCCGTCTTCGGCCCCGAGAGGCTGGAGTCGCTGCCCGAGGTGCCCACCGCTGCTGAACAGGGCGTCGACGTCGAGCGCTCCGTGTGGAAGGCGGTCTACGCGAACGCCGAGATCCCCGACGACGCAGCCGCCCACCTCCAGAGCTCCTTCGAGGAGGCCCGGGGCTCGGATTCCGTCGCCTCCACCCTCTCGAACCTGAACTCGGAACCGTCCGAGGTCCCCGCCGATGAGCTGATCGGGAAGCTCCAGGCCGAGCACGACGAGAATGCGACGACCTTCGCAGAGCTCGGGATCATCGATGGTTGACCGGGCGCCGGCGAACGCTGTGCCAGGAGAGCACGTCATGGACACGGAACATCCCTCGCAGGAGCCGACCGGGCCGACGGAGGCCGAGGCGCCCCCGTCGGCCCGACAGAAGGCGCTCAAGCCGATCGGGGCCGGCGTGCTGGCCCTCGTCGGAATCGGCGCGATCATCTGGGCGATCACCTTCGACGTCGGCTCCCTCGACCGGCCCGGGGCCGGCCTGTGGCCGGTGGCGCTGGGAGGTGCGCTCACCCTCGGTGCCGCGGTGTTCCTCGGGTTCAACCGTGACGGGAAGGAGGGCGCCTTCGGCCGGGAGCAGGTCGATGCGGTGATCGCGATCGCCTCGATCATCGCGTTCATCCTGCTCTTCCAGCACGTGCACTTCGTCCCTGCCGCTCTCGTGCTGATGGCCGGCTGCCAGCTCGCCGCCGGCGCCCGGAGACCACTGCCGATCGCCGTGACGTGCGTGCTCGCCACGGCCGCCGCGTGGGTGCTGTTCTTCGTGGTCCTCGGCGTCTCGACCCCGCTGTAGCCCGCGCTCCGGACCCGCTCGAACCAGCCATGAACACCAAGAATTCGAGGACACGCTGATGGAAGAGTTCCTGCTGGGGCTGTCGACGGCCCTCACGTTCCAGAACCTGCTGATCGTCTTCGTAGGAGTGCTGGTCGGAAACCTGATCGGCGTCCTGCCCGGGCTCGGATCGGCCGGGACGATCGCCCTCCTGCTTCCCATCACCTTCGCGATGCCGCCGGAATCCGCGATCATCATGCTCGCCGGGATCTTCTACGGATCGGCCTACGGCGGCACGATCACGTCGGTGCTGCTGAAGATCCCCGGCGAGGCGACGACCATCGTCACCACCTTCGACGGCTACCAGATGGCGCGCAAGGGCCAGGGAGGCGTGGCCCTCGGGGTCTCGGCCATCGGGTCCTTCGTCGGTGGGACGATCGCGATCGCCGGGCTGCTCTTCCTCGCCGCCCCCATCGCGCGGCTGGCTCTCGGATTCGGTCCCGCGGAGTACGCACTGCTCGCCCTGGTCGGGATCGTCCTGGTCGCCTACCTGGCCAACGGCGGGATGCTGCGCGGGGTCGTGGTGGCCTGCGTCGGGCTGCTGCTGGCCACCATCGGGACCGACCCGATCGACGGGACGAGCCGATTCACCCTGGGGGTCCCCGCCCTCGCGGGCGGCATCGAGTTCACGGCGGTCGCCATGGGCCTGTTCGGGATCGGCGAGCTGTTGCACACGATCGAGGAATCCAAGCGCAATCCTCCGCAGTCGCTGGGCTACGGCCGGGTGCTCCCGAACCGACGGGAGATGAGAACCTCCACGGGCCCGTTCGCGCGGGGCTCGGTCATCGGGTTCCTCCTCGGCATCCTCCCGGGCGGCGGCGCGACGATCGCCTCCATGGCGTCCTATGGCGTCGAGAAGCGCGTCTCGAAGCACCCGGAGAAGTTCGGGACCGGGGCGATCGAGGGTGTCGCCGGGCCGGAGACCGCGAACAACGCGGCAGCGAACGCGTCCTTCATCCCGCTGCTCAGCCTCGGCATCCCGGCCAACACGACGATGGCCGTCATCTTCGGCGCACTCATGATCCAGGGGATCACTCCCGGGCCCCAGCTCATCCAGACCCATCCGGAGGTCTTCTGGGGCGTGATCGTCTCGATGTTCATCGGCAACCTCATGCTCCTCGTGCTGAACATCCCTCTGATCCACCTCTTCACCCGGCTGCTGAGCGCGCCGATGCGCTTCCTCGGCCCTCTCACCCTGCTGGTGACCGTGGTCGGGGTGTACAGCGTGAACTATTCGGTCTTCGACATCTGGGTCGCCCTCGTCTTCGGCGTCCTCGGCTACGTGATGAAGAAGTTCGGGTTCGAGGTGGCGCCGCTGGCACTCGCCTTCGTGCTCGGCCCTCTGCTCGAGGCCAACGTGCGCCGGAGCCTCCTCCAATCCGACGGTTCGTTCGGGGTCTTCGCCGGCAGCCCGATCTTCGTCGTCCTGATCGTGGGCGCCCTGCTCTGGGCGGTGATCGGGTGGACGGGCCGGCGTCGCGCGGCGGCGTCCGAACCGGAGCAGGTGGCGCGCTGAGAGAGACGTCCGGGTCCCGGACGAGATGTGCGCTCACGCGGGGAGGAGGCTTCGGGTGCGCTGATACTGTCCCTCCGGGCACGGCCTCCGCCGATCGGGCACCGAACGTCTCCGCTCCGTCGGATCGTTAGTGTGTACCGATCGTCGAGAGGACCCCCGTCCATGACCCTCCGCGCCGCCGCACTCCGCACCCGCGCCCGCGCCGCCGCCCGGGACGCCCTGTACAGCCCGCCCTCGCGCAAGCTGGCCCGCGTCCTGGCCCACGACCCCCGCACTCATCGGGTCCGCGCGGCGCTGGAGCAGCGCGGGCACGGAGAGGTGCTGCGACGTCTCGCCTCCGAGACCCTGCCGCGGCACACCTTCTACCTGCGGCTGAGGATCAGGAACTGGAAGAAGTTCGACGGCCGGGAGTTCCGCCTCCTCCAGGGGGGCCGGGTCGTCTACGGCAACCAGATCTCGGCCCCGCCCGAGGGACAGCCGCTGGAGTACCGCAACATCATCGTCACCTCGGACGACCCGTCGGACTTCACCCTCGACCTCCCCGTGAAGCACACGATCCACGTCGGCCGCGGAGCCTTCTCCACCGAGGAGCAGGACAGCTACGACGAGCGCTACCACGTCGAGCAGCACGGCGACGTGCGCTACTCCGTGCGCGGCAACACTGCCAATCCCTCGCGGATCCTGGTCACCTTCCCCGGCTTCCCCCCGGCCAACTCGCGCGTCTCCTATGCGGTCAGCTACCTCAAGGCGCTCACCGACGAGGACCTCGAGGACGCCCTCATGGTCTGCTTCCAGGACCGCTACGGAGTGGCCGGGACCTACATGCTCTTCGACAACGCCGGCCGGCCCCTGCACGACCGGGTCACGACCGCGCTGACCGATCTGCTCTCGAGGTACGAGCTCGCACAGGAGGACATGCTGTTCTTCGGCGCGTCGAAGGGGGCCTCGATCGCGGCGATGACCGCGCGGGACCTGCCGGGCGTGCGCCAGGTGCTGGTGGTGCCACAGATGAACCTGCCCTACTACTTCGCCAAGCCGGTGCTGCGCCACGGCCTGTACCGGGATCAGCGGGTGTGGGACGCCGAGCAGCCCTCCGTGCTGCTGCGGCGCTATCTCGCCGAGGGGCGGCGGATCGACTGGTTCTACACCGACAGCGACCAGGACTCGAACTATTCGCTGATCGAGTACGCCCGCGACGTCCCTGGCCTGACCAAGCACCGCCTCAACGGTGCCCACGCCACCGTCGCGAAGAAGTCCCTGCCCACCGTGCTGAGCATCCTGCGCGCTTTCGCCGCCGGCGGGGACGAGGACGCGGCGCCGCGACCACTGCCCTGCGGAGAGCTCGTGGCCACCGTCCACGAGGACGGGGTAGAGATGAGCGTCCGCCTCGAGGACGTCACCGATCTCAAGGAGGCCGCCAACGTCTACCTCGAGGGCACCCTCGGGGACACCCGGTTCCGGCAGCTGCTGACGGCCGACGGGGACCCCTCGCGCCGGGCGACCGCCCCGAAGCAGCGCCTGGATCCCGTGCTGCACCCCGTGGACGCCCTGACCCGAGTGATCGCCTTCGACGGGACCACCCGCACGCTGTCCGGTGAGCTGCCCGCCGTGGTCACCGACGACGGCGCGCCCGCCCCGTCCGCCGCGGCGCCGATCCCTCTGCCCGGGGAGCTGAGCGCCGCAGCGGACGAGCCCCGCGACTACGCGGTGCTCGGGGCGAGCAACCGTCCCTCCACCCGGGTCCGGTACGTCTCGGCCGGGCTCGATCCGAGCGCCGACAGCGCCGAGCTCGTCGTCGTCCCGGCCGCCGAGCTGCCGGAGGCGCGGCCCGCGGAGCCGCCCACCGCGGTCCGCGCCCGGTTCGTCATGGCCGCCCAGGACGGATGGCGGGACCTGGCGCTGCTGGCGCGTCGCGTCGCCCTCGTGGCCCGGGTCGATGCGATCCGGGTGGTGATCGAGGACCCGGACCTCCCGGACCACCAGCTGCGCGCCCTGCAGAAGCTCTACGGCATCGACGTCGACCTCACCGACCACCGCCGCCGCGACGCCGACTGAACGGCGCTGACCGGGAGCTCCACCGAGCCTCTCAGGGCCTGTCGCGCCGCGACGGCACTGTGAGAGGATCCCTCCACCCGATCAGGAGGCATGGCGACGTGAGCAGCACCGAGACGACGGACGGGGCCTCGAGCGTCATCGCCCTCGACCAGATCGATGCGCAGATGCTCGACCTCGTCGGCGGCAAGGGCACGGGTCTCGGCCGCATGATGCGCCACGGTGAACGCGTCCCGCCCGGGTTCTGCGTGACCACCCGCGCCCACCGCGCCGGCCGCGTCCCGCGCGAGGACGTGCTGGAGGCCTACCGTGCGCTCGGCAGGGGAGCGGTCGCGGTGCGCTCCAGCGCCACCGCCGAGGACCTCCCCGACGCCAGCTTCGCCGGAGTGCAGGACACGTATCTGGGCATCGAGGGAGAGGACGCCCTGCTCGAGGCGATCGAACGCTGCTGGGCCTCCCTGCACAGCGACCGCGCCACCGCCTACCGCGACGCGCTGGGATGGGAGGACGGACCCCGCATGGCCGTGGTCGTCCAGCGGATGATCGCACCCCGCGCCGCCGGAGTGATGTTCACGGCCAACCCGCTGACCGGGACCCGCGGCGAGACCGTCATCGACGCGACCGCGGGACTAGGCGAGGCGATCGTCGACGGCTCCGTCGAGGGCGACCACTACGTGCTGGGCCGCGAGGCGCCGACCGACTCCCACGGTGTGCTCAGCACGCCGGACCTGCGCGCTCTGCAGGACGCCGGTCGGCGTCTGGAGGCGGCATTCGGCGCCCCGCAGGACGTCGAGTTCGCCCTGGACGACGACGGGCTCTGGCTGCTGCAGTCCCGGGCGATCACCACCCTGTTCCCCCTGCCGGCGCCGGAGGAGGGGACGAGCGGCGACGAGAACCTGCACGCCTACCTCGAGGTCGGTCACATGCAGGGCCTGCTCGAGCCGGTCACCCCGATGGGGATGACCGCCCTGACCGAGCTCGCCGACTGGTGGGGGCGGAACATGGGGATGGGGCTCTTCATGGATGCGCTGACCGACATCGGAGGCCGGATGTTCATGGACCTCACGCCGATGCTGCGCCACCCCCGGATGCGTCGCCGCGTGGGCGCGGCGATGGAGGTCTACGGGGCCGACGTGCGCCGCCACGTCGAGCAGCTGCTCGAGGACCCGCGCTTCGCCCCTCGCCGCGAGAAGATGTTCGACGTCGGCCAGATGGTGCGCGGCCTGGCGCCCATGATGCCCCGTCTGCTCGCGGATACAGTCACCGCGGGCCTCGCCCCGCAGCGCACCCTGGAGCGCTCCCGGGAGGTGCTGGAGTCGATGCTCCGACAACCCCCGCTGCGCAAGGACCTCCCGGCCACCGCGCGCATCGCCGCGATCCGGGAGCTGAGCGGTCCCGTCCTCGGCAAGGCCATGACCCCGCTGCTGGCGCCGCTGATCATGGGCCTGTCGGCGCGACCGCTCGCCGAGGCGCTGCTCGGGGACACTGTCCGGCCGGAGGAGCTCGCGGCGATCGGCCGCGGCATGCCGCACAACATCACCACCACCATGGACCTGGCGCTGTGGCAGGTCGCCACTCGCGCCCGGGAGCACGGCGACCTCTTCCGTGAGACCTCACCGCCCGAGCTGGCCCGCCGATACGCCGCCGGCGATCTGCCCGACGTCGGTCTCGAAGAGTTCCTCGCGCGGTACGGGTACCGCAGCGCCCGGGAGATCGACCTCGGAGTGCCCCGATGGGTCGAGGATCCGGAGCCGGTGTTCGCCGCGCTCGCCGGGTACCTGCGGGTCACCTCCGCCGAGGATGCCCCTGACGCCCGATTCGCGCGCGCCGCGGACGACGCCGAGCGCACCCTCGAGCAGGTGGTGACGCGGGCGGCCCGGAGCCGACCGCTGCGGGCCCGCGCCGCCCACTTCACTCTGCGCCGCTGGCGGGACCTGGCAGGCCTGCGGGAGCTGCCGAAGTTCGTGTGGGTGATCCCGCTGCTGGACATCCGCCGCCAGTTGCTCCTGCTGGGCGAGGACCTGGCCGCACAGGGATGCCTGGAGCAGGCCGCCGACGTCATGTTCGTGACGCTCCAGGAGGCGCAGGAGTCGGCGGAGTCCGGCCGGAACCTCTGCGACCTGGCCCGGGACCGCCGCGCCGAGCATCGCCGGGAGAGCCGCCGCATGCAGGTCCCGCGGCTGCTGCTGTCCGACGGCACGATTCCCGAGAACGTGCCGGATCCGCAGGCGCCGCAACTGACGGAGGACGAGCACCACCTGGTGGGCCGCCCCGCCGCGGCCGGGCGTGCGACCGGGAGGGTCCGCGTGGTCACCGATCCGGGCAAAGCCACCATGGAGCCCGGCGAGATCCTGGTGGCGGCGACCACCGACCCCGGCTGGACCCCGCTGTTCCTCACCGCCGCCGGGCTCGTGACCTCGACGGGCACGCCCGTCGCCCACGGCCCCACTGTCGCCCGCGAGTACGGCATTCCCGCCGTGATCTGCCTGCGCGGCGCCACTGAACGCCTGCAGACCGGCCAGCTCGTGACGATCGACGGCGCCACCGGAACGGTCGAGCTCCACGAGGAGTGAGGGCGCGCCTTCCGTTCGGTCCCGACCCTTGTGGGGCCGGAACCGCCTGCCTAGCGTCGAGGGCGGCAGCGGACTCGACGAGGAGCAGCGATGGCAGGCAGCCGAATCGATGATCTCTGGGGTCGGCGCACCCCGTACCGCAGCGGCGGAACCTGGCCCGTGCGGGTCGACGAGCACTACGAAGAGGGCATCACGCCCGCCGACGTCGAGCAGTGGGTGCCCACCGCTTCCCTCCTGCACTCCAACGGCGATGCCATGGACATCGCGGTGGCCGACGGCCGTATCGTCGGGGTCCGCGGTCGCGCCGAGGACCGCGTCAACCACGGCCGCCTGGACATCAAGGACCTCCATGCCTGGACCGCGAACAGCTCCGCCGACCGCTTGACCGTCCCGCTGGTGCGCCGCGACGGCGAGCTGGTCGAGACGGACTGGGACACCGCGATGGACACCGTCGTGGCGCGCTGCCGACGGGAGATGGAGACGAAGGGCCCGCGGTCGATCGGCTTCTACACCAGCGGCCAGCTGTTCGCCGAGGAGTACTACACATTGGCCACCCTCGCCCGCGCAGGTCTGGGCACCAATCACCTCGACGGCAACACGCGGCTGTGCACCGCGACCGCCGGGGAGGCGCTCAAGGAGAGCTTCGGCAGCGACGGCCAGCCCGCCTCCTACACCGACGTCGACCACGCCGACGTCATCGCCCTGTTCGGCCACAACGCCGCCGCGACCCAGCCGGTGCTGTGGATGCGGATCCTGGACCGCCTGGCCGGGGAGGCTCCGCCGCAGCTGCTGGTCGTCGATCCCCGGACCACCCCCGTCGCCGAGCACGCCACCGTCCACCTCGCGCCGCGCCCGGGCACGAACCTCGCCCTGCTGAACGCCCTCGTGCACGAGACCATCGCTCGTGGCCACGTCGATCGCGACTACGTCCACAGCCACACCGTCGGCTACGAGAAGCTGGCCGCGCAGGTCTCCGGCTGCACCTCGCAGTGGGCGGCGGAGATCTGCGGACTGGCTGCCGCCGAGATCACCGCCGCCGCCGAACTGCTCGGCGGCTCCGAACGGTTGCTGACCACCGTGCTGCAGGGCTTCTACCAGTCCCACCAGGCCACCGCCGCCGCAGTGCAGGTCAACAACCTCGTGCTGCTGCGCGGCATGCTGGGCCGGCCCGGCTGCGGGGTGCTGCAGATGAACGGGCAACCCACCGCGCAGAACACCCGCGAGTGCGGCGCGAACGGCGACCTGCCGGGGTTCCGGAACTGGCAGAACGACGAGCACATTGACCAGCTCGCCGAGGTGTGGAACGTCGACCCGCTGCGGGTGCCGCACTTCGGGCCCTCCACGCATGCGATGCAGATGTTCCGCTTCGCCGAGCAGGGCTCGCTGACCTTCCTGTGGATCTCGGCCACCAACCCGGCCGTCTCCCTGCCCGAGCTCGCCAGGATCCGCACGATCCTGGCCGACGAGAACCTCTTCGTGGTCGCCCAGGACATCTTCCCCACCGAGACCACCGCTCTGGCCGACGTCGTGCTGCCTGCGGCGACCTGGGGCGAGAAGACGGGCACCTTCACCAATGCCGACCGCACCGTCCACCTCTCCCAGCAGGCCGTCGCCCCACCCGGGCAGGCTCGCTCCGATCTCGACATCTTCTGCGACTTCGCCCGCCGCATGGACCTGCGCGACCGCGACGGCGAGCCGCTCGTGCACTGGCACGACCCGGAATCGGCCTTCGAGGCATGGAAGCGCTGCAGCGCCGGCCGACCCTGCGACTACAGCGGGATGAGCTACGCACTGCTGCGTGAACGCGGCGGCATCCAATGGCCCTGCACCGCCGAACATCCCGACGGCACCGAACGGCTCTACCTCGAGGGCGAGTTCTGGGCCGCACCCGCGAACTGCGAAACCTACGGCCGTGACCTCGGCACCGGCGCCTCCGTCGAGGCCACCACCTATGAGGCGCTGAACCCCCAGGGCAAGGCACTGCTGAAGGGGGCCGCCTACACCCCGGCCCATGAGGAGGTCGACGACGACTTCCCGCTGCACCTGATCACCGGGCGCACCATCTTCCACTTCCACACCCGCACCAAGACCGCTCGCGCACCGGCGCTGAACGACGCCGCCCCGCAGGTCTGGGTGGAACTGGCCCCGCAGGACGCCGCGGAGCACGACCTCAGCAGCGGAGACCAAGCGGAAGTCGTCACGGCTCGCGGCAGCCTCCGGGGCGAGGTGCGGATAGGCACCTGCCGCACCGGGGTCGTCTTCGTCCCCTTCCACTACGGCTACTGGGACTCCGACCACCCCGCCGGACCCGCCTCGGCGGCCCAGGGGACCGCCGCCAACGAGACGACCGTGACCGACTGGGACCCCGTCTCCAAGCAGCCGCTGTTCAAGCTGAGCGCGGCCCGGCTGGAGAAGGTGACGTCATGAAGGCGGGCCTGCGATACGTGCTGGAGAAGACCTACCGGGCCGAGGGCGCGGTGATCGCGCACCTCCAGGCGCTTCTCGAACGCCACCCGGCCGAGCACGAGGTACGGCACGTCTCGATCGATCTTCTGGAGCTCTCGCGCAGCAACCGTGAGCACCTGGCCGCTGTCGCCGCCGAGCAGGACCTGGACCTCACCGCGCTCGAGGAGGACTCCGAGGACCATGACGCCACGGTCCAGGGCGCCGGGGTCGAGCCCGGCACCCCGCTGGGACTGCTGGAGGATTTCCGCGAGCTGCTCCTGCGCGCCTCGGGTGCATCGTTGGACTGGGAGATGCTCGCCCAGCACGCTCAGGCCGCCCACGAGAGGACGCTGCTGGACCTGGCCTCGCAGTGCCATCCCCAGACTCTCCGGCAGATCGCCTGGGCGAACACCATGCTCAAGACCTCCTCGCCGCAGGCGCTGGCGTCGCAGTAGCAGTCGCGGCGCGAAGCGAGGGGCGGCGGTTTCCATCGTGATGCACGGGGAGATCTGCCCGAAGGGAGTTTGCCCAGTAGAATCGGTACATGACTGAGACTGCTGCCGTGGGACGGAAGCCGCTCGGCGGCCCCTCGGGCCGGCGGGTGGCAGCGCATCGTGCTGAGATACGCAGGGTGCTGAGTGAGCACCGCATCTCTGCCCCTGAGGTTTTCGGCAGCACTGCTCGTGGTGATGACCACGAGGGAAGTGACGTCGACATCCTGGTGGACCTTCCGGCGGGGATCAGCCTGATCGACATCATCGGAATTCAGTTCGAGTTGGAGGACCTCCTCGGGGTGCCGGTTGATCTCGTCCCGCGGAGCGGGCTGAAGGACCGTGTGCGTTCCCATGCCATGACGGATCTGGTACCGCTGTGAGACGCTCCGACGCCGACCTCCTGGACGACATCGCAACAGCGATCACCTCGATCCGCTCCCACCTGCAGTACGGGCCGATCTCCGTCGAGATCGTCATGGATGCGGTTGCCATGAGACTGCTGGAAGTCGGCGAAGCGGTGAAGTCGCTCAGTGAGGAGGTCACGAGCTCGGAACCGGACATCCCATGGCGAGCCGTCGCGGGTATGCGGGACTTCCTGGCACACCACTACTTCGTCACGAATCCGGAGGTCATCCAAGCGGTGATCGACAAGGATCTCGAGCCACTCGACATGGCCGTCGGACGGCTACTGGAGCGTGCACGACGCTCCTGAGACGATCGGCCCCGCCGGACTTACCGGCTGTGGGGTGATCGGTACCTGGAGATGTACTGCGGGAAGTCCCACGCCTCCTGGCCGGCGGCGCCGTCGAGGAAGTCCTCCGTCGCCTGTCTGCCCTTGCGGTAGAGCATCTCCTGGTCCTCGTCGGAGAGGTCGAACTCCGCCGGACGCACCGCATCGGTGTCGATGAAGATCGTGCGGGCACGGGAATGCGAGGACTCGATGTGCATGCGGTCGTAGAAGCCTGTGACCGTGTCCACGACTGCCTTGGCGAAGCTCAGCGGCCCCGAGATCTTGTTGACGACGCCGAGGTGCGTCTCCGGTCGCGCGGAGAGCTTGATGCCGAAGGTGGGCCAGCGCGGCTCCTGCCCTTCGGGACGGTCGAACACCGAGACCGGGAAGTTCGACAGCAGCCCCCCGTCGACCAGCCACGCCGACTTCCCCGTCGCCGTCCTCCACCGCACGGGGCGGAAGAACACCGGGATCGACATCGAGGCCCGCACCGCCTCGAGCACGGTCAGCTGCTCAGGTGATCTCCCGAGGTCGTCGGCGTCCTCCGGGAGGAACCGCAGACGACCGGCGGAGAGGTCGGAGGCCGTCAGCACCAGGCGGAACTGCGTGTCGTCCTCCTGCTCGAGCCCCGGTTCCGGGTCGCGGTACAGCAGGTCGGAGAAGGTGCCGGTGCCGTCGGGGCGGCCATGGGTGGTCAGCTGCTGCTGCAGCCAGCTGGTGAGGTAGTCCCCGCGGTGGATGCCGTTGTGCAACAGGATGCTCAGGGCCTTGCCGAGCAGGAACCGGGTGTAGAACGGGCCGTCCTTGAAGCGCCGGTAGTCGGTCTCCCGCAGGATCTTCACCATCGTCGCCCCCGAGATCCCGGCAGTGCTCAGCGCCCCGGCGATCGCGCCGGCGGATGAGCCGGCGACCCGGTTGACGCGGTAGCCCCGCTCCTCGAGGACCTCGAGGGCGCCGGCCAGGGCGATCCCCTTGACCCCGCCGCCTTCCAGGACCAGGTCCACCCGCTGGGTGCCGGCGGCGTCGGATGCGGACGTGGGGGAGTGCGCGTCGGCCATGGCGCCAGGGTAGGGCCGGGCAACGGCGAAGCTGCTGAGGCGAGGCCGGGCGGCGTGGTGCCGAGGCGCGATGACGCCCCGATGTCGCAGAGCCGGGCGCGGCCCTCGTGCCCAGGGGCCTCGTCGGTCCCTTGCCTCCGCGACGCGCATCGGTGACGATGGAACGTGCTCTGGATCACTACGAAGGGATGCATCATGGTCATCGCACGCACTCACCTGCTGCGACGGACTCTCACCCCGGCCCTGACCACGGCCGGTATCGCAGTTCTGGTCCTCGCACCGACGGCCGCTCGGGCCGACACCGGCGGCACGGCCGAGGCAGCCGCCGGCACGAACGGGACGACGCCCGCCACCGTCGGTGCAGCCACTCTCGGGCCGGACGGCTATAAGGCGCTCGAACTCGGCATGTCGGAGGATGACGCCGTCGCCACCGGCCTGCTCACCGACCGGCAGGAGATCGGCGACTGCGCCTGGTACTACCTGGACCCCGACGAGGGCGCGCAGAACCCGGGCGCGGGCGTCGTGGTCTCACCGACGCGCGGCGTCGTGAACATCCCCGGCACCGAGAACAGCCAGACGCCGGAGGGGATCACGATGGGCTCGGTGGACGACGAGGAGGGGTCCACCACCGAGCAGATCGAGGCCGGTTACGACCGGTACACGGTCGACAAGACAGGCCCCACGCCGCTCTACACCGCACCGGCGCCCGGGAACTCCCAGGCGCATTACATCTTCGCCATCGGCGAGGACGGTCGGGCCAAGGACATGGGCCTGACTGCCGACGACGATGGCGAGTGCGGGCTGAACGACTGAGTCGCCGGCGGTGCCGCGCGGTCGCGGCACCGCGATCGAGCCGGCCGCATCGCACCGTGAGCGAGTGCGGGCGTCGACGCCGGCCGGCCGCGTAGCGCGGGCACGCAGCACGGGCAACGAGCGCCGGCAGCAGTGCGGGACCGTGCGTCAGCTGAGCCCGCGGCCTCACTCCAGTCCGATGAGCTTCCCGCTCTTGGCCAGCTCGGGATCGGTGCAGGAGGCCAGGTCGAAACAGCACGGCCGACGCTTGCCGCCGCGCATCTTGTCGATCGAGACGTCGACCCGCTTCGCGCGGGTATCGGGATTCTTCGTCGCGCCCACCCAGCGCACCCACTCCCAGCGGGCCATCGAGGTGATGCCCGTCCAGGTCTCCTCGATATCGGGCGCCTGCTCGAGAGCGGAGGCCAGATCCTCCGGCACCTCCGGCTCGGGCCAGTCCTTGGTGGAGGTCAGCTCGAAGGTGACCTCGTCGCCGTCGCCCGCCCCGAGGGCCGCCAGCAGCTCGTCATCCAGTGAGACCCAATGCCCCTTGCGACCGTCGGGCTCGAGCACTGTCTCGATCTCGTGATCGTTCAGGGCGCCGATCGCCGCGACCTGGCCACGAGAGGGCAGCTGCGCGCTCGCGGACTCGGGCAGAGGCAGGATCAGGCGCTCACCGACTGCTCGAACGGTCGCGGTGCCCGTGATCGTCGTCGGGGTCTTCGTGGTGGCCATGAGGCGCTCTCCTCCAGGTCGGGCCGGTCGGGATGTCGATCAGCTTACGAGGGGCGCAGGGGAGGGGCTTCTCGGATCCTGATCGATGCTCATCGGCTCGGCCATCTCGGCCATCTCGGCCATCTCGGCCATCTCGGCCGTCTCTGCCATCTCGGCCGCCTCGGCGCATGAGCGGGCGACCTCCAGCTGTCGAGACGGCGAACGCGCTCGGTGTCGGTCCGTTCCGGCACACGCGGTGCCGGCGATCGGTCCCCGGCCGGGTTATGCACCGTCACGACCGGTTCCGGCCGCCCCACCGGTCGTGCGGCCCGCAGAACTCGTGCCGCTCACGGCGGGTGACATACCGCGCGGATGCGCAGCGTGCCGTGCGGGACGGCTGGCGTGCCGCACGAGACCGGAGCGCCTGCCCGTGCCGGTTAAGCCGTGGTACAGGGAGGTGGCCCACCCTGGACAGCGCTTAACCTAAGAGGACGGCGCGAACGGCTCCGCCGACGGACGGAGGATGCATGACCACCACGCTCCGTCCTCGCCGCTTCGGCTCTCTGCGCGACAAGCACTCCCGGCCCTACCTGATGACCGCCGGACTCTCGATGATGGGCGACAACATCGAGCACGTCATCACCTACTGGGTGCTGTGGCAGACGTTCCACTCTCCCTGGCTGGTCGGCTTCCAGGTGATCAGCCATTGGCTGCCCTTCCTCCTGCTGTCGGTCCTGTTCGGCACCCTGGCGGAGAAGTACGACTGCCGACGCATCATCCAGATCGCCCAGGGCCTGTTCGCCCTCGTGTCCCTGGCCTGGGGCGTGCTGTTCCTGACCGGCACACTGGAGATGTGGAGCGCCTGCGTGCTGCTGGTGCTGCACGGATGCGCCGGTGCGCTGTGGGGCCCGGCCGAACAGCTGATGCTCCACGACTTCGCCGATCCCCGCGAGCTGCCCAGCGCGGTGCGGTTGAACGCCACCTTCAAGAGTCTCGGCGTGCTGGCCGGGCCCGTGGTCGGTTCCGTGCTGATGCTGCTGCTCGGGACGACCTGGGGCATCTTCGCCAATGTGCTGTTCTATCTGCCGATGACCCTGCTGATGCTGCGCACCCCCTTCACCGGGCACACCCGCAGCGGCATGACACTGCGCGAGCGCGTTTCGATCCTGGACACCGGGAAGGTGCTGCGCGGTGTGGCCGGGGACAAGGTGCTGGTGGGGATGATCGTGCTGGCCGGTCTCATCGCGGTGTGCGTCGGTTCCTCGCTGACGGTGTCGATGCCCAACTTCGCCGACGCCCTCGGTGCGGGCGAGGAGGGCGACCTCGGCTATGGTCTGCTGCTGTTCGCCAACGGCATCGGCGGCGTGGTGGGTGGTTTCCTGCTCGAGGCCACCGGGATCATCCGGGCCGACGTGAAGGCGGCAGTCGTCGCCGCCGTGGTGTTCGGGCTGACCAGTGTCCTCGTCGCCACCACCACCCACTACGCGGTGGCGGTGGCGGCGCTGGTGGTCGGAGGCGTCGCGAACCTCGCCGCCACCTCCGTGGGGCAGGCCATCGTGCAGCTGCGGGCGCCGGAGCACCAGCGTGGACGCGTGGTCGGGGTCTACGGGATGGTCGCCAGCGGCATGCGCACCGGCAACGGCATCACCCTCGCCGGGCTCGGGGCGGTCGTCGGCGTCAGCGGCGCGGTCGCCGTGGGGGGACTGGGGCTGGTGGCCGGGGCGCTGGTGATCGCCCTGCTCATCGGGCTGCAGACGGCGCGCGGCCGACGGGCCTGACGGCCGGGGTCGCTGTCCGATCGAGCTCGGCGTACGGACGAACTGCCGGAAGACGGCGCGCGGCGGAAGGAAAGGGCGCCGAACTGCCCCAGATGGCGCGGGGTGGAGAGGAGTGAGCGCGGGCCGCGGCTCAGCGGCCGAGGCGGCGGCTGATCCCGAGCGCGAGCGCTCCGACGCCGAGGGCGATGAGCGTCAGTGCCAGAGGAGCACCGATCTCGCTGCCGGTCTCGGCGAGATCATCGCTGTCGGATTCGGAGGAGTCGCCACCGTCGGACGAACCGTCGCTCCCGCCTGCGCCGGTATCACCTGCGCCGAACGCGCCCAATGCCTCGCCGAGGCGGAGCGCCTCGGCGACGGTGCGCTCCTGGGCGGCGGTCAGGTTGCCGTCGGGATCGACTGGAGCAGGGGCCTGCGAGGCCTGGGGGCTGCCCGGCTGCTCACCGCCCGCCGTCGGAGCGGGGTCTCCGTCCGTGGTGGGGGAGTCCTCGGGCGGCGTCGCGGACGAGTCGTCCTCCGGTGTGGCCTCGTCGCCGCCGGCACCGTCGTTCTCACCGCCGGAGGTCTGCTCGGGGCCCCCTCCCGTGTCATCGGACCCGGTGCCTGAGCTGGAGCCCTCACCCAGGTCGCCGGAGCCGTCGCTGCTCCCGTCGCCGCCGATGGTCGTGCTGTTGGTCTTCGGCGGTTCGGTGGGTTCTTCCGTCGGCTCCTCGGTGGGCGGTTCGGTGGGTTCTTCTGTGGGCTCCTCGGTGGGCTGATCGGTCGGTTCTTCCGTCGGCTCCTCGGTGGGCTGATCGGTGGGTTCCTCCGTCGGCTCCTCGGTGGGTTCTTCCGTCGGCTCCTCGGTGGGCTGATCGGTGGGTTCTTCCGTCGGCTCCTCGGTGGGCTGATCGGTGGGTTCTTCCGTCGGCTCCTCGGTGGGCTGATCCGTCGGCTCCTCCGTGGGCTCGCCCCCGTCGCTGGGGCCGGTGACGGTGAAACTGGCCGTCGCCTGCGAGGCCCCGCCGCTGACGGCGACGTTGTATTCGCCAGCGGCCTGCGGGGAGTAGCTCTGCGCGGGGATGCTGCCATTCTCATCGGTCTGGACGGTCACGGTCCGGGAACCGCCCTGTCCCGACTGCGGGATGATCTGTACGGTGACATCGGTACGGTGCTCGAAGCAGTCCGCCGCGATCGTGACCGTCTCCCCGACGCTCGCCTCCGTGGGGGACGCACTCGCCTGGACGGCCTGGCACACCGTCGGCGTCATCGGTGCCGTCGCTCCTCCGAGCGGCTCCGCGAGGGCCGACGAGGGCAGCAGAGCGCAGGATGCGACCAGCACCAGACCAGCACCGATACCGGTGACGGTCGAACGGGCACTGCGGGTCACGGAAACACTCCTCGGAAGACAGGCACAACCCGTCATACTCTAGAGGGAGGCTCCATAGCAGTGCGCCCAAACGGGTCACATGACCGGGCAAACTCTTGGTGAACCCCCTCACCGGCGTCGACCCGAAGGAGCACAGATGAGCCAGGACGAGGCACCGGTCGCCGCCGACTTCGACGAAGGGTCCCCTGACCAGGCCCGACACCTTCTACATGGCACTCCGGTCAGTGCTCCGACGAGCCCTCTGGCAGGCTCCGTGGCCGGTTCTCCGACGCGATCGGCGAGGGCCGGCGATGTCGCCGGCATCCCCGCCCTCACCGAGGCGGAGGCCCAGGACATCGCCTCCGAGGCCCAGGACGTGATCGATGAGATCGCCACCGTCGTCGAGGGCAAGAAGGAGGTCGCCCAGATCTCCCTGCTCGTGCTGCTGGCCGGCGGCCACCTGCTCATCGAGGACATCCCCGGCGTCGGCAAGACGATGCTCGCCAAGTCCCTCGCCGCCACCCTCGGCGCCGAGCGCCACCGCATCCAGTTCACGCCGGACCTGCTGCCCGGCGACGTCACCGGCGCGAGCGTGTTCAACCAGTCCACCGGCGAGTTCGAGTTCCGCCGCGGCGCCGTGTTCACCCAGATCCTGCTGGCCGACGAGATCAACCGCGCCTCCCCGAAGACCCAGTCGGCGCTGCTGGAGGCCATGGAGGAGCGCCAGGTCAGTGTCGACGGCGCCACCTACGAGCTGGCCGAGCCGTTCATGGTCGTCGCCACCGCCAACCCTGTCGAGATGGAAGGCACCTACCGTCTGCCCGAGGCGCAGCGCGACCGCTTCCTCGCCCAGACCTCCATGGGCTATCCCGTCGCGCCGGCCGAGAGCCGCATGCTCGCCGCCCAGGCCGGGCCCGTCCCCGCGGGCGACCGCGAGATCCTCGACGCCGTGACCGTGCGCACCACCCCGGAGCGGATCGCCGCCCACGTCCGTGCCGTGCGACGCGTCCACGCCTCCCCGCTGATCCTCGACTACGTGGTGCGCCTGGCCGATGCCACCCGCACCCACCCGCAGGTCACCCTCGGTGCCTCGCCCCGCGCCGGCGTCCACCTGGTGCGGGCCGCCAAGGCGCACGCCGCCCTCGCCGGCCGCACCTTCGTCGGGCCCGAGGACGTGCGCGCCGTGATCATGCCGGTGTGGCGCCACCGCATGCACCTGACTCCCCAGGCCCTCTCGCGGGGCGCCAGCGCCGGGGAGCTGGTCGACCAGGTGCTGCGGAGCACCTCGCAGAGGTGACACCGCCGTCGCCCGGGACGGTCCTGCGGCCCACCGCACGCGGCATCGTCGTCTTCGTGCTGGCCCTGCTGTGCTGGATCGTCGCGGACCTCACCCGGGTGCTGCCCGCCCGGTACCTCGCCGCCGGACTGCTGCTGGCGCTGCTGATCGGTGCGATCGGGATCGGCCTGGCGAGCATCGGGCTGCGCGCCCGCCGCCAGGTGATCGACGACGCCGTCCCCGTCGGCTCCGTCGCCCGCATCCAGCTCGAACTGCTGGACGCCTCACCGCTGACCACCCTGCCCCTGGCCCGCGGCGCGGTGCGCGAGCACCTGCCCGAGGCCCTCGGCGGCCAGGGTGACCTGCCGCTGTCGCGTCGCATGCCGCACGTGCTGCGGGTGCGCCGCCGCGGTGGCCATCGGCTCGGCCCCTACAGCCTCATCGTCCGCGACGTGTTCGGTCTGTTCCACCTGCGCCGCACCGTCGACGACGGCCTGCACCTGACCGGGCTGCCGGTGGTCGCCGAGCTCGCCCCCGCCTCCGAGCGCGCCACCGGCATCACCCGCAACGGCCCGCTCGGCGCCACCGCCGTCCCCGGTGTCGGGGAGATCGGCCCGATCGCCCGTCCCTACGCCGCCGGCGACGACATCCGCCGCATCCACTGGCGCGCCAGCGCCCGCACCGGCCAGCTCATGACCCGCGAGGACGAGCCCACCGCCGGCCACAGCGCCGTGATCGTCCTGGACACCACCCGCCGCGGCGAGGCCAGCGACGAGGTCGAGGACCGTCTGGTCTCCCACGCCGCGACCGTGCTCGAGAGCCTCGGCCTGAACGGCTGGGACGTGCGCATCCTCGACGCCGGCGGTGAGGAGATCACCCGCAGCGGTCGCCGCCGCGGCATCCCCGGCCCGTCCCCGCTGGGCAGCGAGGCCGATGCCGTCGAGCAGCGCGCCTCCCTGCTGGCCCTGGCCGGCGTCGACTTCGACGACGAGGAGGCCGCCACCGGTATCGGCGTCGACCACGCCGCCGGGCACACCGCGCTGGCGATCGCCCTGGGCCTGGACCACGGCGAGCCCTTCGCCGGCCTCGAGCTGGACCGCTTCGCCGGTCGCGCCGCCCACCGCACCGCCATCGCACTGCGCCCCGTGCTCGAGGACGAGGGGCCCGGTCGCCCCCGTCGGGCCCGACGCATCGACCCCGCCGGGAGCGGGGACTTCTCCCACGCCCACCGCGAGAGCTTCGGCCACACCGACGAGACGCACGCCGCCCAGTTCGCCGCGGCCAGAGAGGCCGCGGGCCCCACCCGTACCCGACTGGGCAGCTGGACCCTCGTGCGCGGCACCACCGCCGACACGCTCGACGAGCTGCTCACCGCCGCCGACGCGGAGGAGGTCTCATGAGCCCGCTGATGGGACGACCCACCCTGGAGGGCAACGCCCTCGTCGGCCGCTCCCTCGTGCTCCTGCTGGCGGTCCTGCTGGCGTCCGCGCCGTTCTCGATCCTGCTGGCCGGCTCCTCCTGGTTCGTCCTCACCCTCACCGCCGCGGCCCCCGTGATCGCCGGCGGGCTGATGCTGCGCCACCTCGTGGACCGTCAGGTGCTGGTGCCTCTGCTGCAGCTGGTGGTGGTCGCGGTGCTGCTGCTCGTGGTCGAGACGGCCCACGGCCTGATCAGCGTCTCCGAGGGGCCGCTCGCGATGATCACCCAGCAGATCGCGATCTTCCCCGGCGCCGTCAGCGAGCTGGCCTCCGGGATGGCACCGGTGACCCTCGGCTCCCGCGGCACCGTCCTCGTGGTCGCGCTGATAGCCCTGGGCACCCTGGTGCTCGACCTCGTGTTCCTCGATCTCGGCTGGCACACGCCCACCGGTCTCGCCCTGATGGGATCGCTCCTGATCCCCGCCCTGCAGCAGCCCTCCGGCGGGGCCTGGTGGACCGTCGCGGGGCCGCTGGTGGCGGGGACGATGATCCTGGCCACCCGCACCGTGCACGCCGACCCCGCCTACATCGAGGGCGACCGCCGGCCGCAGGCGGGCCCCCTCCCGAGACCCCTGCGCGCGGCGGGGGCCGCCGCGGTCTCGATCGTGATGGTGGCCGCGCTGGCCATGCCGGTGGGGCTGGTGCTCCCGCAGATCGCCCCCACCCAGGTCGCCCTCGACATGGACGTGATCAATCGCTGGCAGAACCGCGACATGCCACAGCTGGGCCCGGTGATGATCGACGACGACGTCTCGGTGCGCCGCTCCCTGCTGCAGCAGGACGACATCGAGGTGCTGAACTACACCACCACCGCCACCCAGCCGTCCTACCTGCGCCTGCGCACCCTGAACACCTTCGACGGCGAGACCTACCGCAATGATTCCGAGGGCGAGGACCAGGCACTGGGCCGCTCGTCCTTCTCCGATGCCCGCGGCGACGGGGAAACGCTCGACCCTTCCTCCGGTGACCTCATCCGCTCCGAGTTCAGCGTCTCGAGCCTCGGCGGGGACCGCCTGCCCGTGCCGGACAACATCCGCGCCGTCGACACCTCCGAACCCCGGGTCAGCCGCGCCCTGTCCCCGCAGCCCTCCAACGGCGCGATCGCCGTCGGCCGCACCAGCGTGCCGCTGACCGGCCTGGACTACACGGTCCTCTCCGAGAGGAATCCCGCCAGCGCCGACGAGCTGCGCACCGTCGACCCCACAGTTTTCGAGCAGCCCCTCGAGGCCGGCTACACCTCCCGCGAGGAGGTCCCGCAGATCGCCACCGACCTCGCCACCCAGGTCAAGGAGGACGCCGGGGCCGAGAACGCCTTCGACACCGCCGTCGCCTACCAGCAGTACTTCCGCAGCTCCTTCGCCTACTCACTGACCGTGAACTCCCCGCCGGGGGAGGATCCGCTGGAGTCGTTCCTCTCCGACCGCATCGGCTACTGCGAGCAGTTCGCCTCCACCTTCGCGCTGATGATGACCTCGCAGGGCTATCCCACGCGTGTGGCCATCGGCTTCACCGCCGGCGACCAGCAGGGCGATCAGTGGTCGGTGAGCTCGAAGAACGCCCACGCCTGGCCGGAGGTGTGGTTCGGCCCCGAGCACGGCTGGGTGCGGTTCGAGCCGACGCCGGCCGCCGCCGCCAACGGGGTCAGCACCCCCGGCGTCACCGAGGCGAACAGCGCGACCGAGGAAGGGCAGTCCACCGGCGGGCCGAGCGAGGAGCCCACCCCGGAGGAGACCACGGAGGAACCCACCAGCGAGGAGGGCACCACCGAGGACGACCCGGAGGACACCACCGATGCCGCGAGCTCCGACGGCGGGGGACTGGTCACCGACCCCCAGACGGTGCAGCGCGTCGAGGGCGGGCTCTTCGCGGGACTGACCATCGGCATCCTCCTCGCCGCAGGCGGCGCGGCGGCGGTGCTGCTGATCCGTCGCCACCGGGTCCACCTGCGCGAGGAGCGTTGGAGCGCGCTGGCGCGCGGCGGGGCCCGTGGGAGCGCTGGTGGCGAGGGTGCTGGTGCGCAGAGCGGTGGCTTCGGCGGAGACGCGGGCGCGCTCGCCGTCGAGAGTCACCGGCGACGGGCCGGCGAACTGGCCTGGTCCGAGCTGACCGGGGAGCTGACCGTGCGCTCCCGGGCGATCCGCCTGCTGGGGTGGACCGGGGCCTGGGGCAATCCACCGCAGCAGCTCGCACTCGACGCCGCCCTGCCCCCGGCCCGCGCCCTGGAGGACCTGCTCGACCAGATCGCCGCCGGCGACACCGAGGTCACGCCCGAGCATCGCGAGACCGCGGACCGCATCGCCTCTGCCTACACCGCCGCGCTCTACGCCGCACCGCTGCCCGAGGCGGAGGACCCGGCGGACGCAGCCCCGGCATCACCATTCGCCCAGGAACCGGCCCGGACGACGGAAGACGGTGGGAGCGCCACGACGGCCACGATGGCCGCGGCCCCGCTGCGCGAGGACGCCGACCGGCTCATCGCCCTGATCCGCAACTCGCGCTGAGGCGGTAAAGCGCCGGGGACGACGAGGCGGCATGGCGATTGGAGCTGCTCGTCAGCCTCGCACGCGCTGATCCACCAGGCCGTCGGGCCGACAGACCGACCTCACGCCGTCAGAACGCTCCGTCGAGGACCGCGGCGGTGCGGGCATCCTGCTTGGCCCGATCCCGCGGGTAGGTCTTGTAGAAGGCGAACCAGAGGACCGCGTTGAGCAGGTACGGCACGGTCATGAACCACAGGAAGGTCCCGCCCAGTCCGATCGCGTCGGCGATGTTGCCGGCGAGCATGGAGAAGATCGCCGCGATGCCTCCCTGGACGAAGGAGAACAGGAAGGCGAAGGCCGTCGCCCCCAGCTGTTGCGGGACGACCGTCGAGATGATCGGCAGCACACAACCGGAGAAACCGATCGAGAACACGAGACCGAGAACGAACGAGGCGGTGTAGACGAACAGGCGGCCGTCGAAGGGCAGCTGGGTCACCAACGCCACGGTGAGGGCGAAGGTGACCAGGTAGATCTGCATGAGCATGACCCGGCCCTTCGCGCCGAACTTCTTGTCGAACAGGTCCCCGAGGTAGCCGCCGGCGAACGCCGAGAACATGATCCCGATGGAATGCACCGCCATGATCACGGTCGATTCGGGCACCGAGTAGCCGCGCACGTCCACCAGGAACGTCGAGTAGAACGGCAGTACGGCCACGGAGGTCACGAAGGGGATCATCGCGACCGTCAGGGCGATGGTGGGGATGCGGAACAGCTTGAGGGCATCGGAGAACTTGAAGACCCCGGCCTCCGGGTCGCCCGCGATCCTGGTCCGGGTCCGTTCGGGCTTGGGGACCCACACGAGGATGAGGATTCCGGAGACGATGGAGACCAGGCCCATCACCCACATGGCGTACCGCCACCCGTCAGGGTTGTTGCCGAACAGGCCGATGGCCGGGCCCAGCACGATCCCCACGCCCCCGCCGATTCCCCGTACGAGCCCGTACGCCTTGCCGCGTTCGGTCTTGGCGAAGAGGTCCGGCAGCAGTCCGTTGAGGATCGGCTCGGAGGCGACGGTGCCGATCGCCGAGAGCGCGAAAAGCGCCACCAGGACCGGGTAGTTCGGGGCGAATCCTGCGGCCACGGTGAACAGACCCCACACGCCGGTCACGAGGAACAGGATGTTCTTGCGGCCGTAGCGATCGGCCATCATCGCCCAGAAGGGCCCGAATATCATGCGGGAGAACCGCGGCAGCGAGGTGAGGATTCCCAGTGCGCCGTAGTCGAGCCCGAAGGCCGTTCGGATCAGGGGGAAGAAGGTGTTGATCAGCCCGGACTCGGAGTTGTCGACTGCTTGGGAGAAGCCCAGGGCTGCGACGGTGCGTCCGCGTCCGGGACGCTTGTCGTCAGCCCCGGAGGCGTCGTGGGAGGGCGCCGGTGAGGCGTCCTCCGGCGTGCTGGTGATCGACATGGCGGTGCTTCCTTGCTATCGCGGTAGTGCGTCTGGGGTGGCGCGTTGTGGGTTGACGGCGGCGGCATGCCGTTGCGTCGAACAGGCCGTTCGTCAGGACGGCGGGGAGCAAAAATCGCGAGCGGCGCCGTGAGCGGTGCTCGGTCCTGGATCGGGGAAGAGACGCTCCGTCGAATCCATCGGCGCGGGCCGATATCCAGGAGGAGACAGGGGGTGCACCAGGCAGTCGGCAAGGCGGTCGCTCTCGACGGGCACGTCGCCTCGGCCTCGGCGGCGGACGCCGGCTCTGATGCTCGCCGACAGGTGTGCCATGTTCGCTCCCTCGCGCTCTCGCAGTCCTTCTGAGACGACCCCCGATGGACGGATGGCCGTCAGTCATGCTGGCCGCCTGACCCCGAGCCCGGGAGTGGTTGCCGGTGGTTGCTTCGACGGTCGTGGACCTCGGCAGGTCCGCGCTGCTCCGGGCCGGCGACCACATCACGCTGATCCCTTCCCGGGCTCCCGAGAACCTCGCTGCGATCATCGAGCAGATCACTGGAAGACCGGGACTCTCAGCAGATGCATCAGCTCAGGCCCGACGTGGGACAGCGCTGCGGCGACGTCGAGATGGAAAGATGGGCGGAACCCTGTGAGAGGAGCGGTGGAGTGTCCGAGGTAGAGCAGAGCCCGGGCTGCGGATGCGGCTGCGGGATGCCGACGAGAGAAGGTCTCGCCGGCAGACCCCGCGACGACGGGCCCCAGGGAGGCGCCGCGTCGACGGACGGTGGCCAGCACGGCATCGAGCAGGCACATATTCCTGCCGGGACCTTCACGATGGGGGACTCCTCCGGTGACAGGAACCGCGCCGACGGGGAGACCCCTCGCCACGAGGTCGTGGTCAGCGCCTTCGACATCGACGCCACCACCGTCACCAACGCCGACTTCGCACGCTTCGTCGAGGCCACCGACTACCGGACCGAGGCCGAGCAGTTCGGGTTCTCCGCCGTCTTCCACCTCGCCGTGGCCGCCGACCCGGACGAACTCATGGACCCGACCGCAGGCACCCCGTGGTGGCGCGGCGTGCGCGGGGCCGACTGGCGCCGTCCCGGTGGTTCCCGCTCAGACATCGAGGGGCTCGAGGATCACCCCGTCGTCCACGTGAGCTGGAATGACGCCCTCGCGTACTGCGGCTGGGCAGGCCGGCGCCTCCCCACCGAGGCGGAATGGGAGTACGCCGCGCGCGGCGGGATTGACAGCGCGAAGTACCCGTGGGGCGACGAGGAGGTCGACGACGGCGGCTGGCGCGTCAACATCTGGCAGGGCGACTTCCCCCGGACCAACACCCTCGAGGACGGCTATCTCACGACCGCCCCTGTGCGCGCCTTCGCCCCCAACGGCTACGGGCTCTGGCAGGCGGTCGGCAACGTCTGGGAGTGGTGCCAGGACTGGTTCCATCCCGCCACCTACCGCCGTGGCACCACCGCGGAGCAGCGCACCGTGGTCCAGGACCCCGCCGGCCCCGAGACCGCCCAGTCCCGGATCCTGCGCGGTGGCAGCTACCTGTGCCACGTCTCCTACTGCAACCGGTACCGGAACTCGGCGCGTTCGCAGAACACGCCGGACTCCTCGATGGGCAACGGCGGCTTCCGCACCGTCGCACGGAAGAGGGAACATCCATGAACACCCCACGACGATTCCCCGGCAGCGTCTACCGCGAGGGGGACGAGCCCGACCCGCGTTTCAGCCTCGCCAACGAGCGCACCTTCCTGGCCTGGCTGCGCACGGCCCTGGCGATGTATGCGGGAGCTTTCGCGCTCGAGGCTCTCGCCCTGCCCGACGCGATCGCCTGGCGCATCGCCGCAGCGGGGGTCTTCCTCGTGCTCGGCACGCTGGCCGCGGCGCAGGCCTGGTTCGGCTGGCGCGCCACCGAGAAGTCCCTGCGCCGCGGTGCCCCGCTGCCGGGGCTGGCCGCCGGAGCGGTGCTGGTGATCGGTGTGGTGGTCGCCGCAGCGCTCGTCACCATCGGGCTGTACGTATGACCCAGGACCCCGCCGACCTCGTCTACGACCCGGGCCTGCAGCCCGAGCGCACCTTGCTCGCCTGGCGGCGCACGTGCCTCTCCTTCGCGGTCACGAGCCTGGTGGGGATGCGCTTCACGGTCTCCGCCCTCGGGGGTATTGCCGTGCTGGTCGGCGTCGTGGGCGCCGCTCTCGCCGTGCTCGCCTACGCCCTCGCCGCGCACGGGTACCGGCGCGCGCACCTCTCCCTGCATCGGGACGGGATCCTCTCCCGCGGCGGCCTGCCGATGCTGGCCGCGACGGCAGCGGTGCTGGTGATCGGCGGGCTGTGCACGGCGTATCTCGTCGTGGGGGTCATCCGCGCCTAGCTGAGGACGGCGGCGGGAAGTGGGGTCCGGACGACAGATGCGGTGTCGTCCGGTCAGGGGGCCCGTGATTCTTCGCGTCCCGGCCCCTCCGCACGAGTTCCACCCTGCGTCGCAGCACCATCCGCGTGGGCGCCGTCTATTCGGGTCAGGTCATCCGCATAAGCGCCGACCCCTCGACGCAGGCGCAGGTAGAGATCGCGGAGCGAGCCGGCTCTGCCCGATTCCATCTGGGTGGCCCATTCGCGGTAGGCGACATGGGCGATCGAGCCGATTGCGGCGACGACGGCCATCGGGGTGGGGTCCTCGGGTGAGACTCCGGGGGCTCGACGGGCGGCATCAGCCAGGCGCGCATTGAGCCTCTCTCCGCCCTGGATGCCGACCATCACGACGGCGGGCTCGGCCTCGGCGACACGGCGTTCCCGGATCAGCCGCACCGCGTCCTTGCCCGTCTCATCGGTCTGCCGGAAGTGCTCGAGCCAGGCGTCGTCGAGCACCGGGACGAGGGGTGCGCCCTGCTCCAGGAGCGTGACGACATGGTCGATGAGGGCATCGAACTCGGTGTCCCCGAGGTACGCCGCGGACTCCTTGGTGGGGTAGTGGCGGAAGAAGGTCCGTGGAGAGACCCCGGCGGCGGCGGCGATCTCATCCACCGTGGTGGCTGCGACGCCCTTGGTCTCGAACAGCTCCATGGCCGCGTCGTGGATGTCAGCGAGGGTCTGGCGACGTCGCCGCTCACGAAGGCCGAGCGGCGGATCCGCGTCGAGCTTGTCTGCGGTCATGATCACCACCTTAGCGACTGTTCACGCATCGGCAGTGGTGCCATAGTGGCAGTCCTGCCAGTTTTAGGATGCCGAGGAGATCCGTGACCACCACCGACAAGCCTGAATCCGCCCAGCAGGCGGCCCGGACCGGCCGGGGCCTCCCGCCCGGCACTCTGCCGGTCATCGTCCTGCTCGTCGCCTCCGCCTTCGTCGCGATCCTCAACGAGACGATCATGTCGGTGGCGCTGCCCGTCCTCATGGACGAGTTCGCCATCGCCGCCAGCACCGCCCAGTGGCTGACCACCGGGTTCCTTCTCACGATGGCCGTCGTCATCCCGCTCACGGGGTTCCTGCTCCAACGGGTGAAGCTTCGAACGCTGTTCCTGGTCGCGATGTCGCTGTTCGCCGGCGGCACCCTGCTCGCGGTGCTCGCCCCCGGCTTCGGGGTGCTCGTCGTCGCGCGGGTCGTCCAGGCCTCCGGAACCGCGATCATGATGCCGCTGCTCATGACGACCGTCCTCACGCTCGTCGCCCCCGACCGGCGCGGACGCATGATGGGCATCATCTCCATCGTCATCGCGGTGGCACCCGCGGTGGGCCCCACGGTCTCCGGCATCATCCTCGATGCCCTCAGCTGGCGCTGGATGTTCGGATTGGTCCTTCCGCTCGCGGCGGTGGCCCTGGGGCTCGGCGCGATCTGGGTCCGCAACGTCACCGAGACCACCCCGGTGCGCCTGGACATCCTCTCGGTGATCGTGTCGGCGATCGGGTTCGGTGGCATCGTCTTCGGGCTCAGCACGATCGGCAGCACCTCGGGCGGCGGTCTTTCGGCCTGGATCCCGCTGGTCGTGGGCGTGCTCGCACTGGCCGCCTTCGTCGGCCGTCAGATCAACCTGCAGCGCACGGACTCTGCCCTGCTGGACCTGCGCACCTTCCGCAGCAGCTCCTTCACCATCGCGGTCGTGCTGGTCGTCATCGTCTTCATGGCGCTGTTGGGCTCCCTCACGCTGCTGCCGATGTACGTGCAGCAGGTGCTGGGGCTGAGCGCCCTGGATACCGGGCTGATGATGCTTCCGGGTGGCATCCTGATGGGCGTCATCGCGCCGGTGGTCGGGAACTTGTTCGACCGGTACGGCCCGCGCCCCCTCATCACCCCGGGAATGATCGTCGCCGCGACCGCACTGTGGGGCATGACGACCTTCGGCGAGGCGACGCCGGTGTGGTGGGTGATCGCGGTGCAGGTGACCCTCAACGTCGGTCTCGGTTTCGTGTTCACCCCGCTGATGACTTCCGCCCTGGGGTCGCTCCCCACGGGCCTGTACTCCCATGGCACTGCCACCTTCAACACCATCCAGCAGGTGGCGGGTGCGGCCGGCACCGCCGTGTTCATCAGCCTCATGTCGGCGCGCACGGCCTCAGGGGCTGCTGCCGGTGCGCCGCCCGAGGCGGCCATGGCGTCGGGAGTGCACACGGCCTTCCTGGCCGGCGCGGCGATCGCCACGGCCGCGGTGCTCCTGGCGCCGTTCATCAAGCGCGCGCCGGAGGCGCTCGAGGTAGCGGCCTGAGGTCGTGATCGAAGCCCGGGATCGCTGCGGGTCTAGCTGTAGTTGGTCATGACGTTGTCGACGCCGGTGTGAAGTCGTGAGGCCGGGGGCTGGTCGCCGCAGGCGGTGTGGGGTCGGTGGAAATTGTAGTGATGGACCCAGATCGCGATCGCTTCGCGCCGCTCGGTCTCGGAGCCGTAGGGGCGGGCGTAGAGGCACTCCTCGGCCAGGATCCGCTGGTAGCGCTCGATCTTGCCGTTGTGGCGAGGTGTGTAGATCCTCGTACGCTGGTGCCGGGAGATGAAAGCGCAGGTCGATCGCCGAAACGCTGAGGCGGTGTAGTTGCTGCCGTTGTCGGTGACCAGCCGCGTGATCCAGGTGATGCCGTGCGCGGCGAAGAACACGCGGGCGCGATGGAAGAACCCGATGGTCGTGATCGCTTTCTCGTCCTCGAGCGACTCGGTGTAGGACAGGCGGGAGAAGCCGTCCTCCATGGAGTGGAGGTAGGTGTAGCCGACCTTTTGCTTGTGGGCGCGCTTGCCGGCGAGGGCCAGTTCGCTGCCACGACCATGGGCCCGCCAGCCGCCGCCGTCGGGAATCTGACCGACCTTCTTGACGTCCATGTGGACTATGTGGCCGGGGTAGCGGGCGGTGATCTTCCCTGGTGAACGCAGGTTCTCACCGTCTGGGGTGATATCGCGGATCCGGTTCAAGCCGAGGCGGTCCAGCCACCTCGTCACCGTCCTCACGCAGCACGCGAACCCGTGGCCGTCGGCGAGCTCGCGGGCGATCCGGCGCGCGGACCACTTCCTCTTCCGCCGCCAGGACTCGATCAGCTCGAGCACCCAGATCGGGAGGCGGGTGGGGCGGTTCGCCGGCGCGCTGGAGTGGTCTTGCAGGCCTGGGTCGCCGTGCTCGCGGTAGCGGCCGACCCATTTCGAGAGCGTGGTGCGAGCGATGTGAAACTCGGCCGCGACGTGGGCGATCGGGCGACCGGAGTCGATGACCTGCGCGACAGCTCGCTGCCTTCCAACGACGGTCAGCGGCGCATTACGGTGGTGCATGGAACGGGCCTCTTCCTGCGAGACGGTTGCTTAGACACCACCCATCGTGCAGTCCAGGGGCCCGTTCCTTCATCCCATACGCCGTGACCACAACGTCATGACCCGCAACATCTAGCGGCGCCGAGCTCGGTACGGCAGGTCGGCTGTTGGTCGTCTCGGCAGCGCCGACCACCGCGTCGACGCTGCCCGGCGATCAGTCCTTGATCGGGTCAGAGACGTCGCGGGCGCCGGGGGTCTCCTCGGCGGCTTCCTGGTCGTGGGGCGCGCCGGCCTGGGCACCCTTGCCGAACTTGCGGTGGGGGGCCTGCGCCTCGAACATCCGGGCCGCGCGCAGCGAGTCCACCTCCCCGACGACGGGGTTCGGCTGGTGCGTGGCACGGGTGCCGCCGTACAGCGAGATCAGGTTCATCGCGACCGCACGCTGGTTGCGGTGGCCGATCATCTTGGTGATGTGCACGCCCAGCCAGGCCGCCCAGCCGACCGATCCAGAGAGCCCGCCAAGGTGGGGGATCTCCGCGATCGCGGCGTGACGGCCGATCGTGGCCATGGTGCCCAGGTCGGTGTAGGAGAACCTCTTGCGCGGCTTGCCGGCGACCTCGGCGGCGATGTTCTTCGCCGCCGCCTGGCCGGTCTGGATGGCGGGCTGCGCGAGCTGGGGGAGGGGATCGTCCTGGCCGGCGATGTCACCGGCGGCGTACACGCCGGGGAAACCCTTGACCTGCAGGTAGTCGTCGACCGAGAGGCGGCCTCGCTTGTCCTGCGGCAGACCCCAGCCCTTCACCGAGTCCGGGATGCCGACGCCGGCCGCCCAGATGGTGATGTCGGATTCGAGGACGGAGTCGTCGTCGAGGACCACGTGGTCGTAGCCGACGGACTTCACGCCGTGGCCCAGGCACAGCGTGACGCCGCGGTCCTCGAGCTCGTCGGCCGCGTACTGGCGGAACTCGGAGGAGAATTCCTTGATCAGCTCCTCGCCGCGATTGATCACTCTGACCTGCAAGGTCCCGGGGTCCATCTCGGGATAGAGGATGTCGAGCTCCTGCATGCGGAAGTCCGCGAGGGCTCCGGCGATCTCGACGCCCGTCGGCCCGCCGCCGACGATGCACACGTTCAGCTTGTCGTGGACGGGCGCGTCCTCGCGGGTGGAGCGCTCCAGCTCGGAGAAGATGCGGTCGCGGATCGCGAGGGACTGGGAGCGCGTGTACATCGGCATCGCGTGCTCCTCGGCCCCGGTGGTGCCGAAGTAGGCGGTCGTCGCGCCGTTGGCGACGATCAGGTAGTCGTAGGACAGCTCCTGGACGCCCTTCTGGCCCTCGTTGAGGCGGACCACCTTGCGCTCGGGCTCGACTCCCTCGACCTCGCCCTGGCGGTAGCGCATGTTGGGGACCTTCAGGGAGAGCCCGCGCAGGAACATGGTGACGTCACCGGGGTTCAGGCCGGCGGTGGCGACCTGGTACAGCAGCGGCTGGAACGTCTTGTAGACGTTGCGGTCGATGAGGGTGACTCGCACGCGGGCGTCGCGCAGGGCGCCCACGGCGTGGGCGCCGGCGAAGCCGCCTCCCAGGATGATCACGTGCGGCCAGCTCGCGCCGTCCTTCGCAGGAACGGTGGGGCGGGGGGCGAGGAAGGGCAGGACCATGGGGACTGACTCCTTGGAGTGACGGTGGTCGGCGTCCCCGCGGGATGCTCGTGGCGTTCCCGAAGTGGGTGCCGGCGTCGGCGGGAGATGGGTGAGGAGCGGCGGGCTGCGGGCGGTGCCGGGTGCGACCCGGGGTGGCGAGCCCGAGATCGGTCGGGCTCGGAGCCGGAGACGGGCGCACGGGTGGCGGGCCGTCCGAAGTCCTCATCGATGCTACCCACATCCGCGGGGCACCGATACCTGGGCGCGGGGGCATTCGAGCGTCGTCACACCCGGCAAGCGGTCACCGGTGACCTCGATCTCGCCGCGGCCGCCCCCGGAGATCCGGGTCAAGCACCGGCAAAGTCGCCGTCGAGGTCCGGTCATTCCCGAGACGCCGGTCACCTCCGTGGGTGAACAATCGATGTCAGGTGTCGGCCAGGTCGGGGAACCCCTGGGCGTGTCTGGAGCCACGTGAGCTGAGATAGCGGGGAGCACACCGCCGTTCCCGTCCCTCCCTCCTCAGGAGCCCTTTCCATGATCGACACCCCCGCCCGGCGCTTCGCGCGCAGCGCGTCCGTGGGACTCGGGGCCGTCGCCCTGGTGGCCGCGTCGGCCGCCGCGCCGTTCGGTGCCGCCGTCGCCGCCGACCCCGGCGACGAGGTCAACCTGCTGAGCTTCAACGACTTCCACGGCGCCCTCGATGCCGGCAACGCCTTCGCCTGCACCGCGGTGACCGCCCGGAGCCAGCACGAGAACTCCGCACTGCTGTCCGCCGGGGACAACGTCGGCGGCAGTGCGTTCGCCTCCGCGGTCGCGAACGACGAGCCCACCCTCGATCTCCTGGGTGCCCTGGGTGTGGACGCGAGCGCGATCGGCAATCACGAGTACGACCAGGGCCAGGAGGACCTCAACGGACGCATCTCCGACAGCGCCGACTTCCCCTACCTCGCCGCGAACGTCGTCGAGAAGGAGACCGGCGAGCATGCCCAGCAGCCGTACTCGATGGTCGACGCGGGCGAGGTGAAGGTCGCCGTGGTCGGCGCCGTCACCACCAAGACCGTCAGCAAGGTCAGCCCCGCCAAGATCGAGGGCCTGCAGTTCCTCGATCCGGTCGATTCGGTCAACGACGCGATCGAGGAGCTGGACGCCTCCGGCGAGGAGTACGACGTCCTGGTCGCCTCCTACCACGAAGGCGCCAGCGGCAACGGTGCCCCGGGCGAGGCCCCGGCCAACTCCGACCCGGTCTTCGACAAGATCGTCAGCGAGACCTCCCCCGAGGTCGATGCGATCTTCAACGGCGACTCCCACCAGACCTATGCCTACAACGCCCCGGTGCCCGGCCAGGACGGCGAGGTGCGCCCGATCATGCAGACCGGCGCCAACGGTGCGAACCTCGGCTCGGTCATCCTCGCGCTGGGCGAGGACGGCGACTGGGACGTCACCGAGGGCGGGACCGAGCTGATCCCCACGGAGAACGCCGACCTCGCCTCCTGCGAGGGTGACGAGACCTACCAGGAGGCCTCCACCATCGTCGCGGACGCACTCGAGAACGCCGAGGAGGAGGGCTCGGAGCCGGTCGGCACCATCGCCGACGACATCACCACCTCCTGGGGGTCCTCCGTCGCCGAGTACGACGGTGAGGGCGTGCGCCGCACCCAGGACCCGGTCAGCGACCAGGCCAACACCAAGGGAGATGACCGCTCCCGCCATTCCGCCGCCGGCGACATGCTCGCCGATTCCATGAAGTGGTGGCTCGAGGACGAGGGGGCGGGATCGGAGCACGAGGTCATCGGCTGGATGAACCCCGGCGGCATCCGTGCGGAGCTCTGGTACGACGCGGCCGGCGAGGACGGCGACGGCGTGGTCACCTACGCCGAGGCCAACTCCATGGTGCCCTTCGGCAACACCCTCAACTCCGGCGAGGTCACCGGCGCCCAGTTCATCCAGATGCTCGAGGAGCAGTGGCAGCGCGATGAGCAGGGCGCGCCCACCAGCGAGTTCCTCGCTTTCAGCGTCTCGAACAACGTCGAGTACACTTTCGACTCCACCGGCGAGATGGACGAGCACATCACCGAGGTGCGCATCGGCGGCGAGCCGATCGACCCCGAGGGCACCTACACGATCGTCACCGCGAGCTTCCTCTTCGAGGGCGGCGACAACATGTGGACCCTCTCCGAGGCCGCCGACGTGCGCGACTCCGGTGTGCTGGATCGCGACGCCTTCATCGAGTACCTCGAGGCGAACTCGGACCTCGCCCCCGACTACTCGCAGCGTCAGCTGGACCTGCAGGTGCTCGACGGCGGCGAGGATGATGCCGTGGCGGGCACCGATCGCGACGCGGTGCTGCGCATCGGCGGCCTCGATTCACTCAGCCTCGGCGCTCCCCAGATCGAGAAGGTCGTGGTCGACGCCGGGGAGTACGGCACCTTCGAGGCGCCCTACGAGATGGTCGAGGACCAGGGCCGTGCCTACGCCGACGTCACCCTCACCGACGGGCTGTGCGTCCCAGAGGGCACCGACGTGCCGCTGAGCATCACCGCGATCCCGGATGCCGGCACCGAGATCACCGCCGACCTCCCCTCGTTCACCGGGAGCTCCGGTGAGATGCCCGACGGCTGCAGCGGAGACGAGGGCGCCACGCCGCCGCCGAGCGACGGCGGGGACGAAGCCGACGTCTCCCAGGGTGAGGATGGCCAGGGCGGGGACGGTCAGGGTGACGGCTCTGAGGGCGAGGACCCGCAGGGTGGCGCTGACCAGGGTGATGACGCCCAGGGCGGCGGCTCCCAGGGCGACATTGCTCAGGAAGACGACACCGAGGCCCCGCCGGTGGACGACGGCACCGGTGAGCCCACGGCGGGCGATACCCCGTCGGACCTGGCCCGCACCGGGGCCGACGTCGCGCCCTACGTCGTGGCGATCGGGTTCCTCGCCCTCGCCGGAATCGGAGCGCTCGGGCTGCGACACCGCCTGACGCACCGCTGACGCGAGCTCGACGGCACCCTCACCGCTCGAGATCGACATGAGGACCAAGATGAGACCCGCAAAGTGGTCCCCGTGTCGATCTCGATGCCCGGGCCGTCGGTGTCGGCAACCCGTACCCCCGGGGAGCTCGACGATCCTGGGTATCTCCGTCCGTCCCACGTGCCCGGGGGATGCCGCTCGACCTGAACCGTCCGACCTGTCCCGTCTGACCTGAACCGTCTCACCTGAACCCGTCGGCCTCGTGCGTCGGACCCCGGCACCAGACTCGCCCCATCACGACCTTCAGGAGATCCCCGCGATGAGCACTCCCCTCCACGGCGCCGCACCGCGCGCGCATCGGGCCCTCCACGGCACCGCACCGCGCGCGTATCGGGCCCGTCTCGGTGCTGTCGCGGCTGCACTTGCCCTCGGTGTCAGCCTCGCCCCCGGGCTCGCCCCCTCTGCCGAGGCCGCCGAGGTGTCGATCGCCGAGATCCAGGGCACCGGGGCTGCCAGTCCGCTGGTCGGCACCTCCGTCGTCACCGAGGGCGTGGTCACCGCGGTCTACGCCACCGGCGGCCTGGACGGCTACGTCATCCAGACCCCGGGCACCGGGGGAGCGCTCGACCTCTCCCGCCACGAGGGCTCCACCGCCGTGTTCGTGTATTCCGCGGAGACCGCCGACGAAGTCGCGGTCGGCGATTCCGTGCAGGTGGCCGGCGAGGTCTCCGAGTACCACGGCTCCACTCAGATCACCGGCGGCGCCGAGGGCCTGCAGCCGCTCGCCGAGCCGCTCGACCCCGTCGAGCCCACCACCCTCGAGGGTGGATTCCCGACCGATGAATCCCAGCGCGAGAGCCTCGAGCACATGCTCTACCTGCCCGGCGAGGACGACTTCACCGTCACCGACGTCTACGACACGGGCCGCTTCGGCGAAGTGGGCCTCGCGATCGGCGACGAGCCCCTGCAGCAAGCCGGCGACGTGATGCGACCTGGCGAGGACGCCACCGCCTACTTCGAGCGGCAGGCCCAGAACCTGGTGCTGCTCGATGACGGCCGCAGCACAGACTTCACCGAGCACCCCGAGCAGCCGATGAGCTGGCTGACCACGCAGGAACCGGTGCGGGTCGGTGCGAGCGCCACCTTCGCCGAGCCCGTCGTGGTCGCCTACTCCTTCGACCAGTGGCGGCTGAACACCACCACCCCCTGGAGCGGGGTCGACGCCGACGGCGTGGACTTCGCCGGCACCCGCCAGGACGCGCCCGACGAGGTCGGAGGCGACCTGCAGCTGTCCACCTTCAACGTGCTGAACTACTTCACCACTCTCGGCGAGGACACCCCCGGCTGCGAGCCCTACACGAACATGGAAGGTGAGGGCACGAACGTTCGCGGCGGCTGCGACCTGCGCGGCGCGTGGGGAGCCGACGACCTCGAGCGCCAGCAGTCCAAGATCGTCGAGGCCATCTCCGGCACCGGCGCCGAGGTGGTGGGCCTGATCGAGATCGAGAACTCCGCGCGCCTCGGGGAGACCCCCGACGAGGCCACCGACACCCTGGTCGCCGCGCTGAACGAGCGTGACGGCGAGGGCACCTGGGACTACGTCCCCACCGCCGATACCTACGCGGCCCAGGGCCTGGACGGTGGCCAGGACATGATCACCAACGCGATCATCTATCAGCCCGCGGCCGTCGAGCCCACGGGCGAGGTGCAGATCCTCGCCGGTCACGAGGCGTTCGACAACGCCCGCGAGCCCATCGGCCAGGAGTTCGTGCCCGTCGAGGGCGGGGGTGAGAGCGAGGACGAGGAGCAGGTCGAGGGCGAGCCGTTCCTGTTCACCATCAACCATTTCAAGTCCAAGGGCTCGGCTGACGCGGAGGATGCAGAGCTCGAGGAGGACCCTGTCCAGGGCAACGCCCGCACCTCCCGCCTGCAGCAGGCCGAGGCGCTGCTGGACTGGGGTGAGGCCACGGCCGAGGAGCTCGGCGTCGAGGACGTCTTCCACGGCGGCGACCTCAACGCCTACACCCAGGAGGAGCCGCTACAGCTGTTCTACGAGCAGGGCTACGTGGACCTCGGCGACACCTATGACCCCGAGGGCTGGTCCTACAGCTACGGCGGCATGGTCGGCTCCTTGGACCACGTCCTCGCCAATGCCGCGGGTGCCGAGCGAGTCACCGGCGCGACCGATTGGCAGATCAACGGGCCCGAGTCCGTCATGGCGCAGTACTCGCGGTACAAGAACAACGCCACGGACCTCTATGAGGAGGGCGTGTTCGGCTCCTCGGACCACGACCCGATGATCGTGGGCCTGGACGCGGGCTTCCCGGAGGACGCCGAGGAGGGCGACTGCGCCGATGGCGGCCACAGGGAGCATCCCGGGAAGGCGCATGGCCATGGTCGGGGAAACGGGCCACGCGGGACCGACGATCCCGACCCCGGGAACAACAGCGGCCCCGGCAGCAACAGCGGCCTCGGCGAGAACGACAGCGGCCCCGGGAACAACAGCGGCACCCCCGGCGGCAGCAACAGCGGCATCGGCCACGGCGCCGCCAGGAATGGCTGACCGCCTCATCGGCTCCTCGCCGGAGCCGCACTGACGACGGACGGGCCCCTTCGGCCCGGTCTGACCGTCGTCGGCCCATCGAGATCGACATGAGGACCACTTTGCGGGCCACAAAGTGGTCCTCATGTCGATCTCGACCGCCCGGGGGGCAGGCCTCGAGACTCCGCAACGCGGTGGCCGAAACCCTGTCGCCCTCGCCCCCACTCCTGCCCGAGAATGGCCCTCATGAGCACTTCCGCCGGCCCAGCGTCCTCCGGGGCTCTCGCCCGCCGTCTCCGACTGGACGACGCCGTCGTCATCGGACTCGCCTCGATGATCGGGGCGGGCGCCTTCGTCTCTCTCGGAGCCGCCCAGGACCTGGTGGGCACTCTGGCGCCGCTCGCGGTGCTGTTGGCCGGCGTGGTCGCCCTGGGCAACGCCACCTCGACCGCACAGCTCGCTGCTCAGCACCCGTCCTCCGGAGGTACTTATCACTTCGGCAACCAGCAGCTGGGGCCCTGGTGGGGTTTTCTCGCCGGCTGGTGCTTCGTGATCGGAAAGATCGCCTCCTGTGCCGCGATGGCCCTGGTCATCGCCGCCTACCTGGTGCCCGAGCCGGCCCAGCGCCTCGTGGCCGCGCTGGTGATCATCGTCCTGACGGCCGTGAACCTCGTGGGCATCACCCGCACCGCCGCCCTCGCCCGCGTGCTGGTCACCGTGGCGGTCGCCGCGCTGCTGCTGACAGCCGGGCGTCTGGTCGTCGGTCTCGCCGTCGCCCCGATCGACCCGTCCGAAGGGCTCGACTCCACCGACGGGGACGCCGGCCTCACCCATCTCTCGACCATCCCGGGGCCACTGGCCGGGGAGGCCGCGGGGCTGTGGGACGGTGGCCTGGCCGCGGCGCTCGGCGCCGGCACCGGGGGCGTCGTCGGGATCGCGCTCGTCGTGCTGCAGGCCGCCGCCATCATGTTCTTCGCCTTCGCCGGCTACGCCCGGGTGGCGACCCTCGGCGAGGAGGTCCTCGACCCCCGTCGCACCATCCCGCGGGCGATCCTGGTGGCCCTGGCCCTGGTCTGCGCGCTGTACCTGGGCCTGTCGATCCTGCTGGTGTTCGTCGGCCCCGCCCCCACCGGCGAGGGCTGGGGGCCGGCGCCGTTCCTCAGCGCTCTGGAGTCCGTGGGCGCGGGCCCGGCGTGGGAAGCGATCATCACCGTCGGTGCCGTCGCAGCTGCTGCCGGGGCGCTGCTGGCCCTGGTCGCGGGCGTCTCCCGCACGATCCTCGCCATGGCTCGCGAAGGGGACCTGCCGCGACCCCTCGCCCGCTCCAGCAACCGGTACGCCGTGCCGCAGCGGGCGGAGGTCGTCGCTGCGCTGGCCGTGCTGGTGCTGGTGCTGCTGGCCTCCGACGTGCTGGTCGCGATCACGGCCTCGTCCTTCGGAGTGCTGCTGTACTACGCGGTCGCGAACCTCGCGGCCTTCACCCAGGCCGGGCAATGGCGGATGTTCCCGAGGTCGCTGCAGGTGATGGGGCTGGTCGGATGTGTGGTGCTGGTCGCAGCCCTGCCCGGGCGCTCCCTCGTGGCAGGGGTGGGGCTGGTCGCGGTCGGCCTCGCCTACCGGGGGATCGTGCTGGCGGCGCGGAGGAGCTGATCGGGCCCGGCGGCGCGTGCTGCGAGAGACGCAGGCCGCCCCGACGAACCGTCCCGACGGACAGCTCGGGTGCACCGACTTCGGCTCTGATCCCGCCGACACTTCAACCTTGACTTATATAAGCGTGGGCGCAATGATTGGCACGTGCACGCTCTCGACGTCCTGGGTGACCCGGTGCGGCGGCGGATCCTCGAGCTCCTCGCCGACGGGGAGCTCAGTGCGGGCGAGATCGGGGACGCCGTGCAGGAGGAGTTCGCGATCAGCCAGCCGGCGGTCTCGCAGCACCTCCGGGTCCTGCGGGAGCACGGGTTCGCCACCGTCCGGCCGGAGGGCAGGCGGCGTCTTTATGCGGTCGACCCTCGCGGACCCCGGGAGGCCAGCGACTGGCTGAGCCCCTTCGAACGGTTCTGGCTGCCCAGGCTCGACGCCCTGGGCACCGAGCTCGCCCGGGGAAAGCGCGAGCGCCGCCTCGCGGCCGGGCAACCGCCCACCACCCACCCCGACGAGGCGCACCACGCCCCGCATGCCCCCGCAAGCAACCTCCCACCACCTCACGAAGGAGACCTGACATGGTCGACGTCCCCGCCCAGCTGACATCCGTGACCCGCAGCTACCGCACCGAGGAGATCGACGGCGAGCCCTCGCACGTCCAGAGCCTCGAGCAGACCTACCCCGCCGCGATCGACGACGTCTGGGACGCCGTCACCTCCGCCGAGCGGATCCCGCGCTGGTTCCTCCCGATCAGCGGCGACCTCCGTCTCGGCGGCCGATACCAGTTCGAGGGCAACGCCGGGGGCGAGATCCTCGCCTGCGAGCCGCCCGCCGATGGCACGGCCGAGTATCGCGCCACCTGGGAGATGATGGGAGACGTGTCGTGGGTGACGGTCCGCCTCGCCGAGGACGGCGACGCCACCCGCTTCGAGCTCGAGCACATCAGCCGTGAGGCGGACATCCCGGCGGAGATGTGGGAGACCTTCGGCCCCGGCGCCACCGGCGTCGGCTGGGACGGCGGACTGCTCGGCCTGGCCCTGCACCTCGGCGCCGTCGAGGGGTCGCTGGCCCCGTCCGAGGCCGAGGCCTGGGCGGTCACCGAGGAGGGCAAGTCCTTCTACCGAGGTGCGGCCGATGGATGGGCGGTGGCTCACGCGGCTTCCGGTGTCGATGCGGATGTCGCCCAGCGCAATGCCGACGCGACCTACGGCTTCTACACGGGCACCGGCGACTGACCGACAACGACCGGGTCGGCGCGGACCGGCCGCGGCGATGAGGGCGGTCGGGATCTCAGCTCGCCCGGGCGATCACCACGAACTCCCGATCGGGGCGGTCCGGCGCCTGGCGGATCTCCTCGACGGTGAATCCGGCTGCTTCCACGGAAGAGCGCAGTTCGCGCTCCTCCCGGAAACGCAGCGTCGTGGTCGAGGTGACGATGCTGCCGTCCTCGAACGTGAAGTCGTCGGCGAAGGTGACCAGGGGCAGTTCGACCTCGCAGAGGGTCGGGCGCCCGACCCCGACCACCCGGCCCATTCCCGGCACCTCCCACACCTGCTCGGCGCTCTCGGCCTGCCACTCCTCCCAGGACCGACGCGCGGGCCGACGGGATTCGAACACCAGATGCCCGCCTCGGCGCAGGGTGGCGCGCAGCGCCCGCAGGGTGCTCGCCCAGCCCTCGTCGGTCACGAACACCTGCGCCACGTTCCCGGTCATCACCGCGGCGTCGGCCACGAGAGTGGACAGATCCTCGGCGGTGCCGAGGACCCAGCGCACGAGTTCGGCCGACGGCTTACCGCGGGCGACCTCGAGGGAGGCGGCGGCAGGATCGACGCCCGTGACGTCGAGACCGGAGGCCGCGAGCCGAACGGCCAGCGCTCCGGTGCCGCAGCCGATGTCGACCACGGTGCGGGCTCCGAGCTCGGCGAGGATCGACTCGTAGCGGTCGAGATCGTCGCGCTCACCATTGAACGTGTCGTAGCAGGCCGCCAGGCGCGGGTCGGCGTAGAGCGCGTCCGGAAGGGACCCGGGCGGAGGAGGAGAGCCGGAAGTCACGGGTCGAGGGTAGGGCGCGCCGGTGACGGTGGCGAGCGAATTCCCCGTGGTCACGAGGTCCCGCGCCTGCTCAGGCGAAGGACGTCCAGGTGGTGTCGGCGTCGATCAGCCAGTGATTGCGCAAGGTCAGCGCGCGCTCGAGGCCCGCGACGATGCCTGCCCCCAGCAGAGCCGTGTTCGCCCAGACCGGCAGGCTGATCGGTGAGGTGAAGGTGCCCACGTGCTCGGCGACGATGTCGACCTGGGTGATCAGCTCCGCGGCCTGGGGGACCATCAGCACGAGGCCCACCAGCAGGATGACCACCGCGAGCGCTCCGATCGCCCGGCTGACCCGCGGGAACCGTCGGCCGAACCGGGCTCGCAGACCCTCCAGCGAGCGAGGGTACGGGCGCAGCATCCGGGTCGGACCGTCCTCGGGGACGTAGTGCATGCGGGAGAGCCCGTACGTCCCCATCTTCACCTCGATCACGCCGCCCGAGACCGCGAAGGCCACCGGCGGGTCCGCGACCTTCTCCTGGAGTCCGTCCCGGTACAGCGCCACCGGCGGGGGTGGAGGCCCCTCCTGTTCCGTGTCGGTCCAGGTCTCGTCGCTGTCGCGGTCCTCGAGGTCGTCCGCGAAGTAGTGCACGTCCACGGTGCAGACCTCGGTGCCCCCGGCGGCGTCGTCGAGCTCGAGCGTGAACAGGGTGCGATGGAAGATCTGCCAGAGCTGATAGTCCGGCAGCGCGCTGCCGTCGCCCGGTGCGGCATTGCGCAGGTGGCGTCGGCGTCGGTGCGAGTCGAACACTGATCCTCCCGGGCCGCTGGAGCGGGCGCCGGCGGGCGCCTCGCATTCCATTGCACCCGATCGCCGGACCCATGACCAGTGCGACTGCGGGATCTCCTCCGAAGGTAGTACCGGACGCCGGACGCCGGACGCCGGACGCCGGACGCCGGACGCCGGACGCCGGACGCCGGACGCCGGACGCCGGACGCCGGACGCCGGACCCCGGGCCCCGGAGACCGGGCACCGGCTCTCCGGTCGGCGAGCAGCCGGTCAGGCGGTGCGCAGCTCCCGCGGCAGCTCCTCGAGCAGCCGCAACCACAGCTCGGAGGACGTCGGGTAGCTCGGCACCGCATGTCGCAGCACGCTCACGGGCACCTGCCCGGTGATCGCGATGGTGGCGGCATGGATCAGCTCGGAGGCCTCGGGGCCGACGAACGTGGCTCCGACCAGGGTCTTCGTCGTCGTGTCGACCACCAGCTGGGCGGTGCCGGTCACGTCGTCGCGCAGCAGGGCGGAGCCGGCCGCGCCCCCGAAGGGGACCTGTGTCGTGACCACCTCGTGCCCGGCCGTGCGCGCGGCCGCCTCGGTGAGGCCGACGGAGGTGACCTGGGGATCGGTGAACACCACCTGGGGAACCGGTACGGTCTCGGGCACGGGCTCCAGCGGCTCCCCGGTGACGCCGGCGCGGATGGCCTGCCCGATCACCCGGGCGCGGTACTTGCCCCAGTGCGTCAGCGGTGCCTCCCCGCTCGCGTCGCCCACCGCCTGCAGCCAGTCCGGCAGCGGCGAGCCGGTCGCCTCGGGGGTGGTGGGGCCCGTCGCGCCGATGACGTCCTCGGAGGTCAGCCCGATCGTCCCGAGCCCGACATCCTTCAATGCGGGCCGGCGCCCGGTGGCGGCCAGCAGCTCGTCGGCGCCGACCTCGCGTCGGCCCTGCGCGTCCTCCACCTGGAGCGTCACGCGCCCGCCGTGGATCCTGCCGAGCCCGGTGTCGCGGGCGTCGGTGCGCTCGCCGTCGACCACGGAGGTGCCGAGCTCGACGCGCACGCCGAGAGCCTCGAGCGCCTCGCGCACGTGCTCACCGGCGAAGGGCTCGTAGCCCGTCAGCAGTCCGTCCCCCCGCACCAGCAGCGTCACCTGCGCGCCGAGGGCGGCCAGCCAGGTCGCGGCCTCCACGGCGACCACGCCGCCGCCGACGATCGCCAGCTGCTCGGGGACCTCTCGCACCCCGGTCGCATCGCGCGAGATCCAGGGGGTGAAGGGCTGCAGCGGCTCGGGGATCACGGCCTGCGAGCCGGTGGCCAGCACGACCGCGCGCCGGGCCCGCACGCGCGTCGGCCCCGCGCCGTCGGGGGATTCGACGAGCACTTCCCGTTCCCCGGCGATCCGGCCGTGGCCGCGCACCACCTGCAGGCCCGCGCCCTCTGCCCACTGCACCTGCCCGGAGTCGTCGTAGTGGGAGACCCAGGCATCGCGCCGGGCCAGCAGCTCCTCGCGCCGGACCTCGGGGGTGGTGATCCCCGGCAGATGGGCGGCGGCGTCGGCCACGGACAGCGGGCGCAGCAGCGCCTTCGAGGGCATGCATGCGTAATAGGAGCACTCTCCGCCGAGCAGCTCGCCCTCGACGAGCACGGCGGTCATCTCGGTGCCTTCGATCGCGTACTGGGCGACGTTCTCGCCGACGGGACCGCCGCCGAGGACGACGACGTCGGCGGTGATGTCGGGGGCTGAGGTCGGGGTGGACTGCGCATCAGGAGCCATGTAGGCACGCTACGCCTGCCGGGGCGCGGCGTCACGGGTGCGGTCGGTGCTGGTGACGGGCCCGTCCGGGTGGGCCGCCCGGCGCCGGGAGCGCGAGGACGGCTGCACCGGAGGTGTGCCTCCCGCTGCAGCGACCGAGCATCACCGCCACCTGTGATGTGCGTCACATCCGCGCGCTAATTCTGCACCCGCCACCCGGAAGAAATCGCGCCCTCTAGCGTGGGCGCCATGTCCACGACGGGGTCTCATCAGGCTCCCGCCTCTGCACGCGAGAGGGAGGTCATCGAGGCCTTCCGTGCAGGCGGGGTGCTGACCCGCGCCCGGATCGCCGAGACGACGGGGCTGGGACGCTCCACCGTCTCCGCCGTCCTGACCCGCCTGACGGACGAGGGCGCGATCGCGGTGGTCGGGCACGACGAGCAGGACGGCCGCGGCCGCCCCACCGAGCGCCTCGCAGTCGATCCCGACGCCGTGCGCGCGATCGGCATCGACCTCGCCCACGGCGCGGTCCGCGTGGTCACCCTGAACATCCTCGGCGAGACGCTCGCGCAGGAGGAGCGCGCACACGAGGACGCCCTCGGCGGCGGCCCCCGGCACCGGATCGTGCACGAGCTGCTCGACGGGCTCGACCTCCCGGAGCGCACCCCCGCCCTGCGCGGCATCGGCCTGGGCGTCTCCGGTCCGATCTCCCTCACGCGTCCGGAGCGGGCCCCCTGGCGCGCCCTCGTCGCCGACCTCACCGCGCGTCACGGCTTTCCCGTCCAGGTGGACAACACCACGCGCTTCGCCGCGTTCGCGGAGCACCTGGCGAGCGCGGAGGACGGGCGCACTACCCTGCACGTGCGCTGCTATCAGGGCGTCGGAGGGGCTGTCGTCCGGGAGGGCGCTCTCGACCTCGGAGCGACCGGCATGGCCGGGGAGGTGGGCCACCTCCCGGTCGAGGAGCCCGGCATGACCTGCCGCTGCGGACGATCCGGCTGTCTGGAGACGGTCGCCTCCACCCCTGCCGTGCTCGCCGCCCTGAGGACCCACGGGATCGTGCTGCGCTCCCCGTCAGAGCTGCCCGGGGCGCTCGTTGCCCACCCGAAGGCGCTGCGGCCCGTCCTCGATCGCGTGGCACGGTCGATCGCGCGCGCCCTCGTCCTCACCACCACGCTGGTGGACCCCGACGAAGTCATCCTCACCGGTGACCTCTTCGACACCGACGACCATCTGCTCGACGCCGTCCGCCCCCTCGTCGCCGAGGGGGTGGGGGAGCGATTCCCGCTGGTGCCGCTCGCCCGCGGCCGCCTCGACGCCTTCGCCGGCGCCGTCGGCGCCGCCCTCGTCGTGCTCTCCCCGCGAGGTCGCGCCACACAGGGATGACTCCCCGCGCCCGACCGCCTCCGGCAGCCGCCCCGACGCCCCTGTCGACCAGGAAAGGACCTGTTCGCATGACCCGTCCGACCCCCGCTTCCGCCGCCTCCTCGCCCACCGCGGCGAGCCCCACCGTCCCCCGCGCCGCACGTCGCCGCGCACTGGGCGCCGCACTGGCCGCGTCCATCTCCGGTCTCATGTTCGGCTGGGACGCGATGGCGCTGAACGTCGTCAAGAACGCACTGGCCTTCCACACCGGCGCGAGCACCGGCCTGCTCGGCTTCGCCGTGGCCTTCGGCGTCCTCAGCGCCGTGCTCGGGGCGTTCCTCGCCGGGCGCCTCTCCGACCGGGTCGGCCGCCGGGCGATCATGGTGATCGCCGCGATCCTGTTCATCGTCTCCTCCGTCGGCACCGCCTTCGTCGGCAGTTCGATGGCGATGTTCCTGTTCTGGCGCCTCTTCTCCGGGATGGCGATGGGTGCGGCGATGACCATCGCCCCCGCCTACGTCTCCGAGACCTCGCCCGCCTCGATGCGCGGCATGCTCGTCTCCCTGCGCCAGTTCATGCTGATCATCGGGCTGTTCGTCTGCGGCCTGCTGGGAGACGCGATGCTCGGGGCCGCTCCGGCCCCGACCGGGGACGCGCCGCTGTCGACCTCCCACCTGGGGATCGCGGGCCTCGACCTCGAGGTGTGGCAGTGGGCCTTCCTCTCGGTCGCCGTCGGCGGCGTGATCTACCTGGTCGCCTCGCTCGTGACACCCGAGTCGCCACGCTTCCTCATCTCCCGCGGCCGCCTCGAGGAGGCCCGCGCGGTGCTCGTGCGCACCGTGGGTGAGCAGGGCGTCGATCAGCGCGTCGAGGAGATCAGGTTCTCGCTGGGCGATCACGGCGGCGGCGGATTCCGCTCTCTGCTCACCCCGAGCGGATCGAACCTGCAGCGCATCGTGTGGGTCGGCATCGGCCTGGCCGCCCTGCAGCAGCTGGTCGGGATCAACGCGATCTTCTACTACGCGACCACGATCTTCTCCACCATCGGCTTCGACGAGCAGGATGCCCTCCAGCAGACCCTCGTCCTGACGGGCGTGAAGATCGCAGCGATCATCGTCGGCATGCTGCTGGTGGACCGGATCGGGCGGCGCCCGCTGCTGCTGTGGGGCTCGGTCGCGATGTTCGCGGCCCTCGTGGTCACGGCGATCGTGATGCTCACCGCCCCGCAGGTCGCCCAGGACGGCGGCGGTCTCGCCCCCGACCTCGCCTCGAATCCGATTCGCGGGGTGCTGGCCCTGGTGGCGCTGTGCCTGTACGTGTTCGCCTATGCGGGCACCTGGGGACCGATCATGTGGGTGCTGATCGGCGAGATGTTCCCCAACCGTCTCCGGGGCGCCGCGACCTCCGTCGCCGGCGGGGTGGAGTGGGCCTCGAACTTCGCCGTCACCCTGACCTTCCCGGTGCTCGCCGCCTGGTCCATCGGCACCACCTACGCCCTCTACGCCGCCGTCGCCCTCGTCTCGATCGTGTTCGTGCTGAAGTTCGTCCCCGAGACCAAGAACCTCGAGCTCGAGCAGATGGACCAGCTCGCCACCTCCCGCTCCTGACCCGCCGCCCCGACCGGAAAGGCCCCCGCATGTCCACCACCCCCTCCGCACCCGTCGCCGCCACCACCGGCTCCGCCGCACCCGAACCGCAGGGTCGCCGCAGCATCCTCATGCTCATGACCGACCAGCATCGGGTCGACACCATGGGCTGCTACGGCAACACGATCTGCCGCACCCCGACGCTCGACGCGCTCGCCGCGAGCGGGACCCGTTTCGACAACTGGTTCACGCCGACGGCGATCTGCACCCCGGCTCGCGCCTCCCTCTTCACCGGCGCCGCCCCCTTCCGTCACAAGCTGCTGGCCAACCACGAGCGCAACGTCGGCTACATCGAGGACCTCCCCGAGGACCAGTGGACGGTGCCCGAGGCGCTGCGCGAGCACGGCTACGAGTGCGGACTCGTGGGCAAGTGGCACGTGGGCGAGGAGCGGACCGCCGCCGACTTCGGCTTCGAGGCGGAGCACTACCCGGGCTGGCACAACACTGTTGACCATCCCGACTACCTCGCGTGGCTCGAGGAGCACGGTCATCCGCCCTACGCGATCAGCGATCGCATCCGCGGCACCTTCCCCAACGGGGAGGTCTCCAACCTGCTGGCCGCGCGACTGCACCAGCCGCTGGAGGCGACCTTCGAGCACTACCTCGCCGACCGCACCATCGAGATGCTCACCCGCTACGCCGAGGGCGCCCGCACCGGCGAGACCCCCTTCTTCGTGGTCTCGAGCTTCTCCGGCCCGCACCTGCCCTACGTGATCCCCGACGAGTACTTCGACCTGTACGACCCGGCGGACGTGGAGCTGCCGCGCTCGATCGCCGAGGACTTCGCCGACAAGCCCCCGGTGCAGGAGAACTACTCCCGGCACTGGGCCTTCGACACCCTCACCGAGGAGCAGTCGCGCAAGCTCATCGCCGTGTACTGGGGCTATGTGACCATGATCGATCACGAGTTCGGGCGCATCCTGGCGGCCATGGAGGAGCTGGGCCTGGCCGACACCACCGCCGTCGCCTTCAGCTCCGACCACGGGGAGTTCACCGGCTCCCACCGGCTGCACGACAAGGGGCCGGCGATGTACGACGACATCTACCGCACCGGCGGCCTGCTGCGGGTGCCCGGGTGCCCGCCCCAGGTGCGCGAGGAGTTCGTGACGCTGCTGGACCTGCCGGCGACGTTCCTCGATCTCGCGGGGCTCGACACCTCTCCCGCGGTGGACTCGCGTTCCCTGCTGCCGATCGTGCGCGGTGAGCAGGTGGAATGGGACGACCACGTGCTGTGCGAGTTCCACGGGCACCACTTCCCGATCGCCCAGCGCATGTTGCGCGGTCGCCGCTACAAGCTGGTCGTGAACCCGGAGTCCCGCAACGAGCTCTACGACCTGGTGACCGACCCCGACGAGCTCACCAACCGCTACGACGACCCGGAGCTCGAGGGGCCGCGCGCGGAGATGCTCGCCGACCTCTACCGGCGGCTGCAGGCGCGCGGCGACAACTTCTATCACTGGATGAGCTCGATGTACGAGGTGGGTCACCTCGACCACGACCCGACCATGTCGGGCCTGGACGAGGCGACCTACCAGGGGTAGCGGGCGACGGCGGAGCGGTCGGTGGTGCGGTCGACGGTGCGGCCCCCGGCGGCGACCGGCGGTGGGCCATGGGGTCGTCGATGACGCTTGGCTGACTGCCCGCCGCTGCCCCGGCCAGCACCTTGACCTCGAAGAACGTGCCCGGACTGGCGATCGGGGAGCCACCGGCGGTCAGGTTCGACCGCGCTCGAGGGCGTCGGCGACGAGGGAGCGGGCGTTGTCGACCGCCGCGTCCTGGCGGTAATCGGGATCGACGGGATCTTCGTCGGGCCCTCCGACCTCGCCGCCTCGATGGGCCTGCTCGGCCGGCAGTCCCATCCGGACGTGGTCGCGGGTGTGCGCCGCGCGATCGACGCGGCGGCTGCAGCGGGACTGCCCGTCGGCGTGAACGCCTTCGATCCCGAGGTGGCGCGCGGCTACGCGGCCGACGGAGTGGACTTCCTGCTCGTCGGGGCCGACGTCGCGCTGCTCGCCCGCGGTTCGAAGGAGCTGGCGGCAAAGTGGGTTCCCGCCGAGTTATGCACCGCCCCGACCGGTGTGGGGTCCTGCACCGGTCGTGCGGCCGGCAAAAGTCGATCAGGGTTGGGCCCGGTCGGGCGGGGGCTGCCTAACCTGAGCGGCGTGCTGGGCCAGGTGACTTGGGCCGGAACAGGACAGCGCGGGACGTGTCGCGTCGCGTTGCGTGTCGTGCCGGGTCGGCGTGCTCATCCGTCGGCCGCCGCTCGTAGGCTCGGGCCCATGAGAATTCTGCACACCTCGGACTGGCACCTGGGGCGCACTCTGCACAAGGTCGACCTGCACGAGCACCAGGCCGCCTTCCTCGACTGGCTCGTCGACCTGGTGACCGAGAAGAGTGTCGACGTCGTCGTGATCCCCGGCGACGTGTACGACCGCGCCGTGCCCGCCGTCTCGAGCGTGACGCTGCTGGACGATGCTCTCGCGCGTCTCGCCGACACGGGTGCCACCGTGGTGCTGACCTCCGGCAACCACGACTCCGCCGAGCGGCTCGGCTTCGGCCGCGCCCTCATGCGCGCCGGCATCCATCTGCTCACCGACGTGCCCGGCATCGAGCACCCGGTCAGCGTGCAGGACGCCCACGGCGAGGTGTTGTTCTTCGGCCTGCCCTACCTCGAGCCCGACCGCGCCCGCACGGAGCTCGCGGCCGACGGCGCCGAGCCGCTCGCCCGCAGCCACGAGGCCGTCACCCGTGCCGCCCTGGACCGCGTGCGCGAGCGGGCCGCGGCGCATCCGGGCGCCCGTACCGTCGTGCTCGCCCACACCTTCGTCACCGGGGGAGAGGCCAGCGATTCCGAGCGGGACCTGTCCGTCGGCGGCGTCGACTCGGTGCCTGCGGGCGTGCTCGGTGGCATCGACTACCTCGCCCTCGGCCACCTTCACGGGTGCCAGGACCTCACCGGCACCGTCGGCGCCCCCGCCTGGTACTCCGGTTCGCCGCTCGCCTTCTCCTTCTCCGAGCGCCGGCACCGCAAGTCCGTACTGCTCGTCGACCTCGGTGCCCGCGGGGAGGAGGACGGCGCCGTCGCGGTGAGCGTCGAGCGGATCGAGACCCCGATCCCGAGACCCCTGACCGAGCTGCGCGGCACCCTCGAGGAGATCCTCGCCCAGCAGGATCTGCACGGCACCGATTGGGTCAAGGCCGTCGTCACCGACACCGCCCGGCCCGCGCACCTGCAGGAACAGCTGCGGGAAGCCTTCGAACACCTGCTGGTCACCGAGTACGAGCCCGAGGGTCGCATCGCGCGGGAGCACTCCCCGGTGGTGCGTCGCGAGCAGAACCCGCTGGAGGTGATGGACGAGTTCCTCGCCGCGGCCACCGGCGCCGACCCCACCTCCGCCGAGCATCAGGTCCTCGAGCAGGCCTACACGCAGGCGCGCGGAAAGCGGGAGGCCTCGTGAGGCTCCATCACCTGCGCCTGACCGGCATCGGCCCCTTCGCCGGCACCGTGGACATCGACCTCGCGGCTCTCGGGGCCAGCGGCATGTTCCTGCTCGAGGGGCCGACGGGGTCGGGCAAGTCCACGATCCTCGACGCGATCGTCTACGCCCTGTACGGCCACGTCGCCGGCAGCGCCACCAGCGGCGACCGCATCCGCTCCCAGTTCGCTCCACCCACCGCGGCGAGCGTCGTCGACCTCGTGTTCGAGACCGGCTCCGGCATCTACCGCGTGCGCCGCCAGCCGCCCTTCGATCGGGCGAAGAAGCGCGGCACGGGGACCACCCCGGAACAGGCAAAGGCCGTGCTGTGGCGGATCGGCTCCCCGCAGCTGATCCCCGCCGTGGTCGCGGACACCGCGGGCGGCGGCGCCGACGTCGAAGCGCTCGCGACCCGCATCGACGAGGTGGGTCGCGAGATCCAGCGCGCTGTCGGGCTGACCCGGGAGCAGTTCACCCAGACCGTCCTGCTGCCGCAGAACGAGTTCGCCCGCTTCCTGCGCGCCGGCACGGGGGAGCGCCAGCAGGTGCTGCAGCGCGTGTTCGGCACCGAGATCTACGCCGACGTCGAGAAGCAGCTCGAGGAGATGCGCAAGGCGGCGAAGCGGCAGGTCGATGCCGCGACGGAGACCCTCGGGCGAGCGCTGGCCCGCTACCTCGAGGCGGCCGGGGTCGGGGAGGAGCGCGCGGCCGCGCTGCAGGAGAGCGCCGCCGCGCTGCGCCTCGAGCCACTCGCCACGCTCGCCGACGAGCACCTCGCCGGCGCCACCGCCCGCGCCACGGCGGCCACGGAGCATGCCGAGACCGCAGCCTCCGCCGAGCAGCGCGCCCGCACCGCCGCCGACGAGGCCCGAGCTGCCCGCAAGCGCCTCGACCGCCGCCGCGACCTCGACACCCTCGCCGCTCGCCTCGAGCAGGAACGGCCGACGGTCCAGAGTGCACGCACGGCCCTGCGCCGCGACGAGACGGCCCGGCCCGTCGCGGCGCTCCTGCAGCGCCGAGACACCGCCTCGACGAAGGCCGGTGACGCCATCGAACGCCTCGCCCAGCGGGCGAGCACCACCCGCACCGATCACCCCGCGCTCGTCGACCTGCTCAGGGCCGCCGCGGCCGGGACCGAGCACGAAGAGTCCGCCTCCACCGCCGACGACGCGGACGACGCCACCATGGCCGCCGCCGCCGCCGACGACGACGACGCCGCCGCGCCCGCGGCCGACGAGGCCGCCCGGCATCTGACCGAAGCAGCTGACGCGGCGACCTCCGCCGCCGGCGCACTCGCCGATCTCGTCGCCCTCGAGGACGCCCTGCCCCGCCGTGAGCAGGAGCTCACCGACCGCCGCGAGAGCCTCGCCGCTGCGGTTCGGGCCCTCGAGGCACTCGTCCAACGGGCCGCGGAGCGCCCCGCTACCCGGGAGAAGCTCGTCGAGGACCGTGAACGCCGGCGCACCGCCGCGGCCGCGCTCGGTGACGCTCGCCTCGCCCTGCGCACCGCCGAGGAGCAGCACGGCGCCGCGACCGCCGCCGTAGCCCAGCGCAAGGCCGTCGAAACGGCGAAGGCCCAGGCCGCTCGCGCCCTCGCCGCCGCACAGGAACTCGCGACGGCCGAGGCCGGGCTGCGCCACCGCCGCTTCGCCGGCATCGCCGCCGAGCTCGCCGTCGACCTCACCTCGGGCAAGGCCTGCCCCGTCTGCGGAGCGCTCGAGCATCCTCACCCGGCAGATCCCGCCGAGGACTCCGTCACCCCCGATCAGGTCGAAGCGGCCGAGACCCGTAGGAAGACGGCCGAGACCGAGCAGACCCGCGCTGATCAGGCCCACGCCCTCGCCGCGCAGGAGCTCACCCGGCTCCAGGAGGCAGCCGGGGAGCGCACCCCCGAGGACGCCCAGCAGGCGGTCACCGCGGCGAAGGATCGCGTCGCCGCCGCCCGGGACGCGGAGACGAAGGCCGGCGAACTGGACGCCAGCATCACTCGGCACGACGAGGAGACCGCACGACTGGCCACGCGCCGCGAGCAGGAGGCGCTCGCCGTCGAACGCGAACGCACCGCGATCAGCGAGCTCGAGAAGACCCTCGAGGCCGACCGCACCAAGATCATCGAGGCACGCGAGGACGACGAGAGCATCGCCGCTCGTCGCCGCGGCCACCTCGACACCGCTCGCGCCGCGACCGGCCTGCGCGAAGCACTGCGCGAACGCACCGAGGCCGAACAGCAGGCCGCAGAGCTCGCTGCCGAGGCCGAGGAGGCCCTGGCCGCCTCCGGCCTCGCCACCGACGACCAGGCCCGCGCGGCCGTCCTCGAAGATCCCGAGCGCCGCCGCCTCTCCGGTCTCGTCGAGACCCGCGCCGTCGAGGAATCCCGCCTGGCCGACGGCCTCGCCGAAGAAGGCATCACCGAGACGACCGCGACCGACGAAGCCCGCCAGGAGGCGGAGGCGGCCCTCGCCGCGACGACCGAGAAGCTCACCGCCGCCCAGAGCGCCTCCCGCGAGGCCGCCGGCATCGCCGCGCGCCTGGAGGCGGTCGCCGAACGCGGGGCCGAGGCCCGCACAGCGCTCGCCGCCGCGTCGGCCCAGGTCGAGACCGTCAGCGAAGAGGCCGGAGTCGTGGTGCGCGTGGCCGACCTCGCGACCGGACGTTCCGCCGACGGGGACCGCGTGCAGCTGTCCACCTACGTGCTGATGTGGCGACTCGACGCCGTGGTGCAGGCCGCGAACGCGCGACTGGCCCTGTTCTCGGGCTCCGACCTCGAACTGCTGCGCGACACCGGCAGTCGCGGTGCCCGCAAGACCGGCCTCGACCTGCTCGTCATGGACCGCCGCACCGACCAGGTGCGCGTTCCCGAGACGCTCTCGGGCGGCGAGACCTTCTTCGTCTCGCTCGCCCTGGCGCTCGGGCTGGCCGACATCGTCACCGGCGAGGCCGGAGGAGTGCGGATGGAGACCCTGTTCATCGACGAGGGCTTCGGCTCGCTCGACCCCGAGACCCTCGAGACGGTGGTGCGGGAGATCGGCCGGCTCGCCGAGCACGGCCGCACGATCGGAATCGTCAGCCACGTCGGGGACATGAAGGCGCAGATCGCCGAGCAGATCCACGTGCGCCGCGGCGCCGACGACCGCTCGAGCGTGACCATCACCGCGTGAACCACCGAGCCGGAGGTGCGCCATGATGGACCCCGCTCGGCATCCCCGCCGGCCGCTCCCCGCTGTGCCCCGCAGGCTGAAACCCGTTGGCTGCGCCCCGCAGACTGCACCCCGCAGGAAGGACCTCCATGACCCCCACCCGGACCGGGTCCACGATCATCGGCATCGGTCATCACCGGCCGGATCGGATCCTCACCAACCGTGACCTCGAAAAGATGGTCGAGACCAGCGACGACTGGATCCGTCGCCGCACCGGGATCGAGGAGCGACGCATCGCCGGCGAGTCCGAGACGGTCGCCGAGATGGCGACCCACGCTGCGCGCGCGGCCCTCGCCGACGCCCGGATCGACCGCTCGGAGGTCACCCAGGTCATCGTCGCGACCTGCTCCGACACCGAGAGGTCCCCGAGCGCGGCCGGTCGCGTCGCCCATGCGCTCGGCCTCTCCGCCCCCGCAGCCTTCGACATCGGTGCCGCCTGCTCCGGATTCAGCCACGCCCTCGCCGTCGCCGACCAGGGAATCCGTGCCGGCGCCTCCGGGACGACCCTGGTGATCGGAGCGGAGAAGCTCTCCGCCGTCACCGACTTCACCGATCGCACCACCTGCGTCCTCACCGCGGACGGCGCCGGCGCCGTGGTCCTGCGTGCGGTCGAGGATCCCGGTGTGTTCCCGGTCGTGTGGGGCACCGTCCCGGATCTCGTCGAAGCGGTGACCATCAGCCCGCCGGACGGGTTCTTCGCCCAGGACGGGCGCAAGGTGCTCGGATGGGCCCTGCGGGACGCACCGGTCATCGCCCGCCAGGTGGTCGAGGCAGCCGGTCTGCAGATGTCGGATATCGACGTCTTCGTGCCGCACCAGGCGAACCTGCGGATGATCGAGCCGCTCGCCGAGTCGCTCGGACTGCGCGAGGACACGATCGTCGCCGACGACGTCACGACCTCCGGGAACACCTCCGCCGCCACCATCCCGCTGGCGATCTCACGGATGCGCGAGGCCGGCCGTCTCCCCGCCGGTGCCACCGCGCTGCTGATCGGCTTCGGGGGCGGATTCTCCTACGCGGGACAGGTCGTGCGTCTGCCTTGACGGCTCACCGGGCGAGCTCGGCGATGTCCTGGGGCATGCCCTCGCTGCCGGGGACTTTCGCCCAGGTCCCGTCGTCCTGCCGGTGCACGCTGGCGTTCCCGTGATCGGCCGAGAGCACCCACAGCACGTCCGCTCCCCGCTCCCACACCACACCGGGCACGTACCGGTTCACGTGGCCGAGATCGTCGGTCCACACCTCGATGCCCTCGGCGTCCCGGATCGTCGGATGCAGCTCGACGCCGTCGGGAACCAGCGCCGCCGTGAAGTCGCCGGACGCACTGGTGACCGGATGCTCCTGCGTGGCCAGGCGCTCGTCGGTCTCCCTGGACGTGCATCCTGCCGCGACTCCCGCCGCGAACAGGCCGACGGCCGTCAGCAGGGATCGCCTGCTGGTCCACGTCCTCGACATGCCGTTCGCCTCAGTGCCGCGCGTCCCGGTCGGGAACGTCCACGTGCTGACGATCCCACGCATCCTCGACGTCCAGCGGGCGCTCGTGCACGAACAGCGGCACGCCGAGCCGGGTCAGCCACGGCGCGACCAGCGCCCCCAGCAGCGCTCCCAGCGAGTTGGCGAAGACGTCGTCGATGTCGGCGATCCGCACCCCGCACGGGTACAGCCCCCAGGCGCCGGTGTACTGGGTGGCCTCGATCAGCACCGACAGCATCACCCCGATCGCCAGCGAGGTGGTGGCATCCAGCCGGAACACCCCGCGCAGCACCGCTCCGAGCGGCATGAACAGCACGACGTTCGCCGCCAGCTGCAGCAACGGCCAGCTGACCAGCAGGCCCGGCAAGGACGTGCCCTCGGCGCGCACCTCGAGGATCTCCCCGATGGTGCTGAAGGGGTAGGGTCGCAGCTCGCCGCCCGTCCGGTTGCTGCAGGTCTCCGCGATCTCGTAGGCGGGAGCGACGGTCAGCCCGGCCAGGCCCATGGTGTAGATGCAGATGACGGCCACACCGACCAGCCGCAGCGGCCGCACGCTGCCGAAACGTCGGCGCTGCAGCAGTACGGCAGGGGCCAGGATGAGGACGAAGAGGCCGAGGCCTCCGACCACCCCGACCACGCCCAGGCGCAGGAACTCGCTCACGAGGGGAACGCTACGGCGCGCGCCTCTGAGCGGCCACAGCGGGGTCGGGGAATGCACACCACCTCCACCCGGCGGACACGTGCAGGTCTTCTCAGCAGGTCTTTCGAGGGCCCTCGCGGCCTTGAGGCGTGACGCCCCTCACGCCGAGCGGCCGGGCCCTGCTCCACCTGCGGTATGCCGAGGGGTCGCACCCCTGGGTCCGTCCCGGCACCGGGTGGTCCACCGATCCGCGGGAGCGGGCCGGGTAGAGGGCAGTTCCTTGAGCGGTTCACCGCGCGTCGGCCCCGCCGATAGGATGGTCAAGGCCCGGTACAGCGCTTCCCCGTCGGCCGCTCGCGCCCGCACCCCTGCTTCTCCCGGAGGACCCGTGGACTCCCTCACCGTCCAGATCATCGTGACCGTGCTGGTCGCTCTGGCGTACATCGTCGGACTGGTCGGGATCATCGTGCCCGTGCTGCCGGGCACGATCACCCTGGTGATCGCGACGCTGATCTGGGCGATCGTCGCCGGCGGCTGGACCTCCTGGGTGGCGTTCGGGATCATCCTCGTCCTCGGCGCGATCGGCATGACCACGAGCTACGTCCTCACTGGGCGCACCCTGCACAAGGCCGAGGTCCCGATGTGGCCGATCTACGTCGGCATCGCCAGCGGTATCGTCGGCATCTTCGTGATCCCGTTCCTGGGTCTGCCGATCGGCTTCGTCATCGGGCTGTACGTCGCGGAGGCGCTGCGGCAGAAGGACTGGAGGAAGGGCCTGAGCTCCGCCTGGATCGCGATCAAGGCGCTGGGCCTGGGCATCATGATCGAGTTCTCCCTGGCCATGCTGGCCACGATCGTGTTCGCGATCGCCGTCGTCGTCCACTTCGTCGCGGCATGACCGCGCCCACCCCGCCGTCCGACAGCACCCGATCCGACCCCGCGGCGACCACCACCGCCGACCCCTCGTCGCGCACCGCGCCCCCACCTCCGTCGCCCGCCTCCGCGCGCCCGGTCACGAATCTGGACCGCCCGCACCCCGCGGTGCTGGTCCCGGGCCTGAAGCGCCTGCTCACGGGGGCGCGGGAGCAGCGCACCTGGTTCATCCTGGCGGTGCTCGGCGCCACCGCCTTCGCGCTGCTGCAGATCGCCACGTCCTCGATCATCGGTCGCGTCACCGAGGACGTCATCGTCCCGTCCTTCCTCCGCGGCGCCCCGGAGGTCGGCCTGGTCCTCGCCGGCGGCCTCGCCATCCTCGGCATCGCCGTGGTCCGCGCCGTCTCGGTGATGGCACGCCGCGTGTTCGCCGCCGCCGCCCAGTTCGACCTGTTCGGCCTCTACCGCGAGCGCCTGGCCGCGGTGTACGCGAAGGTGCCGCTGCTGTGGCACCGCCGCCAGTCCACCGGCACGCTGCTGAGTTCGGTGTACTCCGACGTCGAGGCAACGTTCTTCGCGATGGCGCCGTTCCCCTTCGCGCTGTCCACGATCGTGATGCTGGTGTACGCCACGATCGTCGTCGCCCGCATCGATCCCGTGATCCTGCTGGTCATGCTCGCGCTGATCGTGCTGCTGATCATCCTCAACGTGCTGCTGCAACGGTTCGCGACCCCGATCGCCGTCCGCTCCCAGCAGCTGCGCGCCGAAGTCGCCGAGATCGCCCACGAGTCCTTCGACGGCGCGAACGTGGTGAAGTCCCTGGGCCGCGAGGACGTCGAGGAGGAGCGGTTCGACCGGGCGGCCGACGACCTGCGCGAGGCCGGCATCCGCTTCGGCTACGTGCGCGGCTGGTTCGACCCGATGATCGACGCCCTGCCCAACCTCGGCATCCTCGCCGTCGCGGTGCTCGGCGCCTGGCGCATCGGCGACGGCCACCTGACCACCGGGCAGCTGGTCGAGGTGTCCTACCTGTTCACGCTGATGTCACTGCCGATCCGCTCCTTCGGGTGGGTGCTCGGGGACCTCTCCCGCACCGTGGTCGGCGGCGGTCGCGTCCAGCAGATCCTCGACGTCACCGAGGAGCGCACCTACGGTCCCGACCCGCTGCCCGACGGGCCCGGCGTGCTCGCCCTGGACGAGGTCTCCTTCATCTACCGCGACGACCCCGCCGAGGTCATCCTGGGCCGCGGGACGAGCACCGAGGACCACGTGCGCACCTCCGAGGCGCTGCACGAGGTCACCCTGCGCGCCGATCCCGAGGGCGGCACCCGCGTGCTCGCAGTCGTCGGCGCCACCGGCTCCGGCAAGTCAACGCTCGCCCTGCTCACGGCGGGCCTCGTCCACCCCACCTCCGGTGCGGTCCGCCTCGACGGCGCGGACCTGCGCTCCCTGACGGCCGACGCCCTGACCGCCGATGTCGCCCTCGTGCTGCAGCAGGCCTTCGTGTTCGACGAGACGGTGCGCTGGAACGTCACCCTCGGTGACGACATCGACGAGGAGACCGTCCGCTGGGCCCTGCGGGTGGCCCAGGCCGAAGCCTTCGTCGATACCCTGACCGACGGGCTGGACACCCAGCTGGGGGAGCGCGGCGGTTCGCTGTCCGGCGGCCAGCGCCAACGCATCGCCCTGGCCCGTGCACTCGCGCGCCGACCGCGCCTGCTGATCCTCGACGACGCGACCAGCGCCTGTGACCCGAGCGTGGAGCTGGCGATCCTCGACGGCATCCGCCGCGAGATGACCGCCTCCACGCTGCTGCTGATCGCCTACCGCAAGTCCACGATCTCCCTCGCGGACCAGATCGTCTTCCTCGACCACGGCCACGTCGCCGCCGCCGGCACCCACGAGCACCTGCGCCAGGCCGACGCGCGCTACCGCTCCCTGGTCGATGCCTACGACGAGGCCGCGATCAGCCACAACCTGCTGGAGTCCTCCGGCCCGCAGCCCAGCGACGGCCCCGACCCCTCGGTCGCGGTGCCCGCCGAGCGTGCCCGCACCGTCGCCGACGCGGTCGAACGCCACGGCACCAGCCGCTACCGCCACGAGGACGACACCGCCGTGGCCGACGACTGCGAGGCCGACCGAGAGGAAGACCGAGAGGAAAGAGCCGACGACGAGCGGGAGGAGGGCCGATGACCGCCGCTCCCGCCCGCGACTCCTCACGACTGGGCACCGAGGTCGCGACCGACGAGTCCGCCCTGCACACCGTCCGCCGCGGGCTCTCGCTGACCCCCGACGCCCTGCACGGCCTGTGGATCACGATCCTGCTCGCCGTCATCGCCACCGCCGGCAAGGTGGTGGTCCCGATCGCGGTGCAGGCCATCCTCGACCGCGGCATCATCGCGCCCGAGACGCCGGACGTCGCCTTCGTCGCCGGTGCCGCGGGACTGGCGGCCTTCGTGCTGCTGGCCACGGCGACCTGCAACATCGTCATGAACCGGCGACTGTTCCGCCTGGCCGAGACCTCGCTGGCGACCCTGCGCAAGCGCGCGTTCCGCCACATCCACGACCTGTCCCTGCTCACCCAGGGCACCGAGCAGCGTGGCGCCCTGGTCTCCCGCGTGACCAGCGACGTCGACACCGTCAGCCAGTTCATGAGCTTCGGCGGCATCATGCTGGTGGTGATGAGCATGCAGCTCGTCCTCGCCACCGCGGTGATGGTCTTCTACTCCTGGCCGCTGGCGATCGTGGTGTGGATCTGCTACTTGCCGATCCTGCTGGTCATGGGCACGCTGCAGCGCCGCATCCGGGTCCGCTTCCAGCAGGTGCGCACCGAGGTCGGGCGGATGCTCGGCGCCGTCTCGGAGGCCCTGGTCGGCTCCGCCACCGTGCGCGCCTACGGCGTCGAGGCCCGCACCCGTGGCACCCAGACCGCTCGCGTCCGCGACGTGCGCGACGCCCAGTTCTCCGTGCTGAAACCCCAGTCGGCCTCCTTCTTCCTCTCGGAGACCGCCGACGGGCTGGCCACCGCCGTCGTCGTCGTGGTCGGCATCCTGCTGGGCACCGAGGCGCTGGGGATCTCGCTGTCGGGCGCGGACCTCACCGCCGGCGGCGTGATCGCCTTCGTCTTCCTGGTCTCCCTGTTCAGCCAGCCCGTGCGCATGGGCATCGAGATGCTGATGCAGGCGCAGAACGCCGTGGCCGGCTGGCGGCGCGTGCTCGGCGTGCTCGACACCCCGGCCGACGTCGCCGATCCCGGCGGGGCTCTGGACCCCCGCACCGGCATCCGCTCCGCGCCCGTGGCCGGCGCGACGCCGCTGCCGGAGGGCCTGCTGGACATCGAGATCCGCGACCTGCGCTATTCCTACCCGACCGGGCCCGAGGTGCTGCACGGCATCAGCGTCGACATCCCCGCCCGCAGCCGCATCGCGATCGTCGGGGAGACGGGCAGCGGCAAGACCACCTTCGCCAAGCTGCTGACCCGCATGATGGACCCGGCCGGCGGCGAGCTCTCGATCGGCGGGATCCCGCTGCACCTGATCCCGTACTCCTCGCTGCGCTCGCGCGTGATCATGGTGCCGCAGGAGGGGTTCCTCTTCGACACCACGGTCGCCGGCAACCTGGCCTACGGCGCCCCCGACGCCACCGCGGCGGACATGCGTCGCGCCCTGGACGAGCTGGGACTGGGCACCTGGGCCGACGAGCTGCCCGAGGGCCTGGACACCCCCGTCGGCCAGCGCGGCGAGTCCCTGAGCGCGGGGGAGCGGCAGCTGGTGGCGCTGGCTCGCGCCTACCTCGCCGATCCCGACGTGATCGTGCTCGACGAGGCCACCAGCGCCGTGGACCCGGCGGCCGACGTGCGGCTCCAGCAGGCGATCGACGGCCTCGCCCGCGGCCGCACCACGATCACCATCGCCCATCGGCTCTCCACCGCGGAGCGGGCGGACCGGATCATGGTGCTCGACCACGGCGACCTCGTCGAGCACGGCACCCATGACGAGCTGGTCGAGCTCACCGGCGGCATCTACGCTGGACTGCACCGCTCCTGGGTGGCTCACCGCCGGTCGCGCTGAGCGGCGAGGCCCCGTGGGTCCGGGACCTTCTTCGGGCGCGGACGGCGAGCGGAGGGCTCGAGGGCTGCTCCTGCCCGGGGCCGCGTTCCCGATCCTCGTGCGGGTCATCGCCGGCGAGATCCCGACCCCCACGTACTGAGCCGCGGTGAGCAGGAGACGGCCGGGGCCGTGGTGCGGGGTTCTAGGATCTTCCTGTGCCAGACTCCTCGACCCCTCCCGATCGGACGCACCCGCCGGTCCCTCCGATCTCGGCGCGCGACGAGCCCCGCTTCGGCAGCGTCGAGCGGAAGGGGGCGCTGGCCGCGGCCTTCCACGACCAGGGCGCGGACTACGACCGCCTGCGTCCGGGGTACCCGGGGCCCGTGCTCGAGGCGATCCTGGCCCGGCTGCCAGGGGAGCGGGCCGACGACGGCGCGACCGTGCACGACGTCGACCCCACAGCGCCCACGGACGTCGCTCTGCCCCCGCGTCCCCGCGCGATCGACCTCGGCGCAGGCACCGGGAAGCTCTCCTGGGCGCTGGTGGAGCGCGGCCTCGACGTCACGGCCGTGGACACCAGCCGCGCCATGCTCGCGGCCGCTCTGCGCCGCGTCCCGACGCCTGCCGCGGGCCCGAACTCGACGCCCGGTCTCCTCGCCACTCACCGCGCCTCGGCCGAGGACACCGGCCTCCCCGCCGCCTCGGCCGAGCTGGTCACCGTCGCCCAGGCCTGGCACTGGTTCGACGCGAGTGCGGCCTCCGAGGAGGTCACGCGACTGCTGGCGCCGGGTGGCGTCCTCGCGCTGGTGTGGAACATGCTCGACGTGACGATCCCGTGGGTGCACCGCCTCTCGCGGATCATGCACGCCGGTGACATCCATCGCGAGGATTTCCTGCCCACCGTCGGCCCCGGCCTCACCCTGCTCGCACGCGGCGTGCACGAGTGGCAGGACCCGATGCCCACCCAGGACATCATCGACCTCGCCCGCACCCGCAGTTACGTCCTCACGGCGACCGAGGAGCGCCGCGATGCAGTGCTCGCCAACCTCGACTGGTACCTGCACGAGCACCTCGGGCACGCCCGCGGCGACGTCGTCGGTCTCCCGTACCGCACCGACTGGTTCCTCTACCGGCCGACGGAGGCCTGAGCGGACCGATCACCCGAGCGGATCACCGCGCGCTGCGTGCCCGATCGGAGCGCCCCGGAACCATGGGGAGTGCTCCCCATGGTCCCGCGGCGCGGAGCGCACTAGGGTCAGGACGCATCAGAGCGTCCGCGAGCGCGGACCCGAGCGGTCAGGGGACAGGGATGAGCGGCTTCTTCGGCGCGGACACCGAGGCGCTTCGCGAGCACGCCGACCGGATCCGGACGGGTTCGGGGCGGCTCGAGGATCTCCGTGACACCCTCTCCTCGCAGGTCTCCTCCGTCGAATGGGTCGGCCCTGACGCCGACACCTTCCGCGATGACTTCACCGGGCGCGTCTCCGGACTGTTCGACCGGGCCGCCGCCGACCTCGACGCCCGACGCACGGACCTGGAGCAGCACGCCGAGGAGCAGGACCAGGTCAGCGAGCCCGGTGGCGAGGGCGGCGGAGGCGGCGGCGACGGCTCCTTCGGCGACGCCCTCTCCGACCTGCTGGCCAACCCTCTGACCAGCGTGCTCAGCACCGGGCTCACCACCACCCTGGCCGGCCTCTCCGTCTGGGAGGGCATCAAGCAGGGGCGCAACCTGGTCGCACTGCGCCAGGCGATGAACACGGCGGGGGACGCCGCCCGATCCGCCCAGACCTTCATCCGCTCCGGGATGGTCGACGACGCCGCGGGGATGCTCGGCAAGCTCGGCACCGCAGGGCGCTTCCTCGGCGGCGCCGGCGGCGTGTTCAGCATCGCCAGCGGGATCAGCGACATGGTCAACCCGCCGCACGACGGGTGGCGGGGCGTCGGCGATCGCGTCGCGGGTGGGCTCAGCGTCGTCAGCGGCGCCGGCGGGCTCGCCGTCGCACTCGGCGCGGGCGCGGCCCTCGGACCGGTCGGACTGGGCGTCGTCGCCGCCGCGGGCATCGGCGCCGGACTGTGGGCGGCAGGCAATGCGATCTACGACAACTGGGACTCGATCACCTCCTTCGCCGGGGACGCCGCCGGTGCCGTCGGCGACTTCGCCAGCGACGCGGGTGACGCCGTCGGCGAAGCGGCCGACGCCGTGGGGGACGCGGTCGGAGACGCGACCGATGCGGTCGGCGACTTCGTCGGCGGGATCTTCTGAGCCGAGGACCACGAGTTCCATCACCCGGGCGGCGGCCCCCGGCACGGGAGCCGGAGGGTCCGCGCCGGGGTGCGTGCCCTCGACCTTCTGCGTAGTCTTCGACCATGACTTCCGCACCGCAGCAGGGTTCGAGCGCGCCGAGCTTCTCCGCCGACGACGTCCGGATCGCGACCGAACTGCTCAGCCGGCCCCTCACCGAGCCGGTCACCGAGATCGTCACCCTCACCGATGAGGAGCTCACTGCCCTCGACGGCCTGCAGCACGAGTCGCTGACGCCGACCCCCTGGCTCTCCGAGAGCGCGGTGCAGCAGGCCGATCGTGCCCTCGCCACCAGCGCCGCGATGCGCTCGATGATGGCGCGCGGCATCGTCGCCTCGAGCACCGTCGTGGACCCCCGACGGTACGAGGAGGGCAGCCACGAGCCGGCACGGATGCTCGCCGTCCCCGAGCTCCAGGGGGTGGCAGTCCTGCGCCGCACCTCGGACGCGGTGATCATCGCCGAGCGCCGCACGGAACGGGGCACCGCCTACGGCTACTTCTACGTCTTCCACGTCGACGGCGGCGTGCGCGTGCTGTGGGAGGCCTTCGACGCCGACGGCTTCCACCTGTTCTTCCTGCTGGAGGGCGACGTCCTGGCGGAGCAGCTGATCGCTTTCGTCGACCCGATCGGTGGGATCGGCGAGGCAGACGGGGAGGTCGAGGAGGTCCCCGCCGCGCAGTTCGGCGAGAGTCCGACGGCTGCCCGCCTGGCCGGGGCACGTGCCGTCACCACCGTCCTCGTCCTGCACCGCGAGGCCGGGGACCCGGCGGGCTTCACCCTCCTGGCCACTCCCGAGGCGGTCGAGCTGATGGAGACCGACGCGGAGGGCGACGAGGCCGTCCAACGGGTCGGCGCCGTCTCCCGGCAGTCCCTGACGGCGATCCTCGAGGACGTGGTCGCCGGCACCGCTCCCGAGGCCGACCCGGCCGCGCCGCAGTGAGCGCGCGCTCCGCTGCGCGCCGTCATCAGGACGAGCTCGGCGCGGTGCTCGCCGTCCACGCCGACCGTCCAGGCCCGGTGGTCATCGGCCTGTTCGTGCTGGTCTGGGCACTCTTCTCCGGGCTCACCCTGATCGCGCCGGGGGAGTCCCCGGTGCTCGCGCTGGCCCCGACGGTCGTGTTCGCGCTGCTGGCCGCGGCGATCCTGGTGCTCGTCAGCGGGGAACGGCTCGTGGTGTGCGAGCGGGGACTGCTGGTCGGCTCGGTCGCCCCCGGTATGCGCCCCTACGCGGTCCGCTACGACCAGATCGTCCCCGGCAGCCTGGTCCCCGTCACCGGAGCGCGCCGCTACGGACGCGAGACCGGGACCGGCGGCTTCCCGCAGTCCACGGTGCGGCGCTCGGCCTGGACCCGCCGCGGCCTCCACCTGGTCGGCCCCTCCGCGGCCGAGGCCCGCCGCCGTCGCGCGGTGATCGCGTCCCTGCAGGACCCGCCGCCGCGGTCGGTCGACGGTCGCTGGGTGTGGTTCGTCGGCGTCGGATCCACGGCACCGGAGCAGGTCGCCGCACAGATCGCCCGGGCGGCCGAGGCCGCGGGAGCCGTCCCCCTCGCCCGCTCGATGGCCGCGGCACCGGTCCGGGAGCTCAGCGGGGACCCCGCCGACGCCGCCCGGCACCTGCCTGGCCTGCCCTGACCCGCGGCACCACCTGCTGGATCAGTCGCGCACGTCCGCCCTTGCCTGCTTCAGCGGCCCTGCCGGCGCTCAGCCTGCCGCGCCTCCGGCGTCGGAGGCCCCGCCGCCGGTACCGCCGCCCTCCGGGGCGATGCTCATATCGGTCACGCGCCAGCGGTCGCCGTCCCAGGCGATCTGGGCGACCAGCTGACCGGAGACCTCGTCGAGGCGGCTCGCCTGCAGGTTCGGGTCATCGACCAGAACGCTGGCCTCCTGGGTGAAGTCCGCGGTGACCTCTCCGCTCGCGGGCGGCTCCCCGGTGCCCTCGAAGCTCGCCGAATGCACCTCGAAATCGCCGTCGACCAGGTAGCCGCCCTGGTCCGCGAGCAGCTGGGCATTGTCGAGGAAGGTCGCGCACACCTGGCACTGGGGATCCACGGAGTCCTCCCACACGGAGACGTCCCCGCTGCTCATCATGTAGCTGTAGGACTCCAGCAGGTAGGTCAGCGTCGCCTCGGCACCCTCCGAGCTCTGCTCCGTCAGCCCCGCGGGCTCCTCGGGGCGGGGCAGCTCGGGGCGCGGCGGCTGGTCGTCGGGGTCGGCCGTCGGCCGATTCTCCGGGTTCTCGGGATTCTCAGCGTTCTCAGCACCCTGCGAGCTCTCGGCCGCCTGCTGCTCCTCCTCGTCCTGGGGCCCGAACACGGAGCTGAGCCCGATCGCGCCGAGCGGGATCACCAGGACGAGGGCGAGCACGGCGACGATGATGCGTTGGGCAGGTCGATTCACGCCGCCCACGGTAGACGACACACCTCCCTGCGCGGTGAGCGGACGTCGGGGGCATCACCCCGTTCTCCCTCCGGCGCCCCGCCCTCGGTCCCGCCCGCATCCCCCGTCCGGTGGACCGACAGAAGTCTGATGCCGACCGTCCGACCCGAGGTCTATGCTTCGCACGGTGCGCGGCGCGGTGCTGCCCGTGCCGATGACGAAGGAGACCCGTGACCCTGCTGCGACTCGTGCTCAGCGCCCTGAAGCCCTACCGCCTCTGGATCACCCTGGTGGTGATCTTCCAGATCATCGGCGTGCTGGCCGCGCTGTACCTGCCCACCCTGAACGCGGACATCATCGACGACGGCGTCGCCCAGGCCGACATCCCGGTGATCTGGGACCTCGGCCTGCTGATGCTGCTGATCTCCTTCGGCAACATCATCGCGCTGGTGGCCGCGAACTTCTTCGCCGCCCGCTCCGCGATGCGGGTGGGCAAGGACCTGCGCACGACCGTCTTCTCACAGGTCTCCTCCTTCTCCCCCAAGGAGCTCAGCGAGTTCGGCACCCCGTCGCTGATCACCCGTTCCACCAACGACGTCCAGCAGGTGCAGATGCTGGTCTTCTTCTCGCTGAACATGCTGGTGCAGGCCCCGGTCACCGGCATCGGCGGCGTCGTCCTGGCGCTGCGCGTGGAGCCGGGCATGGCCTGGCTGATCGCGGTCATGGTGCCGGTCATGCTGGCGGCCGTCGGCACCCTGATCTTCCGGGCGGCCCCGCTGTTCAAGCAGATGCAGGGCAAGATCGATGACATCAACGGGGTGCTGCGCGAGCAGATCACCGGCATCCGGGTGCTGCGCGCCTTCGTCCGCGAGGACCGTGAGCGCGAACGCTACGGCGTGGTCAACGACCAGCTCACGGACCTGAACCGCCGGATCGGGCTGCTGATGATCCTCATCAACCCGATCATCATGGTCATCCTCAACGTCTCCAGCGTGATGGTGCTGCTGGTGGCCGCGCCTCGCATCGACTCCGGGCAGATGGAGGTCGGCTCGATCACGGCGTTCATCGCCTATCTGATGCAGATCCTCATCGCGGTCATGATGGCCACCTTCATGACCATGATGATCCCGCGCGCGATGGTCTCGGCCGAGCGCATCACCGCCGTGCTCGAGACCGAGACCAGCGTCCACCAGCGCACCGACGGAGTCCGTGCGATCGAAGGCCCCATCGAGCTGACCTTCGAGGACGTCTCCTTCACCTACCCCGGCGCCGAGCGACCGGTGCTCGAGCACATCTCCTTCTCCGCTCGCGCCGGCCAGAGCGTCGCGATCATCGGCGGCACCGGCGCCGGCAAGACCACGCTGATCAACCTGGTGCCGCGGTTGATGGACGCGAGCGAGGGCCGGGTGCTGCTCAATGGCCACGACGTGCGCGATCTCGACGCCCGCGTGCTCTGGGACCAGGTGGGTCTGGTCCCGCAGCGGCCCTACCTGTTCTCCGGAACCATCGCCTCGAACCTGCGCTTCGGCAATCCGGCGGCCGACGAGCAGCAGCTGTGGCACGCGCTGACCGTCGCCCAGGGCCGCGACTTCGTGGCCGCGATGCCCGACGAGCTCGAGTCCCCGATCGCCCAGGGAGGTACGAACGTCTCCGGCGGCCAGCGCCAGCGACTGTGCATCGCGAGGGCGCTGGCGGCGACGCCGTCGCTGTACCTGTTCGACGACTCCTTCAGCGCGCTGGACCTGACCACCGACGCGAAGCTGCGCGCGGCCCTGGTCCCCGAGACCCGTGACGCACTGATGCTGATCGTCGCCCAGCGCGTCACCACCATCACGAACGCGGACCTCATCCTGGTGCTCGACAACGGCCGGATCGTCGACCAAGGCACCCACGATGAGCTGCTCGAGGGCTCGGAGACCTACCAGGAGATCGTCAGGTCCCAGGGCGTCGAGGAGGAGGTGGCCTGATGACGAGTTCTGAGGAGAACGAGGAGAACCCGGAGAACGAGAAGAAGGCACAGAACGCACCTGACCCGGAGGCGTCGGCCTCGCCGGAGGACGCCCCGGCTCCTGCGGGCACCCCCACGCCCGCGACGGCGCCCGCCGGCACTCCCACGGCGGTCGCCACGCCCGCGGCCCCGGCCGGCGACGAGGCGTCGACGGCCGCGGAGATCGCCAGCGAGAAGGACGCCCAACGCGGATTGCGCCCCGGCCAGAGCGCCAAGAATTTCTGGCCCTCGACCAAGCGCCTGGTCCGCGAGATCGGACCGGAGAGCACGTTCCTGGTCCTCGCGATCCTGATCGGCGTGGTCTCGGTGGCGCTCAGCGTCGTCGGCCCCAAGATCCTGGGCCGCGCCACGGACATCATCTTCACTGGGGTGATCTCGAAGAACCTGCCCCCGGGCGCCGATCCGGAGGAGGTGATCGCGCAGACCCGGGCGCGTGGCGAGGAGCAGTTCGCCGAGATGCTCTCGGGGATGACGCTGACCCCCGGCGAGGGCATCGACTTCACCGCGCTGCATCAGACCCTCGCCCTGGCCGTCGGCCTCTTCGTCGCCTCCGGACTGCTGATGTGGCTGCAGGGCGTCGCGCTGAACCGGATCATCTACCGCGTGGTGTACCGGCTGCGCCGCGAGGTCGAGGAGAAGCTGCACCGCCTGCCGCTGAAGTACTTCGACCGGATGAAGCGCGGCGAGATCCTCTCGCGTGTCACCAACGACATCGACAACCTCCAGAACACCCTGATGAACACGGTCACCGGGCTGGTGAACTCGATCCTCACGGTGCTCGGCGTGCTGGTCATGATGCTCACGATCTCCTGGCAGCTCTCGCTGATCGCGCTCGCCGTGATCCCGGTGGCGGTGGTGGTCACCGCGGTGGTGGGCTCGAAGGCGCAGAAGCTGTTCGCCCAGCAGTGGGACGCCACCGGCGTGGTCAACTCCGAGGTCGAGGAGGCCTACACCGGGCACGCGCTGGTCACGGTGTTCGGTCGTCGCCAGCAGGTCGCCGAGCGCTTCGAGGAGCGCAACGAGAAGCTGTTCAGGGCCAGCTTCGGGGCGCAGTTCGTCTCCTCGCTGATCATGCCGCTGATGATGTTCGTGGGGAACCTGTCCTATGTCGTGGTGGCGATCGTCGGCGGTCTCCGCATCGTCTCCGGCCAGCTCACCCTCGGCGACGTGCAGGCCTTCATCCAGTACTCCCGGCAGTTCACGCAGCCGCTGTCCCAGGTCGCCTCGATGGCCACCATGCTGCAGTCCGGTGTGGCCAGCGCCGAGCGGGTCTTCGAGTTGCTGGATGCCGAGGAGCAGCAGCCGGAGACCACGATCGACACCGCCGCCGCCGGCATCGGGGAGGGTCGCGTCGAGTTCGAGCACGTGCGTTTCTCCTACAGCCGCGAGCGGGAGCTGATCCGCGACCTGTCCCTGGTCGCGGACCCCGGCCACACCGTCGCGATCGTCGGCCCCACCGGAGCCGGCAAGACGACGCTGGTGAACCTGGTGATGCGCTTCTACGAGGTCGACGACGGCCGGATCACCATCGACGGGATCGACATCCGCGAACTCACCCGCGCCCAGCTGCGCTCGCGCACCGGAATGGTCCTCCAGGACACCTGGCTGTTCAAGGGCACCCTGCGCGAGAACATCCGCTACGGCCGGCTGGACGCGACCGACGAGGAGGTGCTGGAGGCGGCCCGCGCCACGCACGTGGACGACTTCGCCCGGCAGCTGCCCGACGGGTACGACACGGTGGTGGACGACGACGAGACGACGCTGTCCGCCGGGGAGAAGCAGCTGATGACCATCGCCCGCGCCTTCCTGGCCCGCCCCGATCTGCTGATCCTCGACGAGGCCACCTCGAGCGTGGACACCCGCACCGAGGTGCTGGTGCAGAACGCGATGAACCGGCTGCGGGAGGGGCGGACCTCCTTCGTCATCGCCCACCGGCTCTCCACGATCCGCGACGCGGACCTGATCCTGGTGATGGAGGCCGGCGACATCGTCGAGCAGGGAACCCACGAGCAGCTGCTCGCGGCCGGCGGCGCCTACGCGCGGCTGTACCGCTCGCAGTTCGAGGGCGCCGCGGTGGACATCGACGCCGAGGAGGAGCTGGCCGCCCAGGGGGCGGAGCCCGAGGTCCCCACCGCCACCGGCGGGATCGCCCCGGGCGGGGTGTGAACCACGCCGTCAGCTGAGCTCGACGAGCGCGGCCGGCGAGGCGTCCGCCACGCCGAATTGAATCTATACAACGACATGAATACTATTCACTAGTGTCTTCACTCCGTCCCCGCCGGCGCACCCTGCTGCGCGCGCTCCCGTTCGCGCTCGGCGGCGCCGCCCTGGCCCCCGCACTCGGGGCCTGCACGCACGCCTCCGAGCGCCTGGACGCCGAGACCAACGCGATCCCCGAGGTCGACCTCGGCGGCATCGAGGAGCAGCCCGAGCTGGCCGCCCTCGTGCCGCAGGAGATCCGGGAGCGCGGGGAGCTCGTCAACGGCGCTGCCCTGAACTACGCGCCGGGTGAGTTCGTCGGCTCCGACGGTGAGGCCGTCGGTTACGACATCGACATCCTCGCCGCCGTCGGCAGGGTCCTGGGCCTGCGCACCCGGACCGAGTCCGCCGTGTTCGCGCAGATCATCCCGGCCATCGGCTCCACGTACGATGTCGGCATCTCCAGCTTCACCATCGACCCGCAGCGGCTCGAGCAGGTCTCGATGGTCTCCTACTTCGCTGCCGGCATGTCCTACGCCGTCAAGAGCGGGAACCCCTACGGCATCACCCCGCCGGACCTGTGCGGCTCCCGCGTCGCCCACCAGGTCGGCACGTACATGGACGACGTCGTCGTCGAGCGTGACGAGCAGTGCCGGGCCGACGGCGGCAGCGGGATCGTCGATCAGCCCTACGTCGGCAACGCCGACGCCGCGACCGCCGTCGCGGGCGGCAAGGCCGATGTCCTGATCGGCGACTCGCCCGTCATCGCCTATGCCGTGGACCGCTCGCGCGGCACCCTCGAGCAGGTCGGCGACATCGAGGACGCGGCGCTGAACGGCATCGTCGTGGCCAAGGACCAGCCGGAGCTGGCCGAAGCGATCCGCGCGGCGGTGCAGCACCTCATCGACTCCGGCGCCCTCCGCGAGATCCTCGCGGCCTGGGGCAACGAGAACGGCATGATCGAGACCTCGGAAGTGGACCCGCAGCAGTGAGCACACAGACCTCCGCCCCCGCCGCCGGCCACCGCCACGGCTCCGACCCGATCCCGGGCCGGATCCGGGCCAAGGCCAGCCCCCGCCCCGGCACCTGGATCAGCGCCGTCGTCGTCGCGCTGCTGGTCCTGGGGCTGATCAACTTCCTGGTCACCAATCCCGTCTTCGACTGGGCGACCGTGGCGACCTACATCCTCGATGTCAAGGTGGTCCAGGGCGTCGGCTGGACCCTGCTGATCACCGTCCTGGCCATGGTGCTGGGCACGATCGTGGCGCTGACCGCCGCGATCATGCGTCGCAGCGAGAACCCCGTGCTGCGCGGCGTCTCCTGGGCGTACATCTTCGTCTTCCGCGGCACACCGGTGTACACGCAGCTGGTGTTCTGGGGACTGTTCGCCGTGATCGTCCCGAAGATCGCCCTCGGCGTCCCCTTCGGTCCCGAATGGTTCTCCTTCGCCACCCGGGACTACTTCCCGGCGTTCTGGGCCGCTGTGGTGGGCCTGGGCCTGAACGAGGGCGCCTATCTCGCCGAGATCATCCGCTCCGGGCTGAACTCCGTGGACAAAGGGCAGACGGAGGCCTCCAAGGCGCTGGGCATGGGCAACGGCAACATCCTGCGGCGCATCATCATCCCGCAGGCCATGCGCGTGATCGTCCCGCCGCTGGGCAACGAGACCATCGGCATGCTGAAGACGACCTCGCTCGTGCTCGCCGTCCCCTTCACCCTCGATCTGACCTTCGCGACCAACGCCATCGCCAACAAGCTGTATGCCCCGATACCGCTGCTCATCGTGGCGGCGATCTGGTACCTCGCCATCACCAGCGTGCTGATGGTGGGCCAGTACTACCTCGAGCGGTACTTCGGCCGCGGCTTCGACGACCGCCCCGGCGGAGCGTCGCGCCGCTCCCGCCAGGCCGCCGTGAACCGCGCCGGCACGACCCCCAAGGACTCGCTCCCGGAGGTGGAGCTCTGATGACCCACGCCGCCACCCCCGTGCCCGAGGAGGCCCCGTCCGAGAGGACCGCTGCGGCCTCCGGCCGTCGCGCCGCCGCCCCCGCGCCGCTGATCCAGCTCGAGAGCATCCACAAGGCCTTCGGCGATCTGCACGTGCTCAAGGGCTGCGATCTCGAGGTCGCCCCCGGTGAGGTCGCCGTGCTCGTCGGGCCCTCCGGGTCCGGCAAGTCCACGCTGCTGCGCTGCATCAACCAGCTCGAGGAGCCGACGGCGGGGCGGGTGCGGATCGCCGGCGTCACCCAGGGCTACGTCGAGGAGCCGCTGCCCGATGGTCGCTGGCAGAAGCTCTCCACCGCCGAGATCGCCCGCCAGCGCGCCCGCATCGGCATGGTGTTCCAGCGCTTCCACCTGTTCCCGCACATGACCGCACTGGCGAACGTCATGGAGGCGCCCATGCAGGTGCTGGGCCGGACCAAGGCCCAGGCGCAGGAATCCGCGCTCGCCCTCCTCGAGCGGGTGGGCCTGGCCGACCGCGCCGACCACTACCCCTCGGAGCTCTCCGGCGGTCAGCAGCAGCGCGTCGCCATCGCTCGTGCGCTCGCGATGGAGCCCGAGCTGATGCTGTTCGACGAACCCACCTCGGCACTGGACCCGGAGCTCGTCGCCGAGGTGCTGGCCGTGCTCAAGGAGCTCGCCGAGGGCGGCATGACCATGATCGTGGTGACCCACGAGATGGGCTTCGCCCGCGAGGTCGCCGACCAGGTCGTGTTCATGGACGACGGCATGATTCTCGAGCAGGGCACCCCCGAGCAGCTCATCGAGCACCCGCAGTCGGATCGTCTCCAGGGCTTCCTCGCCTCGGTGCTGTGAGGGCACGGGCGGCGGGCGGCAGAGCGCGCGCCGCGCCGGCCCGTCGCCGCTCGCGGCGGTCGTGGGGACTTCTCCCCATCGCGCTCCGAGGCGACCTTCCCTAGGATCGTCCGGGAACGGACAGCGTGGACCGCGAGATGGTGGGAGCCTGGCACGGCGTCGGGTCGGGGACGAAGGGGACGATCAACATGGCAGGGTTCTACGGAGCGGACACCGAACAGCTGCGAGGTTTCGGCGACCTCCTCGAGACGCAGAACGGCCGGCTCTCCGAACTCGCCTCCCAGCTTGCCTCGCAGGTGAACTCGGTGGAGTGGGTCGGTTCGGACGCCGACGACTTCCGCTCCGAGTTCTCGGGCCGTGTCAGCGGACTGTTCGACACCGCCGACGGGCTGCTCCGCCAGCGCCGCGGCGAGGTCGAGGAGCACGCCGAGCAGCAGGACGAGGCCAGCGATCCGAGCGACGGGGGAGTGCTCGACGCGATCGGTGACGCCGTCGGAGACGTCATCGATGGTGCGGTGGGCGTCGCGACCGCCGTCGGCCAGGGAATCTGGGATGTGCTCAACCATCCGCTGACGGCCGGTGTCCTGGAAGGGCTCGGCCACCTCGGTACGGCGCTCTCGGACATCAAGGGACTCGGGTTCCTCGGCTCCCTGGGGAAGGTCTTCGCCCCGATCAGCATCGTCACGGGCGTCAACCAAGCTCTCAACCCGAGCCACGAGGGCTGGCGCGGGGTCGGCGACAGGATCGCCGGCGGGTTGAGCGTCGTCGCGGGGGTCGCGGCGTTCATCCCCGGTGGCCAGCTGGTGGCGGGGATCGCCGGTGGTGCCGCCGCCCTCTGGAACGCGGGCAACTGGGTCTACGACAACTGGGACGGGATCACCTCCACGGTGTCCGATGCGTACGACGCGACCACGGGTGCCATCGGGGACGCGGCCGAGGCGACCGGCGAAGCCATCGGGGACGCGGCCGAGGCGACCGGTGATTTCGTCGGTGACGTCGCCGAAGGCGTCGGCGACTTCGTCGGCGGTCTGTTCTGACCCGCGCCCCGCTCACGCCCTTCAGCACCCCGCTCACGCCCTCCCTCGCCCCGACCCGACCCCGTAAGGTGAAGCCATGACGACGACGCCAGGATCCGGCGATGCCACCGCCGCCCCCCAGTACTCGGAGACCGACTTCCAGCTCGCGATCGCGGTGGTCACCCAGGAGCTCGAGGAACCCGTTCAGCACATCGTGACGCTGTCCGACGAGGAGCTGCTGGCGATCGAGGGCATCCAGCACCGCCAGCTCTCGCCGCTGCTGTGGGCCGAGGAGAACCTCCGCTCCGACGAGGAGAGGGCCATCGCGGTCGCCTCGGCCACCCGCTCGATGATCGCCCGAGGCCTGGTCACCACGTCCACGATCAAGGACCCTCGTCTGCCCGAGCAGACCGCTCCGGACGACGAGATCGCACCTGCGCTGCGCGGGACCGTCGTCGCCCGCCGGGCCGCGGACTGGGTGCTCGTCGCCGAGCGCACGACGTCGCAGGGCAAGGCCGTCGGTCAGTTCTTCGTCTTCGACCTCGAGGACGATCGTCGGGTCATCTTCGAGGTGTTCGACGCGATGGGCATGCACCTCTTCTTCGCGCTGTCCTTCGAGGACCTCGCCGAGCAGTTCTGGCTGTGGGTGGATCCCGCTCGCGAGATCGGCGAGGTCGACGGGGAACCGGAGGAATTCTCGGCGGCCGGCTTCTCCGACAGCGAGAAAGCCCGCAGCCTCGGGGAATCGCGAGCCGCGAGCGCGGTGGTCGTGCGCGGTCGCGGCGAGGACGCCGAGCTCTCGGCGTTCACGCTCTTCGCCAAGCCGGGCCAGGTCGAGCTCATGGAGACCGAGGGGACGGGCGACGGTGCCCTGGTGCGCATCGCGCCCATCTCCCGCCCGAGCCTCGATGAGCTCGTGGAGTCGCTGTTCGAGAAGCGCGACGAGTGAGCCTGCACGGATTCCTGCGCAGGAACGGTGGGGAGATCGGTCGTCCGCTCACCATCTACCGCAATGGCTACGGAGCCGGGACGGTCATCGGCGCCGTCGTCCTCTGGATCGCGTGCAGCGTCCTGTTCCTGCTGCATCCCGATCTCGGCCCTGTGCAGAAGGCGCTGGCGGTGGTGATCCTGGCTGTCGTCGTCGTGGCCGCGCTGCTCCTCATGGCCGGTGAAGTGCTGGTGGTCGCCGAGCGTGGCCTGGCCCTCGGGACCTCGAACCTTGGACGCTCCCCGTTCGTCGTGCGCTACGACCAGATCACGGTGGGATCTGTGGTCCCCGTGCATCGCTCGCGCCTCTACGCGAGGACGACCGGCCGGTACGGCATGACGTCCACGGTGCGGAACTCCGCGTGGATCAACCAGGGCATCTACTTCGTCGGGCCGTCCGCGCGGGACGCGCGTCGTACGGGAGCGGTCCGCGGCGCTTTGTCCACCTCGTCCGGTGGTTCGATCGACGGCCGCCACTTCTGGTTCGCCGGCACGGGGTCGACTCCTCCGGAACAGGTCACGGCACAGATCGCACAGGCGGCGGGAACCATCGGCCTGCAGCAGTTCGCGCGCGCGACGGCCGCCGCCCCGCCTCGTGAGCTGACGGGGAAGCGGGCCGACGCCGCCCGGCTGCTTCCGGGCTTCCCTGCCCACAGATGACCGGATCGCGGCCCACAGCCGGGCTGAGCGGTCAGTACCGAGCCAGGCGCTCCTCGAGCTGCTCGTCGCGGGAGACGCGCTGCGCCGGTCGGGTGGCGAGCGCCGCGGCGATCGCCGTGGTCAGCGGGATCGCGAGTACCAGGCCGATCGACGCGATCAGGGTGCGGAAGACCTCGGCGGCGATCTCGCCGGAGGTGAGGGTGTCCAGGAGGGAGCGGTTGATGGTGGAGGCGAACATCAGCAGCGGCAGCGCGGAGCCGATGTACGCGTAGGCGAGGGTGTAGACGGTCGAGGCGATGTGGTCACGGCCGATCCGCATGGTCGCGGTGAACACCTCGAACCGGGAGGCCCGCGGCATGGCCGCCCGCAGCTCCCAGGCGGAGGACGCCTGTGTGATGGTGACGTCGTTGAGTGCCCCGAGGCCCGAGATGATCACCCCGGCGAGGAACACCGCCGGCATCGACAGCTGCGGATAGGTCCCGTACAGCATCTGCGCCGCTTCCCCGTCGGTCCCCGTCATCCCGGTGGGGCCCCCGCCCAGCAGGGCGAGGGCGACGGTCACGGCGATGCCGCCGAAGGTGCCGAGCACCGCCGTCATGGTGCGCACCGAGATCCCGTGGGCGAAGTACACGCACGGGAAGATCATGGCTGATGCCGCCACCAGTGCGACCAGCACGGCATTCTCCCCGGCGAAGATCGCCGGCAGCATGAACCACAGCACGATCGCCACGCCGGCCGCGAGCCCGACCATGGCCCGCAGACCGTTGCCGCGGGCCACCAGGGCCACCAGCAGCAGGTAGGCCACCAGCAGCACCGCGAGCGGGAGGGTGCGTTCGTGGTCGAAGTAGTACAGCAGCGGCACACTCTCCGCCCCGCCACCGGTCGCTGCCTCGCCCTGAGCGCTCTCGGCCAGGGAGAGCACGCGCAGCCGGTCACCCACCTGGATGCCGTCGGCGGCGACCTCGGGCGGCACGTCGACCTGGACACTGGTCCCGTCGTAGGGCGCCGCCCGGCCGACGGCCCCGACCAGGACGGTCTCGCTGGGCCGTCCGTCGATCTCGGCCTCGGTGACGGTGACCGGGACGATCTCCACGCCCTCGGCGAGATGCTGGGAGGTGTCCACGCGCTCCGCGTCCGTCGGCCACAGCACCACGAGACCGACGACGGTCGCCACCAGCAGCAGACCGGTCAGGACGGCCAGGACGACGCGCGGCCCGCGGGGCACGCTGAAGGGACGACGCTCCCTGCGATGGTGGGCGTGTCCGGGCCCGGTCCCGCTCATCCGAGCATGTTCCTGCTCATCCGGTCTCCGCTCATCCGGCCCGTGCCCGTCCGGGCTCGCTCACCACTCCAGGATCTGCCAGCGCTTCTTCTTCGCCACCGCGTACAGCCCGAGGTCCGGGGAGATCGCGGTCGGGGTGCCGACCAGATCGAGCCAGGAGGCGTCGGCGTGCGAGTCGCCGTAGCCGTAGGAGGCCGGGAGATCCGCACCGTGCGCGAGGGCGTACTTGCGCAGCCAGTTGGCGCGGGCCTCGTCGACCAGCGGGGGAGTGGCCAGGTAACCCGTCATCACCCCGGTCTCGTCCTCGTCCATGTGGGTCGCGACGACCTCGTCGAACAGGTCGGCCAGCGGCTCCACGAGCACGTCCAGCGCGCCGGAGACCAGCACGGTGCGATGGCCGGCGGCGCGGTGGCGCTCGATGACCTCGAGCGCCTCGGGACGGATCGAGGCGCGGATCCGTCGCCCCGCCTCGCCCTGCATCAGGGAGCGCAGCTCCTCGCCGCGGTACCCCTTGTAGCGGCGGTTGACCAGGCGGATCAGCTCGGAGCGGTCGCGCTGCTCGGCCCGGAGGTAGCCGGGCACCGCCGCCAGCAGAGAACCGATCTCGGCCGGCCACACGCGGCGCGGCCTCGTCGCACGGACCACCGCGAAGTACTGCTGGACGATGTTGGTGGCCAGCACGGTGCCGTCGAGGTCGAACACCGCGAGCGCGTTCGTGTCGTGAGTGAGCTCAGGTGCCGGGCGGGAGGCCCGCTTGCGCTGGGCGGACTTCGCGCGGGAGTAGGCCTTGGTCAGGTCGGTGACCGCCGGCAGGTGCTGCTGCTGGAAGTAGTCGCGCCAGGTGAGCCCGGTGACGTCGAAGTCGTGGCCCTCCAGGAAGTCGGCCGGGAGCTCTTGGCGCAGGGCGCGGGTGTTGGCGTCGTCGAAGACCATCTCCGTCTTCGTGTACTGGCGGTACAGCTCGATGTACATGCGCAGCGTGGTCAACCCCGAGGTCGCCTTGTGCAGCCCGGAGGTCCATTCGCGGGTGCGCCGGGTGGCGGGCAGGAAGGCGACCGCTGCGGAGCCGGCCTTGGCGGCGAGCTCCTTGGCGCGGAAGCGCTGCTCCACCATCTCGACGGCGGGGAAGGTCCACTCGGGGACCGCGATCGGACGGCCCTTGTCGTCCTGCAGCGGATGCTCCACGAAGTACTCGCGCACTGCGGTGAACATCTCGTGGAAGGGCAGGGGGTTCGAGGCGCCGGAGACCACCTGGAAGTAGGCCTCGTCGCCACGGCGGGAGACGTCCTGCGTGGCCAGGGCCACGATCACGTTGACCACGTAGTCCACGGGGATGATGTCGAGGATCGAATCCGCCAGGCCCGGGAACTCGGGCAGGGCACCGCGGCCGTAGGCCATGATCAGCGGGTCGGCGACCTTGTACCCGTCGATCCACCCCGGGAACGGCTTGCGCACGGCGGACTCGATGATCGAGGGGCGCACGAAGGAGACGCGGTGGCCGGCGTCGGCCCACAGCTCCTCGGCGACCTGCTCGGCCATGGCCTTGGTGAAGGTGTAGATGTCGGTCCAGCCCACGGACTGGGCGCGGGTGCGGCCGAAGTCGACCAGCCGCTCGTCGACCCAGGCACGACGGGCCTCCTCGGAGGCGGCGGCGACGGCCTTGGGACCCATGCGGCCGTCGCGCAGCTTCGCCCCGCGGATCTGGGAGCGCAGGGTCTCGGGCCGACGGGACTCGGCCTCGACCCGGTCGCGGGCCTCGAGCGCGGCCTGGTACTCGGCGCGCCAGTCGACGTCGGTCTGCAGGGAGCCCTCCTGCCGCAGACCCTTGGCGATGCCGCCCACGTACGCGGTGGAGACGTGGATGACGTGCGGGTCCTGCCCGGAGGCGAGCAGCGCCTCGTACAGGTTGCGGGCGCCGCCGACGTTGGTGCGGAAGGCCTCGTCGATCGGCGGGTCGAAGGAGACGGAGGAGGCCGAGTGGATGACCACGTCGATCGGCTCCTCGATCGCGGGCATGTCGGTGAGGTCGCCCTCGAGCACGTCGACGCGCGCATCGAAGGCCTCCTTCACGACGGCCTTGCCGTCCTGGCCCTCCGCGCCGAGCGCGTCTGCCCAGGAGGAGAAGACTGGCTTGCGCAGCAGCTGCTCGAGACGCTTGCGGCCGCTGAGCGAGCCCTTGGGGCGCACGACGGCGGTGACGTGGGTGTGCTCGGTGGTCTCCAGCAGGGAGCGCAGCACCGCCTGGCCGAGGAAGCCGGTGACGCCGGTCAGCAGGATCCGTCGGTCCCCCTGTCGGGGTCCGCCGGTGGGGGCGGACGGGTCGGCGGACGTGGAGCTGTTCGACATGGGTTCCCTCTGTGGACGGGTGCGGCAGGAGGTGGGGAGGGCACGGCCCCGGTCGCGATCGACGCGCCTCGGGGCCGCCTCACCAGCGTTCATCCCCGCGCTGGTCAGGGCCCCGCTAGTGTATCGTAGCCGTCATGCACAGGGCCTTGATCACCGGCGGCACCGCGGGCATCGGGGCCGCCTTCGCACGAGCCTTCGCAGGCCGCGGAGCCGCGCTGGTACTGGTCGCGCGCGATCCGGTCCGACTGGACGAGACCGCGACGCAGCTCCGGGACGAGTACGGCGTCGAGGTCGAGACCCTCGTGGCCGATCTCTCCGACCGCGAGGCGCAGCAGCGCGTGGCCGACCGTCTCGAGACCGACGTCGACCCGGTCGACGTGCTCGTGAACAACGCCGGTTTCTCGGTCAGGGCGAGCCTGCTCGCGGAGGACCTCACTCCGCACGACCTCGGCTTCGAGGTGATGATCCGCGCCGTGCTGAAGCTGGGCGGCGCCGCCGGGCGCGGCATGGGTCGCCGCGGCGGGGGCTGGATCATCAACGTCGGGTCCGTCAGCGCCCTGGTGACCCAGAACAACTACTCGGCCATCAAGGCCTGGGTCGGCAACTACTCCGAGTCCCTCGGCGTTCAGCTCGACGGGGACGGTGTCCAGGTCACGGCCCTGATGCCGGGGTGGGTGCGCACCGAGTTCCACACCCGCGCGGGCATCAAGGGCTCCTCGATCCCCGGCGTGCTGTGGCTGAGCCCCGACCGCCTGGTCGAGGATTGTCTGCGCGATGTGGCCCGCGGCAAGCCGGTCTCCGTCCCCTCCAAGCGCTGGAAGCTGATCGCCGCGGTCCTGCGCACCACCCCGCGTGGCATCGTGGCCCGTCTGAGCGCCGTGCTCAGCCATCGACGCAGCCGGGAGAAGTGAGCGGATGAGCCACCAGGACCCTCCTGATCCCGCGGAGGACCCAGCGCCGGACCCCGTGGACCGCAAGAAGTCCGCCGGCCCCGCGGCCGAGGGCTCCGCCGGCCCCGCGGCCGCGGGCAAGGAACCCGGTCCCGGCCGACGGCTCATCGATTCGCTGTCTGCGCGCTCACGCGGCGAGGGCTGGGAGAAGCCGCAGGGGGAACTGGCGAAGTACCGCTCGGGATGGCGCGCGGGCCTGCGGTTCGTGCTGCAGCGGGTGCTCTTCCGCGCGATCGTGGCGTCCGCGGTGACACCCCAGGTGAAGGTGCCGCGCCGGGTCAAGAGCGTCCGCGGGCCGTTCGTCCTGGTCGCCAACCACACCAGCCACGTCGACGGCCCGCTGCTGGCGATGAGCCTCCCGTGGACCCAGGGCCGATACCTGTGCACCGGGACAGCGGCGGACTACTGGTTCGACCACTGGCACCGCCGGATCTTCGTGCGCTCGATGCTCAATGCCTTCCCGATCGATCGCGGGGGCTCGCGCAAGCACTCGGGCACCTCCCGCCGTCTGCTGCGCTCCGGCGTGCCGATCCTGGTGTTCCCCGAGGGCGGTCGCCAGCAGACCGGGAAGATGGCGGACTTCAAGCCCGGTGCCGCCGCGCTCGCCATCGGCGTCGGCGTCCCCGTGATCCCCGCCGCGATCGTCGGAGGGTACGAGGCGATGCCGAAGGGGTACAACTGGCCGAAGAAGGGACGCCCGCCGGTCGCGGTCGTCTTCGGCGAGCCGATGATCTCCGAGCCGAACGAGTCGGCCGTCGAGTTCTCCGCCCGGATCCAGCAGCGCGTCCACGACCTGTACGACGAGAACCACGAGGAGGTCCTGGGCGAGGGCGTCCAGGACGAGGAGGGACCTGCATGAGCGATCGGCTCAGCGCCCGCGAGGTCAAGCGGCACAAGTGGTGGGGGTGGGGTCTGGACGACGTCACCTTCCGCTACGACAACAAGCCCGCCTTCCCCCCGCTGGCGAAGAACAAGGTCGGCGTCGATCTGGACTCGAAGCAGCCCGTCGAACCGGATCTGGCGGACCTCGAGGTGCCACCCGGTCGTCTGCCCGCCGCGATCCGCTCCCGGCTCACCGACGTGGTCGGCGAGGAGAACCTGGCCGACGACGACGAGTACCGCGTCGTCCACTCCTTCGGGCGCTCGCTGCCGGACCTGTTCCGCGTGCGCGCCGGTGACTTCGCCCGCCTCGTCGACGCCGTGGTCTACCCGGTCTGCGAGGAGGAGGTCGCGGCGATCCTGCGGATCGTGCTGGAGGAGGATCTGGTGCTGATCCCCTACGGCGGCGGCTCCTGCATCTCCGGCTCCGTCACGCCCGAGGTCGACGAGCAGCGGCCCGTGCTGACCATGAACGTGGGCCGGATGCGCGAGGTGATCGAGATCGACGACACCGCCGGCCTGGCCCGGGTCGAGGCAGGGGTCTACGGCCCGGACCTCGAGGAGCAGCTGAACGAGCTCGGCTGGACAGTCGGCCACTTCCCGGACTCCTTCACCTACTCCACCCTCGGTGGCTGGGCGGCGACCCGCTCCTCGGGCATGCAGTCCGACAAGTACGGCGACATCGAGGACATCGTGCGCGGAATGCGCGTGGTCCACCCCGACGGCGTCGCCGTGACCAAGGCGATCCCGGGGCGCGACTCCGGCCCCTCCGTGCACGAGATGATCCTGGGCAGCGAGGGCCGCCTCGGCGTGATCACCGAGACCACGGTGCAGGTCCACCGCATCTCCCCGGTCCGTCAGGTCATCGCCTACATGTACCCCGACTGGGAGCACGGGATCCGGGGAATGCACGCGATCGCCCGCTCCACGGACGTCGCCCCCACCTTCACCCGGCTCTCCGACGGACCGGAGACCGAGTTCAGCCTGTCCATGGTCAAGGAGCCCTCCTCGACCAAGGGCAGGGTCGCGGCGAAGGTGCAGGAGGGCCTGTTCGCCTACCTGCGCTCGAAGGGCTGGGACACGACCGACGAGATGTCGATCTCCTACGTCTGCTTCGAGGGCTCCAAGGAGTCGGTCGAGCAGCAGAAGTCGATCGTGAAGAAGATCGTGAAGAACGCCGGGGGCATCACCCTCGGCGCCGGGCCCGGTGCGATCTACGACCAGAAGAAGTTCGACACGCCCTACCTGCGCGACTTCCTGATGAACTACCAGGTCTTCGGCGACGTCTGCGACACCGGGGCGACCTGGTCGTCGATCAACGAGGTCCACTCGACGGTCTACGACGCGTTCTACGCGGTGCAGGAGGAACAGGGCCTGCCGGGCTTCATGTTCTGCCACATGTCGCACAGCTACCACTCGGGCGCGTGCCTCTACTTCACCTTCGCCTTCCCCTACTCCTCGGACGGGGAGGCGCTGGAGCAGTACTACGCGGCGAAGAACGCGGTGCAGCAGGCCTTCGTCGACCTGGGCTCGACCGTCTCCCACCACCATGCGGTGGGCACCGAGCACCAGCCGTGGATCACGGAGGACATCGGTGAGGTCGGCGTGCGCATGATCAAGGGGCTGTTCGAGGACAACGACCCGGGGCACAACCTGAACCCGGGCAAGGTCACCACACCCTGAGCGGGGCGCCGCCGATGCACGACATCCGGGTGCTGCGGCACGGTGAGTCCACCGCGAACGTCGAGGGACTGATCGTCTCGACGCCGGGGCGGCGCGCCCTGACCGAGGTGGGTCTCACCCCGCGCGGGCGCGAGCAGGCCCGGGAGGCCGGGCGCGGGGCGCTCGAGCAGGGCCTCGGGGCGGACACGCTGGTCCTCTCCAGCGACTACGCCCGCGCCCTCCAGACCGCCGAGGAGTTCGCGAGGGTCCTCGGGGCGGCCGCCCCGCGCCAGGATCCGCGCCTGCGCGAGCGCAGCTTCGGGACCCATGACGAGGGGCCGGCGAGCGCCTATGACCAGGTGTGGACGGTGGACCGCGCGCGGGGCACGCACGATCACGAGGTCGAGCCGGTCGAGGAGGTCGCCGCGCGCGTCGCGCAGGTGCTGCGGGAGGCCGACGCACGGACCGCCGAGGCACCCGTCGTGCTGGTCGCCCACGGCGACGTCCTCCAGATCGCGCTCGCGGTGGGCGCCGGGGTCGACCCCCACGACCACCGCGACGTCCCGCACCTGGGCAATGCCGAGCTGCGCCGGCTCGGCCCCCGCCGCTCATGACTCAGGCCCGCCCGGTGCCGGTCGAGCTCGTCGTGCGCGGCGATCGCGCCGGGGTGCAGGCGACCCTCGAGGAGTTCTTCCTCGGCCGCGGCTGGAGACTGCGTGAGCGCGGGGACGACCGCCTCGATGTCGAGCGCGGCAGCCGTCGCCGCACCGTCTTCCTCGGTGCCCTGGCCGGGAAGGCCTTCTACCTCACCGCGCGGATCGAGATCCGCGCGGGAGAGCATGCCACCGTCCTGCGGTACCGCGGGGATGCCGGTGCGGGGGCGGCGCTCGGCGGGATCCTCGGGCGCCACCGTGCGGCCCGCGCGCATCAGGAGACCGCCGCCGCCCTCGCCGGGCGCTTCGAGAGCGAAGGTCGGATGGTGCAGGTGCGGCGGGGCTGATCCGAGAGCGCGCGGTCCGCGCCGCGCCCGACCGCAGAGCCTCGATCACGCCTCGAGCACCGCCATCATCCCCGGGAGGTCCTCGGCGAGGTTGTCCGCCCAGAGCTCCCAGTCGTGCGTCGCGCCGGCGATGAGCTCGAAGTCGTGGTCGATCGCGGCATCGTCCAGGGCATCGCTGAAGCTCTGCAGGTTCGGGTGCACGACGTTCTCGACACCGTCGCCGAACATCTCCCCGAGCTTGTCCTGGAAGGCGATGAGGAGGTCCTGATCGCCGTGGAGCCCGTCGAAGAAGTCGTTCCACGGGCCGTCCCCGGTGCGCAGGAAGACCCGCTTGTCCCGGTACCGCTCGAGGTTCTCGATCGGGTTGTATCCGCTGGCGATCCGTGGGAACAGCTCAGGTCCCCAGGTCGCTCCCGAGGGATTCGCGGTGGCGACGTACTTCTCCGCATCGAAGGCGGGGCAGATCCAGATGGCCCCGGCCACGGCCCAGCTGTGCCAGTCGCGCTCGCTGCAGTCCGCGGGACCCGAGTAGGAGCTCACGGACCGGAAATGGCCCCAGTAGCGCTGGCCGAGGGACAGCGCGCCCCAGCCGCCCATGGAGAGACCGCCGATCGCCATGCGCTGCGGAGCGGTGCGGAAGTTCGCGTGGACGAACGGGAGCACCTGATCCATGATGAACGACTCCCAGTTCGCCTCGCGCCCGGGCAGCGGGGCGTTGGCGTTCGAGTAGAAGGAGCCGGCACCCCCGTCCGGCATCACGACGATGACGTCGTGCTGCTCGGTCTCCTCGAGCACCGTGCCGCCGCCCTCCGTCCACTCCAGGGAGTTCCCGCCGCGACCGTGCAGGAGCAGGAGCACGGGAAAGCGCCGGTCGGGGTCCTCGAGATAGCTCGGCGGGACGGTGACGCGCACCGACGGCGGGAAGGTCTTCACCATGCCCCCGGTGTCGAAGCGGAAGTCGACCGAGCGGAGATCGGGATGGCGCCACGGGCTGCCGTCGATCATGCGCAGACCGGCGGCATCGTGGAACTCGCCGAGGGCGGCGCTCGCGCGCCCGGCGCCGAGGGCCACCAGCGGCCCCGCGGCGGCGGCGCCGAGGAGGAGGGAACGGCGGGACGGGGCGAACGGGGTGCTGCGCAGCATGGGCTCTCCACGGGTCAGGAGCAATTGTGTCACACGGCACAGTGCCCGGATCCTCCAGACGGCCGCAAGGACGGCAGGTCGGGGCGGGGTGTCCACGGTGCGACGCCGGTGCGGTGCAGCGTGCCGGAGAGGCGGGCAGGCCCCCTCGCCATTGAGGGAACCTGCGGACGACCATAGCCCTCTACCGATGAGTATCGCGTCACATCCGGGTCACGGTTCGGTCGTGTCCTCACCATGCGAGGTGATGGCGCCCGTCACGGCGGCCCTCCGGCACATCTGTCGCGGCGCGTCGCGGACCACCCTCTTCCCTCGTGGGAATATTTCCCTACGATGGACGAACTGCGCTGACGGGTCGCCCGCAGCGCATCCTCCACCCAGCAAAGGACTGCAATGACACTGCGTATCGCCGTGTTCGGCGAGAACAGGCACGAGAAGGTCGATCCGAAGGTCCAGGAGATCTACCCCGAGGGCATGCACACGGTCATCGCCGACGGCCTGCGCGAGCTGCTGGCCGCCGACGGTGTCGACGCCGAAGTGCGCATCGCCCTGCTCGACGACATCGAGGAGTCGTTGTCCGAGGAGGCCCTGGCCGAGACCGACGTGCTGACCTGGTGGGGCCACATGGCGCACGCCGACGTCCCGGACGAGGTCGCCGCACGGGTGGTCCGACGGGTCCACGAGGGCATGGGCCTGGTCCCCCTGCACTCGGCGCACTACTCCAAGCCGTTCAAGGCCCTGATGGGCACCACCTGCTCCCTGCTGTGGCGCAACGAGGGCGAGGAGGAGCGGGTGTGGACCGTCAATGGCTCCCATCCCATCGCCCGCGGCGTCCCGCACCCGATCGTCGTGCCGGAGCAGGAGATGTACGGCGAGATGTTCGACATCCCCGCGCCCGACGAGCTCGTCTTCGTCTCCTCCTTCGCCGGCGGTGAGGTGTTCCGCTCCGGCGCCGCCTTCCGCCGCGGCAAGGGCAAGGTGTTCTACTTCAGCCCCGGCGACCAGGAGTACCCCGTCTATCGCCAGGCCGAGATCCGCCGCGTGCTGGCCAACGCCGTGCAGTGGGCCCGTCCCGAGGACCGCCCGGCCGCCCCGGTCAAGATCGCCAATGCGCCGCGCGACTGGTTCCGCGCAGAGGACGCCGAAGGAGTCACGCGTGTCATCTGACGTCGACATCACTGCAGGCCACGGCACGGACACCGCTGCCGCGCCCACGCTCGCCCCGCACCTGACCGGTTTCCCCCGGGTGCCTGCGGACCGACCGGCCCGGGTGGTCGTGGTCGGTGCCGGGGGCATGGGCAGCTGGTGGGCGCGCGAGGTGGTAGACAGCGACGTCGCCGAGCTGGTGGGCGTGGCGGATCTCGTCGAGGGCGCCCCGCAGCGCGTCATCGAGCAGTCCGGGATCGCGGATCCGTCGGCCGTCGCCGCCGGCACCGACGGCGTCGACCTGGCTCGTCAGGTGGGAGCCGACCTGCTCATCGACCCCACCGTGCCCGTCGCCCACCACCCGGTGACGGTCAAGGCGCTGCACGCCGGGATCCCGGTGCTCGGCGAGAAGCCCGTCACCGAGACCCTGCCGGAGGCGATCAGCCTGGTCGCGCACACCGAGCTGACCGGGGTGCCCTTCATGGTCTCCCAGTCCCGACGCTTCTTCCGCCAGGTGCGCCAGCTGCGCAGCTTCGTCGCCGCCCACGGGCCGACGGTGCTGACCAGCGCCTTCTTCTCCCTGTTCACGGAGATGGGCGGCTACCGGCGCACGCAGCTGCACCCGCTGCTGCGGGACATGGGCATCCACGCCTTCGACACCGCCCGGTACATCATGGACGCGGACCCGGTGGCGGTCACCGCCCGCGGCGCCCAGCCCGAGTGGAGCGTGTACAGCCACGACGCGACGGTCACGGCGACCTTCGAGATGTCCGACGGCTCGCTGTTCGTCTACAACGGCACCTGGAACGCCCGCGGACTGCCGACCTACTGGAACAGCGAGTGGCGGATCGGGGCCCAGCAGGGCTCGGCCACGTGGGACGGCAAGGGTGCTCCCGTGCTCGGGACCGAGGACGAGGAGTCCACGGAGCGCCTCCAGGCCGCGGTCGCCGCCGAGACCGGCGAGGAGCCCGACCAGATCGCCGCTTCCCTCATCGAGTGCGTCAGCGCGCTGCGCGAGGGGCGCACCCCGATGTGCGAGGTCCACGAGAACCTGCTCAGCTTCGCCATGGTCGAGGCGGCCGTCGCCTCGGTCGACCGGGGTGAACGGGTGGAGATCGACGACCTGCTCGAGCAGGCCCGGATCGAGGCGATCGCCGCCGAGACGGACCCGCGGGCCCGCGACCTCATGCAGTCGTGGAGCTCGGTGCGCGAGGTGCTCGCCGCCGCGCAATGAGCGCCCGCCGGCTGTGAGCCGCCGGAACCCGGTCCCTCCCTCGAGGGGCCGGGCTCCTTCGTGTGCCCGTGGTCACCGACCCACTGCGTAGCCCTGGGCGCCCCGAGGGTTCGCGGCGGCTCGGAGCACTCCGGTGGCCGGATCACGCACGACGCAGGAGAGGCGGCCCAGCGCCCAGTCCCCGGCCCGCGTGACCCGGTGGCCGCGGCGCTCGAGCCCGGAGATCACCTCCTCGCCCAGCCGGTCCTCGACCACCGCGCCGCCCGGCTCCCAGGTGCGCGGCCAGAAGGATCCGGCTATCGCGGTGCTGTGCAGGGCCGGTGCGTCGATCGCGGCCTGCGGGGTCCAGCCGCCCACCAGCAGGCGCAGGATCAGCAGGAGCTGCCACTGGTCCTGCTGATCCCCGCCGGGGGAGCCGAGGGCGAGCACGGGAGCGCCGTCCTGGAGCACCAGGGTCGGGGTGAGCGTGGTGCGGGGACGGCGCCCCGGGGTCAGGGCCGAGGGGGAGTGCTCGTCCAGCCAGGTCATCTGCAGGCGGGTGCCCAGGCAGAACCCGAGCCCGGGGATGGTCGGGGAGGACTGCAGCCAGCCGCCCGAGGGGGTCGCGGAGATCATGTTCCCCCACCGGTCGACGACGTCGAGATGGCAGGTGTCCCCGCGCACGATGCCGTCCGCGTCGGCACCGGGGTCGCCGGTGACGGCCGACGACTGCTCCGCCGGTGCCTCCTGCGCCGGCCCGGCCGCACCGCGGGCCGCGGGCACGGAGGGCTCCCCGCCGCCGGCGGAGACCGGGTCGCGGTCGGATCGCGCCGCCTGCTCGGCGGCCGTGCGCAGGGGAGGGGCCGCGCCGGTCGCCCCCGCGAGGTGGCCGGGCCGGAACTCGAGCGAGGCCCGCTGCCCGATCAGGGCGCGCCGCTCGGCGGCGTACTCCTCGCTCAGCAGCACCGAGAGGTCCACGTCGACGGCATCGCCGTAGTAGGTGTCGCGGTCGGCGTAGGCGAGCTTCAGGGCCTCCAGCACGGTGTGGGCGCCGAGCTCCGTGGAGGGGTCGAGGTGGTCGTCGGGGAGGCCTTCGAGGATCGCGAGGGTCTGCAGCAGCACGGGTCCCTGCCCCCACGGGCCGGTCTTGGCGATCGTGTACCCGCGGAAGGTGAAGGTGGTGGCCTCCTCGAAGGATGCCGAGGCGCCGGCGAAGTCGGCCGCGGTGATCACCCCGGCGTGGTCGGCGCCGTCGGAGTGCCGGTGCACGGTGGCGGCGAACTCGGCGGCCTCATCGGCCACGCGTCCCGTGCGCCACTCGGTACGGGCCGCGGCGACGCGTGCGACCCGTGGGTCCGGGACGTCCTGGCCGACGGCCTCTCCCGCCGCGATCAGCTCCCGCAGCACCCGGACGTAGCCCGGATCGGTGATCAGCTCCCCGGGTCGCGGGACCCGCCCCGCGGGCATCCATCGCGCGGCCGACGTGGGCCAGTGCGCGGTGAACAGCTCGGCGACCGCCGCGATCTGCTGGCACACCCGCGGCAGGACCGGGTGCCCGTCCTCGGCGTACCCGATCGCGTACTCGAGCACGTCGGCCACCTCCCAGGTGCCGTGCTCCTGGAGCAGCAGCAACCAGGCGTCGACCGCGGCGGGCACGGCGGCGGCCAGGGCTCCGGCGCCCGGCACCAGGTCGAGCCCTTCGGCGCGGTAGTGCTCGGGCGTGGCGGCGGCCGGGGCGGCGCCCTGCCCCATCAGGACCACGGGACGCCCGGGTTCCTCGGCGGTCGCGAACAGGCCGGTCATGTCGCCGCCGGGACCGTTGAGGTGGGGCTCGACGACGTGCAGGACGAAGGCGCCCGCCACCGCGGCGTCGAAGGCGTTCCCGCCGCGCTCGAGCACCGACTGCGCTGTCGACGAGGCGAGCCAGTGGGTGGAGGCGACCATGCCGAAGGTGCCCTCGAGGGTGGGACGGGTGGTGAACTCGCCGGGCGGGGCGAAGGCGGGCATCGGTGTCCTCCTGGGCTGCGGGGTCCCGGTCATGGTAGGCCGATCGTGCGATCACGCGCGGGGCGCGGCACCCTGCGGACCGGGACGAGCGGAGACGAGGACGCCCGCACGCTCGAGGTGCGGCAGCTCCCGATGCAGCGCCGTCTCGACGTCGGCCGTGATCGACCCCGCCTCGGTGAGGTCGAGGCTCGAGGGAAGCTCGAGCTTCAGCTCGGCCTCGAGACGGTGCCCGCTCCAGCGAGCCCGGACACCCTCGACCGCGAGCACGCCGGGCACGGCGACGGCCGCGGCCTCGATCCGGTCCAGCAGCTCTGGCTCGATCCCGTCCATCAGGCGCCGGATCACGGTGCGCATCGAGGTGATCAGCACGGTGATCACGACCGCGGCGATCATCAGGCCGATGAGCGGGTCGATCCAGGGCAGACCCAGCCAGGCACCGATCACGCCGATCGCCACCGCGAGGGAGGTGAGGGCATCGGTGCGGGCGTGCTGTCCCTCGGCGACCAGGGCCGCAGAGCCGATGCGCCGGCCCGCACGGATCCGGTAGATCGCCACCAGCTCGTTGCCGGCGGCGCCGACCAGAGCTGCCGCCAGCACCCAGCCCAGGTGCGTCATGGCGCGGTCGCCGGACAGTGCCCGCACGGATTCCCCGACGATGAGCGCGGCCGAGAGGGCGACCACTGCCCCGATCAGCAACCCCACCAGGTCCTCCGCGCGCCGGAATCCGAAGCTGTAGCGGCGGGTCGGGGCCCGCCGGCCCAGTCGGAAGGCGAGTATCAGCGGGATTGTGGTGGCCAGGTGGCCGAGGTTGTGCAGGGTGTCGGCGAGCAGCGCCACGGAACCGCTGAGCGCGACGATCACGATCTGCAGCGCCGCGGTGGCGCCCATGCCGGCGAGGCTGATCCACGCCGCCCGCAGACCGATCGAGCTGGCTTCCTCAGCAGTGCGGATGGCATCGCCGTGGTCGTGGCTGTGCGGGATCAGCGCATGGCGCAGACGGGCGGGGAGCCCGGCGTGTGCAGGACCCGGACCGTGGTGATGGTCCTGGCGGCGGGTGGTCGAACGGGTTTCGGGGAGGCGGCTCACAATGGCAATGTATCTGCGCAGTCATGCAGATAGCAAGATCCGCGTACGATGGAAGACATGCATGACGAGCCGGTGCGCGCCGTCCCCGACGAGGAGCATGCGCAGATCGCCGCGAGCACCTTCCGGATGCTCTCGGACCCGACGCGCGTGAAGATCCTCTGGTTACTGTTCCGGGAGGAATCCAGCGTCAACGCGCTGGCGGAGTCCGTCGGGGCGCCGTCGGCGGCGGTCAGCCAGCACCTGGCGAAGCTGCGCCTGGCGGGACTGGTCCAGAGCCGCAAGGAGGGCACCTTCGCCTATTACCGCGCTTCCGACGCGCACGTCAGACGCCTGCTGGTCGAGACCCTCTCGCACGCCGAGCACGTCACAGGAGCGGCGGAGGCCGCGGACCCGCACAGCTATTGATCTGTCCTGCTCAGCCCTCGCTCGCGAGCGCCTTCTGCTGATCCTCGTCGGCCTCCGGCGCGCCGTCCACGGGGAGTTCCGCAGCACGCTCCCGGCGGTGCGACCGGACGGAATGGACGACCGCGGCCGCCCAGAGGGCGGCGATCATGAGGAGCACGAGCAGCCGCAGGTCCCCGGGTGCGGCGATCGCGTCGCTGCCCAAGATCGTGCGCGTGTTCGTGAGCACGATGACGCCGCCCACCAGGGAGCCGAGCACGCGCGGCGGCACCAGCCGCACGAGCCACGCGGCGATCGGGGCGGCGATCAGGCCGCCGGCCAGCAGGGCGAGGACCCAGGTGAGCTCGATCCCGGCGGTCCCGAGGCCCACGAGGAAGCCGAGCGAGGCGGCGAGGGAGACCACGAACTCGCTGGTGTCGATCGAGCCGACGACCTTGCGGGGCTCGATGCGCCCGCTCGCGAGCAGGGTGGGCGTGCCGACGGGCCCCCAGCCTCCTCCGCCGGTGGCGTCCATGAAGCCGGCCACGACACCGAGCGGAGCGAGGAAGCGCCGGCGCAGCGGCTTGCCCAGATTGCGGCGGTCGAGTCCCTTGAGGGTGAATCGCACGAGCACGTAGACGCCGAGCGCCAGCAGGATCCCGGACATCAACGGCTCGGCGACCTCGGTGGAGAGCCAGGACAGGAAGCCGGCGCCGGCGAAGGCCCCGAGGGCACCGGGGAGCGCGATGCGCCGGACGACCTTCCAGTCCACGTTCCCGAACTTCCAGTGCGCGAGACCGGAGGCGAGGGTGGTGCCTATCTCGGACAGGTGCACGGTCGCGGAGGCGGCCGCGGGGTTGGTGCCGATGGCGAGCAGAAGCGTGGTCGAGGTGACGCCGTAGGCCATGCCGAGGCTGCCGTCCACGAGCTGGGCCCCGAGCCCCACGAGGGCGAGCAGGAGGAGTTGGCGCATCGGGCAGGTCCTTCCGAGCAGGTGTGTGGGCTCTCCACACGAAGGATGTCTACTCGATGAGGACCCCCCGGGACAATAGGGGAGACATGAAGCGTCATAAGGCGGAGTTATGAAGATGGCCTCCGCCGGTGCGGGCGGGGCGGCCGGCGGGGAGAACGCGGTCACGACTGCCCGTGCGCGACGAAGCCCCGGTCAGAATCGCTTCTGACCGGGGCTTCTGCGGTGCGCCCGGAGGGATTCGAACCCCCAACCTTCTGATCCGTAGTCAGATGCTCTATCCGTTAAGCTACGGGCGCCCGTCGGCTTTCCGACCTGACCGAGTCTAGTGCTCGGCCCAGGTGGGCGCCAATCCGGGAGCCATGACCCTGCTCACACGGCTCCAGAGGGGCGCACCGACCCGGGTCTCACTGTCCCGGAGGCTGCGGAGGCCTGCTCCAGCCCTGCTGGTCCTGCGAGCCGCTGCCCGGCTGACCCCACTGCTGGCCCTGATCGCCTTGCGGGGCGGGCGGGGAGGGCTGGCTCCACGGCTGGCCCTGATCGCCCTGCGGCGCGGCAGGCGGCGGCGGGGCCTGACCCCACGGCTGGCCGTGCTGCGGAGCCGCCGGCGGCGCGTCACCGGCGGATATCGAGGCCGCACCCGCTGTGCCACCGAAGGCTGCCGGGGCTGCCGGGCCGGACCCGCCGGGGCCCTTCGGGCCCCTCTTCGCGCGGCGGGAACGGACCACGAAGAAGATGACCGCTGCGAGCACGAGCAGCAGGAGGAAGCCGACCACGAGCACGATGACGATCACGATGACCCAGGGGAAGCCGCTGGACTCCGCGGTGATGTCCACGCCCTGGGAGAGCTCGGTGACATCGGTGTAGGTGACCGTCTTGCCGTCGACGGTCCCGCCCGCGGACTCGAGGACCTTGCCCGGGAAGGTGAAGGACATCCGGAAGTCGAACGCGGAGGCATCGGCGCCGTACCCGCTCGCGAGCACGTCGATGTCCTCCTGGGTCAGAGCCTGGTCGGCACCGAAGTCGAACGTCAGATGGTACTCACCGCCCTCCTCGGCCAGTTCCATCCCCTCGCCGAATTCGCCGCGCTCCAGCATGCCCTCGGCGCGGCACCCCCAGATCCCGTCCTCGTCGTAGGCGCTCACCTCGACCTCGCCGAACGAGGAGCCCTCCGCCTGCATCTCCTCGCACAGGGCCTCGGCGCTGTCGAACTGCTGCTCCGCGTAGGAGGACTGGAAGCCGATATCGAAGGCGAGATTCATGGTGTCGGCGTCCTGGATCTCGTAATCCGCGTACAGGCGGCCACAGCCGGCCAGGAGCAGGACGAACGGCAGGACGAGGACGGCGAGGAGCCGGCGCCGCGCCGAGATGGTGTTCATGATGTTCCCCCGTCGGGTCAGGATGTGTGGACCGCGGCGCGCCCGCACGAGGGGCTGCGACAAGCTCAGAGTACCCGGGCAGGGGGAAAAGCGCGGTGGGGAGAACTCCCCATCGCCCTGGGCCTGCGGACCCTACTTCCAGAACATGAGCATGCCACCGCCGACGAGCATCACGCCGAAGCCGGCGGCGAGATTCCAATCGCCGATCGGCAGCGGCAGCGCGCCCGAGGAGAGGTAGAAGGTCACCAGGTACGCCAGGCCCACGAGGAGGAGCACGACGGCGGTGGGCGCCAGCCAGGCCGGGTTCGGGGCCTCGGCGGCGACCCGGCGGCCCGTCGTGCGCGCGGACTCGGCGGCGGCAGCCCGCTTCGGGGAGCCGGCCCGGGTGGCGTCCTTCGCCTTCTCGGAGACCTCGCTGCCGGAGGACGCCGCCGAGCTCTTCGAGCTCGCGGCGTCCTTGCCCTTGTGCTTGCCCTTCGAAGCGACAGGGTCCTTGCCGGTCTTCTTGCGCGACGTCACCGGGTCCTTGCCGGAGGCGCTGCCCGTGGTCCCCTCGTCCTCGGCCGACTCGCCGGCGGTGACGGCCCCGGCCCCCTCGGTGCTCTCCTCGGCGTCCGCGGCGGTGGTCTCGGCACCGTCCCCGGTCGCAGGATCGGCGGAGTCGGGGGAGAGGTCGTCGGGCTCGTCGGTCCCGGGCGCGACGGCCGTCGTGTCGGCCGTCGTCTCCGACGCGGCCGGCGCCGACGACTTCTTCCTGCTCTTGGCCATGAAACGGTGCTCCCTCGAGGCGGCCTGTCGTGCGGCGCGCCGCACGGGCCCGCAGACGCGGGCCTTGGCCTAGGGTAATGGTCGTCGGCGGAGCGCGCGAAGCGAGGAGTGACCATGGTCGAGGACGCCGGGCGGACCCGCGGCCCTCGCCGCGGTCTCGGCGTCGCCCTCGTGATGGTGCTGTGCGGCGTGCTGTTCGCGACCACCGCCCGCATCTCCGGCGGCGGCTCGATCCGCGACGAGAGCGGCGACGTGGCCGGCGTGCTGCGGGAGCGGGGCCGCACCATCGAGCAGCTCACCGACGAGGCGGCCGACAAGCGCGCCGAGATCGAGCGGCTGTCCGCGGAGGGCGGGGACGCTGCCACGCAGGAGCGCTCCACCCGCGTCTCCGAGGCGGTGGGCCTCAGCGAAGTCAGCGGTCCGGCCCTGCAGATCACCCTGACCGACGCTCCGACCAGTACGCTCGGTTCCATGCCTGATGTCGAGCCGGACGATCTCGTCGTCCACCAGCAGGACATGGAGTCCTACATCAACGCCCTCTGGGCAGGAGGAGCGGAGGCGATGATGCTGCAGGACCAACGGGTCGTCGGCGGCAGCGCCTTCCGCTGCGCCGGCAACACCCTGCTGCTCGAAGGGCGCGTCTACTCCCCGCCCTTCGTGATCACCGTGATCGGGCCCACCGAGCAGATGCTGGCGGCCCTCGACGACACCTCGGGGGTGCAGATCTACCGTGAATGGGTCGATCACGTCGGCCTCGGGGAGCAGATCAAGACCCTCGAGGAGACCACCCTCCCGGGCTTCGAGGGGTCCTTGACCCTCGAGACGGCACAGGCCGGATGATGGCCGCTCGTCCCCGCCACCGCGCCAGCTCGCGCACCACCGTCCTCGGCCGGACGATCGGCGTGCTCGGGGAGCTGCTGATCACCCTCGGTGCCCTGCTCCTGCTCTTCCTCATCTGGCAGCTGTGGTGGACCGACGTCATGGCCGACCGCGAGCAGTCCGGGATCATCGCCGGCCTGGAGGACGAGTGGGGCGACGTCGATTCCGAGCGCATCGCTCCCGCCCAGGACGGCCCGCCGCCGGTGCCCGACACCCTCGGGGACTCGATGGTCTGGGGAACCATGCACGTGCCCGCCTTCGACCGCGAGCGTTTCCCGCTCGCCGAGGGGGTGAGCCTCGAGAAGGTCCTCAACGTCAAGGGCGCCGGGCACTATCCGGACACGGCGCTGCCCGGCCAGGTCGGCAACTTCTCGGTGGCCGGCCATCGCAACACCTACGGCCGCGTCTTCGAGGACATCGCTCGCCTGAAGGGCGGCGATCCGGTCGTGGTCGAGACGGCCGACGCCTTCTACGTGTACGAGGTCACCGAGTCGCTGGTCGTCGACCCGGGAGACGTCGAGGTGATCGCCCCGACCCCCGGGGAGATCGGGGTCGAGCCCACCGAGCAGATGATGACGCTGACCGCATGCCACCCGATGTACTCCGCCCGCGAGCGCTACATCGTCCACGCCGAGTTCGCCTACTGGACGGACCGCGACGACGGCATCCCCGAAGCGCTCGCGTCCACGGAGGAGAACTGATGTACGCCTGGCTGTTCCGCCGTCTGCCCGGCCCGCTGTGGGCGCGGATCCTGCTCGCCGTGGCCGTGCTGGCCGCGGTCGTGGTGCTGCTGTTCGGCTGGGTGTTCCCGGCGATCGCGCCGTTCATGCCGTTCAACGACGGCCTCGTCGGCGGATCGGAGGTCAGGACCTCCACCCCTTGACCCGGGGGCCCGGCTCGCGCGCCGCTCAGCCCGCGGTCATCAGGGGCACGAGCCCCGCGGAGCGTTCGACAGCGTCGCGACCGTCGCACAGCTCGAGGAAGCGCGCCAGCATCAGATGGCCGTTCTCGGTCAGCACCGACTCCGGATGGAACTGGACGCCGTGCAGCGGCAGCTCGCGGTGGACCAGGCCCATGATCATCCCGTCCGCGGTGCGGGCGGTGACCTCGAGGCTGGCGGGGATCGTGGCCGGGTCGACCGTGAGCGAGTGGTAGCGGGTCGCGACCATCGGCGACGGGGCGGCGGCGAACACGCTGCGCCCCTCATGGGTGAGCTCGCTGGTGCGGCCGTGCATGAGCTGCGGGGCGTGACCCACCGTGGCACCGAAGTACTGGCCCAGGGCCTGGTGGCCCAGGCACACCCCGAGCATCGGCACGGCACCGTCGGCGCAGGCCCCGATCACCTCGAGCGTGCGGCCGGCGGTGGTGGGCGTGCCGGGCCCGGGGGAGAGGAGCACCCCGTCGAACCCGGTCAGGTCCACGCCGCCGGAGGCGTCGCCCGGCACCTCGTCGTTGCGCACGACGACCGTCTCGGCCCCCATCTGCTGCAGGTAGCCCACGATCGTGTAGACGAAGCTGTCGTAGTTGTCGACCACGAGGATGCGGCTGTCCGCGACGGGTGTCGCCTGCTCAGTCATTCCCGTTCCCCTTCTGGTCCCCGTCGGCGATGCCGTTGCCGCGACCGATCGCGTTGCCGTTGGTGTCGTCGCCGGCGTTCCCGGTGCCGCCCCCGTCGTCGCTCGGGCTCTCGCTGGGATCGTCCGAGGGCGTCTCGGTGGGCGTCGGGCTGTCGCTCGGCGACTCGCTGGGCGACTCCGTCGGGGTCGGGGACTCCTCCGGGCCGCTGGAGACCACGATCATCACCGTCGAACCGCGCTCGGCCTGCTCGTTCGCTGCGGGCTCGGTGCGGATCACGCGCCCCTTCTCCACGGAGTCGGAGGCCTCGGTGCTGGTGTCGAGGCCGAAGCCCGCGTCCCCGAGCGTGTTCTGGGCCTCCTCGAGGGTGTGGCCGGTGACGTTCGGGACCGTCACCGGGCCGGGGGCGGTCGCCACCACGAGGGAGACGGTGGAGCCGTAGGGCGCGCTGCCGCTGTCGGCGGTCGGGGTCTGGGTCAGCACGGTGCCCGGATCGGCCTCGGTGGTCTCCTTGTCGGAGGCCTCGGGCACCTCGAAGCCGTAGCCCTCGAGGGTCTCCCGGGCCTTGTCGACCTGGGTCCCCTCGACGTTGGGCACTTCGACGTCGCCCGAGGCGAAGCGCACCTCGACCTCGGAGCCCTTCTCCGCGGTGGCACCGCCCTGCGGGGTGGTGCGGGTGACGGTGCCCTGCTCCTGGGGGGCGTCCTCCGGGTCCCCCTCGACCATCACCAGCCCGACGTCCTCGAGCGCCTGCTGGACCTCGTCCCGGGTCATGCCCGTCAGGTCGTCCGGGACCGTCACCGCCTCGGGTCCGGCCGAGACCGTCACCTCGACGGTGGTGCCGACCGCGACCTGCTCGCCCTCGGCGGGGCTGGACTCGATGACGATCCCCTCCTCGACCTCCTGGGACTCCGTCTGGGTGAACTCCGCCTCGAGACCGGCGTCGCCCAGGAGCGATCCGGCCTCCTCCTCGGTCTGCCCGGCCACGGCCGGGACCGGGACCATCTCGGGGCCGTCGGGCTCCCAGGGCCGCAGGAAGGCCAGGGCCGCGCCGACCAGCGCCAGCACGGCGATGATCACCAGGATGATCAGCCACCAGGGGCGCTTGCGCTCGGGCTCCTCCTCGACCTCGCCGGGGGAGTGCGGGGACGCACCACCGGAGGCGACGGGGGTCGGGGCGGTGGACCAGTCGGCGACCCGCCCCCCGGCGCCCGCGGCACCGACGCCGGCCATGGCCGGCAGCGCCTCGGTGGCCTCGTCCAGGGGGTTCAGCACGGTGGTCGCCTGTCCGTCGGCCCCGCCCGGGACGGCGCCCTCGATCAGGGTCGGGGCGCGCCCGGCGACCACGGCGGCGATGTCGCGGGAGAATGCGACCGCGCTCGGGTAGCGCTCCTCGCGGTCCTTGGCCAGTCCGGTGAGGATGACCGCGTCCAGCGCCGGGGTGATCGCCGGGTTGTAGGCCGACGGCGGCTGCGGCTCCTCGCGCACGTGCTGGTAGGCGATCGAGACCGGGGTGTCGCCGGTGAAGGGTGGGCGGCCGGTCATCAGCTCGTACATGACGCAGGCGGCGGAGTAGATGTCCGAACGCGCATCGACCAGCTGCCCACGGGCCTGCTCGGGGGAGAGGTACTGGGCGGTGCCCATGACGGCCTGGGTCGCGGTCATGGCGCTGGTGGCGTCCGCGATCGCCCGGGCGATGCCGAAGTCCATCACCTTGACCGCGCCGGCGTCGTTGATCATCACGTTGCCGGGCTTGATGTCGCGGTGGACGATCCCGGCGCGGTGCGAGTACTCCAGCGCGCTCAGGAGCGCGGCCATGATCTCTCCGGCCCGGCGGGCGTCCATCGGGTGCTCGGGGTCGATGTGCTCGCGCAGGGTAGTGCCGTGCACGTACTCCATCACGATGTACGGGATGGTGACGTCCGCCCCGGTGACCGTCGTCTGGGTCTCCTCGCCGGTGTCGTAGACCGCGACGATGGAGGGATGGTTCAGGGCGGCGGCGCTGTGGGCCTCGCGGCGGAACCGCTCCTGGAAGTTCGCGTCACGCGCCAGGTCGGAGCGCAGCACCTTGACGGCGACCGTGCGGTGCAGGCGGGTGTCCTCCGCCAGGAACACCTCGGCCATCCCGCCGGTCCCCAGGATCTTCCCCAGGGTGTAGCGGCCCCCCAGGACCACGTTCTCTTCGCTCACTGAACACCTGTCCTCGCGCCGTGGTCGACACCGACCGATCCGAACATCGTACGTGCTGACAGCGCCTCACCCGTCCCCGGGTGCTCGACGCCCGTCGCCCCCAGGGGCAACCACCCCAGGCCGCCCGCGACGGCCACCGCGATCACCACCACCAGCAGGACCAGCAGCACCAGTCCGGGCAGGGTGAACGGCCCGAGGCTGCGTCCCGTCGACGTCCCGCGCACCGTGCGCGCCGAGGCCGGGGTGTCCACGTCCCCCAGCCCGCCGGGCGCGGAGGCCCGCTCGGAGCCGTCGGCACCCGTGCGCGCAGACGCCGCCGACCCGCGCGACGGGGAACTGCCGTCCGCGGCGGACGCCCGCGGGGAGCGGGGAGGAGGCGCCGGGGAGGCGGCCGACCTCGCCGAGGGGGCGGAGGGCCCTGACAGCGCCGAGCGCGCGGAGCCGCCGGAGGTCGCAGAGCCACCGGAGCGGTGACGGACGCCCCGGCCCCGGCCCGACATCGGCAGCGGCATGGCGGCGGTGCGGGTCCCCGTCGGTGAGGCGCCCGGGCGCTCGTGCTCGCCGCTGGAGCCGGCGGGCCGCACGGCGTTCTCCCCGGTCCAGTCGTGGTCCTCGACCCGGGTGACCGGGATCGCGCCGGTGGTGAAGCGCGGCTCCACGCCGCGCTGGATCGCCTCCAGGATCCGCGCCACCGCCGCGGCGGAGCGGGGACGGTTCGCCGGGGCCTTGGCCAGGGTCATCATGACCAGCTGGCGCAGATTCGCGGAGATCGCCTCCGGCAGCTCCGGCGGCTGCTGCTTGACCTGGGCCATCGCGATCTCGACCTGGCTGGACCCGGTGAAGGGCCGGTGCCCCACCAGCATCTCGTAGGCCACGATCCCCAGCGCGTAGATGTCCGACAGCGACGTGGCCTGCTTGCCCATCGCCTGCTCGGGGGAGAGGTACTGGGCGGTGCCCATGACCAGTCCGGTCTTGGTCAGCCGCGCCTGGTCCCGGCTGCGGGCGATCCCGAAGTCTGTGATCTTCATGGACCAGTCGTTCTGCTCGTCGACCAGCACGTTCTCCGGCTTCACGTCACGGTGGACGACGCCCTTGGAATGGGCGGCGTCCAGCGCGCGGGCCAGCTCGATGAGGATGGAGACGACCCGCTTCTCGGGCAGCCCGCCGGAGTTCTCCTCGATGATGTCCGACAGCGGGCGGCCCGGGCAGAGCTCCATCACGATGTAGGCGCGCCCGTCGAGCTCGCCGTAGTCGTACAGGGCGGCGATCGCGTCGTGCGAGAGCGCCGCGGTATGGCGGGCCTCCGCGCGGAACCGCTTGAGGAAGCCCTCGTCGCCCGCGTACTCCTCGCGCAGCACCTTGACGGCCACGTCGCGCTCCAGCTCCTGGTCGCGACCCTTCCAGACCTGTCCCATGCCGCCGGTGGCGATCAGGGACGTGAGTTCGTAGCGCCCTTCCAGCACGAGCCCCGCCTCGGTCCTCATTGCGTGATCACCGCCTCCATGACGTCCTGCGCGATCGGTGCCGCCGTGCGCGACCCGTATCCGCCCTCCTCGACCACGACCGACACCGCGATCTTCTGGTCGTCCTGCTGTCCGTACCCGACGAACCAGGAATGCGGGGCGCGGTCCTGACCCCACTCGGCGGTGCCCGTCTTGCCCCCGACCTCGGCGCCGTCGATCGCGGCGGCCGTGCCGGTGCCGTCCTCCACCACGCCGACCATCATCTCGCGCATCTGAGCGGCGTTCGAGGCGCTCAGCGGCTGGCCCAACTCCTTCGGGCTCAGCTCGCCCACGGTCGAGAGGTCGTTCGTGCGCACCGCGTCGACCAGCTGCGGCTCCATGACCACCCCGTCGTTCGCGAAGGCGCCGGCCACCATCGCCATCTGCATCGGCGTCACGCGGTCCTCGTACTGGCCGATCGAGGTGGTGGCCAGCTGGGCGTCGTCGAGGTCGCTGCCGATCGTCGACGGCGTCACCGACAGCGGGATCTCCAGCTCCTGGCCGAAGCCGAACTCCTGGGTGGTCTGCGTCAGCTGCTCCTCGCCGAGGGCCACCCCGAGCTGGGCGAAGGAGGTGTTGCAGGACTGCCGCAGCGCGTCGGCGAGGGTCGACTCCTCGCCCGGGCCGCAGGGATCGGTGCGGCCCGCGGAGAAGTTGTTCATCACCGCCGAGGAGTTCGGCAGCTGGTACGTGCCGGGGCCCGGGATGACGGACTCGGCCGTGTAGTCCCCGCTCTCGAGCGCGGCCGAGGCCGTGATCAGCTTGAACGCGGAGCCCGGCGGGTAGAGGTCCCCGCCGATCGCCCGGTTGGTCAGGGGGCGGTCGGGATCTTCGTTCAGCCCCGACCAGGCCTCCTGCACCTCGGAGGTGTCGTGCGAGGCCAGCTCGTTGGGGTCGTAGCTGGGGGAGGAGACCATGGCCAGCACCGCGCCCGTCTCCGGATCCAGGGCGACGACGGACCCGCGGCGCCCGTCCAGCGCGTCCCAGGCGGCCTCCTGCGCGGCGGAGTCGAGGGTCAGCTCGACGGAGGCCCCGCGCCCCTGCTCGCCCGAGAGGATCGCGGAGATGCGGTGGTAGAACAGGGCGTCGGCCTCGCCGGAGAGGGTGTCGTTCAGCGAGCGCTCGATGCCGGAGAAGCCGTAGACCACCGAGTAGTACCCGGTCACCGGCGCATACATCGCCCCGGGGTCGTAGCTGCGCTGGTAGCCGTAGGTGTCGCCCGAGGCGCTCGAGGTCGCGATCGGCTCCCCGTCCACGACGATCGGGCCGCGATGACGGCCGTACTCGTTGTAGGTGGTGCGCAGGTTCTGCCCGTTCGCGTTGAGCCGATCCTGGGCGATGACCTGGAAGTAGGTGGTGGAGGTGAACAGCAGCACGAAGAGCACGCTGACCACCAGCCACACATGGCGCAGGGGCTTGTTCATGCCGGCACCTCCGAGGACGGCCGACCGGCGCTGCCGGGGGCTGAGGCGCCCGGGACCTGCCGGGCGGCGGGCCGGCGGGCGGCGTCCGAGAGCCGCACCAGGATCCCGGCGATGATCCAGTTGCACACCAGCGAACTGCCGCCGGCGGCGAGGAAGGGCAGGGTCAGTCCGGTCAGCGGGATCACGCGGGTGACGCCGCCGACGACGACGAACACCTGGAGCGCCACCACGAAGCCGAGACCCCCGGCCAGCAGGGTGCCGAAGCCGTCGGAGATGCCGACGGCCGCGCGGACGGCGCGCTGGACCAGCAGCAGGTACGCCAGCAGCAGGGCGAAGGCCCCCACCATGCCGAGCTCCTCGGCGAAGGAGGTGAAGATGAAGTCCGACTCCGCGTGGGGGACCACGTCGGGGCGCCCCTCACCCAGGCCCGCCCCGGTCAGACCGCCGTTGGCGAGCCCGAACAGGCCCTGGTTGATCTGCCCGCAGTTGGCGAAGTTCTCGCTCGCCAGCGGGTCCAGCCAGCAGGTGATGCGGGTGCGGACATGGCTCATCTGGGTGGCCGCGAACACCGCCGGGGGCAGGAACATGACCGCCCCGATCACCAGCCAGCTCAGGCGGTCGGTGGCCACGTACAGCATCACCACGAACAGCCCGAAGAACATCAGCGAGGTGCCCAGGTCGGTCTGGAACACCAGCACTGCCATGGCGAAGCCCCAGGCCACCAGGATCGGGCCGAAGTCCGACCAGCGCGGCAGGTGGATGCCGAGCACCTTGGGGCCCGCGAGAGCGAGGGTGTCACGCCGGGAGACCAGGTAGCCGGCGAAGAAGATCGCGAAGGCGATCTTGGCCAGCTCCGCGGGCTGGAAGCTGTTGCCCGCGATGGAGATCCAGATCCGTGACCCGTTGCGGGCCGAGCCGAGCCCGGGGACCAGCGGCATCAGCAGCAGGATCGCGCCGACCACGGCGCTGATCCAGGTGTAGCGGCGCAGCCAGCGGTGGTCCCGCAGCAGCACGATCACGGCGACGCACAGCAGGACCCCGACGATCGCCCACAGCATCTGCCGATCGGCGCCGGCGGAGGTGCGCAGACCGTAGATCTCGTTCGCGGCGTGCACGCTGTCGATCATGGCGACGCCCAGCAGGTTCAGCAGCACCACCAGGGGGAGGATCACCGGGTCCGCGTAGGGGGTGCGCCACATGACGACGACCTGCAGCACCAGGGCCAGCACCGTCACACCGATGCCGTACCGCATGAGGTCCTCGGGCAGCTCGTCGAAGCGGCCCAGGCTCACCAGGGCGTAGGCACCCACGCCGATGATCACCGCGAACGCCAGCAGCACCGCCTGGATGATGCGGCGCGGGCGGGCGGTGTAGGAGACGATCGTGGCCACTAGGAGTCCTCGCCCTCACCGGTGGTCGACGGCGTGGGGGTCGCGGGTTCGCCGCCGCCGTCGGAGGATGCGCCTCCGCCGTCGGACGGCGCCGGCTCCGTGGCCTCGGGCGGCAGGTTCGCCATGGCCGCCTGGTCCAGGCGGTCGATGATTTGCTCGGCGGACTCGCGGTCCCCGGCGGAGATGGTCCGCTCCACCTGCTGGCGCGTCACCTCGGGCAGGTCCTCGACGGAGATGTCGGTGACCTCGATGGGCTCCGACAGCGAGATCGGGCCGAGGTCCTGGGACAGGCCCTGGTAGAGCACGACGTTGGTGCCGTCCGTGCCCACGAAGAACTGCCGCTGCGACCAGGCGTAGCCGGCCCACAGCACGCCGCCGAGCAGCGCCACCAGCAGCGTCACGGCCACCAGGGCGGGCCAAGGGCTGCGCCGCGGTGGCTCGTCCTCGGTGAAGTCGTCGTCCTCGTAGGGGACCTCGGGCTCCTCGCGCGTCAGCGCAGCGGCCTTCGCGGCCGGGCCGGAGGCCGCGGTCGGCTGGTGGCGGGTGCGGGCCGCCGAGCCCACGATCTGCGGGGAGGTCGAGGGGGCCTCCTCGGCGCGGGGCAGCTCGTCGAGGTCGACGACGTCGGCGACGAGGCAGGTGATGTTGTCGGGACCGCCGCCCTTGAGGGCGAGCTGGATCAGTTCGTCGGCGCACTCGCCGGGATCTTCGAAGGCCTTGAGCGTCGCGTCGATGGTGTCCAACGAGACCAGGCCCGACAACCCGTCCGAGCACAGCATCCAGCGGTCGCCGGCGTGGGCGGGGCGCAGCGAGAGGTCGAGCTCGGGGTCGGCGTCGACGTCGCCGAGCACGCGCATCAGCACCGAGCGCTGGGGGTGGCGCTCGGCCTCCTCCTCGGTCAGGCGGCCCTCGTCCAGCAGGCGCTGGACGAAGGTGTGATCCTTGGTGACCTGGATGGTCTCGTCCTCGCGCAGCAGATAGGCGCGGGAGTCCCCGATGTGGGCGAGGGCGAACTTGCCCTCGGCGCGCAGCATCGCGGTGATGGTGGTGCCCAGGCCCCGCAGCTGGGGCTCGTCGCGGGCGCGACGGAGGATCTCCTGGTTGGCGTCGAGCACCGACTCCTCGAGGGTGGCGACGATGTCGGAGGCCGGGGTCTCGGAGTCGAGCCGTGCGAGGCGGCCGATCGCCACCGAGGAGGCGACGTCGCCGCCGGCGTGACCGCCCATGCCGTCGGCGACGACCAGCAGGTGACTGCCCGCATAGCCGGAGTCCTGGTTGTTGGACCGTACGAGACCGACGTCGGAGCGGGCGGCGTACCGCAGGGCGATGCTCATCGCGGACCTCGTCTCAGCTCGATCTCGGTGCGGCCGATCCGTACCTGGGCGCCGGGCCGGAAGGGCACGGACCCCTCGATCCGTCGTCCCGACACCAGGGTGCCGTTGGTGGACCCGAGGTCCTCCACCATCCATTCGCCGTCGCGCTCGTAGACGCGCGCGTGACGGTTGGAGGCGTAGTCGTCGTCGAGCACGAGGGTGCACTCGGGAGCGCGACCGATGAGGATCGGGGTGGAGCCGAGCGTCAGCGAGGTGCCTCGCAGCGGCCCCGCCGTGACGACCATGGCCGTCGCGGTGACCTCGGGATCGGTGCGCATCGCGGCCGGGTCGGTGCCGGCCGCCGCGGCCGCCCCGCCGATCGGTCCGGAGGCCGGACGCTGCTCGCGCCGCGGGTCACGGCTGGACCGGGTGACCACGGTGGTGCCGAACAGGTCGTTGCGCAGCACCAGGACCACCACGATCACGAACACCCACAGCGCCAGGACGAAACCGAGGCGGAGCGCGACGAGGGTCAGTTCGCTCATGGGGCGCTCACCAGCTGACCGGGCCGGCCGCCGGGAGCAGCACGGTCAGCCGGGTGCGGCCGACCTTGATCAGGGAGCGGTCCTGCAGCGTCACCGGCGTGCTGATCCGCTCGCCGTCGACGAAGGTGCCATTGGTGGAGCCGAGATCGGTCGCCACCAGGGCCCCGGCGCCGCCGGGCTGGTTCGCCGCGGGCGTCGGGTCCGTGCGCAGCTCGAGGTGGTGCCGGGAGACCCCGGTGTCCTCGAGGATGATGTCCGCGTCGCCGCCGCGGCCGATCACGGTCACGGGCCCGGTCAGGAGGTACTGCTGGCCGTCGATCTCGACGATCGGGCTGCCGCCGGACTCCGAGCGCGCCGCGCCCGTCGCAGGGGCCACGCTGCCGCGCTCGGTGCGGGACTCGGTCTCGAACCGGCCCGCGCGCACCTCGTCGTCGGCCGCGAGGTCCACGTGGACCCCGCCGACGAACATGTAGCGCTGCTTCTCCGCATGCTCCATGAGCACGCGCTGCAACTCGTCGATCAGGGTGTCCTGCCAGGAGTTGAAGCGCTCGAAGTCCTGGGAGTGCAGGTAAATGGTGTAGACGTTCGGGGCCAGGGTCCGGGTGCGGTCGAGCACCTGGATCTGGTCGTCGCATTCGCGCTTGAGCCCCTGTGCGAGGTCGAGCGGCTTCAGCTGGCCGCGGCCCGGCGAGAACACGCTCGTCACGCCGCGGTCGAGTCCGCGCTCGATCCGATCCAAGATCCCCACGGTGGTCCTTCGCTGTCGCTGTGCCTGCGCCCCGACGGCCGACGGGGCTGTTCGCCCTTCCGATCGTAGCGCGTGGCCAGGTCATCTACCGGGCGACAGGGCGGTGGGGGTGGCAAGAGAATCGTGCAGGTCTCGTAAAGGAGGGCTCGCGCCGGGACGGCGGCGGGCGCTCGGGCCCACCGCCGTCCCGTTCCGGGGCCCGCCACGTGCGGGCGGGGGCCCCGGTGCTCCGGCCGCGTCCCCGCGGCGTCGGCCCGCGTTCCCCCACGCGGCGCCGGCGAGGGACGGGCGGAGCCCCCGTCCTCCCCCTGACGGAGTCAGTGGATGAGCACTCGGCGACCCTCCACGAACCACGACCTCTGCCACAGCATGTCCGTCGCCGCGGTGGAGAGGCGGCAGCACCCGTGCGAGGCGGGATAGCTGGGGATGGAGCGGGATCCGTGGATCGCCCATCCGCGGTCGTAGTAGCCCGGGCAGTACAGGTCACCGAGGGGGCCGCTCTGCCAGCCGTCGGCGTAGAGGCTGTACATGGCGAAGTCGCCCGTCGGCGTGATCGCCGTCTTCCAGCGCCCTCCGGAGTAGTAGCGCTCGCCGCTGCCGGTGGAGGTGTTGAGGACGTACGACAGTTCCCCACCCGTGGTGGCGATGAGGAGCTGCCGGGACAGGTCCACCTCGAAGCCGACCCCGCTGGTGATCTTGCGCGAGGGTCTCACTCCCTCCGCGATCGCGGTGTGCGTCCGGGAGCCGACGACGCCGTCGGGGCCGAGGCCCGCTGCCTTCTGCAGCGCGAAGACGGCCTGCTCGGTCAGGTGCCCGAAAGTGCCGTCGGCGGTGCCCAGCCAGTACTTCAGGCTCGCCAGGTCCTTCTGCAGCGCGGAGACCGCGGCCCCCTCGCTGCCCCGACGGAGCGTCGGGGCGGCCTGCGCGGCCCCGGTTCCGAGCGCGAGTCCTGCGCCCAGCGTGCCCACCCCGAGCAGCAGGGTGCGACGGGACGGTGCGGTGACCGGCAGCGACGGACGGTCGGATCTCTCGATGGTGCTCGCGAACATGGGTTCCCCCTCATGGATGGTCTCGGCCCGGTCCCTCCGGGCCCGTGATGTCGACCCGGCAGGTGCCAGGTCCTTCCCCCGGCGCCACGTCCGTGTGACGCCGCATACATCATGGGATGCAAAAGAGAGGGTCAACAAGAGGAAAAATGTGCAGGTCCCGAGGTTTCGTGTGCGTAGATTGTGACGCCGCAGGTAGGAGGTCGCACGGGAGGAGCGGGCGCCGCGGTCAGGCGATGCGCCGCGCCCGCGGGCCTGTGCCATATTTGGGGGCGTGGAGAGCGAGACCGTGCCCGAGATCCCCGTCGACGTCGCGTTCGAGCACGCGCTGGGGGTGTCCGACGCCGAGCACACGCTGCTCACGCAGGGGGAGGACGACCGGGTCTGGGACCTGGCGAGCGTCTCCAAGCCCCTGACGGCCCTCGGGGCGCTGATCGCCGTGGACCGGGGACTGCTCGATCTCGACGATCAGGCCGGCCCCGAGGGGGCGACCGTGCGCCACCTGCTGGCCCACACCGCCGGGTACGCCTTCGACGGCGCGGATCCCGTCAGCGCCGTCGGTGCCCGCCGCATCTACTCCAACACCGGCTTCGAGGTGCTCGCCGACCATCTCGACGAGGCCACCGGGTACGACCTGGAGGACTGGATGGAGCAGACCGTGGTCCAGGGCCTCGCCCTGCGAGACCTCGAGGTGACCGGATCCCCGGCCGCGGGATACCGCGGCAGCATCCGCGACCTGCTCGCCCTCGGCCGCGAGCTGCTCGAACCCACCCTGATCTCCGTGGAGCTGTGGCGCGAGGCGACCAGCGTGCAGTTCCCCGGGCTGGCCGGCATCCTGCCCGGCTACGGCCGGCAGCGGCCCAACGACTGGGGCCTCGGGTTCGAGATCCGTGACGGGAAGTCGCCCCACTGGACCGGGGCCGGCTCCAGCCCACGCACCTTCGGGCACTTCGGGCAGTCCGGCTCCTTCCTCTGGGTCGACCCCGAGGCAGGCCTGACCGCCGCCTTCCTCGGGGCCGAGCGCTTCGGCGAGACGCACGTGCGGATCTGGCCCTCGCTGACCGACGAGATCCTCGCGCGCCATCGTGACGGGGGCGGGGGGTGAGCACCCTCGAGCTGCTCGACGAGCTCGGCTTCGAGGCCTGCGCCGTGGTGCTGGGCCCCGAGGGTGTGCGCGAGCAGCGCGGTGACCTCGACCTGCCGCGGCCCTGGCGGTCGGTCACCAAGACCCTCACCGGCCTCGCCACCGCGATCGCGCTGCAGGAGGGTCGTGTCGACCTCGACGACCCGGCGGGCCCCGAGGGGTCCACGCTGAGGCACCTGCTCGCCCACGCCTCCGGATACTTCTACGAGTCCGCGCGGACCCTGCAGGCGCCCGGGCTGCGTCGCCACTACTCCAACTACGGCATCGACGAGGCCGCCCGCCATGTCGAGCGCGCCACCGGGTACGACTTCGGCGACTGGGTGCTGGAGAAGGTCGCCGACCCGCTCGGGATGACGCACCTGGACTGGGGCGGATCGCCGTCGGTCGGTGCCGTCGGCCCCATCGCCGAGCTCGGCCTCTTCGCCGCCGAGGTGCTGCGGCCCACGCTGCTGGAGCCGGAGTGGTCCCGTGAGCTCACCACCGCTCATTTCCCCAAGCTGGTGGGCATCATGCCGGGCTTCGGCAAGCAGACCCCGAACCCCTTCGGCCTGGGGTTCGAGATCCGCGGGGACAAGTCGCCGCACTGGACCGGAATCCGGAACTCTCCGTCGACCGTCGGGCACTTCGGGATGCGCGGGACCGCGTTCTGGGTCGACCCCGAGGCCGATCTCGCCCTCGTGATCGGCAGCGCGCACGACTTCTGCGACGCCCACCGCGAGGTCATGCCCCGTCTGGGCGATGCGGTGCTGGCGGCCCATGCCCGCTGAGGTCCGCCGATGATGTGACGCGCACCTCAGGGGCTTATACAGTCGGGGCGACCGCGATCAGCTCGACGAACACGCCGAGCGCACCGAGGAGCAGCCCAGATGTTCGACGACAGGGAACTCACCGAGTCCCGGATCCGCCGTTTCGCCCAGGACCACCTGGTCCCGCGGATCTACCAGGAGACGGCTCCGGTGAGGATCACCGCGTACCGCGTCCCGGGCGAGCCGATGCCCCCGCGCGAGGCGATCGCGAAGGAGTACACCCCGATCGAGATCGGCGCCCCGCTCGGGCGCGCCTGGTCCACCACCTGGCTGCACGTGAGCGGGACCGTCCCCGCGCAATGGGCGAAGGACGAGGGGTCATCCCCGGAGCTGCTGGTCGACCTCGCCTTCACCGGGCAGCCCGGGTTCCAGGCCGAGGCCTTGGTGTTCACCCCCGACGGCGTCCCCCTGAAGGCCATCAACCCCTGCAACCGCTATCTCCCCGTCGCCCCGGGCGAGGAGCTGGACCTCTACCTCGAGTGCGCCGCGAACCCGATGGTCTCGGGCGGGTGGGCCTTCGCGCCCACCCCGCTCGGCGATCCCGCCACCCTCCCCGACGAGGAGCTGTACTCGATCGCGGAGCTCCACCTCGCCCGCCGCGACGTGCGGCTCTGGGAGCTCGCCGAGGACTTCCGAGCGCTGGGCGGACTCATGGCCGAGCTGCCGGAGACCTCCGTGCGCCGACACGAGATCCTGCGCGCCCTGGAGGCCGCGTGCGACACGGTCGACCCCGACGACATGCCCGGCACCGCGGAGGCGGCCCGCCAGGCGCTGCGCCCGGCGCTGGAGCGTCCGGCGAACCGGTCGGCGCTGACCGTGCTCGCGACAGGTCACGCCCACATCGACTCGGCGTGGCTGTGGCCCGTGTGCGAGACCGTCCGCAAGGTGGCCCGCACCTTCGCCAACGCCGCCGCGCTGATCGAGGACGATCCGGACATCACCTTCTCCGCCTCCTCCGCGCAGCAGTACCGGTGGCTGAAGGACCGCTACCCGGAGCTGTTCGAGCGCGTCCGTCAGCGGGTCGCCGAGGGCCGCTTCGTGCCGGTGGGCGGCATGTGGGTCGAGTCCGACACCAACCTGCCCGGCTCCGAGGCCATGGCTCGCCAGTTCATCGCCGGCAAGCGGTTCTTCCTGGAGGAGTTCGGCGTCGAGACCCGGGAGACCTGGCTGCCGGACTCCTTCGGCTACTCCGCCGCGCTGCCGCAGATCGCCGCCCTGGCCGGTCAGGAGTTCTTCCTCACCCAGAAGGTCTCCTGGAACCAGGTCAACACCTTCCCCCACCACACCTTCCACTGGGAGGGCATCGACGGCACCAGCGTGTTCACCCACTTCCCGCCGGCCGACACCTACAACGGCGAGCTGACGGGCCGGGAGCTGGCCCGCTTCGAGCGGAACTTCAAGGAGAAGGGCCGCTCCACGCTCGGCATCGACCTGTTCGGGCACGGCGACGGCGGCGGTGGCCCGACCCGCGAGATGATGGCCGCGGGCCGCCGCGCCGCCGATCTCGAGGGCTCCCCGAGGGTGGAGTTCGGCACCGCCGAGGACTTCTTCGAGCGGGCCCGGGACGAGTACGCCACCGCGCCGGTGTGGAACGGCGAGCTGTACCTCGAGCTGCACCGCGGCACCTACTCGGCGCAGCTCGGCACCAAGCAGGGCAACCGGCGCAGCGAGCAGGTGCTGCACGAGGCCGAGTTCCTGGCCGCCCTCGCCGCGATCCGGACGGGCTCCGGATACACGTATCCGCACCAGGAGCTGACCGCGCTGTGGGAGAACACGCTGCTGGGGCAGTTCCACGACATCCTGCCCGGCTCCTCGATCGCCTGGGTCCATCGCGAGGCCGAGCAGGGCCACGCCGCGACCGCCGAGCGCGCCGAGGCGCTCATCGCCGAGGCACTGTTGGCGCTCGGCGGGGAGCCGACGGGCGCCCCGCCGTCGGAGACGTCGCCGGGGGCCGAGGCGCCCGTGCTGCTGAACACCGCCCCGGTGCCCCGCCGCGGGATCCCCGCCTACGCCGCCGGCCCGCCGGCCACCGGTCCCGAGGGCGTGGTGGTCTTCCGCGAGGGCGGCACCATCACCGTCGAGAACGCCACGCTGCGGGCCGTGCTCGACCCCTCCGGCGCCCTGACCTCGCTCGTGGACCGCGCCAGCGGGCGCGACGCGATCGCCCCCGGCTCCCGCGGCGCGCTGCTGCAGCTGCACCGCGACACCCCCAACGCCTGGGACGCCTGGGACATCGACGAGTTCTACCGCCACGTGGTGCGTGACCTCGACGCCCCCACGGACGTCGAGGTCAGCGAGGAGGGTGCGGGCGTGCGCGTCGCCTTCACCTACACCACCGCCGTGGGTCGGGGCGCCCCGACCGCGGGGGTGACCGGGGCCGGCTCCACCATCGTGAAGACCTACGTGCTGCGTCCGGGCGACGAGGCCCTCGAGATCGACCACGACATCGACTGGCGCGAGCGCAAGAAGGCCCTCAAGCTCGCCTTCGGCCTCGACCTGCGCGCCGCGCACATGAGCAGCGAGATCCAGTTCGGCCACGTCGATCGCCCCGTCCCGGTGAACACCTCCTGGGACGCCGCCCGCTTCGAGACCTGCGCGCACCGCTGGGTGCACCTGGCCGAGGGCGAGTACGGAGTGGCCATCGCCAACGACTCCACCTACGGTCACGACGTGCTGCGCACCGTGCGCGAGGAGGACGGCGGCACCACCACGACGGCGCGCCTGACCCTGGTGCGCGCCCCGGAGTACCCGGATCCCGGCGCCGATCACGGGCGGTACTCGCTGCGGGTCGCGGTGCGGCCCGGCACCGGGATCAGCGGAGCCCTCGAGGAGGGCTACCGGCTCAACCTGCCCGAGCGGCGGGTGAGCGCCGCCGTGGCCGACGCCGTCGCACAGCCGCTGGTCACCGTGGATGCCCCGCGAGTGCTGGTGGAGACGCTGAAGCTCGCCGAGGACCGTTCCGGCGATCTCGTGGTGCGCCTGTACGAGTCGCAGGGCTCCAGGACCGCGGTGAACCTGCGGCTCGACGAGGCGCTGGCCGGGGGAGAGGTGAGCGTCGTGGACCTGCTCGAGCGGCCCTTCGGCGGGGACGCGCCGGCGCACCTGTCCGCCCTGGGGCGCGGGGAGGACGGCGCCGTCGAGCTCGCCTTCCGCCCCTTCGAGATCAAGACCCTGCGCATCGCCCGGCGCGGCTGAGCCGGAGCGACGGGCGAGTTCTGCTGGCCGCAGGACCGGTACGGGACCCGGGACCGGTCGTGCGGGTGCATGAGCGGACGTGCCGCAGCCCGCCCGCGCCCCCGCCGCCCGCGCTCAGGTGTTGTGGACCAGCGGGCCGACAGGATCGCGCCAGCCGGCCAGGACCTCGAACATCCTCACCATGCGCACGGTGGAGCGCACGTCATGGACGCGCAGGATGCGGGCGCCCTGGCGCATGACCCAGGCGGCCGCGGCTAGGGAGCCCTCGAGCCGTTCCTCCTTCGGCAGGCCCAGCGACTCCCCGACGACGTCCTTGCGGGACAGGGCCGCCAGCACCGGCAGGCCGAGGGAGGTGTACTCGGACCAGTCGCGCAGCACCTCGAGGGTCTGCAGCGTGTTCTTGTTGAGGTCGGGTCCGGGATCCACGACGATCCGGTCCCGTGGGACACCGGCCTCGAGCGCCCGCTCCAGGCGGGCGGCGAGGAAGTCCCGCACCTCCTCGACCACGTCGTCGTACCGCGGCCGGGGGTAGGCCTGGCGCGGTCGCGCGACCGAGTGGGTGACCACCAGCGAGGCCCCGGTGCGCGCGACGGTCGGAGCCATGTCGGGATCCGACAGACCGGTGGTGTCGTTGATGAGATCAGCCCCGGCCTCGATGCTCGCCGAGGCCACCCGCGCATGGAAGGTGTCCACCGACAGCAGCACGTGCGCGGGCAGCTCACGGCGCAGCGTGCGGATCACCGGGACCACACGCTCGATCTCCTCGTCGACCGGCAGCGGCTCCCCGGGCGCGAACTTGACCCCGCCCACGTCGATCAGGTCGGCGCCCTGCGCGGAGGCCTCGAGACCGGCGGCCACGGCGGTCTCCAGGTCCCAGGTGCGGCCGTCGTCGAAGAAGGAGTCCCGGGTGCGGTTGACGATGGCCATCACCAGGACGCGGGTGGCGGTGTCCGGCAGCGGACGCGGGGTGGGAGCGTCGGCCGCGTCCCCCACCGGAGCCTCAGCCGTGCGGGCTAGAGTGGCGTCCACCGTGACCGAACGCTCCGGTGAGCTGTCGTCGTGCGCGTTCGTCATGGCGTGTTCCTTCGCTGTTCAAGCGGGCGTTCCTCGTCTTTGAGCGGCACCCGACCTGCACTATCTTGAGACGGACACGAAACTACACGATCCGGTCGCGGCGCCCTCCGCAGGCCGGGACACGGACCCTTGGGAGGACCCACGCAATGAAGATCGTCGTCGCCGGTGGAGATGGATTCTGCGGATGGCCCACTGCCCTGTACCTCTCGCAGAAGGGCCATGACGTCACCATCGTGGACAACCTGGTGCGACGCGAGATCGACGAGGAGCTCGGGTCCAACTCGGTGACCCCGATCCTGGAGCTCGAGGAGCGCGTGGCAGCCTGGAAGGAGGTCTCCGGCAAGGACATCGCCGTGAAGATCGCCGACCTCACGGACTACGACGCAGTGGCCGCGATCTTCCGGGAGATCCAGCCGGAGTCGTTCGTGCACTTCGCCGAGCACCGCTCCGCCCCCTACTCGATGATCGACCGCGAGCACGCGATCGAGAACCATCGCAACAACGTCGAGGGCACCCTGAACGTGCTGTGGGCGATCAAGGACTTCGCCCCGGACTGCCACCTCGTCAAGCTCGGCACCATGGGCGAGTACGGCCAGCCGAACATCGACATCGAGGAGGGCTGGATCGAGATCGAGCACAAGGGCCGCAAGGACCGCCTGCCGTTCCCGAAGGCCCCCGGCTCCTTCTACCACCTCACCAAGGTGCACGACAGCGACAACATCATGTTCGCCTGTCGCATCTGGGGCATCCGCGCCACCGACCTCAACCAGGGCGTCGTCTACGGTCTGGAGACCGACGAGACCCGGCTCGATCCCCGCCTGGTCAACCGCTTCGACTACGACGCGGTCTTCGGCACCGCCCTGAACCGGTTCATCGTCCAGGCCGCCATCGGCCACGACCTCACGGTCTACGGCAATGGCAGCCAGACCCGCGGCTACCTGGACATCCAGGACACCGTGCGCTGCATCGAGATCGCCTGCGAGAACCCTGCCGACCGCGGCGAGTTCCGCGTCTACAACCAGTTCACCGAGCAGTTCTCCGTCAAGGAGCTGGCCGAGAAGGTGCAGAAGGCCGCCCGCGACCTCGGCCTCGACGTCGAGCTGGCCACGACGGAGAACCCGCGCGTGGAGAAGTACGACCACTACTACAACGCGGTCAACACCAACCTCCTGGATCTCGGCCTGGAGCCGCACCTGCTGACCGACGAGCACCTCACCGAGGTCCTCAAGGTCGCGATGAACAACACCGACCGGGTCGAGCGCGAGCTCGTCATGCCCACCGTTACCTGGAAGTGAGCACCTTTCCGTGAAGATCGCGATCGTCACGGAGACCTTCCTGCCCTCCGTCGACGGCGTGGTGACCCGCCTGCGCCACGCCGTCGAACGGTTCACCGACCTCGGCCACGAGGTCATGGTGATCGCCCCCGAGCTGGGTATCAGCGAGCACCATGGGGCCAGGGTGGTGGGCATCCGCCCGGTGACGCTGCCGTTCTACAAGCATCGGCGCTTCACCCTCCCGCACCCCACCGTGGACGGCATCATCCGCGGCTTCCACCCGGACGTCGTCCATGCCGCCCAGCCGATCCTGCTGGCCTCCTCGGGGGCCTACGCCGCCCGCCGTCAGCGGATCCCGCTGGTCGCCAGCTACCACACCCATATCCCGCGCTACCTGGACCTGTACAAGGCCTACCGCTGGGGCAAGCCCGCGGTGTGGTGGCAGATCAAGCGCAACCACGCGCTGGCGGACATCAACCTCGCCACCTCCCAGTCCATGAAGCAGGAGCTGGCCGAGAAGGGCATCGCCGACCTGCACGTGGTGCGGCGCGGGGTGGACACGCAGACCTTCCATCCCCGTTTCGCCTCCGAGGCGATGCGCGAACGGCTCACGCAGGGGCATCCGGACAAGAAGCTGCTGGTCTTCGTGGGTCGCCTGGCCGCGGAGAAGGAGATCCACACGCTGCGGCCGATGATGGATCGCCGTGACGACGTCGCCCTCGCGATCGTCGGCGACGGCCCGTATCGCACGGAGCTCGAGCAGCACTTCGCCGGCACCTCGACGCTGTTCCCCGGCTTCATGGAGGGCGAGGAGCTCGCGAGCGCCTTCGCCAGCGCGGACGCCTTCGTGTTCCCCTCGGTCACCGAGACCCTGGGACTCGTGATCCTCGAGGGCATGGCCTCGGGGCTCCCGGTGGTCGCCGCCCGGTCGGGGCCGACGATGGAGCAGGTCACGGACGGGGTGAACGGGCTGCTGTTCGACTCCAAGGACGAGGCGAGCCTGGATGCGGCGCTGACCCGACTGGGCGATACGGAGCTGCGCGGGGGCATCCGCGCGGCCGCCCGCGCCGAGGCGGAGAAGTTCTCCTGGGAGAACGCCTCCGACGACCTGCTGCGCTACTACGAGATGGCGATCGAGAAGCACCGATGAGCTCCGACCGCTCCACCACGGCCTCCGTCCCCACCGAGCCCATGACCCAGCCCCGCCCGGTGCCGCTCGAGAACGACCGGGTGCGCCTCGAGCCGCTCGGTGCGCAGCACGTCGAGGGATTGCGCAGGGTCGTGGCCGACGGAGAGATCTGGCGCATCCCCCATGCGCCGCACGTGCCGCCGCCGGAGCAGGTCGCGGACCGGGTGGCGACCCAATGCGCTTCCGACGAGGCGGGGCAGACGGCCTCCTGGGCCGTGGTGGAGCCCGGCAGCGGCCGGGTCCTCGGGCACACGACGTTCCTGAACATCTCCCGGCGGGACCGACGCCTCGAGATCGGCAGCACCTACATGGCGGCCTCGACCCACGGCACCGGGGCGAATGCCGCGGTCAAGCTGGCGCTGCTCACCCACGCCTTCGAGGAGTTGGGCTGCCTCGGCGTCGAGTTCCGGGTCCATCACCTGAACATCGCCTCGCGCCGCGCCGTCGAACGCCTCGGCGCCCAGCAGGACGGGATCCTGCGCGCGCACCGGATCATGCCCGACGGGACGCTGCGCCACACCGTCGTCTACTCGGTCCTCGCGGACGAGTGGACGGGCGTGAAGGCGTCGCTGGAGCATCGCCTGCGCCGCTGAGGTGAGCGGCCGGCCGCGCCGACCTTCGTGACCTGCGCGTGTGACGTGCCTCTCGCGCTGCGGGGTCACAGGGGTCCACAGCGGTTCTTCTGGCCGCGAATGTTTCGGCGTATGACGGTGTGCTGGCGTCCGCGGCGGGGCGCGCAGAAGGATGCCAGCATGACCAGCACGGTGCCCGCCGACCTCTCCACGACCGACGCACGCCCCGACGGCACGGGAACCCACCGGGCGTCCGCGATGCGCCGCGACGGCGTCCGCCTGGACGGCATCGCCCGGGCCTTCCCCGCCGCCGAGGGCCCGCGTGAGGTCCTGCGCGGCCTCGACCTCGAGGTGCCGGCGGGAGAGATCCTCGCCGTCGTCGGCCCCTCCGGCTGCGGCAAGTCGACCCTGCTGCGCCTGGTCGCGGGCCTCGACGTCCCCAGTGCCGGGGAGATCCGGATCGGTGGCACCGCCCTGCGCGGCACCGACCCGCGCACCGCGGTCGCCTTCCAGGAGCCGCGACTGCTGCCCTGGCGCACCCTCGAGCACAATGTCGCCCTCGGCCTGCCTCGCGGCACCGCCCGGCGTGCGGGCCGCGACCGCGTGCGCCACCTGCTGCAGCTGGTCGGTCTCGAGCACGCCGCCACCCAGCGGCCCCGCGAGGTCTCCGGTGGCATGGCCCAGCGCGCCTCGCTGGCCCGGGCGCTCGCCCGCAGCCCCGAGGTGCTCCTGCTCGATGAGCCCTTCGGTGCCCTGGACGCCCTGACCCGCCTGCGCATGCAGGACCTGCTGCTCGAGATCCACGCGGCAGAGCCCACCACCGTCGTGGTCGTCACCCACGATGTCGAGGAGGCCCTGTACCTGGCCGACCGCGTGCTGCTGCTGCGCTCCCTGCTCGAGGACGCCGCCTCTACCTCGATCGCCCGCGCGGTCGAGGTGCCCGGCGCCCGTCCCCGCGATCGCGCCGACCACGCCCTGGCCGAGCTCCGCGTCGAGCTGCTCGCCGGCCTCGGCGTGCACACCCACCAGGGCACTTCCTCTGCCCCTACCGCTTCCCCCACCCCCACGGAGACCCCCTCATGACTCACCGCATCAGCCGCCGCTCCGCGACCGCGCTCGGCATCACCGCGGCTGCCGCGCTCGGCGTGACCTCCTGCGTCCCCGGCGAGGGCTCCTCGCAGTCGGCCGAGGGCAGCGAATGGTCGACCACGTCCCTGACCATCGACTGGGCCACCTACAACCCGCTGAGCCTGGTGGTGCGCGAGCAGAAGCTGCTCGAGGACGCCCTCGGCGACACGGTGGAGGTCACCTGGGTGCAGTCGGCCGGGTCCAACAAGGCCAACGAGTTCCTGCGCTCCGGTTCGGCCGACATCGCCTCCACCGCCGGCTCGGCCGCGCTGCTGGCCCGCGCCAACGGTTCCCCGATCAAGGTCATCGACATCTACAGCCAGCCCGAATGGGCCGCGCTCGTGGTGGGTGAGGGCAGCGACATCACGGGCCCGGCCGATCTGGCGGGCCGCGCCGTCGCCGCCACCCCGGCCACCGACCCCTACTTCTTCCTGGTGCAGGCCCTCGCCGAGGGCGGGCTCGGCATCGACGACATCGAGCTCCAGCCCCTGCAGCACGCCGACGGCCGCTCCGCCCTCGAGGGCGGCAGCGTCGAGGCCTGGTCCGGGCTCGACCCGATCATGGCCGCCGCCGAGGAGGAATCCGGTGCGCAGCTGGTCTACCGCAACGTCGACTTCAACACCTACGGCTTCCTCAATGCCACCGAGGATTTCATCGACCACCACGCCGATGTCGCCCAGGCCGTGGTCGACGCCTACGAACAGGCCCGCACCTGGGCCCTGGAGAACCTCGAGGCCACCGCGCAGCTGTTGGCCGACGCCGCCGGGATCGACCTCCCGGTCGCCACCACGGTGATCCAGGAGCGCTCGAACCTCGACGTCAGCGGCGTGCCCGGCGATGATCAGCTCGCCGTGCTCGAGGCGATCTCCCCGATGCTGTCGGACTCCGGCGACGTCCAGGGCGGCGCCGCCGCGGTGGAGAAGGCCCGCGGCGGGATCATCCACGACGCCTTCGCGACCGCCGCGGTGGAGAAGCAGTGAGCACGACCGCCACCGCCACCGGGACCGCCCCGTCGCTCACGCCGCCGTCGGCGCGCCCCGCCCTCTGGGACCGCACCGGCGTGCGCCTCGCCGCCGGAGCGGTGCTGCCCCTGGTGATCCTCGCCGCCTGGCAGCTCGTGACCGCCGCCGGGCTGGTGCCCGCCTACCGGCTGCCCGGCCCGCTGACCGTGCTGCAGGCGGGCGCGGACCTCGCCGGCCGCGGTGAGCTCGGCCTGCACGTGGCGATCTCCGTGCAGCGTGTGCTGATCGGCTTCGCGATCGGCTCCGTCGTCGGCCTCGCCGTGGCCGCGATCGTCGGCCTCTCCCGTGCGGGCGATGCGCTGCTGAACCCGACGCTGGCGGCGCTGCGCGCGGTCCCGTCCCTGGCCTGGGTGCCGCTGCTGATCCTGTGGCTGCAGATCGGTGAGGAATCGAAGGTCACCCTGATCGCGATCGGCGCCTTCTTCCCGGTGTTCACCACCGTCGCCTCGGCCCTGCGGCACATCGACCCCCACCTGGTGGAGGCCGGGCGCTGCTTCGGCCTGCACGGCTGGTCCCTGTTCCGCACCGTGCAGCTGCCCGCCGTCGTGCCGTCGGTGGTCTCGGGCCTGCGCCTGGCCCTGGCCCAGGCCTGGCTGTTCCTGGTCGCGGCCGAGCTGATCGCCTCCTCGATGGGCCTGGGCTTCCTGCTCAACGACTCCCAGCAGACCGGTCGCGTCGACCGGATCCTGCTGACCATCGTGCTGCTGGCCCTGCTCGGCAGCCTGACCAACGCCGTCCTCGGCCTCGCCGAGAAGAAGCTGCTGAAGAAGTGGACATGAGCATCACCGAAGAAGTCCGCCTCGTCGAATCCCGCACCTACCCGGCGCCCGCAGCCCTCGCCGCGCAGGCGAACGTCGACGCGGGAATCTACGAGCACGCCGCGACCGACCCCGTCGCCTTCTGGGAGGAGGCCGCCCACCGCCTGTACTGGCGCACCCCCTGGCACACCGCTCATGAGTGGGAGCCGCCGACGCCGGACCCCGCGACCGGGGAGCTCTCCGTGCCCGCCGCCCGCTGGTTCGTCGGCGGGAGGCTGAACGTCGCCGAGAACTGCGTGGACCGGCACGTGCACGCGGGCCGCGGCTCCACGGTCGCCCTGCACTTCGAGGGCGAGCCGGGGGACCGCGAATCGGTCACCTACCGCGACCTCCAGCGCCGCGTGTCCCAGGCGGCCAACGCCCTGACCGATTTCGGGATCGGTCCCGGCGACCGCGTCGTGGTCTACCTCCCGGTGCTGGTGGAGACCGTCGTGATCGCGCTGGCCTGCGCGCGCATCGGCGCCGTGCACTCCCTCGTCTTCGGCGGCTTCAGCGCCGAGGCCGTGCGCTTCCGCCTCCAGGACACCGGTGCGAAACTGCTGGTCACCTCCGACGGGCAGTATCGTCGCGGGAAGGCCGTCGAGGTGAAGTCGGCCGCCGATACCGCCGCCGCGGACCTGCCCGATCTCGAGCACGTCCTCGTCGTGCGCCGCACCGGCCTCGACATCGCATGGACCCCGGGCCGGGACGTGTGGTGGCACGAGAGCGTCGAGGTGGCGAGCGAGCACCACGATCCTCAGCCCTTCGACGCCGAGCACCCGCTGTTCATCATCTACACCTCCGGCACCACCGGGAAGCCCAAGGGGCTGGTCCACACCTCCGGCGGCTATCTCGCCCACACGTCCTGGGCGCACTGGGCGCACTTCGACGCGAAGAGCGAGGACGTCCACTGGTGCACCGCGGACCTCGCCTGGGTCACCGCCCATACCTACGAGATCTACGGCCCGCTCAGCAACGGCCTCACCCAGGTCATCTACGAGGGCACCCCCGGCCAGCCGCACCGTGAGCGTCACCTCGAGATCATCGAGCGCTACGGGGTGACCGTCTACTACACGGCGCCCACCCTGATCCGCACCTTCATGTCCTGGTTCGGCGAGGAGCTCCCGGCCGGGTACGACCTCTCCTCGCTGCGCCTGCTGGGCACCGTCGGCGAGGCCATCAACCCCGAGGCGTGGGTGTGGTTCCACCGCACCTTCGGCCGTGGCGAGCTCCCGATCGTCGACACCTGGTGGCAGTCCGAGACCGGAGCCGCCATGCTCGTCCCGCTGCCGGGCGTGACCACCCTCAAGCCCGGCTCGGCGACCGTGCCGCTGCCCGGCATCGACATGGCGGTGGTCGACGAGGACGGCGCCGAGCAGCCGCCGGGCGTGGCCGGCACGCTGGTGGCCCGTCGGCCCTGGCCCGGGATGGCCCGCACCGTCTGGGGTGATCCGGAGCGCTACCGCGACTCGTACTGGAAGGACTATGCCGGCCGCGGCGAGCACGGCGGCTTCTACGTCGCCGGGGACTCCGCCACGGTCGACGCCGACGGATGCTTCTGGATCCTCGGTCGCCTCGACGACGTCGTGAACGTCTCCGGGCACCGCCTGTCCACCATCGAGATCGAGTCCGCCCTGGTCGCGGACCCGTCGGTCGGGGAGGCCGGTGCCGCCGGGGTGGACGACGCCCTGACCGGGCAGGCCGTGGCGGTGTTCGTCATGCCCTCGGACGGGGGCGTCCCGCTCGACGCCGCCGCGCTGCGCTCCCGCGTCTCCCGCGAGATCGGACCGATCGCCAAGCCGAAGCACGTGATCACCGTGCCGGATCTGCCCCGGACCCGCTCGGGCAAGATCATGCGCCGCCTGCTGGCCCGACTGGTCCACGCCGAGCGTGAGAGCCGCGCGGGACGCGTGCCCGCGCCGCTGGGGGACATCACGTCCCTGCAGAACCCAGAGGCGGTGGACGCGGTCGCCGCCGCCCTGGCCGCCCTCGGCGCGGACGACCCTGCTCTCGCGCCGCAGACCTGACAGACTCCCACCCGCCCGGAGCCCGACCGTCGGAGACCCCCGACGCTCGGAACCCCGACCTTGGAGGAAGCATGACCCCCACCGTCCCCACCTCGACCTTCGAGACCCCGCTGAAGTTCGCCTACTGGGTACCGAACGTCTCCGGCGGACTCGTCGTCTCCACCATCGAGCAGCGCACCGACTGGCAGCTGCCGTACAACAAGCGCCTCGCCCAGATCGCCGAGAACTCCGGCTTCGAGTACGCCCTGACCCAGACCCGCTACGCCGCCAGCTACGGCGCGGACAAGCAGCACGAGGCCTCCGCCTTCTCCCTCGCCCTGCTCGCCGCCACCGAGCGACTGCGCGTGATCGCCGCCTTCCACCCCGGCATGTGGCACCCCGGCGTGCTGGCCAAGTGGCTGATCACCGCCGACCACCTCTCCGAGGGACGCGCCGCCGTCAACATCGTCTCGGGCTGGCTCAAGGACGAATTCGTGAAGTTCGGCCTGCCGTGGCTCGAGCACGACGAGCGCTACGTGCGCACCGAGGAGTTCATCTCCGCCCTGCGCGGCCTGCTCACCGAGAACGGGTACTCCCAGGACGGCGCGTACTATTCGATCGACGACTTCACCCTGAACCCGAAGCCCGTCGACGTCCCCGGTCGCCCCCACCCGGAGATCTTCTTCGGCGGCAACTCCACCGCCGCCCAGGACGCCGCCGGCCGCGTCGCCGACTGGTACTTCTCCAACGGCCGCACCCTCGAGGGGTACGAGGAGAACGTCGCCGGCGTCCAGGCCTCCGCCGCGAAGGCCGGACGTACGCCGCGCTTCGGACTGAACGGCTTCGTCATCGCCCGCGACTCCCGCGCCGAGGCCGAGGAGACCTTGCGTGAGATCGTCGCCAAGGCGCACCGCCCCGCCGTCGAGGGCTTCCAGAAGTCCGTGCAGGAGGCAGGGGCCTCCACCCAGGACGGCAAGGGGATGTGGGCCGGGTCGTCCTTCGAGGACCTCGTCCAGTACAACGACGGCTTCAAGACCCGCCTCATCGGCACCCCCGAGGAGATCGCCGATCGCATCATCGCGTACAAGAAGGTCGGTGTGAACCTGATGCTGACCTGCTACCTCCATTTCACCGAGGAGGTCGCAGCCTTCGGCCGCGACGTGCTGCCGATCGTGCGGGAGAAGGAGGCCGACCTCGCCCGCGCCCGCGGCACCGAGCTGAACACCGACCTGCTGCCGGTGGCGCCCGGAGTCAGCGCCGAGGAGGCCGCGGCCGCGACCGCGCAGACCCTCCCCGCCGACCACCCGTCCACGGCGGGGGTGGCCGCGTGAGCGAGGAGCGCACCTTCGGCTTCCGCACCCGTGCCCTGCACGCGGGCGGCACGCCCGACGCCCAGCACGGCTCCCGGGCGGTGCCGATCTACCAGACCACGTCCTTCGTCTTCGACGACGCGGCCGACGCGGCGAACCTCTTCGCGCTGCAGAAGTACGGGAACATCTACTCCCGGATCGGCAATCCCACCGTCGCAGCCTTCGAGGAGCGCATCGCCTCCCTCGAGGGCGGGATCGGTGCGGTCGCGACCGCCTCGGGGATGAGCGCCGAGTTCATCACCTTCGCGGCGCTCGTGGGCGCCGGGGACCACGTCGTCTCCTCGGCGCAGCTCTACGGCGGCACGGTCACCCAGCTCGACGTCACCCTGCGCCGCTTCGGTGTGGAGACCTCCTTCGTCGCCTCCTCGGATCCCGAGGACTTCCGCGCGGCCTTCCGCGAGGAGACGAAGGTGCTGTACGTCGAGATGATCGGCAACCCCTCCGGGGAGATCGCCGATCTCGAGGGGCTCGCCGCGGTGGCCCATGAGCACGGTGTGCCGCTGGTGGTCGATGCGACCCTCGCGACGCCGTATCTGGTGCGACCGCTCGAGCACGGGGCCGACATCGTCATCCACTCCGCCACCAAGTTCCTGGGCGGGCACGGCACGACGCTCGGCGGCGTGGTCGTCGAGTCCGGCCGTTTCGACTGGGGAGGAGGGAAGTTCCCCTCGATGACGGAGCCGGTCGCCTCCTACGGCGACATCCGCTGGTGGGACAACTTCGGCGAGTACGGCTTCCTCACCAAGCTGCGCTCCGAGCAGCTGCGCGACATCGGCCCGTCGCTGTCCGCGCAGGCCGCCTTCCAGCTGCTGCAGGGGGTCGAGACGCTGCCGCAGCGCATGGACGCCCACCTCGCGGGGGCGAAGGCGGTGGCCGAATGGCTCGAGGCGGATCCGCGGGTCTCCTTCGTGACCTGGGCCGGTCTGGACTCGCACCCCCATCGCGAGCGCGCCGCACAGTACCTGCCGCTGGGCCCGGGCGCCGTGTTCGCCTTCGGGGTGGGCCCCGTCGGGGAGTTCGCGAGCGACGAGGACCGGGCCTCCGCGGCCCGCGCGACGGGAGAGGCGGTGATGGAGAACCTGCAGCTCGCCTCGCACCTGGCGAACGTCGGCGATGCCCGCACCCTGGTGATCCACCCGGCCTCGACCACCCATCAGCAGCTCAGTCCGCAGCAGCTCGTCGAGGGCGGGGTGCGGCCGGACCTGATCCGCATCTCGGTGGGCCTCGAGGACGTCGAGGACATCCTCTGGGACCTCGACCAGGCGATCACGGCGGCGACAGGAGAGACGCGATGACGGACACGACCCAGCGCACCTGGCGGGGCCCCTCGGCGCCGCAGCGACTGGCGATCCTGCGACGGACGAAGAGCATCGCGATCGTCGGCGCCTCGGCGAATCCCGCCCGAGCCAGCTACTTCGTGGCCACGTACCTGCTCTCCAGCTCGCCGTACGACGTCTACTTCGTCAATCCTCGGGCCGAGACGATCCTGGGCAGGCCCGCCTACGACTCGCTCGCCGATCTCCCGGTGGTCCCGGACCTGGTGGACGCGTTCCGCCGGCACGAGGACCTGCCGGGCGTGGCGCAGGAAGCGATCGACGTCGGCGCGAAGGCGCTGTGGCTGCAGCTGGGCTCCTGGCACGAGGAGGCCGCCGCGCTCGCCGAGGACGCAGGCCTGGACGTGGTCATGGACCGCTGCGTGAAGATCGAGCACGCCCGCTTCCACGGCGGGCTGCACCTCGCGGGCTTCAACACCGGAGAGATCAGCTCGAAGAAGCAGCGGGTCAGCGGCCGGGGCTGACCCGTGGCCCGCAGGTCGGGCGCGGGCCGGGGACGCCCCCGGCCCGCGTTCCGCCTCTGCTCACCCCACGGGGCGTGAGAAGTCGATCGTGACGCCGGGGGCAGCGGCGATCCGCACGCAGGCGGAGCGCTCGCCGAAATCCATGTCGGTCGGTTCCCGCACGACGACGGCGCCGCGGGAGACGGCCTGCTCGAAGGCCGTGTCGACGTCCGTGCAGTCCAGGTGGATCACGATGCCGCGGGAAGGCTCCTCGCCATCGCCCGGGGCGTTGATCCACAGCGGGATGCTTCCCGGCGCGGTCAGCGAGGCGAAGCTGCCGAAGTCCGCCTCGATCTGCCAGCCGAGCACATCGCGCAGCGCGGTCGCGGCGGCGGAGGGGTTCTCGAGGAGGAGGGTGAGGGCGCGGATACCTGACATCGGGCGACTCCTTCGTCGGGTGCGGTGGTGGAGCTCCAGCGTACGGAGGTCGACGGACGTTCGGGGTGAGAGGTCACCCCTCCACCCGCAGACCGAGGTGGCTCGCGAAGGCCGGCGCCAGCGCCGTGACCTGCTGGGCATCGAGAGTCGCCCCGGCCATGCCCTCGAGATTGCTGATCGAGCCCATCTCGAGCCCCCGCAGGTCGACGTCCTTCAGCCGTGCGTGGGCGAGGGCGACGCTGCCCGCCCGGCAGTTCACGAAGGAGACGCGGGCAGCGGCGGCGCCGGTGAGGTCGAGCTCCTCGAGGGTGCAGTCCTCGAGCAGGACGTCCTCGAGGGTCGCGGAGCGCAGGTTCAGCCAGGCGATCTTGCTGCCGACGATCCTGACCTGACGCACCGCGGCGTCGTCGAGGTCGAGGGCCCCGAGCCGCGAGCCTGACATCTCCACGTGACGCCAGGTGGAACGGGTCGCCCTCAGCACCGGCGCGTTCAGCCGCTCGATCCGGGTCTCGATGAGCCGCGCGGACTGCAGGCCCGTCTCGTGCGCGGTGACATCGATCAGCTCGCACTCCGTGAAGGTGGTGCCGGTGAGGTCGCGGCCGGAGACGTCTCCGCCGGTGACGCGCACGGCGTCGTACGTGGCCTGGGCGTGCAGCTCCTGCGCCGCGAGGTCCTGCAGCTCGGGCAGGACGAGTCGCTCGAGGACGGGCCGGCGGGTGGTGGACCGGGTGCGCATGGGTCTCCTCGTGCGAGTCTGGGGCGATGGCGCATCGATCCTCTCAGCCGGGCCCGACAGCCGGGCCCGGACCCGGCGTGGACTGCATGCTGCGCGAGGCGACGGCCGACGACATCGGCGTGCTGCAGCGGGCGATCCATGCCGCGTGGAGATGGCGTGAGACGTGGGACGAGGCGGCGTTCGCGCAGCACCTGACGACAGGGCGGGCGGACTCCTACCTCGACGGTTTCGGACGGCGTCCGGGCGACGCAGGGGTGGTCGCGGTCGACGGGGCGCCGCTCGGGGCGGCGTGGTACAGGTTCTTCTCCGCGACCGACCACCGAGCGGGGTTCGTCGACGAGGACGTGCCGGAGCTCGTCGTCGCGGTCGAGGAACGGGCGCGGGGCCGGGGAGTGGGCCGCAGCCTGGTCGAAGGGTTGCTCGACCTGGCGCGCGAGCGCGGCGTGGAACGGGTGAGCCTTCACGTGAGCAGGGAGAACGAGCGAGCTCGGCACGTATACGGCGCCTTGGGATTCGAGGAGACCACCCTGGGCGACGCGCGGGGAGCGGTGCTGGTTCGGAGCACGGGGGCCGTCCTTCCCTGAGCGCGCCCGGGAGGTCGCAGTCGCGCGAGTCCGCGGAGACGCTCCGGCAGGATTCGAACCTGCGACCCACTCCTTATGGGGGAGCTGCTCTTCCGGGCTGAGCTACGGAGCGAGGCGTCGGGTGCGACCGGTGGTGCACCGACGACGTCGTGCCTCCATCGTGCGGAGTCCGACCTGACGTTGTCGAGCGCTCTGTCATGAACGGACGCATGCTGACGCGAGGTGTCGTCGGAGCTCATCGAGCGTGCAGTGCGATCGTGGATTGTTGGAGGTGGTATCCAGGGCCTGAAAGATCCTCCACAAAGGGGTGTTATCCACATTCTGCAGGTGAGGCTACGGTGTGGTCTGAGAACGTACTCAGTATCGGGCGCCGGTGCCGATGTGGTGACTGAAGTGGATTCTCAAGGCCGTTCCGACCACCATAGGAGGGTGCCGGGCGCGAAGCATCTGAGATGTGGTTGTCGAAGTGATCCTCCCTCCCCACTCGATGTTTTCCACAATCGGTGCGGCATCGTGTCGTCTGTTGCACCTCGTGGGGATCATGGAGGCATGAACGCATTCGCGCAGGATTTCGACGCAACCGGTGTTGGGGACCCGATCCAGCTGCTGCTCGAGACCGTGCGCTCCGGCGGGCCGACGGCGGTGGCCGAGCTGCTCGGTGACCAAGGGCACCTCCTCGTCGAGCTCGCCACGGACCCGGGTCGCCTCTTCACCGCGAAGGATGCCGCCGCAGGCGAGTACACGGCCGTGATCAAGCGCGTCCAGGAGCAGCGTGCCGCGATGGATGCCCTCGAGATGCGGGCCATGGTGGGCCTGGCAGACGCGCTGCGCACCGAGATCCGTGCTGAAGCCATGGCCGAGGCGGCCCACGAACCGGAGGCCGCCGAGTCGGACGAGACCACAGAGCTGCTGGCCGAGCGCTCGGCTGCCCGGGACGTCTCGATGACCTCCCGACGCTCCCCGTACATGGCCGACCGCACCCTCACCGCGGCGCGCCGCCTGGTCGAGTCCATGCCGAAGATGCTCCACGCGCTCGCGACCGGGAAGATCACCAGCGGTGTCGCTCGCTCCACGGCCACCTCCGTCGCGGCGCTGACCCCTGTCCAGCGCACCCAGGTCGACGCGATCCTCGGCGCACGACTGGCCTCCTTGGACGGCTGCGGCTCCCAGGACTGGGACGGCGCCGTCGCCAAGGCCATCGCCGAGTCCGATCCGGAGGGTGAGGTGAAGCGACATCAGCACGCTCGCCAGAATCGCCACGTCACCGTGCGGCGCGGGAAGAACGGCATGGCCAGCATGACCGCGCATCTGCCGGCGCTCGAGGCGATGAAGGTCCGCAAGCGCCTCGCCCTGGAGGCCGAACGGCTCCGCGCGAGCGGCGACCGGCGTGGTCACCAGCAGATCCAGACCGATTCCTTCGTCGACACCCTTCTGGGGACCGAGGACGGGATGGATCGCACCGACCTGGACATCGGGGTGATCATCACCGATCGTGCCCTGCTCCACCCCGGCCAGGGGGACCTCGCGCACATCGAGGGCTACGGCCCCGTCCCCGCGGAGGCGGTCCGCGAGGATCTCCAGGGGCCTCTCGCCGAGTTCAGCGGGGAGGCCGAGGGCGCCCTCGGGGATGACGCGCCCGCGGCCCGACGTACTCTGCGCAGGCTCTACACCCACCCCACCACGGGAGAGCTGGTGGCCGTCGAGTCCGTCGGTCGCGCCTTCCCCAAGGCTCTGGCACGGTTCATCCGTTGGCGGGATACGACGTGCCGGGGGCCGTTCTGCGACGCGCCCATCCTACCGGGGACCAGCATCGTTCGATCGAGAATTATGAAGCGCCCTGGGTTCCGTTCCGAGTCTCAGCAAGGAGAATCGGAGTATGCCCAAGAAGTTCAGTCCGGAGCTGCGTGACCGTGCCGTGCGCATGGTCTACGACCGCCAGGCACTCGAAGGTGGCCCACGATCGGAGTCGATCCGTGCTGTCGCGCCCCAACTCGGCGTTGGCATGGAGACGCTGAGGATCTGGTGCAACCGCTACGGGCCAGCCGAGCCCTCGGCCGGCCCCGCGGAGTCTCTCGAGGAGGAGAACCGCAGACTGCGTCGAGAGCTCGCCGAGTCCCGGCGGGCCAACGAGATCCTCAAGGCCGCCTCCGTGTTTTTCGCCAGGGAACTCGACCACCCCACGACGAAATGATCGCCTTCATCGATAGGCATCGCGATCACTTCGGGGTCGAGGCCATCTGCCGCGTCCTGGGCGCGACGGAACGTGGGTTCCTCACCTCTCGCGGATACCGTGCCGCGAAGCAGCGCCCGGCATCGGCCAGAGCGGTCCGTGACGAGGTGCTCGTCGAAGAGATCCGTCGGATTCATGCCGAGAACTACGGCGTCTACGGGTATCGGAAGATGCATCACGCGATGCGCCGTGCCGGATGGGAAGTCGGCCGCGACCAGACCGCTCGGCTGATGAAAGCTGCTGGTCTGTGCGGGATACGCCGTGGTCGAAAGGTGTTCACGACGAGCCCTGCTGGTGGCCTGGACCGTCGTCCTGATCTGGTCGAGCGGAACTTCACGGCTGCCGGACCGAATCAGCTCTGGGTCGCTGACATCACCTACGTCCGGATCCCGTCCGGGTTCTGCTACACCGCGTTCATCACGGACGTTTTCACGCGAAGGATCGTCGGCTGGGCAGTGGCCACCAGCCTCCGCACTGAGGCACTGCCACTGCAGGCTCTCGAGCAGGCCCTCCAGACCTCCCCGGCAGAAGCGTCTCGGACTGGGCTGATCCATCACAGCGATAGGGGCAGCAACTACGTCTCGCTGGCCTACTCCGATGCGCTGATCACCGCCGGAGTCCAGGCCTCGGTCGGATCCGTCGGAGACAGCTACGACAACGCCCTGGCTGAGACCGTCAACGGCCTCTACAAAGCCGAGCTCATCCACCGACGCCGCACCTGGCCCTCAGCGACCGCCGTCGAGATCGCCACTCTGGACTGGGTCACCTGGTGGAACACGAAGCGCCTGCACGAAGCACTCGACTATCGCACCCCGGCCGAAGTCGAAGCGTCCTACACTCACCCCACGACGACCGCGCCCGCGACCGTCTAACCACGGAACGGAACCCAGGGCGCTTCAGTGTGAGTCATGGACATGTTGCGGTTCCTGTTCTGGAGCGGGTGGGCTGACTGCGGAAGTTCTGTCCTACCGCGACCGGGAAGACATTCTCCGATGGCAGGGAGGGATCACGTGTCCTCGTCGACGAGGCCCTCGAGTGCATTGTGAGCGGCATGCTCGCGCAGATGGTCCGCGGTGTAGGGGATGGTGAAGCGGACTTGTCCGTGGCCGGCCGACTCGATGATGCCGTCGCGGATGAGGCGTCGGCGGTACTCGCCGGCGTACTGGGCGCTCACGCCCATCCGCTCGGCGATCTTCCCTGTGCGGGAAGGGCCGTCGTCTTGGGCCATGGCGAGCAGGTAGGTGCGGTCGACGCTCGATAGCGGACGCAGGGCGGGGGTGTGGACGTGCCGGCCGAGGCGGCGTCGTGCAGCGGCGATTCCAGTGTCGACGTCCTCGGTAGTAATCGGGCCAGCGGTCGTGTGGGCCTTGAGGGTGTGGTAGCCCACGAGCTGGATCATGAAGGGATACCCGTCGACGGCATCGGCCGCCAGGTCGAGCCCGTGGACGTCGATCTCGTGCCCGCTGTCGGCGATCGTCCCCGCAAGTGCGGCTCGGACCTCTGCGCGGCTCACGCGGCCGATGGGGTGGTGTTCGGCGCGGCGCAGGAACGTCGCCCCTGGGTGGTCGAGCAGCTCTTCGATGGGAGTGGAGAGTCCCGCCGCTGCGAAGGCGAGCAGACGTTCCTCTCGGCGGCCGTACTGGATGATCTCGCCGAGCTTGCGGAGATCTTCGATGTCAGCGGCCTGGACCTCGTCGATGGTGATGACGAGGCCTTTCCCGTCGGCCTGGAGAGCGTCGGTGAGCTCGGTGATCTGCGATCGGAGCGTCGACTCTGCGGGGTAGCGCTCGGTCCACGAGGCGCTGCCCCCGAGGGGGCCGATCGTTCCGCTCGCGGACCCGAGCTGTGCCGGCGGCTTGCTGGAGTGCTCCTGGAGCAGGCGCGGCAGATGGTCATGAGTAAGGCGCTCCAGGAGTCCGCTGCTCGAGCTCTCGGTGATGACCAGCCATCCGGCGCCCTCGGCCGCTCGTCGGTAGGCGTCGAGCAGCACGGTCTTGCCCATCCCGCGCTGTCCGGACAGGAGGACCGTTAGGCCAGCAGGGTCTAGGATCCCGTCGAAGGTGTCCTCGAACTCGTCGATCAGCTGGTCGCGGCCGACAAGGAGGTGTGGGTAGGTGCCGAACGACGGCTTGAATAGGTTGCGTGGCATACAAAAAGTATAAAGGGCAGCGCCCACATCAAAAAGGATCAAAAGATCCTCGGACTACGTTCAGGCTGACGGGGCGGGTGACGAGCTATCCGGCGATCGCGGTAGAGGCCTCCTCGAGCTCCGCGGGCAGTGGCGCCTTCTGCTCAGCCCTGAGCTTGCTGGGGGAGAACCATTCCTCGAGCGTGCCCTCGGTCAGGAAGGCCAGTATCCGATTGTGAACCTCACCGCCAGCATCTCGCGCCTCACCAGCCCTCATCGGCCGCACAGATCCAGACATCCGAGAGGACGGCCGCCGTGGGCGAGGCTCTCGGCTGCATACCGCTCGCGCATCTCGCGATCGGATTCAGGCCCCGGCGCCGCCGTCGACGGGCACGATCGCGCCAGTGACATACGAGGCGCGGTCGCTGAGTAACCAGGCGGCGACCTCGGCGATCTCACGCGGCTCGCCGAGCCGGCCCAGGGGCACGGAAGCGGCAGTAGCCGCGAGGGTTCCGGGCGCCGCCTCCTCCCATATGTCCATCATCTCGGTGGCCGTGGCGCCCGGGGTGATGGCGTTGACCCGGATGCCGCCGGCCGCCCAGCTCACGGCTGCCGTCTCGGTCAGGCTGTTCAGGGCGCGCTTCATGGCGCCGTAGGCGGGCAGTGCCGGGCTCGCTCGGCGGCTACCGATGCTCGACGTGTTGACGATGGCGCCGCCGCCGTTGCTGCGCATGAGAGCGGCTTCGGCGTTCATGGCGATCCAGTGCGCGCGGAAGTTCACGGTGAACTGCTCGTCGATGTCGTGGTCGGTCGTGGTGTCGGCCGGACCGAACTGCTGCTGAGGGGCTGCACCGTTGTTGAACGCTCCGTCGAGGCGTCCGTGCAGCTTCTCGACACTGCCGACGACGGCGCGGATGCTCGACGGGTCGGCGAGATCGAGGGCGAGGGCGTCCGCAGTGCCGCCGGTTTCGCGGATCTCATCGGCGATGCGGTCGAGGGCTTCCGTGCCACGAGCGGCGAGGACGACCGAGGCGCCCTCAGCGGCGAAGAGGCGTACTGCGGCCGCGCCGATGCCGCGGCTCGCGCCGGTGATGAGAATGACCTTGCCGGCGAGCAGGCCGACGGGAGTGGTGTTGATGTTGTTCGTCATGGTGACAACTCTGCGCTCGGGCGAGCGCCAGATACAGGCACAGGCTGTACCAGGCTCACACTGACCCGGTCAGCGTCTGATTCTGACGGCTCGTCACTGTCGCGAGGCGGAGAACCGCTGAACCCCCAGCACGCCGAGCAGCCTGATCTTCTCCTCGTCCTCGCTGTGCGGTTCGGCGGTGAGAACCAGGAGCGCCTGCGACCAGTCCTCGGTGAACAGCGCTTGGCAGTCGACCTCGATCGACCCCACCTCGGGGTGGATGATCACCTTGTGGTCGGCGAAGCGCTGGGCGACCTCGTGCTGCTCCCAGAGTTCGACGAACTCCGCACTGCTCCCGTGCAGCTCCGAGACCAGCTCGGCGGCCCGCGATGAGGTTCCCATCGCACCGTACGCTGCGCGCAGACCGGCGACGAGGGTCCGACTGTGTCGAGCGTGATCGCTCTGCGGATAGTGCTGCCGGCCCGTTTCCGGGTGGACGAACCATCGCCACGACTCATACCTCTCCCACCCTGTCGCGCCAGCGTTATTGCCGAGCAGCGCCGCAGCGAGTCTGTTCTGCAACAGGGTCTCCCCGAGGGCGGAGATGATCAACGCAGGTGTGTCGGAGAGCCGATCGAAGACGCGGTGCAGCGCCGGTGCGACGTGCCCGGTGGCCCCCAGGCGATCGGGGACGGCGTGCCCCGCCGTGCGGTAGAGATAGTCGCGCTCGTCGGCCGTGAGCCGTAATGCCCGGGCGAGCGATGAGAGAATCTGAGTGCTCGGCTGCGGTCCGCGTTGCTGTTCGAGGCGCGTGTAGTATTCGGTCGACATGAGGGCGAGCTGCGCGACCTCTTCACGTCTCAAACCCGGCGCTCGGCGTCGCGGTCCTGATGTGAGGCCGACATCGCCGGGTTGCAGTTCACCGCGACGACGGCGGAGGAACTCGGCCAGGGCTTCACGATCCATGCCTCCATGATGCACGCACTGCGAGACGGCATCCAGGGATCGACGATCCCTCGATAAGCGGTCCCTGGTAGGGCTCTCCTGCGCGGCGGAGACTCTGAACATGCGAATCAACGGAAACACCATCTTCATCCCGGGCGCGACGAGCGGCATCGGCCTCGCTCTCGCCGAACGACTGCACGATGCGGGTAACACGGTCATCGTCGGCGGACGTCGCCGCGAGCTGCTGGCCGAGATCGCCGCCCGGCATCCGGGGATCGACACGGTCGTGATCGACACGACGGATGCCGCATCCATCGCGTCCGCAGCATCAGAGGTCATCGAGCGTCACCCCGACCTGAACGTTCTTGTGGCGATGGCGGGCATCATGCGCATCGAGGACTGGACCCGTCCGTCCGGTTTCGTCTCGACGGCGGAAGAGACCGTCACGACGAACCTGCTCGGCCCGATCAGACTCATCGGAGCGTTCATCGAGCACCTGCAGACTCGCGAGGATGCGACGATCATGACGGTCTCGTCAGGGCTTGCGTTCGCACCCCTGCGGGTGACCCCGACGTACAACGCCACGAAGGCCGCGATCCACATGCTCAGCGAGTCGCTCAGACTGCAACTCGCCCACACCTCGGTGCGGATCGTGGAGCTGGAGCCGCCGTCGGTGGCGACCGACCTGATGCCAGGTCAGAGCGAGAGCTCGTTCGCGATGCCGCTCGACGCGTTCGCCGACGAGGTCATCTCGATCCTGCGCGACGAGCCCGACGTGACCGAGGTGCAGGTCGAGCGTGTGAAGTTCCTGCGATACGGCGAGGCGCGCGGCGACTACGCCGAGGTCGTCAAGACCCTGAACGCGAGCGACCCGCACGCGGCGGAGTGATATGTAGTTCGTCAAGCGGGCAGGATGATGCGCCGCCAGGCCGGGTGCCGGGCGGCGCATCATCCTGCTTTCCGGGGGGCGTCCGCGCCAACCCGAGCCCCGTCCCGCGTCAGGACGCCGGGAACTCAACCCCGGCCAGACGCTCCGAGACATCCCAGATGCGCTTGGCATCTTCGGCTCCGCGCAGACGCGAGTACAGTCTCTGCTCGGCCGGTGCCCCTCCGAGATGGCCCGGGCCGCTCGGCCCGTACAGCGCGCCCGGCTTCGCCGCCGGATCGGTCGCCGCCGTGAGGGCGGGCATGCCCGCCGTCTCGACAGTGCCGAACAGGATGCCGCGCTCGGATAGCTTGCGGATGAGCCTGCGGCGTGGCGTCTCGCGAGAACGGCCGAGTTCCGGGCGAGCTGCCAGCAGATTGGTCGGAGCCACTCCAGGATGCGACAGGTTGCTGCTGATGCCCCAGCCGTTGGCCCTGCTGCGTCGATCCAGCTCGAGCCCGAACAGTCCGAACGCGATCTTCGACTGGCTGTACGCACGAGCACCGTTGTACGACCGCTCCCAGTTCAGATCGTCCCAGTTGATGGAGTTCTGATTCGCCGCGACACTGATCTGCGAGGTCACCCGTGCACGCCCCTCCTTGAGGAGCGGCAGCAGGTGCGCCACGAGCGCGAAGTGCCCGAGGTGGTTCGAGCCGAACTGCAGCTCGAGTCCGTCGGCGGTCTCCTGCCGTTCGGGCGGGGTCATCACACCGGCGTTGTTGATGAGGATGTGAATCGGCGCACCCTCATCACGCAGGGTCTCGCCGAGGGCGGCGACGGAGGCCAGTGACGAGAGATCGAGGTCGCGCAGCGACACGTCGGCCCCTGGAACGGCCTGCACGATCTTCGCCATCGCGGTGTCTCCCTTGCGGAGATTGCGGACCGGCATGATCACCTGGGCGCCGGCACGGGCCAGGCGGGTGGCGATGCCCAGGCCCATCCCGTCGCTCGCGCCGGTGACCACGGCGCGCGTACCCGACAGATCCGGGATGCTGATATCGACCTTCTTGCGTGCCATCTTCTCGCTCCTGACTCTCGACTCGACCAAGGTTCTCGCGGATGCTATTGGACGGCGCCGCCGCTGACGAGCAGCGCCTGTCCGCTGACCCAGGCGGCGAGGTCGCCGGCCAAGTACTCGGCGGCGTCGGCGACATCCTCCGGAGTGCCGGGTCGCCCGCCGAGCGGCCGCATCCCGGCGTTGACCTGATGGAACTCGTCGTCCTCGGTGACCTGTGTGAACACACCCGCCCCGGCGATCACCGTCGGGAGGATCGTGTTGACCGTGATGTTCCGCGGGCCCAGTTCGAGGGCGAGCACCCGTACGAGCTGGCGCGAGGCGGTCTTGCTCGACGAGTACAGACCGGTGCCGGGTACGGGGCTCACCGTCGAACTCGAGCCGATGTTGATGAGCCGGCCGCCGTCTGTCAGCAGTTTCGCCGCCTTCTGCAGCGTGAAGAACGCGCCCTTGGAGTTGATCGCGAACAGCCGGTCGAACTGCTCCTCCGTCGCGTCGAGAACCGGTTCATCGACGATCTCGACACCGGCATTGGCCACGACGATGTCGAGGCTTCCATACGTCTCGACCGCGGTTGCGAACAGCCTGTCGATCTCCGCCGGCGTCGCGATGTCCGCCTGCACGGCGATCGCGTCGCCCCCGGCCGCTTCGATCTCCTCGACGGTGCGGCGCGCGTTCTGCTCGTCGCTCGAGTAGTTGACGACGACGCTCGCGCCCAGGCGTGCGTACCTCTGGGCGATCGCCTTGCCGACGCCGCGGGCCGATCCTGTAACCACCGCGACCTTTCCAGCCAGATCCGACATCTTCTTCTCCTCTGCGAACTGTCTACGTGTGTGTATTGCTTACGTAGTTCAGGATCGCGCGGGCCCGCAGACCTAACCAGGGTCTGTCGATGCCTGGTATCGACGAGAAGCGAAACGAAGGGACGGCGCTGCCCGTTCCGGAGTGCGCCGCCTCGCAACGCGCCACAGGAGGCCGCATCAAGTCGGACTTGCGATTCTCTGCCACAGTCGTCTGGAGCAACCTGCCACTCCCGAACCCCACTGATCGTGTACGGCAGCAGATCATCGAAGCAGGCAAAGGCATTCTCGAGGCAAGGGCCCAGTACCCGGACCGCTCCCTCGCCGACCACTACAACCCACTCGCTATGTCCCCCGCCCTCATCAAGGCGCACGACGCACAGGGGACTGATGCGCGATCAGGTGTCAGCTGGGGTTAGGCCGCCAGACTGACGGTCGGGTTCATGATGGTCTCGTACTCGATGGGGGTCAATCGACCCAGTCGGGCCTGCCGGCGTCGGCGGTGGTAGGTGCGTTCGATCCAGGTGATGATCGCGGTCCGCAGCTCTTCTCTGGTCTGCCAGCGCTTGCGGTCCAGGACGTTCTTCTGGAGCAGGGCGAAGAAGGACTCCATGGCGGCGTTGTCACCGGCGGCACCGACCTGGCCCATCGAGCCGATGAGGTGGTGGCGGTTCAGAGCATGGACGAATTTCTTTGCTCTGAACTGCGAACCTCTGTCGGAATGCACGATGCAGCCAGCCGCATCTCGGCGCCGCGATACCGCGTTGCCCAGGGCGTTCACTGCGAGGCGAGCCTTCATTCGGGAGTCCATGGAGTAGCCCACGATCCGGCCGGAGAAGACGTCCTTGATAGCGCAGAGATAGAGCTTCCCCTCGTCGGTCCAGTGCTCGGTGATGTCGGTGAGCCAGAGTTCGTTGGCGTCGTCGGCGGTGAATTCGCGCTTCACGAGGTCATCGTGGACCGGTGGACCGGGCCGCTTTCCATTCTTGCCGCGCTTCTTCCCGAATACGGACCACCATTGGTTGTCCCGGCAGATCCTCCACGCCGTGCGCTCACACATCTCTACGCCTGCTGCTGCGGCTTCGCCGGCCAAGAAGCGGTAGCCGAACTCCGGATCGTCGCGATGGGCATCCAGCAGGGCATTGGCTCGATAGGCCTCGGTCAGCTCAGCTGCAGTGACCTGCTGGTGCAACCAGCGGTAGTAGGGCTGGCGGGAGAGCTTCAGGACCCGCAGGGACACCGCGACGGGAATGCCGTCTGCGGCGAGCTCGCTCACGAGCGGGTAGAACCTTTTCCCGGCAGGTTCGCTTGGGACAGGTAGGCGGCCGCGCGGCGCAGGACCTCGTTCTCCTGCTCGAGCAGCCGGTTCCGGCGACGCAGATCGCGCAGCTCGGTCGATTCCTCCCGAGTTTTCCCGGGCCGGGCACCGTCTTCGACGTCAGCCTGACGCATCCAGTTCGTCAGGCACGACTCGGAGATCCCGAAGTCCTTCGCGATCACGGCGAGCTTCTGACCAGGTTCACGGTTCCTCGCGACGCGGACGACGTCGTCCCGGAACTCCTGGGGGTAGGGAGCAGGCATGGTGCACATCCTTCCCTGCAACGCTCCTCAGCGCCACAGATCACGTGACACCTACCTGCGCATCAGTCCCCCCAGATTCCCGGGGCACGGCATCGTTCGGCCCTGCACTAATCCTGCGGTGGTGTTGCTCGGAGTTCCGGATAGGCACCCCAGGTCGCGTTCGTGCGAGCCGCGTGCCTGATGGCAGTGTTGATGCTGATGCCGAGGGTGTCCGCGACGATGCTGGCCGGTACCTGTTGGACGAGTTGGTCGATCCGTGCCTGCTGGGCCTTCCGGATCTGGATCCGGTGGCGGGCGAGATGTAGGGCGACGTTGGCTTCGCTGGTGTGGTGCTGGGGCGTGGCTCCGGGGAACAGCCATTCTGGTGCATCCCCCACGAACGGTCGGTGACCGCTCAGCTCCTCGAGATGTCGGCTAAGCAGGTCCGCGATGGCTTCGGGCAGCGTGAGCGGAGTCGTACCAAAGGCGATGCGAATGGTTCCATCGTGCGCCGTGATGTCGGAGAGGTGCAAGCGGACGCAGTCGGAGAGCCGTTGGGCGAACACGAGGGCGAGCAGGCCGATGATGCGGCTGCTTAGAGGGATGCTGTCGTCCTCGATGAGGAGGTCAACCTTGCTCCAGAGGGTGTCGTCCGGAACCGTAGTCGAGGGAATGGTAGGTGTGCGACGAGGCACGGTGACTGGGCCGGTTAATCCCCGGCGCACTGCCCAGTTCAGGAACGTTCCGACGGCAGCTTGCGAGCTATGGCCGGCGAAGTACCGATCCACCGTGGCCTGACTCAATGAGGGCAGGTCAAGACCGTGGTTGGTTATCCAGTACAGGAAGTTCGCGATCTTGCGCAGATCGGTGGCGCGTGTGTCGTAAGCGCCGGTCGAGAGAGTCCGCTTCGAGGATCGCTGGCGGAGCTTACGGAACACTTCCCAGTTGAAGTACTGGCCGACGATGGCCGCGTGTTCGGCAGGAAGGTCAGCGATGAACGTGGCGGCGAAGTTTTCGAGGTCGTTCAGTCGAACATCGATCGCGGGTAGCGTGCCGGCGCTGATGAGCATGCGTCGTAGGTAGCGCACTCGAGGCGAGGGGGGTAACGCGTCGAGCGTGGTGTGGCTGATCGGGGCTTGGTCTGTAGCCATTGCGCGCAGCGTCTCTCCGATGGGGTTCCGCCGTAGCCACCGTACGACCGAGCGTGGATCACGAGCCGTCAGGAGATGGTCGTACAGCGACGTCAGGCCCCGGTGAACGCCACCGTGACCGTCCGCAAGCACGTCACGGAGGCGAGCAGTCAGCCGGCAGGTGCCGCACTGCGAACCGGTGAGCTGCTCCTCGCCCCCACAGGTAGTACATGCGAATCGTGGCGGTACGCCAGCGCAGGCCGCACAGACGATCTGCCGAGATGGATCGTAGAAGGCAAGAACCTTGATGTAGCCGCAACTCGGGCAGCGACCGGGGTGCCGACGAAGCCTGGAATAGCAGGCGTTGCAGATGCGCTGCTCGAGGATCACGTACCGGGCCGCGACTTCTCGAGCACAGCGGTCACAGCCGATCTGAACCGTGACCTTCTGCCGACTCACTCGTTTGGGCGGTGCAGCCGAGGCCGGACGGGGCGCAGATCGCCTATCGTCGGCCCGGTGTGCTGCGCTGCTCCTGCTGCTCGGCGTGGTCGCTGGACCTGGACCTGGGGGATCTCGATGAGGTCGTTTGGAGTGCAGTCAAGGATTCGGCAGAGTGCGGCGAGCACTTCGACGTTCAATCGCTCGGGAGTCTTGGTCACGAGGCGGTAGATCTGTTCGCGGGAGAGCTGTACGCCTTGGTCTCGTAGGGGGTCGATCAGATCGGTGGTGTTGAACATCCCCGAGGTAGCCATGATCTGGCGCAGCTTCCAGGTGATCGGGGCGTCAGGTGTGGGAGTCGTCGGCATGGTTTCCTCCGTAGATGCGTGATAGTGCTTGGCTGATCATGCGGTTTTTGAAGTCGTCGCCGACAGAGGTGTATATCGCGGTGGTGGACGCGTAGGCGTGTCCGACCTGGTCCTGCACGAACTTTTCGGCGTACCCCCACTCGATGAGGTTCGTGACGTAGGTGTGGCGTAGAGCGTGCACGCTGAGCTCCCCGGGTAGCCCGGCTTCGTCACGGATCTGGGCGAAGCGAAGGTCGATGTAGCGCAACGAGACCCGAGTCCCTCGTTCGGTCAGCCACAGGGGGCCCGTTGATTCGGTAGTGAAGCGGGGACGAGCCTGGTCGATCCATTGGGCCAGACCTTCCGTGATCCAGTCGAGTTCGGGAAGTGTGCACCGAGCGGCGCCTTGGGCCCGATCCGTGAGCTCCCTTCCCCCAGCGCACCTCCACGGCTCCGAAGCGTCCGAACCGCGGGGCCGCACCGTTGGGCCTCAGGTCCGCTACATCTAGCCTTACCGCCTCGGCGCGACGCAGCCCGTATGCGTAGATGGTCTTGAAGATCTGGGAATCGCGCAGCGCCGCCAGGGCCCCCTTTCGACCGCGTCGGAGGATGACTTCGACTCGCTGGTCGGCCGCGGAGAAGAACGTCTCGAGCTCGTCGTAGGTCAGAGCGCGCCGCTGTGCGCGTCCTTCATAGCCGAGCAAATGTGCGAGCGTGTTCCACTCATGGCAGACCTGCTGCGGCGTCGTTCCGAACCGCTCCTCGCAATCCACCGACCACTGGTAGCGAGGGTCGGTGAGGTAGTCGCAGAACAGACGGATGATGGAGTGGTAGCCCCGGATCGTGGACCGAGCCGCCGGATGCGTCCGCGACATCACGCGCGTGGTGTAGTCCTCAAGATCTCCAGGAGACCACTCCCACGGGTATCGGCCAGCGAACTCCTCGAAAGACCGGACGACTCGCTCCCTACTCCCGATGGTCCGCTCGGAGAGCCCTCGGCTGCTCTGCTGATCCGCCCAACCGGAGAGCATCGCGTCGAACACGAAGCGATGCTCGTCCAGCGCACGCACGTTGCGGAGCTCGCGAAGCGGAGATACACCAGGGCGGTTCTGATCCACGACGCCAGTATTGCATCCGTTGCAACAATGATGCATCAAGCCTGGCCAGACGGGGGCAGATTCTGCCTTCGTCGACGTGCGCGGGGCTGGGGCTCTGCCAGCGGCGATGCAGCATCTGGATCTGCCCGGCGATGACGTGACTGATCGAGAGCCCCGACAGACCATTGAAAGGAACCCAGCCGAACCCTCATAGGCAGAAACAAGGTT